>JAKSDQ010000180.1 GCA_022360015.1 Cytophagales bacterium
CAATGGCGTTGAATGTTGTTTTCGTGAGAAAGTTGCTTCATACAAACCCAGTAAAAATACTCAGGAATAGTGAGCAAACTTGTCGGTGCCATAATTATCCAATTAAAATAATTTCAGAAAGGTAATTCATTATAATTTTTTAAATTTTACCGTCATTTCAAAAGATAAAACCAATGTTGGCACTATACCAAACCCAAAACCTGGATGGTTATTTAGATGAAACATTTTACGATTTTTCACCATACATCGGCAAACAAAAAACCGATCCATTTTACACCTGGTACGCCGATATCTTTTTTCTCAATCGCAAAAAACAAATTGTACTTACCAACGCCCTAACCAAATTTACTTTCCACATATTCAATTATTCAAAAAGTCAATTCCCAAGATTCGAAACGGCTTTTGGTTTTTATTTCTATTTTGCTCTGGGCATGTATGATCTTGACCCTGGGCCTTACATGGATTCCGCAGATGGGTTTGTTTTGACTTCAAGGATTAACAGGTCTGCTTTGGCTCATTTATCCTGGCTAAAACGGCAACATGTGCCTTTAGTCAAAAATGGCACTTATGACCTGGCAAACGCTAAGGATCAGGCTAATTATAACTATTTTGTGAATTATCGTACGGCAAAAATTCCGGGAAGTTCCAAAGAATCCCATATTATGGATACTTGGATCCTGGAACTTGAAAAAAGGGATTTAACATAGTTACGGATCAAAACCATATCCCCTACTCCTGGTTGAAAATATTGATCCGAAGAATGATTAGGTACTTCTGGAGCAGGCTTTTAATTTTTACATTGATTTGGCGGTTAAAAAACGGGCGCTTAAGCGCATCCAATAATCAACGTCACCAAAATGCAAAAATTTGTAAAAGATGATAATCAAAATCTGATGAACAAGCCTGTTAAAAATGAATGCCGCAGTTTCCGGATTTCACCATATAATTTATCTGCTTGAATCGATTAAATTTTCTAACAATTCATTAGTGCCGATTTAATTTTTTTTAAGAACTTTCCTTTGCAATAATGGTCAACCAAAAATGCTATATAGACTATTCTTAAATAAAATTTAATGTCATTACCCGTAAATATTTTAAGTCTTCTATCAGGGCAATCAGTTGAAAATGAAAGGGTCGAGTATAAAGAAGGTTGGAACCCCTCGTCTGTTTATCGATCTATTTGTGCTTTTGCCAATGATTTCAGCAATATTGGCGGAGGCTACGTGATTATTGGGGTAAAAGCGGAAAACGGCCTTCCGGTTAGGCCAGTAAAAGGTATTTCATTGGATAAAATCGATAAAATACAACAGGCAATGATTGGTTACAATAACCTCATTCGTCCGGTATATCACTCAAAGCTGGAAATTGAAAAAGTGGATGGTAAGCATATTTTGATAATGTGGATACCGGGAGGCTCCAATCGCCCTTATGAGGTACCGGAAGATATCACAAGCCGGAAAAAGGAATACTTTTATTATATCAGGAAATACGCCAGCTCTGTTAAAGCCAATAAAAATGAACGTGAAGAATTAATTAGTCTGGCTAACCAGATCCCATTTGACGATAGGGCAAATACAACAGCAAGTACGGACGATATTTCTTTCACTTTATTGAAAGACCACTTAAGGGTTACAAAAAGCAAACTGCTGGAATGGGTTGAAAATCAAGCCAAGACAGGTATCCTGATGCAAATGGAATTGCTTTCCGGCCCTCCGGAACAGGTATTTCCCCGTAATGTAGCACTGATGTTATTTTGTGAAAGCCCTGAAAAATTCTTCCCTTATTCCAGGGTGGAAATTGTATTTTTTCCAAAAGGGCCTGCCAATCCTGAATTTCGGGAAATCCCACCTATCACAGGGCCTGTACCACAAATTATCAGAAAAACACTGGACTATCTGCAAACCAATCTGCTGGAAGAAAGAATTTTAAAGCTTCCCAATAAAGCAGAAGCCGTCAGGGAATGGAACTATCCCTATGCCGCGTTAGAAGAAGTGGTTGCCAATGCCATGTACCACAGGGATTACCAGGTGCGTGAACCAGTTGAAATACGCATATACCCGGATAGTATTACTATTCTTAACTATGGCGGCCCCGATCGTTCTATTAAAATGAAAGCCTTTGAGGAAGGGGTAATAAAACCCAGGCGGTACCGTAACCGCCGGTTAGGGGACTTCCTCAAAGAACTTGATCTTACAGAAGGACGAGCCACAGGAATCCCAACCATTAGAAAAGCACTTTTGGAAAATGGTTCACCATTCGCAATCTTTGACACTGATGATGATCGTACTTTTTTTGAGGTAACCATCCCGGTTCATCCGGCTTTTGGTAAAAAAGCAAAAACCAGTGCAAAAAGTGGTGCAAAAAGTGGTGCAAAAAGTGGTGCAATAGATACTGTAGAAGAAGATGAAGTAACCTATGAAATATTGACATTAAGACAAAAGCAAGTATTAGAAATAATTAAAGAATTCCCAGCAATATCCTACCGGGAAGTTGCTCAGCGCATGGGTGTAAATCACTCTGCTGTACAGCGACATTTTGAAAACCTGAAAAAGAAAGGATTAATAAAGCGAATAGGGCCTGCCAAAGGAGGGTACTGGCATGTTTTAGATCGATAAATAATAATCAGGAATTATATAAGCACTCTTTTGATAAAAAATCAGAAGTTCAGTTTACTCTTCCACCAAAAATAGCCCGCCTCATCATTAATAATTCCTAGTCCATTCCAAAAAGTCTCACAAAAGCTGCATTTTGCAAGATAGTATCCATCGTCCAACTCCGTTTTAAAGTTTTATTGGCCGCATACTAAATGCTGTTCTTGTCATTTCATCCATCTGCAATTATCTCACTTGATTTCTCCGTCTACCCTTGGGCAAACCTGCGATAAAACACTATATTGTTGTTGTCAATGGCGAGAAATAAAATTTTATGCCAGAAGGATATACATTAAATAAAGGAAATTACACTGGTAAAATATTCCATTCCGCAGATTTGGAGGGTTGCATAACCACGATTACTCACTACCCTGTCGATGAAGATGAAGGTGGATGGCACTGCCATGAAAATCCACATATAGATTTTGTCTTTCAAGGCGGAGATGTTGAAAGAAGGAAAAACATAGCTTACCAACGTAAAACCGGCGATATCGACTATTATGAGGCAGGGGAATTTCATGAAACAGTGCTTCGGAATGACTATTCGAAAAGTCTTATATTGGAATTAGACGATAAGTTTTTAAATAAATATGATTTGGATAGTATAGACTTAGCCACATCAGTAAAAAATAATGTTGACGCCAAACTTTTATCTATCAGAATGGTATATGAACTGCTCAACTACGATTGCTGTAGCCGGGCATCTTTATTATCCATGTCTTTAAGCCTCGTTAGCCATACTGACAGATGCGATTATGTTTCAACTCCAAGGTGGGTCCAAATAGTATCGGATTTGCTCAATGATAGATGGAATGAGCAAATCACGCTAGATGAGCTTTCCATGATAGCTGACGTACACCCTGTAACCATATCCAAGCATTTTAGGAAATATTTTTCATGCACTTTAGGAAATTATATGCGAAAATTAAAAATAGCTAATGGTATCACATTGATCAAGGATACCAACGTAACACTTACAGACATTGCTCTCAAATGTGGCTTTTCAGATCAAAGTCACTTTACGAGAAACTTCAAACAATTTACCGGTGTCCTGCCTAAAGATTTCCGAAAGTTCTAGGGAAATTGTCATAAGCTAATTTCATTCTATTTTATTTCTAACAAGCACGTTACCTTTATTATAAAAAAGAGCAATATGAGGCAATTCCTTTTAGTACAATTTTCGTTTTTAATAATGTGCCCTGGTTGCTTATCACAGGAGGATAGGAAAAATACAAATTCAAATATAATAGAAGCACCGAATGATTGGAGCAAAGAGTCATTTTCTTTACCACTTTCATTCGCACCAAAAATTAATTTTACAGGTATTGAAGAAGTTCGATTTGCTCCTGAATGGGCAAACGAAGAAAGCCCTCAATTCTGGACTTATACCTTTGCTTGGTATGTGGACGGTGATGTCGGGCTAACCGAAAAACGCCTTAATGAGTTAGTAGAAGACTATTTCAGTGGATTGACAAAATCTGTTGGAAAAAACAATGGGATAGACACGAAAAGAATAACAAAATCCACAGCATCTTTCACTCCAAAACAAAAATCTACAAATTGGCAGTCCTTCGAAGGTAAGGTTGGTCTGTACGATGTCTTTTTTACCCAAAATCAAATTAAGTTAAATGTAAAAGTTAAAGGCAAATATTGCCTTCAAATAGACAAACATTTGATAATATTTTCTTTTTCACCAAAAAGTTTTGAACATGACGTATGGAAGATGTTCGATAATATTCGAACTATTGAAAATTGTAGCACGCTAAAAAATGTTATATCCTTTAAAACCAAAAAAACCGAACATTATGAATTAATAATTCCTAGTGGAAAACAAAATGGCATTTTGATATTATTCCCGGGGTTCCCGGAAAATCCAAAGATTATTAAGTCTGAGTTTAAGATAATAGAACCTGCTGTGAGAAAAGGAATATCAATAGCATTGATGGAATTTAATCAAAGAATTTGGCTTGAGGATAATGAGAAAACTAAACTTTCAGTAATAATTCACCAAATGTTTGAGGAGAATGGCCTGGATAAAAATAATGTATATATAGGTGGATTTTCAAGTGGCGGTAATGTTAGTTTACTAATCAGTAATCATTTAATTCAGTCTGAAAATGTTATTAAACCGGAAGGGGTATTCACCATAGATCCGCCAGTTGATTTATTAGGGCTTTATGAAAATGCTCAGAGGAATATCGAGCGAAACTTTTCGTCAGTTTCTGTGCAGGAAAGTAAAATGATAATTGATCAATTTGAACCGAACTTTGGAAAACCTGAAAATGGTATAAATAAATACGAAGAATTTGCTGTTTACACCAAAAAAACGAATAATATTGATAATTTATCTCATTTGAATGAGGTAAAAATCAGATTTTACACAGAACCTGATACATTGTGGTGGCGACAAAACAGAATGTACGAGTATGAGGATATGAACGCTTATTTCATAAAGAGTCTATCTGATGAACTAGTTCAAAAATTTGGTGATAATGTCGAATACATACCTACAGAAAATCGGGGCTATCGATCAAATGGAGATAGACATCCTCACTCTTGGTCAATTGTAGATGTTAATGAACTAGTCAAATGGATTATGGATCAATAAAGTTGGCAACAATCATAGACGGCAGTAAATCGTAAACGTAAACCCTTGGTGTGCCTCCCATTGTGTCCCCATATCATCATTTCACCTCCTTATCGCATTTCTCAAATTCTTACAAGCCTTAACCGTTTCGGTGACGGCTTTAACAAAATACCTGGAGAGAAACAGCACGGCCATTACAACTCCGGCAATAGTAACCGTTTTAACAATACGCTTATCTTTTTTCGAATTTTTATTGTATTCCGATAACACTTTTTTTCTAAGCCTATCCCTTATTTTTTCCATAATTATTTAACGTTTAGGCACATATCCAAAATAATTCATCAGATCGGCTTCCGTTGACAGACAGCCATTTCCATTTTTTCGAATAATTGTTGAATAATCACCGCTGTCAATGGCATACTGTACACGAAATTCCAATTCTTTAATGACGTAATGCAAGTACTCATACTTGCTTTCAATGGCCCAGATGCGATTTTCTAATTCTTCGGCAAAATCGTAGTCCTTCTTTTTGTTAAATCTGATATAGCAAGTTTGCTATTTGTTTTTTAGTGGCATCATCAAGTTGGATCAATTCCGGATCGTTGCGCCTTTCCATGCTTTTGCACGGCAGGACGAGGAGCAATATTGGGCGTTTGAACGCTTGCTGTGGAAGGGATTCAAACAATATCCACAGCACTTACTGTTTAATGAAGTGTTGTTATTTCTCATCGATTTAGTTAGATTTTGCGCTTGTGGAACGTCACATAATCATCCGCCTCTAACTCAATCTGATCGATTGTTTTAACCGGGTTCTTTAGCAGCCAGTCATCTATTTCCGAGCGTTTGAAATAAACCATTTTACCGGAAGGCTTATAGTGAGGTACTCTGTTTTGGGAGGTCAGCTTATAACCGTGACTTTCAGATATACCACAATATTTACAGAACTCCGAGAAGGTGAGCACTTCTTTTTGGCATAAATTAGATGCTTTAACGATATGCTCCAGTTGTGCTAATTTGTTAATAATTTCATTTTCCATTTTGAATTTTGCTATCGTTACTAAATTGAATCATTTAACAAGTTTTTTCTGATCAGAAGCAAAACTCTCTATAAATAATCGTAAATCCTTGGTCCAGATTCTGCACCTCGGTACAATCAATAATTGTAAGTAGCTGGTTATTAATATGTTCAATGTTTCATAAGGTCAAAAACTTGACCAAAAAATGGATCAGCATAACAAATGAAATGTTGTCCCATTTGGCTAGTTTTTTTGATACCCCTTATTGATAAAATATTTTAGAATGGATCCAACGGGTTTGTAAACTCCGGTAACGTTATATTTTCGAAATGGTATAATTATCCGTTGATAACGTTAAAACCCTGGAGAGTTCCTTAAGGGTTAAGACATTGATAACGTTTCAAGCAAGGTTCCTGAAACCATACGCCCCTTTAAAGGATCGATGTCATCAATTAGCCTATCCTCATAGAAGAATTTAGATGTATCATTTATAACTTTGGTATTTTATTAACCGCCTCAACTTTTTTGCTGTCAATGATTTTTGCATAAATCTGTGTGACCTGAACGTCTTTATGTCCTAATAATTTGCTTACCGTTTTAATGTCAGTGCCATAGGTCAGTTGGAGCGTTGCGAACGTATGTCTTGCTGAGTGAAAGGTGATGTGTTTATCAATACCGGCTTTTAACATACAGTTTCTTAACTGCATATTATTGTAATTGGTAATATTGTTAATTTTTAACACCTTTTGTTCCGACCTGCCCTTTTTTCCTAAAATGTTTATTGCCTGATCAGATATTGATAACGTCTCATAACTTTTGGTTTTGATTTGCTGGTGTGAAATAAAATAGCCCAGCTTATCCGTATGCTTTATATCACCCCATTTCAAGGCATTTAAATCACTCCACCTGAGTCCGGTGAGAGCACTGAAAAGAAATGCCTTCTTAAGCTCAACATGACTGCATGGGGTTTTAAATAAAATTTGTAACTCCTCGAACGTTAAGAAGTTCCTGTTGGTGTCCACCCTTTTATTCTTCTGAATAAACTCAAAGTTGTTCTTCACGATAATTTTTTCTCTTAAAGCCTGATTGCAAAAATGGCTGGCTTTGATACAATAATCGTAGGCAGTATTATTCGCCAGATTTTTATTGAGAAATTTGTAAAACTCCTGGCACCAGTGTTCTGTTAAATGCTCAAAGGTCAAATTGTCGCCACCAAATTCAGTGATCTTATTTAAGACATTCAGGTATGCCGGTTGGCTGCTTTTGCTATCAATCACCTTTTGGGCAAAAGTGATAAAGGAAGTTTTCTTTTTAAAAGCAGGGGTAAATTGATAGTCTGCACTTTGCAGTTCAATTTGCCTTTTGGCTTTAATATTTTGGGCTAATTGCCTGGTTTCTTTGTTGCTTTCCCGGTCTATTGCTGTTGTGGCTTTTACCAGGTATAATTTCAAAAATTCATAGTGCCTTTTGCCGTTATGGTAAATATCCAAATAGATACTTTTTCTACCGTCATTAAGTTTTTTTTCTCTTATCTTTATACCCATGTAAATCCGACTTTTTGTTACTATATCTTATTCGGTACTTAAAAACAAAAAGTAGCTGAATAAGAGATAAAAAGAGCAATCAAAAAGCTAAAAAACAAGAATTAAAGCACAATAAGCAAAGATTAACCAAACAAGAGAAAGCACTTCACCTATGTACCTGATTTTCGATACCGAAACCACCGGATTACCCAAAAACTACAACGCCCCGATCTCCGATTTGGATAACTGGCCACGGTTGGTGCAAATTGCCTGGCAGCTACATGATAACAAGGGAAAACTAATCAACGCGCAGAACTTTATCGTAAAGCCGGAAGGCTTCACCATTCCCTACAATGCTGAAAAGGTGCATGGTATTTCCACAAAGCGTGCAACGGAGGAGGGGCATGAACTGGCCGCGGTATTAAATACCTTTGCGAAGGATATTGCAAGGTCTACACTGATCATAGGCCATAATATCGAATTCGACATCAACATCATGGGCGCGGAATACCTCCGCAAGGATGTTCATAGTAAGTTACTGGAAACCAAAACATTAGACACTAAAGAAAAATCAACCGAATATTGTGCCATTCCCGGGGGAAAAGGAGGAAAATTCAAGTGGCCAACACTGACAGAGCTACACAAAAAACTGTTTAACGAAGGCTTTGAAGATGCCCATGACGCGGCCTACGACGTGGCAGCCACGGCAAAATGTTTTTTTGGCTTGATCCGGGAAAAAGTAGTCACCCCGCTGGGTGATGTGCCTTACCAGGAGATTGTCTATGAAGCCCCGGTACTGGACGCTGCCAATTTCGCCAAAAAAGATAGCCCTAAACGGCAGTCCGGGCCAGGTGATGAGCATAAAAATGTTGTCATTGATAAGCCTTTCAGCCACCTGCATATTCATTCTCAATACTCGGTATTGCAGGCTACGCCACCGATTAAAGGGATGGTGGCCAAAGCCAAAGCCTGTAATATGCCCGCCCTGGCTATTACCGACTTCGGGAACATGTATGCAGCATTCAAATTTGTCAGCGAGGCCTTGAAAAATGACATCAAACCGGTGGTGGGATGCGAGTTTTACCTGGCAGAGGAAAGGTTGAAACTGAAGTTTACAAAAGACCAACCCGATAAACGTTTTCAACAGGTTTTGCTGGCTAAAAATAAAGAGGGATACTTAAACCTTGCCAAACTCAGCTCACTTGGCTACGTAGAGGGACTTTATGGCATCTATCCAAGGATTGATAAAGATCTGGTAAAAACTTTTTCAGACGGGTTAATTGCCACTACGGGGGGGTTAAGTGGCGAAGTGCCCAACCTGATCTTAAATGTAGGTGAGCACCAGGCTGAAGATGCTTTTCAATGGTGGTTAGAAGTATTCGGGGAGGATTTTTATGTAGAACTTAACCGCCATGGACTGGAAGAAGAAAACCATGTCAACGATGTTTTATTGGGATTTGCCAGAAAATATGGGGTCAAGGTATTTGCCGCCAATGAGGCCTATTACCTCGATAAAGAAGACGCCAATGCCCATGATGTTTTGTTGTGTGTGAAAGATGGTGAATATAAATCCACCCAAATTGGCCGGGGAAGGGGATTCCGGTACGGTTTTCCAAATGAAGAATATTTCATGAAGAGCCAGGAAGAAATGAAGGCCCTTTTTGCTGACATACCCGAAGCCATTGAGAATATTTCCGAAATCCTGGATAAAATAGAATCCTATAAGCTGGAGCGCGATGTGTTGTTGCCAAAATTTGAGATCCCTGAGCAATTTGAAACAGAGGATGATTACCTGCGCCATTTAACCTATGAGGGTGCCAAAAAAAGATATGAAACACTAACTGCGGAGATTACCGAAAGGCTGGATTTTGAGCTAAATACCATCAAAAACACAGGATATCCAGGCTACTTTCTTATTGTGCAGGATTTTACTTCCAAAGCCAGGGAAATGCGCGTTTCAGTGGGACCTGGAAGAGGTTCTGCGGCAGGTTCGGCAGTAGCCTATTGTATAGGAATCACCAATGTAGATCCTATTGTTTATGACCTGCTGTTTGAGCGGTTTTTGAATCCCGACCGGGTGTCACTCCCTGATATCGACATCGATTTTGATGACGAAGGCCGCGAAAAGGTTATCGAATATGTGATTAATAAGTATGGCAAAAACCAGGTGGCTCAAATTATCACTTACGGCACGATGGCGGCCAAATCCTCGATTCGAGATGCGGGAAGAGTCATGGAGCTACCCCTGACCGAAACCAACGGACTGGCCAAGCTGGTGCCTGAAAGACCGGGAACCACCCTCAGCAAGGCCTTTAAAGAGGTACCCGAGCTGGATCAACTCAGCCGGGGCTCGGACCTGAAAGCCCAGGTGTTACAGCAAGCCAAAATCATCGAAGGATCAGTTAGAAATACTGGTACCCACGCTTGTGGTGTTATCATCACGCCAGATGAGCTCACTAAATTTATCCCCGTATCTACTGCCAAAGATTCGGAAATGCTGGTTACCCAGTTTGACAACAGTGTAGTTGAAAACGCCGGTATGCTTAAAATGGATTTTTTGGGCCTTAAAACGCTGACCATCATTAAAACTGCCCTGAAATACATCAAAAAACGGCACGGTATTGACATTGATATCGATAATGTGTCCCTGGATGACGAAAAAACCTATGCCTTATACCAAAGGGGTGAAACCAATGGCACTTTCCAATTTGAGTCCCCGGGTATGCAAAAGCACCTACGCGGACTTAAGCCAGATAAATTTGCAGATTTAATCGCCATGAATGCGCTTTATCGCCCCGGTCCCATGGAGTACATCCCCAACTTTATTGCCCGTAAACATGGAAAGGAAAAGATTAGCTATGACCTCCCGGAAATGGAAGAATACCTGGCAGAAACGTATGGGATAACCGTTTATCAAGAGCAGGTGATGCTGCTTTCGCAGAAACTGGCTGGGTTTTCCAAGGGTGATGCTGATGTATTGAGAAAGGCGATGGGTAAAAAGATTTTTGCCCTGCTGGAAAAACTAAAACCACAGTTCCTGGAAGGTTGTAAAACCAACGGGCACCCTGAAGACATTGCTGAGAAAATCTGGAAAGACTGGCAGGCTTTCGCCGCATATGCTTTCAATAAATCCCATTCCACCTGCTATTCCATAGTTGCTTATCATACGGCCTATTTAAAAGCCCATTACCCTGCTGAATACATGGCTTCGGTACTAACCCACAACCAGAACAATATCGAAAAAGTAACTTTTTTCCTGGATGAATGTCAGAAACAGGGTATAAAAGTACTGGGCCCCGATGTTAATGAGTCAGGCGTTAATTTTGAGGTGAACAAAGAGGGGGAAATTCGCTTTGGTTTGGGTGCTATCAAGGGATCGGGAGAAGCAGCGGTAGAGGCTATTATTGCGGAAAGGGAAAAAAACGGGCTTTATGCCGATATTTTTGATTTTTCGGAAAGGATCAATTTGAGGGTTGTCAACAAAAAAACTTTTGAAAGCCTGGCGATGGGTGGAGCTTTTGATTGTTTCACAAACTACCATCGGAGGCAATATTTGCATGCGGAGAACAACGACGTTACACTGATCGAAAAGGCTGTAAAGTACGCCAATTATATGCAGCTCGAAAAAAATTCTGCGCAGCAGTCGATTTTCGGAGGCGATGCCACAATCGCTATTCCCAAACCTAAGGTTACTGCCTGCGAACCTTTCGGTGAAATAGAAAAACTAAAAATTGAAAAGGAGGTAATAGGATTCTACATCTCCGGGCACCCCCTCGATCAATACAAACTGGAAATTGAAAGCTTTTGCAATACAAAAATCTCCGCGCTGGAAGACCTCTCTGCCTTGCATGGAAAAGAGGTACGCATAGCGGGCAGCATTTCAGAGGTGGCACACCGGATCACCAAAAATGGCAAGCCTTTCGGCACCTTTATGTTGGAAGACTTTTCAGGATCTTATACCTTTTTCCTTTTTTCGGACGATTACGTGAAATTTAAGGAATTTATGGTAAAAAGTTGGTTTATTTATATCAAGGGGGTTGTCACTACAAAGTGGAATGGATCTGAGCTGACTTTAAAGATCAACACCATGGAGCTCTTGACCGATATAAGGGAGAAAATGACCACTAAGGTACTCGTGAATGTCGAGGCCGGGCTGGTTTCTGAAGACTTAATAGAGCATTTGGATAGAATAGCCACCCAATTTCCGGGTAAATGCGCTTTCAATATCAATGTGATGGATAGCAAAGAAAAAATGACTGTGGAATTGATGTCAAGAAAATATAAAGTTAGTCCTGACAATAATCTGCTGGAGGCCCTGAAAAAACTGGATGAGATAACTTACAGAATTGTTTAATGCCTGATCCTGAAGTAGTGATTGTAGGTGCAGGGCCAGGTGGACTGGCTGCGGCCTTGCATTTAGGCCGGGCAGGTATAAATACACTTTTGGTGGATCAGGCTACTTTTCCGAGGGACAAAGTGTGTGGCGATGGTATAAGTGGCTGGTCTGTGGATATTCTCAAAAAGTTAAACCCTGGAATAATCGACGAACTGACTTTGCAGCCCTATAGCCTGGATTCATGGGGTGTAAGATTCGTGGCTCCCAATTTGAAATCCATCGATATCCCCTATAAGCCGAAAAACCACGAAAGGCCTGATCAGCCTGCCGGATTTATCATCAAAAGATCCCATTTTGACAACTTTTTATGGGAAAAAGTGAAGCAATTAGGGGTGGTTACAAGCATTGAGGGGCTGAGAATCGAGAATTTCACTTATTGTGGAGATAAAATCATGCTGAGTGACAGATCGGGAAAAACGAAAATCACTACTAAGCTTGCTATTATCGCTGACGGGGCACAGTCAGTGCTGGCAAAAAAACTGAATGGTACTGTTTTATCTGCTGAAAAAAAACACCATATGGCGGGTATAAGAGCATATTTTAAAGGCGTACAAGACAATCATGCCAAGAATTATATTGAAATGCATTTCCTTAAAAGGTTGTTGCCAGGTTATTTTTGGATTTTTCCCTTGCCAAACGACCAGGCCAATGTAGGTATCGGCATAAGAAGTGACAAGGTAAGCCGTCATAAAATTAATCTGCGAGAACTGCTGGATGAAGTTATCAGGTCTAACAATCATTTGAATAAAAGATTTGTCAAAGCAGAAAAAATCACCCCTGCACAAGGCTTCGGTTTGCCGCTTGGTTCAAAAAAAAGGATGCTCTCCGGCAGGAATATGATGAAGGTGGGCGATGCTGCGGGTTTGATCGATCCATTTACCGGGGAAGGTATTGGCAATGCCATGGCTAGTGGCCTGTACGCCGCGCAGCATGCCATAGATTGTATTCAAAAGGATGATTTTAGCAAAAATACCATGCTGGCTTATGACCACTTGGTTTACCATAAACTCGGTCATGAGCTACGTTTGAGCACCACTTTGCAAAATTTATTGCATTTTCCCTGGTTGTTTAACCTTGTCGTCAATAAAGCCGGAAAAAATGACCAGTTAAAAGACCTGATTTCCAGCATGTTTGTCGACCCCAATATCAAGTCCAGGTTAAAAAATCCATTGTTTTACCTGAAACTACTATTTGGCTAAATGTCATGAAATATGCACCGGAAACTGTCTTTTTGTCATTTAAATTACATTTCCGTTTGAATTACATGCCAAATTGTGGTGGCAGGGAACTTTTGTATTATATTTGCGTTTTATCTCAGAAATTAACGATACAAAAAATATAAACTATAAAAATTATGGCAAACACAGTTGAAATAACCGACGCCAACTTTGAAGAAGTAATAAACTCTGATAAACCCGTTTTGGTGGATTTTTGGGCTGAGTGGTGCGGACCTTGTAAAATGATTGGCCCTTTGGTAGAAGAGTTAGCTTCAGATTACGATGGAAAAGCGGTTATAGGGAAGGTAAATGTAGATGAAAATCCCAATGTATCGGCCAAGTTCGGTATAAGGAGTATTCCCACTCTACTGGTGTTTAAGTCGGGAGAAATTGTCGATAAACAAATTGGCGCGGTACCAAAAGGCGTTCTGGCCCAAAAATTAGATGCACAAATAGCATAAACAACCATTTGTTTGATATAGATAAAAACGCCCTGGTATATGTATGCCAGGGCTTCTTTATTTTACAGGGAATTAGAATATAACTCTATTCGGATTTTTAACCGGTCAAGAGGACTGGTAAAGGTTGTTTCATTCGGTTATCTCGGCTACTTCCTGCACAAATTGAGGGGTAGTAGGCTCGTCCTTGAAAAAATTTTCCTTTTTACCCATCCCGAGCGCCCACCTGTCGATCCAGGAAATACCCGCCTTTCCCACAAAGGTATCTTTATTGGTATATACCTTATCGGTCAATGCCTTTTCAAGGCTTATAAACCGGTATTTCCGCTGTTTCATCCTGGAAAGCAAGGAATCCAGGTAATCGACATTCAGATGATTAGAATGAATCAACAGGATCTGAAATATTTCATACCCCCATAAAGTCTTCGATTGCCGCTCAAAGTAGACAGTTTTTTCTTCCATATAGTCCACGTAGGCTTTCCCAACCTTTTTCATCAGGACTGAGTCTTTTTTCAAAAAGGCCTTTTCATAGGCTCTGGCAAAAATCCATTCGGAGTTATCGATGGTTACCGGAGCCACCTGATACCCTATTTCCTGTAAGAGTTTAACCAACGAATCCTTTTTTGCCTGGGTATTGCCGGCATGTAAATAGGGGTGTATGAAATAGTCAATCCATTTTTGTAAAAGCGCTACTTTTCCGTCTACCAGCTTACCGTTGCGGTAAAGTTTGATTTCATTCACAAAACCAACACCCGGAGCATTGTGTTTTTTTAAAGCCTGCAGGATATTATCGGTGATATATTCACGATGAGCTAACCCGCCGACAATGGAATTAACGGGAAGGTCATCGATGGTAATGGCCATAAACCTTTCTGCCGGTTCACCAGTCACTGCGGTCACCGGACTGTTTTGCGCATAAGCGTGAATGATACTAATCACTGAAAAAAGGAGAAAGGACAGGACATCCTTCATGGATATGATCAGGTTTTAAAAGGTGACTGTAATGTTAACAAGAGGTTAATATTATGGCCAAAGATTAAAAATTCACCGTTCAAAATGAAACAAAACCCCCGCAAATTCCTTTAAATACATAACAGGTGTTTCTCAATCCTATTTATTAACATGTACAAACTGACCTTAACAGCCACACTCACCCTCCTTACCCATCTGGTATCAGTGGCGCAATTTAAAATGCTGGGTACCTCCCGGGATATGGGAAACGGTTGCATTCAATTGACACCCAGTGTGGCCTATAGCGAGGGATTGGCCTATAGTCACACCAAGCTTAATCTATCCGAAAATTTTGAAATAGAGTTCGATATATTTTTGGGGGATAAGGAAGAGGGGGCCGACGGTATTACTTTTGTAGTCCATAATGATCAAAGAGGATTTAACGCTTTTGGAAATTGGGGGGAATGTATGGGATATGGACGGTTTAACCCCAACTACCCAGGTAATTCCATTTACCCATCTATCGCTGTAGAATTTGATACCTACCAAAATATAAACCAGAATGACCCGGTCTCTGACCATGTAGCGTACCTGGAAAATGGCAGTAGCCGTCACCAAAGCCATTGGAACAACGAAGACAGTGATTTCAACCTCGAAGACAACCGGCTGCACAACTTCAGGTTCCGGTGGGATCCAAGTAAAAAAAGGATCACCGTATTACTAGATGGTACTGTGGTCTATAAAGGGCAAAAAGACCTCATCAATGAAATATTTGATGGCAAAACCGAGGTCATATGGGGGTTTACCGCTTCAACCGGGCGGGCACATAATTTGCAGTACTTTTGTCTTAGAAGGCTGGCTAGTGCAAAGTAATTTTTAAGATCATCAGACGGTGTTGGGGATTGACAATTGCAGATGGACAATTGGGGTGGTAGGATAGTAAGGGTTTTTTTAAAATTAGCCAAATTAAGTGCTGGTTAGGATAATTGGCATGGGTATTGCTATTAATTGAAATCGTTTGCTTGAGGCGACGTATTGCTGGAGATTTCCTGATTGATTTGGATGTGGTTCGGTCGCTAAATTATAAGATTACCGGCAAGAGCAAAATGAATTCAGCCAATGCATCATCATGTGATCAACATGACCTGTTTTGTATTTCGGTCAATACTTTTCCTTATAAATCGTAACCTTGCAGTCTGATTTTGTGTTTTCAGCATTTTCATTTCCCCGCAAATCTGCCTATCTTCATCTCGAGAAAACTACTTTTTTATGGATAATTCTACCTTGATTTTTGCTTTGCTTGTTTTATTCACCGCCTGTAGTTCACCAAAACAAAAAGATACTGTGGAAGAAGAAAAAGACACTGAAACACCGGATAGCTACCCTACTACCGGTACCGTTGAAAGGTTACACGATGAAATCAACAGGTTGATTCCAACGGATGCGGAAATAGAGATACTTGCCGAAGGTTTTACCTGGTCGGAAGGCCCCCTGTGGCTGGAAGAACAAAAAATGCTGATCTTTTCCGACGTGCCGGAAAATACAGTATACAAGTGGAAGGAAGGTCAGGGAAAAGCGGTCTATCTGAAGCCTTCGGGATATACGGATTCAAAGTCCAGAAGTGGGGAGACCGGTTCTAATGGCCTGCTGTTGAGTCCGGACGGCAAACTGGTTTTGTGTCAGCATGGCGACCGGCGTGTGGCTTCGATGGAAGCACCATTAGGTGAGCCTGAATCCAACTTTGCTACCCTGGCCGGAAACTGGCAAAACAAGAAATTCAACAGCCCCAACGACGCGGCTTATCATCAAAATGGGGACTTGTATTTTACTGATCCTCCCTATGGATTACCACAGCAGGCCAATGACCCTACCAGGGAAATTAACTTTCAGGGTGTATACAAGGTAAGCCCGGAAGGAGAAGTAACCTTGCTGACCGATGAATTATCACGGCCGAATGGTATTGCCTTTTCACCCGACTTCAAGAAGCTTTATGTGGCTAACTCAGACCCCAAAAAAGCGATATGGATGGTTTATGACATAAAAGAAGACGGGACATTGCAAAACGGAAAGGTATTTTTTGATGCCACTGACAAAGTCGGGGAGCTTAAAGGGTTGCCGGATGGGTTAAAAGTGAATGCCGACGGCTACGTATTTGCTACCGGGCCCGGTGGTGTCTTGCTTTTTGATCCGATGGGAAAACATCTGGGTACTATCAAAACCGGTCAGGCTACAGCTAATTGCGCTTTCGATACCGGTGGCAGCTACTTGTACATAACGGCAGACATGTACCTGATGCGAATTAAATTGCAATAACAAAACAACAGAACTAATCCCAAGCTATCATATCAATCCTTTATTAAAGGCGTAATTAACCAAATTGATGGTTTTATGCACCCCTAGTTTATCCACTATATTTCTCCTGTGTGAGTTGACTGTATGCGGACTGATCGACAAGTCCCGTGCGATGGATTTGCTGCTGTATCCTCGGGCTATCAAACCCAGGATCTGTCTTTCCCGGTCACTTAAGGTCACATGTTCATCCGTTTTGTCAACCCGGTAACTTAAAAATGTTTGTTCATCTTCAGTTCCGGCAATGGTTAAGGTCACCTCATTGCCTTTGTGCCAATGAGAAATATCTGTACAAATACCTACCATGTGCACGACATTACCCATTTTATCCTGATTCAATATACCTTTTTGTAACAGAATACGGACATACTCCCGATTGTGCTTTCGTACCCTGAAATCCAGGCTAACCTTATATTTCTTTCTCAAACCGGGCTTAACACTCCGTATATAATTCCATGACTTTTTAGCCAAACTAATAACCGGCTTACGGTCTTCGGGATGGATGGCATCATAAACCTCCCCCCTACCCAATTGCATTAGCTGTTTCTCACTATAGCCCAAAACCTTGTCGATGTTTTTGCTGATAAAATGATAACTTCCACGATAGCAGTCATATATGTAGGTAAAGTAAGGTCCTATGCCCAGTACACTGTCGAGGGCATAGTTGGGATACAAGAATGAGATGTATTCCGGTAAGTTGGGATCAAATGGCTGATTGTGCCAGAAAAGCCCGGTTTCTCTGTTATCCGGTGCATTCCCGGATTCCAGTAACTTGTTTGCAATGAATCCCATGATATAAACTGGTTAACTAATCTCCCTGTGATGGTTGAAACCTTTACGAAACCACCAAGGCGTTCCAAAAATGATTTCGTTGTTACAATAAAACTTCCTTTTATTAATCGGGGGTGAAAGAGATATACACCCTCAAGCGCATTTTAATGCCTCCTTGCCAAGCTTTCATTCCATCCTTTGCCTGAACACCTTATTCTCCATAACCGACTTCTTCCCTATTTACCTTAAACAATTATTCAGTATATGCATTAACCAGGCAAAATTCAAGTGATTAGGGAGTATTACTGTCAAATTAACCATGAAAGGGTGAAAGAAAAACCCTGACCAATGAACAGGTTTTCCAAAAACTCGACAACGCAATAAATATTTTTTTATCAAAAAGTAAAACCAACCGATACCTTGGCAACCCGGTTATGGACGTCAAAACGGTTTTGATCATCCAGCGACGTCAAACCAAAATCGTAGCTCGCATTGATATGCAGTCCATTGGCAAATTGGTAACCAAGCCCGGCAGTCAAACCAACGTCGAATTTTCTAAAACCTTCATCGATGTCCAGTACCTCGTTGAGTACATTAAACCCGAGGGCACCAGCCTCAACATTTAACCTGTTGGAGACAAGGTAAGATACCTGTGGGCCACCAAAAAGATTTACTCCTTCACCAACATAAAATCTGGCCATCAACGGCATGTCAATATAATGGGCCCTGTTGGTTACGGTAGCATTGACATTCAATAAGTCAAATATACCAGGCAGGTTTTCCGGAAGCCTGCCCTCTACCCTGATGCCTTTCCGGGAATATAACAAAGCAGGCTCAATCACAAGCCGGTTGCCTACAGGAATTTCCAGGTAAGAACCCACATGAAATCCGGTATTGGATCTGGTGTCAAACACTTCGGTGAGTGATACTACGTCCTCAATGGTTGCAGCAGCATCACCGGCCCAGTCAGAGACATTCAGGCCGGCTCTGAACCCATATTTTATCTCCTGGGCCTGTAATTTTGGTAAAAATAACATAGTGGATATGACCGTGGCAAATAATATCTTTTTCATTGCTTCAAGGTTAATTTTGATTTAGTTTTTTTGTTTCTTTTTTGCCTCTCATACAAAAAAACCGTGCCAATATTTTTTTCAAATGTGATTTTTTTTGACAGCAAGTGGAAAAATATTGATTATAAAAAATTGATAGTCAGATATTTAATATTATAAAATAACTCATCAGAAAGTGGAGGTTATTACTCATTAATGACTATTTCTTCACCATGCACAGGATTTTTTATGCCCTTAAAAAAGGCAGGTTCCGGTATTGTTAGAATGCTAATATTTTTTTTAGAATTTCTTAAATATTGGGTTTTTACTAAAATAACCGGAGATAAATTAAAAGATCATATATTTTCAGCGCCCCTCTTTCTTTTTAGTCAGGTTTATGTAAAATTTGTACTAAACGGATGGCAATTATTGCTAAGTTGATCGGACTGATAGTTCTTAAATAATAGGTTAATGAAAAAAATTTTACAGATTACCATCGCGTTTTTGTGTTTTAATATTGCCTGCTTGGCAGATAGAGGAATGGAAGATTTTACATATGAAAACAAGCAGGAAATCAGGTGCGTTTTTAAATAATTATTTCTCATACTTTTATTCTCATAGTTGCCATTAAGCCTTTCACTAAGAAAGGCTTTTTTTATAAAAACAGGATTGAAAACCGGCTGACCTGATCAATCAATTAAGAGGGGACATTGTATAACTTTAGGGCATACGACGACTGGTAACAGTCACTAAATAAGCCGTTTAATCGAGCTCAAATTCTTCCTGCCAATTCGTGTCGTCTTTGATTTTTTCCTGTTCTTTTTTATCAAACAAGTAATTCCCCAACACCAGATAATCCATTTCAGTGCGCATGAAGCAGCGATATCCATCTTCAGGACTACATACGATAGGTTCACCACGCACGTTAAAGCTGGTGTTTACCAGGAGTCCATAGCCAGTCTTTTGTTTGAATTTGTTAATTAAATGCCAATATCTGGGGTTAACTTCCCGGTTGACACTCTGAACACGTGCTGAGTAGTCTATATGGGTAATCGATGGAATATCCGAACGCAGATGATAGAGCCTGTCATACATTTCCAGGTCATTGTAGCCTTCTGGTTCGGGATTTTTTCTGGCTTCGTTCACCGGAACCACCAGGAGCATGTAGGGCGATTGTCTGTCCAGTTCAAAATATTCCTGAATTTCCTCTTCTATCACTGACGGGGCAAAGGGCCTGAAGCCTTCGCGGTATTTTATTTTCAGGTTCATTTTTTTCTGCATCTCAGGATTTCTTGCATCTCCTATGATACTTCTGTTTCCCAAAGCCCGGGGTCCATATTCCATTCGCCCCTGGAACCAGCCCACTACGTTGCCCTCGGCCAGGATATCGGATATCTTATCATACAATTGATCATCGCTTTCAAAATAGTGAAACCTGGCGTTATTCCTTCTGGCCACCTTTACAATGTCACTGTCCGAAAATTCAGGTCCTAAATAGGCGCCTTTCATCGCATCTTTACCCGTCACTATTTTTCTTTCTTTTCCCATCCAGATATGCCAGGCCGCGTAAGCAGCCCCCAGTGCGCCGCCTGCATCACCGGCAGCAGGCTGTATCCAGATATCATCAAAAATTCCGGATTTCAGCAGTTTGCCATTAGAGACACAATTCAGGGCTACGCCCCCTGCCAGCACAATGTTTTTGGCTTTGGTCAGCTCCTGGGTGGTATTAGACAACCTGAGTACTACTTCCTCTGTAATCATCTGGATAGCCAGGGCCAGATTCATGTATTCCCCGGTCAGGGTCGACTCGGGTTTACGTATGGGAATTCCGAGAATTTGCTCCCATTTTTTATCTTTGGCCATCTTCAGTCCTGTGGCAAAATCATAGTATTCCATGTTAAGCAAGATAGACCCGTCTTCCTTTATATCTACAAGGTTTTCCAGGATTTTCCGCTTAAAATCCTTGGTCTGTTCCGCCTTGGGATTGCCATAAGGCGCCAGTCCCATCAATTTATACTCCCCGCTGTTCACCTTGAAGCCACAGTAATAGGTAAAGGCCGAGTACAATAACCCAAGTGAATGGGGAAAATCCAACTCCCTTAATATTTTAATATCCTTTCCCTTCCCGTAGCCAATAGTAGTAGTGGCCCATTCACCCACACCATCCAGCGTAAGGATTGCCGCCTCCTCATAAGGCGATGGATAGAATGCACTGGCAGCATGGGAAAGGTGATGCTCAGGAAACAATACACGGACTTTTCCATCCCCAAGTTTGGCAAGTTCCTCGTTGAGCATCTTCTTCATGAAAAGCTTTTCTTTGATCCATACCGGCATGGCTGATAAAAAACTCACCAGGCCTTTTGGGACAAAGGAATGGTAGGTTTCCAGCAGCCGCTCAAATTTAATGTAAGGCTTATCATAAAATGCGACAGCAGTAAGGTCATTATAGGCGATACCTGCCTCTTCCAACACATATTTGGCGGCATTAAGCGGGAATGAGGGATCGTGCTTTTTACGGGTAAACCGTTCCTCATGGGCAGCCGCAATGATTTCCCCATCCACAAGAATAGCCGCAGCACTATCATGATAATATGCTGAAATGCCTAATATTGCTTCTGGCATAAATAAATATCAGTTAAAACAATGTATATATAAAGGGGGCTATGGCCGAACCACTCGTAAAAACAATCAAAACACCAAACAAAAGAAGGATTACTATCAAAGGTAGTAACCAGAACTTTTTTCTCTCTTTCAAGAACCCCCATAAGTCTTTTAGAAATTCCATATGTCTATTAATATTTAATAAGGTTTTTCAAGATCTTTGGCTGTAAAAGTATGGTTCCTTACCTTCATAACCGATTGGTCGTTCTTTTTCCACGGTTTGAGTTTCATGGGATCTTTTCCTGCTATCTTTCTCAGAAAACCAATGGGAACAACCACTACAAAAAACACAATAGTTAGAATGACCTTTGACATCACCGCCCCCAGAATGTTTGATAAGCCGAACCATAGGATGGCCACAGGATAGTAGATTTTAGGAATAATCATATTTATCAACAACGCAAATATTGCTGTATGATAAAATAACGTATTTTCCAAAAAATAGCCAACCAAAAGCAAAATCAGCACCATCGCCATACCTGTATCTTTGCACTGATCCTTGCTTATGTTTGTATCAAATAAAGGAGCTTTATTTGTAGCTGCCATATTTTATGTAAAATAAAATGAGTTTAGTTACCAGCCCATTCAATGCTGATAAAAGATAGATGAAAAAATATCCTGACTACAGGAAGACAAAGAAATAAAAATAAATTCGTTTAGACAAGAAAATTTAATTATTTTAATTTTAAATATTATATTTTGAAGATGATTGGACGTAACCAAATGCCTGGAATTTCTGGAAAAACCATGACAGTGGCACTGTCAAACCTGATTTATCTGTGGCAAATGCCTGTATAGGGGCATGTAGCGCAAACTTTCAGGTCTTCGGTTTGATCAAAATTGTTTTCTACATCAAAAATTTCTTCCAATATACCGGTAAGGCCCTGCCTAAAAGCCGCTAAAACCGGTCTGGCGTCGTTCAGTGATAAATACTTATTTTTACTGCCGGGTTCCTTTACTTTCAGCCTGATGTCAAACTCATCGGCAAACATCTCCTTGCTGTTAAAGATGCCAGGCATTACCGGAAGATTATTTCCTGGTCGAGCCTCCGTAAACAACAGGCTGTAAAATAATGTTTGCATGGCGGCCTTGTTACGTTTCTCATGATGCCGGTCAAACAGGCTGGGAATATCTTCAATACGCTTGTCATCCCTGCCCGTTTTGTAGTCGATCACCCGTACCACCCCTTCTTTGTTGTCAATGCGGTCTATGACGCCTTTCAATCCTATAAAATGCCGTTTTCCACGGATGACAACAGGCAGGTCAGTATGGTAACCTTCCTCCTCATCAGCCTCCAGGCCAATAATTTCAAACGGGGCATATGGGCGGTCGTTTTCCAATATTTTTCCTGCAAATTTCCTCACCATGGCCTTTGCCAGGATGTTTCGTCCCTCGAAGCTAAATTTTTTATGACGCGGTATTTGATACTGCTTACGGAAAGCGGCGACGATTGCTTCTTCCAGTGCGGTATTCAGGAAATCAAAATCCTCGGTAGTGACGGAGGTTTTGTGACGGGTTTCTATAAACCTTTTGTAGAGAAACTCCATAGTATTATGCAGAAGGTTACCGAATACCTTAGGGTCTACCTCGTCTTCCAGCTTTTCAGGTTCCCTGATCCGGGCGATGTGGCGCAAATAAAACTTTAGCCGGCAATCCAGATAGGTATTAACAGCCGAGGGGGTAAGTCTATGTGAAAACTCCGATTGACTTGTCATAAATCTGCGTAACTCCCTTTCCACCGTGTCGGACTTAGTGATGGTGATGGCTTCAGGTACAGGCAGCTTTACACCGTTGTTGAGTACATAATTTTTGATTTTGAAATCTGTTTCGAATAATAGTTGTTGCAAAAACCGGCTCATTTCACCGCCTGTGTTAATGCCGCTTTGAGTGTTATAGTAAAGGTGAATATTTTTGGCTTTTTGCAGCAGGCGATAAAACAAATAAGCGTAAATGGCGTCGAGATGATCGTAAGTGGGGAGTTCAAAGGCCCTGCGCAAATTGTAAGGTATAAAGGAATGCTGATTGGTCGCTGCCGGAAAGGCTCCCTCATTCATGGAGAGGATAAAAACATTTTCAAAATCCAGATTGCGGCTTTCCAATACTCCCATGATTTGCAAACCGCGCAATGGTTCACCACTAAAGGGAAGCCGCAGGGATTGAACCATTTGCCTGAATAATCGCAAAAAGGCCTTTAAGGCAAGCGTTATTCGTTGCTCACGGGTAATTTCCTGCAGGCGTTTAAGTTGGGTAAAAAACTGATAAATATATTCCCGCTCCAGGGCGTGTCCGTCACTTTCTCGTTGCTCCGAATTTATAACCATCAGGATATCTAAAAGGTAGGTAAAGATCTCATTACCTTTCTCAAGGGTTTTGAAGACCAAAGGATACAATACCCTGTCAAATTCAAGTGTGGTTAGCTCAATGAATATTTTATTGTTTTTTTCGATATCAATTATGTTTCGCTCTGCCAGTGGCAGGTCAAAATTCCTGACATAGGGATGTTTCAGAATGGCCAGTACCTGGCGGTAGGGAAAGTATACTTCGCCGGATGATGTTTGCCTGAGGTTGATCTGCATCTCCAGTAAATGCTCAAACAAGCTGTACAAAGGGGTGTTTCTCAAAGGAAAACCCATGGTCACGTTTATCTTTGTGATGTCCTCCGGCAAAGAATGAAGCACCGGAAACAACATGTGCTCTTCCGGCAAAATGATAACGGAGTTTTCATATTGTTTGGGGTCATTAAAAGCCTCCCTCAAATGCTGTCCCAACACCTTGGCCTGCCCCACCGACATAGATACACCGGTGATGGTGATGTTTTTGTTTTCCGGCTGCTTGAAGTGGTCAGGTAACGGGGGGGGAAAGCTTTTTGCAAAAACGGATTTCTTGCCATACTCCCTGAAAAACATACCTGCTTCCTGATTTTCATCATTCACATAATAAGCATCAACATCCCAGTATACCTCGGCTTTGCCTTCTTCCAAAAACCAGGAAATTATCTTTTCCTCCGATTTGGTCAGGGCATTAAACCCGGCAAATATAACTTTGTTATGGTTAGTTTTTAGCGCGTTTTCATTGATTTTATCGACTACATCGCGATAAATCATACCCATGTGTCCCACGCTTTCGTCTTTTAGTTGCCGGGTAAACTGATCATAGAGATCAAATAGAATTTCCCATATCCTGAGAAAATTTTCCTTCTCTTCAGAAGGCCGGTCATCGAAATTATGCCAGAATGCCCGGATAATCTTTTTTTGTTCCACAGTCAGATAATCAAACACGTGGTCCAGTTCCTTCAGCCTGCTCAGGTTGACATAAAGGTTTTTTGCATTAACCAGGTATTTATCGATGTCATCAAAATCCTTCAACAGCATTTCCCCCCAATAAAAAAAGCGATCGAATTCCTCTTTTTGAGGGCTGATTTTTTTGTAGATACTATAAAGCTTAAATACGAGTGAAAGTTTATCCAAAGGTTGAATAGCCGACAAAGGCCTTACAAAATCCTCCAGGCTCATGATGGCTGGGGACCAGACAGGTTTTTCCAGGTTTTCAGCTAAATATTTACGGAAAAACAGCCCGGCCCGGCGGTTAGGAAATACAATCGTTACCTGGTCAAGGTCAGCGCCATGATCCAGGTACACTTTTTCTGCCAGTTCTTGTAAAAAAGCTTTCAATACTATTCGCTTTAGTTAAATTATACCACCTGCTCCACTTCCTGTTTTTCAATATATAATAAATATCCGCTGATGGTATCAAAACCCATTGCCTGCAGCAAATCTGCATATTCTATGACCTGCTGCCGGTCTTTCTCTTTTTGCTCTCCGGTTTTAAAATCAACTATAACAGCCTGCCCGTCACGGGTCATAACACGGTCTGGCCTGCTTATTTCTCCTGTTTTAGGCAATATGGGCACTTCGGTTTTGACATCCCAGTCGGTTGAAAACCAGGAATCAACCACAGTCATATCAAACAGCTTTGTGATTTTGGCATGGAGCATTGCCTTTTCATCCCTGCCAATGTCTCCCTCCAATTGAAGCTCGTCCAGGGCCTTTTCCAGGTCGTCTTTGTGTTTTATCCTGGCCAACAACTCATGCACCAGCAATCCATAATTGATTTTTGACCGTCTTTCCTCAAAAGCTTCTGTAAAGAAAGTGGCAGCCCTTTGCCTGATAGCGAGTTTGTCCTGCCAGTTGTTGGTGTGGTACTGCCTGAGGTTGATAGTTTGGGTCTGACTTTCTTCTTTTTCACTGGGGCCTATCCCGTCCATTGCGCCTAAGGTGAATACCAGGTCCCCTGCGTTGTCTTGCCGTTCCATTAAATCAGAATCACTCAGTAACCTATGCAACAAAGCAGCAATATGATTGATTTTACCGCCCCTGATTTTAGCCGGCCGGTTTCCGAAGGCTAACAGACCATCTTCGGCTCTTGTAAAAGCAACGTACAGGAGATTGAGATTATCCATATAGGTAAGAATCATTTCCTCGTAATAGTCCTTTTTAAATACAGTGTTTTTAAGGTTGACAGTATACCGGAGCGGAAAATATCCAAAATCGGCGAAGGGCGATTGCGTGGTACGGCTCCAGAGGATATTACTTTTCCTGGTGTCATGGTCAAGCTCCCAGTTTAAGTAGGGAATTATCACGACCTTAAACTGCAGACCTTTGGATTTATGAATGGTTAAAATCTGTACGGCATCAATCTCGTCCGAAACCTGGATAGCCAGTTTATAGGCATTGTCCTCCCACCAGTCCAAAAATGAGCTAATATCACCCTTTTCATCACCCGTAAAGTTTAATATCTGATCCTGAAAGGCCTGGATATAGGCCAGTTCTCCCGGCAGGCGATGAAGATCAAATATATCAATCAGCCTTTCCACCAGTTCAAACAAGGGGATCTTACTTAACGAGCTGATTTGCTCACGAAAAGCTTCCGGCAAAAATGTGTCCAGGGCCGCATCGTTGGGTGCCGACAGGAGTTCATCATTTGAAATCGTTGTATTATTAATCACGTAGCGCTGATATTCGTAGGCCACGGAAACACTGGCTACGTGATCTTGAGGATTAACCAGGAATTTAAAAATGTTAAGCAACAACTGAATAGAAGGTGCGGATCGCAGAAAAAGGGCTTCATTTGAAACAACATCGTAGCGGTATCCCTGCCTTGCCTGCCCTGACTGCTGAAAATTTAACATAAAGTCAGCAATAGCTTTGCCGTCTCTTGCATTACGAACCAGTACTGCAACATCTTTAAGTCGCACACCCCTGTCCTGCAGATCTTCCAGGATCACTGGCATTTTCTGGTTTACCTTCTCTTTCCAACCGGTTTTATGGCCGTCTTCATCGACCTCGTCTTCCAGAAAAGTGATGTTTATGTAACCCTTTTCATGGCCCTGGCCGGTTTTGGCTGGCTGTTGAACCACTTGTTGATAGGCCGCTTCGATTTTAGCAGCCTCGGGTAGAAGCGCTGACCGCAGGCTGTCTTCCTCAATGTCCCCGATGACTTCCGAAAGGTTATCTTTCAAGAGTATGGATGCCTTCGAAAAGAGTTGGTTGTTGAAGGCCACTACATGCTGTTTGCTGCGAAAATTCCGGTCCAGTTGATCCTCCTGAATATAGGCGGCGGGAATGTCCTTTTTGATTCCTTCCAGAAGCAGTTTCCAATCCCCTCCCCGCCAGCGATAAATCGATTGTTTGATATCACCTACTACCATATTGGCATACCCCTGTGCCAGGCTGTTTTCCACCAACGGTTTAAAATTCTCCCACTGAAAACCCGATGTATCCTGAAATTCATCAATCAGGAAGTGATGATAAAAGGAGCCTGTCTTTTCATAAATAAAAGGGCTGTCGTTGTCGTTGATGATTTTTTTCAGAAAATGGGCGGCATCAGAAATGAGCATGACATCATTTTCGCTTTTGTATTCCCTGAGCTTTCTGGTGATATCTGAGAGGATGCCATAGGTGTACAGGTTTCTCAACACCTGCCTGGCCGACTCATATAATTGATATTGTTGGTCATAATAGGCAACTGCCTCGTTCAGCCAGTTGATCAAACCTGCTTCAACGGCCTCCTCGATGATCGTTTTCTTTTTGGAGGTTTTGCTGTACCAGGCTTCCGTATTATCAAGGGCCAGTAATACCCTGTTTTTGGGTTCGTAATCATGGCTTGTCACCAGCCGGTTAAAGTAATTAGCCACGCCTGTTTTGCCGTACGCAAAATCTTCCACCTCCAATTGATACTTCCGCATTAATGCCAGCCCCTTTTCCCCGATACCTTTCATATAATTTTCAAAGACAGCCTTAATCTGACCGACATCCTGAATGATCGCCTTCAGCTTATCCGGGGCATCTGACGCCTGAAGCAGGCCGGGTTCTATGGTTTTAAAACGCTCTGTGAACACCTCATAACCCAGGATTCTGATATCATTTCTCACATCCCATGACTTTCCCTCATCCACCTTTTCCTCCGAGAACCTGATCAGCCATTCGGTAAGGGTTTGATTCCCGCCGACCTCTTCCATCAGCTTGTCTACCACGGTCCTGAGCACCTTGTCCTGTTCCAGTTCCAGGGTAAACCCGCCAAAGAGCCCCATCTCCCTGGAAAATGCGCGGATGACTTTTTGAAAAAATGTATCGATAGTGCTGACGGAAAAGTTAGTGTAGTTATGTAAAATATTGGAAAGCACCGATTGGCACCTCTCCTGAAATTGGGTTTCGTTAAGTTGCAGATAGGCCTTGAGTTCATGGTACATGGGGTTCTGTTTTCCACGGCTAAAGTCGTGCAGGTAGCTAAGGATACGGCCTTTCATTTCCTGGGTGGCCTTGTTGGTGAAGGTGACGGCGAGGATGTGGCGAAAATAGGTAGGGTTTCTGAGGGCCAGCTTCAGGTAGTCCTTAGCCAGCGTATAGGTCTTACCGGAACCGGCGGAGGAGCGATATATTTTGAAGGGTTTTGGCATGCTTACATGGACGGTTTATACATAAAATGTTTACGGCACCGTCATATGATCCCCCAAAAATACCGCATTCAAAAACACTTTATTAGTACCAAGCCATGTGCCCCTGAAATTGGGGTTATCGGCAAACAGGATGGCCCTGCCACTACCCACTTTACTTACAACAAGGGATGCCGAATTGCTCAGAAGGGCCAGATTAGCTGCTGAAACATAGCCGCTGACCAGGGGGTTGCCAAGATACCGGACTACCGTGCTGAACCGGTTTTCGCTGGGTTCAAGCATCACTTTACTATTGCGGTAAACCCATAACCTGCGACGGCTATAACCAAAACCCAGGGGGTGGGTAGTGTCCAGATCAGCCTGATAAATAGAACCGCCAATAGCCTGGGAACCATAGTACAAACCGGCAGTGACATAATCAGACCGCTCAGGTTCATTAAATGAGCGGTTGTTATTGGCTTCCTTATCCACTTTCTTTAATTTTTCCTCCACAATTTTATTATTAATCACCCATGAAGTAGCGTCACGGATAGTGATCAGCGTACCACCGGCTTCCAGCCATCCTTTTATCCGCTCGATGTCATCATCCCCAAATAAAGCATAATTACCTGAAACCAATACCAAGCGGTTATAATCATTTAACCTGGCACGGGCAAAGTCGGTGATATCTATTTTTGTAACAGCCATGTTTACCTTGCGATCCATGAGGTGCCAAACCTCACCGGCCTCATAGCTGGAAACACCTTTACCTACGACCATTAAAACCTTTGGCTGCTTCAGGGGCTGAAAACTATTACTTCCTAAATCCACGCCCTGCACACTAAAACCACTTGGCACCGCAGACACGTCAACTCCAGTCTCTTCAGAAAGCCGCACAAGCAACTGGTGCAGGTCCTGCGGGCTTCTCTTTTGCAAAGAGACCGGGATCATCAATGCGCCGTATCCGAATTGGCTAGCTGTTCCATCTGCTAATTTTGCCGTGAATGGTTTAAAAGCCGATTTGACTATAATGCCGTTGCCCAACAAGCCGCTCAATATCTTGGGTGCGTAATAGTCCTGCCAATCAATAAGATAGGCGTAGTCACTGGACTGCACAGTATTTTGAGGATTAGGAAAGTTTTGAGATGTTATCTCAGGACCAGGGTTAAAGTTTTTGGTTCTAAGGGGCCGGTGAGGCATACCGTAGGCAAAAACCAAGGCCCAGGCCGAAGCATCGTAAAAAACGCTGTCATGAAAGTCTGTCACTTTTTCGAACATTGACCGGATGAGGCGGTATTGCGGCTGCTCAGTGGGAACAATGAAGGCATGTCCTCTCACAAAATTATCTTCCCCAATCTTCCGGTCACTTTTTGCTTCGTAACATTTGATTTGGTGTTGTAAAAGCAGATTTAAAAAGGCCTTGGTTTTGCTCCGGTCATTTTTATCTCCAAAAATATAGGCCTTTACAGGGTCCTGCCTCGCCTCAACCATAGCCGACCGGAAAAACTTTTGCTGAAAGTCCAGGAAATCGGTTTTGTGCTCAACGCCTGCCTTTACTGTGGCCAAGCTTGTTGCCAAATGGTTTCGGATGGTAAAAGCGAAAGACAGGTCACCCGTGCTGCTCTGCTGCAAATGGCCACGGGAGCTGGCTTGCTCAAAAACCAGTCCTACGCCACCATGTAAATCCGGATAGGTAGAACCATAACCGGGATAGGAGTTATCAAAAACCTCTTTGGTAAAATACAGAGAGCCCAGCTTATCCAGGGCATCTGCGAAGTATCCGGCCAGTAAGTTGTTAAGCCGGTCATAATTTTCTCTGGGAACCACGGGATTTTCAGAGCCAAAGGGTTTGGTGGGCTCAAAAAAGTAGGTGGTATTGGTTCCCATTTCATGAAAATCAGTGACAATATTAGGAAGCCATTTGTGATAAAACCTCATGCGCGCCTGACTTTCCCAATGCACCAGTGGCAGCCAATCCCTGTTCAGGTCAAACCAGTAATGATTGGTCCGGCCGCCGGGCCAGGCTTCGTTGTGTTCCCGGTCCAGGGGATCTGCTACCAGGGGGCTTCCTTTGTGCATATTCACCCACAGGGAATGCCGGTCCCTGCCATCCGGATTTAAAACGGGGTCAATGAAAATGACCGATTCATCCAGATATCTTCTCACCTCCTCGCTTTGTCCGGCAGTCAGGTAGTAAGCCATTAACATGGCCGCCTCAGTACCTGAGGGTTCGTTTCCGTGAACATTGTATCCCAGGTGCAGGATGATGGGTTGCCCGTCAACGGATAAACCTGTTTGCCCGGGGTCACACCGTTTTAAGTGGTTTTCACGAATACTTTGCAGTCGTCCATGATTTTCAGGTGAGGTCACGGTTAGTATTACCAATGGCCGGTTTTCGTATGTTTTTCCAATTTCCTGATAAGTTACCCTACCGGACAGCTCCGCAAGTGCTTTAAAATAGCTGACTACATGGGCATGCATAGTATGTTGTGATCCGACAGGGTATCCCAGGAATTGTTCCGGGCTGGGGATGCGGTCATCGAAATTTGACTCGCCGGGAAAGAAATATTCATTTTGTGCGACGGCAGGAAAGATGGTGAGAAAGGAAAAAATGGATAAAATGATCAGGAAAAGGGGTGGGTATTGCTTGGATTTCATAGTATGGTAGTTTGGGGTGAAAAATAAGCATTATTTTCCAGCTAACAACTCCTCATAAATGCCAAAATTCTCGGCATCGTAACAAACAAAATTCACGGTCATGGAAGGGTTTTCCCGCAGAAAAGAGGTCACAGAAGATATCGCTATCTCTGCCGCTTTCTGTTTTGGAAAGCGGTAGACTCCCGTACTGATGTTAGGGAAAGCAATTGTGTTCACCTTGTTTTGTCTGGCAAGGGTCAGGCTATTGCGGTAGGCGTTGGACAAGAGGTCTTCTTCACCCTTACTACCACCCTGCCAAACCGGCCCTACGGTATGAATCACGTAGGTGGCAGGCAGTTTACCAGCGGTGGTAATGACAGCTTCCCCCACCGCGCACCCACCTTGCCGCGATCTGATCTTACGGCAATCGTCCAGAATCTCAGGTCCACCAGCCCGATGGATTGCTCCATCCACCCCACCACCACCCAGCAAACTGGTATTCGCAGCATTCACAATAGCGTCAACTGTTATTTTTGTAATATCACCCCTTAAAAGATAAATACTCATTTTTTTCTTAACTGAAATTCACGCCTTTAAAATAATTAATCAGCGTCTGCTATGCTAATTTTTTCGGTCAAATGCTGCTTCCGGGATGGCAGTAACACCTCCGGACACGATGAATTTCATAAAATGGGTTCTGGAAACATCGATCGGTTTTACATTTGACTGAGGCACGATATAAAAATTACCTGAAAAGTTATAGGAATGGGGCAAATACACCGATACCATGTCATGCAGGCCGAGGTTGGAAAGGTCGTCCTGCGTAATGAAGCCCAATCTTTGAATACCATTTTCCCTGTCCATAAAAACGACAACAGGTTTATTGAATTTTTTCTGTTCACCCACAAAGGCCCCCATTAATTCTTTGAGGGAAGAGTAAATCAGGCTAATGAGGGGTATTTTCAACACCCCACGTTCAAAATATTCAAAAATGGACTTAATTACAATGGTGGAAGTAAGATAACCGACTAAGGTAATCCCGGCTAAGACAATAAGTAACCCCAGTCCAGGTACACTGACGGCTGGTATCAAACCATCCAGCCAATTCAGGGCAAAGATGATGATGTATAACGTTATGGTAATCGGAGCGAGGACCAAAAGTCCCTTGAAAAAATATTTAAGGAACTTGCTGAAAGTGACTCTTTCAGGTTGGTGTTTTACAGGGTGATTCATTGGGCAAAAGTTTAAATTTAACTGTCTAAACGTATATTAATAAAAAAATGATTAAAACGTGTTAAACTTTATGACTGGCCTTGTGTCTCATTGATCAGCACCGCTGGAAAACTAAACACGTTATTGGCGCCTGCCTCAGCTAATACGGGAGCAGATAAAAAAAACCCTGACTTTAGGGGTCAGGGTTTCCAGCATATTTTTTATCGTTTATTTCAAATTTTTATACCTATGAATGATAAGAAACCAAGCCCCATCAAGCCCGTAATAATCATAGTTATTCCCAAACCTTTAAGGGGGGCAGGTACATTGGAATAGGTTATTTTTTCCCTGATTGCCGCCAGAGCAATGATAGCCAAAAACCATCCGATACCTGATGAAAATCCATAAACGGTAGCTTCGGTCAGCGTAAATTCTTTTTGCACCATAAACAGCGAAGATCCCAGAATAGCACAGTTAACTGCGATCAAGGGCAGAAAAATACCCAACGAACCATACAGGGCCGGTGAAAACTTTTCAATAACCATTTCCACTAACTGCACCATAGCAGCGATAATGGCTATAAACATAATGAACTGCAAAAAGCTGAGGTCAACCGTTGCGAAATCCATACTTACCCACGTAAGGGCTCCTTCTTTTAAGATATACTCCAGCAATAACCAGTTGACAGGCACAGTGATGGTAAGTACAAAGATTACAGCCAGCCCCAGTCCAAAGGCTGTAGGTACTTTTTTGGAAACAGCCAGATAAGAACACATCCCTAAAAAATAGGCGAATACCATGTTCTCAACAAAAATCGATTTTACACCGAGATTAATTAAATTTTCCCACATGATCGTTTAATTTTAATGTTCTACGTAACCGTTTTTATATCGCTGCACCCAGATGATCAGTCCCAGGATGATGAAAGCGCCTATAGGACTCACCATTAATCCGTTTGCCTGATAACTGGTCCAACCTATGGCTTCAAATACCTTAAAGTCAAATATAGATCCTGACCCAAACAACTCCCTGAAAAACGCGACAGCTAAAATTATCCAAGAGTAGCCGAATCCACTACCCAATCCATCAAGAAATGAGTCCCAGGGTTTGTTACCCATGGCAAATGCTTCAAGACGGCCCATGATAATACAATTGGTAATTATCAACCCTACATAAACCCCCACTACTTTGGCCACATCATACATATAAGCCCTTAGCACTTGGTCTACCAGGATCACCAGAGACGCGACCACAGCCAGTTGTACAATGATTCTTACCCTGTTGGGGATCACATTTCTTAGAATGGATATAATTAAGTTGGAAAAAACAATCACAAAAATCACGGCCAGGGCCATCACCAGCGTTGGCATCATTTTAACTGTCACTGCCAGGGCAGAGCATATACCCAACACCTGAATGGTGATTGGGTTATCATCATTGAGCGGATCGCTCATAATCTTTCTACGCCTTTTGGAAAGTAACGACTCGGTCTCTTTTACTTCTACTTCCTGTACTTCCTGCTGTTCAACTGTTTCAGTACTCATAATAGTTACTATAGTTTCGTTTATTACTTGAATTCTGATGTTTAACCGGACGCCTCACTAATTGAGGGCCACCGTTTCTCCTGCTTTTACCTTATCGATGTATGCCTGGTAAAAGCCAATATATTTCAAAAGCATTTCATTGACTCCATTGGCAGTCAATGTGGCACCGGACATTCCATCGACCTCATGCTCATCAAATAAGCTGGAGTCCCCTCGTTCACCTTTTTTCATTTCGATTCCAACAAGATAACCATTAGAATCAAATAATTGTTTACCCTTATACCGATCTTTTACTTCTTTGTCGGTAATTCTGGCTCCTAATCCCGGTGTTTCGGCTTTATGATCCATAGATATACCTTTGATGGTTGTTAAATCGGGAGCTACTGCCACATAGCCCCAAATCTTATCCCACAGGCCAGTTCCAAACATGGCAAAGATGTAGGCTTCTACTTTTGTAGTGTCTTTTTCGTTCATATACAGGTATACAGGCAATACCTTATTTTCAGAATCCTTTTTGGACTCTTTTTCGATGTTGATTTTTTCAGGAACGATAGTGGCTCCTTCATCATCTTTTTCAACCAGCTCGCCTTCCACGTTGACGGCCACTGATTTGGTCCTGGTATTGAATGTGCCGATCACATCCATCTCAGAAGTTATTTCCATCACGGAACTGAGAATTTGTTTTTTAGTATCCAATTCAACAGCTTTTGTCTGCAATGGTTTCAGACCCACTGCAGCAATAGAGAGCAAACCTCCCAGCACGACGGTCAACGCCACTGAGAATATAAGGATATATAAATTAGACTGTTGCACGTTGTAACCTCCTTTTTTTGTTGGCTTGTACTATATAATAATCAATTAACGGGGCAAATACATTCATTAACAATATGGCCATCATAATACCTTCGGGATAGGCCGGGTTAACCACCCTGATAATCACCGTAATAACACCGATTAAAAATCCATAGATCCATTTTCCTGTTTCAGTTTGAGTCGCTGTTACCGGATCGGTTGCCATAAATACAGCCCCAAAAGCCAGGCCACCTATTACCAGATGATATTCTGCCGGCATGAGCATATACGTATTGGCGCCTATGACATTAAAGAGCAATCCCATCGCATAGGCCCCTCCAAATACAGAAACAATAATTTTCCAGCTACCAACGCCGGTTAATATTAAAATCGCCCCACCGATCAGGGACATGATCACAGAAGTTTCCCCAATAGAGCCTGGGATCTGACCCCAGATCAGATTTCCAAAATCAAAAAGTCCGCTATACCAACTATTTCCCAGGGCAGCTACCACAGGGGATTCTGCTGTGGAAGCCTCCGCAGCAATAGCCAGTGCAGTGGCACCGGAATATCCATCCACCAGTTGTGTATCACCTACATAGGTCCACACATCGCCGGACATATCGGTTGGGTAGGCAAAGTACAAAAATGCCCTTGCTGTAAGGGCCACATTGAGAATATTCATACCAGTACCGCCAAAAGCCTCCTTGCCGATAACAACGGCAAATGCTGTGGCCAACGCTACCTGCCAAAGCGGCACAGTAGGTGGCATCACCAAAGGAATAAGCATACCCGTAACCAGAAATCCTTCATTCACAGGGTGCCTTCTAATGGTAGCAAAAATGAATTCGATGCTTAAGCCTGTCGCATATGAAACCACCACTACGGGCAGTACCTTTATGGCACCAATCACTAGTGTGTCTAAGCTCAGAAAACTGACTTCTTGTCCTTGAGCGATAAAGTGCTGGTAACCTACATTGAATATTCCGAAGATAAGACATGGGATCATGGAGATAAGTACTGTCATCATCATCCTTTTCATGTCAATAGCATCCTTTATCTGCGTGCCGGTTGCATTAGTCGTGCTCTTTGGCGTAAATAGTAGCGTCTCATGGGCCTCGAAAATATAATAAAACTTTTCCCACTTACCTCCTTTTTCAAAGTGAGGCTTTTGCTTGTCAAAAAAGGTTCTCAGTAGTTTCATTGTATCGCTTAGCTATATTGCATTAAATCTATTCCTTCTCTTAAAATCGCCTGGATATCATGTTTTGAAACATCCACAAACTCACATAATGCCAGGTCTTCTTCTATCACTTCATAAATTCCCAGTGCCTCCATGCCATCAAAGTCTTCCGCCATAATTGCTTTGATTAAATACATGGGTAAAATATCCATTGGAATTACCCGTTCAAACACCCCGGTTTGCACAAAGGCCCTGTCTTCTCCATGGGTGTTAGTATCGACCACGAAATCTTTTTTAGGCATCAGAAAGGATAACAAGCCAAAGGCCCTGTGAAAGCTCAGCTTTTTTGCGTCAGGCAAAATCCACCCGAAGAATTCATGGTAGTCCCCTTCCGGAATTACCGTAACCTGACTATCATAAAAGCCAATGTGCCCATCTTTTTCTATCTTTTGCCCGGTTAATACATTCCCTGAGATATATCTAACATGTTCGGACTTTAAATTGTTTTCAACAAATTTCCTGATATTTGCACCTGTGTAAGTCCGGTAGTATTTCGGAGAATTTATTTCCGATCCGGTAAAGGCTATCAGACGGGAAGCGTCATATCTCCCTTCTAAAAACAATTTACCGATTTGCGCTACTCCAAACGGACTCACAGTCCACACAATATCCCCTTTTCTGATCGGGTCGATATGGTGAATCTGAACACCCACATTACCCGCAGGATGTGGGCCGGAAAATTTGTTGATCTGAATATCTTTTACCTGGGAGAATAAACCTGAAACCTCTGAGTTGGCATTGACATTGAGATGAATCGAAGGAGAAAATTTTCTCAGAACCGCGATACCCGCTTCAAAAAATTTGTCCTGATCCTTTAGCAGAAAATCCTGATCCGGAGCCAGGGGATGCGTATCGAATGCTGAGATAAAGATGGATTTTGGTGATGTGTCGGGGTCAGCAATGATACCATAAGGCCTTTGAATAATGTTAGGCCATACACCACTGGAAATCAAGGGTTCAACACAGTCTTCTTTTTTGAGATTCACAATGTCGGAAATGGTGTAAGTTGGAAACTCCACATACTCGATTTCCCTGTCGGAAAGAATGACAATTTCCAGCAATTTCCTTTTATCACCTCTTTTGACCGCGACTATTTCTCCGCTTACCGGAGCTGTGTGCTTAATTTTATCGTTTTTTCCATCAATCAGTACAGGGGTTCCTGCCTTTACATTCTCTCCCTCCTTAACCAAAACTTTTGGTCTTAAAATACCCTGAAAATCTGTGGGTTTTACGGCAAATGTATCAGGCTGGACAACTCCCGCGATCTGTTTTTCAGCTTTCCCTGCTAGTTTGATGTCAAATCCCTTTTTAAGCTTTACAAACTTCGACATAAAAGTTGTTATAAGTAATCAAAACGTTTAAAACGTGGCAAAATTAATAAAAATTTAAACAATAAAAATTTAATTATAGGGATTTAAATGTCATTTGATTTTTTTGGTGAAATCTTTGTTTATTGGGGTGTTGTGTAGAGTTCCAACGACCTAATATACTCCGCCACCCTTTCCATCAACCACATGGGCGTGCTGGTAGCCCCACAGATACCCACAGAGTCTCCGGTCTCAAACCAGCTTAACACCAATTCTTCTTCACTTTCTATGAAATAGCTTCTTTTATTTTCGCCCAAACACACATTAAACAAGGCCCTTCCGTTCGAACTTTTTTTGCCGCTGACAAATATGATAATGTCATACTCTTTGGCAAATTTCGTCAGGTGTGGCTCCCTGTTTGAAACCTGTCGGCAAATGCTGTCGTTGGCGACAAAATCACCGTCTGTAAAATCCACTTTTTCCCTGGCTAATTTTTCTTGAATGAGTTGTCTGATGTGGTAAAAACCCTTGGTACTTTTGGTGGTTTGACTGAACAAGGTCACTGGGCGGGAGAAATCAATCTTGTCAAGGTCTTCTTCTGTAGTCACGATAATGGCCTCACCACGGGTTTGTCCTGTAATACCGATGACCTCTGCGTGTCCTTTTTTGCCATAGATGACGACCTGGCCATTCACCTTTTGCATTTGATCAAAAGTATGCTTGACCCTGTTTTGGAGCTTCAGCACCACAGGACAGGAGGCATCTATCAGCTCCAGGTTATTTTGCATAGCAGTTTTATAGGTTTCAGGAGGTTCACCATGGGCGCGGATCAGGACTTTGGCATCGTGAATGTCCTGAAGTTGGTCCCGGTCGATGATGCGTAAGCCTTTTTCATACAACCGCTTCACCTCCATATCATTATGCACTATGTCTCCGAGGCAATACAAATGCCCATTTTCCTGCATTTCATCCTCTGCCATTTTTATGGCGAATTCAACGCCAAAACAATAACCTGAATTTCGATCTATTTCTACAACCATAATCTTACTACCATTTATTGATCAATAATACTTTTAGCCAGTTGGACAATCTGTTCTATCTGCTCCTCCATCGTCAATTGAGTGGTGTCAATCACATGCGCATTGTCGGCTTTTTTCAAAGGACTTTCCTTCCGGGTGGTGTCAATGGTATCGCGATGCTGTAAATTTTTTTTGACCTCCTCAAATCCGATCATTTCACCCCTTTCCAGCAACTCCTGTTGCCGCCTCGCTGCCCGGACATCAAAATCGGCCGTCATAAAAACCTTCAACTCCGCCTCCGGAAACACAAAAGTACCGATATCTCTGCCGTCCATAACTACCGCTTTATTTTTACCCAATTTTCTTTGAAGGTACACCATGGCCTTTCTTACTTCCGGGATGGCGCTCACCTCACTGACCTTTCCTGACACTTCCATGCCCCTGATCGCTTCTTCAACATTGAATCCGTTCAAATAAACTTCATTAATACCTGTATTAGGGTTCGGAATAAAACTGACATTGACTTGATCCAACGCACTTTTTACGTCTTTTGGATTGGTGAGGTTGATGAAATTTTGGAGAAAAAATAGGGTTACAGCCCGGTACATGGCACCTGTATCTATGTAAACATACCCTAACCGGGAAGCCACTTCCTTGGCGGTAGAGCTTTTCCCACAAGCAGAATAGCCATCTACAGCTATCACGATTTTTTTCATTAATGATCTGAAACGAATAACAATTGAGAAAGCGTGCTTCCCCTTTTAATTCGTTCGCAAATATAATATAATATCGATAGCTTTAGTATGGGAAGTAATATATTCGGTTATATTCTTTAACAATCCTTTTTGGGGCACGGAAGGGGCTTGTTTTTTTTAATTTGTTTTCCCCTGTGCTGGGTGCCGGAGCATGCCGCAAAAACCGATGATAGAACAATTACCAGTGATAAGACGATGGTTATTTTCTTTTTCAAAATATTTGTTGTTATTATTGGTTACTACAAATATAACCTGATTATTGAAGCTCTTTGCTTAATAGTTTGAATAAATTCACATAGGTAAGAACATAACTATAAATAACATAGTAATATTGTACATTCATTTATTGAATTATTAGCAGAAAATTGCGATGGGAAGCAACTTTACCATTTCCGGCCATGTCATCGATGTGGTGGCCAAAAATATTTACAAGGGAAGGCTGGTGATAGAAGCAGGAAAAATAAGCAAAATCGAACAGGTGGATGATGTAGAAAATCAGTACATATTGCCCGGGTTGATTGACTCCCACGTTCACATCGAAAGCTCCATGTTAGTACCGGCTGAGTTTGCCAGGTTGGCGGTGGTTCATGGTACGGTAGCGACCGTGTCAGATCCGCACGAAATCGGTAATGTTATGGGGGTAAAGGGGGTGGAATATATGATTGACAATGGCAAACAGGTAGACTTCAAGTTTTTCTTTGGCGCGCCTTCCTGCGTACCGGCCACCACTTTTGAAACCGCCGGAGCAACGATTACTGCCAACGAAATCGATCAGTTATTGTCCCGGAAAGAAGTCAAATATTTAGCTGAAATGATGAACTGGCCAGGTGTACTCAACCAGGACCCCGGGGTAATGGAAAAACTGGCTATTGCCGGAAAGCATCAAAAGGTAATCGATGGGCATGCCCCGGGGCTAAAAGGTGAAATGGCCAGGGATTACATCAATGCCGGCATATCTACCGATCATGAATGCTTTACCAGGGAAGAGGCACTGGACAAGCTGGCACATGGCATGAAAATTATCATCAGAGAGGGCAGTGCGGCAAAAAATTTCGAAGCGCTGGTTGACCTGCTGACTGACTATGAGGATCGGATGATGTTCTGCTCAGATGACAAACACCCTGACAACCTGGTGGAAGGTCATATCAACCAATTGGTAATCAGAGCATTGGATAAGGGAATTGATTTGTTCACTGTGCTGAAAGCGGCTTGCGTTAATCCGGTGCTGCACTACGGGTTGGGGGTAGGCCTGCTCAACCTGGGTGATCCGGCGGACTTTATTGTTATCGATCATCCTGAAGCTTTTAACATCACCAAAACTTTCATCAATGGCAAACTGGTGGCCGAAAATGGGAAAACGCTGATAGATCCCCTTGAAAACAAGGTTATTAACAATTTTTCTATACAACCGGTGGGCATTGAGGTATTTAAATTACCGGCAGCAGACAGGATGGTAAATGTTATTGAGGCCCTCAACGGACAGTTGATCACCAACAGGTTGAAAATGAAATGCCGCCACGAAAATGGTCTGGCTATGACCAGCGTTACTGAAGATATGCTTAAACTGGTTGTGGTTAACCGCTATCATACTGCCCCTCCGGCTTTTGCTTTTATCAAAAATTTTGGTTTAAAATCAGGCGCAATTGCCTCTTCGGTAGCACATGATTCACATAACATCATCGCCGTAGGGGTAGATGATCAAAGCCTGTGTAAAGCCGTCAATTTAATCATTGAGCAACGAGGTGGTGTTTCGGCGGTGGGACAAGGCCGGGAAATGGTGGTACCCTTGCCCGTAGCCGGGTTAATGTCGACGCACGATGGTTATGAGGTAGCCAGGGCCTATTCAGCTATCGACCGGTTTTCTAAAAAACTGGGGAGCACATTGATTTCACCATTTATGACACTTTCTTTTATGGCATTGCTGGTAATTCCTTCCTGCAAATTGAGTGATAAAGGGTTATTTGATGGAGAAAAATTTGAATTCATAAAACTTTTTGAGGGGTAATCGAGTCCTAATAGTTAAACACAAAAAAGTTTAGTTTTTAAAATGGAAGATCAAAAACAAGGCAGTGCTGAAAAACTGTTTACCAATTTCGGGAAAAAAATTGATGAATTAATTGAAAAAGCCAAAACCAAAAGCGAGGGCCTGGACGACAAATTTGAGGAAGGAATGGAGGAATTGAAACGGAACTGGGATAAATTCGACGGCGAAGTCAAAAATTTCACGGAAGAGCACAAAGACAAATTCCAGGAAGTGGGTCTGCGCATTGAGAACGCTGCCCAGGAATTAAAAAAGGCCGTTGAGGCCGCCTTTTCAAAAAGCAAAAAATGAAGGCACTCAAAAAACAAATAGTAAAGCCTTGAAAGAACAAAAGATACGGGTTGCGAGTTCCAGGATACGACTTAAAAAGTATCGCGCTGGCGTCCCGTGGCTGTTGCACAACATTTTCGACAAAATGCGTGGTGTCTCTTTGTGTCTCGGTGTCTTTGTGGTTAACCATTTTTCACCACAAAGACACGGAGGCACAAAGGTACGAAGTTAAGGGTTGTTTTGGCCTATAAAATAAAAAAACAAGCACATGCTTATACTGTGCAAAACCCACAACCCTTGCGCTATCAGGTGAAAGGATACAACGATTTCATGATTGCAGTAACAAAGGTGTGTACCTTAAAATAATTGTCCATTGCCAAATATCAATGGTCAATTTAAATCATACTTTTTTGTTTCCACTCGTCTTAGAATACAGGTCAAGAGTTTGTATGTTACAGTTTTTTGGTTGCGGATCAAAGATTTCATAAAATGAAAGCTACGGATATTACCCGCAGGGCAAACCTTAAATCCGGGTAATTCTCCGTTCGAGTAATTCAAATTGGCGAAAAAAGTAAAATTTATTTTTTTAGGATAAAAATAATTTGTCCTATTGAAGGTTAATCTCAAAACAAGATGCATATATGACCAGGATTATTGAAACAAAGGAAATTTCAAGAGTTTATAAAATGGGAAGTGAAACCATCAATGCCTTGGTTTCCATTTCAATTAACATCGATAAAGGCGAGTATGTAGCCTTTATGGGGCCTTCAGGCTCGGGCAAGTCCACCCTGATGAACATCATCGGCTGCCTGGATACCCCCTCATCTGGAACTTACATATTAAATGACAATGATGTAAGTGACCTGACTGAAAACGAACTGGCAGAAATACGTAACAAGGAAATCGGCTTTGTTTTTCAAACCTTTAACCTTCTGCCCCGCGCCAGTTCGCTCGAAAATGTGGCACTGCCCCTGGTATATGCAGGGCTGAACAAATACGAAAGGGAAGAAAAGGCCATGGCAGCCCTGGAAAATGTAGGCCTGGCCGACAGGGCCAGTCACAAGCCCAACGAATTGTCCGGGGGGCAAAGGCAAAGGGTGGCCATTGCCAGGGCACTTGTGAATGACCCCAGTATTATCCTGGCCGATGAGCCCACCGGAAACCTGGACTCAAAAACATCATACAGCATTATGGATCTGTTTCAGGAATTGCATGACAAAGGCAACACCATTATCATGGTGACGCACGAAGACGATATCGCCCACTACGCCCACCGCATCATTCGCCTGCGCGACGGTTTAATTGAAACGGATGAGGTCAACCACAATGTTGTGAACGTCAAATCGCTGAAACTGGACAGCTAATAACGGCATGAAGATATATACTAAAACTGGCGATAAGGGTACTACGGCACTACTGGGTGGTACCAGAGTTCCCAAGTCACACGACCGGATCGAAGCTTACGGTACTGTAGATGAGTTAAATTCTTACATCGGTCTGGTCGGGGACCAGGAGGTAAATGGCAGCAGGAAAGCAATACTGCGTGAAATTCAGGACCGGCTGTTTACCATCGGATCTTCACTGGCTTCAGATCCTGAAAAATCCAAAGTAAAAATTCCCGACTTGCTTGAAAGTGATATCACCATGCTGGAAGAGCAAATTGATCTGATGAATGAAGACCTTCCTGAAATGAGATTTTTTATTTTACCAGGAGGCCACACTGCCGTATCTGCTTGTCATATAGCGCGCTGTGTGTGCAGAAGAGCCGAAAGGTTGGCTATTAACCTGGGACAAAATGAGTTTGTGGCGGAGCTGGTCATTAAATACCTGAACAGGCTATCGGACTATCTTTTTGTATTGTCCAGAAAAATGGCGCAAGATTTAAATGTTGAAGAAATACCCTGGAGGCCCAGGATGCAAAACCCTTAGGCATGAACGCCCAAGGGTTTAAACTATGCTTTTATCTAAAATGAAATAGATTCCAAACCAATGTTTACCGTTTTGGTCTTTTTGTCATAGGCATAAATACATGTATGACCTGACTTGCCCCTCAATGCGCCGGTTTTGGCGTTTTTTGGATTTCCTACCACCATTTTTAACTTTTTGGCCATCGGTATTTTTTTGGTCTCGGACTCTTCTCCCATAGCAATGGTTGAAATGCCTACATAGGGTTTACCCGAGCCTAGTTTCGCGCCTTCCCAGTTGGTGTATACAATGGCCTGTTTGCCGGAAGGCAGTGTGGTTACATATTCAAACGTGAACATATTAAACCGCTTCAGATAGTAAGCCAGTGATACGCCACCGACACTGGCAATGGAGGCTTCGACAAGAATGGATTTATATGGTTTTTCAATTTTGTTGATATCGAGCGGTTTACCGTTGTTATCATAATTGAAGATAATGTAATCCATCACGGTAAATCCCATCGGGGCACTGTTTGATCCACTGGCTGCGGCCAACAACGTTCCGGCCTTTACTGTTTTCCGGAATGTCTCCGCGATCACCTGGTAACTGTCTCCGGTTTTGGCTATTTCGTGGAACAAAACCTTGGGTTTGGATCCGATGCTGAACTTTCTTGATGTGGCTTTCAGCGCCTTCTTGATACCATTATCCCAGTCTATATGGTTGTATGCCAGTTTTTTGCCCTGGGGTGATAATTTCAGGAAAAATATGCCGTCAGAATTGACCTCATGCCACTTGCTACCCTCAAAATACATGCCTGCCGTTACAATATTTCCTCCTTCTTCCACCAGGAAGGCAGAAGGAATTCCTGTAATACTTCCATCATATAAATCGTACTCAAATTGCTTTGTACCAGTGTTATCGTCAAAGCTCACCAGTTTGCCCAGTGCCTTTTTGGACATGAAGTTAGGCTTCTCAATGGTAATCAGCAAAAGTTTGTTTTTGCCGGCCTCTGCAGCTTCAATAGACACATAACCCTTGTTTCTGGTAACGGTTTCTTCCCACATTGTGCGCAGGTCGCGATCAATTTTTTCAACCGAATAGCCCCATTTTTTCTCCTTTACGGCAGAAGTAACATAAAACCCGTTACCATCAGTTCCGGGAAATACCTTCATAGAATTGGCGGTAGCAAATTTCCGGTGCTTTCTGTCTTCTTTTTTAATAATGTTGCCATCACTGTCAATAGTTATAAAGGTGTTCAACTTCTTGGACTGATCTGAAAAAATGAACAGAAAATCCTTACCATTGTACTCCGAGCCAATAAGTACCGACCTTTTTGTAACCGTTACAGGTGTTTGTTTGATCAGGTTCAAATCCAAATCCAGGATGTCTAGATTTAACGTGACCATACCCTTTTTTAGCTTTTCACTTAAATAATAAGTATAATAACCTACGGCCTTATCACCGTTGGTAATTGATTCAACTCCCCTGAAATGGAGGGGTTTTACGCCTGTAATCTGATATTGCTGGCCTTTTACGATTGTAATTGCACAAAAAAATAACGTGCTTAAGATAATTGCCTTCCTCATGATAATTTAAAAAAAATAATTTGGTTAATTGCCAAATGTATTTTTGTTCATGGGAAAGAAAAATAAAATAAACGACCTTACAGTACTCGCATTATCAATCCTGCTCTTTTGTCAAAAAGTGCAGGGCCAGGATAGTCTCAGGTTCAGTTACCATGGCGAAGATGCTAAAATTGCCGAATTAACCCGGCAAAATATGCATTTCGGAGGGGTAGCGTATGGTTTTTATGCGGATGAAGAGATCATCGCCGTTCCTTATTTACTGACCTTACAGTATGAATTTGGCACAAGACTGCTTGAACTAGGCAAGACAGCCGGCGTTTCTTTGAATTTTAATCCCCATGTAGCAATTACCCATTTTTTCATCGGGCGGATTAGTGGGACAGCCAATATAAATCTCTTTAATTACGCCACCGAATCATCAAATCATAAACTGGGATTGACCGGCGGCATCGGTTACGAATACTTCGGCACCTCCTCCGGCGTTAACGACCTGTACCCTATACTAAGGGGAGGGTTTCTCTTCGATAATTTCAGATTAATATATCAAAGTGGTATAGCCACCGACTTTGAACCAGGCAAGCACCTGGTTTCCATCGGGGCAAAAATAGATTTTTAACTATGAAGAAGATTTTTTTAGTACTACTAATGGCGAGCTCGCTGCCAGTAGCCTTTGCCCAAAAAAAGGAAACTACCTATTGGGATAAAAAAAGCGGGCAGATTAAAAGTGAGGGCCTGCTTAACCGTAAAGGGTACAAGGAAGGCATCTGGAAAATCTGGTATAAAGACGGACAACTTAAATCACAGGAATCGTATGAAAATGGCAAAAGGATTGGGGAATGCTCCTATTGGTACCCCAACGGGCAGTTAAAAAACACAACAGTGTATGTACCCAGCAATTATTTCCATGAGTTTAAAATTGAAAGTGAATCTATTCCGGACAACGGCGATTGGGTAAGTTATTATGCCAACGGGAAAAAGAAATCCGAAGGAAAATACCTGAATGGTGGCAAAGATGGCCGATGGATCGATTACTATGAAAATGGCCTCAAGAAAAAGGTATATACGGTAGCCAGGGAATTGAAAAGTGGTCGATGGGAGGAATTTTATGAGAATGGTCAGCAAAAGAGTACCGGGTTATACGAAAAAAATCACAAAATAAACGAGTGGAAGCATTTTCACGAAAACGGTCAGGTGAAAAGCATTGAATTATACAATGCCCAGGGGAAGTCAGACGGTAAATTTGTCTCCTTCCACGAAAATGGCCAGCCAAAGGAAAAGGGAATTTATATTGCAGGAAGAAAAGAAGGCCTTTGGCAAGCATGGCACGCCGATGGTACCCAGAAAGAGGAATCCAAATATATTGGCGGCAAATATGAAGGGGTTTACAAAACCTGGTATGAGTCGGGCCAGCTTTCACAGGAGGGTATATACCATTTAGGCCTTAAAACCGGTGAATGGAATGAATGGCATCCTTCCGGCCAACGCAGATGTAAGACCATTTATAAAAATGGCCTTAAAAATGAAAAGTGCCAGTTCTGGGACAATAACGGAAAGCTGATGAAGGAAATATTTTACAAAAACGGTAAAAAGAAGAAGGAAATCCACCTTTAATTGTCACCGTTCTTTTATTGATTGGCGCACTTTGCCGATTATCCGTTTTTTCCGTATCTTTGAGCCTCAGTCATTTCATTTTAAACTTCTCTTTTTATGATTGAGACATCAGATATTAATACGCATCCGGTTGCCAACTCAAGAATTAGTGAACTGGATTTTGACAATATTCCATTCGGAAGAGTCTTCTCAGATCACATGTTTGTCGCAGAATATGATAACGGGGCTTGGAAAAATTTCGAAATCAGGCCTTACGAGTTTTTGAGTTTATCACCGGCCAATACCATTCTCCACTACGGGCAGTCGGTTTTCGAAGGTATGAAAGCCTACAAAAACATGAAAGGGGAAGCTATCCTTTTTCGACCGTTAGATAACTTCGTGCGTCTGAATAAATCTGCTGTAAGAATGTGTATCCCGGAATTGCCCGAGGAGTTGTTTATGGGTGGACTGACTGAACTGATAAGGCTGGATGCACAATGGATTCCCGACCGGCCCGGTACCTCACTCTATGTGAGACCATTTATCTTTGCTTCTGATGATTATATCGGCATCAGGCCATCTGATACCTATAAATTCATTATATTTACCTGTCCGGTAGGTGCCTACTACAGCCAGCCTGTAAGCGTGAAAATCGAAACCAAATTTTCAAGGGCCTTTGAAGGAGGCACCGGCTATGCAAAGACCGGTGGTAATTACGCTTCATCATTGTTCCCTGCCATGCTGGCCCAGGAAAAGGGTTATCACCAACTGGTTTGGACCGATGGCAAATCCCACCAATACATTGAGGAATCAGGCACCATGAACGTGATGTTTGTCATTGACGGCAAATTGATCACCCCCCCTACCGGCGACACCATTTTAAAAGGCGTCACCAGGGACAGTGCCTTAACCCTTGCCAGGGATTGGGGTTACACCGTGGAGGAGCGTAAAATTGCCGTGGATGAAGTGGTCGAAGCCCTCAAGGCAGGCTCGGTCCAGGAAGCTTTTGGCACCGGTACCGCCGCCACCATCGCCCAGATCGCCGAAATTGGTCATGAAGGGGTTGATTATCAACTGCCTCCGGTAGAAGGCAGAATCCTTTCCAACAAAATCCTGGCAGTCCTGGATGACATCAAACTGGGAAAAGTTGAAGACAAATTCAATTGGATTTACAAGGTTTAACAACCTCCCAACTTTTACTCTTGGCAAACGTAAAAGCTAAAACAAACTGACTCAACAGCTAAACCAAACAGGTGCAAGCATTCGGAACCAAGATATAGTAAGTACAAGTGTCTAAATGCAGGATATAGTAAAAACTATGTCCTGTTGGTGCTTGTTTACGTAGTACGCCCCCCCAACCGTTAAAAACTTTTGCTTCAAAATGAGACAAGTTTGTGACTTGCATCCGAAAGGTCGAAATTAAAAACATTACTCATTTCCAGCTTCAGTCAAAGCCTGAAACCTAGACTCTATTTTTAGTCGTACAACCTATTAAATCAATTATAACACAAATAGACAACCGCCAAGCCAGATTTTTCATTATACATACATGCCCAAACACATTAAGTACTTCCTGATCCTATCCCTCACCTTCTACCTCCACCAAACCTCCGCGCAGGGCCACAAATACCTGCTTCTGGAAAAAGGAGCCAGCAGGAAAAAAATCAGGATTTACCCCGGTTCCGACATCACGTTAAGATTCCACAGCGAAGACCGCTTCTACACCCGGCAAATTAAAGATCTATCAGGAGAACTGATTTTTTTCGAAAATGCTGTCGTCAAAACTACCGAAATTGCTGAAATTGATATCAGGGCCCATAGACAAGGCTCCACCCTTTTTGTTGACCTGGGAAAAAAACTTCCAATCGCCGGTGCCGGCTATTTTGTAATCGATAATTTTAACAGGACGGTGGTCATGAATCAGCCTTTCAACATCGATCGAAAAGTGGTAAGGACAAGCAGTATAATGATTGGAGTGGGGCTCCTGTTCATTCTAGCTGAAAAAAAAACTTTTAAAGTCCGGGGCAGGAACCGGCTTAGCATCGTAAACTTACTTCAGGAGTAGAATTACCAGGATTAAAATATATATTTTCGTCGCGACTGCTTATATTTGGATTTTATTAACGCAAATTTTAAGTATGACGACAGATCAGTTAAAAGATTTGAAGGCGCGCATAGAGGCCTTAAGGAGGTATCTTTGACTATGATAACAAAATAAAGGAAGTAGAAGAAGAAGAAAATCTCACCACCCAACCCAGTTTCTGGGACAATCCCAAAGAAGCCGAAAAGATTCTGAAAAACATTAAGTCCAAAAAAATCTGGACAGACAGTTTTGAATTGCTCAAAGGCAAGATGGAGGACCTGGAGACTTTACATGAATTTCATGAACTGGGCGAGGCGACGGAGGAAGAAATCGATGAGGAATATCAGCAGTCCCTGGAGACGCTGGAGGAACTGGAGTTCAAAAAAATGCTAAGCAATGAGGAAGACCAGCTTAGCGCCATGATAGAAATCAATCCCGGAGCCGGTGGCACTGAAAGTCAGGATTGGGCAGATATGCTCAATCGTATGTATATTATGTGGGGTGAAAGCAATAGTTATGGTGTAAAACAGGTCAACTACCAGCCCGGTGATACGGCAGGTATCAAATCCGCCACTCTAGAGATCAGCGGCGATTTTGCCTATGGAAACCTGAAATCCGAAATTGGCGTCCATCGACTGGTACGGATATCCCCTTTTGACTCCGGGGGTAGGCGACACACCTCTTTCGCTTCCGTTTATGTGTATCCTGTGGTGGATGACAATATAGAAATTACGGTCAACCCCGCCGATATTACTTGGGAAACCTTCCGGTCAGGTGGTGCTGGCGGGCAAAATGTAAATAAGGTGGAAACGGCCGTCAGGCTACGTCACGCCCCTTCCGGCATTATTATAGAATGCCAGCAGGAAAGATCGCAGCTACAGAACAAGGAAAAAGCTTTGAAAATGCTGAAATCCAAGCTTTACCAGCTAGAAATCGAAAAGCGGAACGCAGAGAGGGACAAAATTGAAAGCAGCAAAATGAAAATCGATTTCGGTTCCCAGATCCGGAACTACGTCTTACACCCTTACAAACTCATCAAAGACGCCCGCACTGGCTTAGAACGTACTGACGTCCAAAACGTCCTCGATGGCGACCTAAACGACTTCATTAAAGCTTTCCTTATGAGCCAATAAATTGAGTGTGAGTTTGGGTGTGAAGAGGTATTATATGTGAACCCCTCTTTGTTTAATTAAAGAAAATATCCTCTAAATACTATTTTGAAGTGTAAATCCTACGAAATTTTAGTGTAAACCCTACGAAATCTTTCAAATGCTATTGACTTTAATACTCCTACCTTCTACCTTCACCAATGTAATTCAACGAGCAACCAGGTAAATCCGCCGAAGCTTTAGCTTAATTAGGCGAGTCTTCTGAAGTTTTAGCAAACGTGGTTCGACCATTAAGTAATCAAAACAGTCAACAAAACACAAAACCGGTCATTAAGAACAGCTATGAACAATGAAAACAATCAACTTAAAACTAACTTCAACCTTGCCCGCTGTCGCCAAGGCGACGGCGGGCGAAGCTAATCCAACTAATGATCAAAACAAATAACTATTCTCCCCAATCCCTAAGCCCCGCGCCCATTTTCACCTGGGCGCCGCGGGCGGGGGGATAAATGCCTCAGCAGGTAAAAAGGAGAAGATAAAGCAAAGTCCCAATTTTTGTTAACACTTTGCGAACAACATTAACCAGAAAAAAGAAAGCAATGGAAAATATAAGGAAAAAACACAATTTCACTACCAGCTCCGCCCGCCATAGTTTTAGCGAAGGCGGGCCATTATAAAACGACGGTCTCTTTAATTGTAAAACACGATAACCCAGCTTGCCCCACAAAAGCCTTCACCATCGGCCGTAACCTTTGGCGAAGGTCCCAACCAGGCATCGGGTACGGAAACGAAATTAATTAAAAGCTCAGATCTGAATATCTGTAACTCCCAAATGGAAATTGCCAGCTAACCCTTACGGGTTAAACAAAAAACAACAATTAAAACCAGTTTATAAAATGTTATCAACCGCAACCATCATCAGCCAACTAAGATCCGAGAAGGTAAAAAAGATCGCTCTTGAGATTATATGTTTTTTGTTTATTCTACTTTTCGTCTATGCTGCCGTAGTTAAGTTAAAGGATATTCAAAAGTTTTCTGTACAGATCGGGCAATCACCATTATTGACTGATTTTGCGGGTATATTAGCCTGGACTGTCCCATTTTCCGAATTGTTGATTGCTGGGATGCTTGCGACTTTACGTTTCCGTAGAGTAGGTTTATATGCCAGTTTTAGCCTTATGATGACATTCACTGTTTACATCACGGCTATATTAATTATTGATGAAAACATCCCATGTTCTTGCGGAGGCGTACTGGAGAGTATGGGTTGGACTGAGCATTTAATTTTCAATATTGGATATGTGATGTTGGGATTAATGGGTATTTTTTTGAACTCTTCTTTGCTAGAGACTGGCGTACGTGGGATAAAGGGAGGAAAATAATTAAACTAAAAATTAAGTTTGGCACTTGTTCATTTTGTATTGTTTCCTAATAGGAAATTGCTGCCAAAATTCTCCACTTTAAAGCCTTGGAAATACATAGAAAAAACTAATTAAAGATATTTATTAGCGCGCAATAAATCAGGGGAATCCGAAAACCTGTAAAAAGAGTAGGAATATTCAACCTTAAAATGTACAATCATGAAACCTTTAAAAAATGTTTTAGTAGCCTTAGCTTTTGTATTTGCGTTTGGTGCGGCTTATGCCCTTGATACTGCCGCTGACCCTAGAGGACAGCACTCAACTTTGGGATGTATTAGTGGTATAATTGAACAGCCTCAAACCTGTCTAACCACCAATTCAGGACCTCAGTGTACTGTAACTGTGGGTCAATTTCCTCAACCGGTAGAGATCGGAAAACTGGCGTATGAGGGTAATAACTGTGGTAATCCTTCATTTGCTCTAAAAAGGCCATAAATAGGTCTTAAATTAAAGGATGGTGGTGTATAAATCACCATCCTTCCTTTAACCAATTTTGCCTGAACCATAATTGCAAATGAACAGAAAAATTCTAATCTTAATTATTAGTGTCCTAATTTTTAGCGTTGCCCTAATTACTCTTTTGTATATACTTTCCAATAATCAAGATCACAATAACTTTTTTCGTGAATTTCCAACTGAACCAATCTTGCTATCAAATACATTTGATGTTAAATATAATTCTTATTATTTGGCTGGTGTTAGTTCGGATTACGTTTATTTAGGAAACAAAACTGCTCAACTTCATCTTTTAATAGTTAACACATATAAAATGGATACAACCCATAATCAGATATATGTTGAAAACCTTGAAAAATTAGGGTTAACATCGGTATTCGTAAAAGTTGACTCTCCTTACTTTTATTTGGTAGATGGCCTTAGACCCGCTATTTTACGAGGAACTTTAGAGAAGTTAAAAGCTACAAGATATATTTATGATAGCGTATTTTTTAATGAATTAGTACCTATAAGTCGTACCTCTTTTGCATTAAGAACATTAAATAATCACAATGAAAATATTTTTGTAAAACTAAAAATTGACACACCATATGTTGTTTTTTTTCCAGGAATATTAAAAAAGCAAATAGATGGAATGTTTTGTACTGATGGTATGCTACATCACAATCCTTATCTAAATCAGCTTACATACATCTATTATTACCGAAACCAATTTATTTCATTGGATACATCTTTTAATGTTTTGTATAGGGGCAATACTATTGATACAACCACCAAGGCTAAAATAAAAATAGCAAAAATTAGATCAGACAATTCAATCACTATGGCAGCCCCTCCACTTATTGTCAATAAAAAAAGTACAATATTTAAAAATCTCCTGTTCATAAATTCAAATTTGATTGCGGAAAATGAAAATCCTAAGAATTTTGATGAAGCTTCAGTTATTGATATATACAATTTGATCAATGGAGTCTATTTGTTTAGTTTTTATATTCCTAAATATAAAGGATATAAAATGTCCAGCTTTAAAGTTTATAAAGACAAATTGATTGCCCTACATGATCATTATCTCACTATTTATCAATTAAATGCGGACTATTTTGGTCAAAACCTAAATCTTTCTAGTTTTAATCAAATTAAAGCTAATTTAAGTCACGAGGCAAATTAATATGTGTCGTTTGCTACATCAAAAATCAACTTTTAATATCTATTAATTGAATTGAAAAGTTTAAATAAAATCACAATTTCTTTAAGCCAGTTATAAATTAAGTCAAAAGGTAAGACCATAAAAAATCCAGTTTTTGAAATAGTAAAATCATGAAAAACCTAAGAATTATTTTAACTATTGTTGCCTGTATTATTACAATAACCCCCGTTTGCTCCTTTAAAACAAATTCCTTAGTAGATACTTACGGAGAGCATTCAACTCTAGGTTGTGTTCTAGGAGCTTTGGAATACCCTTGGATGAATTGTTTAACTAGTAATACTGGGAGTTATTGCACTGTAACTGTAGGTTCAGGATTACAAATCCAAACCGGCAAAATAGCCTATGAGGGTTACAATTGTGGAAATCCAGTTAAAATATTAAGAAGACCATTTTGATACGCTAAGTTAATTTAGAAACTCTGTTAAAATTAAAATTTTAGTATAACTCATTTCTAAATAACAAAGATATTTTATGATTATAATGCTTTAATTTTTTCAATGAGTTGTAATGTCTGACTTCCGTCAATGCCAGCACTATTGTACATTTCAAGGGCTTTTTGTGCAGCTGCTAGAGCCTCTTGTTTTCTACCTAGTTTATATAGAATAGCTGCATATGTATCATTGTTTTGTGGATAGCTATTCAATTCTATAGACCTTTTAGCCCATTTAAGTGCTTCGTTAAGAGCAACTTCATCAGTAATGAATTTATTTTTATAAAATTCCCAAGCATGCGCATTCAATTCCGAATAGTTATTCATCAAATATTTATTAACATAATATATAAAGTGATTTTTGTATGAGCCCCAATCTTTTTTGGATGCTGCACTTAATACCAACATTTTATCTTTTTCCCTAGTATTTGCTATTTTTTCCTCCTGTGTTAATTCTCTTTGGATTGGTTGGAAATCATCAGAATCATCAATTACCAAAATATCTATATTTCTATCTTCCAAAGTTAGACTAAGTCCATATTGCTCTAATGCTTTATTAAGAAGCTCATAATCTTCAAAAAAAAGGCGATAATTGTCTGGAAAATAATAGTCAAAATTAGTTACATTTGACTCATCAAAAACAATATTTAATTCACCTTTAAATCCAGTTTCATCAATTAAAGGATAGGAAGAGTAAAAGTGATTTGTTGCATTTTCTAAGAACCTAAATAAATAATCAATAGACATTCCTTCTATTGTAAACTTTCTTTCTTGTTGATAGTAACGAAATCTAGGTTTTGAGTACTCTAATGAATCAATATTTATGATAGAATCCTTTACAGCAAGTATCAAACACTTTTTCTTAATTTTTCTCCATTCTGTAGTTAGATGGAAATATCTATTCAAATCCTCTTGCATGATCTTTTTTAATTGATTTTTCGTTTTTGGTTCTGAAGAAATCAATTGATAGGTATAAAGATTTTGGTGCTGTGTAACCCCATTTATATTGTGTAAATACCGGCTAGAGTCCTGTGCCTTTAAAATTATTCGATTGTAAGGTAGAGGATTTCGAAATAGATCTGAGTCACTACCTCTACCATATGCATTTCTTATCTGATCCAAAATGGACCAATTTGAAGACGTTACATAATACCCGCTTGAATCGGCACTCTCAATAAGCTGAGTACTTAATTCGTCGGAGTAACTTGAGACTCTTGAATACCAAATCATATTCTTGCCAATTCCTTTATTTCCATCATCAAAAAGAGGAAGTCCATAATCTAAAACATTCCGTCTGTCCAACCATTCTAACGTTTCTAGATTAAATTTATCTCCTTCCAACAACGATTGAACATTGTATTCTGTAAGCCCCCCCCCATCTGTAACTGATCGGAAAACCCCTGTTTCATCAATCCAAATGATTGTTGGATATCCAGATGGTGGTAATACACGAAATAAAACTGAATCCTCTGTGACAGATGGAATGTTAAAGGAAAAATCATTTCTTTTGTTCCATCTGTCAATAAAACTCTGAACAGTATATTCAGATTCCATATGATTTACTAACATAATTTGTATTTTACCTTCAAACTTTTCCTGAAGCTTTATTAATTTTGGCCAGGAAGTTATACAAGGAGTACAGCCCGTAAACCAATAATCTAAAATCAATAGTTTGCCACGAAAATCAGATATTTTCGCAGTTTTCGAATGGTAGTTTACCAGATTATCCAGTTGGTATTTACTTGGAACAGTATCACCAATATTAAGTCGTTTACGTTGGATTTGATGAGATTGGGTTTGTGCCAGAGATGCTAAAGACATTATAGTAATTAAGATAGTCAAATTAAATGAATTCATTTTAGATAGTATTGATTTAAAGGGTTGCGAGAGCTAGGAACGCAATAGGAGCGTTTAGTACAATTATATTATTAATAAACCAATATTAATTTTATTGATATCCTGAGTTTTGAGTAAGATTTGGATTGTTTACTATTTCTGATTGTGGAATTGGGTAGTAAATGTCTGTTTCCCCCCAATACAGTTTTACTGGAGCTAAAACTGTATTCACCCGTCCACTACGCTTAAGGTCAAACCAACGATGTCCCCATTCCGCCATCAATTCTATCCTTCTTTCTTTCTCAATCGCTAGTGACAATGAAGATGGATCATTTGCTAGGGAATTATTAAGTCCAGCTCTATTACGAATAGAATTAAGATCATCTTGCGCTCCAATTAAATTTCCCTGCTTCAGCCTAGACTCAGCCCTGATTAAATACTGTTCAGCAAGTCTAAGAACCACTGAGTATTCTGTTAATGGTTGATTTGCTTCACTAATTTTATATTTAAAAGGGAAATAATATGTGTTCGTTCCATTTGAGATACTATTTACCCAATTGTCCATTCGTTTATCATTTGGTTCAATAGCAGATACCAAGCCATTTGATAATGATAAATTCACTGGAGGGGCAAGAGGTATTACAAAAGTCAGAGCCTCAAATGTATTATTACCAGGTACGACTGGTTTCAATTGCCAAATCGCTTCACGGTTGTTAGCTAAAAATACATCATTCAGATTAGGAAGCAGATTATAGGTTGTTGAGTTTTCAATTATTGACGAAGCTTGCTTTTCAGCATTGCTCCAGTCCTCCAGATATAAATAAACTCTAGCTAACATAGCGGATGCAGCAGCTTTATTTGGCCGAACTCTTTCACCCCCGGAAAAGGAATAATCTTCTGCTAAAACACCTTGTGCATCTTCCAAATCAGCAATTATTTGCTCATACACTAAACTTTGTATCGATCTAGATGCTCTCTGATTCGCCTTAAAATCTGTGTTGATTATGAGTGGAACGTCCCCAAATAGATTTACCAAATAAAAATAACAGAATGCACGGATAAACTTGGCCTCCCCATGTAGTTGCATTCTTGTTTCTTCCGTAATTCCACTCGAATTTTCTAACCCTTCTAGGATAGAGTTAGCAAAAAAAATAAATTCATATGCAGGTTTCCAAATTGAATTCTGAACCAAAATATTTGTTGCCAATAAAGAATTAGAAAAAAATTCAATTTGGTTAGAGTTTGTGGAGAAATTTACAAATTCATCAGAAGAAAGTCCAGTTACCACAGTGATGCTTTCCCTGTTACCACTTGCGAATCCTCCAGTTCCAATCATCTGACTATAAACACCGTCTATTGCAGATGTAGCACTTACATCATCAATAAAAACTGTTTCGGTAACAATTTGATTTGTTGGAGGACTGATGTCTACAAAATCTTGACAAGAAAGTAATAGTATCCCAATACCTATACTGAAAATAGTGGGTAAATATTTTATGTGAAAAAAGATAAAAAGGTTTATTAAGCTTTTCATAATAAGTCTAATTTAAAAAGCGAATTGAACACCTGCTGTCACAATTCTTAAAGGTGGAAGTGTCATCAAACTTTGAGTTTCAGGGTCTAATCCAACATAGTCGGAAAAGGTCAATAAATTTTGACATTGAATATAAATTTTTGCATTTTGAACTGGAGTTCTACTTATCCAGATTGAGGGTAATCTGTATAATATAGAAAGGTTTTTCAATCGAACAAAAGATGCATCTGTAATGCCCGCATCACTATTTCGTTGGTTTAAGTGTGATTGGACATGGGAGAACACGGTATATTGTTGGATATCAGTAATATCTCCTGGTTTCTGCCAACGATTTGAAACGATAGCGGGCTGGTTTATGGCAGATGCACCAGGAACTGACCCCCAATCAGCAATGTAATTTCTCCCGGTTTGTTTTACAAATTGTAAAAACACATCCAGTTCAAAATTCTTGTAACGTAATGTGTTTTGAAATCCCCCAAAATAATTTTGGGCAATTTCTTCCCTGATTTGCAAGTCTTCTGGAAAGTCCGTTCCAATCCCATTGCCATCAACATCCTCAAACAAATAAATACCTGACTCAGGATCAACCCCAAGAGAATGAAATGCTTTTTGAATAAACAAAGATTCACCAACCTCATAAATGTTAGCAAATGGGGATCCTTCCAAATTTGGATATTCTATCAATTTGTTTTTTGGAATTGTAACATTGAAGCCAGTAGTCCATTGAAAATCATTGGTTTGAATATTAACAATGTCCATATCAAATTCCCAGCCTTTATTTTCCACAGTAGCCGGAAGGTTAAACTGTACAGTGGGCTGACCAGTAATAACTGGCAAAGGGAGACCAACAAGTTGATTAGAAGAACGGTTACGATACCAACTCGCTTCAATAAAAATCCGGTCATTGAATAAGCCTAATTCCAAGGCTGCCTCCAATTTTTTATTGCTTTCCCATGCAAAATCCGGATTTACATGACGCGTCCGTATCAATCCGCTCCGTCCTTGATATGGATAGGTTGTTGAAGTATAGGTATCCAAAAATCCATAATCAGGAATTTGATCACTTCCAGTTGTCCCATAGCTAGCTCGCAATTTACCAAAATTTATAAAGGTGATATTTTCAATGAAAGGTTCATTAGAAAAAATCCAAGCTACACCTAAGGCACCGAAATTAGCAAACTGTTCACCAGGACCAAAACGGCTAGAACCATCTCTTCGGCCAGTTAGATTAATAATATATTTATCATCCCAGTTATAATTAACACGTCCAAATATGGCATTGTAGCGATACTGGGCAAAATTTGAAAAGACTATTTGAATATTAGGAGCAGCTTGAAGGTTCTCTAACAGTGCATCACTAGTGTAACCACTTGCATTAATTGTCTCATCCTCTTGATTGTTTTGTTGAAATGTACCACCAATCAAAAAATTTAATTTTCCTTTTCCAATATTTTTAGAATACTCTAGTTGAGGTTCAGCGATCCATGTTTTTATGGCACCGGTTGAATGATTAGCACCTCCTGTCTGGCCTACTCGATTTGCAGGATTTAATGCACTCAAGGGTCGTGTTCCTATTTGCGTGCTTCTTATATTTGTGTATCCTATACTTGCCCTCACCTGCAAACCTGGCAACAGAAGATAACTTAACTTCGAATTGGCAATAAGGTTGTCAGTAACGCCCTTAAATTCCCTTTCTAAACTTGCTAGGGGATTAGAAAATGTGGAGTTTTCCCAATTCAAATCACCATTTTCATCATATAGTGCCGGTGCTATTGGTGGTAAAAAAAGAGCTTCACTGGTTAAATCTATTTCTGGTAAATTCAATTTATCGGAAACAAAACTTGCTGTAAACGTTACATTAAATTTTTGATTAGAAGTGTTATGAGAAAGATTAATATGAGCTGATCCTTTTTTGTTAGCTTTATTTCCTGGAAAAACAGTTGTTTCTTGATAATATCCACCACCAATCAAAAAGCTGGTATTAGCATTTCCCCCTGAAATTGAAACTTGCATATTCGTGGTATTTGCAGTACCACCTAGCAATTCTTCCTGCCAATCTGTGTATCTCGTGGTATCCCATGCAAACAAATCGGGGAAAAATGATTGAAAAGAAGGATCAAGCGGCCATAACCCTTCATTACCCAAAGCTTCTCGCCTCATTTCCACATATTGTTCGGAATTAAGCAAATTCATTTTGTTAATTACCTCACCAACGCCTTGAGAGAAATCCATATTTACTTTCAGGTCTCCTTCCTCACCACTCTTTGTAGTAATCAAAACTACTCCGTTCGCTCCTCTAGAGCCATAAATAGCTGTTGCATCTGCATCCTTCAACACTTCAATACTTTCAATACTAGATGGATTAATACTATTAAATGGACTAACGGAATTGGGCAGTATACCACTTACATTTCTTGAATTTAGCGGTGTTGAAGGAAATGGCACACCATTTACAACGTATAGCGGCTCATTACCATCAACTCTTAAACTATTTTGACCACGAATACGCACTGTAAAAGCACCTCCCGGAACACCACTATTCTGTACCACATTAACCCCAGCCAACCGCCCCTGTAGTGACTGCAGAGGATTACTTATTGGTTGCTTTTCTATTTCTTCGGCGGAAATTTTAGCAATGTTTCCCGTACTCTCGCGTTTATCTGAATCCCAATATCCCGTACTCACAACAATCTCTCCCAACGTAGTCACATCCAACATCAGCGATACATCAACCACCACTCTTCCCCCAATTGCTACCTCTAGCCGTTCATAACCAACATAAGAAAAAACCAAAGTCGTAGCATCATCCGGCGCCGACAATCTATAACTCCCATCCGCATCTGTAATCACCCCTATACTAGTACCTTTAACCAACACACTAGCCCCGGGCAGCGGTGCGCCTTCTACGTCTGTCACCTTTCCACTGATGTCTTGTTCGAGCACAGGTTGTGTTAATTTTTTGGGGCCTTCTTTTTCTTTGAGCGCCTCGGTGCCGATGGCGATGGCGCCGTCGTTTTGCTGGAATATGAGGCCGGTGGCGCTGGCAATTTGCTGTAGAACGTAGGCGATGCTTTTGTTGTCGGCGCTGAGAGTAATCCTGTGGTTACTGGTTTTGGATAGCAGGTCGCCTGAATAAATAAACTTGAATGCGGTTTGGACCTCCAGGACATTGATCATCTGCCTTAGTGAGGCATCTTGCAAGTCGACGGAGACCATGACCTCTTTAATGTTTTTGTGCTGCGCATTACCGTTATTGGCCAGCAGTATACTTGTAAACAAGCAGGTAAGTATTATACCATACAAAAAGGATTTACTCATAATTACAAGGATCCTTGTGAAACGTAAAGGTTTGCTCATACGATTTGATTTTAATTAGATCACCTGATCTTTCGGCCAACATTTGCTACAACACTTGGACAGCCTCTGATCGGTTTCTATATTTTTTTGTTTAAGTAGTTTACAGTTTTAAAAAATATCCATCTGTTCGTTTAAAAAGTCTTATTTCAAATCCTACCCATCACATCCCTTTCCATCAATTTTTACCCCATCTGCAGTAAATTGATACTCAATCCCCAGCACTACCTTTAAACTCTCAAGTACGGTATACAATGAGGCGTTATTATACTCTCCAATGATCAGGCAGTCATTTAACCCTTCATTCATCAACTCAAAATCCACATCATACCATCGCGATAAGGTTACAATTACCTCTTCAAACCTTGTTTCTTCAAAATGAAGCGTACCATTGGACCAGTCCAAATATTTCTCAGCATCTACCTCCAGCCTGGTAAGATCGTCACCGGTCAGACTATATACCGCTTGCTGGTTAGGTGTAAGCTCCAGTTCCTGATTTGCCATAATATTATCCTGATCTTTGGCAGCATCCTTCTGTACTTTCACTTTTCCTGTGGCCACAGTCACCTCAATGGCTTCTTCGCCAGGGTAAGCTTTGATGTTAAACGAGGTGCCTAGTACCGTCGTAACCAGATCACCTGAACGGACAATAAAGGGGCGGCCGGGATCTTTTTCCACCTCAAAAAAGGCCTCACCTTCCAGAAAAACCTCCCTGGTATTACCTTCAAAAAGCTTGGGAAAGATAAGCTTACTGCCTGAATTAAGTTTGACCTGGGAACCATCAGAAAGAGGGATTGTGGACTTTTGTCCATGTTGACTGACCTTTTCTACATAGGCAACTTCAGGTGACACAACTATACCTTCATGGGAGAGATAATACCACATCCCGGCACCACCGGCAACCACCGAAATAATGAAAAATCTTTTGAGCCAATTCCAAAATCCCGTTTTTTTTCTTTTGTAATTCAGGTCGCTTTCTGCCCTGCCGATTTTTTTAATAGCCCTTTCTATTTCATAATCATGTCCTTTTGATGCTTTTATAAGTTCTTCAAGCCGCCTGTTTTTCTTGTCCAGGTCTTTGCTGCTTTCTTTTGGAAAATTGATGGACTTATATTTTTCTGCCAGTTCAAAGTAATCCCACAACTCCGAAAGGTGTTGCCTGATCTGAGGGTCATGGTCTGATTTTTTCAGGTAAGTATTAAATTTTTCCAATTCTTCTTTACTAATCGTTTTGTTGACAAATTTTTGAAACAAAAAGCTAATCTCATTTTTCATTTTCATAACAAGCGCATAGTTTGCCAAACGTCCTTTTAGTGTTTTCCGGGCCTTTGTAAGAAATACTTTTCATGGGGTAAAAACTCCCAGCGATAATTTAGTTTTTTTTTGAGTTGCTGATAAGCAGGGCAATATTTACTAAAAAAATGGAAACAGGTTTTGTCTGCAAGTAAGTGGACCAATAGGAAATACCTCTTTAGCATACCAGATTGAGGCTAGAAGAGTCTGGCACCGGATTAGGTGGGTGGAGCATTTAAGAAAAGAGCAATGTGAGTAGAAAAAGGAATCAGATGCTTAAAGCCAACAACAAAAAAGAAACCGGGATTTCAGCATTGGCTTTCAACTTTTCCTTAATAGCCCGAAGCGCCAGGCCCAGATGATTCTGAACCGTTTTTACTGTCAAATGAAGTTCAGCAGCTATTTCTTTGTTGCTTTTCCCTTCGTTCCGTGACAATTCATAAATCAGTCTTTTTTGGGCAGGAAGTTCCGCTATAACATCTTTCAGAATACGTTGATACTCTTTGAAGGTGAAGGCGTCCTGGGTACTGTTGCTGGCGGCATGATTGATGTTCGCGGCCTGTTCCTTTTTCAAGCGTTCATTACGGGCAACTTTCTTTAAATGATCAAAAGCGAGGTTCCTGGTGATCTTGAAGATATAATGGCTAAAGTTAAGTTCGGGATTCAGCTTGCTTCTGGTCAACCATATCTTCAGAAATACTTCCTGAACCATTTCATCCGCCAGATACCGGCAATCTGTGATAACCAGTGCGTATGCTTTAAGCCTGACCTGATAATGCTTATAAATATCCATAAAGGCATCTTCATCTCCCGCCTTTATTCTTTTAATCAACTGACTTTCAGAACTGTCCAGGTTGCTTGCTCTCGATTTTCCACCGGTAGTACTCCCCATGTTCACCTTGTATATATTAAGTTTCGATTAACAAATTATGATGTTAAAAACTATGTAAGATAAATATTCTGGAAAAGATTTCAAGATTTTATGTAAAAAAAATTCGAGATTTTTGACCGCAACAGGTGCTTAATAGCTATAGAATGACACAATAGCATTAAGTGATTTTAACATCAAAAAATCTACAACTTACTGAAAAACAAGACATTCAAACCCCTTTATTTGACCCGTCATAAGTACACAACCCATATAATTCAATAATTTTAGTCGCTTCAGCAGGTTTTATGTAATCCTATGTTTTTCATCAATTTTTTCAGGTTCTATTTTTGGGAAAAAAGTTTATCTTAACAGGTAAAAATAAATTTATGCCTGGAATTCGGTGAAATTGGATGCCGCTTATTCAAAAAAATTCTTTATCCTTCGGAAAACGCCTTTTACCTTTGCTACCAGTTGCAAGCCCAGGTTGGTGTTTTTTTTCTCAACTTTTTTGAGGATGTGGGCAATTTTCCGGTTCAACTGTCTGTTCTCTTCTTCGAGCTGTTTGAGGAATTCTTCCCTGATTTTTAACTGCAGCAACTTCCTTTCGAATTCACAACTAGTGTGGTACACTTCGTTTATCTCCATGTAATCCCACAATTTGGCAAGAATTCCCAGGATTTCTGCGTGAGATTGGTCATCCTCCAGAAGGGCATAGAATTTTTCCAGCTCTTCTTTGGTTTTGAGGTTCTTGTCAAAAAACTTCTGAAATAATTGGTCGACGTTGTTTATCATGAAAGTAACATTTTTTAATTTCGCAAATCTCCATTTGTACAGTCCGTGTACAAATTAATACACGTATTACTGTCTGAACTCCCGGGTATAAGTAATTTTTTTTACTTGATTACTGTGGAGTTTATCGCAATTCCGGATATGATTGACGGTTTGCGCTTTAAATGCTATAATTTAATCTGCCCGATATCCTGCCAGGTAAAAACAATTTTCAAAGCAAATGCTCGATTTCAGCACCCGCCGTTATTTCCATGTAGTCCCACAACTCATTAAGGAGTCTTAGAAGGTGAGGGTCATTTTCCAGATCGAGTAAACAGATACTAAACCTTTCCCATTCCTGTTTATCAATATTTTTATCCACAAATTGCTGGAATAACTGGTTGATTTCTTTATTCATTCCCATAGCCTTTCATGATTTGCCGATGTTTGGTTCATTCTGACTTGATCGTAAATTAAGATGGTTTACAGCGGAATTCCAAAGCATTATTGCTTTTTTCCGTAGGGTAATAGGCAGGCATAAATCGAAGTGTTTTGAGCCCAGGTACTGTCTGATAAACTCAACATCCGCTTGTTAGCTTTTTTATGATTGTCTTGATTTCATAAAATCGTTGGGCAGTTTCCACAATGTATTTGTCAAGTTTCTCACCTTTTTGGTCCAGCTTTCCGGTAATCTGCTTGTCAGCATCGTCTTCTTCACGGTTAGCAGTTAGTTTCACATAGTCCCATAATTCATTCAGTAGCTGTTTAATCTGAGCGCTGTTATCAGGGTCCATCAGATAGGTGTAGAACCTTTCACGCTCTTCAGAAGTGAGGGTTTTATCAACGAACTTCTGAAACAGCTCGTTAATGGTGTCATTCGTTTCCATAGCTCTTAAAATATTTGAAAAATGACTGTACACTAAATTAGATGGTTATCTAAAATACAACTTTCAGTGGCAGAATTCCAAATATTCCCGGATTTTTTGTGAGTGCAGACCAAACCAACAGCAAAGCTGAGAAGAAAACAAAGATAAAAGCTTTAAAATTAGGTTGTTATGTAAATTATTTGTACTTTGTCTACTATCTACAGACAACATAAAAACGGAAATTAAATAAGACCTGTGGTTGTCACAGGAAGTAATTTGAATCCGGCTAATTTGTTATGCCAGCAATTGTATTATTAATGTAACCAGTTAAAATCTTTTTTTTTGATGTAACCCTGTTCGACCGGCAAAGGCAGGAAGGTGGCAATATGTCATTTCTTTTTACCAAACCTTTAGGCCTTCAACCGGCGACTACTATGGAATCCATTTTACACATCCTAAATTATTTTAAGTTATGGTTTAGGGAAACTGTAGGCTGTCAGGCCTCCTCGCGGGAAAGGCCCGGTGGTCTATTCTATTTAATCAATTTTAACCAATCTAAATTTTATTAACATGAAAAAGTTAGTTATTATGTTTGTGATCTTACTGGCTCCTCTCGCATTCACCGCTTGTAATGAAGATGCTATTGATGATGTACAGCCGCAGGTTGTGGAAACTGAACAAGCTTCACTTACAGAAGGTGAAGAGGCCGAGGATAAGGGCAACCGATAATTGGTAAAACCAGAGGCGGGCGAACTTCGCCCGCTTTTCTTATTTTCATGCATGAATAACATATTTTCCTGTACCCTGCAATGGATACGGATTACATATACCACTGTTACTTTATTTATGTCCGGATTGGTAGCAATAGTTTTCCAATTATAGGTTGTAATCAGGCAAGTTTTTAACTAGGGTACAGTTGACTAAAGTTAAAAACATTAACCATTTCAAGCTTTAGTCAAAGGCTGATCCTAGTCATTAGTTTTTTAAGAGACTCATTGATTGGTCAAAAGACCAATGGCGGGAACGTCCGATCACGCTATTTGTGATCGGAGCAATTTTATTTTTATATAAATTTTTGATTATCATTTACTTATAACTATTCAGACTAACACTGCCCCCTTGAGTGGGCAGGGGGTGTTATAAAATGCCAAATTAAATAGCATTTCACCTCCTTTGGTTATAGTGGCTCTTATTGGATGGCCCACTGGTCCCGAGTAGATAATGCCATAATAACACTGCTTTAAAATATCTGTATTAAACATCATATGAGACTGTTTTTACCTGTTTTTTTAAAAACCGTAAAAAATACGTATCTTCGTAACAACAGCTATTAAATCATACAATTTTTATGAAAAACCTTTGTTTAGTGATATTCTTTTTCGGTTTAGGGGTTTGCAATTCACTGAATGCAGGATCTAACCCCTGGAAGCATTTGTCTTCAGATCGGCAGATAGATTCCCTCACGGCATACGTTCAAAAATTCAGTGAGAAAAATCACGACTTAACAATAGCATATGCCCAATGGTTGAGGAAGGTTGCCCATGAAACAAAAAATGATGAAGCCATGGTTTTCGCTCTCATAGAGTTGGCATGGGCGCATAAAAAAAAGGACAATCTGGATCAAAGTATTCTATACTATTTTGATCTGGAAAGGATCAATAAGCAATTAGGGGACATTGGTGGTCAGGCTACAGCCTATTTTAACATCGGTCAAATCTTTGCAAAAGTTTACGAATACGATAAAGCTTTAAACTATCTGGAGCGAGCCAAAGACTTTTATGAAGAAGCAAAACAGTATGGCAAGGTCAGTAAAGCTTTATATGAAATAGCTACCCGTTATATTGAGAAAAAACAGCCTGATATTGCTACAAAACGGTTGAAACAAGCGCTCGAGGTGTGCCAGGATGAAATGGACGCCCATCGGTCAATGATCTACAACCGGTTGGGATGGGCCGCTAAAGATCAACATAATTATGTTTTGGCAAGAGACTATTATTATAAGTCAATTACGGTTTTAAATCAACCAGAAGATTATGACAAGAAAAGAGCCATCGCCTTTAACAATATTGGAGAGACGCATTTATTAGAGGGGAGACGCGATTCGGCGGCCTATTACTTTGATAAGGCCATAAAGATAAAAAATAACTTAGGCAATCATGAATCCTCTCTTGAGACGTTAACCCAACTGGCAAGACTTGCCTATGAGTATGATCAAATTGAGATGGCTAGAAAATATCTTGATCAGGGCATTGCGAACATGAATCTGGCTAAACCCAGTCAAAAATTGGTTGAAGCTTTAGAATTAATCACCATGATTGTCAACGATCCGAAATACGAATCCCCTATTCCTTATAAAGATGTAACCTATTACATGAATTTACAGCAGCAACAGCTTAGTGCCTTACAGGATTTGAAAGATCAATTGAATAAAACCACCGGACGTTACCATGTTCAGGCGGGAATCAGCCAGGATAAATTTGAACAGGAACGCCGTACGCTCTATGCCTCTATTAACAAGCAGAACTACTGGAAATACGGTCTGAGTGGTGCATCAGTTGTGTTATCCTTTTTGGTAGTTTTTGGTTTTTTTCGTGTAAGGAGAGAGAAGCGCGAAAAACAAACTGTTTTGCAGGATAAAGACGCCTTTGTTACCGAACAGGTGAAAAACTATGACCAACGGATTTTGCAGATGCTCATCGTGAAGGCTGAATATGAAGAGATGAAAACCAGGCTCAAAAAGGATTTCGGGTTGGATGATGAGGATTTTTCCACGTGATAGGGTTTCGTTGTTTCCCGAAAGTGGTTGCTTAACCTTTCAATGTAATCAAATAACCAATAGTAATTTGTAGAGCTTATGGTTTGACTGTATGTTATATCATGACTGCCTTAGAGGAGATGCAATCGAATATTGTTGTTTCCTTACAGTGACAATCAGGGGCAGATTTCATAAGTCAATGTGAATTTAATCCGAAGCTTATTTTTCAACATAGAGGACAGCCCCGGGAGGAAAAATGCCAGGACTGGAAGAAAAAGGTTTTGACTGAAAGGAAAAATATGCAGCTAGCGCAGGGCTCCGGTTTCAAAACTGATATTGAGTTTACGGGCCAGGATTTTGCGGAGGTCGGGGGTGGTTTTGGGGTCTATGAGGTTGAGGGAGTAAACGTGACAAAGTTTATCAATCAGGGCTATTCCCGCCTGGGTGTTGGTGGCTGGGCCGGTAACAATGTCGGGTTTAAAATGGAAAGCGTTCATAATTCCATGTACGGCGTAAGGGTCGGATGCACAGAGCACCGAACATTGCACATTACCGCTTATCAATTCTACAGCCCTCCTGCCATTGTAAGGCTCCAGGGGTGAGGCACCAATTTCAATTACCGCCAAATCGGCATGCTTTGCAGCCATGTGGCTAAAAACAGGGGTCATTGAATCAACATAGTCTTTTTCATCACAGATGGTGGAAGGCAGGCCGGCATCCACAAAATCGTATATCCAGTCAGCGCCGGCATCATGCATGCTAAGTACGTCGCGATAGCGGCCGGCGCCGGTGAGTTTGGCCCCTAAAACCGATAAACCGGCCATCTTGAATTGCCTGATAATAATTCGGGCCACGGTAGTTTTGCCGGCAGACATGGAGGAGCCTACGATAACCACCGTCGGGGTTCGATACTTTTTCTTCGGTAAAGGTTTCAAAAAATTCCGCATACGTTGCTTCCTGCCGTTAATGTGCACATGGCCCTGGTACTTTATGGGGATCAAATCCGGGAGTAGAGTGGACCTGCTGGTCATTTTTCCAAATAAACCAGCGCCGGTGAGTACATGCATCATATGGTCATTACCTACGGCTTCCCAGGTGCCGGTGGCCTCCATGGTAGCCGACCTGATACCGAATACACCCACCAGCAAATCCCCCTGGCCAGCGTCGGCCATCCTGCCGTTTACTAATTCAATTTTTAATACATTCCGGGGTTTTTCTACTGAACATACCACATAATCTCCGGTTTCCCACTGCTCTTTAGGCAAAGGCTTTACCTGAAAGTTCCCATCAGGCAGGCTGGAAATACGAGTGAGCGAGGTAAATATGTAACGGCTGTCCATGGTCAGTTTCTATTGCGGCTGGTGACCGGTTCGGAAAGCAGCAAAAGGGTAAGTAAAGCGGTCCTTTCCGGCATTTTGTCAAGTGCTACATTTTCGTGAATGGCATGGGCACCACTGCCTACGGCTCCCAGCCCATCCAGGGTGGCCGTATAAAGACTGGTGATGTTTCCATCAGAACCCCCGCCTGCCTGGGCCTGGGAAATGGGTATGTTCAGAGCGCTGGCAGCTTTTTTGGCCTGATCCCAAAGTCTCAAATTACGGGGTGTGGCCTCCATAGGAGGTCTCCCTATTTTTCCACTTACCTCTATGGTAATGTCGGGATCGGCTGACTTCAAATTCTGTATTTTTTCGGTAATTTCAGTGGCTTCCTTTTGGGTAGGTACGCGAACATCAACTACCGCTTTGCTTTCCGGAGCTACCACATTGGGGCTTATGCCACCTTCAATCATGCCCACATTGACACTGATGCCTCTCTCCGGATTATTCAGTTTAAACAATTGCTGAATAACTTCAGAAAGCGCCACGATAGCACTGGCGCCTTTTCCCGGTTCCAGACCAGCGTGAGCGGCCTTGCCTTTTACTATAATGTTAAACCGTCCGATACCCTTTCTGGTAGTTTTTAACCGGCCAGCAGGGCCTAAAGAAGGCTCTAACACAAAGGCCCTGTCGGCAATTGCTGCCAGCCGGCGTATGGCTGCACGGGACTCATGGCTACCGATTTCTTCATCAGTATTAATCAATACAACCGGCGTAACTGTATAATTCAACCGCAATTCCCTGATAGTCTTCAGCGCATAAATAATTTGTACAATGCCTGCTTTCATATCATAAACACCGGGGCCGTACATTTTTCCATCCTTTACACCCACAGGCATTTCTTGCACTGTGTTGAGAGGCCATACAGTGTCACCATGGCCCAGCAGCAGTTGCAACGGTCGTCCCTTACGACGGGCTACAGGACTGGCCAGCAGAAAGCCACCGGTATTTTTGCCCGGATAATGCCTGGCTTCATAGCCTGTCTCCCATAAAGCGATGCTGATTAACTTGAGTACAGGGGGCTGGGACTCCTTAACGGTGGAAGGCGACTCCAGCCTGGACAGCTTTTCAAGCAGATGCGACATTTCCTCCTTGCATTGATCAAGATGGTTCATTATCGAAGATGCCAGTACGGAAATCATAATTATTTATTAAAGTCTGCCGGAAACGGAAAAGCGTTGGTATCTTTTACAATTGAAAAACGGCCCGGGTTCAGATAGGTGATCAGTGGAGATTCAAACAATAATTTTTGATCGTCTTCCAATGATGGCCTGAAAGCATCCTTGTGCACATGACTCGCTATCACCTTGCCTGTAATCAGGCTGTTAACCCCAAACCCATCGATAATCCTGTCTAATTCACATTCCAAAAACAGGTAAGATGCTTTGAGAAATATACCGCCGATTATTTCGGCGGGAATGGTTTCCATAGTCTCTAAAATTGGTTTGAAACCACTTTTATCGACCCTTGCAGAAGCTGTAAGACTGGTATTGACAATTTGATCTGCCTGCGGATAGCTTACGGTGAAGACTTTGTGATGTTTGATGTTGTGATAGGTTCCATGCCGCGGGGTACACATAAAACCAAAGTAATTGCTCCATCCCATCGGCATTGCCAGGTGTTTTGGCGCAAGATCATAAACTTCCCCCTCTTTTGAACCTACCACCACCAAAGGGGCAACGGTAAAAAAATAATCCCAGATAGGAAAATCGACATCCAGTGTAATAAGTGACGGATCAGATGGATTTTTCACAGGTTAAAAAATTGTTTGCCTTAAATTAATTATTTATTACGGTCATATTCAATGATTATCATTAGCCGGCTAAGTGACCTGGGTCAGGGTTTTTTGAGGGCAGAGGGTGGTGGACGGCATTTGACTGACTTTTCACCGGTTTTCTGATCGTTTTCAGCGCGTTTTTCGTTACCAGTCATAGTATAATTCAAAGTCATACTATGACTATCACGGAATTACACTAAATTAGTAAAACACATTCAATCACCACAACTATGCTGTCAACAAGCTACGAGGTATTTTTCGAAGTAGCCAATTGCCTGAGCTTTTCGAAGGCGTCGAAGAAATTATACCTGACACAGCCTGCAGTCAGCAAACATGTTAAAAAGCTGGAACATGAACTGGGAATCAGTTTGTTTGTAAGACAAGGTAACGTTATCATGCTTACCGAGGCCGGAAAAAAGCTTCAGGAGTATTTACACCAGGCAAAAATTATACAAAACGGCATCGAGTTTGACCTTAGGGTGATCAAAAAACTGGAAGAAGCAAGGGGCATGCTGAATGTCGGATCAAGTACCACCATCTCGTTGTATATTCTTCCTAAAATCATATCGCTGGTTCACAAGAAATACCCCAACATCCAGATTCGCCTGCTCAACAGAAATGCCGAAAATGTGTTAAAAGCCCTCCTCAACAGGGAAATTGACCTGGGGGTGATAGAAGGTGATCACAAAATCAGTGCGGTATCTTACCAGTATTTCACCGACGATGAAGTCATTGCTGTTTGTTCTATTCACAGCCCGTTTGCCAATCGTACCATTCAACTAGAAGATTTAAAGCAAATACCCCTGGCTTTAAGGGAACAAGGGTCGGGCACGCTGGCGGCATTGTACCAGGCATTGGGGCACAAAGGGCTGAAGCCGAAGGAGTTAAATGTAACAGTCAAAATCGGTGGGACAGAGGCATTGAAAAATTTCCTGAAAGAAGATGTTTGCCTGGGCTTTCTGCCAAGAAGATCGGTTTTGTCAGAGCTGGAAAGTAAAACCATGAAAGAGGTGGAAATTGAAGGCCTTTCCATCTATCGAAAATTCTATTTTATTATGAGACAGGGTGAAGGTAAGGCGGGAATAATCAGGGAATTCATAAAAACGGCCAGGCTTCATTATAACCAACCGTTATAGCTTATAAATAAATATCATTTTAATTGTTATAATAGTTGTGGCAGGGGCAATATTTTTGAACTATGATGTTTGAAAAGGTTAAACTGGCCCCGGAGTCATTTCTCGTCTGTTCACAATGCAACAAGTCGTATGATGCAGCCGATGTACAATCTTACTGTTTGGCATGCCAAAAACCACTGTTGGTGAAGTATGATTTGACAGGGGGTATTTCAAAAGACCGGTTGGCAACCAAAACATCGAACATGTGGAGGTACGCGGCCCTGCTTCCTGTCAGGGACAGTAGCCACATTGTGAGCCTTGGGGAGGGATTAACACCTGTCTTACCTTTCAGGAATCTGAGCCGCAAGTACGGATATGAGCACTTATGGCTCAAAGATGAGGGTCATAATCCTACAGGCTCTTTTAAAGCCAGGGGGCTGAGCATGGCTATTTCAAAGGCCCTGGAGCTTGGGGTAAGCGATTGTATCGTACCCACAGCAGGTAATGCCGGCGGAGCCATGAGTGCCTACTGTGCTGCGGCAGGAATAAATGCTACCGTGGTAATGCCCAAAAAAACACCTCAAATATTTAAAGATGAGTGCGGGCTTTTTGGCGCAGAATTGATACTGGTAGATGGGCTGATAGATCAATGTGGCCGCGAAGTTGCAAAGATAAAAGCCACCAGGAATGTTTATGATGTGTCTACACTAAAAGAACCTTATCGCCTGGAAGGAAAAAAAACCATGGGCTACGAGATCGCAGAGCAAATGGATTGGCAACTACCCGACTTTATTTTGTATCCTACCGGTGGAGGTACCGGGTTGATTGGCATTTGGAAGGCCTTTCAGGAAATGCTAGACCTCGGTTGGATCGAAGGCAATTTACCGAGAATGATTGTAGTACAATCTGACCGTTGCTCCCCCATTGTTGACGCATTTAACCAAAAGAATATGGCCGGCAAAAGAAGCTACAGTACCTCTATTGCCAACGGCCTGGCGGTTCCTAATGCCTTTGGCAAAGACCTGATCATGAAAGTATTACGGGAGTCCGGTGGCATTGCCCTGGCAGTGAGCGAAAATGAAATCCTGCAAGGTGTGAAAGAGATTACCCGCCACGAAGGCATCATGATCTCCCCCGAAGGTGCCGCCGTCTGGATGGCCTTACGCAAACTCACAAATGACAAACTCATCGGCCACCATCAAAAAATCCTCCTTCTCAACACCGGAACCGGCTACAAATATCTCGAGAATCTCCTGTAAACTCCAAATTATCCCTCTCCAACACCCATTATCCATCATTCCATCCACCACCATTCCCCCAACCCCCGCTACTCCCCAAAACCCACTGCCAAATCCCCCATTGTCAATTGTCAATTGTCAATTCTAAATTAATCACCCATCATTACCCCTCCTCCCCCTTCTATTCCCCTTCTCACTTTTCTTAATCCTGTCACCATCCTTAATCCTTTTTGACACCACCAAAAAAGGCCCCGAAATCACCTCATCACCCGCATTGACGCCTTCCAATATCTCAATATTATCGAAGTCACTGATACCGGTCTTCACCTCAACCATCTTTGCTACTCCTTCATTGTTGACAAACACCACCTCCTTGATATCATCCTCCAAACCGGTTTGGCGATTGCTTTCCGTATCATCTTCCTCATCATCGCCATCATTATTAAACCTATCCATTTTCTTGGGATCGCGTGTGGTCACCGAAGCCAGCGGCACAGACAATACCTCTTCCTTCCGCTCTGTGACTATATCGACACTGGCGGTCATGCCCGGACGAAAAGGGGTTTTAATATTACGTTCCTCCAACAAGTCCTGGAAAGAACTATTTAAAATACGGATCCTCACCTCAAATTCGGTCACCGCATCGGTTGATACCTTTTCGTTGGCCGTATTGGCAATAGAGGTGACAATTCCTTTAAACTTTTTATCCATGTATGAGTAAGCATCCACATCAATGATCGCAGTGTCACCCATTGCTACTCTGATAATGTCGTTTTCATTGACATCCACTCGTACTTCCATCCGCGTGAGGTCGGCAATACGCAGCATCTCTGTACCTGACATCATATTACTGCCTACAACCCTCTCCCCTTTTTCAACACTTAATTTGGAAACCGTTCCTCCTGAGGGAGCGTATACATTGGTTAATCTCAGGTTTTCGGCCGCTTCTGATACGGATGCCTCAGAGCTTTTTACGATAAACTCCGAAGCTCTCACGTTTTCGAAAGCCGATCTTTTATCATTTTCAGCAGCTATGAAATTAGCCTGTGCCAACTCCCAGTCAGCCGTGGAAATGACCTTTTGGTCCCACAGTTTTTTCTGTCTGTCAAATTCCAGTTTTGCCCTGTCAAAATTGGCCTGTGAACTTGCATATGCAGCTTTGGCGTTGGCCAGGTTAGCCTTCTGCTGATTGAGGGCAGCCTTGGTCCTCTCCAGGGCCGATTCCAGATTGTCGGGGCGAATCCTTACCAACAAATCCCCGTACGCTACCGAGTCGCCCTCTTCTACATTCAGAACGATGATCTCACCGGAAACATCAGGGCTTAGCTTAATTTCAACTTCGGGTTGAACCATACCGGAAGCACTTACCTTTTCGACGATTGTCACCTTTTCGGCTTCGGATAGATTCACTTCGATCTCCTTGGATTTACCTACCCACCCTTGTGATTTACCCACAATCACCACCAGCAATAATACCATCACAAAACCGACCAGTATATAGATTAGTTTATTGCTTTTCTTTCTTTTTGGTCTTGCCATCATTTAAAAAGTTATAGTTTTACCTTGATAAAAATCTAATATTTTAATTCTGAAAATCAAATCATATTTATTTCTTACCAAGTCAGATCTTGCCTGGAATAAATTGTTTTCCGCCACCTGATAATCCACAAAATTAATCACACCCAAATCGTATTGTTGCTTGGCTACTCTGTAAGATTCCTCCAGCGACTCCACCTGTTTCAGCGCTGCCTCGTAATTTTTTGAAGCTGCCACGGCGTCATAATAGGCCTGCTCGATCACCTGTCTCAAAGTCTGACGCACCTGCCGGGCGTTTATTTCAGCCATTTGCTTTTGAATTTTGGAACGCTGAATATCTGACCTGGTCGCCAGCCCGTTAAAAATCGGAATACTTACATTCAGACTTAGGGACTGGTTGAGATTGTCGTCAAACTGTTCTGTCACCGAATAATTATTATCCGTCCCCACCACATTAGGCACAGTCCTTCGCGTCAAAACCACTTCGTTGGTATTTTCAACAAAACCTATAGGTTCTATCACCTCCCTGGTGCCATCAATAAGGTTCCTTTCGTTATCGACTGCATCCGAATAATTGGAACCAAGGCTTCCATTAAGGGAAAGTCTGGGATACATAGCCCCCTTTGCAATATCTTCAGCTCTTGCAGCACTTTCTATGTTCAAATCCGCACTCTTAATATCGGGTTGCACTGCTAAGGAGCCCCGGTATATTTCCTCAATATCTAATCCCACTATCGCCTCCTGATCAACTTCCAGGTCAGGCACAACAATATCAAAAGTTTCACCCGCCGGTATGAGCAGCGCCTGCTTTAAATCTAACAGAGAAAGGTTCAGGGCATTTTCGGCATTGATCACATTGACCTCATTGGTAGCCAATTGTGATTGCAGATCCAACAGGTTGGAAATTGGCAGGGAGCCGGCGTTAACCAGCGCTCTGGTCCTTTCCAGTTGCTGACGGGTAGAGGCTAGCTGAGTCAGGTTGTTGTTAAGCAGTTCCTTGTTAAATATAACATTCAAATACAGCGAAGCAACATTCAGGGCGATATCATTACGTGCATCTTCCAGGTCTTTCTTACTGGCATTCAAATCAACCATACCTCGCCTGATGATGTTATTTCTTTGAAATCCGGCAAATAAAACTACCCCGGTATTTGCAGAAAACCCGGTAAATCCAACTCTTTGACTAATAAACTGGTTGGTTGTGGGGTCTATGCCTCGCCCCCAGTTAAATCCGTAGTTGGCACCGGAATTCAAGGTCGGATACCTTTCAGCTTTTGCTTGTCTAACGTTTACCTCCTGGTCCCGGACGGTCAGCTTGGATAGCTGTAACGTGAGATTTTTTTCCCAGGCCTGATCAACACATTCCTGTAAAGTCCATTTTTTCACATTTTCGCTGTTCTGAGCCATACATCCCAGACCAAAAAACAGCCCAAAAAGTAAAAGATAACTTCTGATCATTTTCATCATAGTTTAAAGGTCAATATCTGGTATATAAATTATTTCGTCTACCCATTTCAGGCTTCTTAAATAAGAAAGCGTTATTGGTTTGAGCCCGGAGTCCATTTCAATTACCTGGCAGGCAAGGTCATTTTTACCTTTTCTGGAAACTGACATGGTGGCTATGTTGCAATCATCCTGGGCCAGGACGTTGGCAATGAAGGCAATACTGCCCCGCACATCATCGGCAGTGATAATCAACGTATGCAGATTAGCGCTAAAATTTGCTGTAAAACCATTGATTTCGGCGATGTTCACTACACCGCCCCCAAGGCTTTCACCTACTATCTCTACTGCATTTTCTCCAGCCCGCAAATTGATTTTTATGGTATTAGGATGCAAGGTGGAAGCATTGCCTACTGATTTAAAGGAATATTTTAATCCTTTTTTTGCAGCATGGTCAAATGATTTTTTAATGCGACGATCGTCGGTCCTGAAATCCAGCAACCCACCAATAATAGCCTTATCACTTCCATGTCCTTCGTAGGTCCGTGCAAAGGAGTTGTAAAAAGTAATAACCGCTTCCTCCGGCTTTACTCCCAATACCCGGATGGCTGTTCGGCCAATTCTGACTACCCCTGCCGTATGAGAACTCGAAGGGCCAATCATCACTGGGCCGATCATGTCAAAAACACTACTTTTTTCTGCCATACTTGTCCGGATTATTTTTCAATGATAAATAATATTTTAGTTATCGATAACAATAAAGTTATAAATGGTTATATTCTTCCATGAAAAACAAAGTAACTACATGAAGCAAGAGTTTGTATAACCCTACCGTTGAATATATATGCTGAAATCAATCTGTCAGCAAAGTAAATTTAGGCCTATATGTACTTAAAAACCAAACTATATGTACCAGTAATTGCTTTAATTATTATGCGCCTGACAACATCATGTAAAGAACATCAAACCAGTGATACCTCTTACGACGAATATCCGGTTTACGAGGGAAAGGATTTAGGGGTCACCTACACCGGCAATAAAACTACCTTCAAAATCTGGTCGCCGGCAGCGCAGAAAGTCAGGGTGCACATTTATGAAAAGGACGCCGACCGGAAACCTTTATTTACAAGAGCCCTAGGCAATATTGGCAGAGGAGCCTGGGCGTTGACCATCAACCGGGATTTGCTGCGTAAATATTACACTTTTCAAATTTTACGGGATAACAAATGGTTGGATGAAACACCTGATCCTTATGCCGTAGCTACCGGCACTAACGGCAAAAAGGGCATGATCGCAGACCTTTCCAGCACCAATCCGCCCGGATGGGAATCGGACCGGCGGCCAGCAGTCAGGCAGGCTACTGATATCATCATTTATGAATTACACATAAGGGATATATCTGTTCACGCCGGTTCAGGGATCACCCATAAAGGTAAATTTCTGGGGCTGGCCGAAACCGGTACCAGCACAGCCAATGGCGAAAGTACCGGCCTCGACCATATCCGGGAATTAGGGGTAACGCATGTTCATTTGTTACCCTCATTTGATTTTAAATCGGTGGATGAGTCCCGCTTAGCAACCAGCCAATTTAATTGGGGCTATGATCCTCAAAACTACAATACCCCGGAGGGTTCGTACGCCACTGATTCCAGTGACGGGCATGTAAGGATTAAAGAGTTTAAGCAATTGATCAAGACTTTACACGATTATGGCATTGGTGTTATCATGGATGTCGTTTACAACCATACCGGTGACACTGAAAACTCCAGCTTCAACTTGCTTGTACCCAATTATTATTACCGCCAGAACGGAAAAGGCGGTTTTTCAGATGCCTCAGCCTGTGGCAATGAGACTGCTTCCGAAAGACCAATGATGAGAAAGTTTATGTTAGAGTCGGTGAGATTTTGGGCCGAAGAATACCACATTGACGGATTCAGGTTCGACCTGATGGGCATCCATGATATAGAAACCATGAATCTGATCAGCGATGAATTGAAAAAAACCGACCCGGGCATATTCATTTATGGGGAAGGGTGGACAGCCTCGGAAAGCCCCCTGCCAGACAGCTTACGTGCCTTGAAGCACAACACCTACGGGCTCAATGATATTGCTGCTTTTTGCGACGATCTACGAGATGGGGTGAAGGGCCATTGGGCTGAACACGAGGCCAAAGGATTTGTTAGCGGAGAAAAGGCATTGGAAGAAAGTGTGAAATTCGGTATCGTTGCAGCCACCAGGCATCCGCAGATAGACTATAAAGCCGTCAATTACTCCAAAGCACCCTGGGCCAGAGAGCCTTCGCAAACGATTAACTACGTATCCTGCCACGACAACCACACACTGTATGACAAATTAAAAATCGCCAACCCCAAAGTCAGCGAGGAAGATTTGATAAAAATGCATCTTCTCAGCAATACCATTGTCTTAATCGCGCAGGGTGTGCCCTTCCTTCATGCTGGCGTAGAGCTTCTGAGAACCAAACAAGGGGTTGAAAATTCTTTTGAATCCCCCGATTCTATTAATGCCATCAACTGGGGTTGGAAATCGGCAAACCGTCAGGTGTATGAATATTATCGCAAGCTGATCAAACTACGAAAAAACCACCCGGCCTTCCGTATGCCCACCAGCCGTATGATCCGCAACCACCTGAAGTTCTTTCCTGTAAAAGCGAATAACCTCATTGGATTCCAAATCACCGGAAATGCCAACGGCGATACCTGGCAGGACATTTTAGTGTTTTTCAACGGAAATAACCAACCCATGCCAGTCGATATACCCAAAGGCTCCTATACCAAAATAATCGCTAAACAACAAATTGACGAAAACGGCCTGGGCGATCTACAAGGAGGAAAAACAGTAGTAGAAGCTATAAGCACCCTGGTTTTAATAAGAAATTGACATAAACGGCCCGCGAAACCTACAACGAAGTAACACAGTAATAAAAGCTATAAGCACCCCGATTTCAACAAAAAATTGTCAATTGTAAATTATCAATTAATTACTCATACAGATACTTCGGCTTTTATACGGGGGTGTGGATTGTAGTTTTCGAGGCTGAAATCTTCATATTGAAATGAAAAAATGTCTTTCACCGCAGGATTGATCTTTATGACAGGCAGGGGGCGAGGGGTTCTGGACAGTTGGAGCTTTGTTTGCGCCAGGTGATTGGAGTAAAGGTGGGCATCGCCGAAAGTGTGAACAAAATCGCCGGGCTTCAAATCACAAACCTGGGCAACCATCAAAGTCAGCAAGGCATAGGAGGCGATATTAAAAGGCACGCCGAGGAAGACATCAGCAGATCGCTGATAAAGCTGGCAGGAAAGGGTTCCTTCGGCCACGTAGAACTGAAAAAATGTATGGCAGGGTGGTAAGGCCATCTTATTGACCTCAGGAACATTCCACGCGCTCACGATATGTCTGCGGGAGTCCGGATTGGTTTTAATCTGGTGGACAACCTGGCTGATTTGGTCAATTTTTTCACCATCCGGCGCAGGCCAGCTTCTCCACTGGTGCCCGTAGACAGGTCCCAGGTTACCCTGATCATCGGCCCATTCATCCCAGATGGTAACGCCATGTTCATTGAGATATTTAATATTGGTATCTCCGTTCAAAAACCACAGCAGCTCATAGATGATCGACTTCATATGGACCTTTTTAGTCGTCACCAGCGGAAAACCTTCGCCCAGATTAAATCGCATCTGATAACCAAAAATACTAATGGTACCTGTACCGGTCCGGTCCTCTTTCTTTACACCATTCTTCAAAATATGCGACATCAGGTCCAAATACTGCTTCATCGGGGATTAATTAAAATTTAAACAAAAATTAAAATGAAAATAGGCACTAAAATTAATCAATTCACCCCTATTTTCATTTTAATTTTTATTTTCATTTTAACTTTTATCTCACGACGGGTTTTGGACGATGGTCGGGTTGGCATCTATTTCGTTCTGGGGTATTTGCCATTGCCATCTGACGTCACCGGCCGGAACGAACATAACGTTATTGATCAGTGCAGAATTGTGGTTGGCACCGTTTCTGTCAAGAGGTATGTTCAGGCGTTTTAAGTCAAAAAACCTGAAACCCTCGCCCCAAAGTTCCCAGCGCCTTTGTAACAGGATTTCATCGATCAGGTCCTGGCCTGTATTGGTTGACAAGACGTAGGCCGCATCCCTGGCTGAAGCCAGAGGATATAAGGCTTCAGCGGCATCAGGATCACCCAGCCTTGCTTTGGCTTCTGCCTCGATCAGGTACATTTCCGACGCCCTCATATAGGGGACATCACCGCGGCTGTCTCCGGTGCCGAAAGCCAGGAACTTCTGATTGGTATAAGGAAAGCGTTTATGCCGGCTGCTTATTTCAATTCCGACTGGCAAATTCGGATGCTCACCAGTGGGGTCAAAAATGGCAGAACGGACATCGGTAGAAGGTATTTGATCGTACAGAAGACTGTTAATGGATTTTGGATTGCCCCGGATATTGGACGAGCTAAAGTTTCTGGAAATCCATGCGTGAAAATTCGTAAAGGCCGATCCTTGTTCCTCATTATAATGACCTCCCCACATCCATTCATCGATTGTGTAATCGTTGAACCCTGATGCGTACGTAGTACTGTCCATCAAAGAAAAGCCTTCCCTGGCCATTGCAGCCATTTCCGCTGCTACCGCATAGTTACCCTGGGCCAATGATACCCTGGCCTTCAGGCCTATGGCAACATTTTGGTTAATATGAGAAGCGTTGGGCCTGTTATAGTCCTCCAGGAGAGGGATAGCCAAATCAAGATCTGAATTAATCTGGGTGTATACCTCTTGCACCGTAGCCCGGGGCCTGCTATCAATAGCGTTGTCGATAATAATCGGTATCCCTAAATGGTCATTTGATCCCGCGGCATCATACCTTTGGGCATACAACCGCACCATATGAAAATGGGCAAAAGCCCGGTAAGCATGCGCCTGGCCTAAAACAATATTCCGGTCCTCCTCCTCGCCCACAGCGTCAGGAGCCACTTCAATGATGATATTGGCATTTTTAACCACTTTGTATAAAACCCTCCATGCATGCCTGTCATCGGTATCATTGGCATTGGTATGATCATTCCAACTGGCCATGTTGATCCACCAACCATTGGCACGGGCATTCATAACCATATCCTCACCAAGCGCATCATTTTGAATCATCATGGCGGAAATACCCCCTCGCCCGTTTGAGCCTTGTCTGGTATATAACAATCTGTGAATCCCGTTGACCACCAGAAATAAGCCGTCAAGAGTAGACGTGGCAATTTCATCGGTTACAGCATCTGTCGGGGTCTGATCCAAAAAGTCATCACTGCAGGAGGTTGAAAAAAAGACCATGGTAACCATTAATAGAAAGCAGATTATATTTGTTTTCATTTTCTTGATTTTTAAAATGTCACATTAACACCCATGGTGATTACCCTGGAGGGGGTAAACCTGTTTTGTGTAGTCCCATTAAAGTTCTGGTTAACATCCATTCCTACACGTTCGGTCTTTAAGAACAGATTTTCCCCGTTGGCATAAACACGGGCACTCTCTATGCCAAGGGTGCTTAAAATGGAATTTGGCAAATCATAAGAGAAATTTAATTGCCTCAGGGAGATAAAGCTGGAACTCACCAACCACCGGTCAGAGCCGGCGTCAAATATACCGTCTTTAGACACATCGAGTCTGGGTACGTCTGTCATGTCCCCGGGCCTTTGCCAACGCCGAAGAATATCGGTACTAAAGGTGTTTCCATAGTCCCCGGGAGACATCAATCCGGCCCAGTTGGTATCATAGGTCTCACCTCCAATCTGGTAGGTAAACAAGAAACCTAAACGAAAGTTTTTGTAGGTTAACGTGTTGGTGAAACTTCCGAAAACATCCGGAATGGCAGTACCCACAAAATCACGTTTTGCATTGTTGTGGTTAGTAGTAACCAGCACGCCGTCTACGGTCCTGACCGACGCATCATTGACATCTGCATTGTCATCCAGGACAAACAACGCAGCACCATCAGAAGGATCGACACCATACCAATCCCTGAGCCAGTAATCAAATATTGACCCACCAACTACCAATTTTTTAGTCCCGGTGATAATTTCTTCCTGGGGAAGTTTGGTAAACTCATTCCTGATTGTAGCGGCATTGACATTTAAATTCCAGTTAAAGTACTGGTTTTGAATAATATCCATTGACAGATTGACTTCAACTCCACGGTTGAACATAGAACCGATGTTTGAAAACCTGTCATCAATACCTACTGACAGAGGCAACGGAACTTCGAAAAGCAGGCCATCGGTATTCCGGTTATAATACTCCACACTGCCCGATACCCTGTAGTTGAATAATTCAAACTCAATCGCCACATCAGATTGAGAATTTGACTCCCATTCCAGGTTCGAGGATCCCAATTGGTCAAACAATATTCCAGGTTCACTGGCATTGTTATTGTCAAGTGCAAACAGCTCCTGATTGGCAAAAAAACTTATACCGTTGTTATTGGGATCATTATCCAGATTGGAGTCGTTACCAACCTCGCCGTAAGAGGCCCTTAATTTTAATACATTTAACCAACTGTTTTTCGGGAAAAAGGCCTCTTGATCAATTCTCCAGGCACCACCTATAGACCAAAAGTTACCCCATCTTGTGTTTTCGTCAAACCTCGAAGATCCATCCCTACGAAAAGAAGCAGACAGATAGTATTTGTCTGCGAAGTCGTAGTTAAGACGTGCGAGATATCCTTCAGTGGTATATTTGTTGGTAAAAGACTCGAGTTCTGTGGGTGTTGTGAAATTTATCAGTTCATTATTCCCATCTGCTATTAATACCCTGCGATTTCCGGTTAAGGAGTTAAATTCATATTCAAAACTTTCATGCCCCACCAAGGCTGAAATGGTGTGTAAGCCCAGATCTTTGGTATAGTTGAGAAGCTGATTATAAATAATGGAAGTCCTTGTTGTGGCATCGCGGCCTGCCCTACCGTCAGGGGCACCATCTCCCACGATAGGGTTTTCAAATTCTTCATTGTTAAAGAATCGCTTATCCAGGCCGGCATTGAAAGTAAATTTAAAATCTTTCAGAAAATACAGATCAATAAAGGCCCTGGAAGTTAAGGTGAAAATTTTATCACGGTCCAGATTCAGTGTTGTTTCCTGAATAGCATGTCTTCCATTGGTATTTCCTACCCTGTTATCGCCCAGGTCAAATATTTTATCCCCATTTCTGTCCAGGATAAACTCCCCTGTCACAGGATCATGTTCGTGGATTGGATAAATGGGGGCAATTCTTCTCGTGGAAAAGAAGGGGTTTACAAAGCTGGTGCTACCTCCGTCTGCTGCCTGATTGGATACCGATGATGCTCCGGACAGGTTGATACCCGTTTTAATCCAGTCTTTTGGCTGAGTACTCACGTTAATACGACCTGAGATCCGCTGAAAATCGGCGTTAAGAATCCATCCCCTGTCATCCAGATACCCCAATGAGGCAAAGTAACTGGTTTTCTCTGTGCCACCCTGATAGGAAAAATCCACGTTGGTACGCGATCCTCCCCGGGTCAAAGCATCCTGCCAATCCAGATCATCCGGATACAACAGTTCCGCCTCAGGATTGAGCCTTCCGTCGGGAAGCACGATCTGATCGTTGGGCACATTAAACGGATTGGTTTCCAGCAAACCGAAGATCCTATCCGACGCCTGCTGATTAGCCTGCTCCTGAGGCATGTTTCTCGAAATGGATAAGCTATTTCTGTACGCTTCCCACATCAACGGGTAATACTGCTCGGCAGTCACCCTCTCATATTCATCAATAGACCGGGAGGTCACCCCCTGGCTGATATTTAGCGAAAATTTTGATTCCCCGCTCTTACCCGATTTAGTGGTAAGCACGACTACACCATTGGCTGCCTTACTTCCATAGAGCGCGGTAGAGGCTGCATCTTTGAGGACTGTAATGCTCTCAATATCATTGGGATTAATACTTGAAAGACTTCCCGAGAATATCACTCCATCAACTACAAACAGTGGATTTCTCGAAGCAGTCACTGAGCCAATTCCTCTTACCCTGATGGGTGAAGCGTCACCTGGCTGGCCACTGGCCGGTGAAAATTGTACGCCCGGCGCACCTTCTATGGCAGAGGTAATATTGGTTAAAGCCCTGCCTTCCAGTGCTTCTGCATCGATCTGGGTGGCCGAACCGGTAAAGGTTCCCTTCTCAGCAGTTCCGTAAGCTACCACAATCACCTCAGCCAGCTCAGTTAAATCCTGAACAAGGGTTGTATTCACAACAGATCTTCCGTTGATACTTACTTCCTCCACGTTGTATCCAATGAAAGAAAATACCAACGTCTCAGCGTCATCCGGTACATCGATCCGGTAATTGCCATCAATATCGGTTACCGTACCAATAGATGTTCCCTTCACCACTACATTGACCCCCGGAATAGGATCGCCTTCGACTGAAGTTACTTTGCCGGAAATCTCAGTAAGCAGTACCACCTCTATCTTTGACGCATTATTGGATTTCTTTATTTTCTTTACGTCAATGGTATTATTGATTTGCTTGAAGTGCAACGATGCTTCCGTCGACAACCGGATCAGAATATCAGCAATTGAATAGCGTTTGTAAGGCATATTGATTTTCACCTCATTGTCGATATCCTTGATGTCATAGGTAAATTTAAATTGGCTGCGGGTTTCAATTTCTTTGAGGGCATCAATAACTGAAACCTCGCTAAACTGAACCGCCAGATGCTGTTCTCTTACGCTGTAATACTTTTGTGCAATTACATCATTTGCCAGAATAACTGTCGCGAAAATTGCTTGCAGTATCAAGCTAAAAACAAAATATTTTGTAGCCATAATAAATATTGCGAGTAGTTTTCTTTTCATAATTTAGTAAAGTTAGTTGTGCGATTTTTCATTGAATACAGGATAACCTGGCGATATTGTTAACGCCTGTTATCTGGTTTGTCACTGCAATAGATTTAGACCGGGACCGGCTTTTTGCCGGCCCCGGTTTTTCATAGGAGGGTCTTCTTCATAAGCATTTCTTTTAGCGTTTAATTTTCATAGATTATTGTTACTTCATGATCTCGTTGTTGAAATTCAAACCCTTCCACAAACCCTATGCGCTGTAGTATCCTGTCCAGGCTTTCCCTTTGGAATTCCCCACTGTAATTCCATTGCTGGCCAACCCCGTTTTTGAGTATAATCTTCACATTGAACCAGCGCTCTAATTTATTCTTAACCTCCCGGAACGAGGCATTTTCAAAATAGATGGTGCCATCCTTCCATACGATGTCTGATTTAAAATCGTAATAGCTCTTCCGGATACTGAAATCCTGTAGATCATATAACAGTTTTTCCCCTGGCGCAAGTACTACATCCTCAAAATGAGGCTTGTGCAAATCTTTTGTGGAAATATTTTCCTTCACCAGTACTTTCCCGCTTACCAATGATACAGCCACGTTCTGGTCTTCCGGAAAGGCACTGATATTAAATGAAGTACCCAAAGCCACCACATGCAGATTGTTCATCTGGACCACAAAAGGCCTTGTATGCTCCTTGGCCACTTCAAAGAAAGCCTCACCTTTTAGTTCGACGATACGTTGCCTGGCGGTAAACTTTTCAGGATAGGTAAGCCTACTTTCAGAGTTAAGCCAAAGTACAGTGCCATCGGGCAGCGAAATCTGGGACTTCTGTCCACGAGGATTTTCTTTGGTTATGTACTTCACCGGCGCTTGAATCAGGGGCGCAGGCTGCTCCCGCGTTTGAATGTAAACCACCAGCGTGGCAATCAGGATGATAATCACCCCTGCCAGCCTTGTAATCATAGTATGCAGGTTCGCGAAGTAGTTGGGCCGCGCACCAACCTGTTTTTGTGCCATCGATGTCGAAGCTTCACCTTTCAGTATATTAAGCAAGACCTCTTTATAATCTTCTTCGTCCGGCACCGTGGCTTCAAAATCTAAAGCAAGCAGCAGCTCACGGGCCTTTAGTATCGTTTCCCTTTGATTTGGATGGCTAATCAACCAGTTTTTCCAGAAAATCTCAGACTCCGTATCAGGGTTTTGTACCCATCTTTTGAATTCTTCATCCTGAAGAAAATCTTCCAAATGATAATTTTCGTAATTCATAAACCTTTTCCGTCCTCATTAGTATAAGGGAGTGTTTGGTGAAATGACATCTATATTTTGGAAAAAACTGTGATGGGATGGCGGGAGAGGTGGGATATCGGGGTGGTGGTACAGTGGGTTAAAGGAATGGTGGGGTGGTGGAATAGTGGAATGATGAAATGCTGGGTTATGGGTGGTTGAGTTATTGAGTTATTGGGGATCGACTTCCGATTTTAGTACCTTCAGGGCCTTGTAAACCAGGTTTCTGGCTGATTTAATATTTTTGAGATCCATCATTTCCATCACCTGGCCGTAATCCATGTTTTCATAAAAATAGTAATAGATCACTTCCCCTTGTCTTTTTGTCAGTTTCTTCAGGGCCATATTCAGTTGCCGGAGTTTTTGTTCTTCAAGCTGCCGGTTAATCATCAGATGCTCCGCAGACAATGTCACTTTAAAATCATGACCGAAATACTTTTGAATGTTGAGAGAGTTGGTCTGAAGTCTTTTCTGGCAGACAATCACTTTTCTCTTAATGGATTTAAACAGGTATAGCTTGATTGAGGTGGTATCTGAGAGGTTTTTTCTGTTTTTCCTGAGTTCTATAAATAAATCCTGAATACAATCTTTTATCAGTTCTTTGTCCTGTATGAATTGTGAACTAAAAGTAAAAAGCTTTTTGAAATATTGGCGGTATATAAAAGTAAAAGCAGATTCATTTCCTCTTTTAAAATTCCTCCATATTTCCAAATCACCTTTCGAGGCAAATGCATCCGGCCTTTCATCGCTGCTTTTTTCGGGAGCGTAAACTTCAATCTTTAGGTTTTTATGTAGGTCAGGGTTAGTCAAAATAAAGAATCAGACAGATCAAAATACTAAGCCGATTCTTTAAAAAAAAATAATTTTTGTGAAAAAGTAGGCTTTTACACCCAAAAGTTCGGTATAAAGAGATATTTACCCCCTATATTGGGGGGTTACAAAGAATGGCCACTTGTGATTTAATCCCATACGCCTAAAAATTTGGGGATAGCTGACCTTTTGATTCGACCCTGGTTTTTTCAACTTCAGCGACGGTTTTAGGTACTGGTTTACCCAGCAGCCGGGCACCGCTTTCGGTAATAAGAAAGTCCTCTTCTACCCTGATCCCACCAAAATCCCTGTAGCTTTCCAGTTTTTCATAGTTAATAAACGCGGCATGTTTGTTGTCGCTCTTCCACAGGTCAATCAGCTCAGGGATAATGTAAATGCCCGGTTCAATAGTAAGCACAAACCCTGGTTCAAGTGCTCTGCCAAGTCTCAGTGATTTTAAACCGAACGCTGTACTTTTTTTCATGGTTTCGGTGTAGCCTACATATTGTTCTCCCAGGTCTTCCATATCGTGAACGTCCAGCCCCATCATATGGCCCAGACCGCATTGAAAAAACATCGTATGCGCCCCGGCAGCTACCGCCTCATCCACATCCCCGGTCATTAAGCCGGCACCTTTTAAACCTTCCGTCAGGGCTTTGCAGGCGGTTAAGTGTACTTCTCTAAAAGGAATGCCTGGCGCCAGGGCCTTAACGGCTGTATCATGGGCATTTACAACAATCTCATAAAGTTCCTTTTGCCTGGTGGTAAAATGATCATCAACAGGAAAAGTTCTGGTCATATCCCCGGCATAGCCACTGGTGGTTTCAGCCCCGCAGTCCACAAGCACAAGGTCACCGTTCTGCAACATATTCCCATGATAGTGATTGTGCAGGATCTGACCGTTTTTTGTAAAGATGACTGGAAAAGACAACTGACCACCCGCGCCTATGGCGACTTCATGCAACGCGCCGACAATTTCGACCTCTTTTTTCCCTTCGGCAACCAGGGTCATCGCCGCCAGGTGCATATCTGCCGTGATGTCGACTGCCTTGTTGATCTCTGTAATTTCCAATTCCGACTTGTAAGACCTCTGGGAAACAATGGCTTTTATCAAAGGAATGGAATGTCCCTTTGACACCGTCTGCTGATCCATTTCCAGCCAGGCGGACAGTTTCAGGCTGTTTTCCGGGCGGTATGGCGGCAGGTAATGTATTTTTTGCGCGCCCTGTGACGCCCCGGACAGCAACAAGGTTAAGTCTTTGACAGTACCTGTGTGTCTCACGCCGGATCGGCTGGCTAACGCGGCAATGGTGGGTTGAGGTCCTGTCCACACTATCGCATCTATGGACAAGTCATCTCCGTAAATCGTGGTTTTGTCATTGTCAACATCTATAACGGCCGCCAGACCTGGCAAACTCAGGCCAAAAAAGTACAAAAAGTTGCTGTCCTGCCGGAAATGATACCAGTTATCTTTGAAATTTATACTGCTTTCTTCATTTCCCAAAAAAAGGACAAGACCACTGCCGAGACTTTTTTTCAGCTTTTCCCGTCTTTCAGCATATACCGTAGCGTTAAACATGTTCATTTACGTTTAAAGATTAACAATTATTTCATCAAAAGTATCTTTAAATCCAAAGAATATAAAATTTGATTTGGAAAAGCATTCTTTTCAATCTCTTTTGTTTTTAATTTGTTCTCTTTCAAATCAAATAGGCGGGGTGCCGCAATCCCGAACTGTATTCTATGTGGAAAAAAGTAGCTTTTATAACAGTAGGATCCATATTTCTGCTCACTTTTGTTCATTTATATTTCATTGCTCAACTAAAACTGGACTACGATTTCGAAAGCTTTTTCCCTATAGGGGATGAAGACCTCACCTACTATCAGGAATTCCGGGAAAAATTTGAAAACGACAATGATTACCTTTTAATCGGATTTCAAAATGATCCGGGAATTTTTGCTTCTTCCTTTCTGCAAAAAGTGGACAGCTTCACTACCGATCTGGAAAATCACAAGAGTGTGTTGAGCCTGGCCTCTCCCACCAGACTTTTTAATCCGGTGTTTTCCCCTGCCGGTTTGTTTAAAATCCCCGTGCTCCATATTAATGAACCGGACAGGTACAAGCAGGACAGTACACGGATATATGAGGAAGGAAAATGGGTAGGTTCTTTTTTTGCCGAAGATGGCAAAGCCCTGGCGTTATTGCTCAAACACACACCCATGATCCTGAAACCGGAGGGCGATTCGCTGGTAGCTGACATAGAGTACCTGGCCGGAAAATATCAACTATCACCCCTGTTTCTGGCCGGAAAGGCAAAAGCCCAGGGTGTATATATCGACAAAATGAAGTTTGAGCTGATTGTGTTTCTGAGTATTTCTGTGGTATTGGTGACCTTGTTCCTGATCGTTGCCTACCGTTCTGTCTGGAATGTCATCGTACCTTTGGTAGTGGTTATGCTTTCGGTGATCTGGATACTGGGGGTGATGGGCATATTCAACAAGCCGCTGGATGTGATGCTGGTGTTGTTGCCTTCGATTATGTTTGTGGTGGCGATGTCAGATGTGGTGCATATTCTCACCAAATACATTGAGGAACTGCGGGCCGGGCTGAACCGGCTGCAAGCATTAAGAATCACACTTAAGGAAGTAGGCCTGGCCACATTTTTGACCTCTTTGACCACGGCAATTGGTTTTCTCACCCTCTTTACGGCCAGTATTAAACCCATCAGGGAATTTGGACTGTATACGGCCATTGGTGTTTTTGTGGCTTTTTTACTGGCATTTTCCCTGTTACCGGCTATTTTAATGCTGATTAAAAAACCTCCGGTAGTCGACAATGAAAAAAACCGCAGGCGCTGGCTGCTGCTGCTAATGAAAGCTTTTAATGCCGTACTGAACAACTACCGCACTATATTCTATGTGTCTCTCGTGATCATAGCCGTAGCCCTGATCGGCATTTCCAGAGTTGAGATCAACACATTTTTGCTCGAAGATATACCTGAGGATGATCCGTTGAGAAAGGAATTCATTTTTTTTGATAATAAATTCGGCGGTTACAGACCCCTGGAAATAGCCATTAAGGTCAAAGATACCAGCAGGAATATCTTTGACTGGGAGATATTGGAACAACTGGAAAAAGTGGAAACCTATTTGACTGACCAATACGAGGCCCGTAATATTATTTCGCCTTTGCAGGCAATTAAATCATTGAACCAGGCCGTTAACGGAGGGCTGACACAATATTTCAGATTGCCCGATGACAATAATGGCCGGAAAAAAATCCAAAAGAACCTGCGTTATTTAAAAAGCAACAACGCTGATCTGAAACTTTTTGCCGATGATTACAGAACATCGAGAATCAGTGGCAAAATAAAAGACATTGGCAGCAAGATGTCACTGGAGAGAAATACAAGGCTCGAAGCATTTTTCCGGTCAAATGTTGATTCCAGCCTGGTACAATTAAAAATCACAGGAACGTCATTACTGATTGACAAAAACAATCAATACCTCACCCAAAACATGATAGAGGGCCTGGGAATTGCCTTTTTGGTGATTGCTGCGATTGTTGCGTTGCTGTTTCGTTCGGTGAGGATGATAATTATTGTATTGATCCCGAATGTAATTCCATTGATCGTTGTGGCGGCAATCATGGGGTATTCCGGCATCACCCTGAAACTATCCACATCCATTATTTTCACAATCGCCTTTGGCATTGCCGTTGACGATACCATTCATTTCATCAGTAAGCTGAAACTGGAACTGGATAAAGGAAAATCACTGCTCTACGCTTTAAAAAGAACTTATCTTTCCACAGGAAAGGCTATTATTATCACCACCATAATTTTGGCCGGCGGCTTTTTAACCCTTATTCTATCCGGTTTCGGAGGTACTTATTACACTGGGCTTCTGGTCAGCCTGACCCTGGTGCTGGCGGTACTGGCAGATTTAATCCTTCTACCTGTCTTGTTGATCATGTTTTTCAAAAAAAACAAGGGTTGAACAAATCGGTTTAGGCAAAATTTTGTAATTTAAAGTATTAGGCTTTAGATCATGCGTAAAAAAGTCCGAACTTATTGCTTCCTTTCGGGACTGGTAGTTTTTCCTTTTTTATTTATCTACCTGTCAAACAATGAAAAAAAAAGGGTTAATTTATTTATCAAAGGCGTTAACCTGGAAGCACCGCCCAGCCCTTTCGATTCGATGGCATTGAAAAATATTAAAGATATACAGGCTAATTGGATCTCCATCATACCTTATGCCTTTACTTCAACTGAAAGCCCACGGTTTTATTTTGATGGGAAAAGGCAGTGGTGGGGCGAAAAAAGTGAAGGGGTGGTAGCGAGTGTGGAAATGGCACAGCAATTGGGTTTGAGCGTAATGATAAAACCCCACTTATGGGTAAAAGGACAAGGTTGGGCCGGCGATTTTGTGCCGGATGATGAAGAAAAGTGGCTTATCTGGGAAGAATCCTACCAAAAATACATGCTCAACTATGCGAAAATCGCCGCAAAGTACCAGGTGCCCCTGCTATGCATCGGCACAGAATGCAGGAAATCGGCAATTTCCAGGTCATTTTTTTGGAAAAACCTGATCGCCAGGGTCAGGGAAATCTACCCAGGCCAACTCACCTATGCCGCCAACTGGGATAATTACCGGCATATCACCTTCTGGGACCAACTGGATTTTATAGGTATAGATGCTTACTTTCCATTAGGTAATCAAAAAACACCTTCTGTATCACAGTTGAATGAATACTGGAAGCAACCTTATGAGGAAATCAGGCAACTGTCAAAAAAAGTAGATAAGCCTGTTATTTTCACTGAATACGGCTACAAGAGCATAGATTATGCAACCATTGGGCATTGGAAGGTAAATCCGGATACATTATCGGTTAACATGGACGGCCAGTTAAACGCCTATGAGTCCATTTACCAGACTTTCTGGTACGAGCCGTGGTTTAAAGGTGGCTTTTTATGGAAATGGCACATTTATGAATCAGGGAAAAGAAGGAATGTCAATTCAGGCTTCACACCTCAGAACAAGCCAGTTATACAGGTAATTCAAAAATGGTTCCGGGATGCCCAACCTAAGAAAAAGAAACAATGGAGTGGTTAGGTGGAAACAGGGGTTACTTAAGCCGGATTTCTGAAGATATTACGGCTATCGATCAAAGGTTTTCCAATATTTTTTGTACAGTAGCCCTTTTGGTGTGATCAGGGTCGAAGAAGGCATAGACAATCATACCATCCTGATTGATGATGTAGGTGGCAGGAACCGGGAGATTAGCACCATTACTTCCATTGGCAGCCTCCAGGTCAATACCGGTTTTTTTGTAACGCTTTAGCACCGAGGCTTCCAACTTATATGCCACGTCATAGGCTTTCATGATGCAAAGATTTTGATCGTGGATGATCCTGAATTCCGCGTTGGTTTTTTCTACCGTTTTGCCTATACTCTCAACTGTTTCCGGCGTTACAGCTATGACGGTGCCTCTCAGTTCATTGATCAATTTCAGCGAATCTTGCAGTTGCATCAGTTGTTTATTACAATAAGGACACCAGGCGCCTCTGTAAAACATTAATACCACCGGCCCTCTTTTCAGAAGTTTCTTTAAACTTATCTTATTACCAAGATAATCTACTGTATTGAAGTCCGGTGCCTTTTCCCCAATCTTCAACCCGCCAGGCTCAGTTTGACCCACTTCCTGCCCATTACCGGAAAGCGCAACAAGCAAAATTAGTAAAACCGATACGGTGGACCTAAGCATTGGGAAATACTTTAACGGTTTAAATGTACAACTTTATTTCTTCTCGAACCAGATAAAAAAGTGATTTAACATTTCTTAACAAAAATTTAACTCATCTGCCATGTCCGATAGTCCTTTCATATTTATCCCGGTTCAATTACGAGCCCCGTTGAAAGGATACTTACGAAATGTCACCCGCCCATTATTTTCTTTATGATAAAACGCGATGCAGGCTTTCTGCCTGGAAGGCAGGACGTTTGGCTTTTGCCAGGATAAAAATGATTCTCCGGGATAATCCTCCATAAAAAAATACACTTTGGTACTACCGTACTTGGTGTAAGGTTTGGTAGCCGCATAGGATTCTATGTCCTGCCAGACAGAATCCTGCACATAAATAGCATATATCCGGTTGATTGGGCCGGTATTATTTTCATTCCTTAAAAAGGTAATTTCCTTAAATCGGGTAGAAAATCTTTCGTCTCCCGGTTGGTTAAAAGTAATGTAAACAATCCCCAAAATCAGGGCCGCAAAGGTCCAAACGATGATTTTGTTTATTTTCATAATAGCTTTTCTACGTAACTGTCATTCATCCAACAAATGGGCGGGGATTAAGTTGGTTGATATAAAATAAAACCACCTCTCGGAGGTGGTTTTTCTTCAACACAATTCCAAACAGTTAAATATATTTGCGCTAATAGTTTTCGTTTTTATTTATTGGCCACCAACGAAACCTCCATCTCTATGTCATCATAAATCGCCTTGTCACCGAGATTTTCGAAGAAACTGCCGGACTGAAACTTGACATTGTATTTGGCCCTGTCAAATGTCATCTTCGCCAAAGCATTTACTGTATTTCCATTGCCCTCTATTTTAGCTGGAAATGAAAGTGGATGGGTAATGCCTTTAATAGTCAGATCCCCGGCAATTTTATAGTTGTTGTCACCCTTTTTTTTCCGGGAAACTGAAGTAATTTTAAAGGTAGCCTTGGGATGACTCTTTACAGAAAAGAAATCATCTGATTTCAGGTGCCCCACCAATTTGGCATTCTTCTTCTTGTCTGTCAAATCGATGTTTTTGATGGTGGTCATATCCAGTTCGAATGTGCCCCCGGTTAATCCATTTCCATCAAATTCCAGTGAACCGGAAGCCAGTTCTACTGTTCCGTTGTGGCTGGAAGTGACTTTTCTCCCCAGCCAGGTAATTTTGCTTGATTTTACATTCGCTTCATAAATTCCCGCTTCTATCTTAAGGTCGTTTTTTACGTCAGGCGTTGACTTGTTCACACTGTTAAAAGTGAATGCTGAAACAGCGATCACTATAACTGATAAAATAATCAAATTAATCTTTTTCATAACGTTTGGTGTTAAATCTTGGCTTTGCTTTCAAAGTTTATAATTCAGACGTTAACAAAAAAAATATGTTACGACATTTAATTATAAAATCTAAAAAAATCAGAAAGATGACGTTGCACCCGCCCGAATTTTCTGTAAACACGGACAAAAAATGGTCTCCGAAAACAAACCATAAAAAAACCCTGGCCTAATCACCAGGGTTTTTTATAAAGGAATTTTTACATTAGCTGTTTCGATCTCTGCTTTTATCGGTCAGGTCGACCATCTCACTTTCCCCGTTTTTGGTGATCGTCACAAGATTGTCACACTCCCCATCACCAAAATCTATCAATACCTCCTCATCGCCTTTCACCACGGATTTCAAACCCTGAACCGCTATATGCACACCGGCCCTCCTGCATTTTCGTTTATAGATCAGCTTGGAAACTATACCGACTTCGTAGGCCACACCATCTTTTGTAATACCACTCGCCGCTCCTTCTACATGAAACTCATCATTGACAGGCCTGGATGCCCTGATCCAGGTAAAGGTTTTATTCACTTCCCGGGTAGCGAATGAACCGTCGGGCCAGGTGGCTTTTCCTCCTTCAAGCAGTTTGTTAAAGCTTAGGTAGTCATGCTCGATCCCTGTAACATTGGTAAGGGTTTTGGTACCTTCCAGGGCAATACCATTTACCGTATAATCTTCAAGTGTGTACACCCAAATCGCCCCAGGCAAATATTTACGGTCTGTGTAAGTTATAATTATCTTCCCGGATCTGATTTTTCCGCCGGGACCTTCACATCCATCGCCAAAATCGATGTTTATCGTTTTATTTTCCGCATCATGGATTATTTCGGCACACCTGGTCAATGATTCGTCATCATCCATGGCAGACCTGCCGTTGGTCGCGGCCACTTTATCGTTAGCTTCAAAAACCACATCGTCGGTGTCCTCAAAATAACTGTCCAAAACAGCTTCATCGGAAGTAATTGCCGATGAAATTTCTGTTGAGACCAACTCATCGTTGGAATCACAAGCCGTTAACATTAAAAGGAAAACTGCTGTCAAGGAGAAAAAAGTGCTTTTTAAAGACCCGAAGGTGAATGCAAAGTTTTTCATGGTATCTATCATTTTAATTCCACATTAATTTTCTAAAGTGTTTTTAAATTCGAATTCGGACTTTAGATAGCTGTGGTATTAAAAGGTTTAATGAGATAGATATTTTTTTTTGTGAATCTTGCTGGTGCGTTTTCTAGTATTCTTTAGGCATCAATATCCAAAGGATAATGTAAACAAGCGTGCCGGGAAAGGCGGCGCTTAATATGGAAATGACAACGTACAAGATGCGAACTAAGGTAGCATCCCATCCAAAATACTTGGCAATGCCTCCACATACACCGCCTAATATTCTGTCATTATTTGTTCTGGTAAGTTTCTGTTGTGTTGTGCTCATTCTGTTAAATTAATTAATACACTTCAATAAATTCAAATAATATACCAGATATTTTAAATACTTTATTTTCAATAACTTACAAGAAAACAAGCTCGTTATTCAGTAAAAAATTGTATCGAAAACGGACATTTTTCAAAAGAACCGGTCATACCACTCCTTCCAATTCATTCTTCCAGTTTTTTTACTTTTTGTTTTTCTGTAATTGCATCCACCATTTTCAGCCAGATAACTTTTTTACCGGTTTCGAGTGACTGATAATAGTATTGCCCGCCTTCCAGTATCAGCTCACTTTTACCCAGTTCATACCTTAAAGACTCCACCTTGTCTCCCACCTGAAGTTGTTTATCATTTAGATCGAATAACTCAGGTAATGAGAGATTTTTTCCATTGTCCGGTCTTTTTTTAAATAAATTAAACATTTTGTTAGTTGAGATAGAAATTTGAAGTTAACTTAATTTACAGCTTTTAGCAAATGTATCTTTACAAGCAGTCCTTTCGTAGGATAAAAAACCTAAAGTCATATATTTCAGACTTCCGGAATCGCTAATTAACTTATTGAAACCTTTGAATGAAAGGACCATTTCCCAAAATATCTGTAGTCTTAATCATCGTCTTCCTGATTCCTGCTGTTTCATACACCGTTTTTGAGATAAATTCTCTGAGTGAAGACGAGGAAATGATCAAAGAAATCTACAATAATCAACTGGATGCCATCCTGTTTTCGGTGAATCAGTCTTCCAACGACCTCGCTGAAAGCTGGTCAAAAAAGATATTGGCACAGTTAGATACTATCAGTAAGGATAGTGACCTGGATTTCCGGAAAATGTTGGAGGAATCCTGGTCTTTGAATGCCATCGTATTATTTAACGATGTTACTTTAAAGGAATGCGGCATTTATTTCAAGTCCGATACCATTACCAGGGATTCCTACTTGTCGCAACTAAAGAAAAATCTGCTTACTAACAGAGGGAAGGTGGATAAATTAAAAGGTTTCATGGAGAATGGCTACAGAAAGCTGGAACCATTGGGCCATATAGGGCTGGGTGAGCGTAACTTTTATATCGATAATCTGCTGGTATTTGTGCTGGATCAGGATCAGGATTTCTTTCAGTACGCTGGAATTCTAATCCACCCACAGTACTTTATTGAGCAGGGCCTGGCGGCCAAAATACAGGCAATAAGCCAGGAAAAGTTTATCATCGCCGCCATCAACGGTCTGGACAATTCTGTAGTTTACGCCACCGAGCCAACCCCTGATAACCTTAAAGGGCAAAAAAGGGCCTTTTGGTTACTGCCTGACTATTACCTGAGCATCATCCTGAAAGGCAAAACCATGGAAACACTGGTACAGGAAAGGGCTACCACCAACATACTTTTATTGATTGGGCTGAATCTGGCGCTTTTTGCCGGGCTGTGGCTGGTTTATCGAAACCTTAATAAGGCTCTGCAACTGGCCCAGGCCAAATCAGATTTTGTATCTAATGTCTCTCATGAGATCAGAACACCATTATCACTCATAAGCATGTTTGCTGAAACCCTACAGATGAACAGGATCAGGGATGAAAACAAAAAAAAGGAATATTACAAGGTAATAGGTCAGGAAGCCAACCGGCTGGCTGGCATCGTAAACAAAATTCTGAATTTTTCGAAAATGGAGGCTGATAAAAGGGTTTACCACTTCAAAAATGAGGAACTGAATAATATTGTCGACGATGTGCTGAAGATTTATGAATACCACCTGAAGAATAATGACTTTGTTTACGAAATAATAAAGCAGCAGGATAATCTTCCGGTTCATGTTGACAGGCCGGCCATCGAGGAAGCGGTCATTAACCTGATTGACAATGCCATGAAATACAGTGGTGAAAACAACTCGATTATTATAAAAACCGGTACCGATGGGGAATTTGCCTATGTATCTGTAAAAGATCATGGAATAGGCATCTCCAAGAGCGATAAAATGCATATTTTTGACAAATTTTACCGTGCCGGTAAAGGGGAAATACATAATACTAAAGGGACAGGGCTGGGATTGTCCCTGGTAAAACATATCGTAGATGCACACAAGGGAAAAATTGACCTGATTAGTAACCTGGGCGAAGGCAGCACCTTCAGGATATTGATACCCAAAATTTAATCCGCACGTGTTGGAAACAAAATATTATTGTTTATGTCTAAAATACTGATTGTCGAAGATGAGCCCAATATTCGCATGGGATTGACGGATAATCTTCAGTTTGAAGGATATGAAGTCGATATTGCCGAAGACGGAGAAATGGGCCTGAAAATGATTCTGGATGGCAATTATAACCTGATCATACTGGATGTAATGATGCCCAAATTGTCGGGATTTGATGTTTGCCGCACTGTGAGGGGTAAAAACATCGACACCCCTATTATTTTGCTGACTGCCAAAGGCGAGGAAATAGATAAGGTACTGGGCCTGGAGTTGGGCGCAGATGATTATATTACCAAACCATTTAGTCTCCGTGAGCTGCTGGCCAGGATCAAGGCCGTTCTGAGAAGAAGCAACACCCCCACACAGGGAACAGGTACTGGCTACGAGGTAACAATTGGCAAACTTTGTGTTAATTTCCAGAGTTACTCAGCTAAAATAGATGGACAAAACACCAAAATGTCCCATAAGGAATTTGAAATTCTGAAGTTTCTGCTGGCTCATAAAAATGAGACTGTCAGCAGAAATGAGCTTCTGGAGAAAATCTGGGGATACGAAGAACAGCCGACCACCCGTACGGTCGATAACTTTATTTTAAAACTACGGCAAAAAATCGAAGAAAACCCCAATCATCCTGTCATTATTCTAACTGCCCACGGCATTGGTTACAAACTTTTGGCCTGAAATGACCGGTTTTTTACTTTATATTTAATCCGATGATATTTTTTTACAAACCTTTACTGGTGTATGACAACTGATTTATTAAAATCCGGTTTCTTTGAATATAACACAAAGTCAAAACGCAAAAAGTCAAAACGCAAATTAAGGTCATGAAACTCACAACTACCATAATTATCGGATTATTACTAGTCAATTTCACTACACTGGCACAACACCCTAAAATACTCGAGATAGTGAACCTAAAAAGCAAGCCCATCGTAAAAGGGGTTTTAAATGGTAAAACAGCCTATTTTCTATTAGATACAGGATCGGACCTTACCATATTAGACACCGGGAGTGCCAGAAAATATGGCTATAAAATTATCCAGGGAAGAAGCAGGGCCATGATGATTGAAGGGCTGGGTGGGTCTTACAGGGATTTTAAAAGGGCCATCGGCTTAAAGCTTTTTATGGATGAAAGCCTTATTTATACGCATTTCTTTGCCTTTGATCTTACCAACATTATCAGTTCTTTACACGCTAATACGGGTATGAAAGTGGTCGGTATCATTGGCTCCGATGTGATGAGGAAACATGGTTTCAAAATTGACTATGGCAATAAACTTGTTAGTTTTACAAGTGTAGAATACAAAAAGAGGAAAGGCGAAGAAGTTGATAAAATTGCATTAAACATTAAAGAATAAAACAATCATTTAATATTCCACATATGGTTAATTCCCCCTAGTGCAGTTCACCCCAATCTAAATACTTGATTCAATGCATTAGAGTTTATAAAAAGTATAGTAAGGTGGCTGCACGGGGGGATTACCATCAGTGAATGAACTATCGCTATGAAAAATTACACTTACCCGGTGGTAACAATGATGATGTCCTTGCTACTGGCACAATCTGCCGTGGCAAGCGACTTGGAGCGTTTGCTGAACCTGCGAGGCAATTGGAAGTTTTCCATAGGAGATAATAAACATTGGGCCATGCCTGACTATGACGACAGTGATTGGGAAAGTATCTATGTTCCTACCGCCTGGGAAAATGAAGGCTTTTACGGCTACGATGGTTACGCCTGGTACAGAAAGAAATTTGACGGCGCAATAACTAAGAATCAAAAAAACGTTTTCCTCATGCTAGGCTACATTGATGATGCTGATGAGGTATATATCAATGGAAAACTGATCGGCTTTTCCGGCGGGTTCCCCCCGCGCTATTCCACAGCTTATAAGGCCAAACGTCTGTATTACATTCCGGCAGAAGTGTTAAACCCAAAAGGAAGTAATTTGATAGCGGTAAGGGTATATGATGAAGGCCGTGAAGGCGGAATTGTGCACGGCAGGGTTGGTATTTACAAAATGGTGAACGAATTTGAGCCCGCCGTGGATTTGCAGGGATTATGGAAATTTAAAATCGGAAATGACAGCCGCTGGAAAAACAAATACTGGAATGATGAAGACTGGAATGACATTATTACCCCAAGCCTGTGGCGAAATATCGGCCTGTGGGAACTAGATGGTTATGCATGGTACCGAAAAACGTTTTTTTTGGATGACAAATTAAAAGATGAAGAATTATTTCTGGTTTTAGGCAGAATTGATGATTATGATGAAACCTATCTGAACGGTGAGTTTATTGGCAAAACCAGGGATGGAAAAAGATTTGGCATCAGCAGTTCCTGGCTTGAGCTGAGGGTTTACAAACTGCCAACCGATCAGCTACTTTTCAACGGCTATAACACCATTGCCGTAAGGGTCTACGACATGGGTGACAAAGGCGGTATATATGAAGGGCCCATAGGCATCATCACCAGAAAACAACTGAATTGAGTTTGGGTGTGGGGGTGAGCTACACCTTTTATGCCCCGTAGGGGGGGAAATTGGTGAAAATCAACTAGCTATACAACGCGCCTGGCAAAGGTTAATGGGGGGGTAAAGGGTATTTTTCTTAAATTCAAAACATAAATATTCATTATAAACCGAAATCCCTTATTTTTGCATTCTTGATTTTGTTATCAAAAATCCTTCGTTAACCTATGGCTGAATATAATTTCAGGGATATTGAAAAAAAATGGCAGGCCTATTGGGCTGAAAATAAGACCTTTGAATCCAAAGTAGACAAAAGTAAACCCAAATTTTACGCGCTTGATATGTTTCCTTACCCATCCGGGGCAGGCCTTCATGTAGGACACCCTTTGGGTTATATCGCCTCTGACATCGTGGCGAGATTCAAACGGATTAAAGGTTACAACGTGCTCCATCCGATGGGATTTGATGCTTTTGGGTTGCCTGCTGAACAATATGCCATCCAAACCGGTCAGCATCCTGCCGTTACGACCAGGCAGAATATTGAAAAATACAAAACCCAGTTGAAAAACATGGGGTTTTCATTTGATTGGGACAAGGAAGTGCAAACCTGTGACCCCAAATTTTATAAATGGACCCAGTGGATTACCATCCAATTATTTGACAGTTGGTATGACAAAGAAAAGGAATCAGCCAGACCTGTAAGTGAACTTGTGACCGTTTTTGAACAGGATGGAAACGAAAAATTAAAAGCAGTCTGCGACGATGATACTCCGGTATTTTCCGCAAAGGAATGGGCTGGATTGACAACAGGTCAACAGCAGCGGCTTTTGTTGAAATACCGGCTTTGTTATCTGTCGGAAACAACTGTGAACTGGTGCCCGGCCTTGGGTACGGTGCTGTCCAATGACGAAGTAAAAGATGGGTTTTCCGAACGGGGTGGGCATCCGGTGATAAGAAAAAACATGTCACAATGGTCGATGAGGATCACGGCTTACGCCGAAAGACTGTTGCACGGCCTAGAAGTGATCGACTGGCCGGAGCCTTTAAAAGAAATGCAGAGAAACTGGATTGGCAAATCAACCGGCGCGGAACTGGATTTTGCTACTGAAGTGGAGGGAGTGAAGATTAGAGTGTTTACGACCAGAATTGACACAATATTTGGCGTTACCTTTCTGGTGCTGGCGCCTGAAAGTGAGCTGGTGGAAAAGCTGACAACACGGGAACAAGAGGAAGCGGTCCGTACCTATGTACAGACCGCCCAAAACCGGTCTGAGCGAGATCGTATGAGCGATGTTAAGACCATTTCGGGTGTGTTTACAGGAAGTTATGCCATTCATCCGTTTAGCGGAGAAAAAGTACCTGTTTGGGTGGCAGATTACGTATTGTCGGGTTATGGCACCGGTGCGGTAATGGCCGTACCCGCGGGGGATTCCAGGGATCATGCTTTTGCCAGGCATTTTGACCTGCCTATTGTTAAAATCATTGAAGGAACGGAAATTGAGCATGAAGCAGACGACACCAAGGTAGGAAAAATGGTGAACTCCGGGTTTCTTGATGGCCTGGAGGCCATGGATGCCATCGACAAAGCTGTGGAGGTAGCCGAAGAACAGGCCATCGGTGAAGCGAAGATAAATTTTAGAATGAGGGACGCCATTTTTGCCAGACAACGCTATTGGGGAGAGCCTATGCCGATCTATTTCAAAGATAATATCCCCTACCCTTTGCCGGTGGAACAGCTTCCACTCGAATTGCCTGAGATAGATGCCTACAAACCTACCGAAGACGGTGAACCTCCCCTGGGAAGAGCGAGAGACTGGAAGCCGCAGGAAGGTTCTCACTATGAACTAAGCACTATGCCCGGGTGGGCGGGGTCTTCATGGTACTTTTTCCGGTACATGGATGCCCATAATGAAGACGTATTGGTTGACAAGGAAATTCAGGAATACTGGGAAAATGTCGATTTATATATTGGCGGGTCGGAACACGCCACCGGCCACTTGTTGTATGCCAGATTCTGGACAAAGTTCTTGTACGACCTTGGCTATGTCAATGTGGATGAACCCTTTAAAAAGCTGGTGAACCAGGGTATGATACAGGGGCGGTCCAACTTTGTGTACAGAATACAAGGCAGCAACCGGTTTGTTAGCAAAAACCTCAAAGATCAATACGAAACCAGCGCCATACATGTGGATGTAAATATGGTAGATAATGACATTTTGGATATCGAAAAATTCAAATCATGGTGGCCTGATCTGGCAGATGCGGAATTTATACTGGAAGATGGCAAATACATATGCGGGTCTGAAATTGAAAAAATGTCCAAAAGGTATCACAACGTAGTAAATCCCGATGACATTGTCGAAAAATATGGTGCTGATACCTTGCGGTTGTATGAAATGTTTTTGGGGCCTTTGGAGCAATTTAAACCCTGGAATACCAACGGTATCGATGGCGTATTTAAGTTCTTGAGAAAATTCTGGAACCTTTTCCACGACAGCCAGGGGAATTTCAGGGTAAGCAAAGAGGCCCCCGGTAAGGAGGCCCTGAAGATTATGCACCAAACCATCAAAAAGGCTGAGGAGGACATTGACAGATTGTCATTTAACACTTCTGTAAGCAGTTTCATGATCTGTGCCAACGAGTTAACGAGGTTACAATGTAACAACCGGGAGATATTGGAAAATTTCGTTGTCATTCTTTCCCCTTACGCCCCTCATATAGCGGAGGAGCTTTGGGCAAAACTTGGCCATGAGGAAAGCATATTAAACGCTTCTTTTCCCAGCTATCATGAAGATTATTTTAAAGAAGCAGCCTATGAATACCCTGTGTCGGTCAATGGGAAAATGAGGGCTAAAATGAGTTTCGCCCTGGATATGCCACATGAAGATATTGAAAAGCAAGTCCTGGCCTCAGAGGTAATTCAACGCTGGACTGAAGGGAAAACGCCTAGAAAGGTGATTATTGTACCTAAAAAAATCGTGAATATTGTAGTTTGAACTAAAAACGTTGTTAGTCATACTATGACTTTGAGTCATAGTATGACTACTCTTTGGATAACACCTTACCGCCGACTCCTGCAATTAGCCATAAAAACCTCTATTTCCCTCACCTGAAAACACCTTTCCAAAAATAAAATTATTCCCTCAAAAATTACTTCAGTCCATTTAATGCTTAAAAGACAGGATAGGAAATCAATATAAAGTACTTTCTGCCTAAAAATTTGTGTTTGAAACATCGTCACTTTCAGGTTCAGATTCCTGGTCAGTGTCCTCTTCCTTATCCTTTTTCCTTTTCTTCTTTTTCTTGTCCTTATCTTTCTTCTTCAAAAAGCCGAAAATACCTTTTTTCTCCTCGGATGTCTCCGGATCTGCTGCTTGCGGCGGGGCATCCGGTTCTTCACTAATATCAGGTGGGGCAGCTTTAACAGGTCTTCTTAAATACTTCCCAAAAAGCTGCATATATTGTAACTGATCCTCATTATACCGGTCTCTGCGACGAATGCTCCGGGGGGTTTGCCGGTTTTCTGCCATCAGTGAGTCAGAGGCATCATAGATCTCCTGGGCTATGAGAACAGAGTCCAGTTCACGGTCCAAAGTGGGCATTATCACATCCATTTCCACTGTATTCCACTCGTCCTGTTTCTTCCTGTAGCTGACTCTTTTGACAATCCCGTACTTATTTTTTCTTACTGTATTATCGAATTTAGGTATTGAATCGACATCAAACTTTGAGAATTGATCATACCGGGTTTTCTCATCCAGGATAAAATAGCTCTGAAAGGCCGGGCAGGTTTTATTTGGCATGCAGGATGTCAAATACAATAACCATATGATATTTAATAAAAATAAATACTTTCTCATTCAATTTCTGATAAATCGATACGATCACGTATCTTATATTCCTTTACCCTTAAATAAAAGCTAACTGTAAATCAGTTAACACTCCTTATGGTTATTGTCATTTACAATAGGTTATTACTTTAAAAAGCTTAAAAAAGTTCACTTTTTATATTGCAAATTTTGTGAATATAACTAATAATTTATTTTCTACCCTAAAATTGGCTGTCCAAAACATTATTTTGGCGTAACATCGCCAAAACCAACCCCAAAATAGCAGGCAATTGCTTGAATTGCCGATGATTTCTTACAAACTCAAACGACAAATCGCCCCAATTATGTATAAAATTTCCCCACTAATCTTACCCACCCCCACCTTTCATTTTAATTTTCACTTTCATTCTCACTTTGATTTTTATTTTAATTCCCCCCCCTACCATAGTCCTTAAGAATCTCCATCACCCGCTCAACAGGCAGCGCTTCCACCTTACGTCCCTGATAGCCTTCCATGGATTGGGTTGCGAACAGGCTATTAAGAATCGCCTCCTCAGTCGCTTCTATAGCCGCTAAAAACAGCGGTGTCACAGCATCATTTTTCAACTCAGTACTTTCCAGTGTATGCCCACCGGATTGATAGGGTATTCTCAGGGCTTTATGTGTGGAAACTGCTATGACATAATCTCCACTCCCATTAGAAACAATCCCACCGGTTTTGCCCAAACCGAGCATAGCCCTTTTAGCCAGCCTTTTTAAATTCCTTTCCTTCAAAGGGGCATCGGTCATGACCACAATCATACACGATCCGTCAGACGAATGACGGAGGTTATTTTTGAAAGGATAATTGCCCAACTCCACCCCCACCGGGACACCGGCGATCTCCAGCACACCGCCAAAGTTCGTTTGCACCAGCACGCCCACTGTGTAGCCTCCGAGTTCTTCGGGAACAACGCGTGAGGAAGTTCCTATCCCCCCTTTGTATCCAAAACAAACCGTTCCCGTTCCCGCACCTGCATTTCCTTGCAGGACAGGGCCACCGGAAGCATTTTTAATGGCTTGCCAAATATGTGCTTCTTCCACATGCATACCGCGAATATCGTTTAAATAACCATCGTTGGTCTCACCGACTACCGCATTTACTGATCTGACATTTTCATTACCGGGTTGATCCAGCACATATTTTACCACAGACCTGACAGCATCCCCCACGCTCAAGGTATTGGTCAGAATGATTGGCGTTTCAATATTACCCAGTTCATTCACCTGTGAGTACCCCGCCAATTTACCAAACCCATTGGCAATAAAGATGGCCGCAGGCACCTTTTGCTGAAAAATGTTTCCTTCATGAGGCAGAATTGCAGTGACGCCAGTGCGCACGTGTTCTCCCCGGATCAGTGTGGTGTGGCCCACCATTACCCCAGGCACGTCGGTAATGGCATTTAACTTCCCGGTATTTAATATGCCCGTTTTAATGCCCAGGTCACGGATTCCAGGTTGGTCTTGTGACATCGCTGTTATAGTTTTTACGGATGCCAGTAAAAGCAGGTAAAATAGTCTGATGGTCATAGCTAAAAATTTACCGTGAAGTTACGTTTTTCAGCTATGACCGGACTAATGAAGAAAGGAAAATTTTTTTATCAAATAGAGGACTCCCTGTCGAACTTACCGAGGGTCATGCCCAGCTTGATTCCTGGCATCACTCTTTTAAGATTATCTGTGAGATAGACCTGTGGTGAAATCTTAAATTTGCTGGAGTCATTCCCCCCTACGATCATTTCAAGCATCAGGGTTGAGTCATCGAAGTTATTGGTATTATCGTGTAAAAGATAGCCGGCTTTCATGCCTACCCAGAAAGGTTTTTTGTCTTTACCGGAAAGATTGCGGCTGTAACTGGCCGTTACAAAAGTGTTAAAGCCATTATTGACTTCATCTTTATCAGCGACATTCAGATGATCGCGGGAACGATCATTTTCTGCCACTGCATAAAACTGGTACCTTGTATCCACGCCGATACCAATCATGTGATCACGTTTTCTATTTACCTCAGAAAATTTAAACAAAACGCCCCCTTCCAGCCCCAGGTTGAAGCTCCGGTCAACAGCAGTCAGGTTGCCGCCTAATATGACCGTCACAGGCTTGTTTTTTTGGACTTTCAGGACGGCATCCTTCCCTGTAAATGGAACCTTATAGCCATTTGCCGGAATCTCCCTTTGTGAGGGTTCGACCGCAGGCTTTGTCCACCCCCTACTCAGCAGCAACGGCCACAATTCCCCTGAAGGCTGATAATCATGATCCGGGGTAAAAAGTGCCGGGATGATGTGCTGATTCTTATGATCGGCAGACTGGATAAGGTTATGATAGATCAGTAACTGGCTTTTGAGGTTGGGATCGGTAATAAAAAACGGATTAATCCCTTCTTTAATTTTTTCAGCACTCATCTCATCCGGTTTTGCACTGGATAAAATGCTTTTTTCCAAATTTGACGGGTCTTTTTGCCCCCGATAAGGAGTAGATCTCTCATCGTCTGTTACCACCGCCATGGTAGTAGCAGCCGGTTGTTCTTCAATGACCGTCCAATAATTTTTAACAGAATAAACGGAAATCACCATGAGCGTGATGGCAGCCGCGGCGGCATATAACCAATAAGAGCCCAGTAAGTTTTCAACAGGCCAAAGCGGCAAAATAGTCTTTGTCCGGGTGGGACCGCTTAATTGCTCATTTAATTTTTCCCACCCTGATTCTTTAGACCACGACACATTGGGAGGAAGGCCTTCCAGTCCGTTGCCTTCCTTCCTAAACAATTCATCAAATTCTTTAGATTTCATAATGAATCCCGTTTTTTTCCAAAATTTTTCTCAAAAGCGCACGCCCTTTGCTAAGTTGGGACTTTGAAGTATTTTCGCTGATATTTAACTTCTCTGCGATCTCTTTGTGACTAAACCCCTCAATGACGTACAAGTTAAATACAGTCCTGTACCCTACCGGTAACTGCAATATCAGATTATAAATCTCTTCGGCTGCAAGCTCACCGGTTATGGTAGCATTTTCACCAATATCAACCATCAAAGCAGCATCCACATTCCTGAAATTGTTGTTTTTTCGCAAGAACATCAGCGACTCGTTAATCATAATGCGTTTAATCCATGCCTCCAGACTGCGATCGCCCCTGAAGTCCACGTTTTTCAGATGATTAAATACCTTTAGAAAACCGTTCACCAAGAGGTCTTCGGCATCGTGCTCATTTTTGACGTAGCGATAACAAACTCTGAACATTTTATCAGCATACAGCTCATAAAACTCCTTCTGAGCACGGTTATCACCTGCAATACAGTTCTGTATAAGTTGCTCTATAACCAATTGGGTTTTATTTTCTAAATATTGCGTACTCATCAGTGATAATGCATCATTAATGGTAGGGGTTGCCTCACAGATTAAAAGTTTACAAAAACCGGGCCTGTCCGAATCAAAATCACAGACCATTACAATCTAGCAAAATTAATCCTTGAAGAATGTTAAAGGTGGGTTAAAATTGGTTAATTTAGGTTAAAAACCAGCCTTTTTGCAGATTTTCAGATGTTGTTTAATAACGAGAGATATCACCGCCCAGGTTGCCCTTGATATTCTCTAAGCCAGGGCGCCCTTTGTACCTGACGCTACCACCGGTAGATGCTGAACCGGTAATCGACTCACTGGCAAATACTTCTGCGGTACCGCCTGTATTGGCTTTAATTTCCACGTTTTCACTTTCCAATCCATAGGCAAATAAGTGAGCGCCACTGACTACTTTGGTATGCTGGTTTTTTGCCTGGCCCGATATCTCCAGTTGTCCGCCACTGTGTAAATTAATTTCCACCGAATTCACATCAATTTTCATACGGGCATAGCCGCCACTGGCGACATCGACATATAACTCATTTTGTTCCATCAACGACGCTACAAAAACATCCCCCGATCCTGTGGCTGTAATTTCATTTAACCTTTGGTACACCACATCTACCCGCACATCGATTTGTTTATAAATGCCTTCCTGCATTTTGATTTTCAGTATTCCGTTATCCACAAAGGTGTTCACTTTGGAAATTTCTACTCCCCTGGCCCGCACCTTTACACTTTGCCGGTCGCCTTGTCTTAATGTAACCCGGATGTTACCAAATACTTTGACACCATCGAAGGCCGGGACGTTTCTCGATTGTACACCCTGAGCCCCGGCACTGTTGGTGACAAAAGCCGTAATAAATATTGTCAGAATCAAAACAAAATATTTCATCACACCAGTTAATTTTTTTCAATAACAAAAAATCCAATCAAAAATTATACCTCACCCCCAATTTTTCTATCCCAGGGCATACCGTCTTTCAAATAATCATTCCTACCGTGGGTCAGCATTTTAATAAGTGCTTATTTCGCCTTTGCAGCAGTCCCGTCCGGGAAAAATATGACAAATATTTAACATACGTCAATTAAAAATCATTATTTTGATGCTACTTTTACATTAAAAAATACCAAATGGCTCATTTTGGTTGCTATGATTTAATCTTTTTCCGGAAGCTGTTGTTGAGTTTGCTGGTTTGCAGCCTCGGATGCAGCCCTGCTTTTCTCCCGAATAGTGACATTAAGGCCCGGAATATAGAAGTGAATGAAAGTGCTTCGGCAGACAGCACGATTGTCGCCATGATCCGGCCTTATAAAACTAATCTGGACCGTGAAATGAAAACCGTCATAGGCACTGCCAGATATCATCTTGACAACCATCCCGGCCGGGGAGAATCAATACTTGGAAATTTTGTAGCTGATTTGCTATTGCGTGAGTCAGAAAAAAAGTATGGTGAAAAAATAGATATGGCGATAATTAATTCGCATGGCGGGTTGAGAACCACCATCAGCAAGGGACCCATTACGAAAGAAAAAATTTTTGAATTAATGCCCTTTGAGAACAATATGCTGGTGCTGGAATTGTCGGGTTCGCTAACACAGCAATTTTTTGACCACTGTGCCAAAACCCTGAGAAACAATGTTGCCGGAGCGAGGTTCACTATCGAGAATGACAAGGCAGCCGGAGTCAGGATTAATGGAAAAACACTCGATCCAAATAGCAGCTACACCCTGGCTATTTCAGATTACCTCGCTGAAGGAGGAGGTGGATTTGGTTTTTTGAACCAGGCCAACAGGCTCGCCAACCTCAACTATAAAATAAGGGACATGATCATTGACCATATCAAAGACCTGACAGATCAAAACAAAATGATAGAAGCGCAACTGGATGGAAGGATAAAAATCATCAATTAGCTATGGACAGAAGAATATTCCTAAAAAAATCAGCCTTTACGGCTGCCGCCCCGTTTGTTCCGGGGGCGTTTTTAGCACATGGTAACAAGGTACACCTGACAATTCTGCATACCAACGACATGCATTCCAGAATTGAACCGATACCTGATGACGGAAGAAGGTACGCTGGGATGGGAGGCATGGCCGGGAGGGCCGCGTTGATTAGCAGAATCAGGGCTGAAGAAGAAAACGTATTGCTGTTGGATGCCGGTGATGTATTTCAGGGAACACCTTACTTCAATTTTTTTGGTGGTGAATTGGAATTTAAACTAATGAGTGAAATGAAATATGATGCCGCTACGCTGGGCAATCATGATTTTGACAATGGTATAGCAGGACTTTACAAAATGCTTCCGCATGCCAGGTTTCCGTTTTTATGTGCCAACTATGATTTTTCGGGCAATGTACTGAAAGGTCGTTTTCAACCCTTCCAAATATTCCGGAAAGGCCCTCTTAAGATAGGGGTATTTGGCCTGGGCATTGAACTAAAAGGCCTTGTGAATGAAAAGCTGTTCAAAGGAACTAAATATAATGACCCCATAGCCATCGCCAAAGAAATGGTACAAGAGCTGGAGCTGAAAAAATGTGACTTAATCGTTTGCCTCTCTCACCTGGGTTATAAGTATAATGGAAAAAAGGTTTCGGATCATACATTAGCTGAGAAGGTCAATGGTATAGATCTGATTATCGGAGGGCATACCCACACATTTCTGGATATGCCGGTCCTGCGTAAAAACAAGGACGGCCATGAGACGATCATTAACCAGGTAGGGTGGGCAGGTATAAAACTGGGGCGGATCGATTATGTATTTGACAGGAAAAAATCAAAAGTCATCAAAAAATCCGAACCCATTTCGATCAGTTAAAGTTACAGCCTTTCCACAAAACCCGGTTTTATTGACCGATGATCCTGGCGTAAGACTTCGATAACGCTTCGGCACATCGTTCACCATCCATGGCTGCTGAAACAATGCCACCTGCATAACCTGCCCCTTCACCACATGGATATAGTCTTTTTACCTGAAGGTGTTCGCAGGAGTTCCGGTCCCTTGGTATGGTAACAGGTGAAGAAGTGCGGCTTTCAACACCGATTATTTGCGCCTCATTGGTCAGGTAGCCTTTCATTTTTTTTCCAAAAACCAGAAAAGCCTCCTGCAGTGCAGTGGCTATAAATTCAGGGAGGACATCCCACATGTTTACAGGGCACAGGCCCGGTTGATAGCTGGAAGCCGGCAGGGAGGTTGAAACCTGTCCGTCTATAAAATCCATCAATCGCTGGGCCGGAGCCGCCTGGGTGTTTCCACCTGCTCGGCAGGCGGACTTTTCTACAGCCTTTTGAAATTCCATAGCCGCAAGTGCACCATGCTGCCGGTAAGCCTGGAAATCCTGAGCACCAACCGATACGACCATGCCGGAATTAGCATATTTTGAATCGCGTCTGGAGGGGCTCATGCCATTAACTACCACCTCTCCGGGAGAAGTGGCGGCAGGAACAACAAATCCGCCAGGGCACATGCAGAATGAAAACACACCCCGCTGTTCACCGCCGCCCCCGACAACCTGATGTGCCAAGGAATAAGAAGAAGCCGGCAGATATGTACCCCTTTGTGCACAGTGATATTGAATCCGATCAACTAACTGCTGGCTGTGCTCCACACGTATGCCAAGGGCAAAAGGTTTGGCTTCGACATGAATTTTTCGCTGGTTCAGCAACTGAAAAATATCCCTGGCTGAGTGACCTGTGGCCAATATTACTGCGATACCTTTAATTTTTTCACCATCCCCGGTAACCACACCTGTCATCTCACCGGCGTCCATGATAAAGTCTGTAACACGGGTGTTGAACAAGATTTCCCCACCGGCAGCCCATATACTTTCTCTCATAGCAGCCACCACCTTGGGGAGTTTATTGGTACCTATGTGTGGGTGGGCTTCGTACAAAATATTTTCGGCAGCGCCGTGGGCGACAAGAATTTCCAGTATTCTGTTGACATCACCTCTTTTCTTCGAGCGGGTGTAAAGCTTGCCATCGGAATAAGTACCGGCTCCCCCTTCCCCAAAGCAGTAGTTTGAGTCCGGATTTACGATATGTTCCTTATTGATGGCTGCCAAATCCCTTCTCCGGGCCCTGACATCCTTACCCCTTTCAACAATTACGGGTTTAATACCATTTTCAATCAACTTTAACGCTGCAAACAGTCCCGCCGGACCCATGCCAACTATAATCGCCGGACTGGCATTGGAAACGTCAGGATAATCTTTTTTGTAAGCAATTAAAGCAGGTGGGGATTCTCTGACGAACACTTCGACGGCTACATTGATCTTTATCTTCTTCGAGCGGGCGTCAATAGAACGCCGTTTCGGACGAATGGTAACTTCTGAAAGATCGGTTAACCCGAGTTTCTTTTTAACCACTTGCTCAAAATTGTCCCGGTCGTAAGCCTCCGGAGGGGATAAATCAAGATTCAGCGTTTTTTTCATATCTGTTAAGGTATTTATCCTTAAAAAAGATATTGGCGTTTCAAATCACAGCCACAAAGTTAGCAGATTTTAATCCATCATTAACGGGATTGATCAACTATAATTTCACAAAAACCCCAAAAGAGTAAGCAGGATTTGCCAGTACCCGCCTTCCTGAAAATGCCGTGCCCACAGAGGCGGTAATCCCATATTTATCTTTGTAAGTATATATCAATTCAGGGCTAAAAGAGGTATATTCAATGTTATTGGAAAAAACCCCATTAGAGGGCGCTTCAAGATCACTACCATTTTCCAGGGACTCAATACCATACAGGCGGCCTAACAAGGTGAAATTTTTAACCGTTACACCAGCTTCCAGCCCATATCTGATTTCATCTGAAAAATTATTGGTCCGGTTATTAAATCCGATCAAAACGGTAGCGTAAGCGCCAATGGAGGAAAATGACCTGCTTGCCTCGACTGTTACCATTTGATTAAATTCGCCATCACCAGTTTGTAATATCCTGGTATCACCACCAGCCTCATTCCCCAAAGGCAATCCCAGGGTTAGGCTGGCGCTCACCACGACAGGTTCATTTTGTAACAAACCATACTTAATCGTAATATCGGTATCACCAATCGAATTAACCGCATCCCCCTCTTCCAGTAACTCCCTTGTAGAAGCGGAAACCTGCTCATTCAGGGTGGCCCGGCTGAAAAAGGGAAAATATATAATACCCGTGAGCCTGTCAGTAAAACCGTACTCGCCATAAAAACTAACGGTATGAATACCGGCTGTGGATATATCGATAATCTCACCATTCGGGGCAAAGTATTCATCACTTCTTAACCACCAAAATCCCAGTTTAAAAAACCCATGTCCTTTTGGTTGTGGCCAACCTCCTCCGGCATGGCCAAGATAGGGCAGCAGCAGGATAACAAAAAAACAAAGGGTAGCATATTTTACTTTAGCTTTTGTCATGGCTTTTATCAGCATTAAGGGTTTAAAATTTATCTTCACTCCCAAAGTCGATTCTTCATTTATTCTTCAAACTTTCCTATTCCAAAGGCTATACCAAAGGGTTTACAGTATATCAATACATAATCGTAGGTACCTAGCTGTACCCCATTACCCACATTGTAAGTTTGCGCTCCGGTATTGGATTGCAAAGCTGCCAACTCTACTCCTCCGGTGGTGCTAGACGCGCTGTTTGTGAGATAAACAAAAAGCCCCGGGCCGTTGGAGGTGGAAAAACCCTCCGAAAAAGTCAACTGCAACTCGCCAGTGGCATCAGACAATGTAAATGTACCGGAAACCTCGTAATCCCTGTTTCCCTGGAAGGTGCCCGATCTTTCATTGCGTGGTACCGTTGTATTTTCCCCTGCAATAACACCAACCATGTCAACGGCTCCGTTGGCCATTGCCGAGATAGTGACGCTTCCTTCAGAATTAGCCATCGCCAGCCCCGATGCATCAATGGAAATAACGGCCGGATCGGAACTGGACCAGGTTACATCGGCATCTACGATATTGCCGAGCTCATCAAAATACTGGGCTTGAAACTGGTAAGACTCTCCAACCCTGATGCCATCGGCCCTGGTGGTAATGGCGATCCTGGCAGGCATGGTCTCCTGTTCTACAAGATCGGTACCGATACAACCCGTAAGCAATACCAAAAGAAAAAAGTAATTCCTGATAAGTAATTTGATATTCATCGTGCGATTTGACTATAGATAGTTTGGATATACAAAGATGCTTTAATAAACTTTTCTATAAAATGATTGGTTACAGAATCACTACCTTTCGTCGGCCTTGCGACATAATGGTCAAATGGCAAAAGCTGCCAGGTTATCAAAGGAATTGGCTAAAATGTATAGCCGAGGTTAATCCCCAGTCTTACAGGAATGGATAATCTTGGTTTTCTCACATCACTGAAGATTTCCTTGAAAGAATCTTCCGGGGGAAATTTTTCCCAATAGTCACGATAGCCTAAACCTATACCGGCAAAAATATCCAATGTCAAGCCAGGTTTACCGGCAAATTTCATCATTCTGTTACCCACAATTACCGAATATTCGTACCGGTTTTCTTTGGCATCTATAGAAAAGGAGCCATTGGGCAATCCAGGATCATTAATATTGGCAGAATGGTTTAAAGAGGAAAAGCTCAGCTCATGGCCAAAATATAACATGCCCAGTTTTTGATCTTCCTGATAAAACTTTTGCCGGAAGCGCACCGCAAACCCCCTTTTGTAAAGCTCACCGAATTCAACATTGGAATCATCCGTGAAAAACGGGTCTCTGATGTAATTGAAGAGTAATTCGTAACCCAATCTTTCCTGCATATAATATTCTATAGAAAAAGGCACCGATCCCACCAGCATGGCAACGGGGTTAGTGGCAATGATTATGCCCTTAAATTCATTGATTCTGGGCTGAAAGTATTTCAGCTTTTTGTTCTTAAAAAGAAATTCCGGAATCTCATAGTAGCCGCTCTCCTCCTGACTGAGGACAACCTCTTTTTCCACCGGCGTATATTCAACCACCCCTTTGTCATCGTAAACGGTAGTGTAGTACCCCGCCAAATCCCCGTTTCTTTTATACAACTTCCATACCCCTACGTTTACCCCATCTTTGATGGTACCTTCCATACGTAATTGACCGTCCTTGTAGTAACCCCTGAACTGGCCGACCCCATCTTTAAAATCACTTTCTCCCTCCAGTTTGCCATCTTCGTAGTAATACAACCACTTGCCATGGTTTTTCTCATTTTTTATGTAACCGGATATCTTCAGATTACCCCCTTCGTAATATTCTTTGTAAGGTCCATCGCCCTGCACAAAAGTACTTTCCCCCTTAAAAACCCCTGATTTATGATACAACTTCCAGAATCCGTCTTTGACACCTGATTTTTCCATACCCTCGGAGCTTATTTTCCCATTTTCATGGAAGTATGTCCACTGACCCTCTGACAAGCCATTTTTATAAGTTCCCTTTGATGAAAGTTTTCCATTTTCATAAAAATATTCCCAGGGGCCGTTTTTTAATCCATTCTGGTAGTATCCCCGGGCTTTTATATGGCCATTTTCATAAAAATAAACCCATAAGCTATCGCTTTTTCCTTCATTATTCATGCCCTTGGCCCTGGTGGCACCCGACCGGTAGTATTCGGTGTAAATGCCCCTATCACCCTTGTAACTGGCATTGGCCTTCAAAGTGCCGTCTTCGTTAAAATATTGCCAGGCTCCGTTTCTTTTGCCATCTGAAAACAGTCCTTTGCTTTTCACACCGCCCTGTTCGTAGTAAAATGTCCAGAGGTCATTTCTTTTTCCACCGATCAATACACCTTCCATACTTTTTTGCCCATTTTCAAAGTAATATTCCCATTGCCCGGTAGTGCCGTCAGGCTGTAGGTTCCCTCTCATTTTGATAGCCCCATTTTCGAAAAAGTATTCCCAAATGCCTGTTGACCTATTGTCCCGGTAGGAACCCCTGGTTTTAACTTTGCCGTTGGCATGATAGGCTATGTATTCACCATCCAGTACGTAGGTATTTGTGTCTTTGACATAATAAATTTCACGGAGGGCTTTTTTACCCTCATAATAGTTTTTTAGCTGAATATTTTGGGCATAGGCAACCTGTGTGGGCAGACAACAAAGCGTAAGCAATGCCCACATGATGAAATGACAATATGGTGCCTTTAAAACTATCATTTTACCAGTAACAGGTTATCTTTCCGGGGTATACCTATTGAACGATCATCGACCTTCCCCAATTGTTTAACTCCTCGTCAGTCCATAAATTGGGAAAGTATACAATTTTCTGAAATCTTGGTGGTAAGTATTTTTGCCAGTTTGAGCCTCCTGTGGCCTTAATATCTTCGGGATCCTTTTGCAGATACCTGACCGCCGATTTGTAATGTGAAAGCGGCCAGTTGACATTTGCATTCAGATCCAGTTCCCTCAAAGCCTCTTCAAGCTGTTCCGTACTGCCATTTTCAATGACGTATTTTTCATATACCTTCAGCAAGTTGTTGTTTTTCATGGCCTCACATTTCCTCAGGAGCCTCGAGGTATACTTTTCCTCAAATTGCCGGAGTGTTAAAGTTTTTTTACCGGTTGCCAGTTCGGTAGCACCCTTTTTCCAGTAAACTTTATCGTACAAAATCCTGACATCCTTCTCACCTGCCAAAGCCTCTCTTGATTCCCAGTGCACCAGGTTGATCATATCCGTTGCACATATCTCGATCATTCTATACTGGGCAGACTGAAACCCACTGGCAGGCAAAAGGGCCATACGAAATTTTAAAAACTGGTCTTTTTCCATACCCTTTACCATGATGTCATAGGAGTAAATGAGCTGTTTAAAGTAGTTGTTTATCCTTTCCAGCTTGCCAAGAAAAAACGCTTCGGTGACATTTGCCTGTTCCGATATTTGTTTCATTTCCCATAAAATCAACTTAAAATACAGTTCGGTGATCTGATGATAACAAATAAATATCATCTCATCCGCAAACCCTGTTTTGGGGGTTTGCAGGCTCAGGAGGGTATCCAGATGAACATAATCCCAATAGGTTAAATAATCTGCATATAGCAGGCCATCTAAGTAGGAGGAAATATCCTGCCCCATTACCTCATACTTTTTTTCCAGTTTTTTCAACTGGCCAAGTAGTTTTGGGTCTATTTCAGAATTACTCATTCTTTCAATTTGACTAGTTCTTACAAAGATTGGGTTGCAGCCCTTTTGTATATTACAAAAAATAAGGTTGTTACTATGATATATTCAAAGTTATTTAATTATGTGATCAATAAACCAACTAATTTCAATAATTCCTTACTTTCATGGTCGCTGATGAAAAAACTTAGTTTTTAATATTGTAAATTTGAGGCGCAAATCATAAACAATTTAAACCAATGTCAGGAAATACCATAGCGGCTGATAAGTCAACGCATCATCAACCTCATGTAGACCGATTTACTTCTCCTGATTTTTACGAAATCGACGATCTGCTTACCGAAGAACACAAGCTCATCAGAAGCTCAGCGCGTGATTTTGTAAAAAAGGAAATCACCCCTAACATTGAAACCTGGTGTCAAAATGCCCATTTTCCGGAGGAGATTGTGGGGAAATTCGGGGAAATAGGAGCTTTTGGCCCTACCATACCTCAGGAATACGGAGGTGGGGGGTTGGACTATATCTCATACGGCCTGATTATGCAGGAAATTGAGCGCGGGGACTCAGGCATGCGGTCAACCGCTTCGGTACAGGGCTCATTGGTGATGTATCCCATATACAAATTTGGCTCGGAAGAACAGAAACGTAAATACCTGCCAAAACTGGCCTCAGGAGAGTTTTTGGGATGTTTTGGCCTTACTGAACCAGACTATGGGTCCAATCCAGGAGGTATGGTTACTAATTTTCGGGATGCTGGCGATCATTTTGTTTTGAATGGCGCTAAAATGTGGATTTCGAACTCGCCAAAAGCCGATATCGCCGTGGTTTGGGCCAAAAACGAGGCAGGCAGGATACATGGCCTCATACTAGAAAGAGGAATGGAAGGTTTTACCACACCTGAAACACACAACAAATGGTCGTTGCGGGCCAGTTGCACCGGTGAGTTGGTTTTTGATAATGTAAAAGTCCCCAAAGAAAACCTGTTGCCCGGGAAAAACGGCCTTGGCGCTCCTTTGATGTGCCTCGATTCTGCCCGTTTTGGTATCGCCTGGGGGGCTACGGGTGCAGCGATGGATTGTTATGATTCGGCGCGCAGGTATGCCATGGAAAGAATTCAATTCGAGAAACCCATCGCTTCTTTTCAACTGGTGCAGAAAAAGCTGTCAGAAATGCTGACAGAAATCACCAAAGCACAGCTCCTTAACTGGAAACTGGGTAAAATGATGGACGAAGGAAAGGCAACTACAGCCCAAATATCCTTGGCAAAAAGAAACAACGTGGATATGGCCCTGAAGATCGCCAGAGAGGCCAGACAAATTCATGGTGGCATGGGTATCACCGGGGAATTCCCTATCATGCGGCACATGATGAACCTGGAATCTGTCATCACTTACGAAGGCACCCACGATATCCATCTGCTGATATTAGGCCATGAAATTACCGGCATTCCTGCTTTTTCCTAGCATACAACACTTCCCCACTCATCTCCCTCCGTGCCTTTGTGCCTCCGTGGTAAGACAATGGTTAACCACAAAGGCACGAAGAGGCACGGAGTATGGAGGGTTTTAGTTTCTCGCTTCTTTGACGGAAGCTTTGATGGTAAGCATCGCCACAGATTTTCTGGGATCGTTGGAATAGATTGTGATGGTTTTATGTTGCGTTCCCCTTCTCCCGGCAGAATCAAAAGTCACATCCAAACGGGTAGAATCGCCCGGATGAATATCGTACTTTTCCGGCTTTGAAACCGTACACTGGCAATTACCAACGACCTTCCTGATATTCAGCACATCCCCGCCATTGTTGAAAATGGTGAAACTGGTACGCACAATGTCCCCCGAAGTAATCTCACCAAAGTCATACACATTTTCGTCAATTAAAATGTGAGGTGCTTTTTTGTAAGCTTCATTGGTCATGGGTGGGAAAAACTCCTCTACCGTAGCCATAATATTTAATCTTTTATCCGGCATGCCGGCATCATCGGTGGCAAGCACCAGGTGATCGATGCGGTAACCCAGATCAGCTTTTACAGTAGGATCAAAGGTAACCGTCAACGTGCCCTTTTGCCGGGGCCCCAGGGTTTTTGGTTCGACAACCACATTGATGTGTGCGGGCGTTATGCTGTTTTCTTTAAAGTTAATGGGCTGTGCTCCGTCATTGTAAAGTGTAAATATTTTTGTCACCGGCTCTGTATGGGTAATCTTGCCAAAATTCAGCGTCCGGTACTTCAAACGAAGATTTCCCATTAAGGCCGGATAATCATCAGCAGGCGTTTTGGGCTTGGGAGTAACATTTCCCTCAATAGACAGAATCGTAGCACCTAAATTGGTATTGACGGTCAATGATTTCTTAAACGGTCCCGGCCTGGGGTTATAGCGGACTTGTACAAATCCTTTTTTCCCGGGCAAAACTGCCTCTTTGGACCATCCTGGTGTCGTACATCCACAGGAAGCCTTCACCCCTCTGATCAAAATTGTATCATTACTTGTGTTGGTAAATTGAAATTCATGCGTTACAGGGCCATCTTCTTCCTTGATATTACCAAACTTGTAATTGCTTTGGTCGAATTTCATAGGGGGTTGCTGGCCATTGACATGAAAAAAAAGCCCTATAGCCGCCAACCAGATTATACCTTGCTTTACACGTGTCATCTCTTAAAAAAAATTATACTTGGTACACATCATTTCCTTTACCAAAAATAGGTAATAAATTTCCACCATCGATCTGAATTGACCACTAATTACAACAAAACCTTACGTGAATTATTTTTTGGCGATAATCCACCTTTTATCCCGTCACCAACGCTGCCTATTCCAAACCCAGCGCATCGCGATAAGTTTCATGTTCAGGTTTGTTTTTGGCCCAGTAATCCAACAGCATGGATTCGTTTTTAACAGCCTTGGTGGTCAGCAATTTACCACCCGCACCCCGGTAAGAATCTTCCCAGCCGGTGATCCTGTAGGGAAAGGCTGATTCAAAATATATTTTAATCGTTCTCTCAGGATTTTTATAGGCAACAGTATACTCCATGACGCCTTCACCACCGAATTCAGCATTTTTATTGTTATTCAAACCAGCTACTGCACGAGTGTTTTGCAACTGATGGTGTGTTAGTCTTGAAGCAAATGAACCTGGAATGATGTTGATCTGCCCAACAGGTAATTTGTCGGGGTTTAGCCGGATGATATTCCATAATTCATCCTCTAAAACTGATAATTTAAGGCTTTGCTGTTGATCGCCTTCAGATTCAAAGTAGGAGTATCCGCTCAATTTATAGTCATTTTTCATTTTATTCAACTGCAGATAAGTATGTCCGCACCATTCTTGTGATGAGGTGGTGAGTTTTACTGAACGGGGGTTGTTATCCGTATCCACGGGGGTAAAGCAGGAAAACATCATGGAATAGGGATAAATGCCGGTCGTAAAATTCTTGGTAAAATTAAGTTTCATTACCTTAACTGCGTCATCTGCATTTTCATAGGGATCGTCCAGTTTTACCTGCTTTTCCCTTGAAAAATCTTCCGTAACAAAAATTAATACCGCGCTTCCATCGTGCAAATCACCGTATCTGGATTGTGTAAGATGGTAACTGGTCAACTCGGCTTTGCCAGCATACCAGTAATCATTAAATTCCCGGGAGTGAGGGTTTTCGGTACCAGCATCCGGCTGTGCCTTTCCATTGCAGGCCGCCAAAACGATAACCGGTAACATCAGCAAGTAATTTTTCAAAGGTCTCATTAATTCAGTGGTGTTAATGTACAAAAACGTACTGGATTTAAGATTGTTTAACAATTTCCGGTATAAGATTATATACGCACTTACGTTTATTCTAAAATTTATCACTTTTTCCGAATCTATGTTACAATATCAGCAGTTTGCTCAAAGCGATATTTGATTATATTTGCATGACACATTATACTATATCCGAACAAAATTCTTAAAGAAAAAATTTATGCCTGGAAAAATAAACGTAGGAATTTTATTTGGGGGTAAATCCGTTGAACACGAAATTTCTGTCAGATCAGCAACCAATGTCGCTGCTAACATCGATAAGGCAAAATACAACGTTGAATTAGTTGGCATTGACAAAAAGGGTGGGTGGTATCATTGTGCGTCAGTAAATCAAGAAATTACCAAGGGAGACCCGGTTTCTTTGAGGTTATCTTCCAAAGGACATTTTTTCTACAACCTTTCCAGAGATGAGGAAATTTTGCTGGATGTGATATTTCCTGTACTGCACGGCACCGATGGCGAGGACGGTAGTATTCAAGGGATGTTGACAACATCTGGTATTCCTTGTGTGGGCTCTGGCGTTCAGGGCTCTGCCAATTCAATGGACAAATACATTTCAAAGCGACTTCTCAAGGAAGCCGGGGTACCTGTCAGTAAGTTTTTGTATGCCAATTTCAGGCAACGGGATAGCCTGAACTTTCAGGACATTGCCACCGCTGTGGGTGTGCCCTTTATTATTAAACCTGCCTGCTTGGGTTCGTCAGTGGGCGTCAGCAAGATCAGCAACGAAAGCGAATTCACAAAGGCCGTCCAAAACACCTTTACTTATGACAACGAGGTGATATTTGAGGAGTTTATTGAAGGAAGAGAGCTGGAATGCGGTATTATCGGGAATAGCCAGCCCATTGCTACCAATCCCGGTGAAGTAGTGGTAAGCGGTGATTATGCGTTTTACACCTATGAAGCCAAATATCTCGATCCTAACGCCGCACAAATCATTATTCCGGCAAAGGTACCGGACCAAATAAAGAACAGCATAAAATACTGGTCTGTAGCCGCTTATCAGGCATTAAATTGCGCAGATTATGCGCGGGTGGATTTATTTTTAAAAGCCGATGGTACCATTTTAATTAATGAAATAAATACTATTCCGGGATTCACGGATTCCAGCATGTTTCCTATGCTTTGGAATGACGCCGGCATTTCTTATACTGCATTGATTACCAAGCTAATAGAGATGTCTTTGGCCAGGACCAAGGAAAAACAAAGGCTGGAAACCAACTTTGCCGCCCGGGAGTATCAAAGTTGAATAAAATACGATTTATTTATAAGGCAATCAGAGTTATGATATTTAAACCCAATTCCATAAAAGACGTTCTTGGACATGTTGGCATCATGGTAGCTATTAGTATCGGATTGATATTACTCTTTTTTTACTGGTACTTACCAAAAGCTACCAACCATGATGAAACCATTACGGTACCTGACCTGGAGGGACGTCACATTGAAGAAATTGCCGATTATTTATCGGCAAGAGAATTAACCTATGAGGTTTCGACAGATTCCGGCTACTCAGTGGATCACCGGCCTCTGACGGTGCTAAAGCAATACCCAAACCCTCAAACACTGGTAAAGGAAAAAAGAAAGATATACCTTACCCTGAATGCCCGGAATCCACCAAAAGTTAAAATGCCCAAACTGACTGACCTTTCTGTGAAAATCGCCCGGATCAAACTGCAGTCATTGGGACTCAAGGTGGGAGCTATTAAATATGAACCTGATATGGCTTTCAACGCGGTGCTGAGGCAGGAATTTGAAGGGAAGGAGATTTCTGAGGGAACCAGTATTTTCAAAGGATCGAAAATTGATCTTGTGGTAGGTGATGGTTATGGGAAAAGGGATTTTCCGGTTCCTGACCTATTGGGCATGCAACTGGAAGAAGCAGAGTTTGTGCTGGCAGGAGTTGGATTAAAAACAGGATCGATACTGGAAGCCAGGGAAATTGAAAATGATACGCTACCGGCCGGTACCATTATCAGGCAAACCCCTGAAAAAGGAGAAAAAATAAGGATTGGGGAAGTGGTGGACATATGGGTGAAAGAATACGAAAAATACCTGGACAAAAAGGAAGAAAACGAGTCCTGAGACGTTATTAAGTTAAATGCCACTTATGGGTCACCGTGCTGTTCGAAAACATTTTCTTTTTTTAGGATTGCTTTTTCTCATAAACCAAGGGCTTTTTGCCCAGCTTGAGATAGTACCCATTCGCAAAAATACAAATAATAAAAACCAGCCATGGCAAAAACAGGCAAGAACGGCAGAGGTCGAACCATTGACACTTCCTTTTTGGGATGATTTTTCTACTTCGACTGAATTTCCGGATACCGCTTTATGGTTGGGCAGCCAGAATGTACATATTTCCCAAGGCGCGGGAATAGAGCCACCCACCTTTAACGTGGCCACCTTTGACGGGATAGATGCCAATGGAGATGTATATTCCAACATTGAAACGGCAACAGGACTGGCAGATTCTTTGTTATCCAAGCCCATTAACCTGAGTGGCATTAACGTGAACCTCCAAAATACGGTGTATCTAAGCTTTTTTTGGCAGTTGGAAGGGTTTGGGGAAATCCCTGACCCTGAAGACTCACTGAGACTTCAGTTTAAAGATATCAATGACAATTGGATAACCGTATGGAGCATGACCGGTGGAAACACTGATATAACCGATCAATTTTCACAGGAAATTTTGCTCTTGGACCCGGTTCGGTTTTTACACGATAATTTTCAATTCAAATTCGAATCTTTCAGCCGTTTGATCGGTGTATTTGACACCTGGCAATTGGACTACATACTATTAAACAAAGGCAGGGACGGCACCGACCCCTCTCATTTAGATCATGCCATTACCTCCTACCCCACCAGCTTATTCGGACGTTACACGGCAGTGCCGTCCACCCAGTTTTTTTCAGACAACTTCAACGTCCGGGATGAGTTAACCGGTGCCTCGGTCGGGTACTTTAACCTCGATAAATTTTTGCAACCGATCGAATACACCGCCATTGTCACCGATACCATCCGGGGGGAAGTGCTGGACACCCTTAATTTTAACGAACCCGACCCTACCATCCCCGGACCATTTGAAAGAGACATTTATACCACCAACTTATTGAATATCAATAATATATCAGAAGTCGATACGGCTGTATTAAAGTTAGAATTTTACATTGATACAGGGGATACTTTGCTCATAGACGAGGTGATTGGCACCGACACGACCTTTAGCGAACGGTTTGATCTTAGGAGTAATGATACGATCACCACTTTTTTTACCATAAATGATTATTTCAGCTACGATGACGGGAGCGCTGAATTTGGTTTAGGAATCAATCAGACCAGTGGCAGGATGGCTTATCAGTATGAACTCTTTACCACTGATACCCTAACGGCCATCGACATTTATTTTCCTAATATTGGAGCTACCTTTGACAATACACCTATAGAGCTGTTTGTATTGCGGGATCTGGAAGATAACGATAATTCTGTCCTGGCGCAATTCTCTACCTCGATAAAAAATACCATAGGCATCAACAAATTACAATCTTATGAACTCAATCCTCCTATCGTGGTTAATGGCAAAATATATATTGGTTTCAGGCAAAGTACGGACCGGCGAATTCCGGTTGGGCTCGACCATAACACGGATACTGGCGATAAAATATTTTTTAATGTTTTAGGGAACTGGGAACAATCCAGTGAGATTGCCGGCAGCCTTTTAATGCGCCCGCGTTTTGGAAGAGGGGCCATCGTGACGGGCATTCAAAAGCCCGAACCTATCGCCAATGCGTTGACCGTATATCCCAATCCATCTTCGGGCGTTTTTCAGATTGAAGGGGCATTTGACAAAGTCGTATTATACAACATCAACGGACGCCTGATACCCATTAAGCTTTCCAAAAAAGCCCCAAACCTGGCCACGCTTGATATCACCGGCCAGGCCCCCGGCATTTATCAGCTCCGCTTTGTCAAAAACGGCAAAACCTTCGGCAAAAGAATCATCCTGAATCATTAGCATATATTCTGCCCTTTCCATTCAAAGCCACATAAGCTAAACGACACAGCTCCCCTATTTAACCACAAACCACGATCCTCCATGTCCCATAGGGACAAAATATTGGTAGCAAAACGTTCTGTTTCCCATCAATGACATTCATTGAGGAAAAACATCGATACCAAAACACAAACCAAAAACAATATATTCCAACAAGAATAACAGTTTATCCAACGATGCGATATGTCATCCCTATTCCAAACCAACGTTCGGTAAAAAGGTAATGCCCTACGATTACATGGGTTCCCGGCTTGTATTTTTTAGCTCCGGGCAAGGTAAAGCTAAAGCCTTTAATTCGGATTGACGATTACAGGCAACAGAGGCCTGCGCAGATTCGGATTCCTTTTTTTCATTCATTTTCACATTGAAAGGTGTCGGGCTAAATGAAACAACAAAGACAATCAGGCTGATCCAGCCCAGAATTTTTCTTTGCAAGGACAAAGGTTTGTCATAATAGGCAGGGGGATGGTAAACACCAATCACACGGCCGATGATAAAGGCAAAAACCAGCCAGCCCAGATAGCCTTTAATCGTAGGGTCATAAAAGCTGATTAAAAACTGGCCCGTCAATATGAATACCGCTATGAGCAATTTGTCTATTGGGCTCCTGTCCAGTCTGCCAAAAAGAAAATATAAAGCTGCCAGATAGAGTGGTACATGCCATAAGATTTCAGTAAACTCCGAGGTAGGGCTTATTAAACCAATGCCAGCATAAAAAATCAGTGCATAATACAAAAACTCCGAGATCTTCTTGTGTTTTTCAAACCCAAACAACCCATACAACACATGGCCACCATCCAGTTGGCCAATTGGTAATAAGTTTAAAGCTGTGAAGAACAAGGCAAGATAACCGGCAAATAACCAGGGATAATGCATCATCTCATAGACGTTAGGTATTTTCGATGGGTCGGTGACCACATATTTTTCAAAGAACTGAAAAGTCAGATTAGAACCAAGGGCAATGACAGGATATGAGCTTAGCGCTTCAAATTTGCCATCGGGATAGGCTTTTTTAAAATTGATAGAGTCATATTGCCGCTGATATTCGTAAGAGTAAACCTTGTCCTTGTAATCCAGCCCAAATTCCTGGTATTCAGGGTGTATAGTATAAATATGTTCAGGTTCAGGTAGGTGGGTAAACCCGTAATACAAAACGCCCAATGCCACCACAAAGCCCGCCAGCGGCCCCGAAATACCTACATCAAAGAATTCCTTTCTGGATTTGATACCCTCTTTTATACGAATTACGGCTCCCATAGTCCCGATTAGAGGTACCTGAAACCAAAAAGGGATGTAATAAGGCAAGGTGACATTGATCTTGTACCACCGGGCAGTGAAATAATGTCCAAATTCATGAACAGTTAAAATGCCCAAAAAAGGTATGGAAAAATAAAATCCACTGAGAAAATCGTCAAAACTGTAATCCTCGGAATAGAAAATGGATCCACTACCGATCCATTCAGCCCCAGAAAGTGTAGTCGTGATAACTGTGGTAATAAATAACAAACCCTGCAGCATGGGCGTACCATACTTCTTATAAAAACTCATCCCTTATAAAACCCAAATTTAGCTTATTCGACCGTACCCAATGCGTCTGAATGTTCAATACTGCTGCCCCGTTGATGTTATCCCTGTTGTCTTCAAAAAATATCGTTTCTTCAGGCACCAGATTTTGCTCGTCCAGAACATGCTGATATATCTCCGTATCCGGTTTTCTTTTATTGATCCGATAAGAATAATAAATATAGTCAAAAAGCTGATGATATTTATGCAGATTATAACTTTGATCAATAATTTTTTCAAATGCCTGTATATGTATGTCATTGGTATTGGAAAGCACAAACAGGTTATATTTTTCCTTCAACTTCTCAATGAGCAACAGCCTGTCAGATGGGATATCAAGCAGCATTCCATTCCAGGCATCATCAATCTCCTGATCCGTCAGATCTTTCCTCAGCAGTCTTTTAATACCCGCCCTGAATGTTTTTGACGAGATAAGGCCCTTCTCATAATCATGAAATAGCGGGGAGGACTCTACCAAACTCATCACCTGTCTCACCGACATCCCGCCTAAGCTGGCAAGGTGTTGAAATGTTTTAGGGATATCCAGATTGATAATCACACCCCCTAAATCGAAAATGATATTTCTGATTTTTTTGCTACTCAATTTCAATTAATTATTTGAATATTAAACCACAAATATGTAACATTGCACTCCGAAATTCAAAGTGTGACACCATAAAAGTGTACCAAAAACTACTCAAACCCAAACCCACACACCAACTCACACTCAATTCGGGCCCATAGCTCAGTTGGTTAGAGCACTTGACTCATAATCAAGGGGTCCCAGGTTCGAGCCCTGGTGGGCCCACCCCCAAAAGCTTCATCTTCTTCCAGGTGAAGCTTTTTTGTTTTTGAGGGAAGCGTTATCCAGGTTGCAAATCTATTATTTTAAACCTGAAACTAAAATCCACGCTCACAGCCTGGGCCAGATTATTCGTTGTTTAGTTAAAAAAATGCCCGGTGACGTAAAAAGCGCCATGATCAACCGTGATTTCAAAAATCAGAAAATTTGCTGCAAATCCAGCTTTCTGACATTGCCTCTAGTTTTTGAATTTCATCTGCATCTACCTCTTTTTTTATCGTCGCATGCCATTCCGCCTTTTCCAGGGTCTTTGAAAAAACAAGGTTTGGGGTTTGGATTTTCCACATATCCATCTACGGATACCATCATAGATAAAACTATCTTTCTCATGGGTTTGGGTTTGGATGATGATCAAATCAAAGTTGGGGTGTTGTTTTTCGAATCGCTATTCCTTTCCAGCACAGATTTTTTGCTGGCCTCCGGCAGTTTTTGAAATACAAGCTGGTTATAAACCCCAAAAGCTATACCTAGTAATAGTTATCCAGGTTACCTAACACTGGCGATTTACATGCTCCGGCAAGCTGTGTATCTTTGTCCAACTTAGAACCGGTCTAAATAAATGAAAGTTACCATAAACCTGCTCCTTATTCCGGGAATGAATTTAAGTGTTTTTGCACAACAGTGCTCAATCACCCAACAGGTTACAGCGGTAATGTGTCTTTCTCCTTTTGCCGGAGACTTTTTTACCACTGTAGATGGTAATAGCTACCTTGCGGTAATCACAAAAACAATCAATGCCATACACGATCACGATACGGTGACCGGAAAGGCCGGCAAAGCCTTCAATGCTAACGGAGAAACTTTAATTGGAATTTACGATTTATCCTGAAATAACACATGAGTATCTTAACCACCTTTCTCGCAGGCTTTTTACTATATGGTACCTCCAGGTACTTTCCGGAATCATTGCACATATTTCAGAGATACCTGGTGGCCAGAAAGCTTTTGACCAGGACAATAGGCATATTGCTGATGGTGGTCGCTGTGCTGATGTTTTCTTCCCATTACACCTGGGGGACGGCCATCATTGTTTTTACAGCCACCTTCATAACTGTATTGAGTCTGCTGATTGTGTCCTTAAAACTTAGCCGTTACGCATTAATCGGTTGGGTGGCGGTGATTGTGGTGGCAGTATTAATTGAAAATATTTGAAAAATGCCAGCAAAATCAAAATATCTTTCTCCTGCCAGCAAAAGAATATCAAAAGTCACTGTAGCTGTTTTAGGAAGCTATGTGTTAACGATGGCTATCCATCTCGCAGTAGCTGTAATGCTTGAAGACAAGTCCCCACTTATTTTCACTACCGGTTACAGCGCCTTTTTTATGTGGGTATTTTTTATGGTCATGGCATTTTTGATCAATAAGGCCTGGCATGTGTGGGGACTCTATAGTATTATAACTATGATATGCACCGCAATCATCTATATCTTCAAATGACATGAAACTGAAAGGATTAGGAAACAGGGCTTACAACGTGTTATTCCACACGCATACCGTCACCGGTATTGTGATCAGTTTTGCACTTTTTGTTATATTTTATGCGGGGGCTTTTTCACTTTTCAGGCATGAAATTTACAAATGGGAAAATCCCGCAGCAAGGATTGATGTACCGGCCGGTTTTGATTACGACCGGGCTTTCAGGGCGGTAGATGAGGTATTTCACCTTGACCCTCACACAATCACCCATATTGTATTTCCCAACCGGCATGATCCCTTTTTCAAAGTATATGGCGCAACCCACGACACAGATAGCACAGTGAAACGGATTAGGGGCGCTGTTCATCCGGCAACTTATGCAGTAACTGACCTTTCCGAACCACCTACCACGGTAGGTGATACTATTTATCACTTGCATTACTTCGGCCAGATTCCGGTTGCCGGTCTATACATCTCAGGATTTGTGGCGCTTTTTTTCCTTTTTGCCACTATCACAGGGGTACTCATTCATTGGAGAAATTTAATTACTAAATTCTATGCCTTCATTATCAAAGGGAAATGGAAACAAATATGGACAAACGCCCATACGGTACTGGGGATACTGGGCTTGCCATTTCAGGTAGTTTATGCAGTAACCGGGGCATTTTTTGGTTTACTTACTTTACTGTTACTACCCAGCGTCCTGGTATTATTTGACGGTGACCGGTCACAGGTTTTCGAAAAGGCAAGGCCCTGGATGGCGATCGAGTTGGATGGAAATACTGCCAGCAGTGACAATATCAGCATGGAGGAATTGATCGACCATGTAAGACAACAATACCCACACTACCAGGTAATTCGTGCAATTGTTAGGAATTATGGCAAAACAAATGCCCTCTTAACTGTAAACATCCACGATCAGGCGGGCATTTTGGCGTCGGGTAATATCACCATGAAAATGAAAGATGGTACGGTTATACCGGAGGCAAGTATATTTCCCGATACCAAAACATATAGCCACGCTGCACTGGAGTTGATTGCCAAGCTGCACTTTGCGAATTTCGGGGGCATTTTCCTTAAAGGGATCTATTTTATACTCGCATTGATTACCGCCTTTGTCATTATCAGTGGCATTCTGATCTGGAGAACCGCCCGTGATAATGGGAAATATACATTGAAACAACGGCTGTTTCATCACCGTGTCACCAAAGTTTATCTGGCCATTTGCTTAAGCCTGTTCCCCGCGTTTGCCATTATCTTCCTTTCCAATAAACTGGTCCCGATTGATTTGAACGGGAGAGTGGCCATTGTCAATCAGATTTTCTTTATCAGTTGGTTAGCCTTAACGGTGACCGGACTGTTCCGGAACAGTTATTCGCGCCAGAACAGAAACTATTTGCTTATCGGCGGTTTCTTGTCCTTACTGGTGCCTGTTGTCAACGGAATAGTTACCGGAGACTGGTTCTGGCAGGTTTGGCGTACTTTGCCTCAGGTAGCCTATGTAGATATTTTTTGGCTTGCAACTGGAGTTTTTGCTTTGGTAATCGCTTTTAAAGTACTTAAAATAAGTAAAGTTAAAGATATTCCTACCGAAGAAAAATCGTTGGCATTACCTGTAAGAGAAAAAACTGTTACGCCGGTATTTCAGCCAGAAGTATTTGAAAAGCCTTAGATCACGACGGCTCGTTTAATGGTGGTATAAAATGTAGCGCTATTTTAGCATGGTTTTGCCACGGCTTACATCTGGCAGCACTTTGATTTTTTTAAAGAACATCACACATATTTTCATGATCTGTTGAAAGCTGGCTGGTTACCAACGATCAACAAACCGGGAGAAAGATATTTATATCTCAGAGATTTAGCCGTGACCGAAGTTCCTGCAAATCATCATAATCAAATGCTTCATTTGCAAAAATCCGGGGGTAATAGACATCCTTTAATCCCTGGTGAAATGACTCAACTTTCTGAAGAAAAGCAAGATGGCTGTTCCGGTCTGTTTGTGCCATTGAAGATAGTCTTTCATGCACTGCGGCAGCAGGGGCTAGCCATTGCCATTGATTGAGTAGTTTATTGCTCGCCACCACCTGCTCCTCAAACTGCTCATTGAGGGTCTTTGCCTGATTGTCAAGCAGGGTGAAGCTTGCGTAATACCACTTGTGAAAATCTGTGGTGTCACCTTGTTTATACTGTGGATGTTCCGGATAAAACTGATCAAAAACAAAAGACTTTGGCGACTTCCAGTTTCTATCATTGAGAGCCCTGATAGAATGAATTACCTCTGAACGCTTGGGCAAAGGTTGATCAGCCAATACAAACAGGTTGAGCATCGCCGGGGTGATCAGGGTCAAAATCAGCCAAACCCCTAGCCCCATCATGGCACTGAGTGCAGCACTTTTCCGCAACCACACGATACCTGCCATTATCAGCGCCCATAAAAAACAATAGCCATAAATAAGCAATAACCATTGCATAAAAAGCCCCATATGCGAGGTAAAGGATATGCCTTGAAGCAAAAAAGCCAAAATCAACAACAACGTGGCAAGCACAATGACAACAGCAAAACGTAAAAAGCCTCTACTCGCTAAAGTGAAAAACAAGGGTACAGGCTGAGACTGTAAAAGCAACAGGGTACCGCCTTCTTTTTCAGCAGCATAAAGGTTGTAAAACAGGGCTACAATGAGTAGGGGCAGGAGAAAAACATAAACATATGACAGGTCAAAATTCCCTGTAAGTAATTTCATAGGGTTAGCCAGCTCTCCTACGTATATCTGCTTGTGCAGTGACGAGACATCGAATCCATAGTAAGAAGGAAAAAGATCCCTTTGTCCCAGGCAAAGGCCTGCCAAGGGTGATGGATCATTAGCAAGATAATAGGTGAAATGCTTGTTCCACCCAACACCAACAGGCGATAGGGCCCGTTCAAACTTTTCCTTGTTTCTAACCAGGGTAGTATCCAGGGTCGCCCAATGCAATAAGCTATCAAATTGCTGAATTTCATGTTGCTGAACATGAGTGATACGGGTATTTTGTTTGTCTATTTCAAATTTCCCAAAGTAAATACCGTAAATCCCGGCACCTAGTGTGACAAGAAGCAAAATTTTAAGTGTATTACTTCTCCTGAGAGCCATCCATTCGAATTGGAAAATGTGCAAAAGTTTTTTCATGGTTTCGCGCTTTAATTTTATTTTCACCATTAAAGTCCGGAAATCCTATTGGAATACTTTACCGAAATGATCAAAAGTATAATCAACCAAAAAGCGAGTGCTGCCATTCCGCGCCATTGATCACGTAATATGCTTACGGTATCCGGAAGATGGTATTCAAAAGGCTCAACCTGTGCCCACATATCTTTATCTGCATTATAGTCAGCATAAGCAACTCCGGGTTTGTGATTGAGCTCCATATCTTTGTTCATTTTTTTAACAAAGGCCCTGCGATAGTTTTCAGCCTTACGTGCAAAAAGCACATGGTGGTTAAAATCTGTTCCGGCCAGCCCCATTGAAAGATGGCGGATAGCAAGATAGGGATCAATAAAGCCCATCCACTCCGAAAGCCGGTTTTGTTGTTTAAATATCTGCTCAATTTTTGAAAACTCCTGATCATACACGTCGTCGGTATACTCTTCCCCTGCCTGCATAGCAATACCACCCCAGTTAACCGGTAGTTCTTCAACGGTAGAAACGCCATATTCATCCAGTACCTGCTGTTTTAATGTGGCCAAACGTGCATCGGAAGGATTGTGGCCATCGATCCCGTTTTTTACCTTTTCCTTAATAGCCTGTCTGAATTCAAACTGTGACGGTGTTGGATAGAGCTTACCCGCAAAGTTAGTGGTGGCCTTGGGAAGAATAATGCAGGCTACAATCCATATGCCAAGCAACGTCAGTAAAGAAAACCCGGAATTCTTGCTAAAACCAGAAATCAGGACAGCCATCATCACAAACAACAGGAAATATAAGGAATACAAACCTGTTAAACTAAGAAATTTGACCGTCACTTCCGTATCCAGGCTGGAAGACTGCCTGTCCAATAGTAAGTAAGCCAAAAAGATAATTGGAATAAACAGCAAAAGTACCATGAGGTAAATGCCCCAGACCTTTCCCATTAACAATGTTCTCATAGAAAGCCCCTGTGCATGTATCATTTTTAAAGTACCTTCTTCGCGCTCTTTTGTGAAAGTATTAAAAGCCAGAAATATAATAAGCAGCGGCAGCAATAGTTGAAATATCAATGCTCCGGTGAGTTCACCAAAACGGGTCATGCCATTGCTATCCTGTGCACCACTAAATAATACCTCATTCTGCTTGTGGGCTTCCAGAAAAACCGAAACACCGGTATAGTGATCAAGTCCAACATCTAAAAAGCTTAATATCGGCTTGGGCTTGAATGCGAACTGGCCAAAGTGCGCGGCACTATGGGGGTGTTTGTTGCCCTGATTCAGCCATTGGTCATACATGGCGGATTGTGCAGCTTCACGCTGCTTTTGTATTTGCCGCTGTCCTTCTTTTCCCACTAAAACTGCAGTGATCATCAGGGACAGCAGTATCGCTGCCGAAACCTGCAACCGAACGTCCCTTACAGAGGAGAGAAACTCCTTTTTAATGATAATTTTAAGCATATACCGTAGATTTCATGGTTTCCAGATACAGCCTTTCAAGTTCGTTTAATGAAATGTCTGAGCTTTTTAAGGTATGAATAAGCTCTCCGGATTTCATAATACCGATGTGGGTTCCGGACGCTTTTGCCCGGAACAAGTCATGGGTGGTCATAAGGATGGCCACCCCGTTTTCACGCATAGACATCAGCAACTGTGCAAAGTCGTTGCTCGCTTCCGGATCCAGGCCGGAAGTAGGTTCATCAAGTAATAGGTTTTCGGCGTTTTTAGCTTTGGCAATGGCAATGCCAACTTTTTGCCTCATTCCCTTGGAATATTGAGAAACGCGTTTGATGACAGCTTCTTTCTGCAACCCAGCTTCTGTTAACAATTGCGTAGCAGTTGCCTTATCGGTCGGGGTTCCTCCTAACCCTGCAAAAAATTGCAGGTTTTCCATACCGGTCAGATTACCATATAAATTCAGGTTTTCAGGAATATACGCCAGGCGTTTTTTGGTTTCTTTGGCGTGGCGTGTTACATCCAGGCCATTGATTTTCACCTCACCCAAAGTGGGTTCAATAAAACCCATAAAAAGATTGATAGTAGTGGTTTTTCCTGCACCATTGGCCCCAAGCAGGCAAAACAGCTCACCTGGCGATACTTTTAGATTGAGACTTTTCAATGCTTCGTGTTTGTCAAAAGTTTTGGATAGTCTTACAGCTTCTAACATAATAAAGATGGTTTTGGATAAAATAATGAGTCGGAAACCGGCAATTTTAATAAACTTACCAGGAAATGAAATTCTACTTCCGGGGCAGAAATATTTCTGATGAATTTTGGAAAGGAAAGCTGGGTGACCTCTTTCATAGGCCGTAAAAAACATTAAAAGATTGAATCTCTATAAAAAAAAGATGACTACCAAAGTAATTACAAGGCTTTTGATCTGTAAGTGTTAATTCAAAGGTTTGGTCAAAAAACAGCTCACAAAAATGGCAGGAAGGTTCCTGCGAGGTAGCCGTAAAGTCCCCATTACAATGAGCGCCATATCCGGTTTCATGTTGCAGCGCATGTAAACTAAAAAAAAGCTGCAAGGAAAACAGATACCCTGCGGAAAATAGCATCACTATTTTTTTTACCGGTCTCATAACAAATTCTAAAATACGCAACCGGTTGATTTAATGCAACATTATTGCATTAAAGAAATACTATTTCTTTAAAAAAAAGTTGCTTAGCCGACTGAAACTAAATAGCCAAGTTTTAATCCCCGTTAATATTGACAGTGACAAATTAGAACAAAGGGCCACCTCAATCAATAAGATGACCCTTCAAAGGTGATTTCCAAGGACTGCGACGCTTACGGATCAGCTATACCCTTTATCGGAAAATGGTATCTATTCCTAATTTCCCTGCCACGAAGCCGCTCCATTGCCTGTACCATCGCTGGTGTAATCAAAAGGTCCTGGGTTGGTAATAAACTCACTTGTTGTCCAGATACCTTTGGTCACCGCTACATCTACCCGGCCCCTGGCTCCCACATCTTCACCATATTGCATGAAATCCAGCATGGCAGCAGCATCACCAAAACTATTATTAAGATAAACCGCAATATCAGAAGCATTATCATTTAACGCCCTTTCAAAGCTGATAACCTCATCCGGGTCAAGCGTCAAATCTGCCCCATCAGTCGTCAGCGTATTTAACCGGGCATAGGATCTTAAATTACAAACCCAGTAATCAGTTAAATCCGACGGGGTATTGCCAAAGTTCTTCAGATAAAACCTGTCCCCCGCAGGATCCACTTTAAAAATTCTTACATTGGCGGTTCCGGTTGCTCCGGTCCAGAAGGAAGCACCGTTTTCATTCCCATTTCCGTTATAATCAAATGGTGAAACACCAGCCACAAACTCACCTGCCGTCCATATTCCCTTGGTCACCGCTACATCCACCCGGCCGCTGGCTCCCACATCTTCACCGTATTGCATAAAATCTATCATAGAAGTGGCGTCGCCAAATTGATTGTCAAGATAAACAGCAATATCAGAAGCATTATCATCCAATGTCCTTTCAAAACTGATCTCCTCATCAGGGTCGAGCGTCAGATCTGCCCCATCAGAGGTTAGCGTATTTAACTGGGCATAGGACCTGAGATTACAAATCCAATAACTGGTTAAATCTGCCGGAGCATCGCCAAAGTTTTTCAAGTAAAATTTGTCTTCAGAAGCATCCACCTTGAACAGTCTGACATTTTCTTCACCTTCAGGAGGCGGCGCTTCGTCATCATCATTGCAACTGGTGAAAACAAACGCAGAAAGCGACAGGGCATACACGAAAATATTAGTAATTTTTTTCATAACTTTTGGATTTTGATTATTTGATAATACCATGGGACAAGCCCGAATCATTTTATTTGTAAAAAATAGAGATCGATGTTTAAGCTGTTAATGTATTTCCCGAATTGATACCGGTTAATTCTTGCCAATAATACAACCGTAGCGCCTAAATCATTATCATAAATGACAGGGAAATAGCTGAACTGGGAAAAAATCACGCTGAAAGCAAAAATATCTGTTTAAACAAGCTGTTGCAATGACATGCCTTAATACAGGAACCAACACATTACCTACCTACAAGTAGTGATACAAAATGCCTAATAATGGCGATTGATCCCGGTTTCCTAAAGCTTCATATTTGCGCTATTTGGAACAGGTCAAAATAATTTCGATGAATGAAAAAACTGATACTAACCTCTTACTTAATTTTCACATACCTGCTCACTTGTGCCCAGTCCGGAACCGTGACCGGCAAGGTAACGGATGTCTAGGTGAACCACTGGGATTTGCCAGTATTGCTGTAAAAGGCACCTCAATGGGAACGCAGTCGGATGACAAGGGTTATTTTACACTTTCAAACCTGGCTCCCGGAAAGCAAACCATTCAGATCAGTGCGGTTGGTTATGAACTGCTCGAAAAAGAAGTCACGGTGAAGGCTGGTGAAACGGTTTCACTCGAGCTGACACTCAATGAGAAGATCACCAACCTGCAAACGGTTGAAATCATAGGCCGTAAGGAGCGTGGCTATGCCAAAAGCACCTCATTTTTGGCTACCAAAACATCATCTGCCCTGCAGGACGTGCCACAATCCATCGGTTATGTGACCAAAGAAGTGAATAACATTTTTGATAAAACCCATTGGGTTGGAGGATATGACTTCATCAGGGCTTTTCCGGGGGCCCCCAGAAATGTTATGACTACTTTTTCTTATACATTTTAACGTATTTTTGCTCACTACAAAGCCCGTGGCAGGCCTTTATGGTAAAAATCAAAGAAAATAATAAACTCTGGGCTATACATAGCTGGGTGGGCCTGTATGCAGGGGTTATCATTGCATTTTTAAGCATTACAGGTGCTGCAGCCCTTTTCAGGGTCGAGCTGGATCATGTTTTTAATCCCCACCTAAGAAGTGTGACGCCCGAAGGCCGGCAATTAGCCATGACCCCTGTGGTGGAAAAGGTAAAAGCACAACATCCGGATAAAGTGCTTTTTGAAGTAGAACTACCAGTCAGTGCAACAGGTAGCTGGAACATCCGGCTCCTGCCCAAAGAACAGCGCCGGCTATTCCCCATTTTCTGGGAAGTTTTTGTCAATCCATATACAGGGGAAATATTGGGAGAAAGAAATTACTACAAATCCTTTACCTATTATCTGAGAAACATCCATGTACGGTTTTATGAAGGTTTTTACGGCAGGCAAATTGTTGGCCTTGCCGGTATTGCCCTGCTGATTTCTACAGTCACCGGTTTACTTATTTATGGCCGGTTCATGAAAAAACGGTTTTTTGGCACCATCAGGAAAAAGAATCTGCGGGTCTCCCAGGCCGACTACCACAAACTGATTGGCATGCTGGCTTTGGTCTTCAACCTCATGATTGCCATAACCGGGGCCTGGCTTGGGTTGCAGGGGTACCTCCAAAAGTGGTTGAATATAGAACGCCCTAATACCTTTAAGCTTATCGAAAAACCTTACAGCAAGGAAGAAGACATCGCACTTACATTTGATTTTGATTCTATCTATCTTGCCTCACGCACACACTTTCCCCAGCTCATGCCTGTTATTATCCGTCCCTCTACCAATGGCGATGGCGTGGTAGAGGTGATAGGCGATGTGCCAAAACAGGTGTATGAGCGGAACAGTAACAAAATTGTATTAAGCAAAGATAATTACCAGCCACAATTCATTTATAATATCAGCCATGACAACGCAGGGGCAAAATTGTTTTATGTCCAGGAGTCACTGCATTTCGGTGATTACGGAGGTCTGGCGCTTAAGTTGTTGTATGGCGTGTTATCCCTCACTTCAGGTTTTCTGGCCTTATCAGGTTTTATCGTTTATCTGGAAAGGACCCGCAAGAAAAGGTTTGAACAGCCAAAATTCGTTGAGCTTCGTCCGCTATTGCTCCGCTGGACTGCAGGCATACTCGGCACCTGCGTCATCATCGGTATCCTCAGTGGCATCTGGGGTATAGGAATACCGACACTGGTCGTTGTAATACTATTTTATAGTTTTATCCTGCTGATATTGCTCAAAACAGTTTTTGGCAGAATTAAAAGAAGAATCGCCAAATTAAACAATCAAATCACTTGACTCCAACCTCGAATCATACAAAAGAACACCTGCTGATTCCCTTGCTGATTATTACGGGGCTGCCTTTACTCATTGGCTTATTCTATTTATGCCATGAGTATCTGATGGTTTATACAAACAGCGAGACGCTTGAATTCTATGCGTTTAATGACACGGATTCCAGGAAAAAATACCTTAACTCCACCATGACCGGTATGGTGACCTGCTTTGTGTTGTTCACATTAAGTGTTTTGTCAGTCAGATTTAAAAAAAGCTGGCTTTTGCTACTGTTGAGTTTGCTTAACTTTTCTCAGCTAACTTATTTACTGCTTTATCATTAAAGGCTTGTCCTGCCATTTCATTGAGGCTGTTCAATAAGTTTGCGCTGGTTGGGAAATGACGCAACATAATAATTATTACACAGCCCCAAACGGCTTTCATAATAAAAAACTCAGCCCGTAAACTTAAACCTTTTTTGATCCTTTCCGTTCTAGTAATAGTAATACTATCATGAATAAATGTAAAGCTAATGAAAAGTCTATCAGTTCAACCCAATGCATCGGAAGTAAGTAAAAAAAAAGCTGTGAAAATAGCAGTAGCTAAAGGTGACGGAATAGGTCCTGAAATTATGGATGCCACATTGAAAATACTGGATGCCGCAGGAGCCATGATTAAGCCAGAGTTTATAGAGGTGGGAAATTCCGTTTATTTGTCCGGAAATTCTTCAGGGATTACTTCAGCGGCATGGGATGTGGTAAGGGAAAACAAGGTTATTTTAAAGGGTCCCATTACCACACCTCAGGGTAAAGGATACAAAAGCCTGAATGTAACTTTACGAAAATCACTGGGACTTTTTGCCAATGTCAGACCTGTCATGTCATTGTCTCCTTACGTTCAGACAAATTTTCCGGAGATGGATGTAGTCGTTATCCGGGAAAATGAAGAAGACCTGTATGCAGGCATTGAGCACCGGCAAACGCAGGATGTGGTACAATGTCTCAAGCTAATTACAAGGCCGGGTTGTGAGCGAATTGTACGTTACGCGTTCGAATACGCCAGCGCTTATGACAGGAGCAAGGTGACTTGCATGGTCAAAGACAATATCATGAAATTAACAGATGGACTTTTTCATAAGGTTTTTGAAGAAATTGGTGCCGAATACCCTGAAATTGAGAAAGACGTCCAGATTATAGATATCGCCTCGGCAAGACTGGCAACAAGGCCGGAAGACTACGACGTAATCGTTACCTCCAACCTGTATGGTGACATTATCTCTGATGTGGCGGCTGAAATTGTAGGTTCGGTGGGACTTGCAGGTTCTGCTAATATCGGAACAGATATAGCCATGTTTGAGGCGATTCACGGATCAGCACCTGACATAGCCGGTCTTAATCTGGCCAATCCTTCGGGATTGATCAATGCCGCTGTGATGATGCTGGCCCATATTGGGCAGCAAACCGTAGCCGACAAAGTAAAAAATGCCTGGCTGGCAACCATTGAGCATGGCTATCATACCAAAGATATTTTTACCCAGGGTAGAAGCACCAAAAAAGTGTCTACCGATCATTTTGCAGAGCAGGTTATAGAAAGGTTAGGGACAGCGCCTGAAAATCTGAAAAAAAGTACCCTGAGTAAAGGAAACGGCCAGATTGTCATCCCGGAGTTTTCAAGAAAACCGGTAGAAAAGAAATTAGTGGGGGTGGATGTTTTCCTTGATTGGGCAGAAAAAGATACCAACAAATTGGGAGAAGCATTGGATGCCCTGGGCAGCTATAATCTCCAACTGAAGATGATCACCAACCGTGGAGTCAAGGTTTACCCCCACGGAATTCCTGAGACATTTTGCACGGATCATTGGCGGTGCAGGTTTGTATCCGTTAAAGCCAGGATTGCCAATGATGAGCCTATCTATCAGGAGATCAACTATGAGCAGGTAGTCGCCCTGCTGTCAAGACTGAATTCAAGCGGATTTGATGTAATAAAAACAGAAAACCTTTATGAGTTTGACGGAAAGAGGGGTTTTTCATTAGGCCAGGGTGAATAGAAGGGACTACAATCATATTTAACTATCACAGTCAGGATAAGGACCAGACCTATAAGTCTGGTTTTTTTAGTTATGATCAAAAAAGAAAAACAATCTTCCGTCAGGCGCAGTATTGTTGAATTGCTTTGGATTACTGCCGGCGTATTTTCTGCCGGCTTTGGACTTAAAAGCCTATTGCTGCCTAACAACTTTATCGATGGAGGAGCAACCGGCATATCCCTGCTTATCGCAGAAACAACTGTATTGGATATTTCTTATGTAATTCTGGTGGTAAATATTCCTTTTATTACTATCGGCTATCTACAGATGAGCCGCAAATTTGTGATTAAAACCGCCCTTGCCGTATTGACTTTATCTCTTGTACTGGCTTTATTGGAGTTTCCCATCATCACCGAAGACAGGCTGTTGGCAGCCTTATTCGGTGGCTTTTTTCTTGGAGCGGGTATAGGGCTTAGTGTAAGGGGTGGGTGTGTGATCGATGGCACGGAAATCCTTGCGCTCTACTTTAGCCGAAGGCTGAACATCTCCATGGGTGATATCATTATCATCATAAATGTACTAATATTCGGGGCCTCAGCATGGCTGCTCGGAACAGAAGCCGCCTTGTATTCTATGCTAGCCTATTTTGTCGCCTCAAAAACCATGGATTTTATTATCCAGGGTATAGAAGAATACCTCGGACTTACCATTATCTCAATACACAGTGAGGAAATAAAAGACGCTATTCTCTCTGAAATGAATACAGGGGTTACGATTTTGCATGGCGAAGGAGGATACGGTCGAAAAGAAAGTTCACCACAAAAAATAGATGTTTTATACACAGTTGTAACCAGGTTGGAGCTGCTGAAGATAAACAGAATAATTGATGACACGGACCCGCATGCATTTGTGGTCATCCAAGGTGTCAGGGATGTAAAAGGAGGGGTTTTGAAGAGGAGGACTATGCCACAATAACCAGCCCCCTTCCCAATAATTATTGGCCTTAAATGTGGCAAAAACATAACCACATAGCCATTTTTTCGTATAGTATAGTAATACTATTAAATAATTAAGCTATGCAATTATATAAAACTGTATTACTATTATCTTTTGCATTCCAACCGTTTACAAATGCATACTCAACCACACCCTACAATAGCTGGATTTATACAGGCCAGTCTTACATGACCCGATGGGACTTCAATCAGGCCATTTTTTACTTTTCGAAAGCTATTGAAGACAACCCCAACCACACCAAAGCATATTTATACCGTTCGAAAGCTTACCTGATGATCAACAGATATCATGAAGCCATGGACGACTACCAAAAGGCATTGGCCATTGATCCTAAGTATGTCAAAAATTTTATGGGAAAGAAAAGACTGGAAAAAAATAACAGCAGGCATTTTGCTAATCCCGGACTCCATCCCATACCCAATTAAAGTTCTAAACAAAATCTTACCGTCATGAAAAAATCCATATTTCTTATATTATTGACCACCCTGGTAATTGCCTCAGGCTGTACCGTAGTCAGGCAGGGAGAGATAGGCGTAAAACGTAAGTTGGGGAAATTGAATGATCAGTCCATACAGCCGGGAGCAATAGTTTACAACCCATTGTTAACCAGAATCATTAAGCTGCCCGTTCGCACAGTAAACCTTGAAATAAACGCTAATTTACCCTCAAAAGAGGGATTGAATGTAGGAGCGGTTATTTCGATCCTTTACCGTATTAAACCTGAAAATGCACCCAGCATCATAGAAAATATTGGTACTGAATATGAGCAGGTGGTCATCACCAGTGTATTCAGATCGGCCTCTGCCGATGTTTGTTCAAGGTTTTATGCGAAAGATATGCATACGGCACAGCGGTCGACAATAGAGTCAGAAATTACCAGACAGATGTCACGCCTTCTGGGAAATAGAGGTTTCGATATAGAAGCTGTATTGTTAAAAACGATCCAACTGCCTGAAGGGCTGGCACGGGCTGTTGAAGAAAAGCTGGAAGCTGAACAGGACGCCCAGCGTATGGAGTTTTTACTGCAACGCGAGAAGCTGGAAGCGCAACGGAAGCTCGTAGAGGCAGAAGGCACCCGTGATGCACAAAAAATAATCTCGGAGGGGCTAAGTAAGCAAATACTGCAATGGCAGACGATTGAAGCCTTTAAAAAACTCTCCGAATCCCCAAATTCCAAGGTGATTATTACCAGCGGGAACTCTCCCTTGCTGATGAATGAAATCGAAGGTAACTAATGTATAAAATGTTTGCTATGAGTAGTTTTCTGAAATACACCAAAACAGTGATTCAAAAAGTGAGCTTTGATCGCCATCTACTTAATAAAGAATATAGAAAGTGTCTTGGTTACCTTTCAAATAAAGAGAGAAAAGAGTTTAATTCCTGGTTGAAAAATCAACCCTACTATTCCACGATGGAGTCGGTGGAACATTGAACATCGTACCGACAGCCATGACTTGGATAGTTATTACAGAAGATCCACGACCTGACAAGTATATACCGATACTTGTCAGGTCACAGCAAGAGGCAATAGAACTTAGTGTGAAACTCAATAGTTTTCAGGTGTTCAATAACGAGGACGAAGCAATATCCCTTGCCACTCAATTGAAAGAAAAATACCGTGTGAAATCTATAAGGATATTTTATTCAGAAGGTTATTCAAAAAATGTCACGATATGAAAAAGCAACATAAACCCGCACAAGCTTCCCTTAGTTTGCCACTGCTGTCACTGCTGTTTTTAGTAACCCTGTCGTCGCACCAAAGTGTATCTCAGGTGCCTGAAAAGTTTGATAACCTCGAGGAGGCGCTTCGCTCCCCCGATGAGGTAGAGTGGCTGGATCTGAAAGACAAGGGCCTAAAAGAGTTCCCGGAGATAATTTTCAAGTTTAAAAATCTACGGTTTCTCGATCTTTCGGGTAATAGCCTGGCTGTTTTACCAGACGAGATATCCACTTTTACAAAGTTAAGGTACCTGGATGTATCTGGTACCAAAATCAGTAAAGTGCCGGAATCCATGAGGTTGCTAAGTGCACTAAATACCATTCACCTGGCTGACCTTCCCAATCTGGACTTCGAGCAGGTATTTCCGGTGATAAGTCAAATCGAAACACTCAAAGTCCTGGACCTGAAGAATGACAACCTGCAAACAATTCCTTCATCAATTCAGTTCTTCGAGCATCTGGAAGTACTTGACCTCTCGGGGAATCCCCTGGAAGTTATCCCCCGGGAGCTTTCCCTGCTGCCTAACCTGAAGATACTTTATTTGAATAATGACAATGTGCTGGATCTGGAACGCAGCATGAATGCACTTGTAAAATTTGACCAGTTAAAAGAACTTCACCTTGAAAACGACGGAATAAGCCGCCTTCCCGACGAGATCAGTAATTTGGTAAACCTCGAATACCTGTATGTTAATCAGAACCGGCTGGAAAAACTGCCGTTTTCAATGGGACGAATGCAAAACCTGAAATACCTGGACGTTGACGGTAATCCTATTCCGGATATCTTTTTGGATGAGTATCAGAGGTTTTTACCACCGTCAATTAAGATCAATATCCGGAACCGTTACAAAAGGTGACTGAATATTCCCTGTTATTTCCCTTTATTCCATGTCCTCATATAATCTCTATGCAGTGGGAAGTGTCTGCATGAGCTACTGGCCTCTCACATGATGTTGTATCAAGGAAGGATGATTACGGACAAGAAAGGATGAACCGAGGAGCCAATGTCAGTTGCCAAAGACATCCATGTTTTTCTAATGTACTAACCACTGGGCTTCACTCACCAAACAGACACCCCCTGATTTTGTCAGCACGGTCCGCAAAGGTTCGGTAATGCTTTCGAGTTCTTCAGCCGAGCAGGCAACAATGATGTAGGTATTCTGGAAGGCATTGTGCAGGCCTTCCCCGTCTTTAATGCCCTTGTCCCCTCTTCCCAGCACATTCTTGATCATTGTATATCCATCGATTTTATTGTCATCCAGTATTTTGATGACTTTAGAGGACTCCAGGGTCCCTACCACTATTTCTACACGTTTTAAAGCTTTCATAGCCGTACTAAATTAACCAGTCAAGTATATAATAGTAAACAGGAATTCCAAGAATAATGTTGAATGGAAAAGTGATTGCCAGCGACATAGGAACATACAGTCCCGGATTGGCCTCGGGGACACTTAATCCTATAGCAGCAGGGACGGCTATGTAAGAAGCACTGGCCAGCAGAACAACAAGTAACAAAGAATCTCCCAGATTTATTTCAAACAAAGTACAGATGACAATTCCCAGCGCTGCGTTGAATAAAGGGATCAGAATACTAAAAGCAATTAAAAAGGTACCGGCCTTTCTCAATGAACGGATTCTCCGACCGGCAAGCAAACCCATATCCAAGAGAAAAAATGCCAGCATCCCTTTAAAAATATGATCGGTAAACGGCGCCAGCGAAGTGGCAGCCCGCTCTCCTGCCAGAATCCCTATTAACAAACTGCCCAGAATCAGTACTACCGAGCCATTCGTGAGCGCTTCTTTCAGTATATGCCCATAACCATTACTTTTACCATTCTTTTTGTCTGTGCGGTATATATTTATCAGCAAAACACCGATAATGATCGCCGGTGACTCCATCAACGCCATGGCAGCCACCATATGTCCCCCATAGCTTACGTCAATGTCCTTCAAAAAGGCTGTAGCGGCAATAAATGTTACTGCACTTATCGATCCGTAGGTGGCCGAAATAGCACCTGCGTCATAAACATTTACTCGCTTTTTGAGTATGTAGAAGGTGTAAAAAGGAATAATAAAGGCCATTAAAATCGCAATACCCAGGGTGAGCAATACATTACCCGTAAAGCCGTTATGCTGCAACTCTACCCCCCCCTTAATACCTATAGCCAATAAAAGGTATAAAGAAAGAAATTTGGGAATTGGCTGAGGGACTTCCAGATCAGATTTAATAAAAACTGCTATCAGTCCCAGAAAGAAAAAAAGGACACTTGGGTTTAAAAGATTATGAAGAATGACTTCAGGATTCATTTTTTTTTATTATGTTCGGGAACATTGCAAAGATATAATTGTTTTTCTATTATATGTTATAGTAATACTATTATTTAGACATGGATTTTTTCAAGACCTGGGTGATATGTCTCGACATGTCACTGACGGACAACTACATTATAAGAAATGTGGCCAATCTTGCTGATAAGTTTCAACCGGAAACCCTTCATTTTGTACACATTACTCATAAACCCGACATACCTGATGAAGTACTCAGGGACATTCCCGATTTGCAGATTCCTGAACTGACGTACTACCGGTCGAAGATTCAGGATTATATCGATGGGCATTTTACCGCTGATTACCATATAAAAATTCATGTGGTGGAGGGTAACCCTTTTACAGAGTTGCTGAGGTTAATTAACAAATTACCCTGTGACCTGATCATAGTTGGAAACAAAGGCAATGAAAACCAGGGAGTTATCACTCGTAAACTAACCAGAAAAGCACCCTGTAGTGTCCTTTTCCTGCCGGAATTATTCAAAGAATCGATCGATACCATTGTGGTACCTACCGATTTCTCAGATTACTCTGAAATGGCGCTCAAAATGAGTCAGACCATTGCTGAAAAGTATGATAAATGTAATGTACACATACTGCATGTCTACAAAGATTCGTCCAAATACCTAAGCCAGATCTTTGAAACCGTCCATGAAGTGGATCAAATACTGGTAAAAAGGCGGACAATAGACGAAAAACTTACTACCTATGCCCGTCATAAACTCGATACATACCTTGAAAAATTTAAAAAAGAAGGGTATGACTTTATACCCCACATCACCAGTATAGACAGGGGAAAGGAGATTGGGAATGCGATTGATGAATGGATTAAAGACAACACCCCTGATTTAGTCATTATAGGGGCTAAAGGGCAATCGGCTGCAAGTGCCGTTTTGCTGGGAAGTGTGTCAGAGCAGGTTTATACAAAGGGGTCAGACTATTTACTGATGATTATAAAAAGAAAAGGGGAAAACAAAAGTTTGCTAAAAGCCTTATTGCGTACTTAAATCATTTGTTAACATCACGTTAAATCACTACTTTTTCTTTCCTCTTATTGCAAGCGGCAGGATTGGAAATATCTATAACTTTTTTTATATTAATACGTTAATATGTGATAGTAATACTATTATACAAAAAAGTTATACTATGGGTTACTTACTGTCATCTACCCCTCCGGAGGAGTATCTTGAAGAATTTCTTCAACATTCCGGTACGATGTATCATTTTGCGTTGAAGCTCACTAACAATAGTGAAGATGCTCAGGACCTGGTTCAGGATACCTTTTTAAGAGCTTTTAGATATTACGATCACTATAAACCCGGTACCAATTCCAGGTCATGGCTCTTTAAGCTCATGTATAACTTGTTCATCAATAACTACCGCAGGAAACAAAACAGTCCTTTGATCGAAGTAGATGAAGATAGAAGTAATAATCCTTATTATGACAAGCCGGTGAGTCCCGATGTTTTCAAAAATTCGTTTAGTGACGAGGTGATGCTGGCTTTCAACAAATTGAAACCCGAATTGAAATCAGCGCTTTTTCTCAGGGATTTTGAAGGATTGAAATATAATGAAATTTCCAAGGTGCTTAATATCCCTGTTTACACCGTTAAAACCCGCATCCACCGCGCGAGAACACTCATGCGAAAGTCCCTGGTTAACTCGGGTGTTTATTTACGTAAAAACAAAAGGTTGACTTAAAACCGGTGCTCATTAGGGGTTCCGGGTTTCCCCAGATTACAGGCTTAAAAGTATGGCGCAAGCGTCTCCCGCCTGTTCCACAACATTTTCAACAAAATTCTTTGTGTCTTGCCTCCGTGGTGAAGAATGGTTAACCACAAAGGCACCAAGACACAGAGGCTTTCGCCTGTAAAAAAATACAAGCACAGCCTTAAGTTATCCAACACCCACCTCCCGCTTATGCCTTTCGACCCCCGAGAAACACAACCGAGCCCCTTACCCTATCCCATACCCTTAATGCTGAGAGGATGAAACGATTTCATAATGGCGGAACCAAAAGTGTATACCAAAAAATAATTGTCAATTATCCATTGTCAACTGTCAATTACCAATTACACTTATCTGCTTACATTATCCTGGAAAATAGCGTGCTGGTTTCTGAAAGCAAACGTTTTTTATCGGGAATTGGCAAGAAAATTCCTCAACACATAATGCAGAATACCACCATTTTTATAATATTCCACCTCGATGTTAGAATCCAGCCTGCATAAAACTTCAAAAGTCGTCTCACCATTATCTTCAGTTTTAACGATTACCTGCAGCGTTTTTGCCGGTACCAGTCCTTCCTCTATACCTGTAATGCTAAAATATTCTTTGCCGGTCAAGCCAAGACTTTCAGCATTTTCCCCGTTTTTGTATTGGAGGGGCAATACACCCATGCCTACAAGGTTGCTGCGATGAATGCGTTCGTAGCTTTCGGCGATTACGGCCTTAACCCCGAGCAAATTAGTCCCCTTAGCCGCCCAATCCCGCGATGAACCACTTCCGTACTCTGTACCAGCCAGTACAATCAGGTCCGTTCCGTCATTTTGATATTTGAGTGAGGCATCAAAAACTGACATTTCCCGGTTGCCAGGAAAATAGGTTGTAAAACCACCTTCTTTGGTAGCGATCTGATTTTTAATACGAACATTGGCAAACGTTCCGCGCATCATTATTTCATGGTTACCCCGTCTCGATCCATAGGAGTTAAAAGATCTGAAATCAACCCCTTTATCCAACAGGTAGCGGCCGGCGGTAGAATCTGACGAAAAGGCACCGGCAGGAGATATATGATCTGTGGTTATAGATTCTCCAAGCTTGAGCAACACCCTTGCCTCATGAATATCTTTTAACGCATCATATCCTTCAGAAATATCTCTGAAAAACGGGGCTTCTTTAATGTAAGTCGATTCATCGCTCCATTGATAATCCTGACTGGTAGGGGCAGTCAGTTGTTGCCATTGTTCTTCGCCATCAAAAATCACTTTGTATGTATCTTCAAAATCACTTTGCGCAATAGAAGTGTTGATGATATCATTTATTTCACTGATGGTCGGCCATAAATCCCGCATAAATACCGGTTTCCCCTCAGTATCATACCCCAATGGTTCGGTGGTCAGATCGATATTGACTCTTCCTGCTATGGCATAAACCACTACCAGCATAGGAGAGGCCAGGAAATTCATGCGCACCTGTGGATGGACCCGCGCTTCGAAATTTCTGTTTCCTGAAAGTACTGAGGAGACATTCAGATCGTACTTGGTAACGGTCTCTGCGATCGGGTCGGGAAGCGGACCACTGTTGCCGATACAGGAAGTGCAACCATAACCTACCGTATGGAAATTAAGTGCATCAAGATCTTCATTCAGTCCTGATTTTTCCAGGTACCGGGTCACCACTTTAGAACCCGGGGCCAGACTGGTTTTGACCCATGGCTTAACATTCAGCCCTTTTTTCCTTGCTTTTCTGGCCACCAATCCAGCACCGATCATTACACTGGGATTAGAGGTATTGGTACAACTGGTAATGGCGGCTATCACAATGGCCCCATCGTGTAACACGAATTCCTGGCCATTATAGTGTACATTGGTTGACCTCAGATGAAACTTCTGATCCCCGGCATGCACAAATTCTGTCAGTGACCCCCCTTCTCCCAGCCAACCGGATTCCGCCTCATTATCGGCGGTGCTTTTAAGATGGCCGTATTCCTGCTCTATGAGGTCATAAAAAGTTCCTTTCAGGTTTTTGATTAAAATCTTATCCTGCGGTCGCTTCGGGCCTGATACAGTGGGTTCCAACGCAGATAAATCAAGTGAAAGCACATCTGTATAAGTAATGTTTTCCTTGCCTGTTCTCCAGAGATGATTGGCTTTCGCGTACGCCTCTACCCGGCTCACTACCTTCTCCGGTCTGTTGGTACGGCGCATGTATTCCAGGGTTTGATCATCAATGGGGAAATAGGTCACCGTACAGCCAAATTCAGGTGACATGTTTGATATCGTAGCACGATCTGGCACGGTCAGGTGATCCAGCCCTTCGCCAAACACTTCCACAAACTTACCCACCACGCCATATTTTCTCAACAACTCGGTGATAGCCAGTACCATATCGGTAGCTGTAATTCCCTCGGAAAGCCTCCCTTTCAATGCCAGTCCAATCACCTGGGGACAGGTAAAATAAATGGGTTGTCCAAGCATAGCGGCTTCAGCTTCAATGCCACCTACTCCCCATCCTAACACACCGATACCATTCACCATAGGCGTATGTGAGTCAGTGCCCACCAAAGTGTCCGGGAAAAGCCAGCCGTCTCTTTGTACAATACCATGGGCAAGGTATTCCAGGTTAACCTGGTGGCAGATACCCATACCCGGAGGCACCACACTGAAGTTGTTAAATGACTTTTGCCCCCATTTTAAAAGGGCGTATCGCTCGTGATTGCGTTCATATTCTCTGGCAACATTTTTTTTGTAGGCCTCTTTGCTGGCAAAAAAATCTACCTGCACAGAATGGTCCACAACGAGATCCACCGGGATTGAAGGATTAATCTTGCTGCCATCCTTGCCTTTTCGGATCACCTCAGACCGGATCGAAGCGATGTCTACAATGGCCGGCACCCCTGTAAAGTCCTGCATCAGCACCCTGGCCGGTTTATAGGGGATATCATTGTCAGTTCCTTTAGGATTCCAGTTTGCCAGGATATCGAAGTGATCATCGGTGATGGCGAGACCGTCTATGTTTCGTATTACATTTTCCAACAAAATCCGGATAGAAAAGGGCAGGCTACTGACGGCCCCTACCGCGCCCAGGTCAGCAATTTTAAAGGTTTCTCTGTCAAATTGAATCGTTTTTGTGTATGGTGACATGATGCTTAGTTAGTTTTTTTTTCATTTCCGTACATTAATATAATCACTTTTTTTCCGAAATGTTTATTTACGCCTTATAATTTGTAAAAAGAATCCGAGACCATCAGTACGGAATATTGTCCTTCGGTTGGGTCTTTTCCGGCAGGTTAGATTCATCCGGTATATCACGGAGATCGATCGCGATGGTACGTGTCAGGGCCGTCATGGGAGACCTTATCCAGCATGTGGAGGTGGCCGTTTATACAAAGTTTTACTTGGGAGTACGCTCTTAAAATTGCTTGCACGGTATGTGAGTCCGCATGCATCAGGCTATTTTGCACAGTCCGGAGGCCATTTTCAGATTTAGCCCATTCAAATATACAGGCCGACAGGATTGGAATATGCGATACGATCATCACATGTGTACTTTTCGGCGTACCGTCCAACTCCCCTTTAAGCCACTCTTTCTGAGGCTCATCGATTCTGGCGGTATACCATTTGCCGTTAAGCATCTGGGCGCTATCCGGCACGACAAATTTCCATTTATCTGACATCCTAAGAAGCGTATAACAAGAAAGAATATTAATTTCAGATACCGGTATCCGGTTTTGAAAATTGTGTTAAATACCTTCATGGCGCGTCTGTATCGTAAAATATACCTGGATAGACAGTTCGGTCAATTTCCCCTGGTGATAAATCCAGCAAACGGACAATCATGGGCGTAATATCTTCCAGTCCCATGACAGGAATTGTAACACCTTCCCTGAAGCCGGCTCCCCAACCAATAAATCCCGTATGTATTTCAGGGAAATCAGGGATATAACCATGCATTCCCCAATAGAAAGAGGAAGATTTAACTGAGCGGCCCTGGAGATCATCCTCAATATAAATTCCGGGGATAGGATTCAGTGCTAGCCGGGCTGCAGGATCGGCTCCGGCTTGATTTAATTCTTCCCTGTTTAAAACTTGAAAAAGCTTCTTTTGGTAGTCCGGAAGATTTTTCAAAAGCTTTTCTACTTCCCTTAGTGTAATTTTATCAGAAGAGTCTGCAAGATGTAAAAAGGCACTTGCACCGGCTACGTGGAATATCGCTTTGTTGCGCTCAGGATTGCTTTCATTGATAATACCTGATTTCGCAAGCCAAACGTTAGGGCACAAAACGGTGTTTACATCAACAAATCCATGATCTCCGGTGATGATGAATGTGGTCTCTTCCAGTATATTGGCCCGGTGCGCCGCTTCTTTTATCCTTTCTATTGCCCTGTCGGTGGCAGCCACTGCTTTAGCCACGGTTGGCCCATTTCTCCCCTCAATATGCTGAATTTCATCTGTAGCAATAAAATGCACCATCAAAAGATTAGGTTTGTACTTTTCCAGTGTATAGGCGGCAATGGCTCCTGTATTGTCAATGGTAGTGAGATCATGAATAAATATTTTTGACGTAAGCTGTTTGCCACTGGCAAATTCTTCGAGTTCCTCAATGTAGCCATTGGGTATTGCAAGTTCACGCATTTTTTCCCAGTTCCAGTAAGCATGATCCCCTTCATGGTTATAGGTATAGGGAATACAAAAATCTATCGGAGCGCCCGCACTGACGGGCCAAAGGATGGCAGCGCAGGAAAAATTGGCTTTTTTGGTGATATCCCAGAGGGTCGGCACTTGTATATCGCTAGCACTGGTGTACCGGTCCTTTTTACCCTGTATAGAATATTTATTGTTATAGTATATTCCATGCTCGAGGGGTGAGACGCCAGTGATCATGGTGGTATGCGCCGGTAAGGTTACCGAAGGAAATACAGGTTTCACCATATGGGCCTTTACACCAGTCTTCGCCATTTTTTGTACTGTCGGCATAGGCCATTTTTCGTCCGTATAGAAGTCGTGCCTGAATCCGTCAATTGACACCAACACCACATGGCTTGTTTTGTGCTTATTTTGTGCAAGTAATATAGTGTTATTGGTAAGGAAAAAAATCGATGCCAAAACCGTCAGACTAGAGATATAGCAATTATTTAACATATTCAATGATTTATCTTAAAATGAGTCGAATGTGAACGGGCATCAAAATTACCTCACATACCCGTTCTAATTATTTTGAGATGTATTACCTATCCCACCACAATGGACTATTTATGTTATCTGTCCCTCCCATCGCGCTGATGACATCCTGGTAACTTTCAGCATTTAAGGCTTGTTCATCGGTGGGGTAAAAGTATCGGGTGGGCACCCGGTCATTATTCACATTATCCATGGACGGCGGTAAATCCGGCAAGCCTGTACGCCTGAACTCCAACCATCCTTCGTAACCTACAAAAAAATTAGCCAGCCACTTCTGTGTAATAATCTGTTCCACCGCTTTGCTTTCATCAAAAATTATTTCAGGGTTTTGCAGATAATCACCTACCAGTGATCCGGTTATACCATAATACTCCATGGAAGCGGTAATACCCAGATTGTAATAAGCCTCCGCCTGGCTGTTGCCGCCTGTGATTAATCCCCTGTGTGCTGCTTCTGCCAGTATAAACTGCAGTTCGGAATAAGAAATAATCACCGCGTCTACCGCGTCCGGAATTTCCCTGTAGTTCTCGCCCAGCAGTGAAACATCGTTAAGGTCTATCCCTAATTGTGCCTGGGAATCCCTAAAAAGGCCGACCGGTAATCCTTTGAAAGCAGGACTTCCTGCCTCAATAGAAACGGAAGTAGGACGAAACCAAACCTGCTTCCTTGGGTCATCAAGGGTGTCTAAAACTTCCTCTATGGTATCGCTCATTTTTATGAAGTTAAAGTCACCGAATCTTGCAGTATGAAGAGGGAACTGATTTGGGGCTGAGGGTAGGTAGTCAACCAAAGCACTTTCAGCATTGTTTTCAAAAACAGCCTCTTCGTCCACTATCTGCTGCATTTCTGCCGATACGTCTTCAACATTCGAAATTCGTAGCAAATAGCGTAGCCGCAAGGTATTAGTAAATTTCCTCCAAAGGAGAAAGTCCCCATCGTACATGATATCGCCGGCAATCAGATCATTGGTATTTTTTAACAATTCATTGGCTTTGCGAAGGTTGTTCAATATGCCCTCATCGGTCTTGTATATATCTTCCTGGCTATCATAGGCCGGTTTGAATTGATTGTCCGATTTTCCCCGAATAGCTTCCGAATAAGGTACATTCCCCCAGAGGTCTGCCAATTGAGAAGCAATTACCGATTTCAGTGTTAAACCTATGGCCTCATATCCTGTGTTGCCCTGTTCTTTACCTAATTCAATCTGCGTGTTTACCTCTCTAAGCATTTTGTAAAGGAGGTTCCAATAATTCACATTACTGTCAAAATCATATCTTTCTGTCTGATTAAAGTCAAATTTTGCAGTGTATTGCGCTAAGCCATTACCGCGGTTAAGCGCCTCACGGGTAAGGTTATCACTTAATTGATAGCGGGTGTTTGA
>JAKSDQ010000108.1 GCA_022360015.1 Cytophagales bacterium
CTGTTCTCGAAGGTATCTGGTGCGCCAGTAGCCAAAGCTGTGCAGGCTTAGCCCACGGGATTTGCAAAATTCATCCCTTCTCTGACCACTTTCCTCCCAAGCTTTAATATGGGCGAACATTTCTTTGTGCTTTTCTTTTGTCTTCATAACACAAAGAAAATAACTAACCTAATCCCGTAAAATATGCACTGCACCGAAGGGATACGGATTACCCCTCATATTTTGACATGATGAACCTTCCATTACCTTCTAACAAAGAAGGTATCATCGAGAAACTACGACAAGAGAAACTACTTATTATGGAAGGTTCAATTTACAGTATCACAAACCTAGGAGCAATACTCTTTGCTAAGGATATTGAACATTTTGAAACATTAGAGCGAAAAGCAATTAGAGTAATTATTTATGATGGTAAGAATAAGCGAAAAACAATAAAAGAGAAATCCGGAAAGAAGGGGTATGCTGTAGATTTTGAAGATATTGTGAATTACATTGATGATCAACTTCCAACAAATGAGATCATTGATAGTGCATTGAGAAAAGAGGTAAAAAGGTATCCAAAATTGGCTATTAGAGAACTCGTAGCTAATGCAATTATCCATCAAGATTTTCGTGAACGAGGAACTGGACCAATGATTGAACTCTTTTCAGATCGAGTTGAAATTTCGAATCCTGGAAAACCTCTTATCAATACATTAAGATTTGTTGACCATAATCCTCAATCAAGGAATGAGAGACTTGCCCATTTCATGAGGCGGTTGAACATTTGTGAAGAACGGGGAAGTGGCATTGATAAAGTGCTTTTTGAATGTGAATTTTTTCAACTTCCTGCTCCCAAGTTTATTGAAGGTGAGAACTATACTAGAGTTATTATTTACTCCTACAAGACCCTGAGACAAATGGATAAGGAAGATAAAATTTGGGCAACATATTTACACGCATGCCTTAAGGTAGTTTCTGGGGAAAACATGACTAACCAAACCCTAAGAGAACGATTTGGAATAGAAGAAAAGAACTACTCAATAGCATCTAGAATAATTTCCGAAACAATCAAATCTGGGTTAATCAAAGATTATGATCCTGAAAGTAGTTCAAAAAAACACGCTAAATATGTACCATTCTGGGCGTAGTAATGTGACTGTTATGTGACTCTAACTTTTCAAATCTTCATCAAATAGCCTAGAATGAAGTCTGTAAAGTGATCGACATATCGCTAACAGGTGTTAAGCTCTATAGGCTGACTAAGCTATTTGCACAAAAGATACTTTTAATAATATTTAATAGGCTAAGCCTATCATTCAGAATTTGACCTTACTAGAAAAAGAAGTAAGGCTACATTATCACTAATCACTCAAATAACTGAAAATACTTTTCCAACCTCTTCAAATCCTCCATCAAAAAGTTCGATCGAGAGCCAGTCATCCCGACTTTAGCCTGAATCGTTAAGATTCGGGCTTTTTTGTTTAAAATCGTTTGATATTGGATGTAGTTCGTTGTCTTTGCTCGTGATATCAGCATTATACGAATATTATATTAATGCTGATGCAATATTGGACTGGTTGGTACAACCATCACACAGAATTGAAATAAAAGGAGAAAGTCTGAGAAAAAAACTGTAAAACTGTCAGTCATCTGAGTTCCCATAAATCTGAACCTTTTAGAGGGGCAGTATCTTCGGAATATCCAGTGAGACCAAGCAAAGTTCAGTTCAAAGAGAAATTGCCGCGGTTTGTTTAACCTTTTTATATTTAATGCGGCTGAATTGTTCGATAAACGTTATCTATGCTGTTTTATGAATTAAATTTATTTCTGATAACTCTTGTCCGATTTGATGAATGCCCATGAGAATCTTTTCGATTTGCTTGTCAGAAGGCTTTTTGTGACCTTGTACATATTGTGACAATAATGTGGGGTTCATGCCAATCTTATCCGCTAAAAATTTCGCATTAATAACCTTATAGTATTGAAAGAATTGTTGAAAATCTAATTCAAATTTTAGATTCTGATGGGTTATTTGAAATCCGTTCTCTTCAAAATACAAATTGGCTGCTTCCAAAGCATTATCAAATAATTCAGGTATTGTTCTTCCTGTAGTAAATATAGGGTAATCAGTGGAAAAGGCAGATAAACCGGTATCTGTCTTTTCCACAATCATTTTAATCTTTTTTTTTAATGTTTTCATCTCTCTTATCTTCTTAAGCCAGCATCTTTCAGTATCTTTTTTTCTAAGCCTTTACCGATTTCCCGGCTCCCATGATTTGGAAAAATTATTATTCCCGATTTCTTATCATGTTTCATTTTTACATGTGAGCCTTTTTGTGAAATTGGATACCACCCATCTTTCTTTAAAAGTTTAAGCAGCTCCGAACACTTCATAAAAGAAATTTTTCATATTAACAAAAGTAAATTATAATTTACTTTTATGCAATTGATTTGAGATGAAATTTGTACTGATCCCAGCCAAGGTTGTTGGAACTGCACGTATGTCCTAAGTACCAAGCGTGTAACCTCTGAATAAAATGTACTCAACATTAAAGCGATTGAGTTCAAAGATGAATTCCTTGAAATTCTCAGGGGATTTTGTGTTTTAATTACTCTTCATTGACATAAGAGATCACTGCTTGACTGGATATTTCACAATATCAGTTTCAGCCATTGCATAAAGTGCAACAACAGTGTCGAAGTAAGCTTTGAATAGTTCTTACATTGATTGAGGGCTATATCAACTTCTATTTGAAGCAGGTCTTTACGAGTATCAGCATATTTTATATTACTGTTATTCATTTTCACTCGTTTTTGGTGAGATAAAAATAATCAAAAGCAATGTATACTTTAATTTATCGAATCTCACAGTTATTCCCGATAGTACCAAATAAGTTGAATTTCAAATTCAGTATTTACTTTTTCCAGATTGTTAAAAAGCTGAAAGAATTATTTCAAAACAAATTATGCATTGCTTATTTTGTTAAAATCTCCTAATAAAAAGTCGGATAATTTACTCGCTATACAGGGTTCTTTGAATAATATTGGGTTTTAGATATATGTTTGAGATGTAAATAAACGCAGCGCGTTTATACTGTCCTATTACCCCGAATTGTGCCTTATGAGGAAAAGAAGCAAGGCCATATTATGGCCTATCAATTGAATAACCCAAAATACTTTTTCAATCTCTTCAAATACTCTATCAAAAAGTCCAATCGAGATTCTGCCGAAGCTGAAAACAGAGGTAAGCTTTGTCAGGTGAGACCCGACTGAATTCCAGCTAGCCCTGGTCAATTACTTTCTTTCAAACCTGATTTGAAACCGTTTAATACTGGCCCAGAAAATGAAAAAGATTTTCGATCGGGTCAATAAGCCCAGCAAGACCACAGGGACTTACACGCATGTTGCCAATACAGATATGAATTTTATTAAAAATCCCTTAGATTAAGGTTTTGATAAAATAAATATGAGCACCACATTGTGGTCTATAACCAATTATCGGCAGCAAGCATAAGTTAAGTTATGAGTAGTATTTCAGAATTGTGGGCTAAAAGCAAGGAGACTTTTGCTCAAAAAACGGTTGCGCAAATATTGTCTTTTGCGGGAGATGGAAAATTACGGGACAACAACCAAACTTCAGTGGAGTTTCGTGAACTCCTTGACAAAGTTCCTTCTCGTCTGCTAAAGCAATTTGCTGAGAATTGCTTATCTGAAAAATTTACTGACAGCGGTTTGGCTCTACAAGACGTAATCAATCAAATTGGTATCCGTCTTGGCTTTACGGTTGCATATGGACGCTACAGAGGCAATCAAAACGATATTGCCTATGATGGAATTTGGACATCAGGAGAAGAACACAGCCTCGTTGTTGAAGTAAAAACGACTGATGCCTACCGAATTAATCTGGATACAATTTCCGGGTATAGAACAGGGCTTTATGAACAGGGCTCAATAAGTAAAGAGGGGTCGTCAATATTGATTGTTGTAGGTCGCCAGGATACAGGAGATTTAGAAGCCCAAATAAGAGGATCAAAACATGCATGGGACATAAGACTTCTGAGCACTGACTCATTGCTTAAGCTATTGACTCTGAAAGAAACACTTAATGATACGAAAACCATTCAGCAAATTAATGAACTTCTGAAGCCTAAAGAATATACGAGAATAGATAAGTTAATTGACTTGATTTTCTTGACTACAAAAGACCTGCAACTTGATGAACCTGAAGAGTCAGAGGTTGAAGAAATAATTAAGCCAAAAAAGAAAAAGTTAACTGAACCCAAATTTACCCCTGTAAATTTTCACGAAGGCTGCCTGGATAAGATTCAAGACAGACTCTCAATCAACTTCATCAAACAATCAAGAATTTCCTATACCAATAAAGACAAGACAATTGCGCTGATTTGTGCTATTTCCAAAGCTCATGAACAAGGAAAAAACAAAAA
>JAKSDQ010000107.1 GCA_022360015.1 Cytophagales bacterium
CCGGCCTCGACCCGGCCAAGGTCTCGCCGCACGTCCTGCGCCATGCCTTCGCCAGCCACCTGCTCGACCACGGCGCCGATCTGCGCGCGGTGCAGCAAATGCTCGGTCACGCCGACATCTCGACCACGCAGATCTACACCCACGTGCTGAACGAGCGCCTGAAATCCCTGGTGCTGGAGCACCACCCTCTCGCCGCCGACAAGGCGCTACCGCATCGTGGGAGCGGCGGTTGACTTTGCATCCCCCCTTTGTCATCAAGCGCGCGCCTTGAAACGGGCCGCCTAGGCCGGATCTGACAGAGAGGGGACATGAGCTTCACGATCATCGAGCCGGCGCCGGCGCGCCTGAACCGCAGCGAGCTCGCGGTGCCGGGCAGTAAACGCAAGGCCTATGGGAAAGCCTCATCGGCGATCGGCTCATGCCTCCTTCAGCTCGATTGCAGGCTGGCGGCGTTTCGTAGCAAGACGGGAGACAGTCCAATGATCGACGCAAACGTCCTGCTGGCTCTCATTGGGTTCGAAATTGCCATCTATTTCCTCGTTGTGGCGGTTGCGAGCTGAGACTAGCAATACCGCGAATGAGAAGGGCCACTCACTGGACGAGTGGCCCTTCCGCCTTCATTGGGTTGCCTTTCGGAAGACAATCCAATGGTCGACAGTGTTGAATTACCTGCAGATAGGATGCCTGTCAAAGAACCAGTCTCAACCAATTCGAACGTTTCTTGAGAGTTTCTGAGGGGAAATCTGAGAATGAGCTTCACGATCATCGAGCCGGCGCCGGCGCGCCTGAACCGCAGCGAGCTTGCGGTACCGGGCAGCAACCCAAAGCTCTTCGAGAAGGCCGCCGCCTCGGCCGCCGACGTGATCTTCCTCGACCTCGAGGATGCCGTGGCGCCGGACGACAAGGTCCAGGCGCGCAAGAATATCATCAAGGCGCTGAACGGCATCGACTGGGGCACGAAGATCCTGTCGGTCCGGAGCAACGGCCTCGACACCCACTATCTGGACCGCGACGTGGTCGACATCATCGAGCAGGGCGGCGAGCGGCTCGACCTGATCATGATCCCCAAGGTCGGGACGGCGGCCGACGTCTATGCCGTCGATATGCTGGTGACCCAGATCGAGACCGCGAAGGTGCGGACCAAGAAGCTCGGCTTCGAGCTGATCGTCGAGACCGCGCTCGGGATGGCGAACGTCCACGCGATCGCCGGCGCCAGCCCGCGCAACGAAAGCCTCCATTTCGGGGTCGCCGACTACGCCGCCTCGACCAAGGCGCGGACGACGCAGATCGGCGGGCCCAATCCCGATTACG
>JAKSDQ010000155.1 GCA_022360015.1 Cytophagales bacterium
CACCGAGATCGATGTCGACACCGAGCCGCGCCCTGACCCGCAGGCGATCCAGATCCCGATTGCTGAACTCGATCGGCGCCGGATCAAACTGCCGCAGGCCGACGGCAAAACCGTCGGAGCGGTCGTTGATGGCGTTGACATCGGGTATATCGACATTGTTGTCATCGGGGCGGTCAGTCTGGCTTCTGACCCGCAGATCGCCGTGAAAAGACAGCCGATCGAGCCAGCCCGGCAGCGCCCCGGGCGTGCCCCAGCGTTCTTCCCGCGCCTGCAGCACCACCTCGCGCCGGACCTCATCGAGTATTTCCTCACGCACCGCCTCGGGCACATAGGGCACCCGGACTACATCGCTCTGCGCCGGGGATTCAACCGCCTTGCGGCGCGCATTTTTGAGAATATCGCTGGCCTCTTCCGGTGTCAGCAAGCCCTTGGCCACCAGCGCCTCGAGAATGTTGATGGATACATCGGCGGAATTCACCTGCGCGGCCGCCGGCAGACTCAGCGATGTGATCAATATGACCGCACCCGCGGCCACTTTGTTTTTCAGTGTCATGGTCCCCACTAACCTCCAAAAAATGCTATACGGATTGCACGTACCGCAATGAAATGACATCCCCAATAATGCTCTGCGGCGGTGGCCGGCTGGCATAGGCAAAATCCCTGATCGCCCGCTCGAGTTGCTGCGCCAGTGCCACCGGCGTGACGTTGTAAACACTGATGACCTCGACGGAGGCATCGGCGTTGACCCGCAACTGCAGATCGAAAGAGAACTCCTCACTGTTCAGATCGTCGTAACTGCGCAGGTGAAAATTCAATTCCGCTTTAATCATCTGACCGTAGGTGTAACCGGGGCCACCGCGACCGATACCGCGGCCGCTGGCACGCGCGCCGAGACGAAAAGCATCGCCGGGGCCCGCGTCGGCTTCGCTGACCAGGCTCAGCGGGTCGCGCGCGGCGTCGCGCTGATCGAATTCGCTCTGCACCGGGTCCACCCGCGGTGTCGGCGGCAGCTCGGGCATTTCAACATCCGGCGGAATCTCCTCCGGCTCGGGCTCCTGCTCTGGCTGCTCGACTTCCGGTATGTCGACAAAGGTCACATCCTGCACGCGCTCGCGATCGGTGATGCGCTCCCGGGAAACGAAGTAAAACGCCACCGCGAACACCAGGGCCACACCGGCCAGCATCAGCGGCACGCGCAGCCGCGCGAGGCGATCGTTATTGGCACTCATATACGACACTGCCGCCCCCATACCACTAGGTGGTTATTTCTTCCGCGGGCAGGCCGATTTTCGTCACGCCGATACCTTTCAGCGTATCGAGAACCTCCATCACGCGGCCGTATGCGGTCTGGGTATCGCCGCGCACCACCACCGGTATATCGGGGTTGCCGGCGTGTATGCGGCGCATCTGCGATTCGAACTGCGGGCGGGTTACCGGAAAACCGTTCATGTAAATCTGCCCGTCAGCGGTCACCGATACGGCGATGGTGTCAGAGGCCGAAATCGACTCGATATTCGAGGCCTTCGGCAGATTCACCTGAATCCCGGCCACCGAAGCCGTGGCCATCAAAATAAAATCCATCAACCTCGACGGGCTTGTGGTGCTCATCCACAAAATCTGAAGACATAAAAAATTTCAGTCCTTCTCCTTTTACGTATAGAATTA
>JAKSDQ010000104.1 GCA_022360015.1 Cytophagales bacterium
CTGCTGCGGGTTGCCGACAATACGTTCGCCTCGCCTTACCTGCAGCGGCCGCTGGAGCTGGGTTGCGATATCGTCATGCACTCGGCAACCAAGTTCATCAACGGGCATTCGGACATGGTCGGCGGCCTGGCCGTCACCAACGATGACACGCTGGGAGAAAAACTCGCCTATCTGCAAAACTCGATCGGCGGGGTTGCCGGGCCTTTCGACAGTTTTCTGGGACTGCGCGGCATCAAAACCCTGGACGTGCGCATGCAGCGCCATTGTGACAACGCAGCCCGGATTGCAGCCTGGCTGGAAGGATATCCGCGCGTGAGCCGCGTGTTGTATCACGGCCTGGAGTCACACCCGCAGCACGAACTCGCAAAACGCCAGATGTCCGGTTTCGGCGGCATCGTAACGTTCTTCATCGAGGGCGGCCTTGCCGAAGCACGAAGCTTCCTGGAACGATGCCGGGTGTTTGCCCTGGCCGAAAGCCTCGGCGGCGTCGAAAGCCTGGTCGATCATCCGGCCATCATGACCCACGCCTCGGTGCCGGAGGATCGCCGCGCTGAGCTGGGCATCAGTGACAGTCTGATCCGGCTGTCGGTTGGCATCGAAGACGCCGACGATTTAATTGCCGATCTGGAGCAAGCGCTGTCGTAGGAGCGGTGCTCGAGTCGGGACCGTGGTCGGGGCGGGTGCGGGGATATCTCATTCGCTCAAACATGCTTCGCAAACTCGCTCGGTGAGACATCCCCGCACCCACCCCTCTCGCGTCAGGGTAAGTGGTCATAGAAGCAATCGCTCGTTTGCCCCATCCACCGGAAAATAGACTCCCGCCGAAGTGCTTACCCCAATGCGAGAGTGGGCGGGTGCGGGGATGTCTCACCGAGTTTGCGGAACCAATGGGATCTGACCCCTATCCCCCTTAACTCTCAGAGTCGGGAAACGTGCTCGTACGGGGTACTCGCCCCAATGCGAGAGGGGTGGGTGCGGGGATGTCTCACCGAGCGAGTTTGCGAAGCATGTTTGAGCGAATGAGATATCCCCGCACCCGCCCCGACCACGGTCCCGACTCGAGCACCGCTCCTACGACAGCGCTTGCTCCAGATC
>JAKSDQ010000210.1 GCA_022360015.1 Cytophagales bacterium
ATCTGCTTTTGATTTGTCCTGTTTCTGCTCTTTATGAAAATAGTTGTATTCGATATAACCAGTTATTTGTTCTGTTTCGGTATACTCATAATAGGTCGAATATCAATGGGTCCAATTACTTGATGTACTACGCTTACAGGGTGGTTGGGCTCGATCATCTCCTCTAAGGATGGAGGTAAGAGCATTAATTGGTTGACATTGTAGCCTTTAAATACTACCTTTTCTGAAGTTGTGTTCACAACTTTAAATTAATAGTTTGAGGAACAACTAAAAAGGCTGACAATATAATTTTTGCCAGCCTTTCTTTTGGAGACTTTTGAGACAGCCTCTTTAATAGTGATCCGCCCAGGACTCGAACCTGGAACCTACTGCTTAGCATCTCTTCTACAGCTTTCGCTGCTTCACCCCTATTGTGGGAGAATTTGTGAGCTGGACTATCTCTTGACCGTATTCCATCCGTTATGGAAGTTAGGCCCCACCCGTTTAGTCTCTACACCTTCCCTGAAAATTCATCAGGGCTTGGCTCGGGATTGCCATTCCCGACTTGAGTCGAGCTTGAGGTTTCCCCGAATTTGAGTGGTTCTACTTCCAGAGTTTCCCCTGGAGCACTCCTATCTATTATTTGAAGGCAGTTGCTCTATCCAGTTGAGCTAGCGGACCTTTCAAAGAAAATCTGCAAATTTTCTGCAAATTAATTTTTTCAAAGAACTAACTATTTGTATATCAAATAGTTATTAAATTATTCATACTGCTTAGAAGGCAGTTGCTCTATCCAGTTGAGCTACGGAATCAGTGACTCAGCGGCCTGTAAAAATTCCCGCCTAATCGTTACGGGCTGCAAATCTAAATAGCAAATGATTATTTGGCAAATGAAAGAGGAAAAAGTTTTGGCAATTGATAATTCATAATTAACAATCAGGAGCTGGATGTAGGCTAATGGCGCGTAACCCATTGTCAATTGTCAACTTTTCATTGTCAATTTTTTTGTTCATTGTCAATTTTTTCCTCCGTGGTTACAACAAAAACACCTTAAAATATCCGGCATGACACAAATATTTAGAAGAAGTATTGACAATATCACTTTTAATCAGGTAATTGAGGGCTTTTCCTACCATATGAATGACTTTTTTTTAAGCTGCGACTGGGGTACTTCAAGCTTAAGGTTGAGGTTGATCGAGGCAAGTTCAGGCAGCATCGAGGGAGAAGTGATTGCCGGGGATGGCATAGCGAAGGTTTACAGCCAATGGGGCAGACTTCAGGAAAAGCCTGACCGTTTCGGTTATTTTCAAAAATGCCTGGCCAGCTCAATAGCCAAACTGGAAGCCCGGTGTGCTGTATCATGTGAAGGGCTCATCCTGATCATATCCGGTATGGCTTCCTCTTCGATTGGTATGTTGGAGGTACCTTATACTACATTGCCTATTGCCCTCAGTGAAAAGGCACTCCCAAAACAATTTTTGCCAGCGCAGGCAGCATTCCCCTACCACACTTTACTGATATCGGGCCTGCGTACCCGGGACGATGTCATGCGCGGCGAAGAAACTGAGTTGATCGGTTTGGCCCGGGAAACTGATTATACTTTTGAAGAAGGGGTTTATATTTTCCCGGGAACGCATTCCAAGCATATCGAGGTTCAAAACCATCGGATTATAGGTTTTCATACCTTTGTGACCGGTGAATTATTCGATCTGTTAACTTCACACAGCACTTTGAAGGCATCGGTAGACAGGCCTGAAAAATTTGATAAAGCATGCCAGGATGCGTTTGTCATGGGAGTTCAGGCCTCCCGGAAATACAACTTTTTGACCGGACTCTTTAAAACCAGAACCAATCAACTTCTCGAGAAGTTGGATTTTTATGAAAACTATTACTATTTAAGTGGTCTTATCACAGGCATGGAGCTTAGCAACGCAAAAAGCTACAAAAATATGGTTATTTGTGCCGGGGCGAAGTTTGTGGAACCTTACAGGCTGGGAACAGCGGTATTGGGACTGTCAGAAAAATGTCAATTTGTTCCGGCTTCGGAGGTAGCTCTGCTTGTTTGCAGGGGGCATCAAAAAATTTATAAAAATCTGAATATTAAAGATCATCTATGAAAAATCGCTCATTCAGTTGGGACTTATTCCATACACTCCCCGTCATTGGTATCATCCGCGGCATTTCCCGTGATAAACTGGAACACGTTCTTCCTATTTACCATGCTGCCGGTTTCACAAACGTGGAAATCACGCTGAATACTCCTGATGCGCTGTCGATCATACAATGGCTAAGTGAAACTTTTGGGGAAAAAATGAATGTAGGTGCCGGTACAGTCTGCACACTCGAAGATTTGGACAAAGCTGTCAAAGCAGGGGCACGGTTTATTGTTTCACCAATCATGAATGAGGATCTGATAAAGGCTTGTGTGGTATCCAACATTCCCGTCTTTCCCGGAGCGTTCTCCCCTACCGAAATTTACTACGCCTGGGAGGCCGGCGCATCGATGGTCAAAGTTTTTCCTGCAACACCAGGTGGTGTCGAATACATCAAACAAATCAAAGGCCCCCTCGATCACATAAAACTTTTGCCCACCGGTGGTGTGACAAGCGACAACCTTGCAGAGTTTTTAAAAGCAGGCGCCGATGGCTTTGGCATTGGCGGTGAAATTTTTGACAAAAAACTCATCATGAACAATCAATGGGCGCAGTTAGAAGAAAAAATGAAGGCTTTTGTTAATGAATTTTTTAGAATTGACAATTGACTTACCCCGCCCTTCGTTTCGGTATGAAAATAAAATTCTTTAAATTGTCCGGATACTGTTTTTGAAGGGTAAAAATTTTTTGATAAGAAAGTAAAAGCCTACGATGTCGAATAAAAATAAAAAACTACGTAGCCAGGGTTGGTTTGGGGGAATGAACAAACGGGGATTTCTTCACCGCTCATGGCTTCGGAACCAGGGGTATCCGACCTACCTTTTTCAAAACCGGCCGGTGATCGGCATATGTAACACCTGGTCGGAACTGACGCCTTGTAACGGGCATTTGAGAGAGTTTGCCGAAATTGTAAAAAAAGGGGTGCTGGAGGCGGGGGGCTTTCCGTTGGAGTTTCCGGTTACCTCCCTGGGAGAGACCGTCATGCGGCCGACTGCAATGTTATTCCGCAATCTGGCCAGTATGGACGTGGAAGAATCGATCAGGGCTAATCCGCTAGATGGGGTAGTATTGCTGACAGGCTGTGATAAAACAACACCATCCACATTAATGGGAGCGTGCAGTGTTAACCTGCCTACCATTGTCGTACCGGGCGGACCGATGCTTAACGGCAAATTCAAGGGGGGTGAGATCGGGTCGGGCACCTTTGTGTGGCAAATAAAAGAAAAAAGGAAAAGGGGTGAGTTAAGTGATGAAGATTTATTGGAAGCTGAAATCTGTTCTGCCAGAAGCAGCGGCCACTGCATGACTATGGGTACTGCGTCCACCATGGCGTGTATGGTAGAAACGCTGGGGTTGACCCTTCCGGGGATAGCGGCCATTCCCGCGGTGGATTCAAGAAAAAAAGCATTGGCGCGCATATCCGGAAAACGAATTGTCGACATGGTCAAAGAAGATCTGAAACTTTCTGACATCCTCACCCGGCAGGCCTTTGAAAATGCCATCATCAGCAATGCAGCAATAGGTGGATCCACCAACTTCATCATTCACCTGCAGGCTATTGCGGGCCGGATCGGTGTGGATTTAAAGCTGGAAGACTTCGATCATCTGGGCAGCAAAATTCCGCTTCTGGTTAATTTACAACCTTCGGGAGAATATCTGATGGAAGACTTTTTTACGCCGGAGGGCTGCCGGTTGTGCTCAAAGCGCTCGAAAACCACCTGCACCTGCACACCATAACGGCCAATGGGAAGACGCTGGGTGAAAATAACAGTGGGGCCGAGTGCTACAACCGCAAGGTAATTGCCAGTATGGACCATCCTTTTCAAAAAGAAGCGGGCATTGCTGTGTTAAAGGGCAACTTATGCGAAAACGGTGCAGTAATCAAGCCCTCTGCCGCCACGCCTGAGCTTATGCAGCACCGGGGAAAGGCGGTGGTATTTGAGAATATCGAAGACTACCATCGACGCGTGGACGATCCCGAACTGGACATAGATGAAAACTCCGTGATGGTGCTCAAAGGCGTGGGCCCGCAGGGATACCCGGGCATGGCCGAGGTGGGTAATATGGATTTGCCGGAAAAGCTCATTAAAAAAGGGGTAAAAGATTTGGTACGCATATCCGATGGTCGTATGAGCGGGACGGCCTATGGAACGGTGGTATTACATGTTTCTCCCGAATCGACCGCTGGCGGTGTGCTGGCTTTGGTGCAAAACGGTGATATGATCAGGCTGGATGTGAAAAACAGACGCCTGCAACTTGAAATAAGCGACGAGGAGCTGCAGCGAAGAAAAGCTGCCTGGATCAAGCCTGCCCCAGCCGCTCAAAGGGGTTACGTACAATTATATATCAACCACGTGCAGCAGGCTGACAAGGGGGCCGACCTTGATTTTTTAGTAGGCAACTCCGGGTCAAAAGTCACACGTGATGCCCATTAAGAGATGGGCCATGCTAACCTTTTCAGAACTTTAACGCGCTAAACTTCGATGATATTTTTACTCCTTTTAAGCGTCTTTCTGATAATTATATTAACCACGCGCTTTAAGCTACATCCTTTTCTGGCTTTATTACTGGTAGGAATCGGCTATGGACTAGCCACCGGTATGTCCCTGCAAACCATCGTTCAATCGATCAATGAAGGCTTTGGGGGTACTTTGGGAAAAATCGGGCTGGTCATCGTATTGGGGGTGATTATCGGTACTTTTTTGGAGAATTCGGGCGGTGCGTTTACCATGGCTGAAAAAATCCTGAAAATAATCGGCAAAAAACGGGTGCCAACAGCCATGGGTATCATAGGTTATTTTGTTGCTATCCCGGTATTTGCCGACAGTGGATTCATTATTCTTTCACCACTGAATAAAAGCCTTTCCAAAAAAGCGGGAATTTCACTGGCAGCATCAGTGATTGCCCTTGCCATGGGTCTGATGGTGACACATAACCTGGTACCGCCCACGCCAGGACCAATAGCCGCTGTGGGGATATTAGGTGCTGATCTTGGTTTAGTGATGGTTTGGGGCATCGCCGTGAGCATGCTTGCCTTTGTCATCGGGTTGATCTATGCAAAAAAATATGCCGGTAAAACCTATATTGACCCCAATCCGGAGCTTACCGAAGAAGAGGTAGAAACCAGGCTGAAAGATGCCCCGGGGGCAGTAAAGGCCTTCCTGCCTATCCTGGTGCCCATTGTTTTGATTGTGGTAAAATCATTGATAGAATTCAAAGCCGGAGAAACAGCGCTGGCGGCCTGGCAAAATTTACTGGTTTTTCTCGGGGAGCCGGTGATTGCTTTAATAATAGGTATGTTTTTAAGTTTTATGTTACCCAAAAAGCTGGATAAAGAAATGCTTTCAGGCTCAGGTTGGGTAGGAAAAGCCCTGAGAGATGCCGCCGCCATCATTCTCATTACCGGTGCAGGGGGTATTTTCGGAAAGATTCTGCAAAACTCCGGCATAGCCGACCTGCTGAGTGATCGTCTTGCCAATGCCAGCCTGGGCCTTTGGCTGCCTTTTTTACTGGCGGCAGCGATTAAAACCGCCCAGGGCTCGTCTACAGTCGCCCTGATCACCACTGCCTCTATCATGGCCCCCTTGATGCAAAAGCTGGGATTTGAAACCGAAACCGCCAAGGCCATGGTCGTGCTTTCTATCGGCGCTGGCTCTGCTGTTTTTTCACATGCCAATGACAGCTTCTTTTGGATCGTGACCCAAATGACCGGTATGAGTGTTTCTATGGGCTACAGGTTATATAGTTTGGGCACCTTTATCGTCGGCACTTCCGCGGCCCTCATATTGTATGTGGCTTATCTTTTTGTGCAATAAAGTGCCGGAATTGTCCTGAAAACGCTTATTTCCCCAGCAAATGCCTGAGCTTTTCGCCCTGCAGCATGTGTTCTGTGACCTTAAAAACATCTTTTTTTAATGCCCTGAAATCAGTGACAAATTTCACAAACCCATCTTCCAGATGCGCATGCTCATCCCTGAACCGGTGCTCACCGTCAGACAGGGAGTTTTTTACTGCGTCGGCTATGTGGCCCAGGTGCTTCAAGGTTTGGTCTTTGAGGGATTCCTGGTTTTTGTCTATATCCATCAGGCGGCTGACAAGTTTCTGCAAATCTTCAGCGCTTTCTTCTTTTACCAGCAGCAGGAAATATTTACTGATCAAATTCTGCATGAACCTGATCTCATCGCCATAAAACGCCAGATCCGATTGCCAGTGTTCGGTAATCACATGCAGTTGCTGCCATGAGGCAGTATATATAAAGTCACTTTTAGGTCTTATTCCCAGTGGCATGGTTTTTTAAATTTGTAGCCAGAACTATTTGCACTTTTTAGAGTTATTAATGCTATTAAAGTTATTTATGACAAAGTAACAGTACAATGACTTGAATCAATCGCCGCAGATTAAAACATTAATTTGTGGTACCCGTATGATGATTTTGGGATTTTTACCCAAAAACGAATCAAAAGATCTCGTTACCTTTAAATTTCGTATATAGCTCAGTTCAGTATGTATAATGAGAATTTCAGTTTATAGAAGCCCGATCCGTTTTTGTCCGGATTTCAAGCGGGTTATTTTAAGGTTCCATGGCTATGGGCCGGACCGATCCAAATCCATTATTAAAAAGGTATATGACATGTCTGAGGAAGATGCCAGTGCGGCGCTGAATCAGACCCTGAGGGAATTTGCGAAAAGACACCGTAATATCTCAGGAATATTTGGCAAACATTACAGGGAGATCAGACATCTTTTAAAGGAATTTAAGATCGATGAAAAAGAAATCAGCGAGAAACGAAAGCTATTGATTGGCTCCTATTTTACTATGGAATATTCCATAGAGTCTGCCGCCTTCTTTAACCCTTCGATCATGGAAGCCCCGGACCAGACAGACCTGGAAGAAGGGCAGAAAAGGGTAATCGTGAGCTTCAGGGCCGTCGGTGAAGGGCACATTTCTTCTATAGTGTTTCGTACCGGACTTATTCACAGCGATAACAGCCTTCATTTCCGCAGTGCAGGCACGCGCATAGGGCAGGCAGGAATCATCAAACACCGGATTTATGACAAGGAGGAGTTTATCAGGTTACTGGGCGAAATGCAAGTTTCGAAGAAAACCTCCGAATTGGTGATGCAGGAGTTGAAAGCGAACTTCGTTTATGATGATTTAATAGAGGCTGTCGATGAGGTGGTCAGAATTAATCAACTCTCCGGAGAGACCCGGAATGAACTGAAAGAGATTGTATGGCTGGCAGATTCTCACCATGAGATGAATTTTTCATGGGATACAGACATTTCGGAAAGGGTGATTTTCCCGGTTTCCACCGCCGAGCAAAAAGGGATAGAGGATGCCCGTTTTGTGAGATTTGAAGATGATGACGGCTCCGTGGCCTATTACGCCACTTATACGGCTTATGATGGCTACACCATTATGCCGAAGATGATCCGGACCAAGGATTTTTACCGCTTTACGACCAGACCCCTGCGGGGTGAAGGGGCACAAAACAAAAATCTCGCTTTGTTTCCCAAAAAAATCAACGGAAAATATGTGATGATGTCACGAATAGATGGTGTTAACAGCTATATCATGTTTTCTGATAGCATTTCCGTTTGGGAAAACCCCATTAAGCTGCAGGAACCCAAATACCCCTGGGAGTATGTACAGATAGGCAATTGTGGCTCCCCCCTGGAAACAAGCAGAGGTTGGTTGTTAATTACCCATGGTGTGGGCCCCATGAGAAGGTACTGCCTTGGTGCCAGTCTCCTGGATCTCGACGATCCCGGAAAAGAACTGGGACGCCTGAAGGAACCGCTGTTAATTCCTAATAAGGAAGAACGGGAAGGGTACGTGCCCAACGTAGTTTATTCGTGTGGGGCCATCATTCATAACGAAGAAGTGATTATTCCCTACGCCATGTCGGATTACTCCTCAAGTTTCATTACCGTGCCGCTGGAAAGCCTCCTGGACAAAATACTGGAAGCATGATCAGCTACTCAATAACACTTTTGTAAACATCCACATAAGCATCCACCATTTTTTCCTGGCTGAATTTTGAGACAGCGTGCCGGTGACAATGCTCGCGCCGGATATTTCCGATGTCTGCTACTGCCCTGGTGGCCTCATGCACATCTTTTACCAAAAACCCGGTTTTGCCGTGTTCAATCAATTCTGGCATAGCACCCCGGTTAAAAGCAATCACCGGCGTGCCGCAAAACATGGATTCGGCGACACTGAGTCCAAAGGGTTCATCAAAGTTAATGGGATGCAACAACGCACAAGCCCTTCCCAGTAAACTGTTTCTCTCTTGTGGTCCTGAATTTCCCACGTACTTCACATTTTCGCCATCGAGAAAAGGTTCCACCTTCTCCCTGTAGTAGTCTTTATCCTGAATGTAGCCGGAGATGAGCAGTGGCCTTTTTGCTTTTTGGGCTATCCGGATAGCTTCGTAGGTCCCCTTGTCATGGTGTATCCTGCTAAAGTAAAGCAAATAATCTCCGGATTCTTTCCGGAAGGTAAAATCCCGTGCTTTAACACCATTATACACATTGGCAAGGTATTTCAGCCCGGGGTTTCTGTCGGCATAACTGATTGATATATAGTGATTGGTATGGTTATTATATTTTTGATAAACAGGTAAAATCTTTTTTGAGGAAAAGCCATGAATGGTGGTCACCATAGGTGTTTTAATAAGCCGCGAATAGGTCAGGGGATGAAAGTCAAAATGATTGTGAATAATATCAAATTCATGGGCTTTTTCCATCATATGACTGATATGCAGGCATTCATTGACCTTGGGATCAGCTTCACTGTCCTCTTCGTAGCCTTTCTGGCATATATAATCAAGCCTGGCATTCGTCTGTGAATCTTTAGTAGCAAAGAGCGTGACATCCAGCCCCTTGCCCGCAAGACCTTCCGCGATGTTCGAAGCCACCTGCTCCCATGGGCCGTATTTGCGTGGTGGGGTTCTCCAGGCTACCGGCGCTAAAACAGCAATTTTCATGCTACCGGGTGATAATTCTCGCTTTTCCTTTCTGCCTTTTTTCAGAAAGCTCCGGGGAGGTTTCTTTACCGGCTCCCGGCTGAACAACACTCAGCACGGTCATGTACGATATCAGATAAGCCAGTGTACTTTCCGCGCCCTGATTACGGTTTACCCGGTCTGATTCAAGACCATCACAACATCCTCCGGTCTCCGGGTCGTACAAGGGAACCTTCAAATCATTTTTTCCCAGGAACCACTCATGGCAAATCAGCATTTTTTGGCGATAGTGGTTTTGTTTGGTGTTCAGCCAGGCCCTGAAATTGAGTAGTACCATGGCCGTGACATCGGTGGCCTGTTGATCGAACCTGGCGCGGTTTTTCCCTTTGGGAAACCATCCATCACTGCCCACCGGGTTCAAATACCCATCGGCCATGGTCGTTTGGTCTAAAAATGCAGTAGCTTCTTCAGCCACCTGCTTTACCTGTTTGTCTCCTGTAATTTCATAGGAATGATATAATGCCAATGGTAAAATTCCATTGTCATAACTCAGCATATCTTCAAACCATTGCCACTCATCAGATTTACGCAGTTGAAAGCGGTCTACCAAAGTGTGGGTCATTCTTTCCATCTTCTGGCACATCTCTTCATCGGAGGGTGACCGTTGCAGATAATAACTTATACCGATAATGGTGTTGGCAATACCACGGTTGGATGTTAACTTTTCAAAGTTTTCTGCTGCCAGAAAAAATATTTCTTCCGCAAGCTGGAAATAGGCATTGTTTGGCGCATGTTTCATCAAATAGCCAAGCGCCCAGATGGTCCTGCCAAAGGCATCTTCCGACCCCTCTTCATCCAAAAACTGCCGGTTAAAACTCAGGAAGTTCCGGAATGTCCCCTTGATGTTTTGCATATAGTGGATATAGCTGAAGTAAACCGGTATAAGCGCCAGAGCGGGTTTGAAATCAAGGATTTCGTATGCCATCAATGCCGCTAACAAGGCCCGTGCGTTATCATCCAGGCAATACCCTTCTTTTAAATTCGGGATACCATATTTTGCGTGCTGAATAATGCCGGTATCATCTGTCAACCGCTTAAAATGGTCAAAGTTTAACGGAGGTAATCCGGAAACCCCTCTATGAGCGTCTGACTTCCTGTCTTTGTTTTCATGGTACTCGACCAGCGATTTGCTCTGTTCAAAATACCGCTGTCCGATAGCCTTCCACCTGAATTGCCGGCCGTATGCGCAAGCTTTGTCCTTCAATTGCTTAAGCTTTTGAGGGTGGTCGAGCAGATCAATCAGTTGTTCGGCCAGACCTTCGGAATCTTTGAATTTAAACAACCTTCCCAAACCTCCGGACAATAATTCACTGGCATGCCAATACGGTGTTGAAACCACCGCAGCCCCAGCGCCGAGGGCATACGACAGGGTACCGCTGGTAATTTGTGCCTCGCTCAGGTAAGGGGTAATATAAATATCGATAGATGACAGATAGTCGAACAGGTCTTTTTCGCTGACAAATTTATTCAGGAAAAAAACGTGTTGTTCCAGGTCATTTTGTTTTACCAATAAGTCGAGGTAAGACCGGTAGCGTTCTCCGGTAGCTTTGATCACATTGGGGTGGGTTTTTCCCAAAACCATGTATAAAACATCCGGATGCTTGCTGATCACCCGGGGCAATGCCTGAAGTACGGTCTCTATCCCTTTGTTTCTCCCTAACAAGCCAAAGGTGAACAACACTTTGCTTTTATCGAAATCAATCTTCTCTGTTATGCCTGAAGATGAAGTAGTTTTAAAGTCCGGCACGCCGTGCTCGATCTTTACCACCTTTTCAGCAGGTATATTGTAAATCTCTTCCAGAAAACCCACCCCCATGCTGGTCATCGCCACCAATTTATCAGCTTTCATGGCAAGGGACTGAAGCACCGATCTTTCCATAAAGTCCGGACGCTTTAAAATGGTGTGAAGGGTTACCATCAACGGAATTTCCAATGCATGCACCAATGGCAAAATAAATACCCCGGCTTTTCCACCAAAAATACCGAATTCATGTTGCAGTATACAAATACCGGCTCCACTTCGGTTGATAAATTCGGCTGCTTTCAGGTAATCTTCCCGTATATCTTTATTGATCCTGAACTTTACTTCGTCAGGGTAATTGTGACCGGAGCTTCCATCATCCAATAAAACGATTTCTGTCACAATATTTTCGGAGATGTTGGCAACGGATTGAAGCAGGTTTTGTGTAAATGTGGCAATCCCGCATTGCTGGGGAGGATAGGTACTTATAAATACTATCTTCATAACTGTCGCAATCTTGGTGAGTACAAAGAAACTTTTGGTTAAAATGACAACCTATGACATAAATCATAGTTAGCGCTGATTTGCCTTAATTTCTTCAGGCCAGACTGTTCGGGGTTTTACCTGCGGTTTTAGATGCTTGATGGTGGCAAGATAGTGAATAAATATCTAATAATCAAAACGTTAGAGATTGACAATTTACAATGGACAATTGACAATGAAAAGTTGGCAATTGGTGGAGGGGGAGCAGGGAGGGCGAAGTTTTGTAATGGGCAATGGACAATTGGTGGAGAGGGAAGTTTTGTAATGGACAATGTTTTGGCACAGGCGGTGTGGAATTATAGAAGAACAGGAAAACTTTCTATCAACAGCAAATTTGATAACGAGCCACCTAAAATGGCTCAAAAACCACAAAACTAAACAACTGTCAATTTTCTATTGTCAATTGCCAACTACAACAATATAGATTAGACCGATCAGAAAAAGAGGAACAAATGCTAAGCTGGTATATTTTCTGAGAATAGCATTACCAAACAGGAGGCAAAAGAGATATTTCATCAGGGTGTTTGCAAAGGCAGCGATGAGGATGGCGGTGGCGGCGATGGGTTGGGTGTCAGGGGTTTTGCTGTAGTTGGCCATGGAAATGGTGATGGCGTCAATGTCTGTAATGCCGGAGATTCCGGAGGCGATATAGATACCTTCGCTGCCAAAATGTTCCTCTGCATAACCTATCAGGAGTTGGATGACGATGTAAACCCCGGCAAACAGAAGCCCCTCACGGAAGTTGATAGGATTGCCGATTTCATGACGGATCTTTGTCTGCGTGGGTTGGTGTTTTTTACTGATAAAATAACCGGCCGTGAGCCCCAGGGCTCCGAAACTCAGAACCGGCAGCCATAACTCCATGAACAACGACATGTTCAAAAGCAGCAACCACACCAGGAGCCTCGGAAACATGATGGAGGAAGCCAGGATGATGGCAGCCGATTGTACCCTGCCTTCTTTGGGTAAGTGGCGGCTTTGATGCGAAAAAAACCAGGCGGTGGCCGTACTGGAAGCAAAACCACCGAGTATACCGGTTAAAATAACCGATTTTCTCTGATCGAGGTATTTGCTCAGGAAGTAAGCGACAAAATTCAAAGACACGAATATGGCCACTATCAGCCATATTTTATAAAAATTAAAGGCTCCGTAAGGGCCGAAATCCCTGTTTGCCAATACGGGTAAAACCAGGGCCGTAATGATTACAAATTTGATAATCGACAAAATGTCACTTTCAGACAAGCTGGAAACTGCCTTGTGTAATTCAATCTTTAATGTCAGCAATACGGTGACTAATACCGCTACGGTGACTGAAATGTGATAAAATTTTGCAAATATCAATCCGCCCAGAATGAATGTTATCATTAACGTAAACTCAGTCGTCGTGCCGGTATCAGTAGTCTGGGTCCGGTAATAGGCTAAAGCGATCAGGCTTACCGTACCAAGAAAAGCGGCTACAAAAATCCATACCCCAAATTTTGAGGCGAGAAATAACGATAAATAGCCGGCCATCCCAACGATGGGAAACGTTCTTACACCTGCAAAAAGCCGGACGTGGGCCTTTCTCATTTTTGTATGCTCCCTTTCAAGCCCCAGCAACAACCCAATGCCCAAAACAATCAATAATTCCTTGAGTGTGTTTAATAACACATTGTCAAAACCTAAGCTCTCCGGAAATTCAGCCATTGATCTTGGAAAGAGTGATTAAAACCAATCAGTTTCAGTAGTCCAGGCTGGAGCGGATTAACATATATTCATTGATATTATTGAAATCAATGGCACCTTTCAGTTGATCATCTTCCAGCACTGGAAAGAAGTTTATGTTTTTGGCCCTTACTTTTCGGTAAAACTCGGCCAGGTCTTCATTTAAACCTACTTTTTCAAAATCAGTTGTCATAAAATCCTTGACTGCGGCCTGTGTATTTTTACCTTTCATGGCATCGATAAAATCCGACTGATATAAAACTCCCCTGACCTCTCCGTTTTCACTGACTACAAAATGGGTTTCGGTTCCGGATAATACGATATCTGCTACCTCACCGATACTTTGCCCGGGATTCAAGACAGTGATATTGGTCATCATCGCCTCATTCACTTTATGCCCTCTGAGCAAGGCGAGGTGCTGCACCATGACATTTTCACCCTGCGCCCCAAAATAGACAAAAATAGCAATGAGAATAAGCAAAGGATTATAAAACAGGCCAAAGAAAAAAAACATTACCGCCATCAACTGTCCCAAGGCAGCCGCAATCCGGGTGGCTTGTACGCGGTCAATAGTCATGGACAATAATGCCCTTAATATGCGACCTCCATCCATTGGAAATGCCGGTATGGCATTAAACACCACCAGCATCACATTGGCCGCAAACAGATAAAAAACAAAGTTCTGCGGCGATATGGCGCTTAACATTTCCTGTAGAGCCTCAGGTTCCAAATCTAAAAATCTATGAATAGGAAAAACGATGTATAACAAGATGGCAATCACTACATTCACAGCAGGGCCGGCAACTGCTACCAGCAGCTCTTGTTGCGGTTTTTCCGGCATCCTCTCCAGGCTGGCCACGCCACCGATTGGAAGCAAGGTAATTTTTCGTGTGCTGATACCAAACCGCCTGGCCGTCAACGCATGGCCTAGCTCATGGAGCACCACACAGCCAAAAATCACCAATACAAATAAAATGCTTAAGGCAATCGCCGGCATTTCCCTGCCTCTCGAGACCTCCAGAAAAACCACCCAGGCAATCAAAAACACAAAGGTCCAGTGCACCTGCACTTTGATTCCCGACACCCGGCCAATATTAAGGGTTCCTTTCATCTGTTTTGGGAGTTGAAAATGATTGAATTCATAGTATCCACTTTAAACCGCAAAAGATATTAACCTCTTGGGGGATGAACAATGATTTAAATCAGTTAAGCAGATTCCCGGGAATTGTGTGTACCGTGACAATAACATTTGCTTGTATGCTAATCAGGTTTGACCGGCGATCGCCAGTTTTCTATCTTCAATTCAGAGACCCCAACAAATTCTTTTTCATGGGAGGTTACCAAAATAAGATTACATGCCATGGCAGTAGCCGCGATAAGTAGGTCGTAAGCACCTATTGGTTTTCCGGCTAATTCCAGGTTTGTCCTGATTTCAGTCGCAAAGTTGGCAGTGGCGATGTCGAAAGGCACTATTTCAATATCTCCTAAAAATCTCAGAACGGCCTTTTTCGTGGATTTTCTGATCTGCTTATTCTTTTGTAAACCGTAGTGAAGCTCGTAGGCCGTGATAGCGGATATTTTGACTTGTAAAGGAGATTTTTCTTTTAATTGATACAGTGTGTTTTCATCTCCCCTCACAAAATCGCTTACAGTGCAGGTATCTAACAAATAATCCATTACTAAAAAATATCTTGCCTGGGTTCTTCCAACTCCGAACGATAGGCTTCAAAAGGCTTAAATGCAGAATCCCCTTTAAAATTGTCCATCCATGGCCCCCAGGATGCTTTTTTTTCTTGTTTTAAGAGTAGCTCTATGGCATTGCGAATAGCTGCATTTTTAGTAATCCCTTTACTTCTGATATAAGATTCCGAACGATTTTTCAAATTGTCCGGCAGATATACTGATATGTTCATAATAGCTATAATTAAATATAATGTAATCCATACCAAATATCCCGAAATAGATGATTTTTTATTATTTTAGTAGAAATTGATTGTAAACAAAATGATGAGAAACTTACCCCTATTCCTCTTTACTTTCGTATTCATCCCGGCATCCGCCCAGGATTTTCGCATCATAAAAACCAGCAATGAAGCCACCCCCCGGCATGAAAACGGATTTGTGGCGGCGGGCGATAAGTTGTATCTGATCGGTGGAAGGGGCGTAAAACCTGTCGAGGCCTTTGATCCCAAAACCAATCAATGGGAAAAGCTCGGTGAAACACCTATGGAGATACATCACTTCCAACCTGTGGCTTATCAGGGAAAAATCTATGTAATCGGCGCCCTGACGGGTAAATTTCCGCATGAAACGCCCATTCCGAATGTTTTGATTTTTGACCCCGAGAAAGACCGATGGCAAACGGGGGCCTCTATTCCTGAAAACCGGCGCCGGGGCGGGGCAGCCTGTGCAGTAAGCGGCAGCAAAGCCTACATCACCGGAGGGATCATAGATGGTCACAGCAGCGGTACGGTTAACTGGCTGGATGTGTATGACTTTGAAACCGAAGAATGGCGCATACTTCCCGATGCCCCACGTAAAAGAGACCATGTGACCTCTGTAATCGCCAAAGGGCATCTTTACATACTGGGTGGCAGACAAACCGACTACCACGAAGAAGACAACTTTACTGCTTTTTTTAAAACCAACCAGCGGGCTGTGGATCGTTTTGATATTAAAAAAGAGGTGTGGGCCACCCTTTCAGGCAACCTTCCGGTGCCCACTGCCGGAGGTGGGGCCGTATATCTGAATAACAAAATCTATTACACCGGCGGTGAAACAGCACAGGAAAAGGCGCATCACGAAGTACAGGTATTCAGCCTTGACAGCCAAACCTGGGAAGTCGCCGGATCCCTGGAAACCGGTCGACATGGAACCTGTCTTACTGTATTGGGTAACCGTATTTACATAGCTTCCGGCTCCGAAAACCGCGGAGGAGGCCCGGAGCTTTCATCCATAGAATCCCTGGAGCTAAAATGATAAACAGACGTTGACATATCCTCCGTGCCTTAAATAGCGCAAACGTCCCATGGCCGTTGCACAACATCTTCGACAAAATTCTTTGTGTCTCTTTGTGTCTTTGTGCCTCCGTGGTGAAAAATGGTTAACCACGGAGGCACAAAGACGTAGCCGGGGGTGGGCGCATTAGCTATGCCTGTTTCCCTGCATGCCCACCATAAAAGACATTAAAAGACATTAAATGGCCTTATACCGGATGTTGCGAAACGCCACCTTCATCGGAGGGCCCACATGAACCTGCATGCCCAACAGGCCGGATAGCTTTCTGTTGGCCGAATCATTATCGGTTATATCGGCCATAAGCACCCCATTCACATAATGCTGCATATGATTGCCCTTTACAATCAAATGCATTTCGTTCCAGCCATCCTTAATATGGGCTTTTAAAGCCTCTCTATCACCCAAGGAGGCTGTTACCTCCGCCCCTGTCCAGGTATTCTTTTTTACATTGGATCTGACTGGCCCGGGCAACGGGGATATCGTCACTTTTTGTCCACGGAATGCCAGAATGGTGCGGCCACGCTCTTCGTAGTTTTGGCCGGTGTACCTGTTGGCACCGTCTATGTCGGCCTGATAACCCTTTAGTGCATAAGGCACGCCTTCCACTGCTTCGCTGCGATAATTAATCCCACTGTTGCCTGTTTCGGATATCTTATACTCCAGCTTCAGTTCAAAATCTTTGGTTGTTCCACCTTGCCAAATGATAAAGGAGTTTTTTCCCAAAGTAGTCGATGGTGTAATTTCCCCTGTTAACGTCCCGGACTCCACCCGCCACAGGTTTTCATCCCCCTTCCATCCGTTAAGTGTTTTACCATCGAATATGGGGGTGAAACCATCTTGGTCAACCGCGGTTGTACCGCAACCGCAACCTATGGCCACTAACAGGGGCAGGCAACCAAGTGATAACAAACCTTGAAATAAATTTGAGTTGTTGTACATCATTGATAATATTTGGTAATAATTGGTGTAGTAGCGCAAGATTATTTACCTTGCCATTCGACATGGGTGTCCTCCCACCTTTTGGAAGCCGCAGAATCGAGGACGGCCTGGCAAACCTTTTGTGTTTCCAATGCATCTCTGAAAGTGGGTGAACAGGGTTCCCCGGTTTCCAGGCTTTTGAAAAAGTCTGCCACCTGGTGCACAAAAGAATGTTCATAACCGATGCTTGTACCGGGTATCCACCATCGTTTCATGTAAGGCTGGTCGCTGTCGGTAACAAGGATCGAGCGCCAGCCGCGGACTGTAGCGTCATCGGCGTGATCAAAATAATCCAGGTAATTCATATCGTGCAGGTTCCAGCGTACGGAGGCATGTTCACCATTGATTTCAAAAGTATACAATGCCTTATGTCCGCGGGCATAGCGGGTGGATTCAAAAAGTCCCAAAGACCCATTATCAAAGTGGCAGTGGAATATGCAGGCATCATCAATGCCGACTTTTCTTACTTCACCATCTTGCTGATGCACGCGTTCTTTAATGAACGTTTCGGTAACAGCGGAAACATCTTTGATGCCCCCATTGATCCACATGGCCGTATCGATGCAATGTGCCAGCAGGTCACCGGTTACACCCGATCCGGCCGCGTCCACATCCAGACGCCACAAGGCCTCACCACCTTGTGGCAAGTCCGGATTAATGGTCCAATCCTGGAGAAAATTAGCACGGTAGTGAAAAATCTTTCCAAGTTTGCCCGAGTCCACGATCTGTTTTGCCAGCGTTACAGCGGGAACACGCCGGTAATTATACCACACCGTATTGTTTACGCCCGCCTTTTCAATGGCTTCTACCATGGATTGCGCCTCCTCCGGGGTCCGTGCCAGCGGCTTCTCACAAAGGATCATCTTACCAGCCCCGGCAGCGGCAATGGCTATTTCGGCGTGTGTATCGTTGGGGGTGCAGATATCCACGGCATCGATATCTTCGCGGGCAATGATGGCTTTCCAGTCTGTCTCAACGGACTCATACCCCCACTGTTCAGCAAATGTCCGCACTTTTTCCGCTGTTCGCGAACAGACGGCCTGTAGTACCGGCCGGTATGCCAGTTCGGGGAAAAAATCTCCAAGGCGTTTATAACCGTTGGAATGCGTCCGGCCCATTAAGCCACTGCCGATTAATCCTATTCTCAATGCTTTCTTTTTGGTCATTTTGATTACTTTTTTGAGGTAATTGAAAAAAAAATAAATTATCAAAAGGTCAGTCAGTCTCATACCATCCGTGTTGCTGACGAACTTGTATCATCGCAGCCAGTATATCATGCCATGTTTGTTGTCGCATCATGATTTCATTGGGAAACATGCATCCGTCCCAGCAAATGTGCTTAAACGCTTTGGTAAGATGGCCGTTTTCGTCGCGTAGCCAGAAGCCTGCGTCGTTGGGGATGTCGAGTTTTCCATGGGGATCATGAGCCTGGCAGTGACGGCCGGTTTTATCGTGCGAGCCGGCGCCGAACACAGTGCCATCGTTCTGAGCCACATGAAAATCGATGGTCCAGGGGCGAAGGGCTTTTGTTACCGTTTTAAGGCCTTCGGTGAGGGTTTCCCGGTCATTCCAGTCAAAATCTGCCGGCAGGATGCGGTCCTCCGGGCTATTGTAACCCAACAGGTACAATAAGGTATGGGCCATGTCTGCCTGAAAGCCAAGGTTAGGGCGATCGACAGCCTCGAGCATTTCCACCATAGTTTTCCAACTATGCATGCCACCCCAGCATATTTCCCCTTCAGCAGCCAGTTTTTCGCCATAGCCGGCAGCTACATCGCATGCCTCGCGGAATGTTTCGGCGATCCGCTTAGAGTTGTTAACAGGATCGGCCAGCCACGACTCGGGTGACGAAGCAGAGTCAATACGAACTACCCCATACGGCCGTACACCCAATTCACGTAGCCTTTTACCAAATTGGCAGGATTTGCGAACCATATCCACAAACAGTGTTCGCTCTTCCCGGCTGCCCATGGCCGGGCCGCCCCAGACAGGTGCCACAAGACTACCTATTTTGAGATTATAGGAAGATACTTTATCGGCCAGCTTTTTGATATCTTCGTCCGTGTTTTTGGAGATATCGATGTGCGGTTCCAACAGGCCTAGGTCCACACCATCGAACCTGATTCCGTCTACTTCGGCAGCCGCTGTCATTTCGAGCATTTTTTCAAAAGAAAGGGGTGGTTCGGAATCAGCTCCTTTTCCCACAATGCCCGGCCAAGTGGCATTGTGGAGTTTAGGATAATTATGTGCTGTCATAAGTCTTTTATTTAAAATTCAGGGTTAAAAATCAAGCTTGTTTCGATGGGCAATTTATAAGTCTAAATCCGGGTTGCCGGGGCCAAAATGTTTAAGCATTACGATCGGATCGGTTTTGGAGTTATTGACGATGACCACTCCTTCAAGTGCCGCTTTTTCACTAACAAAAAATTCGTCATGAGTCAACTGCCCGTACCGGATCAAAGCCGGTGTTTCAATCTCCCATACGCCCATTTTACCACGTCCCTGCATCATAATCATGCCATAGGCAGCACTGTCTTTGATGGTCGCAGTGGCCCCGGGCATGACAGTAAGTTCCTTGGCGCTAAATGCATCGGATTTGTAGCAAACCCATTTTTCCACATACCCTTCGGCCTGCATCTCCTCCGGCGGCCTGACCGGTATGGGACGCATGAATCGATTGCTCATCATGTGCGGATCTATATTCAACTCCCAGTCCAGCACCTCCACCAGCCTGTCGAAGTCCCCTACGCTTTCCTCAGGGGTGCAATTCCATAGTAATTCTTCCGGAATCACGGCATCATTGACCAATGACTGGTACATGGCAAATACATCCGAAGCTTTTTGGGGCTCATAGGTGCACAGGCTTCCCGGCGCATGGAGTAATCCCGGGGGCACATCCCAGCCGGTGCCGGGCTCCAGGCGAAATGCCTGTGAGTAGTTGGTGATCTTGTTGTCGCCTTTGGTAAAATTCACCAGGCACTGCCGAATTTCCTCTTTGGTGGTGCCTGGTGCAATGCCAAAAAATGTATAAGGGAAATTGCCCCCATGGTTATTCAGTTGCGGAGGAAAGTAATACGCCTCCGGTTTTCCCAATTGGTGAACCAATTTTGCGTATTCATCATTGTGATGTACGTGGTGGGGAAGCGGCCCCCTATTATCAAAAAATTTAGAATACATCGGCCAACTGCCATATTCATGCCAAATGCGCTCGCCTATCAAAGCGTCCTTCAACTCGTCGATGGCGTCTCTTAACAGGATTTGGCCTTCTTCCTTTCCCCCTTCCACAACAACGGCACTCAACCCTTCATTTTCACCGGTCAATGGGCCGTTTTGAGCCGGAGTAGTAGACGAAAGCCAACGTTCGTCTATGCCACCCCGCTCACCTCCCAACACATAATAATCGTCGGGGTGTAACTTTATTCTTCGCCCCGGTACACAAAATGACCTGGGCACCCAGTTGGGGGCCAAGCGTAAAATGCCCCTGCCTTGTTCTAATGCCTGCGCTGCCAGACTTGTTCTTTGCATTGTTTTCATAGAAAATGATTTTTATTCTGCCGGAATATTATTTTTTAAAAATTCATTGATCCTTGCCGTATCGTTCAACACTTCCATGTCAAGATGATAAACCCTGCGCTCTCCCGGAACCAGTTCTATCAGCTCACGTTGTTGCCTGGCTTTTCCCTGTCCTATTGGTGGGTTGGTACCTGGTTCCAAACCCGTAACATACTCCCCCCTGCCCCAATGCTGCCAGTTGGTCAGCCATGGAAGTTGCTGCTTTGAAAATCGCAAAGCCACTGCCAGGCCGATTCGGGCATTGTGAAGACCGCAGGTGCATTGGCCGGAGCCGTCAGGGGTAATGTCAATAAAAGCAACTGCCTCTCCCCTGCCACTATGTGCCTCCAGTGGTGCGGGACATCGGCGAAAGTTGTTTTCCGCTCTAAAAATTTCATGATTCAAATCGCCTGCGGGCGATTGCCATGCCCCCTGCCAGATGATATCTGTTCCTTCATCCACCAGTGGCCAGCCGAAGTTGAAGTGATACAGGATCATATGGGGCACCGTCGTATTACCACGATTGATCACTTCGTCATAGACCCGGATAGATGCCTTTCCAAGGGTTCCCACTATGGTGCGTTTTAGTTCAAGGCTCGGGCCAAATACCTGTGTTTGCCTGATTCTTCCGGTAATGCTCATTTCCCTGTTACCTGCCAGGGGATCGGGCTGCACGACAGACTCGACTTCAGCAGGTAGATTGCTGATAAGCCCGTGAAGGCCGCGCTCACCATTGGCATCCATCTCGGCCCCCCCCACATGACCGAGGCCACAGGTGACCATTAACCCGCCACCGAATGTTCTGAGCCAACCCATTCCGCGGTTTGAAAAGGGTTGCGGCGGACTGACGCCCAGGTGGCTCAGCCAGGCCAGGCTATGCTGGTTATAAAAAGCATCCGCAATATCCATGGCGCGGTCCATCACCACCTTGTACCGGAGACCTGTGCCGGTGTTGACCCATGCTATTCTGGTTCCCTTCCCCTGCCCGTTGTCTATGACAGCAGTTTCGATGCCCCCAAGCTGGGCGGGATTTGATATTTTGCCGGTCCAGTTTGTATCAGTGAAATGCATCGGCCTTAAATATTAACTGGCTGCTAACTGCTTCCCGGCTGCTTTTTACTTCTTCGCATATAAAAAAACCATCTTTAATATCCCATGAAATGATGGATTTATATCTGGTTAATCTTCGTACTCCCTTCATATTAAAATAGTTATACCTTACTAATAATTATTCATAATCATTACTTTCTATACTTGAATTCAATTACGGGTTTTCGCCAGTATACATCGGATGTTCCTGGTTTCCTCCGGTCATAAGATAGGCCATCAGATCTTTAAGTTCTTCCTCATTGAGACGGTTGATCAGGCCGGGCATCATGATGGATACCGGTGAAATCTCAGTCTCTGCTACCGCTGACTTGGCGATTTCACGCAAAACCTCTGGTGCGAAGGGGTTTTGGGAAATAAAATATGATTGCTCGTTTTCATTGGCAAGCCTGCCAACGATGTACCTACCGTCTTTTAAGGAAAACACGGTGGATGAATATTGGTCGGATATCTCTTTGTTAGGGTCGATAACATGTTCCAGCATATCCTTAACACCAAATCGTGTGCCTAACTGGGTGAGGTCAGGCCCAATGTTTCTCCCTTGTCCCCGCATGCCATGGCAGGAAAGACAACGGGTGGCTATAAACATAATTCTGCCTTGTTCGAAATCCCTGCCGTTCAAATTACCCTCTACGACCGGTAAAGCTTCTTCCACCGTCCAGTTTCTTCCCGGCCCTTTCGGTCGTACCACACTGCTAAAATCCGGCAGCGCATTTTGCAAGGCTTCGGAGGACATTTTATCATAATGGCTAAATTGATCTTCAGGCACATGGCTTAAAGCCTCTGTACGGGCTTTATCGATAAACCCTTTGTAACTCCGGCCCCCCGCATAGCTGAAGGCCGTATTGAACCATTGAAAATATTGATCACGAAGCGCCGGCGTCCAGCCCGTTTCCAACTCGCTCAACATCGTAGCATAATAGGTTTGCTGTGCCGGTGGCATTTTGGACAACATTTCGGCAATGTCCAATCCGTATTGGGGATTTCGAAAAATCAGCTCCGAAGATTGGTCATAGAAATCATCGCCTGAGCCCTGGCCTTCTGCCTCTTCAAACAAAGCCAGCGTCCTTTTGGCCACTCCCGGGGCATCAAGATGAATCAGCAACTTGCTCAACTGACGATTCAGGATGTCGGTCCCGGCAGGATATTGGCTATCTATCTGCGCCAGGATTTGGGATCTTTGTGTGCGGTCCGGCATGCCCATCCTGTAGAAAATGAGCTCATACGCCCGCAGCAAATCTACCTGCTGTGACTCAAAAAGTGTTTCATACTTGATGAATGACAGTGATTTTAACAGGCGGCTACGTTGGTTTTTCTGACCATGCCGGGCCAGGGCGATCATTCCCTGCGTCAATATCAAGGGATCGATCTCGCTAAACAGTTTTTCCTGCCACTGGTCGACCGGCTGATGCTCCAGGGCAATGCGGGCCGCAAAACGAACAAATCTGTCCTCATGCTTCAAGTGAGGCCATACGAAATCCACCGCCGCTTTATCCGTTTTGCCATGATAGGCTTCCAACTGCCTTCTCAGCTTATGCTCTTTCGTGATTTTTGGAGAATTGTCAGCGACGGTGGCCTGTAAACTTCGGTGATTTTCGTGGTATACCCGGTAAAGGTCACTTTCCAGCCTCCTGCCACCTGTGGCAAAATACATAGCACCATCGGGGCCTATTACGCCGTCTGTTAACGGCAAGGGTATTCCCGACAGGAATTCCTCGGCTTTGGCCGTGTAAGAACTCCCTTTTTGTTCCAGGTGAATCGCATAAATAATGCCAAAGCTCCAGTCAAAAGCATACAGGGCTTTTCGATATTTACCGGGAAATCTGGCGGTTTTGCCGTGAATAACGGCTGTTGGGGAGCCCTGGCCGATGTTGACTATGGCAGGGAGGTTATCAGGAAACGCCGGTGACCATTTACCGGATCCGGTCCTCCAGCCGTATTCGCTGCCGCTGGTTACATGACAAATTCGCGTCGGGCGATACCAGGGAGTGCCCAGGTCCCATTCCATATCCGAATCAAAGGTAAAAAGATCACCCGTTTCGTTAAAAGCCATGTCGAAAGCATTGCGGTAGCCTGCGCTGAACAGTTCCCAATGTGTGCCGGTAGAATCCACGTTGACCACGTAACCACCAGGAGCTGTGCGGTTCCTGGCATGGCCAATAGGATCTTTGATCAAAGGGAAAAGATTATCTTCATCCCAAACCGGTGGTACCCTGTAGGCGTCCATTTCGGGGACGTCGGTATGGTTGCCGAGAATCACATACAGGGAATTTCCATCAGGGGCCAGAACGATGCTGTGTGGGCCGTGTTCGCCTGCGCCATTGAATGCCTTCAGAAGTGCCACTTTATCAAACTGGTCATCTCCATTTGTATCCCGGAGTCTGTAAAGCCCGCTTCCTTTTTCAAAATTTTCATTGCCCTTGTTGTTGACCATTACAAAAAGACTGTTAAAGGCCCAAAGCAATCCCTGCGCATAACCCATGTTTACTTCCAGTTTTTCTACTTTGGGTTTCAGGTTGTCTGCACCAATCGGGGGCAATTCCAACCGGTACAATGATCCGTACTGGTCAGAGGCAATGAGTCTTCCTTTATGATCAAAAGCCATGGAAACCCATGATCCCTGTTCATTTTCAGAGGGCCCGTACAGGTGCTCTGCACGAAAGCCTTCCGGCAGTTTGAGCTTTTCAATTTTGGGATGCATGGGGCCGTCCTGGTTTGAAGCCGGGGGTTTGTTTTGGTTACAGGAAGTATTTAAAACCATTAACCATAGAGAAGCCAAAAGCAGTTTTAAAGCATTGGAAAGTTGTAGCATCGGATTAAGTTAAAATTAGACAACGTTACAAGTCATATAAAATATAATTTAATCATTTTACCTCCTGAGCGCAAATCGACTTTTATATTATATGATCGCGCTGCACCGGCTTTTAAGGACATCAGGGATTGGGTTTGTAAGCCTTTTCCCATCGGTACCATAGCGCAAGCGTCCCGTGGCTGTCACACAACGCTTTGGACAAAATGTTAATCAAAACCTAAAAATGAGGGCTCAAATCTGCCTCAGCCGCGGGCAGGGCATAATAGAGCGATATATTCGTAAAAGCATTGCCCCGTGGCGCTGCCCCTTCAGGGTAATAGTAAGCCAGGGGGTTAGCTTTAATTCTGTTACCATATTCTGTAATCACCTCGATGGCCCTGCCGGTACGCACCAGGTCAAACCACCGTTTGTTTTCAAAAGCTAGTTCCACCCGTCTTTCCCGGTAAATCGCCTCCCTGAGATCACCCTGCGCTGCCCCAAGACCCGCGCGGCTGCGCACCTGGTTCAGATAATTCTCCGCTTCGCCGGCTTTACCTTGTTCATTTAAGGCTTCAGCCAAAAATAAAAGGACTTCCGAATAGCGGTATACCGGCCAGTTAATGCCATGATTATTGTGTAAAGCATGGGTTTTGGCATATTTTTTAATGTAGGGATAGGTCTTATCCGCCCAAAAACTTCCTTCTATCGTAATGTAATCAATGGAGGCATCTCTTCTGAGATCCCCATCCTCATAGGCCGCGATAATATCTGGTGTGGGAATGTTGTTTCCTTCCCCATTCAGCGGCTGAGGGTTGGCGGTGCCTGTGATGGTTACCAGCTCTTCGGGTGCCATGGGCCTTGGCATGAAGCGATAGAGAAAGTTGCCATGAAGCCCGTCGGGCCCCTCTTTGAACTGGACTTCGAATACCGACTCCCCATTATTTTTATTGCCTGTGTTGGTAGAAAAGGCATCCGCGTAATCTGGCATAAGGGCGTATTCATTGCTTTGTACGACTTCCTTTAAAAGGCTTTCTGCCTGCGCCCATTTTTGCCGGGCGATGTAAATATTAGCCAACAGGGTTTTGGCAGCACCAGAAGTGGCCCTTCCCGGCTCCTGGGCAGACTTTGGCGGTAAGAGTCCGGTCGCTTCCTCGACATCTTCGATGATCCGGGCATATACATCTGCCTCGGGTGCCATGGGCAGGGCCGCCTCGTCACGTGTCTCTACCGGTGTTAAATGTAATGGGACACTGCCAAAATATCTTACCAATTCAAAATAGGCATATCCCCGCAGGAACAGGGCCTGCCCTTTCAGGTTATTTTTTGTATTGGCGTCAAACGCTACCTCGTCAATACGGGACAAAACCTGGTTGGCCCGTGCGATGATTCGGTAGTCCAGGCGGTACTGGTTAAGTACGTGGGTATTGGTGGTAACGCCATTATCACTGGGAATAGCGAAGTCAGCAATATCTTCCTGTTGTTCGGTAGCACCAAAAAGGATGTTGCGGGCATAATAGGTATTGTCAGAGTGCATTTCGCCCAACAACCAGGCCCTTTCGTTAACAATATTTCTTAAAGGCACATACACTCCGTTAACGGCCTGTTGAAAATCGGCCTCTGTGTTGAAAAAAGTAGCAGAGCTCAGGGAAGTTTCAGGAACGATTGTGAGGAAATCATCCTGACAGCCGGCAAAAGTAAGCATTGTCAAACCGAATAATATGACTGATTTTTTCATTTCATTCATGAGTATATAATTATTTTCAAGGGTCACATGAAATTCGCAATAAAATTAAACCGCCCTATTCCGATGGCATTCAGGGAGGCCGAAGTTAATGCTCATTTCATGTGTAAAGGTGTAAAATGATCACTTGATTACAGGGGGCTAAAAATTCAGGTTTACACCAACCGTGTAGGTACGCGGCACCGGATATCCGGAGAGATCCACACCCTGACTGAGATTACCGCCATCGCCCTGACCGTTGTTCTGCATACTGGTTTCCGGGTTAGAACCTCCCCAGTAATCAGTAAACACGTACAGGTTTTGTATGGACGTATAAATACGCGCCGACCTGATAAATTTAGCAGGCTCATCGATCGTATACCCAAGTGTTACATTCCTGATGGTAAAAAATGAGGCATCGGTCACAAAACGGCTGTTCATCCAGTCCCTTTCGATGCCGGTCACGTTTCCACCACCCACGGTAGTGCCAAAGAAACCTTTGCCGGGATTTTCAACTGACCTGAAGCGGTATTTTACTTCTTTCATCAGATTAAAAACACCGTCGAGGTTGGTCGTGCTATACAGATGACGTACCATAACTTCATTGCCATGAGAGCCCGTACCCACTACTGACAAGTCGAAATCACCATATCTCAGCGTGTTGGTAATTCCATAAGTGAAATCCGGAAATGGGTTACCTATGATGGCCCGGTCATCATTATCCCCTCCCCTGGTGATGATGCCGTCACCATTGACATCCCGCAATTTGATGCTACCCACGGTAGAACGTCCGGGTACCTGTGGGGAATTGGCCAGGTCTTCTTCATTCCAGTAAAGTCCGTCTGCCATGTGACCATAGAACTGCCCGAAAGGTTGTCCTGTCTGGGTGATATGCCAGGTGCCATACACCCTGTCTATCCCATCTGCGAGGGAAATAACCTTGTTTCGATTAAATGAAATGTTAGCATTGGTGGTCCATTTCAGTTTTCCATTGGTATTGATGGAGGTGATAGCAAATTCGTGACCCCAGAAGTCTATTTCGCCGATATTGTCGTTGAAGTTGCCGAAGCCCGACTCCTGCGGAATCTGTACATTGAACAGCAGGTTGGTGGTAGTCTTTTTGTAATAATCGTACATAAACTGTATACGGTCGTTAAAAAGGCCCAGGTCGAAACCAACATCGAACTGTTCGGTGGTTTCCCATCCCAGGTTGTTGTTGGCAAGGGAAGTGACTACCGCTCCGGGGGCCACATTATCTCCAAAAACCGCGTTAACGGTATTGTCGATCAGGGCATACTGGGTATAATTACCTATATTATTGTTGCCCGTCACACCATAGCTTGCCCGTAGCTTTGCAAAGGATATGGCTTCAATGCCTTTCAGGAAATCTTCATCGGATACTACCCATCCAATGGAAGCCGAGGGAAAAGTACCCCATCGGTTATCGGCACCAAACCGGGATGATCCGTCACTCCGGATGGAAGCGGTGAACAGGTATTTACCTTTGAAGTTATAGGTAAACCTGGAAAGTACCGAGGTGAGCGACCATTCCTCCACCCCGCTATTGGTACCGGCCCGGTTGATGTTGATGGCCCCCTGAATGGTAGGAAGCCTGTCATCGGCATAAGTATCGGCCTGGATGCGCGTTCTGTTTCTGCGGAATTTTTGATTGGTAAATCCAACAAGTAATTCCAGGTTGTGATCGTTAAAACTCCTGGTATAAGTAGCCAGGTTTTCATTCAGCCAGGAAAAATCTTCTATATTTTCCCTGATAGAAAAAGCGGTAGTTGGCAGGGGAACATTGATCCTGCCGGTTGCCGTGGAAGGATTGAAAAAGAAATACTTGGAATTATATAACTCTGCATTAAAAGTGGATTTCAAGACTAACCCCTCGATCGGCTCGTATTCAATAAAAGCGTTGGAAAGCAGGTTGACTTCTGTTGTTTCGTTATCAATTTCCTCGACAGACCTCACCCAGTTGGCGTAAGCAAAAATATTACCGGTCTCGGCAGGAAACCTGTTAAACCTGGTGAGTTCGCCATTTTCATCATAGATAGGCATGATAGGCCAGGTATGTAAAGCATTGAAAAGAATTCCGGTTCCCCTGGTTCCGTCAGTTTCCGGAATATTGTCTTCGATATAAGAAGGCGCCAAATTAAACCCGAGCCTTATTTTATCCGATACATCATAATTGGTGTTTATGCGCAGGGAATACCTTCTGAACTCAGAATTTAAAACCACCCCCTGCTGATCAAAAATCCCGGCGACAATGGCTGTACTGACCTTCTCCCGGTTGGTTGAAATGGCCAGGCTGTAGCTTTGAATGGGGGCATTTCTCAGCAATGCATCGTACCAATCATTGTTTTTGCCTTCATATTGAGAGGGGTCCTGAAATATTTCCGGAACCGGCTGTCCGGCATCTTCGTAATATTCTTTTTTAAACCGGACAAATTCAACAGCATCCATCATTTCAAGTCTGCCTTCCCGGGGCACTTCCTGCACGCCTGCATAGGCGGTAAAGCTGATATTGGTTTGTCCCGGCTTCCCCTTTTTGGTGGTAATCAGGACAACTCCATTGGCCGCCCTGGATCCATACAAGGCCGTAGAGGCCGCATCTTTCAATACCGAAATCTCCTGAATTTCATCCGGATTGATAGAACCGATGTCACCGGTGATGGGAAAGCCATCTACCACATATAACGGATCACTGCCACCCGATACCGACAATTGACCCCGAATCCGGACCGACATGCCCTGCCCCGGCTTGCCAGTCGTTTGGTTGATTTGCACACCAGCCAGACGGCCCTGCAGCTTCTGGGTCACCTGGGCCACCGGCAAATCCTGCAGTTCCTGGGCATCTACCGTTTGAACTGCTCCTGTTACCTCCCTTTTTAACTGTGTACCGTACCCTACTACTACCACCTCAGAAAGTGACATAACATCCGAAAGCAACCGAACATCGATAACCGACTGTTCGTTCACAGCAATCTCTTCCGAGACATAACCAATAAAGGAGAAAACCAGGATGTCGGCCCCTTCAATCAACTGCAGCGTGTAATTTCCTTCTGCATCGGTAAGGGTACCATTTGAGGTACCTTTTTGAATTACATTTGCACCGGGTAACCTTTCGCCGTCAGACGAATATACCGTACCCGTGATTGTTTTTTCCTGACTAAAAACAGGGTAAGAAAAAATAACGCATCCCAGACCGTATATCCAGGGTAAAAGCATTTTACAGTAGCGTACTTTCATATTTTTTAGTGCTTAAAAAGTTAACGGTTAAGTAATATTAACCTAATTATCAGCAGATTGCATCCTGTACCTACCTGCTAAATTTTCAATCAATGACTTTAAATAAAGGTTATTTTTAATAAATTTTTAATTGAGATGCCATTGAATAAAAATATGATAATGATATTGGGATAAATTATGGGTCGAGAACAGCGATTTGAAAAAGTTGTTTACATGTTTCTCACCTCACTTTAAAGTGGAAGAAGTGTAACCGATTTGTTTACCCACTGCTTTTTTTAGTGTTTTTTAAAATCCTGGCCTGCGGGTATTGGATGACATGACATGTGTTATCTTTTGATGAAATTTAGCGTTTCTTTTGGTTCCGATTGTATGTTCGTGGGATGGTCACCGGATGAATCCGGCCATTCTACCGAATTGAAAGACTACACATCCCATAGCGATCAGGAACGCTGAAAGTTGATAAAAATCAACGGCCGGCAAGCCTTTGAGACCATCTATCGGCGGCATTGGGCCGGCCTGATGATGTCGGCCTACCATATGCCGGAAGACAAAGAAAAGGAATCCCAAAATTCCTAATGCCTTGGAATTGATTGATTTTCCCCTTATAAGCAGATATTATTTATTATGAAGTAGGTTACTTTTCTGTGACCAAAGGGCCCATCAGAAAGCTAATCAAAATACTTCTATTAAAATAATACAACATAATTAGTACTTGAACATCTAAAAACTTGAAATATTCTAATTCAGAAAATCCAAAACTTTTAAAATTCACTAACAAACAACCGCCGATAATCTGTGCTTCTCTTTAAGACATAGTGGGCTAGCCCTGTGTTTTTGCCGGCCACTCTCCGGCAAGTGATTCCGGTAAAATGTCAATTTTATGGTTTTACCGTAATAGGCCAGCCGGTAAATTGCCCGGCATCAGGCGATGTTACATCGGCTGTTCCCGGCCAGCATTCGAAAGTCACTTCCCTGGCTGCGGTATTGAAACGGATCAGGCCAAAACCCGCCCCGAAATCCTGAGAACCGGGATTGACGTAGGCATGCATGGTGATTTTATTGTCAAACCCGTCCAGGTAGTTACCTGTCCATGGAAGGTCGTTGTCGATTGCAGCGCCTGATCCTGGCTTTTCATCCTTCGGCCACCACCAGCGGCTGTAATAATTGTTGACAATGGCCGGTACTACAAAGGCCCAGGGACCATCGCCATGCGCTTCAATGCCGTGTTTTATGACTGTCGCCAGATGCTGGTCACCCGCAATGTGCACGGCATTGGCCTTTTTGATCTTTTCAAGGGCTCTTTTACGACCGGTTTGCGGCCAGCCGTTCGAGTCCATGTCGGCATGCAGCCGGTTGGTAGAATCGCCATGCACATGGGCACCACCGCAGAACCCTGTCTGGGACAAAACAGCCTTCATAATGACTCCTTCCTTGTTTTCATCTGCCCAGCTATCCAGAAAATTAAGCTGACGGTCACCAAGCAACTTTAAACCCGGTACATCAACTGATGCCGGATCGTAGTCAGGGTTTATAATATGGTCAGGTCTCGGCCCCTGCTGAGGTATTTTTCCTTTTGGCCCCGACTTGAATTTACGGTCTTCGATAATGGCAAAATCAACGGGGCCCAGTTGATAGCTGGTGAAGTAAACACCGATCCCTTGCAATACAGGATCAGGGTCCACCGGGTCCGGCAGATGGGCGGTCTGGCATCTTTCTACCATTTTGACATACTCGGGGTGGAAAAAATAACCCCCGTCATTCCCTGCCATGGACGTGGCCTGCTTCCCTCCTTCTCCCCACAGGTTACCCTGGCCAATGTCATGATCATCGGGAATGGCAATCATGGGCCGGTGGCGGAAGGTTTCGCGGAATTGCCTGCCAAAAAGCAACCAGGCGGCCGTATGTTCCCTGTGGTGATAAGACTGGTCGCCGGCAAAAAAGACCACATCGGGGTCCAGTGCATTGATATTTTTTACATAAGTGTCCCGGTCTTTGGGGCCTTTATTGGAATTGCAGGATAGGGCAGCGATGACAATCTCCTGTTTGTCTACCGGCAGCTTCCGTATGGTTCCTTCAAAAGTTGCAGCTTCGCCATGCCTCAGGCGATAGGCCATGTTCTCCGTTTTATTCCAGTTTTCTACCCGGAAATGGGCCGACCAACCTAATTCATGCACCGGCTGCCGTTGTATCTCTTTCCACTCCCCGCCTTCTTTAATGTCCAGCAAAACGAATTTGGGCTCATCGGGATATAGCGGAAAAAGCTGCGCAGTAAGTTTGAGGGTGTTGTTGGCAACCGTGTAAGCACCAAAGGCAATGACGGAATCCCGGGCTACCTTCACATCGATGATGTGGTTGGGTTTTCTGTTCCACCAGTCATTGATGGCGATAGAATCCAGACCGGTAAAAGGGGCAACGGTATATTCCTTTGTGGTCTCAATGCCACCTTCGGGCTTTGGCTGGCAGGCGGCCAGGGTTAATATGAGCAGGCTTAAAGCTGTAAAATTGTTTTTCATCAGTAGTTGGTTTAGTATAAATTTCCCAGTTACCGCACAATTTAATGAGTTATTCCATTTAAATGGAATTTAATGGAAAAAAAGAGTCAAATTAAAGATTAAACCTGCATTTACTAATCAGCATGTAAAAAGAAGATGTTTTCAGTCACAACCGTCCTGATCCAAAAATAAAAAATACTATGGAATAAGCGGTTAAGGCCGTTTTTGTGGCTTGGTAACATAAGTTACCGACTACCCGCTAACACATCCTTAGTTTTGCTTTTACCAAATAGAAAATAATATGAAAAAGGCATTTTACCTATTAACACTTTGCTTTTCATTTTTATGGTCAGCACTCCGGGCGCAGGAGGTGGTACCTGTTACCAAGTCAAAAGTGCTGGAAACAGTAGCCGGGCAAAACCTGTCTATCAGGATCAGTGAACAGCAACGCAAAGAAGCCCGGGCAGATTACCGGCAGACTAACTCCGTATTGATGCCTCATATTGCCTTATCGTACACAGGCTTTACCACGACCAATCCTCTGGCAGCTTTTGGTTCAAAACTGAACCAGGAGGTATTGACAACAGAAGATTTCAACCCCCTCTTTCTCAATGACCCTTCCCGTACCACCAACTATGCCACCGTACTGGAAATCCGCCAACCATTGCTCAATCCGGACGGATACCATCAACGCAAGGCGGCTGCCATCAAAATGAGGGCCGCTGAGTTCCAAACCACCCGTACCAAAGATCAACTGGCATTCGATGCCGAAAAATCCTATATGCAATTGCAGTTGGCCTACCAATCGGTGGAGGCGCTTCAAACGGCCCTGGAGGCAGCCCGGGCAAACTGGAAAATGGCCAATGACAGGTATGAGCAAGGTTATCTGCAAAAGGCAGATCTGCTGGCAGTGGAGGTCAGGCTGATAGAAGTGAAAAATCAATTGCAGCTCGCTGAAAGCCACGTAATGAACGCTTCCGATTACCTGGCTTTCCTGATGGGAAAGGAAGATCAGGTGCTTTTGAAGCCAGCCGATAGCCTTATGGTTTCCGGTACCGGCCCTGTTGCAGTCAATGAGATACCTCTGAGCAGGGCAGACATTCAGGCGGCACGATTGGCCACAGAAGCTCATGCGGCATCTTACCGGGCCAATAAAATGTCTTTTTTACCTCGTATAAATGCTTTTGGAAGTTATCAATTATATGATGACGACTTGTTTCAGGGAGATGCCAGTGGCTACATGATCGGCGCCCAACTTAGCTGGCATATCCTGGAAGGTACAAAGCGGATAGGAAAAACACAAAAGAGTAAAGCGGCTTTGGAACGCTCGAAACTCTCTTACGATCAGTATCTGTCACAAAGCAACCTGGAAATGAATCAGGCGGTACGCAAGCTATCCGATGCCCGAAACAAACTCCGGCTTTCAAAATCTGCCCTGGATCAGTCCCGTGAATCATTGCGTATCCGGACAAACCGGTTCAAAGAAGGACTCGAAAAAACTGCCGACCTGCTTACAGCCGAAACCCAATATGCCCGCAAGCAACTGGAATACTACCAGGCCATTTTCGAACTGAACTATACCCAGGCTTATATCGAATTTTTAATCAAGGAATAACCATGATGAAAAAATATAACTTAAAGACCATCCTATTCATGATCGCAGCATTACTTGCAGGCTGCGGCGATGGCAAAAAACAGGCGTTGCAAGATGATGTGAAATCCATCAAAGTAAAAGTAGAGGTAGTTGAAGCAACAGGCAGGCAGCCTTTTATCACAGCAAGTGGAAAAGTGACCGCGGTACAAAGCGCCAAAGTGGGTACCCGGATAATGGGCTTCGTAGATAAAATTTATGCCAGACTGGGAGACAAGGTCAAAAAAGGGCAGGTATTGGTAGTCATCAACAGTACTGACCTGCAGGCCAAACTAGCCCGGGCCGACGCCGGTGTGCTAGAGGCCAAAGCTGGTTTTGCCAATGCCGAAAGGGACTATAAACGTTTGAAGAACCTGATGGCGGCTAACAGCGCTTCGCAAAAGGAAATGGATGACATGTCCACCCATTTCGAAATGACCAAAGCCAGGTTAGAAATTGCCCGACAGATGAAAAACGAGGTCCAAGCCCAATTTTCCTACACTAACATTCGCGCACCCTTTGACGGATTGGTAACGCAGAAACTCGTAGAACCAGGGGACATGGCCAACCCGGGCATGACGCTGGTCGCACTGGAGTCACCGGACATTTTTGAAGCCCATGTAAAAGTTCCGGAAAATGAAATTGTACATATCAAAGCCAACGATGACGTGCTCGTCACAGTCAAATCTGTTAATAAGGAGGTGAATGGAACAGTGGTCGAGGTAAGCGCATCATCCTCTGGCTCCGGAGGGCAATACCTGGTAAAAGTAGCATTGGCGAATGCCGGGGATGAAATCCGCTCCGGCATGTTCGCCACAGTGGACTTTCCCGTACCGGACGAAACTGCTCCCGGCCTAACCCTCCTTCCAAAAGAAGCACTTATCGACCGCGGTCAACTAAGAGGGGTTTATACTGTCAGCCAAAGCAACACGGCCCTGTTACGCTGGCTTCGGTTGGGCAGAACTTATGGCGACAAAGTCGAGGTATTATCGGGACTGTCACCGGGAGAAACGTATGTGGTTTCAGCACAGGAAAAACTGTACAACGGAGTAAAAATAAGCATTCGATAATCAAAGATCTTAAGCGATGAAGGAAGGATTAGCAGGAAAAATCGCCCGTGGGTTTATCGACTCAAAACTCACGGTACTTTTAATGATCGTATTCATGGTCATTGGGGTCTACAGCTCATTTTTGATCCCCAGAGAAGAAGAGCCACAAATAGATGTGCCCATGGCCGATATATTTGTGGGCTATCCCGGCGCCAGCCCCACTGAGGTAGAGTCCAGGGTCATCGAGCCTTTGGAAAAACTGATTTCAAACATCCCCGGTGTGGAATATGTCTATTCCACTTCTATGAAGGAGCAGGGTATGGTCATTGTGCAGTTTTATGTAGGGGAAGATATAGAACGTTCGTTTGTCAAAATGTATAACGAAATCAATAAACATATGGATATCATGCCCCAGGGTGTGACCATGCCCCTGATAAAAACGCGCGCTATAGACGATGTGCCGGTCCTGGGCCTCACACTTTGGAGCGAAAACTACGATGACTATCGCTTGCGCCAAATAGCAGAAGAACTCACCAGCGAGATAGAAAAAGTCAATGATGTGTCCATCACCAAAGAAATCGGTGGCAGGAAGCGTCAGGTCCGCGTGGTGTTGGACAAGGATAAGCTGGCCGCCAGTGGTCTGGATTTCCTGTCCGTATCAGCAATGATCAGGGTCAACAACCAGCAACTGAATGCAGGAAGTTTTAACAAGAATGACAATGAGTTTTTGGTCAAAACAGGCAAATTTCTTGAAACTGCAGAAGATGTGGAAAACCTGGTGGTAGGTGTACAGGAAAACCAACCCGTCTACCTGAGACAAATTGCTGCCATTACAGATGGCCCGGAGCTTCCTAAAAATTATGTGTCCTTTGGCTTTGGCAAGGGAAGTGAAAAAGCTTCGGTTTACCGCTCTGAATATCCTGCGGTAACCATTTCCATTGCCAAGCGGAAAGGCGCCGATGCCATGCAAATCGCCGATGTGATTTTAGCGAAGGTCGAACGCTTGAAAGCCAGCTTAATTCCCGGCGATGTCCATGTCGAAGTGACCAGGAATTATGGCGAAACAGCCTCTCAAAAGGTATCGGAATTGTTGATGCACCTGATTGGGGCCATTGTAGCCGTGACGTTTGTGGTGATGCTCGCCATGGGTTGGAGGGGCGGTCTAGTGGTATTTCTTTCCGTGCCCATCACTTTTGCCCTTACCTTGCTGAGTTACTACATGCTGGATTATACATTGAACCGCATCACCCTGTTTGCCCTGGTATTTGTGACCGGGATTGTGGTAGATGATTCCATCATTATTGCAGAGAACATGCACAGGCATTTTAAAATGAAGCGGTTGCCCCTCCGGGATGCGGCGTTATATGCCATCAATGAGGTGGGAAACCCTACCATACTCGCCACGTTCACGGTCATCGCCTCGGTATTGCCTATGGCTTTTGTCTCCGGTCTTATGGGGCCCTACATGTCTCCGATGCCTATCGGCGCCTCCATAGCCATGATTTTGTCTTTGTTTGTGGCGCTCACCATTACCCCTTTCCTTGGGTATCTGTTTCTACGTGAAAAGGATAAAAAGAAAAATGGGGCGGAGGCCAAAGAACCGGAAGGCAAAAAGCCGGAGGACACACGCATCTATCGCTGGTATGAAAAACTTCAACGCCCTCTGATTGAAAATAAGGTCAAACGTTGGATTTTTTTGGGTGGTACCATTGTGCTGCTGCTTGGTTCCCTGGCCATGTTTTTCACCCAATCAGTAGCCGTTAAAATGCTGCCTTTCGACAATAAAAATGAGTTCCAGGTAGTCATTGATATGCCCGAAGGAACCACCCTCGAACGCACTGCTGCAGTAGCCCGGGAGATTACTCAATACCTCTCCTCCCGCCCTGAAGTGGTCCACTACCAAAGTTATACAGGCACTTCTGCTCCCATCACCTTCAACGGGCTTGTTCGTCACTACGACCTGCGTGGGGGCAGCAACATGGCTGACATCCAGGTGAATCTGGCCGATAAACATGACAGAGATGAGCAAAGCCATGACATCGTAAAGCTGCTACGTCCTGGCATTCAGGCCGTAGCCCGCCCATACAATGCGAACGTAAAGCTGGTAGAGGTGCCTCCCGGCCCGCCGGTATTGTCTACCATTGTAGCCGAGATCTACGGCCCTGACTATGAACAGCAAATGAAAGTAGCCAATGAGGTAAAGACCATCCTGGCCAACACACGGGATGTGGTAGATATAGACTGGATGGTGGAAGATGACCAAACCGAATATGAATTGATCATCGACAAGGAAAAAGCCATGTTATATGGCGTAGCCCCTCAGCAAATCGTCCATACTATGCACATGGCTTTGTCAGAAAGTGCCATCACCACACTCTATAAGGAAGATGCCGCCCGGCAGGTGGGGCTGATCCTCGCATTGGATGAAAAAGAAAAGTCCGGCCTTCACGACATCGCTCTCCTTCAGGTAAGGTCTCAGACAGGGGCGATGGTTTCGATTGGTGATCTGGTGGATATCCGGGTGCATACCAGGGCCAAAAACATTTATCGCAAAAACCAAAAACGGGTGGTCTATGTGATGTCGGACATGGCAGGCAAGTTGGAAAGCCCGGTATATGCGATCCTGGGCATGACTGATAAGCTGGAAGCCATCAACCTGCCTGCAGGTTACCACATAGATGAGCTGTACATCGAACAACCTGCCCTGGAAGAAGATTTTACAGTAAAATGGGATGGCGAATGGCAGATCACCCTGGAAGTATTCAGAGATTTGGGAATGGCGTTTCTCGGGGTAATTATCATCATTTACATGCTTATTGTGGGCTGGTTCCGGAACTTTAAAGCGCCGGTGGTCATGATGGTAGCCATTCCTTTGTCTATGGTAGGGATTGTCCTGGGGCATTGGCTGCTGGGTGCCTTCTTTACCGCTACCTCTTTTATAGGCATGATCGCCCTGGCAGGTATTATGGTGAGAAACGCCGTCCTGCTCATAGACTTTGTCAACCTAAGGGTGTCTGAAGGCGTGGCCCTGAAACAAGCTGTCATCGAGGCCGGTGCTGTGCGTACCACACCCATCTTACTGACAGCCGGCACCGTGGTAATAGGCGCATTCGTCATTCTTTTCGACCCGATTTTCCAGGGACTGGCCATCTCTTTAATGGGAGGAACCATAGCCTCTACCGTACTGACCCTGCTGGCGGTACCGCTTGTTTATTACCTAATAGAGCGTAAAAATCACAATTAACATGAAACTCCTTATTGTCACAACCGCCACCCAGTTCCGCGAACAGGTGTCAGAACTATGCAAAAAAGCCAGCATCGAAAGCTTCAGCGGCCTGGGCATCGACGGTTACAAAAGCTCTCAGGCACAGTTAATAACCTCCGGTTGGTTTTCCAGTGAAGGCGACGGTGTGGGGTCGTACCTGTTTTTTGCCTTTACTAACCGGGAAAAAACAGATGAACTGCTCCGATTGATTACCGACTTCAACCATGAACCGGAAACCGATAATCCGGTCAGAATGGCTGTGACCCGGTTGGAAGAATATGTATAGGGTAAATTAACACAACTTAAACCATCACAGGGGACAATAATTCTGATCTCAACTGTATCTTTAACCACAACCGTAAGAGTCCGGTCATTATTTCAATGCCAACATAGTACGATTAAGAGTGGAAAAAGCGGGTATGAAGTTATTGAGCGCTACCATTTCAATTCCAACATGGTACGATTAAGAGATTGCTGCCCACCGGATAAAAAAACCGCATCGATAATTTCAATTCCATTATGGTTCGATTAAAGCTATATAATGAAGATACGGCAATATGCTTTTATTGTATTACTTCCGCAGTCTACCTGTTGATTTCATTATCATAATCAAAGATTTTTGCGGATGATGAAATCCAATGCACGTTCCGTATAGCGGGTAGTGAGCAAGGGTTGGTCTGTTTCGATAGTATCCACCACCCTGGTTCCTTCCATGAGAGATAGGGGCGGGCATTCCGGTTAGCTTGTTTTAAAGCCTTTTTGATCATTTGTCCATTGTTTTGTCCATTCCCAATGCTAGACCGGTAATTATTATTCTACTAGTTTTACCGCTCAATCGATGTCATGTTTTTTGACAATAGGTAAAAAGGACTTACTATGCGCTCATTGTCTTTAATCGCTATTGTATTTTTTTCAACAGGATCAGCTTCAGCTCAGGCTTTTATCACTTCCTGGCAAACCGATGATACAGAGATTATCATCCTGACCAGGGGCGGAGGGTATAACTATGATATTACCTGGACCAATCAGACCAATCCTGGTCAGGGAAACGGATCGGCAACCGGGCAAACCGGCAACTATACCATTAGTGCGCTCAATAATGGCGATACGTACCAGGTCTCGATCACCGGTGATTTTCCCAGGATCTATTTTAACAACAATGCTGGTCAAAGAGATAAGATCCTGTCTATTGAACAGTGGGGTAATATCAGTTGGACCACTATGAGGGAAGCCTTTCGCGGTTGTAGCAATCTTACTTATAATGCTACAGACGCCCCCGATCTGCGTAATGTTACCGGTCTTCATAGCATGTTCGAAGGAGCCGGCAGCTTTGACGGGGACCTCAGTTCGTGGGACGTAAGCAACGTAACAGATATGAGTTTTATGTTTTCCGGCGCTACTAGTTTCAACGGAGATGTTAGTACCTGGAACACGGTTAATGTCACCAACATGGACAACATGTTCAGGAATGCATCAAGTTTCAATGGCCCGCTCAATAATTGGAGTACGGGCAATGTGACCAATATGCGTTCCATGTTTGCCGGTGCAACCTCTTTTAACCAGGATCTAAACAATTGGGACACGCGTAACGTGACCACCATGCGTTTTATGTTTGGTGGTGCTACCGGTTTCAATGGGAATATCGGCACCTGGAATACCAGTAGCTTATCGAATATCATTGACATGTTCAATGGCGCCAGCAGTTTTAACCGTGATATTAACGCATGGGACGTCAGCAATGTAACAAGCCTGAGAGGTACATTCGCTTTCGCAGGTAGCTTTAATCAAGACCTGGACAACTGGAACACAGCACTTGTAACAAGCATGGTAGGGACGTTTGATCGGGCCAGCAGTTTCAACGGAGACATCAGCACCTGGAATACCGCCAATGTGACTGAGATGTTCATCATGTTTCAGGGTGCTCGTAATTTCAATAGGGATATAAGCAGTTGGGATGTAGGGAATGTAAGAAACATGCGAACCATGTTTAATAAAGCGAGAGCTTTCAACCAGGACATAGGCAATTGGAATACAAGCAATGTCCAAACCATGAGGTCGACTTTCTTTGATGCCAGTGCTTTTGATCACGACCTGGGCGCTTGGGACCTCTCCTCCGTCACCGATATCCGGGACATGCTTCGCAATTCGGCACTCAGTGTTGAAAACTATGATAATACCCTTATAGGATGGGCCAGTCAAACCGTGCCGTCCGGACTGAGCTTAGGATCGCAAGGCTTGATCTATTCCTGCCATGCTGAAGATGAACGACAAAGTCTCATTGATGATGATGGATGGAGCATAAGCGGAGATGCCTCCAGCGTTCCCGTGCCCGATGTACCTGCCTTATCGGATATTACCGCTTCCTGTGAAGTGACTTCCCTGCCTGACCCCGGTGTATCAAGTAGCTTGGGTAGTGTCACTATTACCAATGATGCATCGCTTCCGATCACCACGCAGGGCAACTTTGTGGTCACCTGGACTTATACGGATCCGGTGAACTGTAGCGTAACACAAATGCAAAACATTATTATTGATGATGTCACATTACCCACACCAACGACCCAGGATATAATGGTTGCATTGGATGCTACCGGAAACCGGGTGATCGCCCCCAACCAGGTAGATGACGGGAGTGCTGATGACTGCGGTGTTGCTGCTTTGGCGCTTGACAGGACTAATTTTTCCTGTGCTGATCTGGGAGCAAACACAATTACACTGACCGTTACCGATCACGTGGGCAACAATGCCAGCAAAACAGCCACTGTCACCATTGTGGATGACTTAGCACCCGCAGTGGTTACCCAAAACGTCACATTACAATTGGATGCTTTCGGTAATGCTTCTTTGGCCTTGTCACAGATCGATAATGGCAGCGACGACAACTGTGGGATCTCATCTCTGACATTGGATAAAACCGATTTTTCCTGTGCCGACCTTGGTGTGAATGCGGTTAACCTGACTGCTGAAGACGGCAGTGGCCATTCCACTTCCATGACGGCAAGCGTAACCGTACAAGATAATATTGTACCAACCATTGCAGCGCAAGACCTAACGGTCGAACTGGATGCCTCCGGCAATGCCTCTATTACCGCTGCTCAAGTCGACAACGGCAGCAACGACAACTGCTCAATTGCCTCACTATCCCTGGATCGAACAGATTTTGATTGTACGGAGATAGGGGCAAATACAGTTACCTTGACAGCCATGGATGGTAGCGGCAACATCAGTTCGGCTACCGCTACCATCACGATTGTAGACAATGCCGCCCCACAATTTTCCCTACAGGATCTCACCATAGCATTGGATGCCGACGGTTTGGCTGTACTCAGTGCTGAAGACATAAGCCATGCCAGCGTTGATAACTGCGGCATTCAAAGGGTTGATCTGGACCGCAGTGAATTTAGCTGCAATGACCTGGGAAATAACAGCATTAACCTAAGCATTTTTGATCAAAACCGAAATAGGTTCGAGGCCTCAGCTACTGTCGAAGTCAGGGATAACCTCCCACCTGTATTGAGCAGTTGCCCAACTGATATTACCGCTACAGATCCCGTTGTGTTTTACGATCCTCCCGAAGCGATCGACAATTGCTCGGTAAGCTCGGTATTGCTGGTGGAGGGATTAGAAAGTGGTTCCCAATTCCCATTAGGGACGACGCTCGTCACCTATGAATTGATGGACCCCAGTGGAAATGCAACCACCTGTAGTTTCCGGGTGATGATCGATGAAGTCGATTTTGAACCAGACATTCCCACTGCTTTTTCACCGAATGGGGACGGGGTTAATGATACCTGGAATATTTTGAACCTCGATAGATATCCTAATGCCAGGCTTCGGGTGTTCGATATATCCGGTCACCAAGTATTTTCTTCCATCGGATATCTGCGTGAGTGGGACGGCCGCTACCGAGGTAAGATCCTTCCTGGGGCATCCTATTACTATATACTGGACCTGAATGATCAAAATGATCGGAAACTGAAGGGAAAGATAACCATAATCAGATAACCCAATGCATAGCCGATTATACATCGCTGTACTTCTGACAGTCAGCACTTTACAGAGCCAAGGCCAGAGTGACCGGTTACCGGTCCAGTATTTCCTGGTGCCTTCCCTTGTAAACCCCGCCATAAGCGGTAAAAATGACTTTATTGACTTAAAAGTGGGTTATCGCCGAAAAATGATCGGTATTGATGATAGCCCTACCACCAGTTTTTTTAATGGTGAAGCAACATTTTTCCCTCAAGGTGAGTTGGCTGATCGACTGCAAAGAAGGATGTCCCAATGGACTGGGCAGCAAAGTACTGAGATTACCGGATCAGTCAGGATCGGCTTAGGAGCCTTTGCCTTGAGAAATGAGCAAGGAGCATTTCAACACCTGGAGACCGGTTTTAACACTGCGGTACATGTTCCCATTAGCTCCCGGTCGTACCTGTCTTTAGGTATATCACCAAGAATACTCAATAACCAGATAGATCTTTCTGACCTCATTGTGAGAGATGCAGGGAGGGATCAGTTGTATCAATCCTTACTCTTAAATGGAGCGTCCAATACTTATTTTAATCTCAATTCGGGGATCTCTTTTCACTCAGATAGATTTTTGGTAGCCTATGGCATTGATAAGTTAGCCAGCGCCCCGATCTCCGGAAATGAGGATTTAAACATTAACGAGGAAATGGAGCACCATTTTATGGGAAGTTATCATCTATCCTTAAACCCAACCATGAAGTTAATACCTACTGCATATGTCAGAATAACAAGGTCGATCCCTGTCTTTTACGATGCTGGCTTGCGCTGGCGATACAAACGAAACATCTGGGCAGGCCTGTCCTATAGAAGTAACGAAACTTTCGTCAGTTCATTAGGTTTTACAACCAATAACCACATGCTATTTGGATACAGCTATCAGCACCGGAGCAGGGGTTTGGATGACATTAATAACGGGAGCCATGAAATAGTCCTCGGATTGGGCATCAAATAATTCTCCTGTTGTCAAGTCATACTTGAATTGCACATAGGTCGTCCGCTTGGGTTTCCTTAAAAACGAAAAACAGGGCATGGCGATCATACCGGTTAGCAGTTTCAAAAGTTTGTATCTGCTCCCAATCCCGTTTATAATCCAACGATTGTTTCACATCGCAAATTTTTGTTATCGATTCACAACTAATGCGTAATTGGTTTTAAAGGGTGTGGATCACATGAACATGGCACTTGTGTTACAGGCAGCATCGAGATCACTTACCCGAACGGGGTAGTGGTAAAGCTGCCGGCAGATAGTTTCCTGTCGGATGTCCGGGCCCTTATCAGTTTATCTTAATGTTCAGCTCAGGGTCTTCCCACCGCTACTACCTCTACGGTGAGCCGACCGACATGAGTAAGAGCTTGTGTACCACGAACATTGTTTCAAGACAGAAGCAATGGAGCTACATAAAAGATGAGGGGAGGCCCCTCGGATTAGACTGGCAGCAGTTGATTCCAAACCGGTGTATGCGGCATAAGTTAAGAGCTGTTGTCGTGAGCAATACATTAAAAATCTGTAGTAAAACAGGAAGTGGCCATGTTTTCGGCATTATTTTGATGGTCTTATCACGTTTTTTAGACCACTTATTGATTACATTCGTTGCTGTTGACATTTTCCCTTGTCTTGGTGGTAGTGTTCCATAAAAACGGAAAAGCCTGGGCGTCAGTCTGCGACTACCTCCTTTTATTTTATAAGGCGGATATGTGGGATTAGTGATCCGGATTATTTAAATGAAAGATCAAATAGAAAATAAGAATCTATGCTAAATGGTTATATGTTTTCCTAATGCTATGAATTTGGCTTTACCAAAAAAATATACATTATCACTAATCAATCAAATAACTCAAAATGCCCCTCCAACCTCTCCAAATCCTCTATCAAAAAGTTCGATCGAGATTCTGCTACCCTTGCTTTTTTAAATATTTAAAAATCAGTAATTTATGATTTGATTTTCGCTTTTAAAACCCCTAGTGTGGAGTGAAATTTATTTTTTTACTCCTTTAGCTTTTATAATTCTTTTTCCATTTATATCGTTTTAGAATAACAAAAATCTTGTCCGAACATATTGGAAACACCTATAGAAAAAGTTTTTAGGGGTGTACTGAAAGAAGAAATGTAGTGCAAGGTGATAACTCAGACTGAATTAATGAATATTGCAGGATTTGAAAGGCAAACAATACGGCGGTATCAAAATGGTGAACGATCTCCGATTTTGAAAAATATTGTTAAACTGACAGAGGCATTGAACGTTACACCTGATTATTTGGTTGATTTGGCTTATCTTGCTTCCAAAAAGTGATAGCAATGCATTGTTTTTACTCAATGTTGACTGCATAATGACGCAATTGACGCAATTATGGCGCAATTGTATAATAAGAGCCTGCCCCTCTACTTCCTGAACTTTTTAGAATGCCCATTTTAGTTAATACTCCTAAATCTCTTGTGGCGGTTTCGCGGGAAACCTTAAATAATTTTTGATACTCTTTGTTAATTATTCGTCCGTTCTTTTTTACATGTAATACTACTTTAATCTGCTTTTCACTCAACCCCATTTTTTTTAACTGTTCTTCTGTAAATCGATCTTTGTATATTTTACTCAAAAAACCGCCTTGTTCCTCTTTCAAATCCGGTTCTGGTAGTCCCGCTTCGTGACAAGCTTCTATTATTTTTATGGTTCCTCTTCCCCATGAGTCAATGTAACCACCTTTAAAACATATATCTGCTATTAAAGGATTTCTAGGTTTTGATGAATGTACTTTCTTCAAGTCTTCTTCAGTTATACCTTCGGGTAGACCACCATCGTTCCAAACACGAAAATGGCCGTCATACATTCTGATTTGGGTCTGAGCACCAATATAGTTCCTATGCACCAGGGCATTGAGTATCATTTCACGAATGGCAGCGACCGGATATTCGTCTTTTTCTACCCTTTGCATTCCCATAAAGTCGATTGGGTGAATGAAAAATTTAGAATTGAGCATTTCACCAATCTTATCTTTAAGTTGAATCAAGTTGCCTTCAACCACTTCATGGAATTTCAGGTCCGTATCCGATGTTCCAAACTTCCCAATTTTAACAGCTATGTTTGGGTAAAACTTTCCTGGGTCTTTTCCGAATAAAACAATGGAACCTCTCTTTAGCTGATTGCTTTCAATCAATCGTAGTTTCATTAACAAATCCTCAATTGAAATATCGTCTTCAACATTGATACGTTTTGATTTTCTGATATCTTTCAGAAATTGTTGTACGGTTGATTCGTCTATATCATCGATAGATGCTCTTTGTTCTGGTATATCATCCCAGGTTTTTCCGGTACGTTTAAGAATAAATTCATTCAATGCCGGACCTTTCAGCTCTTGTATAGTACTTCCAACCCGGATATAATATTTACCGCGAAGCGAAATAGGAACGTCATATCGTGGAACAATGATTTCTATATGTAAATTGTCGTTTTCATCTAATAGGTTAACTTCTGCAAAAACACCAAGAATATCTCGAAATTTATTGGGTAATTGCTCCAATAACTCATGGGCATTGTCAATTCCTATAACTTTTCCTTCATCATCGATACCGATATATAACCGACCTCCATTAGAATTAGCGAAAGCACATATCCATTTCAGATATTCGTCCCTCCAATTGGATTTGTATTCGATATTTTGGTGTTCAGTCATATTATTTTCTAATCAGCTATTGTACGCACTTTTATAAGAGGAACGAAAATATCGAAAATTCACTTAATCTTCTAAAGATCGGTTGATAATAGGTGTTATATGAAAACAACCAAGAAAAGATTGACCTATTACCTGGAGTGATTTCAGAAAATACGATTGTTTTTAGAGGGTAGGAGTAGGCACATTATTTTGGTAGCTCTCAATTTATCTCTTGAATAAATTACTTTCTATTGAATGGTTAAATAAAAAATTTAAGAAGTGAGCCTGGCCATTTTAAAAATTCGCTCTAGGTCTGATTTAATAGTTTCCTCATCGACGCCGGATAGTAATTCATATTTAGTAAGGTGACATTTTTTAAACTTCTTTCCGCTGTTACAAAAGCACGATTCGTTCCTTCCAAATTTTTTGTGTTGTAGCCTCAATGAGAGGATTTTTACGATTTGCGTTGTATTTTTTAGATCTAAGATATCGGAATATCCTGCCAGTTGAAAAATTGACCCTGAAAATGAAAAAACTTTTCCAACAGGCTAAAAGTCCAGAAAAACCTCAGAAATCTACTTATATGTTGCCAATATGGATATGAATTTTATGAAAAATCCTTTAGATTAAAATTTTTAAAATAAATATATGCACTACATCGTGGTGTATAGCCAATTGTTATGTTACATTCAGTTCTCTATACTATTTTAATACCTAATTGCATTGTGCCTTTGCTTCTGAGGTTTTAAAAGTATAGATTGGTAAACGAAAATTACCTTCAACGAGTAGTGAATTAGTTGAAGCGTTATTCTTATACAGGTCTACTTTAAAATTTGCCTCTAGAATATAGGAATACTCGGCAGGGGCAGCTTCTCCTAAATTCAAAATTCTCGTATCTCTGAAGAAGGAGCTTTCATCTCGCTCTGACAACCCTTCCAACGTTGAGCTATACAAATTACCATCATTCATATATACTTCGAGATAAACTTCTGATGTAGGAACATCAACAAAATTCCTAATGGGTTTATATCCAACAATTTCAGTTGGAAAACCACTTTCCCCTGATCTATCTAAGACATGTTGCATGTAATTCAATTCATTGGCCAGGTTAAGGTCGATTATTCCCACTTTCTGCGTGATTCCGAACCTCACCTCTTTTATGAAACTGTTTTCTACGTCTGTAGCCATCAAATGCGTAGGTCTCACACCATATGAAAAACCTCCCACCCATGGTGTGCTCTCGACACACCCGGATCGTAGTGATCCTTGGCTTACAACATAGTTAGTGGACTCCAGGGAATACTCCTTACTATCCAGAGTAAGGTTGAAAAAAATGGGGTCAGGGTTGGGGGTTATTTCATCATCACTACCTGTACAGCCAAGCAACAGCGTTATTAAAACAAAACCAGATTCGATCAATACTTTTTTCATGTGTAAAATTTAGAATACTGTTTGTCAAAAATAATACCGGCTTATTTCAAAATATTGGTTTGACTACAATAAAATAGGGGAAGTTATTTTCTGATACTACAGGGCAATGAAATTAACATAATCAAATGATATAGCAGCACATGCCTATTAATAACTTCTCCTGGTTTCTGTAGTCTTGGGTTAATTGGCCGATTCTCAAGTAAAGCTGTTCCCGGATAGGTTGGATGAGGTTGCCATTTTTCTTAACAAGATAACCGGTTAAAACCCTACTTGTGTGTGTTGCGCATTTCACAAAATGTTTTAAAACCTTTATGGAAGAATTATAAAAAACGTAAAATAAAACATATACTTGTAGCCCGCTATATAGATTGGTCTTTTTAGCATGGTCATTTCACCAAATTCATTTTAATCGACCTTTATTTCATCAATAAACAGCGATCCTTGCCTTTTTAGTTCTGCACGGATACCACCTTTGTTCACGGCCCTGATTTTTATGGCCTTTACATCCTTTTCATTCAAATTAAAACGCACCTTTTTTATACCCGTATATTGGTGCTCCCTGTCTATTTTGCTTTTTTTATGTGTCACAAATTTCTTTCCATCCTTGGCTATTGACAATATTACTTCAACGGGCCAAAAAATATATTCTGCCGGATCTTGGAGAAAATTCATGCTCACGGCATTTATTTTTTTGGATGGGTCCAATAGCAATTCGACTACCAAATCTTGTTTGGACGGTATAGACACCCATCTTCCATCAACATAGGTCTTGCTCCCCTGTACACCATCTGTCAACTTATAGGTACTTTTGGTTTCGGATGTGCCAGGGTTTACCACTGCAACATTGCCTATTGCCAAATGGTCATCGAACGTTTCATCGGCAACAAGGCTGCCCTGCATCCGATCGTCTTTAAATGCCGCAGCTCTTAAAACAAAGGATTTTTTCGGCACTTCAAAAGCATCTTTGTACAACGTGCTATGTATAGTTGGTTCGCTTCCGTCAATGGTATATCTTATATTTTTGCTCTCTGATTGCGTGAATAATTCAACCATTCGATTTCCGGCAGCATTTACTTCCGATACAATATTTACATGATAGATGCTTTTTGAATAATTGATTCCATCTGTATCCAACCTTCTAAATTCATGATGTATATTCGTCAACAACTCATGCCAATTACTTTTCTTTAAGGACCATAATGATTCTGAAAGTGCCAACATTCTTGGGAAAAGCATGTATTCTGCATGACCTAAATTGGGGACAAACTCTGTCCAAAGTGCTCCATGACCACCCAAAACACGATGTCTTTTTTCAGGCGCTATTTCATCAATGACCGGATTAAAATCATATACATCTTTCAACCATAATTTTGAATGGGCATCGGGTTCAAATTTCGGATCGCCTTGAAACAGATTAAAATAGGCATGTGAATTGGGGGCCATAATGACATCATGCCCCATATTGGCCGATTTTATACCGCCTTTTACTCCACGCCAAGACATCACCGTGGCATCGGGGGCAAGCCCTCCTTCCAATATCTCATCCCAGCCGATAAGCTTTTTTCCCTGGCTGTTTACAATTTTTTCGACCCTTTTAATAAAATAGCTTTGTAGCTCGTCGACTTCATGCAACCCTTCTTCTTTTATCTTCTTTTGGCAAAACGGATCGGTCGACCAGTTTGTTTTTATAGTTTCATCCCCCCCGATATGGATATACGGAAAAGGAAAAATTTCAGCAACTTCTTCGATAATGTCATCTATAAACCCATACACTTCTTCCTTGCCCGGGTTTATGGTATTATTGGAATCAATGCCTCCTGTTGCCACATTTACAGGCATGGTGGCACAACCTAGTTCCGGATACGAAGCCACAATGGCCCTGGAATGCCCGGGGACATCAATTTCTGGAAGCACTTCCATATGCTTTGAACGTGCGTATGCAACAATGTCCTTAAGTTCCTCTTTGGTATAAAATCCGCCATAGGTAGGTTTCTCACCCAGTTGTTGAGGTTCCCGGTCGAACCAACGTTTTCCGGAACGATCAACACGCCATGCCCCGATTTCGGTGAGTTTCGGATACTTTTCCGAATCAAAACGCCATCCTTGGTCATCTGTTAAATGGATATGGAATATATTGAATTTATAGCGTGCGAGATGGTCAATAAACCGCTTTACCGAGTCGGCAGGAAAAAAATGTCTGCTGACATCCAGCATCATGCCCCTCCAAGCAAATTTGGGACTATCGGTTATTTTGACCACGGGAATTTTGCATACTGTATTCGCAATACTTACAGACGTTTTATAGGTCTTTGGCAATAATTGACGTAACGTTTGGATGCCATAAAAAAGTCCAGTGCCGTGCGGAGCACTAATAATAATATGTTCTTCGGAAATATCCAATGTATAGCCTTCTTTATCCTTCATGCCTTCATCTGAAATTTTAAGCGTGATGCTATTGGATGATGCTTCTTGTGATTTAGAAGGCTGCACTTTTGAAGGTTCGACACCTAGCAATGCACCCAATTGATGGGCTTTTTCCTTTGCTTCGGAAGAATCAGAATAGACAATAATTGTTGTATCATCCAATGTAAAAACACCTGTTCCTTTTTGTACCTGGGTCGGTTTGGGAATCATGCTTATTACCTCTGCTTTATATACATTTTTAGGTTGTTTGGCACAGTTCGTTACCAATAAAAATAATACCGCTACACTTCCCTTTATCAATACCTTAGTTTTAGACATCTTTTTGATTTTATTGTTTTTTATTATAATTCCCCCATCCAAATATTCAAAAGCAAATTTTGGACTTCTTTTTTTTGCTCTGAGTTGTAGATCTTCGATCGATGGATATTTGGTGTTGATCTTTATTTCCGTTTTCTCCTGACCCATTGCGTATTCCCGTACGATGATTTACTGATGTGCTGCATTTTGGTTCAACTCAGGGCAATAGGTTTATATCCACCCTTGCTCTTGAAATAGAAATACAGGATGGCATAGCAGATGAGCATGATAATCGGAAAAATGATCACGGTTTTTAAGGCTCTTTGGGTTCCCGTGGTTTTAAGCTCAGAAATCAGCGCATGTATTTCCGCTTGATTTTCAGAGATGGAGAGTATTTCATCAACTTTATCTTCATTGATAACCTTGTAATTTATTACGGAATAAATGGTCTTATCTTCCAGCGGCAGGTGTATGGCATTCCCTTCAAGCAATCCACTGGGTGCTATTTGAGCAATCTCGGTGGAACCCCGGATCTGATTTATTTGCGAATTGGACTGAAAAGTGCCAATTATGGGCGCTCCCAACATGCCCACCGTCAACATTCCTATGCCACTGACTGCATTTAAGGTAAGCGCTCCACCCTTGGGGGTTTGTTCTGCAACTACTCCTAAGGTAGTGGGCCAGAAGAAGGTCTTTCCCAAACCGTATAGGGTTGCGGCTGCGAATATGTACCATCCAGCAGAAAAGGACAGGAAATACAGGCCGAAAATTGCCAGTACACTGCTGATCATCAACAAACTTAAAGGGGAGACCTTGTGCAGTATCGGCCCAGCCAAGAGCCTTAAAACCAGCATTATGGCAGAGGTATATATAAGTACCCAGCCGGCATCGAAACCCTTCTTATCTGCGATCCCCTGCATAATGGACTGGATCCATGAATCTGTTCCAAGTTCTGTGGTTGCCAGCGGCATAATAATAAAACTCAGGAACAGCAGAATGGGTTGCCCAAGGGTACGTACGTACCACCCAAAGGCTACTATCATGAGTATTCCTATACCGATAAAGCTATATCGCATAAGGTAATCCTCAGGCCCGGGCTCAAAAAAATCATTGAGTTGCAACACCACTAAGAATGACACCAATGCCGCCCCGCCAACGCCAAACTCCTGTAACATCTCTTTGTAGCTTACTCCCGCTGCTACCCGCTCATTGGGCGGAAATTTTTGCCTGGTCAGAATAAAGAAATATAGCAATGCGGGAATAACCGTTAATACAATTTTGATCCACCATTCCACATTTCCGATTCCGATAACAATTACCCCTGCAAGGACCAGGCCTCCCGGCCAGGCGGCATGCAGGATATTGAGCCATTTGGTCTTGTCTCTGTGAAACATGGTAGCGACCACTGGATTAATAAAGGCCTCTACCGTACCATTGCCCAAGGCAAAGATCAGGCTGCCCCAGTACAAAAGTCCGTAGGCGGTATCAACATCTCCCTCTTGCAAATATTGATAGGAGAGATAGCCCATGATTCCCCAGGTCATGTGCCCTACAAAAGCAACGATCATGGCTACCTTGTAGCCAATTCTGTCGATCAGAAGGCTAAAAAATATTATCGACACAAAAAATGGCCAGATTCCGATTCCTGTGAGTTTTCCCGCCTGAGCCGGATTTAAATTAAACGCTTCACTCCACACATCAACAAGGAAGACCCTGGTAATGAAGCCAAAGGCAGTGGTCACCAGGGCAATGAAACAGCCTACAAATAATAGTTTGTGCGATTTGGTAATTTTATATGTTATTTCTTCCATGGGGATAATATGCTTTTGATTTATTCAATTTTGTCGATATTATAGAAATGATGCTCAGATAGCTGGTCTATATCGTTAGTGACTTGAATTTTTGGGTCAATGCTGTCAAAGAAGATTCAACTGCCATCCGTTCCAAAGAGGAAGCTCCAACAAATCCATGTGCATCGGTATTGTCGAGAACTATCCGAACGTCTTCCGGGGTATTGATCGGCCCTCCGTGGGCCAGAAAAATTATATCCTTATTTATTTTTTTAGCTGCTTTGATAATCTCTTGGGTCCGTTTGATGGCAAAGTCCATATCCACTGTTGCCCCAACAACGCCTATCGATCCGCCCACAGTGGTCCCGACATGGGCGATTATGGTGTCAGCACCTACTTCGGCCATTTTAATCGCTTCTTCGGGAGTAGCCACATAAACGCAGGAAAACAATTCCATTTTGGATGCCAGGAGTATCATTTCCACCTCTTTGTCAAAACTCATCCCGGTCTCTTCGAGAATATCCCTGAAGGTGCCATCCACAATGGAATGGGTAGGAAAATTATTTACACCGGAAAATCCCATATCCTTGACCTGTTGCAAAAAATGCCACATTCTCCGACGTGGATCTGATCCGTGTACTCCACAAAAAACAGGAATTTCATTGACCACCGGTAAAACCTCAAATTCACCAATTTCCATGGCTACTGCATTGGCATCCCCATAGGCCATCAGACCGGCTGTCGAGCCATGCCCCGACATTCTAAATCGCCCGGAATTATAGACGATCAAAAAATCAGCACCTCCCTTTTCGATAAACTTGGCACTAATTCCTGTTCCGGCCCCGGCACCTATTATGGCTTTTTTTTCGTTTATCGTTTTTCGAAACCGTTCTCTTACTTCTTTTCTGGAATAGGGATTACCTATTCCTGTCCATGGATTTGGCATACTGTTTAGTTTTTGTTTATAATTTTTAGAAGGTGCTCTACCAGTGCATCTGCAAAGTGCCCATCGTTGATGTTCGCTTCCAGTTCGATTACTGGAATGTTTTTGTTTACATTTTTCTTTATACTGTCAAATAATGCTTGATTGTATTCGGGATTGTAAAATATCCCGCCTGCACTATCAATTTGCGAGATACCTTGTTTAGGCAATAAAACTACGACCGGTGATTTTGAAGCATTGATTTTTTTGGCTAATAATACCCCCAGGGCAATATTTTCCGCTTTGTCGGTCCGCATCAGTGTCACGTCCGGTGCCCAGTTGTACAACTGACGTGATTTGTATTTTTCGGGAATGGTATCCACGTGGGCAAAATTTACCATGTCCATGCAGCCCGGAACCACGATTTGGGGTATCCCCATTTCCGAAGCGGCCGTCAGCCGGTCGGGTCCCGCACTTAGGATTCCCCCACAGAGCTCATCGGCCAATTCTGTGGTGGTGATATCGAGTACGGCATCAAAACAGCCTTCTTTGATCAGCGATTCCATTGCGGCTCCTCCGACCCCTGTTGCGTGGAAGGCCATGACCTCATAGCCCTTTTCCTTTAAGCGTTTGGTACACCTGTCAACGCATTTGGTAGTATTTCCAAACATACTCATGGCAATACTTTTTTGAGACTCCCTGTCAGCTTTCCGCTCCACCTCTGACATAGCACATATGCCGCTTGCAGCCTGCTCTATTAGTAAAGTGCTTATACTATTGAGTCCGGCCACATCTACCACCGAAGACATCAATGTAATATCCTTGACACCCACCTGTCTTGAAAGATCCATAGTGGCCAGGGTCGACAGACATAGTTTGGGGATGCCCAAAGGTACCTGCTGCATGGCGGACAGCGCCATATAAGTACCTCCTCCACCCCCCATTCCAATGACCCCGGAGACCGTGCCCTGCGAAACAAGTTCTGCGATTACGGCCCCGGCTCCTCTTCCCATAAATCCGACTGCCTTTCCACGGTCGCCCTCTTTCCTGATCTGGTCTAAGGTAGTGCCGGCCAGTTCGGATACGTGTTCGTTGCCAAAGTCAATCCGGAAGTCAACATTGGGGTCCATGACACCAACATTAATGGTGATTACCTCTTTACCCTTACTTGTAATGCACTTATGCAGGTAACTGAAGTCTTCTCCTTTGGTATCAAAACAACCCAAAATCACAATAGCGCCATTTTCCTTTGCCATAATCCCTAAAAGTGTTAAACGTTAAAATCAAATACCACGACCCGCTCCAGTTTTGGAACAATAAACGCCTTTACTTTTTCGTGAACCGGATGAGGCAAATAGGCCTCCCTGGATTGTGGGCTATCGAAGGTCATTATGAATCCATGGGTAAATCCATCATTTAAGCCTTCACTGCTATCGTAAGGACCATGTTCTATTTTCAACAAACCTGGAATTTTTCCGAGCATGGATCTTAGAGCGGTGAAACATTCGTCTATCTCACTTTGGCTCACATCTTGTCTAAATTGCAACATTCCAAAATGTCTTGTCATATTACTTCTGTTTTACTTTTACCTTTTATTATCATTTCAGCGTTTTTATATAAGCTAGGAGATTGGCGACCTGATCGTCAGAATAGTAATCCAATAAGCCATTAGGCATAAAGGAACGGCCGCCCAAATATTCCCCTTTTTCAATTTCTTCTATTGGTATGAAAACCTCGCTCCCCCCCATAAATGCAATGGTAGTGCCACGATTATTGCGGTTGGCCAGATAACCTTCTACGATGGTTCGATCCTTCTTCGTTACACGATATATAGCATATGAGCTTTCCACTGCAGCATCAGGGGCCAGAAGAGAAGTCAGGAGGGCTTCGTCATCCCTTAAACCGGAACCATCCAAGGCAGGGGCGATATTCTGCCCTTTGTCACCAACTCTATGGCACATCAAACAAGACTGAAATAATTGTTCTCCCTGAGTCGGATTTCCATCCTTCTTTTCGGCAATGGCCAGGAACCGATGGAGTCTTTCTTCGAATGCCCTTTTTTCGGTCTCGAGCCGTTCTTTAACTGCATCTAGGATTGCTTTTCCTTTTGGATCAGTCACATTAGAGTCTTGGATCCGTTCCGCACTGGAAAGGTCGAAGTCCTCCGGGGTGAGTAATTTCTTGTCAAAAAGCAATTTTAACAGCTTGGCGCTTTGTGGTGAACCAGATAACAGTTTTGTCAGGTCAATACGTTGATTCTCATTTAATTTCGGTAACCAACTGACAATAATTTCATAGGCCTTCGTAATATCTGCCTTGGCTAAATTGTGTATGGCCGTAGCTCTTGATTCCTGACTTAAACCTGCATTCCGGGCCAGTTCCAAAAATACTTTTGTATTCTTGGCCGGTTCTGCACCCAAGGCTTGCATTGCCAGTTTTAAGTCTGACTCAGGCATACCGGTTTCAATGAGGGAGATGATGGTTTCCCTCACTCCTGTGAGCTGAAGTTTCGCTGCTGCCTCCAATCCAAGTTGTTTTAATGCTTCATTATCTGATCGAATAAGGTTCACCGCTGGAGCAGTCAATAATTTCTTAAGTTCCGGTGATTGTACTTGATTTTGGTTCCTTAAGGCATAGGTAATATTCTTTTCTGCCAGTTCCACGCTAGCAATGATAGATTTGGTTGCCTTATAAACCTTTGGGTTGGTCAACATTTTGGATATGATGACAAATGTTGACTCATCAAGGCTAGAAGCGGGTTCTCTCTTCCAAAGTTTTAAAAAAAACTTTTCACGATCTTCTTTTGAGGGTAACGCCTGGGAAGTCCAGATTAAAGCCTGCCCGTCGTAACGATTACTTTGGGGAGATGAAAGAAACTTTTGAAGTTCTTCAGGGTATGACTCCAACGCCTTTCTAGCCAGATAACGTTCGAATTTCCTCTCGTATGCCCCTCCTAGGGAGTCTCCCTCTAACTCTGGTTTACAAGCACTCACAAGGAGTCCGATTGTAGCTGAATTGGCCACACCCACTTCTTCAAGGGTTCTAAGCACTTGGGAGCGTACCATAGCATTATCGGTCAAAGCTGGCTCAAGAAATTTTGCTATTTTACTTGCTTCCAGTGAAAAAGACGATAGGGAACGCACGGCCTCCCTCCTTAGATTGCTTTTTTGAGAACTGAGCAAATATTCGATCACTTCTTCATCGTAATGCCTCATTCCTTCCAAAGACCATAGTGCTATAATTCTCGTTTGTTCATCTTGGGACTTGTTTTTGGCAATTGCCATAAGGTCTTTGGCCAGTACGGAGGTTTCTTCCTTGGGACGGTCGCTGATCTGGTGCCATGCAGCACGCTTGGCCCAAATGGATGGAGATTTGAGGTATTCCAACAAATCCCTGGTAGGTGCCTCATATAAATTAGGGATTTCCCCGATTTTCTGGGATTTATGGCGTATCCTCCAGATACGACCATGGGACTTGTCCCTGTCGGGATGGGTGGTTGGCAACTCATTGTGGGAAATGATTTTGTTATACCAATCTGCAATATATAAACATCCATCAGGGCCAAATTCTAGATTTACCGGCCTAAACCAATCATCGGCCGAGGTAAGAAAATCCGGCAGGTGTTCTGCTGTAACGGAACCATCGGCGTTTCTGATGATCCTAACGGCATTAATTGCACTTGTAACGGGGTTTGCCAGCAAGGCCACGTTCCGCCATGCCTCAGGAAATGAGCCGCTTACATCATCTGAGAAGGCCAAACCAGATAAACCGGTACCCCCGACCCGAAACGCATGCAACTCGGGCATAAATGGTTGGTATGGCCTCAATTTCTCCATTCCGATTCCGGGGAAACTGGTACCTGGTTCCATCGGTACTGCGGAATATCCCTTATCATTTGCCTCTACACCGTACCACTGGCCGTTACCTCGAAGTTGAAATCCCCAAATATTATTTAGTCCGGCATTAACCAATTCCAATTTTTTGGCATCCAATGAAAATCTGACGATCTTACTATAATCCAATCGCATACGGGTGTCGTTTACCAATGAAGTTACTTCTCCTTTATTGAGTGCACCGTGGCTAAAGTGTATCCAATCACCGGGCCCACGAACCAAAAGATGTGCCATGGTATGGGTGTCTGTGATACCGAAACCTGTTAAAAGGCGGGTTCGTTTGTCTGCTTTATCATCAAAATCGGTGTCTTCAAGAAAAAACAACTCCGATCCCTGTGCCACGTATGCTCCGTTCTTATAGGGCAATATACTCATCGGTATGGCTAGGCCATCCGCCCAAGTTTCGACTTTGATATTTGATCGGTCATGGAGATTTGAGAGGATAAGGATTTTATCACTTCCCTTTGTTTTTCCCTGGTACAGATCAAAATTACGTTTGAAATTTGGGTTCTTCTTTTGGGCCTCAGGGTCATCCATAAGCTTTAAAAGGTCTTGCCATTGAATATCCGCAACCGGGTCAAGGGGATACATTCGAGCCGTCTGGGTCCAAAGCCTGCCCGCATCGTCAAAGGTCAGATCTATTGGGTTAACGATTCCGTTTTCTTCACTTGCTACGAGTTCAATAATGAAACCATCTGGAAGCTTAAACCCTGCCAATTCCTTTTCGGGTGGGTATATCTCCGTACGCAAAGATTGTGTTTTTTTGTTATAGTCAATATTAGCGGTTTCAGAACTTGATTTTTCAGTTTTGAATTGATTTTCCTTACATCCCTGTAGACAAACGAGAAATAGTGGAACTAATGGAAATACTTTAAAGGATTTCATTTTTGATTTTTTGATTGTCCGTAATTAGTCATAATGACAAAAAAAGTGTCATTGTGAACATGTTTCAGAATTGTCTGGATTTGGTTAATTGGATATTATAAAGGAGAAATAGTAATATTTTTGAATTCTATTTTGGCATTTCCTCCACTGTGCAACTGGAAGCCAATTACACCTCGAACGGGTATATCCTGATCTTGCTCCAAATATTCACAGGTCTTGACCCCATTGATATAAAGCTCGTGTTTATTGCTTTTGCATCTGATGATATAACTGTTCCACCCATCTTCGTTTAGAAGGTGCTTTAAGGTATTAAGATTGCCATTTTTCAGTTTTCCCCGTCGATGTTCATCATAAATGTCTCCCCAATAGCCCTTGCCAATGTCTGCCTGATATCCAATGATTTTTTCATTTTCTACTTGGGAGCGGTATTGGATTCCACTATTGATCAGGCCAAGATCATGGCTTCCCGTAAGTCGAAAAAGACAACGAAACTCAAAATCCTGATAAGATTTTAAAGTGTGCAAATAGGTGTTCTCAGGAATATTGCGAAGTCCGTCACCTCCAATTATGACACTATCCACAACAGACCAAAAAATCTGATTTTCTTCTTTTACGGTTTTCCAGCCCTCCAATGTAGTGCCATCAAAAAGTGGTTCTGTAGAAGTTGGTTCTTGGCAATTTCCAATTATAGTTGTGAAAAGAAAAATAATGTATAAACGCTGTTTTATATACATAGTATTTATTTTGTTAAGATTTACAATTGAAATGGACAGGGTTGTTCAGTATCCTGGATTCTGTTCTACAACTCCATTGGAAATATCAATTTCTGTCTGGGGTATGGGATATAAAAGGTTTCTTTCGGGTCTGATCAACGAGGTGTCAAAAGTCAACCCGAACTTATCTTGTTGCTGAGAAGACAATTGCGCGCTCATAATGTCAATCACCTCACTTTGCGGCAAGCGCAATAGATCGACCCATCGGTGCAGTTCAAAGGCAAATTCCCATCGTCTTTCGTTCATCACTTTTTCGATAAATGTCCCTGGGCTTGCGGCATCAATATTGGGGAGCCCCGCCCGGCCCCTTACTTGATTGATCAAATCATAGGCCTCCTCGTTTTCGCCAATGGCTTCTGCCAGCATGAGCAAAACATCGGCATACCTGAGTACCACAAAGTTGATATCGCTGCCGGCAACCGCCGTGTTCAAATCGATAAATTTTGAGATGTAAGGCCCCTTATATGTGCCTTCGGTATCTATTCCGAAGGTTCCAGGTATCCTTAAATCTGCGGGATCAAAACTATCGACCAAGTCTTGGGTAGGATAGATGGATAAAAACAAACGGGGGCTTCCACCGGCGACAATGCCCAAATCTGCAGCTATATTATCGGGAATAAAAGCATTGTTGCCAAACCAACCGGTCTGGTTAGCCGGGTTATTGCTTATTTCATAGATGGATTCCGCAGAATTATCGTTGCCTCCGGTATGTATGTCACTAAAGTTTGCCAACAGTTGATATCGTCCAAGCACTTGCCGCAATACAGTTTCCGCAGCAGCGTTATTTCCCCTTTGCAATTCGACTTTTCCGAGCAGCGTCAGGGCAGCACCGCTGGTGGCTCTTCCAATTTCATTGCCGAAACCGCCCGAATATGATTCAGGTAGTGCACTGGCCGCTTCCGTTAGGTCCTGTACGATCAAATTATAAATATCCGCTACACTGGATTTTGGCAATATGGTATTTGAAAAATCCGCGGTGGGTTCCGTTCTGAGGGGCAGATCTCCCCAAAGGAGAGTCAATTGAAAATACGTATAGGCCCTGAGAAACTTGGCCTCGCCAACGACCCTATCGATCATGGCCTGGTTACCCTCTGCGGTCGTGCTACTTGCAATGACAAGGTTGGCTAAATTTACCAAAGTCCACATCGATTCCCACGCCCCGATAATAGGGTTGTTGCCCGGTGTTTCGTTGAACAGATCTGTCTCTACCCTTTCCACCTGGTCTGTATGGTCTGAACCTGCATTGTCCGACCTAGATTCAAACAAGGTATATAAAAGAGGGGTACCACCATCTCCTCTTGCCAAAATAGTTCTTTGGGCCGCATAAACACCGTTTACACCGATAATCATTTCGTTGTCGTTGGAGAAAAATGATGTGCCGTCAATTCTGTCACGGGGTTCCACGTCCAAGAAATCATCACTACAGCTGGTTATGGTGAGTGACGAAATCATTATTAATGAACATAATTTATAAAATTTCATCTTTATATTTTTTTGTTGTTAGATTTCACCTTCTATTTAAAAACTGAAGTTAAGGCCCAAAGTAACTATCCTGGGCAAGGGTTGGTCCGTTCCTCGAGTAAGGCCCTGTTCCAGCCCATCTGATACCCCTGGTATCCGTGAACCGCCAAACAGTGACGGCCCACCGCGTGAAGGTGTCCTTACGTCTGGGTTGCCTCCCACAAAATCACTCCATAGATATACATTTTCGATGGAGGTGAACAACCTTCCGTTGGTCAACCCTATTTTGTCCAAAAGATTTTTGATGAAATTATAGCTTAGGGTGATGTTCTTGAACATCAAGTAGTCAGTTCTTTGAATCCCCAAACTGGACACTGTGGAAATGCCATCATTGTACCTTCCTGCCTTGGGAGCTCTTCCATCACCCGGTTGGTCTGCCGAAATATACCTTCCATCGTACCAATATTCATTGGCCATGTTGAGGTTTATGGGCCCTCTGGGCGCTGATCTCTGCATGTGGTACAGATCCAAGACCGATGCACCGGCCTGCCCCGTGAAGAGGGTGGTCAACTCAAAATTCTTGTACCTTACCCTGGTGTTGAATCCATAGGTCCAATCCATATTGATACCCTCCAGTATTTGTCCGTCCGGCCCCAGAAAATTGCTTATAGCTCCATCGCCATCAACGTCCGTATAATATACATCTCCTGGCTGGGGATTGGCGAACGCGACCACTTGGTTTTCTGGCAGGATCTGTCCTTCTTGCAAAATGCCGGCTGCTTCGGTGACATGGATGTTTTGGAGTTGACCGCCCACGACCCTTCTCAAGGCCCCAAAGAAGTTACGTATTTCATCATCTCCCCCCAAGTCCAATATCTCTTGGTCGTTGTTGGTCACGTTGCCCCCGACGGAGAGCTCGAAATCCTTATTGTCCACAACATCAATATTGAGTGTCAATTCAACACCTTTGTTCCGCATACTGCCGATATTGGTCAAAAATCCTGAAAAACCGGAGGATGGCACCAGGTTCCGAGACAATAAAAGACTTGTGGTCTCATTGTTGTAGTAATCCAAGACCATATTGGCTCTTCCTCCAAAAAGCGTTAAATCCAAACCGATATTCAACTGATGGGAGGTTTCCCAAGTCAAATTCGGATTCCCCGGAGATGATATGAAGATCCCAGTGACTGCTGTTGATCCAAATGAATAGTTGGTAGGTGATAAACCGGGCCTTGCAATAAAATCAGGAATTGCATTGCTACCGGTTGAACCATAAGAGGCCCTGACCTTTGCATTATTGACAAAAGCCAATTTTTTCATGAAAGGCTCTTCTGACAGCCTCCAACCCAAGGCAAACGAACCGAATGTCTGGCTACGGTTGTTGGCCCCGAATCTGGAACTTCCATCATTTCTAACAGTTCCCGTGACAAGGTACCTGTCTTTAAAGGAATAATTCAACCTTCCCAAATAGGACACCAAGGTGTTTTCGGTAACTTCATTCCTTGAAATTAAGGTCGAGACATCTCCCAAAGATAAAATCGTAGGCCCTTGTACCTGTAAATCAGCTATATTGGATTCCAGTGCTTCGAATTGCTCTTTTTGTGAGGTATACCCTGCCAGAATATCAAAGGCGTGTTCTCCGAATGCACGCTTGTAGTTGACAGTATTTTCATTCAACCAACCCGTTTGCTGCGTTTTTCTTAAGTTAAGCTCGCTTAGGGTGCTGTAGAGAATTCTGGGCAAGCCATCCGCAGGAGGGGTGTAAGTCGTTTGAAAATTATCAGAGCCAATGTTGGCGGAAAGGGTGGCCCTAAAAGTCAGGCCGTCAATAGGCTCCACTTCAAGGCTCAACCCTCCCAAGAATCTAAAAATATCCTGGGTTCTGCTATAAAGCTCAACGGTTTCCAAAGGGTTGCCAACATTTTGAAAACCTGGAAGATCGCCTCCAAAGGAAAATGAGCCGTCGTCCCTTCGAACGGGCAGTATCGGGGCGAGCAGAACGGCCTGTTGGTAAGCACCTCCAATATTGAGGTCCCCGTTGCTTGCTGTTTTAATGATAGAATAATTGGGTGCCAGATTCAACCCGAGTGTGATTCTGTAGTTCGGACTGTAGTCCAACTTTAACCGTGCAGAATATTTATCAAATCCTTCATTCGGGATAGTACCTTCTTGATCGGTGTAGTTTCCGGAAATAAGGTAGGAAACCTTTTCAGAACCCCCGGAAGCCGAAATCGCATAATCTTGGAAGAGTGCTGTGGTAAAAAGCTCCTCTTGCCAGTCTGTATCCGTTACATTGTCCCAATTATTGGCAATGAAATCAGGAACGGTACCACCGTTTATTTCAGTATGGAACTGCACATATTCTTCAGCATTCAATACGTTCATCCGTTGGCTTTCGGGAACAGTGGCCACTCCCGATGTAACAGACACATTAAAACCTGTAGTTCCTTTCCTACCGCCTTTTGTGGTGATGATGATGACGCCGTTTGCGCCCCTGGAACCATAAATTGCCGTTGATGAGGCATCTTTTAATATTTCGACCGATTCAATATCCGCTGGGTTGATGGATTGTGCGTTTCGTTGATCGGTAGGAAACCCATCGATGACCCATAGCGGTTCAAAACCAGCCGATAAACTACCAATTGAACGAACAGTGATGCTGGGCAATTGTCCAGGGGTAGCCGCCCTGGTAGCTATATTAAGACCAGGTGCCAAACCCTGTAGCGCATCAGCTACCGCTGCCACGGGTCTTTGGTCAATTATTTCGGAAGCAATCGATGCAATGGACCCGGTCACATCCTTTTTGGCTTGTGTACCATAGCCCACGACCACCACTTCATTAAGTGCTGCGGCATCTTCTTTTAAGATTATGTTGATATTGGTTTGACCGGAAACTGTAATTTCTTGAGTGGAAAAACCAATAAAAGAAACAACCAATACGGCATTTTGATTAGCGACTGTTATTGAAAAGTTACCCTCTAAATCGGCCAGTGTTCCATTTGAAGTGCCTTTTTCAAGAATATTTGCGCCGAACAAAGGCATCCCTGCCTCATCTGTTATGGTTCCATTGACCTGATATTGAATGTCCTTATGGTCAGTTTTTTTAGGCTTGTCGTCAATGCTTTTGGTTTTTTCTTCACCTTTCTTGGAAAGCAATATCTGGCGATTCAGGATTTTATATTCAACACCAGTGTTTTTGAAAAATAATCTTAATATATATTTGATGTCCTTTTTTTCAACATCCAAACTTATTTTTCGATCTAAATTGAGTTGTTCGCTTTCGAATAAGAAACGGAATTCAGAAACAGATTCTATTTTGTTAAAAACTTGTTCAATCGTAACATTGTCAAGCTTTAAAGTCAATTTGGTGCCCTGGGAATACGAGCTTGCCTGAATTTTAAACAATGAAACTATAAGTAGAAAGGTTGTAAGTTTCATTTTTAAATTAATTTTGGGTAGCCGTATTCTATACAGCCAACCATTAGAACATTTTTTCATACCTTTGTATTGGTTATTAAATAATTTTTTGACGGAAGTTGTTTAATCCAATTTTCATAAATCGGAAGATGCTGGAACCATTTTCCGATTTTTTGGTTTTTATGGGTTGTTATTTCATAGGTACTTAGAGTTTCAGTTATTTTTAATTAATTATTACTTTGTTGTCAGCTTCAATTTTGAATTCGAAAGGAGTGACATTGCTTATAGATTGCATTACATCATGAATGCTTTCTATGTTGACATCAAACCGGGCATTGAATTTTTTTTGATTCAATTCTTCATTATTATTTATTATGATTACGTTGTATCTCCTTTCGAGCTTTCTGATCATATTACCAAACGGAGATTTTCTAAATATCAGCTCTCCTTTGATCCAACTTGTATATAAATCCAAATCCACAGCACCTTTGGCAATAGTTCGATTGTTTTTATGAAATGCTCCTTTGTAACCAGGATCTAGTATTACTTCCTCATCAGATTTAAAAAGATCAATTAATCGAACTGAGCCTTCCACCAATACTGTATTGATTTCGGCATCTTCTTCATAAGAAGTCACATTGAACTCAGTTCCAAGAACCTCAACCGCAACTTCGTAGGCATTGACTATAAAGGGATGCCCGGTATCCTTAACGACTTTAAAATATGCTTCACCATTAAGAAACACCTCTCTTTTTCCATCACCGACAAATTTTATCGGGTACTTGATGCTACTTCCCGAGTTTAGGTGAATGATAGTCCCATCAGACAATTCAAGATTGAATATTTTACCATATGGTACGGTCAGTTCGTTGTATATTAACTTTTCAATTTTAGCTCCTCGATCATAAACCAAAGTATTTCCTTGCTGTGTGCCAACAACCAAGCCACTGGCGGAAACAATTTCTTGATTTTCACCTTGATCAATAACCTTAAGTTCTTGATTGTCTATTTTCAGAATAATAGCGTTTTCCGTATCAATCTTTAATTCACTCTTAGTAGCTAGATTTTCCTTAACGAAGAAGTAGGTAAGCACCATAAAGCCAATGAATACCGCTGCATATTTCAGAATCAACAATTTACGTACAGGTTTTACCTCCCTCAAGCGTTTTTGGACGAGATCCCAATCATCATCTAGATCCAACTGATTTAAGAATCTCAATGATTTAGCAACCAGGCCCTTTTTTACCAATGTTTCCAACAGTTCTTTTTCCTCATTACTCAAGGAGTTTTCAAGGTCGGATTGCATCTGACCTTTCCCCTGAATTTGCTCTAGTGCTTTTTTAATTTTATCAGAATGAGACATGCCTTTATGTTCTATATTACATGTTAGCTAAATGTTATCATGGGGTGACAACTTTATCTATGTTTTTTATATAATCTCAATTTTTAGTATTTTTTATTGACAAAAAATATAAATTTAACCTGGAAATTGTTCATCTTGTAGGGTTTTTACAGCTATTTATCAAACTGACTAAAGTTGGAGATGCAAAAGGGAAAAGGACAAAAATTAGAAGATTTATTTAAAGACAATTATCTTTTTTTGGCAGCCGTTGCTTATAGTATTGTTGAAAGTAAAGAAGCTGCAAAAGATATTGTTCAGGATTTTTTTGTTTGGTATTGTCAAAAAGAAAATGACCTATCGATAAAGGGAACTTTTAAAAGTTATGCCACAAAGGCCATCAAAAACCTTAGCTTCCAATATGTCCAAAAGAAAAAGAGAAAACAGGATTTTCTAAAAAAAATCGATGTAACGGAATCTGAAAATCCCTTATTGGTTGAGAACAAAAATTTTAATGAAACAACATTAAGGAAATTGCTTAAAAGGTTACCTGAAGCAAGACGCAAGATATTTGTTTCCCATATAGTCTATGATATGAGTTATTCTGAAATTGCAAAGGAAAACAACATCTCGATCAACACAGTCAAGACGCAAATGAAAAGAGCTTATGCTTTTTTCAGGAGTAATATGATATATCTTATCTGTTGTGCATTTAAATTAGATTTACTTTGATTGATAGTGTTTTAAAATTAGAACATTGCTAGGAATTTATATTTAAATAGCTGAAAAACAGTGATTAGTAGAAATATGGATTGCTGCTTTTTTTCGTTTATGACCATTTACATATATTGTCTATGGATTTTAAAATAGATATGCTATCCGGACCATTTGATTTTCATCTTTAATTAACAACGAAATAGTTTTGTAGCATCTGACAACATCCTTATCAGCAAACAACAGTAATTACTTTACAGACCACCAAAATTGCCCTCCCTATTGCCTGTGGCTGAACGGCCAACTCCGTAAACCCCATATAAATTGATTTTTTAATCTATATATTTCACAATTTAATGTTGTTCATCATTATTTACCTGGTAAACAATAGTGCTTTACCTTTTAGTCAATAGCTCAAATAATTGTTCGTTAATATAGTAATTGCCCGTGCCTAACTTCTCTTTTCTGAGCATTTTATCATCGGAAAGCTTATTTAAATAATTTGCTGCCGTTAACCTGGATACTCCTACATCTTTGACAACAAACTCAATCTTAGTATAAGGGTGCTTAAAAAGATTGTTTAATAATTCTTGCGAATAGAACTTGTAGTTGGCCCTTAAATGATGTTTGTAATTGAGTATTAAACCTTTGATCTTAATGATCAAGTCTATTGTTTCTCTTGCAGTCTCTTCAATACCCCTGATCATAAACAATATCCAATCTTCCCATAAGTTTTCATCCCGAACTTTTTGTAAAAATCGGTAGTAATCAGATTTATGTTTAATGATATAACTACTTAAGTATAAAACCGGAAGGGACTGTAGTTTTTGTAAGATCAAATAGAGAATATTAATTATTCTACCAGTTCGTCCGTTTCCGTCGTAGAAAGGGTGGATACTCTCGAATTGAAAATGTATTACTGCCATCTTTACCAGAGGATCATAATCGCAAATCTCAGCATCATTTATGTATTTTTCCAGATTAGCCATTAACCTCAATATATCTTCATAGTCTTGTGGGGGGGTATAAATAGTATCTCCAGTTACCGAATTTTTTAAAGCCGTTCCAGGCAATTTTCTAAATCCTGCCTTGTTATCTTCCAATACCTCTTGAATATGTATGATTATTTTGTTTGTTAATAGGCCACTTCGATCAATTAACCCAAACCCCTTTTTTAAAGCTGAAATATAGTTTTGAACTTCTTTGGCATTTAGCGATTTAAAAGAGTCAAGATTTAATCCAGATTTATATAAATCATCATGGGTGGTAATAATGTTTTCAATTGCTGAACTATCCTTGGCTTCCTGCAACCCCAGCGTATTGATCAATATGTGCTGATTTGGGATTGTTGATACAACCCCTTTTAATTCCGCTAATGCCGCATGAGCAGATGGCAGGCTTTTTAATACTTTTTTAGTTTCCAAGTCTATAGTTAGCGGAAGTTCAGATAATTCCCAAGAAGTCATATTGTAAAGATTTTTTAATTATCTATACAAAGATAATTTTCTTTGTATAGAAATCAGAATAATCTTTACATTCAAAAATTAATAAGCAAAGAAATTAAAATAATCTATACGAAAGGATAGTCTCCACAACCAAATTGGTAACCTGCACAAAAAATAAAGCTTCTAAAATAGAAAACTGTTAAAAGAGCATGGTGGAGGCCCTACAATCATTACCCTTTACTCTAAATATACAATCTATCAATTTGATAAAGATTCTCACTGACAGTTGAAAAGTTTTTAAGCTACACTTGAAAACATTAACACCTCTCGTAAATATGGGATAATCAGGTTCGGTATGGATCCCCTCGCCGCTACTTTTGCACAAATCGTTAAGATTTGTGCTTTTTTGTTTAAAATCGTTCGAAATGTAATCGAAATTAGTCGAATTGCATGTGAATGGAAGGAACTGCTCTTTCAATGATATATACACTAAACTGTATATTTCCACGATAGGGCTGTAATGATACCGTATGTTGGTTTACATTCTCAAGGTAAGGAAAATCGAAAGTCTCTTGCAAATCTGAATATTTGTTATAATTTTGTATAACATACATTGTATAATTAATGAAAAACAAAGGATTAGGAGAATTTGAAGAGCTTGTGCTCCTCGCAGTGTGCATACTTGGGAAAGAAGCCTATGGCATTTCTGTAAAGAGAGAAGTA
>JAKSDQ010000199.1 GCA_022360015.1 Cytophagales bacterium
ATAATTATATACTACAGCCAATACAAATGGCGTCACATTTTTAAAATCTGCATATTTGTAAGAAAGGCCAATCCTATCAACAATATCTACCATGATATGCACCGGGAGTTTTCTATACACAATTTCATCAAGTATCGGAAAATTTCCCTGCTTACCTTTTATATATTCTAATGGATTAGCACCATTTTCAAACAGAAACGGCAATACTTTTGCTGGCAGTTTATTTTCACTAATCTCTAATACAGCACAAAAGGCAGCCGAAAATTTACCGGAATTCAGGTCATATCCATTAGCTATCATAGTATCGATGCGCTTTAACATCCGTTGTAAAGCTTCCCCTTCTCTTTTTTGATCGCTGCCAATATTGGCGTATGGCCTACGTTATCAGTGATATCAGCACCTTTATCTAAAAGGAGCTTAACCATGACCGTTCCCTCTTCGGGATAATTGCCAGTATAAAGATAGCGTGATGCAATGGCGTCCGGTTTTTAAATGTAGCCTCATTATTACCTACATTCACATTTTCACCTTCTTCGATAAGTGATGTTATTTTTTTAAGGTCTCTTTTTTTAATTGCATCTATTCATACAGTTGACGTGTTTTTTTTTGATTTTTTAATCCTTATTTCTGATTATCCTAAATATATAACTCATTGATCAAAAACACGTCCCACTCGGTCGATTGGCACTTGTTTTCGGGCAGTTGTTTATCTAGGAAAAGGTTAAATTAACCTACAGATCGTATCAACTCGTATATTGATTTTACTTACGTCTTTTTTATCCATACCTGGCATTGATGTCGTGTCAACCCTCAAATAACGGTTAACCTTAGGTATCTTTTGTGAGACCTCTGCGTTGCCCCAAAGGAACTCCTATGGAGTAAAAAGACTTATCCCTATAGCTATCGGGACTTTGATTCTCTGCAGCGTCTTCCGCCCTGTTTCAGATGAGTTGGGGGATTTTAAAAGTCGCAACGTCCCGGCCCGCCTGGTAACCGCCAGCCCGGCGGAGACGCTGCGTTGAAAAGGGGTTCTCCAAACCCGTGCCTCACCAAGCACAGGCTCGGAGAACCCGCGCTAACGTCTATTTTATTAACAAGTCCCTAATTTTGAAAGTAGGGTTAACTATCTTTCTACCATTCTTTATGACTTCTACTATACCTTCAAACTCCGCTTCTCTATGATTATCCATGATAACCTGTTTTTAGGGATCTTATGGCTTTGGTATCACCAAAAAATACCCACCAGGAGATTGTTTGACGAAAAAAAGGTCCCTGGCCCTGGCAGCTAACTTTTTCCCGGTAAAAACTGCAGGACATATAATCCCTAATGAACTGGGGTGACCAGGGTTTTTAGGAGCATACCAAATATGATGCAAGGTTCTCTCCTTATCCAAATTGTAGTAGGCAAGATCTTTATCCCCAAAGCCGACTGTAACTGAAACTGCCTCTGCAATGTTTAAAATCAGTTGGTACAAGCTTTCGGTCGTATCTTGCTCAAACAACCTTCGTAATGATCGATAGGGGACACATATAAAATAATTGTTGTATCATCTGTTATTTCTGATCCAAATCCCGGGGCATCGGTTCTAAATTCATAACATTCATAATCATACCAGGGAGATTCGTAATATCTATATGCTGTTTCCTGCTCTAGTTGAATATTATAAGCGTGAGGCTCTAATACAAATCCCGTTGGCCTGAGAACATCATGAATAAGCTTAAAACCTTCGGATAAAGACTTCCTTGGGCCGTTCATAATAACCATTAGGTGTTTGGTGTTTTTTCGCCAATGCTTTCCCCAGGGGATCTTAATGCGTTTATGTTGTTTTGGCTTTGTTATATCTGTCAAAATAATTATTCATCGGTTTGCCTACCTTTTCATCCTTAAAAACGTATCACCCCCTAACTTTTGAATATGAAAATCGTTCCGGGTGCTTCTTACCATAGCACAGTATGGAGAGGGCAACCTCTTTGACGGGATCAAAGCCAGGAATGGAACTTATATCCATAAATCCAAACTTAATATCATCCAGTGAAAGAAATTTCCCATCTAACAAGTAGTATATAATGAGTCCTGCACTTTTTTTTGCTCCAATTACATGGAAACTTTCAGCGACTTTTGATGCAATAGGGTCGTAATTCCAAACAAATTGTTCGACGCCTCCATTATTATACTGTTGAAGGAAAATATTAAAAATGCAAGGGGCTAGCCCACATAGATCATTCCAACCGAAAAAAGGGTTCTCATCTTCTATCCAGCCAATAAGGTCTAATACACCTGCAATGTTTTCTTTATCACTCATCATTTCAAGTTTTACTATTTAGGCATATTGCTTAGTCCGATTGATCATACATTTTAGTGATGGTGTAAGCCAGCCGACCGTATCCAACAACCTCTCCCGGACCAATTCACACAATGTTTTTCACTTACGTTCCTTTTATCCATATCCTAATAAAAGATCTCAATCACAACCTTTCCCGGCATCTATCTCAATGATCTTTTCTACAATGAGGTGCCTGGTCGGTCGGTCTTCCATATTGGGCCGCATATCGTAGTACCCGGTAACTTTTACATAAACGGGTTCGGCATTGGGATTCAATTGCAGGTATTTTTTTTCTAACCCGGGAGAAATGACATCTACGGTTTCCCCTCCATGACAAGGAGTAAAAGCAGCTAAATCAGCAAGATAAATATATGTTCCCGTTATGGTCTCGGCGTTTCCCGGTGTTGCTGCTTTTTGTTTTGTTTTATCGCTGTTACAGCTATTAAAGCCAATTGTTATGACCGCCATTAAAACAACATGTTTCAAAGTATATTTCATTTTTTAAAAAGATTTGGTTATTAATTTTCCTGAAAGACTTGCGCTAAGTGGGGGGAGCGTATCTAAAAAATGTCCCATTGTTCTTTCATTTACTTAGTGATATCCTTCCCCTGTTCTAAAAACAAAAGGGCCTTTTCTAAATCCAGATCTCCATGGTTATCGAGGATCCCGGGGTGTAACGAGGCTTCTTCATCGGCAAAAGCAATAGCAATATTTTTAGCTTTGACATACTCTTTGGTACCAAAGACCAATCCTTGCACCGATTTGTCAAACGCCATCATAAAATAGTCACTATAGATCACCCCTGCATGGACATCTCCGGCCACCCAAAGCCTGCTTTCTTCACCGTTGAGACCATATAAAAGATCCGCTTCCAGGTTGCCTTTGACAGTTACATAAGCTCCGCCGGCAACAGAGACAGCATGGGCCTTTACCGATCCCGCAACGAGCATAAAATTGGTGCCGTCGCTGTCGCGTTCGCAATGGCCCTCGACGATAAGATTTCCGCCTACGATGATGTTCACCCCATCGGCATTACTCCCTAAGTATTCTTGTTTAAAATCTCCCGGTATATGTACATCGCCTTCAAACAAGCGAATTTCAGCAGCGTCGGTATACCACCGGTCAGCCCCGGGATCGGGGGTATCGATCCAGTACAGATCAAATCGTTCATGGGCTTCTTGCATGGTGATGGTTCGGTAGTTCATATCTATCTATTCGTTACCACCGCTTCCCGGTGTGTCTCCCATAAAAGTGATATACTTCAGCACTGCTTTGTTATTAAAATGAGATGTTTTGTTGTAGGTTTTTAATACTGCCATTGATGTGGCGATGGAAAACTGCCTGACACTCCTACCCTCCGGGTTGATATCCATGACCACGCGATCCGGGTATGCTCTTACGATATTTTTTTCAGGAACCTGTATACGGATCCCCATGGCTTTAATTACCACTTCGGTGAGCTGTTCTTTCTGCAACGCTTTATCATCATTGCGGGTGTTACAGCCTGCAAAGCCGATTATGCAGAAAAGCAGAAAAGAAAGTGCTGTTACCGTATCATTTCTCCACATAGCTTATTCAGTTCAAGTCATTTTGAGCAGTACCCGGATCGCTTTCGTTCATCACCCTATTGAATATCTCGTGGCTATCGATCGGCTGTTCATCATCAAAGGTTATCGGATCAGCCCCGGGGAGGGTTTCGATATGAAAAAAACCATCGGGTGCTGTGAACCAATCCACTACATAACGATACACGTACTTTTTATCCCTGGCATAGCCGCATACAGGATGTGACCACCTGGCCGGTCCGGCTGTCATGATCTCAAAAGTTACCGGGTCCGCCCCTTCCACGATGACTGGAAAAACTTCTTCGGTATGTTTGATATGGCTACTCTTTAAGAAATACACATGTCGATGGTCTTTAACAAAATGCTCATTGATCACCTGGAAAGAATCGGGATCAAACTGCGGGGCCATTTCACCATATAAAAAAATATGCTTTATATCTTTAGCAAACGGCCCGGAAATAACCCGGAAGTTATCATGGTCCGTATCGACTACCTCTGTATTATAGCAATCATAACCATAATAAGTACAGTATACCTTGTTCTTATCCCGGGAATAATATTGATTCAAGGGTTCGAAAGACCCCACATCTACTGTAATCCCTGTATATTTTATGGGAATCCGCTTAAAAAGGATCCCTTCGGCACAACGTACAAATTCCTGGGACAGGAATTCAAAATCTTTTGGGCTTTTAGAAATAATGTCAGTCCCGGCATATACCTGGTCCTTGTCTTTTGCATAATCTCCCTGAAGTACCTCAAAAGTTTCCGGATCTGCCCTCTCTATGACCTGGCTCATCCAGAATACGTAATATTTATCTTTGCCATACATACTACTGAGGATCTCGAAAGTGGCAGGATCTGCATTTTCCACCGGTAGTGTATACCGTAAT
>JAKSDQ010000185.1 GCA_022360015.1 Cytophagales bacterium
AGTACCTCAAAAGTTTCCGGATCTGCCCTCTCTATGACCTGGCTCATCCAGAATACGTAATATTTATCTTTGCCATACATACTACTGAGGATCTCGAAAGTGGCAGGATCTGCATTTTCCACCGGTAGTGTATACCGTAATTCATTATATACGGTGGTATAAATTACCTTATCTCTTGATATTTTGTAGCCTGTATAGGGTATCGAAGTTTCTTTGTCCATATCAAAATCGCTATGTTATAAGGATCATCTTTGTTTATGCTTTGATATCCATTGTAAATAACCCGGGCTTTCCCTGACATCCCGGAAATCCTTAAAATCCGGGTCTTCGCTCAAAAGGCCTTTTATTTTTCATACTATTGTTTTTATGCTAAAAGGCTATTTGCTTTTGGCGATATCATTATTTAATACATTATGCTTCAGATGTTTTCATTTCTAATAACTCCAACACCTTTGTTTTTTCCTTAAAGGGCACAAACACATCCAAGGTTTCGATCTGACTTTTCATTAAGCCAATATCGTTATACTTATATTTAATAGCTTCTTCAACCATTTGATATGCCTTATCGTATTCTTCCATCTCTACATAAAGACAACAGGCATTAAAAAAAATTAAAGGGTTTTTAGGTGCTACCTTTAAACATATATTTATCATTTTGTGATTTAGTGCTTTATCTATGGGTAACCCGGTATTATCTTTTTGTAATACGTATAGTACATTGGCCCCATCTCCGTGCAACAGTATAGTGGTGTATAGTTTTCCCTGCTTTCTTCAAACTTCGCAGCCATTAATGCTTTCCACGCTTTATAGCCAATTGTATCTCCTAAGCTTTTTGATTTTGGAATTTTGCCCATCAAACCTTTTTCTCCTGCTTCATAAGTACAGGACCAAAGCTTTTTACATAACTCCTCGAAGATCTTGGGAGAGAGCTTATTTTCAAAACTTAAAAGCGTATCCAGGTATTCAATTACCACTTTTCTATGCGCTTCCTGGCTGGGATCCAATTGCCTGCTGAGCCACTCAATCGATTTATCGATATATGTGGTTTTTTGTTCTTTATTAGTTGTATTTTTGAAAACAACCTGTATCCTAGCAAATTCAAAATATGTGGCTTTACCAGCACCTATAAATGGAAAACTGGAATCATCATGGGTACTCATATGCTTCAATAGTTATTATTAACAATTAAACATCCCGGGAAAGGAGTGTCTGCATGCTTCTTTTACTGCTATGGCCACCCCTTCATAATAAGTGGGTAATATTTGTATGGCTTGATGGATGTTTCCCATAATGTATCATTTTTAAAGCTCTTCTATGGATTAGCGGATATAATTTATCACCAACAAAAAAACAGACACCAGTCCATACATCATGCCTGTTTTTAATCGTATTCGTAAACGAACGGGATCCCTACCCTCAAACTTATTGTATTCCCTGAGCGCCAACAGGCCATTAAAAATAGCAATTAATGCGGCTATCATGGCCACAAAAAGTAAGGTGTTTGCCGGTAAAAGATCCGGCAGGCCTTCATAGACCGTACTTAGCGTAACCAATGTAAACAGGAGTACCAGGATGAAGCCTTCTTTGATAAATTTCATGGGTGCCCGGTTAAAATTATTATTATCTACTTTCAAGATCCGATTCAACAACAGCACAGTATGCTTTGCTACCTGTACCTGTAATTTCTAAAGAACTTTAACCTCATGGAATGGTTCCTATTTCCTCGAATCTATACCCTTCTTTTGTTTTTTTAAAGTGAAAGCTATGCTGCATTCCTTCATGTCCGGTAACAGGTACTACCGTAGTTACTAAAACTACATATCCGTTTTCTTCTTTGCGGCTAAATAAAGTTTTATGAGTGCTTAGTATTGTGATAAATTCTTTTGTAAATATAAGTTCAAGGTCTTCATTTATAAAAGTATCCCTGGGAATATAAACCAGATCGTTATAGATTTTGTCATACCAGTTTTCAACAGAATCCCTCAGGTATTCCATTTCCTTTTGCTCTGATGGTGTATTTTCCAGGCATTCGTAGCACCGTATCTTATCGGAAAGTAAAGTCTTGATCTTCGGTATGTCCTTTTGCGCAATAGCCGCTAAAAATTGTTGCCAGTTTTGTAACATTTCCTTATTCTGAACATATTCTTCCTGGTTTTGCCCATGCGATTGACTATAACAAGAAAAAATATGGGCTGTTATTAATAAGGTTAAAAATATCCTTTTCATATACGACCCCATCACCCGGTATTTTTGAAAATGGGTGTTCCTGCTATGATGTGTTGTCGTATTTTTCGGAAGTCTGGTACGTAATAATCATATTTACACTCAAAGTATTGCGCTTGCAGCTCCTTATCCATATCCTCCCATTTTTCCATAATTTTATCCCACTCCCTGCTATCAAACACCGTATCGACCAACGAATCCAGCGGCGTATGTCGATCATTTTTTATGATCACTTGTTTGCCTTTAGGG
>JAKSDQ010000187.1 GCA_022360015.1 Cytophagales bacterium
AAATTATGGCGTCGAACTTATGCTTAACAGCAGGGTTTTAGAATTTTCCAATGGTTTGACTGTCGACATATTTGCCAACTTCACCAAAAATCAAGGCAAGGTGATTGAAATACTGGATGATCAGGATGATTATGTTTATGCGGCAACAGCGGTAAACACCAGACAGGAAGCACAAGTGTTTGCCATAGGCAGAAAAGGCGGGACTTTGGGGGATATTTATGGAACCGGATTTCAAAAAACCGAAGATGGTCAAATCATCTACAACTGGGATCCCAATGATCCAAATTCTGTCCCTTTACCAATACCTGATCCGGAACTCAGACTTTTGGGTAACTATAATCCGGATTTTACACTAGGTTCAGGGGCCAAATTTGGCTGGAAAGGGCTAAGCTTTGATTTTTTATTTGATTGGAGAAAAGGAGGTGTAGTGGTGTCAAGAATGTTTGCTATTGCAACTACCGCCGGCAATACTGACATAACTGCCATCGGCCGGGAAGGGGGTGTTAAACCTGATGGGGTTTACAATGCAGGAACAAGTGAAAATCCCGATTATCAGCAGCTTCCGGACAATGCAAGAACACCTGCACAAACCTTTTACAAGGCATTTTACGATCGTAACCACGAAGAAAGCTCAACATTTGATGCTTCATTTGTCAAATTAAGAGAGGTTAAATTGACCTGCCAGCTCCCAAAAGTTATTCTTTCGGCGCTCCCTTTCGAAGCAGCAAGCATCTCTTTGGTGGGAAGAAACCTGAAACTTTGGACCGACCAGGGTTACTTTGATCCTGAGACTTTGACTTATGAAGGCAACAGCCCGGTTCCGGGTGTGGAAGAAATGGCCTATCCAAGTACGAGAAGTTATGGATTTAATATTAATATGAAATTCTGATTTAAATAAGACATTAAAATGAAACCAAGCATATTAATACTGCTGCTAGCCCTGTTTTGTACGCATGCATGTACAGATAACTTTGAGGAGATCAATACCAATCCAAATTCTCCGGATAAAGTAAATCCTAACCTCATTCTGTCAAACACCCTCTATCAATTGAGTGATAACCTTACTCGACAGGCACTGGACCGGGGAAATGGCCTTGCTCAGTATACGGCTAAATTTGACTTTAATCAGACAGAAAGATATGATTTTGACAGTAATGTGAATTATTGGAACCTCCTTTACCGCATGCTTAGAGAGGTAAACACACAAATTGAATTGGGCAAGGAACAGGGTAATGCCGGATATGAAGCCATAGGTTTAACCCTGAAATCAGTAATTGCTTCTCAATTGACAGACCTCTGGGGTAATGTCCCTTATTCGGAAGCTATTCAGGGAAAATCGGACAATCGATTCAAACCCGCCTATGATAGCCAGGAAGCTATATACAAAACCGATGAAGGCATATTGAACAACCTTCGCAAAGCCAATGAATTGTTAAAAAATACCAATGACCTGATTGCCGGCGATATCATGTACGATGGGGACTTTCTCCTTTGGAGGAAATTCACCAATACCTTGCGGCTACGCTATTTGCTACGAATTTCGAATGTTGAAGACGTATCGGCAGAAATGCAGCAAATAGTGGACGAAGAGCCTGTTTTTGAAAACAATGCTGAAAGTGCTTTGATTGACTACCTACCCTCAGCCCCTAATCAGTTTCCTCTTCATACCGTAAGATTCGGTGACTTTAACTTCATAAAAATGAGCGACACCATGGAGGAAGTTTTAAACACCTTGAACGACCCCAGAAAACAGGTTTGGTTTCGTCCAACCTCCGTTTCTGTTGAAGCCGGAAGTCCCGCTTACAAAGGATTACCGGTCGGCCTTTTCAGGGATTCCCAGGCACAATTAGGGATAGACTTTAACGATGTTTCACTGCTGGGCGAGAACTACAGGGAAATTCCGGACGCGGTAGACGCGGTGATTATTTCTTATTCCGAGCTGCAGTTCATACTGGCAGAAGCAGCACATAGGGGATTAATCACAGGCGGCAACAGCCAGGCGGAGGCTCATTACAACCTGGGTATTACCGCTTCTATACCGTATTATGGTATAACCGGATCACCGGTAGGGGATTATCTGCAAAACCCTGAAATAATTTTTGATGAAAGCAAAGCGGTGGAACAGATTATTACACAGAAGTGGCTGGCTAATTTTTTTGTAGGTTACGAAGGATGGTT
>JAKSDQ010000102.1 GCA_022360015.1 Cytophagales bacterium
AATACTCCCATTGGCCTAAATTCGTACAGAAGGCGGTTTTTTCTATTGAGTCGTTTGCCATGGCTATCTGATGATAGCCTTGCGCTAGGTCCAACTTACTGAAAACCCTGGCTTGGCCCAACCGATCAAGGAGTAGGTCTATCCGGGGGAGCGAATAGCAGTCCTTGATGGTCTGCTTGTTCAACGCCGTATAATCTACACACATTCGTCATTGGCCGTCCTTCTTAGGCACAAAAGGAACTGGTGCCCCGTATGGACTGCACGACGGACGAATAAAACCCTGAGCCCGGCGATCTTTAATTTTTTCCTCAAGCTCATCCTACTCAGCAGGACCAACCGATATGGTGGTCGGTAAGGGGTTAACTGCCTGGGTCGATTTCAATGCGATGTTGTACTTCCCTTTTAGGAGGCACCCCTTTTGGCAGCTTCTCAGGAGAAATGTCCTTGTCCTCCTTTATGAGTAATTCTAGGTTTTTCTTGTGATTGATAGGGACACTGTCGAGAACCTATTGTTCTCTTTCTTTGACAGAAACAATGTCTTTCTTTGGGCCAGTTTGTTTGTTCATTCTGTCCTTCCACCCTACCGTGGACAGCAGCGAATTTTACCTCACGGTTTTAAGATCATTTCCCACGGATTATATCTCTTTCGATTTGGGGATCATTGGATACTCGTACAATAGCTAAGAAAATTGGAGAGTCATTCCTAGCTAGTTTTTGCAGCTGGCGGGCTGGTATAATCTGCCACGCCCGCTCCAATTGGGATCGTTTATTTTTATCACACGGAATTGCTTCATTCATTTTCTGCAATTGACTTTGTTTGTCTTCATTTGTTCTCTGAATCTTGGACTTGATTTGACTGAATATTGTTCATCCTCGTACTGCCATACCCCTTTGCATCCCCTTCGGTCCCATCTAAACTACCCATTTCTTTTATTGCAGGGGTCTTTATTTTTTCAAAAATGAGCTGGGCTATCTTATCTCCCATATTTACAACAAAATCTTCTTTATTAAAATTAAATACTACAACGCCCAATTCTCCCCTGTAGTCAGAATCGACTACACCTACCCCTACATCAATAAATTTCTTTAAAGCTAACCCAGACGTAGGGGCAGTCCTACTGTAACAACCAGGAGGTAGGGCCATAGCTAGACCTGTTTTCACTGGGCACTTACTGTATGCCAGCACTACTA
>JAKSDQ010000317.1 GCA_022360015.1 Cytophagales bacterium
ATTAATTATTTTTCATTATCGCTCTATAGGCTTTGACCAAATCCCTGCGCGATTTTAAATACTCAGTCATTAGCTTATTGAATTCCGAGAATACACTTGGATGAATTTTTCCGGTCTTGTTCATTCTATTAGCCTGTCTGGCTACTTGATTGATATTATTACCAATTCTGCTTAGTTCGGTACCAATTACTCCCAGCTGCTTTAAAAGAGCTGCAGAATTAATTCTTTGTGGTTTATGGGATGTACTTAGAAAGAACACAGGCAAGTATTCAGAAATGCTATTAAAGCCAGAATTTTCAAAATCGCGAAACAGCAACTGATAGTCATCATCTTTTAATCTGAATATGATCTGGTTCCTTAACGCTTTATCTGTGGGTAACTTTTTTCTTCCTCCCTCTTTATATTTGGAATTCTTTTCTGTCATTTTCAATATTTCGAGTTGCGAGATACATTATCCTTTCATGCAATGAAAGGCAAGATTGTTTGGGATTTGAAAAACGGCAGTTTTGCGAATACAAAAACACATCTTGCAAGGCCGGCTGCGGGAAATGATTTGACCTTAATTTCTGATATGGTACGACCAATTTTTTGTTTGTAATTTCTCATGTTTAGAAACCTAACAAAGCCAATACTTTTCATTTATTGCAGTTGTAAATAACTAAAGGGCAAAAAAATATTTTTTTAAAAGTTACTTACTATTCTTACTACCTACTACCCATTACCAGATTAATTTTTTATTAAACAGGTAGTAAGTAGTAAGATGATAGTAAGAATAATGTATCTAGTGGTAATGTTTCTAAATATCACAAATTCAGATAGTTAAGTATTCGGTAGTGGGGTAGTAGGGTCATTAGTAAAAAAATCATCATGTGATGCTTTTGAAGGAGGGGTTAAATACTTTGAACTTAAATCCATTTCCCCGGATGATTTGTTTTGTCTTTGATCCAAAACCTTTGGAAGGCTTCCTCAAAGATTTCTTTAAATTCCTCCCTCTTAGTTGAAGTTAATAACAGGTCTTTCATGATATTTTGCAGTTGTGTTAAAACCAAAACAGATCAAAATGTCGACCGGTAGCAATACTTATTTTAATTGGTTTTTGTGCCTGGTTGCAGGTAGTCGGGTTTATTGAGAGGGAAAATAAGAGAATATTAATATTTACCAGGTAACATAAATAAACCATTGAAAATCGTTGAGCCCAACCATTTTTTGATTAATTCTATCCCTTCATTTTATCGTTCCTTAAAAGGATCGTATTGTCTAACTGCAGAGTTGGGTGAAGCGGAGGTTCACTGGAACTAGATAGTGAGCGCTGGTGACGGCGAACGGCCTGGGGAGAAGGTTGGTAATCTCTCTTTTATAGCTTCCTTGCGCGGTGTGAGATTCTAAAAATCCAAATCATCAAAGTCTTCCGGATCTAAATTTGAATATGTAGACGAAAGAGTAAATGTCCTATCCATGTATTCAGCTGTCGATATTTCAATTAACTGTTTACTGAGTAGATTATAAATAAATATGTCTTTCAGTTTATCTATCGTATTCTCATCTAATATTCTCAAAATGCTCTTAAATAGAATACGTCTTATGGGACTGTACCAAATAATTTTGTATTCAATAAATTCAAATACTTGGGTCTCCGTAAATTTTGTTATTTTTTTCTTATCATCGTGGTCAGTTATGTAATCATAAAATCCCTTTACTGTCTTCGACGTTTTGACGGTATTAGCATAACCCTCAAGTATTCTCTCCCTTTGATAGTTAAAAATCATAATGACAATTGCCCCAATTAAGATGGCAAAAACAACTCCATTAAAAAGGGGTTCCGAAATGGGTGAATATTTAAAAATTACATCTGCTATCTCTTCAATTTTTGTTATTACAAGGGTTATTAAACTTCCAACAGCTACCAAACCAGGAGTAAAAATACTTTTTTGCTTGGGCTTATATAATTCAATTAATTCTTTTGTGCTCTCTTTAATTCTTTCGTCTCTAAGATTTTTAATTTCGTTTTTCAATGATTTCATCCTATGTATAAGCAAATAATTTTTTGCTTGTAGAGATTTTATTTCTTCTTCGTTTGCGACTATTTCTTGCTTTCGCTGAATCAGTTCGTAACGTTTTTGATACGGAACTAGGTCATTTGGTTTTTTTTTGAGTTTTAATCCTTCAATTACCTTATTTAAGTCATTTAATAATACACTAATCTCTTTGAATTTTTCTTCAGCCTCACTTTTCTTTTTGCGGTCAATAAATTTATCAGGGTGTACAGAATTTCTATATTCATACAACAGGTCATATAACTCGGTTGGCTCAAGATCCTTTGTCACTCCAAGTAAATCTTTGACTTTGGCAATTACATTTCTCTGTAATTTCATAATACTTGTCTGATCTATTTAACGAAAATGCAACACAGTGACCTGCATTTAAGGCTATCACGGCAGACCAATTTAATAATTAATTGTCAAACTCTGCCGGCGGTGTTTCTACCCCTCTTTTCTTGGTAGTGCAAGACACAGCAAGATCTCAACCCGCGTTGATCGGTAAATAGTATCCTTAGATATAATGATAAATCGTCTCTTAGAATTTTGACAATTATTGGATCTCTTAGTATTTCATCGAATGTCCTGACCTCTTTAATTATTGAACCTCTAGGCTGTTCAATCAAAGGGTAGTTTTTAATAAAAAGAATAACATCCTCCTACATAATAATGTGTGGTACAGTTTTTTACTTTTCATTGAGCAAATCATAATCTTCCAATTCCTTAAATACACTCGATAATTCAGCATTTAATTGAGTGATGTATTCTTTGCTTATATGATGGTATAAGTCTTCATTAGAATCATCAAGCTCAAAATTAAATATGCCATTTTTCAATTCTTCCAATAGTTTATTGAATACAATTTTAACATCATTGGGTTTGTCCTCTGTTAAGGTAATATCTAATTTATTTCCCTTTATTATTAGAGACAATACTGTATTTTCTTCTTCTCTTACTATTTTAGCCTTATGTGTTTCCATAAATTTTGCCCCTTTCTCCAAAGGCTTCTTTTCCACCTTCTAAGGTTTTCATACTAATTTCTTTCCAATCCAAGTCAGGATTGCCCTTTGTCATACATACCAAATTGTTTGAGAATGGGTTACCTGTATAGGTAAAATACCCATTTACGCCATGTTCACGATATATTGAATTGTAAGGTAATGTTCTTACTGCAATATTTGCGTCATGTGTTGCTATGATAATCTTACGCCCAAGTTGTGCCCTTTCTTTAAGTAAAGGAACAATTACATCGCTTATGTAGTCGTTTCCTAAACTTTTCTCGGGTTCATCAATTATATATATCTCCTTATCCATTAGAAGTTCATTATGTAAAAGAACCATAGAAGATTCTCCATTTGATGGGGTATAAACTTGATCATTCAATGAGAAATGTCTGCTAAATAAAAGAAGATCACTTATGCAGTTAATTGTTTCCGAGCTCTCAATTTCATTTAGTTTGGCTATTTTTTCAAACAACGTATTGGAGTATATGTACTTGGATATAGTTTCCAGCTGTACAGCAACCTTCTTCTGTGGCGTTTTAGTCACTTTTCTGATTGGATTAAAACTACTATCCGTAAACTTCCCGTTTTGAATGACTAAATTTGTTTGGCAGAAAAGTTTTCCTTTCTCTCCTAAATCACCAACATATTCTAAATTTGGTTTAATTGTTTTTGAAATGTTGCTAATAATTTTATTGATGTTTCTTTCAATATCAATTCGATTACTTGCATATTCATGAAACCCTGTTCTTATTGGTTTTTCTGGCTGCCCAGTTTTTTTAGAAATCTCAGCTACAAAAACTCTGATTAGACCATTGAAAAGTAAAATACTTTTAAAATTCATAAGTCTCGATTCCGACTCAGATTTTATCTTCAACAAGATTTTGTCAATTAAAGAGCTTAGCTTCTGAAATAATTCTTCACCAATTGTTTCCCTTAAGAGGTCATCTGTGCGGATATAGATTTGAAATTTTTTTATCTCTTCTAGCGTTGTTATGATTTCTTGAAACTCTCTTTGAGACGAAGATTCATCAAGAGGTGTAAAGTTCTTAATTTTTAAATTTTTAGAAATTCTATTCGTTTCCTCTGTTGAAAAATATCTTCGATATGCCGACAAGCTCGTTACACTTTTTTCAGTTGCATTTCTGATTAATTCTAATTCTTCATTACACTCTTCGATTCCATATTTATCAACGCTAGTGTTATAAGTATTGCCTCTTAAGTCATAAATATCTTCCAATTTCATTGAACTAGACTCATAGACCTTTGTTTTGAAACCGGAATCATTATAATATTTGGAAAGTGATTTTAATATTTCTGTCTTTCCCGTTCCTTTTGAACCAAATATGATATTTATATCGTTGTAAATATCTAAATCTATTAATTCAGCTACTCCAAATGGATTTAATTGTATGATCTCCTTTGATTTTTTATCCAATATTGTGTTGATAGTGGAGACATCCTTTTCTAATAACAAACAAAATTGATCATAACTTTCTACCGGTAATCTAAGTTCTGGTAATTTTTTAGCAATATTGCGGTAATCACCCCAATCATGCACATCTGAACCATAAATTGAATTATGTCCATGACTAATATATATGCCAGCCGAAATTGAATTTGTTGCTTCTTTTAATACCCTTTTCTTATTAGAGACTAATTCTAGCAATGAATCCACTTCCTTATCTTGAAGATTTGGCTTTTTTGAGTGGTAATGGGCAATGTAAATTGAATCTAAATCATCAAAGGATTTGACGGTATCAGCGAGGCTAATTGCGAAAGTGTCTTCTGTTTCGTCTTTTAGCAATGCTCTTATTTTTTCACTGAAGACCTTCGAATGTTTTGGGTTAACAATTACAATTAAGTGCGCTCTTCTGCCATCTTCGATAATATCGAGCTCTATTCCTGGCCAAATTTGGCAAATACCATCTAAACTATTTTTAAATTGAACATATTGTTCATGATCAAAATGATTATGGTTAGTAATCGCTAAAATCTTTACATCGGTTGTCTTGATAATTTCAGCAAATCTTTCTTTATCAATATTTCTAAGTTCAGAATCTCCCGATTTAGTCTTTTTTGTATGAACATGAACATCTATTTTCATTTATTACAGTGTGAAAAAATATTGTTAATCTAACCTCACTGAGTTCAGTTCCCCAAAGATATTTCCAGATTCGGCAAAATAACTTTTCAAATACTAACAAACAACCGTAGAAATACTTGTTTTTGATACTGATTGCAAAAGTCCGCTTTGGCTAGAAAGCGGACATGCGAAGACTATCATAGTTGACTTCATGTTTTTTATTCCCAAATTCCATATAACTATCCAACAATTCATGGTATCGATCCACCTGGCTAATAGCTCTATCCTTCTTTCGATATTTTATGAAAAAAATCCCATTATTATTTCTATCAGGAAGGACACTCTGGCATTTGACTGGTTAAGGCAAAATAGTGTTTAATAGCATCGCATAAAAGCACCACTAATTGATATGTTTTAACATTGTTAAGCCGAGAGTAAAAGCAGTTGATTAATGAATATTGAAATTGATTTCAATCAACTTATTACACATGAAAATGTCTGCTTTTGTGTAAACCAAAAAACAAAAAAGGAGTTGCAAATCTTGCAACTCCTTCATTTCCAGGCGGTCCGGACGGGACTCGAACCCGCGACCTCCTGCGTGACAGGCAGGCATTCTAACCAACTGAACTACCGGACCCTAAAAAACGGAAACTGTAACCGCCAGATTTTTGCTACGCATGCCCCACAGTTTCAGCTTAGGAGGTGCAAATGTAGTAGCATTCATATTTATTTCCAAAGCCTTTTGGCAAATATTTCCTGAAAAATATTTTACCCATTTTTTTTTCCGCTTTTTAATCAAAATTGTTTTTACTTTGATCAGCCGGTTGATCGATTAACATCGTCCCCGGGAGGATAAATCATGGATAAACTTCCATAAATGGATTAAAATTTTAAATTTGTAATATAAACCAAACAGGAGATGCTCTTGGATTTTGAGAAACCTATAGCAGAGCTGGAAGAGAAGCTGTTAAGCATGAAGCAACTGGCCGATGAAAACAAGGTGGACGTTACAGAGGCCGTTAAATCACTTGAAGATAAAATCAATAGCCTGAAAAAAGAAACCTTTGATAACCTTACCAGGTGGCAAAGGGTGCAATTATCCAGGCATGCAGACCGCCCCTACACCCTGGACTATATTTATGCTATTACTGACGACTTTATCGAATTGCACGGAGACCGGCATGTGAAGGATGACAAGGCCATGGTAGGGGGATTTGCTACTATCAACAAACAGACTTTCATGTTAATAGGTCAGCAAAAAGGAAGAAATACAAAGCAAAGGCAAATACGAAATTTTGGGATGGCCAATCCCGAAGGCTATAGAAAAGCTTTGCGCCTGATGAAACTGGCAGAAAAATTTGATAAGCCCATTGTTACTTTTATCGATACACCTGGGGCTTATCCGGGTTTGGAGGCAGAGCAGCGGGGGCAGGCTGAGGCCATCGCCAGGAATCTCCGGGAAATGTTTATGTTAAAAGTTCCTGTCATATGCGTGATTATAGGCGAAGGGGCTTCTGGCGGGGCATTGGGTATCGCTATTGGCGACCGGGTACTGATGCTCGAAAATACGTGGTATTCAGTGATTTCCCCGGAGAACTGTTCAACGATATTATGGCGAAACTGGGACCACAAAGAAGCAGCCGCTGAAGCACTTAAGCTTACTGCCAGGGATATGCTTGACTTCAAATTAATAGACGGTATCGTCAAGGAGCCTCTTGGGGGTGCCCATATGGATCCCCAGGCCATGTACCGAATTATGAAAAAGGAAATACTAAAACAGTATAAAGAACTCAGTAAAATCTCTGCAGAGGAACGGATCGCCAAGCGGATTGAAAAGTTTTCTGCCATGGGTGAGGTGAAATAATGGTTGTGAGGCTGTTAGAAAAACCACCTGATTGAATTGATGGTAGCGATTGTCGGTATTTCCATTGCCTTTTTTCTTAACAATTGGCAGGAAGATAACAGGAACAAGTCTTATTCCAGTTACTATTTTTTGGATAAAAAACATAAGTCCTATGTCAAATCCCTCGAAAAGGCACAAGCATTCATCAACAACTTACAAAAGGCATTATCAGACGCATGAATTTATATGTTATCAACACCGGATTTTTCAAACTGGATGGCGGCGCCATGTTTGGCGTAGTGCCCAAAACGCTTTGGCAAAGGACTAACCCGGCCGATGAGAATAATCTTTGTACCTGGGCCATGCGCTGTCTGTTGATTGAAGATGGTGATCGAGCCATCCTGATTGATAATGGAATAGGTGATAAGCAGGATCAGAAATTTTTTAGTCACTACTACCTGCATGGCGATGACAGCCTTGCCAAATCCCTCCGACAGGCAGGTTTTGATCACAAGGACATTACCGATATGTTTCTGACCCATCTGCATTTTGATCATTGCGGTGGAGGGGTCGTATATGACAGGGGGGCTGACAAGTATCAGGTGACTTTTGAGCACGCAAAATACTGGTCTAACCAACAACATTGGGAATGGGCTACCCATCCTAATGCCCGTGAAAAAGCAAGTTTTCTGAAAGAGAACATACTACCGGTACAAGAGCAGGGACATTTGGAGTTCATCGAAGCGAGTCAATTGAGCCCTTTCGATAACCTGGATATTATTTATATGGATGGTCACACAGAGAAACAAATGTTGCCAAAGATCAGGTACAAGGATAAGACCATTGTCTTTGTAGCTGATTTGATTCCCTCTGCCAGTCATGTGCCGATTCCTTATATCATGGGTTTTGATGTACGGCCATTAGAAACAGTGAAAGAGAAAACAGATTTTTTGCAGGAAGCTTATGAAAATGATTACATTTTATTTTTTGAACATGATCCCGTGGTCGAATGTTGTAACCTGAAAATGACAGAAAAAGGCATTCGGGTCAATGAGACTTTTGCATTAAAAGATATTTTATAACAGCATGCGGATAGGACTGGTATTATCAGGCGGCGGTGCCCGTGGCATTGCACATATTGGCATTATTAAAGCACTCAGGGAAAGGGGGGTAAACTTTGCTGCCATTTCAGGTACCAGTGCTGGCGCGGTTGTGGGGGCCATGCACTGTTATGGTTATGACGCTGATGAAATGTTGGAGATCGTTATAAAAACCAGTTTTCTGAAACACATGCGACCGGCATTGGCCAGGACCGGATTGTTGAGAATTGAAAACCTGAAAGATTTTTTTTTAAAATATATGCCGGAAAATGATTTTGAGTCACTAAAAACCCCGTTGACTGTAGCCGCGACAGAGCTCAAAAAAGGGCTGACCACATTTTTTTCAGAAGGGGAACTGATCACTCCGGTGCTGGCCTCATGCTGCGTGCCGGTGCTTTTTAATCCGGTAAAGTACCGGGGTGGTACTTATGTGGATGGTGGTATCCTGAATAACCTGCCCGTGGAGCCTATACGTGATAAAGTGGATTTTATCATAGGGTGTCACAGCAATCCTATCGATGATGATTTTGATGTTAAAAATGTGAAAGTTCTCATTGAAAGAAGCCTTTTGATGGCCATCAACGGCAACACTCAAAAAAGAAAAGAAATGTGTAACTTACTTATCGAACCCCCGGGTCTGAAAAAATATGCTGGCTCCGAATTAAGCAAGGCACGCGAACTATTTGATGTAGGATACCAATTTACCAGGGAGAATTTTGACGAATTTAATATCCCTAAAAGTTAACCCAAATTAAAAAATGACAGTTATTACCGAGAAAAACTTTGCCGAGCTGATTCTCCAGGGTATCCCTGATGAGTTACCTGCTCCCAAAGATTTTGATGAAAAGCTAAACCACGCACCGGTGCGTAAGGATATTCTGGGTGTTCCGGGGAAAAAGCTAGCCGTAAAAAATGCCTTGCGCTATTTCCCTGAAAAACACCATGTGACGCTGGGGCTTGAGTTTGCTGAAGAGCTGGAGAAGTATGGTCGCATCTACATGTATCGCTTCCGGCCTGATTATAACATGCACGCCAGGCCAATCGATGCCTATCCTCATCAATCAAAGAAAGCCGCAGCCATTATGATGATGATCCAGAATAACCTGGATCCGGCAGTGGCGCAACATCCGCATGAACTGATTACCTATGGTGGTAACGGCGCGGTTTTTCAGAACTGGGCGCAATACCTGCTTACGATGCAATACCTGGCCACTATGACCGATGAACAAACATTGCATATGTATTCCGGGCACCCAATGGGGCTTTTTCCTGCTGGTAAACATGCCCCCAGGGTGGTGGTGACCAACGGTATGATGATCCCTAACTACTCGAAGCCTGACGATTGGGAAAGATACAATGCCCTTGGCGTGACACAATATGGGCAGATGACGGCCGGTTCGTACATGTATATCGGCCCGCAGGGCATAGTTCATGGAACCACCATCACCTTGTTGAATGCAGGCAGAAAAATTACTACAGATAAGGAGGGGCTTGCCGGTAAGTTGTTTGTGTCTTCAGGATTGGGTGGCATGAGCGGTGCACAACCCAAGGCAGGCAATATTGCAGGCTGCATATCGGTTATTGCTGAGGTGAACCCCAAAGCGGTTCATACCAGGCATTCCCAGGGTTGGGTAGATGAAGTAATTGAGGACATCAATCAACTGGTCAAACGTGTCAAACAAGCCAGGACCAAAAAGGAGGTGGTGTCGCTGGCCTATCTGGGAAATGTGGTGGAGGTTTGGGAAAAGTTTGATGAAAAAGGCATTTATGTGGATTTAGGTTCCGACCAGACTTCATTGCATAACCCCTGGGCAGGAGGATATTATCCTGCCGGTATCACTTTTGAGGAGGCCAATGAACTGATGGCTAAAAATCCCGCGCAATTCAAAGTGTCGGTACAGGAATCGTTGCGGAGGCAAACCAATGCCATTAACAAACACACAGAAAAAGGAACCTATTTTTTCGACTATGGCAATGCGTTTTTACTGGAAGCCTCAAGGGCGGGTGCAGAGGTTATGGCAGAGGATGGTATTAATTTCAGATATCCTTCTTACGTGCAGGATATCATGGGGCCGATGTGTTTTGATTATGGATTTGGCCCTTTCCGGTGGATCTGTTGCTCGGGTAAGGCGGCAGATTTGAAAAAAACAGATACCATGGCTGCCCGGGTTTTGCAGGCGATGATCAAGGAGGCGCCGCCGGAAATTCAACAGCAGATGGCTGATAACCTCCGGTGGATCAAGTCGGCCGGGATGAATAAACTGGTAGTAGGTTCGCAAGCGAGAATACTGTATGCCGATGCCGAAGGAAGGATTAAGATCGCCCAGGCTTTTAACGAAGCCATCAAATCCGGAAAAATTGCTCCGGTGATTTTAGGCCGTGATCATCATGACGTTTCTGGCACCGATTCTCCATATCGTGAAACCTCAAATATTTATGACGGTTCCAGGTTTACTGCCGATATGGCTGTTCATAATGTCATTGGCGATAGTTTCAGAGGCGCCAGTTGGGTGTCAATGCACAATGGGGGTGGTGTTGGTTGGGGTGAAGTGATTAATGGGGGATTTGGTATGTTGCTGGATGGTAGTAAAGAGGCCGAAGAAAACATTCGGAATATGTTGTTTTTCGATGTAAACAACGGTATTGCCAGAAGAAGCTGGGCCAGAAACAATGAAGCTCTTTTTACCGTTCAAAGGGAAATGCAGAAAAATCCCCTGCTTAAAGTCACCTTGCCCAATATTGCAGATGACAATTTGCTAAATAAAATATTTTAACCTAGACTTGGAAAATTTTCTTCTATGTTTAGAGCTTTCAGTAAACTGATGTTTAAGTGGATGGGTTGGGAAATTGAAGGGCACGCACCGCTGGATATTCCAAAATACATTGTAGTTATCGCTCCGCACACCAGTAATTGGGACTTCATTATCGGTGTTTTGGCAAGAAGTATCGTGCGGTGGAGCAATGTAAAATACCTGGCCAAGAAGGAACTGTTTGTCTTTCCCTTTGGTATTTTCTTCCGGGCTACGGGCGGTTATCCTGTCAACCGGACAAAACACACCCGGCTGGTAGACAATGTAGTACAGCTTTTCAAAAATAAAGAAAAATTTGCCATTGCTATCACCCCCGAAGGAACCAGGAAGAAAGTTGACCGCCTCAAAACCGGATTTTATTATATCGCTTCCAGGGCCAGTATTCCCATGATCCTGGTGGGGTTTGATTACAAAAAAAAGAAAGTGATTATCACCGAACCTCTTTACGCCACCGGTGACCAGGAGCAAGATCTGGAAAAATTACTCACTTTTTTCAGAAGCATAACCGGCAAAGTTCCCGGAAAAGGCATCACCTGAATTATCTTGTTTAAACTTCGCCCCCGGCTATTTTCATGGTACGTTTCAACCATCCTCATATGTCGTCTCTACTATCCCGGGCCCTTGTCTTCATTATCCTAAAACCCGGTCTCTACTATCTTCGGGCCCGGCTTCTTCTAGTTACAGACCTGGGTTAAGTTGAGCGAAGCCCGACTTAAACCTAAAATCCATCGAAGCAAGAAAACAAGGATTTGCCACGCTACTTAAAGCACCGAACAAAACCACCACCATCAAATTAACCCTTGCACAAATCAAAAATTATCCTTAACTTATTCATGACCGAATCTTCAAAATACCGACAACATGAACTTTATCATTTACAGGACCTCCAACCATGTAGATAAACCATGCGAAGAGGCCATTTTGAAAAAACACATACTGGAAAACCAGGGAGACTCGAGTGAAGGATGGACGGTAGAAATTAACTCCATTGAAGACCTGGTAGATTTTACCGATAAATACGGTAATATCATCATTAAGGGCCGGGATAGCTTCCACCCTGTGTCTTCTATTGAGATCTATGACGATTTCAGGGAATCGTAAGAAGAGTTGGCGACAACAGCAACTGCAACAGTTACAGTGATGGTACTGCCACTACCGGGTAGCGTTGAATGGGTAGGGAAAGAAATTCAGTAAATAGTGTCAGTAAAGCTGATTTCTTAAAATTCTTCTTATCGTTTGGATCGTACTCCTGCTTACTTTATCCTGGTGTTTTTCAATAATTTGATTGACCGTTAGTCCGGCCTCCATGTCGTTGACCACAAAAACCCAATGGCTCAAAAACTCCGCATTCGGGGTTTGGTAGTCCAGGATTTTTCTTACAGTCTGTACGGTAGTTTTACTCGTTTGGCCCTGGTGGAGCTCAACGATCTCGTCAGTACTTAAACCTATCTTGATATCCTCCACGATCCTGGCGTAATCGCTCAGATATTTGGCATTGGCTTCCATCACCTGGAGCAAGGGATTACCGCTAAACTCGATTTTCCTGTGTTGTTTTTTTTGCTTTTGCAATTTACAAAGTGCATAGTTTCTGGCAATGTTATCACAGACCACCAGGTCATCCGGGTTTAACTCAAACCATTCACCTTTTACCCGTTTGTGTTGAAAAACAACATGTAGCGCTTCTTCCAACTCATCCATATTTAGCGCCATATATTGTCTGACTACCCTGAAAACAGCTGGCAAATGTGTAACGTAACCAGCCATCCGTTTTTGTAGATCCCGTGTTTTCCCTATTTTATATAAACGTTTACTCGTTTTAATAATGTAAACGCATTTACCTTCCTGCATGTCTTTTTAACCGTGGTACCACTTCAAAATTATCATTTTATTATGGTAGTTTATAGCGATCTTCCGGATAATGCCCGGGTTTTGCCGAATTTGGAGCAACGCACTGTTAGCGAAGACATGTGATAAGCGTATCTATTCCCCGGTGGACGGAAAGTTTTTGAACAGGCTATCCATTTTTGATTTAAACTTGTTGCCTTTTTTACTTATATTCAACCTGTAAAACCTGAACCTCTTAATCTGAATTAAAAGCCATTTACATAGATCCTATCGCAGGCTCTGACTGGACTATGAAGGAAAAATACATTATAATATCACCGTGTTTTAATGAAGAAAAGGTCATTGCAACTTTTCTTGAAACGCTGGAAAACAAACTATCCTCGACAGAGCGGTTTTTTACGGTGGTTATGGTTGATGATGCATCGACCGATTCAACCCCCGAAATCCTCAGAAAGTTCAAATTTGCCTCCGCAGATTTTCAATTAAAAGTGATCCGCTTGAATTGCAACTCGGGGCATCAGGAGGCAATCCGGCAGGGGTTGATGTATGCTCAAAGGATTGTAGACAATGTCAGTGGCATTGTGGTTATGGACTCCGATGGTGAAGATGATCCCAATGCCATTATTGAGCTCATAAAAATGAAAGACTTCGATATTGTTTTTGTTGCCCGTGGAAAGAGGCATGAAGGACTAAAATTTAAGCTGGGATATTTCTTTTACAAGATACTTTTCAAAACAATCATCGGCAGGAACTTTACTTTTGGAAACTATTCCCTGATCAGCCCCAAGGTATTGAATAGCTTATATACTCAAAAATACTTTCATTATGCCGCTTTTTTATCCAAACAGAAATTTGATATACAGCAGATTTTCTTCCAAAGGCAAAAAAGGATAGATGGCAAGTCCAAAATGAGTTACAAAAGCCTGGTCATTCATGGCCTTAAATCCATGATTGAGTATTCAGAGGAAATTCTGTTTTTTCTCATGAAATTCTTCTTGTTAATTTTTCTATTCCTGGTAAGTTTTGGCATATATATATTATATTCAAAATTTATATCTCACAAGGCGATCCTGGGTTGGGCCAGTTCATTGGGTGCTAATTTGGTTAATGCCTGTTTAATTATCATGAGCACCATCATTCTCGGCTTAATACTGTTATCCATCAAAAACTCCCTCCGGCAGGACAGCAACAATTATCACGAAATCAAATAAAACAGTCTTTGTCACCCTTTGTGTCTCCACATCTTGATTTTTAACCACCCCAATCTTCCATCACCCCAACCTGCCCATAACCAACTACACCGCATAAAGCCTCCCTCAGCCAACAAAATGAAAAATACCAAAATCACCCACACCATCCCATAAATTTCCAGGAATGAGATCACTTTAAAATTATATGATCACGAAAAACGTTTCCCCTCAAAATACCGGAACCAATAAAAAAAGGATGCCTTCCGGACACCCTTTTTCACAGTGATTTAATAGGGACTAAGATATTATTCTTCTACTGAAGGTCTCGCAATATTTTTGTATTGGTCTCCAACCGGGGCTACTTTCAACCCAAACCTTTCCACTACGGCATTGTAATCAGAGTAATCACTGGCAATCCGGCCATTTTCCTCAAATTGTGCCGGTACCACTACTGCCCTGAGAAGCCAGTCATCGGTGAATTCCGGCCCTAAAATAGATGGCGAATAGTCAGCTTCCAGAAAGACAGAAACATCAGAAATGGTAAAATCAAAGTTGTATTGCAATATACCATTGGCATCTACAATCGTCTGAGGCAATTGCCTCCAGACTTCAAGATCTTCTCCGTTAACATTTTCTACATCCCATAGCGCATAGACCAGTACAACGTCTGAAATCCTCATATTAAAATCATCCGGAAAAGACAAAAACACCTTGTAATCGGGACCTTGGAAAGTTGCCTCCCATTCAAAGGTATAGGCCTCTTCACCATTAATTCCCGGTTCTCCTTGTGGTCCCCTCGGCCCTTCCGGCCCGATAGGCCCCTCGTCATTACAGGCGAAGGTAAATGCGGCCAGTAGCAGTAAGGTAGATATATTGCGTAACATGATTTTTCTATTTTAGAGTAGATAATTTACTTTTTAATTTTCGATAGTCACTTGTCCAAATGCTATGCCAAAATTCAGCTATAGCAGGATTCACGGTACGGGCGGGCCGTTTGTTTCAACTGAAAAAGTGCCCTGGTTGCCGCTTTTAAAACGATTTTTAAATATTTAATAGCAAGAAATATTTTTTGTTTACAGGCCTTGAAAAAGACAATAAAGGAGGTTTATCCACCAGCAGAAAAAATTTTTTGCCGCGATTTTTCCTTGAATACTTTATTGAAATTTCCATTTTCAGTGGCCATCCATTTATCCCAAAAGGTAAAGTATAATCCGTAATTTGTTTTGAAGTCTTTATGATGCAGACTGTGATGCGTCGCGCCGATAATCCATTTTCCCAGCCAGTGGTTTTCAAAGTTTTTAGGATAAATCTCTATGTCCAGGTGATTTATCACACTGGATAGGGTCATCACAATCAGGTGAAGGAGAATGGCAAGCGGATGCATGGGGATCACAATCAGTATCAACGGTAATATCACAGCTTCCAGCAAAGCCTCCAGGGGATGGAATGAAAAGGCTGTCCATGGCGAGGAAATGAGGCTTTCGTGATGAACTTTATGCACATATCTGAACACCCCCGGATGATGCATAGCCTTATGCACCCAATAATAATAGGTTTCATGCAAAAACATAGCCACCCCCAGACTCACCGGTATATATATGATATCCAGCCAGCCCAACTCTTCATAAATTTGTGTTTTTCCTTGCTGCCACAGCCACACGGTTAGTGTACCCGCTACAGCAAAAATCAGGGAAGAAACAATTGACCATTTAATTTCTTTTTGAAATTGCCCCTTTTTATAAGCTTGTTGATTGACCTTCCGGCTATTCCATTTGCTTGACTTACTGGTATAAAAGAGTAAATGAAATACACCAGCGGCTATAAAATACCTCACTACCACAATTGTAAATATGGCTGCAGTAATCACTGTGAATGAGGTGATGTCATTTATTTTGGGCATGTAAATCAAGCGTTTTGGTAATTTTGGTTTGCCAGTTTGAAGATACCTCAAAAGATTAAATTTGAAAATGATTTTGGGGGGAATTAATGAATAATTAAAGGTTAGGGGGGAAGTGATGAGGTAAGTGGTGGTGGAATTATGTTTTGTAATTGACAATTGAAAATGGACAATTGACAATTTGGGTGGGTGGTTTGGTTAGGGAGGGGGAATGGGTGGCATGGTGGAATATTGGAGGGGGGGGAGGTTTTGGTAGGTATGAAATCATAGAGATGGGGGCAGTTAATGAATTTCAGGACGACTGGCCAATATGAAAGGATTTGTCGGTATCATTTTTATGTACTTATTGATTGAATATGATTAACTATTTACGGCATGTTTCATTGATCATATATCTCCGCATCCTCCAGGATATAATTACAATGGTTAATGTCATCCTGGTTTAATTTCAAATTGCCTTTGATGGTCACCACCTGGTCCATCCTGAACCGGGGATGATCTGGCTTAAGCTTCAACTCTACGATAGATTCCGGACCGCTATTGCCGCAAAAAAAGCAAGAAGCAAAGGGAAAACGGGAAAGAATGTAAATATCTTCTTCTGGTTCAATAGCCAGCATATAGCCTTTCAGGTACACTTCTTTACCCTCTAGTCCTTTTACTGATGAACCGAAGTGCGGATAAAACAGGAATTCGTCCACCTCTTCAAAGTATTTTCTGGTGAAACTCACATCGCTGAGCGTCTCCCAGGTGATCTTGGTTTGCGAAAATCCCGGAGCAGAGGTAAAAAGCAAGATTATAATTGTCAATCTAAGCATTGGCCAATGTTTTGGAAATGTTGATATGAAATGCCCGGATAGCCGGGAGCAGGGATGCCAGCAGCCCAATGGCTAAGGCGGTAGCCAGCAGCCACCATTCTTCCTGCAGCCATGTCCATCCGATAAATGTATAATGATAACCAGCCTCCATCAGACCGGATATTAGCCACAATCCGATGCGGCTGAAAAGGATACCCAGCAGAAAACCGGTCAGCGTCAGCAACAAGCCTTCCTGCAGCACCAATGCTACAAGCTGCCAGCGGGTAGCCCCGTAGGTACGCATCAGGGCCATTTCATACTGCCTGTCTTTCAGCGCATTGTAAAGGCTTATGAAAACGCTTAGTCCGGATACAGCCATGATCACCAGTGCAATGGCGCTGATCGTATCCACACCTACACCCATAAGGCTGAACAGGCGATTGATCTCGTAAATAGGTACTGCTGCCTGCATGTTGGTGCTTTCATTGACCATCCTTGGAACCTGTACCATGCCCATCGGGTTTCTGAATTTCACCAGCATAGCGGTGATTTCCTGTTCTGTTTCGTGTTCGCCTGTTTCATGATTTGCTTCCATATGACCTTCTTCATGCCCATGGTTTTCGTTCCTGGTTGAGGTTTCTGTCTCCTCTTCGTGAAGGTGAACCTCCCAAACGCTTTCGGTTGCCGTTAGAATGAGTTGATCCAGGACGGAATTAGTATATTCCAATTTCCCCACTATCTTGTAGGCATGTTCTTCATGAGCTTCGCCCCCTTCGGCCAGCCCATGCGTACCGGCGAAACTGTCACCAATTTTTAAATTCAGGTTTTGGGCTACCGTGGCACCAATGGTCACCTCAAAGGGGGCATGCCACAGCCGACCATTGTCCACCGATGCTCCATACAATTTCGGGTATTGATGATTAGTGCCTACAATCCGGTAACCTTCGTAACTGTCCCCGTAAGAAAGTGGGATAACTGCAGCCACCAGCCGATTGTTTTGGAGTTGTTCAGCCTCATGCAACGAAATGTTGCCGGTAGGGGCATCAATGTGGTACACAGCCGAGAGAATGAGCTGCAAGGGGCTTCCTTTAGCCCCGACTACCATATCAATGCCCCGTATGTTGTTTTCCATCTGTTGTTGAATGTGGCGGTTGACTTGCAAAAGTAAAGCGATCATGCCCACACCCAAAATCAATAGTACCAAGCTTAAGGTAGTACTGAGTGGACGGCTGGACATATTTCGGAAGCTTAACCTGAAAATGTTCATAGGGTAAGAGTGTTTTGAAACTGTGCTTTTAATCGTTGATCATGGGTAATGATGATAAGCTGTGCCCCCGTGATTTCAGCATGCTTCATCAGTAAATTTGCTACTTTTTCACAGTTTTGATCATCCAGGCTACTTGTGGGTTCGTCTGCCAGTATTAGCTTTGGGTGGTTCACCATGGCTAGTGCTATCGCCGCCCTTTGTTGCTCTCCCTGGCTCATGTAATTAGGTCTTTCAGAAAATTTGTGCGCAATCCCCAAGCAATCGAGTACTTCCATAATGCGCTCCTTATTTGCTTTTGCTCCTGCTAAGTATTGTACCAGAGCCAAATTTTCTTGTAACGAAAGGGTTTTAACAAAATATGGCCGTTGGAATATTAATCCGATTTGATTTCCACGAAACTTATCGAGTTTTTTATTGGATAGACTGTTAATGACTATACCGGTAAGTGTTATACTACCTGATTCCGGACGAATCAAGCCGGCTATTAAATGCAGCAAGGTAGTTTTACCAACGCCTGATTTACCTAATATTAGCAATTGCTGTCCGGAATCCAGATCTATATCCGGAAATTGGAATCTTGTTCGATTATCATAAGCAAAACACAATGATCGCGTCGTTAACATACTTTCAATCTTTGACTCAAAATTATCAATAAGAGATAAATAATGCAACATTGTTGCATTTAAATAATACGTTAATAATTTTGCAATATTGTTGCGCTAAACATATTTATATGAAATATCGGTTTGTTAGTAAAAATTTGGACTTCGTGGGATTCTGCTTCTCTTTTTTCTGCGCCATGCATTGTGCTATACGCCTTTTTATACTCAGTTTGGCGCCATTAGCAGAATTACGGAAATTCAATAATCCTATGGTTGAATTTGGTGTCATTATGGTAAATTTCTTAATTGCCTCATATATCAGCATAGGGGTATGCTGCCTTGACCAAGTCTTCTACGCCTGACATCCCCATGGATTTTGTTTTTTGTTCCTGATCATTCATCATACATTGACTTAAGTGGGTAAACAGTTTGAACATATCCCATCCATAAGAAAATACATCTCCTTTATCTCATGTTTTACGAGCTGGTTCATATATTCACTGGGCAAACAAGGTAGGCAGACCACCTTTTCACATGCTTTGCAGCGTAAATGGGGGTGCACGTGGCTATTGCTGTGGGCTTCATGGTTGTACATGTATATGCAGATGCCCTTGTGATCGACCATTTTTGTCACCAAACCCATCATTTCATAACAATGAAGCGTACGGTAGATGGTAACCCGGTCTATGGGAATGGTGAGCCGCTCTTCTATCTTTGATAGTGTGAACGCTTTAGAGCTATCCATCAGTATTCCCAATAGCGCCACCCGCTTTTCGGTAGCACGTTTTGCATGCTGCTTCAAGATTTCCTCTGCCCTTTGCCTGCTCATGACTTTGAACTTTAAATCAGTTGGTAAAACTCATTCCTCAGTTGCGTCTCGGTAAATTTTCCTCCGTATTCCAGGGTGGTGGTTCGGCTGGTCTTATCATTCACACCGCGAGTGGATACGCACAGGTGCTCAGCTTCTATGACAACAATGATATCCTTCGTTTGCAGTGCATTTTCGAGCTCGTTTAATATCTGTAGTGTCATCCGCTCCTGTACTTGCGGCCTTCTGCCATAGTACGCTACGATTCGGTTGAGCTTGGATAAGCCTATCACTTTGCCCGAAGAGATATAACCAATATGAGCCTTTCCGACGATAGGCAGAAAATGATGCTCACAAGCCGAAGAAAAAGTGATATCTTTTTCTATTAGCATCTTATTGTACTGATATTTATTATCAAATACAGACAGAGAAGGCTTATTTTTAGGGTCAAGCCCCTGAAAAAGCTCCTTTACATACATTTTAGCCACACGATAAGGTGTTCCTTTGAGACTATCATCGCTCAGGTCAAGCCCTAGCTCTTCCATAATGCCCCCAAACAGCTTTTCGATATTGGCCATTTTCTCTTCATCCGTTTTCACAAAGGCATCTTTCCTCAAAGGGGTATCTACCGATGTCATTACATGATGATCGCCATTGTGTTCATGATGGTTCCTCTCCATCAATTCTTTGTCTATCTCCATATGATCGTGTATTTTCAATACGTTGAAGTTTTGTTAGTACCATCACCAGGTATCCTGTGTTTTTCCTGCTTTGCTGCGATTTTTGCTCGTTCAAAGAGACCTGTATCGGAAACTGGCCAATAGTTGATGCTTGTACCGTTGTATGTTGATTCAGCATTCCTAAGTTTTAATGTGTTTATTCTTTTTTTAAAAAAAGTATAAATTCCCGCAAGGTAACCGTAAAATACAGAAGCAAATTTATATAAATAATTCTTAAATGCAACTAAGTTGCATTTAAGAATTAACAGACCATTTAACCCCGGGGATTGGCAAAATTCATCCCTGCTTTGCCACTTTCCTCCCAAGCTTTGATATAGGCGAACATTTCTTTGCGTTTTTCTTTTATTTTCATAACACAAAGAAAACACCTGGAAATTTGGGTGATGGCTCACCTTATAACCGGTAATATGGATTACTTCTTCTCCTCTAATAGCTTTTCTAACAAAGCGATCCTCTTCCGCTCGCTTTCAAGGAGTGCCTCGTATAACTTTTTGTTTTCCTCCATGGCCTCCGCCCATTTATCAAATGGATTAAATGTGCAGTTATAATTTTGTACAGATTTGTAAACACCGTGTAAACTTTGCAGGGAGCCTAGTCCGGGGCTAGGCAGACAACGGTAAACTTTTCTGTAAACAGACATAACAGGCATCTGGCAATGCCTGGTCTTTGTATTGTCTCAACCTTTTTTCATGAATCCTGAATAGTTGAGGACATACCACTCCCAGGTCTTTTTGAAACCATTCCGATCAGCCGCAGAAGCGCATGGGAATTCATCCCGACACAGGCGCTCACATGAGGCAATAAAAAGGCTTGTTTCCTTTCTTACAAAAAATGTAGACAATACGCCCTGAAACGAACTGTTTCGAGGGTAGGAGCCGTTCGATAGGATTGGTTTTTTGATGATAGTAAGTTATATTTACATAATTTGGTTGTATAGAAAGTTGGCTAATTATTGCGCATCGACAAGCGATCAAGCCATCCTCATGGATTTGATTGCAGGCAAAGAAGAAGCCTTTAAAGAACTGTATCATCGGTACTATTACAGGTTGCTTCATGTGGCGATCGGTTTGACTAAATCGCACGAAGTTTCCGAAGGTATTGTGCATGATGTATGGGTGAAAATTTGGGATCGCAGGAAAAAGCTACGTCCCGAAGGTTCCTTCAAATCGCTCGTATATACGATGGTGCGTAACCTTTCACTCAACCATTTAAGGGAGATGTCCTATCGCAAAGGCTTCGAAAAGGAGCTATCCGAAAACATGGCCGATATAGTACGCCATACGGAAAATGACGTTTGGTTCAACCTGTTTCAGCAGCAGGTCGATGACATCGTGGCAAGCTTGCCACCCCAAAAAAAATCCATATTTTTCCTGTCCCGCAAAAAGGGCATGAGTTACGAAGAAATCGCCAAGACCCTCGGCATTGCGCCGCAAACCGTAGCCAACCATATTAACCGCACCCTTGAAATCATCCGGTGCCGGTTAGAGCGCATCGATACGACCGATTCCTGACACGTTTTTTTCTTTCCCTAACACACTAACTTCCAATTGCTTGTGAAATAAGTGCAAATTATTCATCTCCCGCACTGGTAGTTTTTGCCCGTTCGTGTGTGTACTATACTGAAAGCAACGATAAAAAATACGTTGAAAGAGAAAAAAGACATCGAGGCCTTAGCCCGAAAATTTATCGACAACACAGCTACCGAACAAGAGATCGCGCAGCTCATGACCCTGCTTAGGTCACAGCCATCTCACCCGGATCTCGAAGCGGTCATCGACGAGATGATCCTAAAGATCGATGCAGATGAAAGCCTGGAAAAAAGGGCGGACACAGCACAGCACCATGTAAAGATCGATGCCATCCTATCGAAACAAAGACCAGCTAGAGCAAAACAGGTGTTTTGGTCGGCCAGGAGAATAGCGGCAGCCATAACCATGTTGATGGTGGCGGTCTTGGCCATCTATTTTTTAAACACCTTATCGGAAACCGGAATGTTGGTTCACCAGACTGTTGCAGGGAAAAAATCCAGAATCACTTTACCGGACGGCAGTACGGTGGAACTTAATTCGGAAAGTAAGCTGACCTATCCCGAAAAGTTTGATGCCGGTATCCGGGAAGTACTCCTCGAAGGCGAAGCCTTTTTCATAGTAAAAGCAAACAAGGATAAACCATTCATCGTAACGTCGAAACACTTGGTCACAAAGGTTTTAGGCACTTCTTTTAATGTTCGGGCCTTTTCTGACGAAAAGGAAGTGCAGGTAGTGGTAGCCAGCGGAAAGGTATCGGTAAAAGATCGACCGATGAGGAGCACTGCCACAAAAGAAGTCGTTTTAACCCGAAATGAAATGGTGACCCTTGACATTTCCGAAAAGACCATGACAAAAGCGTCGGGTGACATCGACAAACTCATTGCCTGGAAAGACGGCACACTTATTTTCGATACCATAGAACTCAGGCAGGTGGTAAAAAAACTCGAACGCTGGTTCGGCGTGAAAATTCATCTCGACAACGAACCATTAGGGAATTGCCTGGTCAAAGGGAAGTTCCGGGGCAAAAGCCTGGATAGCATTCTCGACATGATCGGGTGGAGCATGGATAACTTTAGCTATGAATACACCGGCGAAGGAGTACTGGTAAAAGGAAAAGGTTGTGAGACCACAGCAATAGTAAAATGAATTGGTAACAAAAACAAAACGATCAATGACAGGATAATCATAAAGACTTAACGCTTCATAGCGATGCCAGGCGTATCAAAGAAGCAAAACAAACTAAAAAAGAAAAGGACCCCCTGGTTAACAAATGTTTGCCGCATTCTATCACAGGAAGGTCCTCCTTTGTCAATTTTTAACAAAACCGAAATTTTATTAAAAACCCGTGTAAAAATATGAAAAAAATAGTTCGATGTATAACCCTCGTCATGACGGTCAATTTTTTCGCAGCGGCTTGTATACCATGTCTTTGCGCAGGCCTCCTGATCGTTAACGAGGCCTATGCGCAAAGTGTTAATGAAGTACTCATTTCCATCGATGTGCAACAGGTTTCTATCGAAAAGGCCTTGGAAACGATAGAAGGGAAAACCCGGCTCAACTTTGTGTATGCCGGTAAAGCTCTTGCCTTTGCCCGCAGTCATACCACTACTTTAGAGGCCGACAACATGAGTGTGGCCAATGTATTGAAGAACATAGCCAGGCAAACGGGAGCATCCTTCAGGCAGGTGGATAATAACATCGTGGTAAAAGCCGCGCCGGTACCTGCCACAAAAAAGGAACCCGAAAAAGTCCTTCCGAAAGATAAATGGATCGAGGGGAAAGTAACGGATGAAAACGGGGAACCACTGGCCGGGGCCAATGTGATGGTCAAAAATACTTCTATAGGCACTGTAACCGATGTAGGAGGGAATTACCGCCTCCGGGTTCCCGATAAAACAACCGTACTGGTGGTCTCTTATATAGGCTATGGCACCAGGGAAATCGAGATCGCCGGAAAGTCGGTGATCGATGCAGTACTACAGGAGGACGTTACCAGCTTAGCAGGTGTAACAGTAAGCACAGGCTATTGGCAGACCGACGAGAAAGCATACACCGGTAACATTGCCAAAGTCGGTGCCCAAGAGATCGGGCAACAGTCGGTAACCAACCCGTTACAGGCATTACAGGGAAGGATGGCCGGTGTCAATATTCAACAACTTACCGGCATTCCCGGCGGTGGTTTCCAGGTGCAAATCAGGGGACTGAATAGCGTTCGAACCCGGTTCACCAGTGAAAACCCCGGCAACTCTCCTTTATACATCGTAGATGGCATACCCTTTCCTTCCTCACCGTTAGGCTCGCTTTCCGGTTTTCTCACTGGTTTCGGCAACCCGTTGAATAGCCTGAACCCTAATAATATCGAAAGCATCGAAATATTGAAAGATGCGGATGCTACGGCCATTTACGGATCGCGAGGCGCCAACGGGGTAGTGCTCATCACGACGAAAAAGGGAACATCGGGCAAAACATCCGTTGATGTCAATGTCAATTCGGGCGTGGGAAAAATTACCGGTAAAATGGATCTGCTCACCACAGCACAATACCTCGAAATGCGGAACGAAGCTTTTGAGAACGACGGAGCTACACCGGGGGCTTCGGATTACGACTTGGCATTCGGCAGTGACAGGAACACTGATTGGCAAGAAGAATTGATCGGCGGTACGGCACGATTTACCGATGCGCAGGTATTGGTATCGGGAGGTGACCTCTATACCACCTATTTATTCGGTGTCGGTTACCAGCGTCAAACCACCGTCTTACCGGGAGATTTCGTCTACCGGAAGGGTTCGGGAAATTTTAGCCTGAACCATACAGCGAAAAATCAAAGGTTTTCGCTCAACCTATCGACTAACTATACCGCCGATCAAAACGATCTGCCGAAGTTAGACCCCACATTCGTAGCCTTGACCAAAGCACCTAATGCCCCTCCTTTATTAGACGAAAACGGAAACTTTACATGGGACGATCCCAATAAAGGAGATAACACATTAGCGCAACTCGCCAGGAAATACCGGATCACTACTGGCAACTTTACCAGTAACCTGGGACTGGAATATAACCTATTGCCTACCCTGCAACTGAAAGGCAGCTTCGGGTATTCGGACTTCCGGTTCGACGAGTTAAAAACCTCCCCCGCCAGTACCTACGATCCCGTTTACGGAGTTACTGGCGGCAACTCGGATTTTATAGACGGGAACGTCAATACCTGGATCATAGAACCGCAATTGGAATATACCAGGCAGATCGCCGGGGGATACCTGACGACCCTGGTCGGAAGTACTTTCCAGCAAACCACTACAAAAAGGGAGTTGCTTCTCGCCAGAGGATTCCAGGACGAAAACTCACTGGAAAACCCGGCGGCAGCCTCCGAGGTAATTCTCAACAATTTCCGTAACGATCCCTACAGGTATAGCGCAGTATTCGCCCGCATCAACTATAATTGGCAAGACAAGTATATACTTAACCTGACCGGCCGCCGGGACGGTTCCAGCCGTTTCGGGCCCTACCGGCGATTTGGCAACTTCGGGGCCATCGGTGCGGCATGGGTATTCTCCAATGAACCATTCATCAAAAGCCGTTTACCATTCCTGAGCTTTGGAAAGCTTAGGGGGAGTTTCGGCATCACGGGTAATGACAATACGAGTGATTTCGAATACCTGGATTCCTATTCCTACAGCAGCTCGGGGAATTACTTAGGCGTTAAAGGGCTGGTTCCGACACGTATCGGAAATCCGGTTTTCAGTTGGGAGACCATCGAAAAAATAGAAGGAGCGATTGAATTGGGTATATTGGAAGACAGGGTTTTGTTAGAGATCAGCTATTTCAGGCACCGCACCTCCGATCAACTGGTAGGCTTCCCGGTGTCAGATGTTACCGGCTTTTCTTCCCTGCAAGACAATTTCCCGGCCATTGTCGGGAATACAGGTTGGGAATTGGAACTGAATACTACCCATGTAAAATCTCGCAACTTCGAGTGGAGTACGGGATTTAATGTGACATTCCTGGATAATGAACTCCGTGAATTTCCCGGCATTGAAAATACACCATTCGACTGGCATTTTGAAGTTGACAAATCGCTGTTTATCCTCAAAGGGCTTGAGTTTACCGGGGTAGACCCACAAACCGGCGTTTTCACTTATGTAGATGCCAGTGAAGACGGCACACTATTGGATTTTCCTAACGACAACGTGGCGCGAAAAGAAATAGGGACTGAATACTTCGGAGGGTTGAGTAATAGCTTGTCCTACCGGGGGTTCCAATTGGATTTCCTGCTCCACTTTGTCAAACAAAACGGCCTGAACTATATCGATGCCTTTTCCACGCCAGGCACGTATGGCAACCAACCCACTATTGTCATGAACCGTTGGCAACAGCCGGGGGATTTGACAGAAGTACCCCGGTTTACACAAGCTTTCGAAGAAGCCGGGCTGAATTACGCCATCGGACGTGCCTTCGGGGACAACAGGATCACCGATGCATCTTTCATACGATTACAAAACCTGTCCTTGTCATGGCACTTCCCGGACAGTTGGCGTAATAAGCTAAAACTTCGCCAAGGCAGGATATACCTACAAGGACAGAATTTATTGACATTTACCAATTACCTGGGGCTCGACCCCGAATCACGTAGTTTTTCCAGGGTACCCCCTTTACGCATTTTCACTGCCGGTATCCACGCAACCCTATAAATACAGATCACCCATGAAAAAATATCAACGCTCTATCATTCGATACAGGCGGTTATGCACCGCTATTTTAGGAGGGATCATTACGCTTTTTCTCTTTTCCTGTGAAGATTTCGTAGCACTCGATCCCCCGCCTACGGAAACGACCACCGATAACGTGTTCACCAATAACGCTACGGCTACATCCGCGCTCCTGGGCATTTACAGCGAAATGTTCAATAATGCTACGATGACCAACAAAATGACCATAGCCAATGGGTTAGCAGCCGATGAATTGACCATTTATCAAACCGGCGTAAGGGAACAATTTTATGATAATACATTGCTGCCGGATAACAGTGAAGTAGCCAGTTTTTGGTCATCGATATACACTTATATTTATTCAGCCAATGCCATTTTGGAAGGGCTGGCAAAGCATACAGGCGTTTCGGATAGTACAAAGGTACAGCTTGAAGGAGAAGCCAGGTTGATCCGTGCCTTTTGTCACTTTTATTTAACGAACCTGTGGGGTGATGTACCACTGGTCACTACCACCGATTTCAGAATAAATGCATCTGCATTAAGAACTCCCAAGGTCGATGTATACGGACAGGTGATAGAAGATTTGAAAACAGCCGAAACCTTACTCGCCGGTGATTACCGTTTTTCCGAAGGAGACAGGTCGAGGCCCAACCGGTCGGCGGCTACCGCACTCTTGGCCAGGGTATATTTGTACCTGCAAGATTGGGCGAATGCGGAAACAGCGACATCCACGGTAATTAGCAATCCGGCCTATGGTTTGGTAGGAGAATTGAACGAAGTATTTCTTGCCAATAGTTCCGAAGCCATCTGGCAATTGAGTTCGACATGGGAAACAGGTCTCAATACCCGTGATGGTGGAGCTTTCATTTTAGACGCTCCTCCGAATTTTATTGCGCTAAACGATGAGATCATAGGAGCCTTCGAGGCGGGAGATGACCGCCTCACGGATTGGATAGGCAGTTTTACGGAGGGGCCGGATACCTGGTATTATCCCTTTAAATACAAAATAGCAGACGGTGGCAATAACGGAACTCCCATCACCGAATATTTGATGATCATACGTTTGGCAGAGATGCACCTAATTCGCGCTGAAGCGCGTGCCCGGCAAAACAATGTTACAGGTGCGCAGGAAGACCTGAATATCATTCGTCACCGGGCAACTTTGGGGAACACCCCGGCTTCGGATCAGGCCTCCTTGTTACTGGCCATTGAACACGAAAGAAGGATGGAACTTTTCACTGAATGGGGACACCGCTGGCTGGATTTAAAACGTACAGGTCGCGCCAGTGACCTGCTCAGGCCCATTAAACCCGGCTGGCAGCCGACCGATGAGCTATACCCCATTCCACTGGCTGAAATCGGGGATAACCCGAACCTGACCCAAAATTCAGGGTACTAAGTCATACCGTTCAAGTGAATCAAAAGTTAATAACAATGAAACTATATCATATCATGTTATGCATTGGGCTGTGGTTACCCTGCTTGTGTAGCCAGGCCCAGGGAGACCGGGTACAGTCCGCAAGTACCAGCCTCCCGTTACCGGACATCGGGGATAAGGTTCCCGACCTTCTGCTTTCTCCTATTGTCAATTACCCCAAAGCATCGGCTAGGCTATCCGACTATCATGACCGATTGCTTATCCTGGATTTTTGGGCGACATGGTGCCTGCCCTGTGTACGGGCCTTTCCAAAACTGGATAGTTTGCAGCATAAGTTCGACGGCAGGGTGCAATTCATGCCGGTCACTTACGAGAAAAAAGAGAAGATAGAAAAGTTTTTCGGGCGGTTAAAAAAGCAAAAGAAATATGTATTACCGACGGTGGTGGAAGATACCACACTGTCCAGGCATTTTTCCGGTAAAACCGGTAGCCTGGAAGTGCAATATGTATGGATATGGAAAGGTAAGATCGTAGCATTTACACGAGGGGGCAAGGCCTTGACCGAAGAAAACCTGGAACGTGTATTATCCGGGAAGGGACTCAAGGAAAGAGATTTGCAAAACAGGCAGAAAGGGGAGGTAATAGATCGGGATTTCAGTGCGCCCATACTGGTAGGCAACGGGAAAGATACGGGCCGGGAGATCCTTTACCATTCAGCGGTAACACCGTTTACGGAAGGGTTGAGGCCAGGGGTATATGTTCCCCGAAAAACGGACAATTGTTACGGGATACGATTGATCAATGTACCCATTGCCTCGCTTTATGCCCATGCTTTCCAAACGGCATCAGCGGATGTAATGGAAGAAATGGCCGATCCTTTGCATTTCAACCCGCCCCTGTCACAAAGAGATAGCTCCAACCTCTATTGTTACGAATCCATCATGCCGAAAAATGACCAACGCAGCCGGGAGGAATTTTTGCAAGGTATGCAGGAGGATTTAAAAAGAGCATTCGGGTTTATCGTAACACGTGAGCTGCGAAATGTGAAGGGGGCGGTACTTAGACGGACAAAAAAGGGAAAACTAGCTTCTTCCGGGGGTGAACCGGCCTTGGAGGTGAATAATTTCTATATCACCATGAGAAATCAGCCGGTTTCGAAGCTGGTGTCTTCTTTAGCCTACTACCTTGTCAGCCGGGAAATGCGGGTAATAGTGGATAAAACGGGAATAACGGGAAACATCGACCTAAATATGGATGTGAATTTAAGTGATCCGCAGGCGGTGATCGATGCATTGAGGAAGCATGGTTTGGACTTGGCTTTTGAAGAAGTAGAAAAAGAAATGGTGGTAATTAAAGATGGCCTGTTATGATGGTGAAGTTAAGGTATATGATTAGTTGCATAGGTATCATGTTAGCTGCGGAGGGGGCTGCCCAAACGGTGCCACCGGCACGATGGAGCCATACGTTTTCTGCCGGGCAAGTAAGAACTGGCGACTATGTAGACTTGATTTTCCAGGTAGCACTCGATGAAACGTACTACATCTATTCCAATGATTTCGACGGGGACATAGGCCCGCCTCCTACAGAGATCAACTTCGAACCCCACAAGAGCTACCGGCTGGTAGGGAAATTAACCCCGTTGAATGCAACGGAAAAATATGATGAAGTCCTGGATGCCACCTATCGTTACATGGATAAAGAAGCCGTATTCAGGCAAAAGGTCAGGATACTTAGTGAACACCCGGTTATCAAAGGTAATTACACTTACCTGGTCTGTTCCATCACAGATGGTAAATGAAATATTTAAGTATAGTTGCAACAATGCCTTCAATTTTGGCCATAGCTTGTTTTAATTAATCTATAAACTTACGGATTTAGTAGAAAAGGCACAAGAAGAAATAATTCAATTAAGACTCAATCAGCCAAAGCATAAAGTGAATCAATTTCTTCCTCCTGTATTCCAATGTATATTCTGGCCATGTCTAAAGTTGAGTGACCAAGCATCATGCGAAGCAACTCAAGGACTTCTCCCTTCCCAGGATAATTTTCATAAATCTTTCTGGCACCATATTTTCTCAAACAATGGCTTGACTAGTGGTCGGTCATATCCAGGTCAAAAGCATTCTTGTCAAAAATCTGTTTTGCTACCCTAATTGCACATATCACTCCAAAATGGAGTAACACATGCACCTTACTAAACTTCATAGAGATTGTTACCGTCACCCAAGGTATTTTTCTATCACAAAGGTGTAAAGAATATCAAAAAATTCTTAAAAAGAAAAGATGCAAATACAATTATCCTGGCATTGAAAAAACTCCCTGGATAGACCTCTGTTTGGAAGTAAAAGACCCTTTTATAATAAGTTTGAATTTAATTGAAAGTGATAAAATACAAGAATAACCTGATAAAATGCCACGGTAGATGTAACATTTTATGCTTTTTACGAACAATTTCAAACAAAAAAGCACAAAACGTTATTTTGTGCAAAAGTAGCTGGGGTAAAACTCAAACCTACGACCTTCGGGTTACGAGGTTTTGGGGGGTGCCGTGGATGAATGATTTTATATTATTTACTACGATATCCATCAGGCGTTGTCTGGATTCTTTGGTGGCCCAGGCGTGGTGGGGGGTGATGAGGCAGTTTTTGATAGCGGTCAAGGGGTGGTTGGGGAGGGGAGGTTCCTGGCTGAGGACGTCGAGGCCGGCGCCTTTGATTTTTTCGGAAACAAGCGCTTCCTTCAGGTCGCTTTCGTTGATCAATGGGCCCCGGCTGGTGTTGATCAGAAAGGCTGAAGGTTTCATAAGGGCAAGGTTTTGTGCGTTGATAAATCCTTTGTTTTCATTTGTAAGGGGACAGTGCAGGCTTACGATATCACTTTTTGTCAACAGCTCATCCAGGGATACGAAGGCTACGCCTGGCCGTTGGTCTCTTTCCGGATGTTTGTGATTGGCGAGCACTTTCATGCCAAATCCCTGGGCGATGCCGGCTACCTGCTGACCGATGTTGCCAAAACCCACGATGCCTAATGTTTTTCCTGCCAACCCAACCATAGGGCGTAAATGGTAACTCCAATCTTTAGATTGCGACCATGCCCCGTTTTTCACACTGTTGCTATGCAACCCGCATTGATTGGTCAATTCCAAAATTAAAGCAAAAGTATGTTGGGCCACTGACGCCGAGCCGTAGTTGCTGGCATTACAGACCAAAATTCCCAGTTCGCTGGCGGCGGTAACATCGATATTGTTAAAGCCGGTAGCCGTGACAGCGATTAATTTCAGGTTTTTCAGCTTTTCCAAAACCGGCCTGTCCAAAACGGCCTTGTTACTTAGCACTATATCGGCATCCGCGCTTCTCTCTAAAATCTCCTCCCTTGTGCTCCTGTTAAAAATTTTGGTCTCCCCCAGACGCTGTAACGGTGACCAGTCCAAATCCCCGGGATTCAAGGTATGGCCGTCCAGTACTACTATTTTCATAAATGTTTGCTTCTATGTTAAGATAGCAATATACAAAGTTGCGTGGATTCCGAAGTCAATTCGACAGATATTTTGTAGAGGGATCAGGGGCGAGGAGTCAGGGGTCAGGTTGACTCCTCGCCCCTGAATCCTGCCTAACGCAGTTTCAACATTTATTTCTTATATTTTCCAAACGAAACTTTGACGCTGCCTGGAAACGCTATAAAAACAGCGACTTTAAAGCCAGTTTTGTGCTGAACACCATAGACCTTTGGCGACATCATGGAAGGCAATGGGAAATAATTCATAAATTCAATCCCTGTCAGCCAAGCTTTTAAATTAATGGTAGACAATTTAACCCCTGTACAAATCAAGCAGGACGCAAATAAATATCTTTCAGGAGAAAACAAGGTAAAGATTGTCTTAATGCCGGAGGAATGAATGGCGACTAACCAAAGGTTTTCACCTTGGATGATACCGACAAGTGCTTCTTTGAAAAGTTATAGATTAGATCATCGAATCATATGATTTGTTCGTCTAACATAAACAGGTGATCGAAGAAATGATTTTTTTTTGATTAACTTTGAATTTAGAATTGCGGAAAATAGCTGGTTGTATCACAAATTTAGCCCTTTTTCAAAGATCAAAAAAAATGGTTAAATTAATGATAAATCAATGGGGCAGAACCCGGGCTTATTCACAGATTGCTTTATAAAATGCGCTTAATTTTATCAGGACATTTATCCTTTGCATTCCTTTTGCTATTCATATTCCACGTACTGAAAGCCCAGGATAAAACACCAGGATTAAGCCCTGACAAGGTGCTTACGCAGTACAATCATGATTATTGGGACCTGGATAAAGGAATGCCCAGTAACACAGTCCTGGACAATCTGCTGTCTTCTGACGGTTATATGTGGTTTGCCACTTTTGATGGTTTGGTAAAGTTCGATGGTGTCAATTTTCAGATGTTTAATGAGAAAAACCATCCGGCTTTCAAAAGGAACGGGGTTTTAAGCCTGTATGAGGACGAAAACCATGTTTTATGGATTGGCACTAATGGCGGGGGACTGATCAAAATGCAAAACAATGATTTTATTTTATTTCAGGATGACACCCTGCAGCAAAGTAATATCATCACCGATATCGATCTCGACAAGGAGGGTTTTTTGTGGCTCGCGACCAGAAATGGTGTGATGAAGTTTAAAGATGGGAGCTTTACGTCTGATCCGAGGCTTCGGTCACTTTCCAACAGTGCCATACTATCACTGATGATCGATAGTAAAAATAACATCTGGATTGGTACCCTGGGGGAGGGGTTATTTATACTTTCCGGAGAAAAGCTCACATATTTTGACCGTAGCTCAGGGTTGGACAATAATTCCGTCAGAAGCTTGCTGGAAGATTCCGAAGGAAATATCTGGATCGGTACCACCCTGGGGGTTAACCTTTACAGCAACGGTACATTTTCAAAGCCCGGGATTACCGATAAAAACCTGGGTTTTTTTGTGAACGACATGATTGAAGATCCATTTGGTGCATTATGGATCGCCTCAGACATCGGCCTTATAAAATCCTTTAGGAACCAGATTGAGATTCTGGATCAAACCACAGGACTGGTGGACAACAACGTACAAAGCCTCGCTTTTGACAATGAAGGAAGCTTATGGATGGGTAATTACAGGAGAGGTATAAGCCGCCTGAAAGACGGAAAATTCAAAAACTATGGGGTTCTTGAAGGTTTGTCCAATGAAATAATCAACATTGCCTACCATGAAAATGAGGTTATCTGGATAGGTACCGACTATGGTCTCTCAAAACTTGAAAATGAAGAAATTACATCCTACTCACTTGGCCGGGGCTATCAGAAAAACCGGGTACGGGACATATTGCGGGATAGTAAAGGCAACTTGTGGATTTGTACCTATGATGGACTGGTACTTTTTAAAAATGGTCGGGTTGTAAGACGATATTATCAAAAAAACGGATTAAGCAACAATAAGCTGAGGGTTATTGAAGAGGATGCCAATGGTAATATTTGGATTGGTACTGGCAAAGGATTGAACCGGTTTAAAGATGGAAAATTTGTTCAATACGGAAAGGAGGCGGGGCTGAAAAATGAATTTATCATGTCAATTTTTGAAGACAGTAAACAAAGGCTATGGGTGGGCACGGATGGTGGGGGAATCCACCGGTTGGAAAATGGGAAGTTCAGGAGTTATAATGAAAAACATGGGTTAGCCTCCAATGTGGTTTTTCAAATAAGTGAACATAAGGATGGACAATTGTGGATCGGAACAAACGGAGGCATCAGCCGGTATGATGGCACTTCTTTCAAATCCATCACCTTCAGACAAGGATTATACAGCAATTCGGTGTTCCAGGTAATTATAGATTCCGGCAATCGTTGCTGGCTTATGACCAACAAAGGTATACAGCAACTTGATTATCAGATCCTGGATGATATCGCTAGCGGAAAGATCAGTGAAATTGAAGAGACGATAACCTATGATCACTCAGAAGGTATGCGCAGTAGTGTGGTAACCGGTGCTTCCATTGGCGATTTAGGTAAAAACGGGGAGATACTGGTGCCAACCTTTAAGGGGCTAACCATTATCGATCCTGATGAAATTCCAATCAATACGGTCAAACCACCTGTTCTGATCACAGATATCAGGTTAAATCACCGGCAGCTTTCCGGAACGGGGGATATTACCCTGCCTGCCGGTTCGGAAAGCCTTGAAATACATTATACGGGACTTAGTCTGTATGCACCTGATGAGGTACTTTTCCATTACAAACTCGAAGGTTTTGATAATGACTGGGTAGATGCAGGTAACAGAAGGGTAGCCTATTATACAAACCTGCCACCCGGCGACTATACTTTCAAGATAAAAGCCGCCAACAATGACGGAATTTGGAATGAGGAAGGCACCAGCGTACAATTTGTCAAAAAGGCCTTTTTTTATCAGACCAGATGGTTTCCCATATGGGTACTGACCGTGCTTTTCCTGATTGCTTTTTCGATTTATTATTTGAGAACCCGCCAGCTTAAAAATAAAAACCAGGAACTGCAGGAGCTTATAGAAATACATACGAGAGATATTCAAAGACAGAATCTGGAAATAACCGGACAGAAGGAAGCGTTGAAGCACCTGAACACCATCAAAGATAAGCTGTTCTCCATTGTTTCACATGATCTGCGTGGCCCGATTAATTCCTTTTCCGGAATTCTGGGACTCATGAGGTCCGAAAGTATGACAAAAGAGGAAATCGCCATGTTGTGTGAAAACCTGCAAGGAGATTTGGGAAGGCTGAAAAGTCTCCTGGATAACCTCCTCAACTGGGCGAAAACACAAATGCAGGGTATTAAATCCAACCAGGTCCCGATTTTTCTGAATGAAGTAGTGAAAGAAAATATCGATCTGTTGGGGCCGGAAGCTAGTAAAAAACACATAACACTGGTGAACAAAGTAGAAAAAGATACCAGGATCCTGGCCGATTTGGATATGGCCAAACTTATCTTAAGGAATTTAATTAATAATGCCATAAAATTCACCCCTGACAACGGAAAGGTTATAGTCGATGCCAGAAGCCAGGCCGATCATGTCGAAATCTCTGTGGCAGATAATGGGGTAGGTATTCCTGAAGATATTGCAAGGAAGCTCTTCAGCAATGATTATCATTATTCAAAGTTAGGCACCTCTAAAGAAGACGGCTCGGGGCTCGGGTTGCTGTTATGCCGTGAATTCATTGAAGAAAACGGTGGTAAAATCTGGGTTGAAAGCGAGGAAGGAAAAGGCAGCATTTTTAAATTCATATTAAAAAATGCCGCCAAAATGCAAAAAAACTAATTCTCTAAAACTTTAAACTCCACCCTGCGGTTTATTTGTCTTCCCTCGTCCGTATTATTACTGGTTTCCGGTGCGCTTTCACCATAGCCGTTGGCAAGGATACGTTTTCCTGATATCCATTTGCCGATCAGGTAACTTCTTACCGCCTCTGCTCTTCCCTGTGACAGTTTTTTGTTGTATACATCAGACCCCTTGTTGTCAGTATGTCCGGCTATTTCGATTTTTAATCCTGGATTTTGCTCCATCAGTTTTGCGACCATATCCAACTGATCAAATGACTCTTTTCTTAAAGTAGTTTTGTCAAAATCAAAATAAATTTTATCAAGTCTTACCTTCAAACCTACTTCAAGTGGTTTGAGATAAAAGTTTTTTTCTATGGTGGTGTCCTTTTCGGCCTTGAAGGCAATGAGGCTTTCCGAAGCATTTATAAAGCCGGTAGTGGTAATATCGAATGTATACTTTCCACCTTCAGCTACCTCAAATTCATAGAATCCATCTTCCGGACTGGCCGTTATGAATTTGGCAGGCCCCTCGTCCAGTCTGTATTCGATATTTGCTTCAATGGGCTCCTTTGTTTTTTCGTTATAAACAAAACCCGATACAAATGTTTTTACAACCGGCTTGGGTTTTGGAACCACTCCCAGGATGTCCATACTTCCACCGTCTGCTGTGATATAGGTTCTGGTGGTAAACCCGTGGTTACCGGTAGAGTCGACAGAATAGTAAGCGTCAAACCCACTGGTATTAATCGGTTCGCCTATGTTAACAGGATCGGACCATTTGAGCCAACTATTGTCAAGGCGAGCAGTTTTATATATGTCCATACTGCCAAATCCTCCCCCCCTGTTACTGGCAAAGTACATCGTTTTATCATCGGTGGTCAGGTAAGGGCCGAATTCATCTAACCGGGTGTTTATATTGGATGGCAGCGGCTGCGGTTTACTAAATGTATACCCCTCTTTTTTAAAGCTGACATAAAGATCGCTGTATTTAGCCCGTTCACTTTGGCTAAAGTACATGACCAATACGTTTCCGTCATACGACAGAAAACCACCTGAAAACCGGCCGATATTCATTTTATTATAATCCTTTACCTGTAATGGGATCGGCTTTTGCCACTGACCGTTCACCCTCTTTACAATAGAAAACCCCTTTTTGTTTTTCCCATTTCCTCCCCTGATCAACAACCGGTTACCATCCTTGGAAATGCTCATTACCTGGTTGAACCTGTTTTTATTAAAAGGGGCTTCCATCCGCCTGGCTTGGGTCCATTGACCACTGCCGTCTTTTTCGCAAAACCAAATGTCCTGGCTGTTGTCGGTACCAAAAGTATTTTCAGGGTGATTGGCGATGAAAAAATACAGTGTTTGCCCATCCGGTGAAATCACCGGCGCTGTATCATGATACCTCGAATTGACTTTTCTATCCAGTTTAACCAGTTCGTATTCCTTTTCTGTGTTTTGGGCAGCCACAGAAACAGATAGTGAAAAAAGAATATATATTATGCTAGGTTTCATAATTTCAAATTTACAGCCTTCTGCAAAGCCTTATGGCTGAAATCAAATGGAAACATTACGCAGGTGGACAAAAGAAATTTGTTTACCAAAGGCCACCATATTTTGTTATCCTCCAATATTGAATGGTATTTTGCCAAGATTCAGGTATCCGCAGACACTTTTAATTCCTGAATTCTATCACTATATTAGCCTGTAACCGACAAAAAAATACTGAAATTCATGGGTTATCTTGCGACAAAAATACCGGCCAAAGCCGGCTACCACCACCTGATGCTGCTGTTTTTATTAATGCCGGTGATACATCTCCAAGCGCAAACCGGCCCTAAACACTTTTTACTGGTCATCAGTAAAAGCAACCCGGAACTCATCCTTAACAACACCCGGGAGAATGACATATACAATAGGCACCGGGAAACACTACAGCAACTCTTAAATGACGGCTACCTTACCCTAATTGGCGTGCTGGAACAAGGCGGGGGTGTTTTTTCGGGTAATGACATTAATCGTTTACATGTGCAGAACGTACTGGATAAAGACCGTATCATTGACGCCGGGATTTATGTTTACCAGATAAAAGCACTTGACCATGAAAGGGGGCTTATTTGTCCTTATAAAAAGGAGTGTGAGGAGGAAAACTATCAACTTATAAAATTTTTATCAAATTTGAACAAAGAAACTGTTAAGATAGCCGCCGACATGGAATACAAACACCAGCTATACCTGGCAAAAGCACACAAAAATGATCAGATACTACTTTCCGGCCGGTTCAAAGACAAAGACGGAAGTTTTGTAATTTACCGGGGAAAGGATTTTAGAAATTTTGCTTACGGCAACCCGGCTGTAATCAATAATTATTTTATTCCGGAATTTTTTTCCTTCACCGGATGCTCCGGGACAGGCTGTATAGCGCCTTAAATGAAACATTTTATGGCTTTTTTTCGCCAAGGCTTGCTCATCAGGGGCATCCGGATTTTTGTGATGGTAATTATATTGAAAATTTACTATTAAATTGAACAATTACAAGTTATATTCGTAAATAATTGGTAAGGTTATCAAAAGCAAATTAATAGATATGGGTGATGCACAACAAGTTCCGAGGGATCTGCAATCATTACTGGGCAATCCTGAAAATTTAAATTTCAGCCTGCTGGAATTTCCGTTTGCCACAAAATTAAGTTTTGAGCCACTGTATACCCGGTATAAAGAACAATTGTCAAAAAGTAAGCATTCTTTTTTGTACCTGCAAGAAGACATCGTAAAAACGTTGGAACAGGTACCTGAATTGCTGCACCCTGTTGAAGATTACAGTATTCTCAAAAAATATAAACAGACAGTGGACCTTATCATGGCCACACTCTTCCCCATTGCGGAGTTAGAAACTACCATTGCAGCGGCCGCGAAACCGTATGATACCCAACCAATATTCAGCACACCCAAATTTGATGCGCTAATCAGGTTCGATCAATTTGAGCAGTGTGATAAACATGCCATGGACCTGGGCAAAACCTATAATGCCTACAAAAGAATTCTCCAGGAGTTTTATAACAGAACGGTGGAAATTCAAAAACCTATGGTATTCACTTTTATTGATGAAAAAACCAAACTCAAAAAATACTATAAACTATCTATTAATGATAAGCTTTTCAAAATCGTCAAAAAAGGCCCTTTGAAACCATTGTCAGAAGAAGAGTTGGATCATTTGATGGATAATTTCACGGACCTGAATTTATGGATGGAAAAAATACCACCGGAGAATTTTGAATTCCACGGGCTAGCCTCATTTGATTTTACGGACGTTACCGAACAGGAGGCGATGTCTGAATTGCGGTATCAGCTATTGGATCGATCTGCGGTAATCACATCGGCGGGTTTTAATAAGCTTCAGGCCAATCTGCGTGACCTTTTTGAGATCAACCGGTTGAAACTGGGCCTGATTTCTTTCTCTGCTGAGAATCAGGGAGAGTTTGAAACAGGCAGAAAAATATGGAACAGCATTGTACACAATATTGAAGACATGGAGTGCAGCGACTATACTGATAGTCCCTATGATCAGGTCTGCTCTCAAAGAAAACCCATTGTTGTCAGCGATACAAAGCACATACAGGGAACGGAAAGGTTTAAACAGATTATAAAACAACAGAAAATCAGGAGCCTGATCATCGCCCCGTTGATATTTGATGAAAAATTTATCGGCATACTGGAGCTGGCCTCAGACAAGATCAATGATCTCAATTCGTTTTCCTTAATCAAAGTGAAACAACTGGTTTCCCTTTTTTCACTGGCCGCTCAACGCAGCCTCGATGAACTGGAAAGTCAGATTGAAACCATTATCAGGGAGGAATATACAGCCATCCATCCTACAGTAGCGTGGAAATTTGAAAATGCTGCCAACAAGATTTTGGATAGCAGATTGATAGGAGAGGAGATAGCGTCAGAACCTATTGTTTTTGAGAATGTATATCCCCTGTTTGGGTTGTCAGATATAAGAGGGTCTTCCACCCAAAGAAACAACGCAATTAAAGACGATTTGGCAGAACATCTGAATCTTGCAAAAAAAGTGGTCAATCAGGCTATGTTCCAGCAAGCCTTACCCATTTTGGATCAATTGAAGTTCAGGATAAATCAACGTATTCAAAAAGTGAAGAAAGGGCTGAACTCAGGAGATGAGGTAGGTATCTTGGAATTTATCAAAAATGATGTAGAGCCTGTGTTTAACTACCTTGTAAGAAATGATTTTTATTTAGGGGATACTTTGCACCGTTACAATACGGCTTTAAATGCCGACTATGGTACACTTTATAAGAAAAGAAAGGAATTTGAAGATAGCCTTACCAAAATAAATCTGGCTGTGTCTAACTATCTGGAAGCAGAAGACGAGAAAGCCCAGGGCATGTTCCCTCATTACTTTGAAAAGTATAAAACGGATGGGGTAGAGTATAATATTTATGTGGGTGATTCTATTGTTCAGGGCAAGGAATTTCATGAGTTGCATCTGAAAAACCTCAGATTGTGGCAACTAAAAACAATGTGCGAGCTGGCCAGGCTTACAAACGGCCTTAAGGGAGAAATTAAAATGCCGTTGGAAACAACACATCTGATCCTGGTACAAAGCAATCCTTTGTCTATCAGATTTCGTCAGGATGAAAAGAAATTTGATGTGGATGGAGCGTACAACATCCGTTATGAGATCGTTAAAAAACGAATTGATAAGGCCCTCATTAAAGATAGCAATGAGCGTTTAACCCAGCCCGGCATGATTGCTATCGTTTATGCGCAGAATAAAGAGGCCCGGGAATATGGTTATTACATTGAATATCTTCAATCAAAAGGGTATCTGCAGCAAAAAGTAGAGCACCTAGAGTTGGAGGAATTGCAGGGGGCCAGCGGTCTTAAAGCGCTGCGGGTACATGTGAATTTGGGTTCACAGGACGCCAGGTCCAAGGTAGATGACAAAAATATCAAACTGGCCGTCTCCAAAATGGTAAGCTAGTCAGCCGGAGCATTAGCGCTTTGGTGGAATTTTTCACTTGTAGATCGTAACTGTTTTTCACGAGAACAATTCCTTTATCATCATTTTTCGAGAGATGATAAATATTTCGTACATTATAAACCACTTGTTCCCATCCCGGCTCAGCGATCAATTGTAACAGAAAAACACCGGCGATATAACACTGAACAATGGCAGGTATTTACAAAAAGGCAGGAAATCAGGTGGTAGCTCCCCCGCAGCTTGAGCCGGCACCGGCGGTGCAGCCATAGCAGTGATTGCCGGTAACTATCTTCCTTTTACCGATTGCCTGGCTGTCAAAATTACCGATATGGTGGGCGCCGGGGCTGTCGATCTTTAAATCCAGCATTTGATTGAAATCGCAGTCATAAATATACCCGTCCCACCCGATCGAAAGCGTATTCCGGCACATTACACCTGCCGCTGCCGAGGGATTAAATGCATTTACCAACTTTTCCATGTAACTTTCATAATTCCCTGATTTTATCAGGTAATCCAGGAACCTGCTGATAGGTAAATTAGTGATGGCAAATAAACTGTTAAATTCGATCCCGTAATCCTTCATTAATGCCTGTTTAAAATCGGCCTCTAACTGTGTTTGGGACGCAGGCAGAAACGCGCCCGAAGGATTGTAAACCAGATTCAGAACAAGGCCTGAGCCTTCCTTTCCATACCCTGCTGCATTGAGCATTTGTAAGGCTTTGATGGATTTGTCAAAGACGCCATTTCCCCTTTGACGATCTGTTCTTTGCGCGTTGTAAAAAGGCAGCGATGAAACGATTTCAACGTTGTGTTTTTTGAAGAACTCCGGCAGATCATGAAACTTGGGATTTGCTAAAATAATGGTAAGATTACAGCGGACCATCACATGCCTGCCCAGTTTTTTTATTTCTTCCACAAACCAACGGAAATCCGGGTTCATTTCAGGGGCTCCACCGGTTAAATCTACCGTTTTAAAATCGTGCTCCCGGATGACTTCCAGGCATGTTTGCATAGTTTCACGGGTCATGATTTCCTTCCGGTCAGGGCCAGCGTCCACATGACAATGTGCGCAGGTCTGATTGCACATTTTACCTACGTTAACCTGAAACACATCAAATCCTGTAGGTTTCAGCGGATAAAGACCTATTGCTTCAAGTTTATCCGCGAATTTTGGAATATTCGAAACCTCCGTCCCTTCTTCCAGTATCGCTACCTGATGTGAGTAGTCGGCTATCGGGTGGTTAGTCGCCTTAAGTGTTTTCATAAGTGTTACTACATAGTAATCTCCTTCACCTTATTCATCATTTGCACACCGTGTACCAATGATGCTCCTCCTCTTATGGCTGTGGCTACATGCACTGCCTCCATCATCTGCCCTTCGGTGGCTCCATGCTCGATAGAGCCTTCTGTGTAAGCATCGATGCAATAGGGGCACTGAATGGTATGAGCAACCGCCAACGCAATTAAGGCTTTTTCTTTAGCGCTTAATTCCCCTTCTTTAAAAACTTCTCCATAATAACTGAAAAACTTGTCAGCGAGTTCCTTTTGAAATTCAGAAACATTTCCAAATTTTTTCAAATCTTCCGGGTTATAGTATGTATTGTTCATAATATAAGTTTAACGATTTAAAGGAAAAATAGATCTCTATAATACTGTCAATTGTCTGGTATTTGACAAATATATTTTACTATTTCCTAAAATTAAGCCATATGCCGGCTCTTATGGTCAAATTCGATGAATTTTTAATTGGAGTCACATCCTCCGTTCGGTAGCATACGATCCATTGAAGTCATACTATGGCTCAAAGCCATAGTATGACTAGCGCGCAATAGTACTCAAAGCCATAATGCCCCCTACGCAATATAACCACCACATAACCGCCACACAATAAGATACGTTCAATCCACAATTGTCAAGATGTTTAACGCACGGCTCGATAAGAAATACTCCCTTAATTTCCAATTATCACAAAAAATGTTTAAATTCAAGGTTACAATCTTTTTTTAACCCTAAATTAACCCTTAAAGCAGTGTTTAAAACTAACCTATTATATAATAAGGATGTTTTCTTCCGAAACATTTTTATAACTATTTTATTTTTTATTTGTATTAAATCAAGTGCTTACACTTTCGACCTCAGTGTCATCGACTTTCCAACCAGTGGAAAACCTGAAGCGCAGGAACACTTTATTAAAGGTGTATGGCTTTTACACAATTTTGACTACAACCGGGCAGAAGAAGCATTCAGGGCGGCCCAGGATATCGACCCGGATTTTGTGATGGCCTATTGGGGCGAAGCGATGACCTACAATTATCCGCTGTGGTTCAGGCAGGACAAAGACGAGGCATTGATCGCACTTAGCTTCATTGATACGGATGCCAGAAAACGCGTTAAGAAGGCTACCACACCTTTGGAAAAAGACCTGATTCGAGCCGCCAATATTTTATTCGGGGATTTAAAGAAAAACCTGCGGGATGTTACCTATGCCAATTTTATGAGCGTACTTTATAAAAAGTATCCAGGCAATCATGAAATAGCCTGTTTTTACGCTTTGTCTTTAATGGGAACCAGCCATGGTCGCAGAAACACCGATACTTATTTGAAAGCCGGTGAAATTCTGAGTGAGATTTTGGAAGAAAATCCCCATCATCCGGGTGCTTTACTTTATACAATTTATGCCTATGATGAACCGGGCTACTCACATTTAGCACTTGAAGCGGCTGAAACATATGCAGAAATTGCCCCGGAATCATCCCATGCCCTCCATATGCCTTCTCACATTTACGTGGCCTTTGGCATGTGGGACAAAATGATAATATCCAACGAAAAATCGTGGCAGGCAAGAGAGGAAATTTTCCAGACCGAAGGATTAAAACACGAAGACCGGGCCTACCATTCGCTTTTGTGGCTGGCTTATGGTTATCTGCAGCAAGGCCGCTTTGATAAGGCAAGAGAGCAATTGGAGATCATCTGGGAAGATGCTGAAAACCATACTTCGTACCGGGCCAGGATGCATTTTACTGCAATGAGAGCAGCCTATCTTATACATACCAGAGACTGGGATGATCCTGTTGCGGCCTGCAAACTCAACGTTTCATCATTGGAGCCTGTGCATCTCGCAACGGCTTACTACATCGAAGGCCTGGTAGCAATCAAGCAGGGAGAATACGACCTAGCCGAAAGACTGATAAAGAAGTTAAAAAATAAACGAAAAAAGACCCGGATCCTGGATGCCGTGGAAGATATAACGCTTATATCACCTGAATATGCCAAAAAAGTGGAAGAAAGCCTGACCGTCCTCATATTTGAAAAAGAGTTGACAGCGCACCTGATGATGGAAAAGGGAGCCTACAAATCGGCTGAGCCGCTGATCAAAGAGGCCATAGCCCTGGAAGATAAACTGCCTTTCAGTTTTGGTCCACCCGTAGTTGTCAAACCCCCGCATGAATTGTATGGGGATTTTTTGTTGTTGAATAACAGGCCATCTGAAGCACTGGAAGAATATGAGAAGGTATTTGAAAGGTCACCCAGAAGAACTTTGGCGATCCAGGGGGTATTGGAAGCTGCCGCAAAAGTAAATAATCGGGAAAAAATCGAGGAAGCCAACCGGGCTTTGCAGGCAATTACCATGTTTGAATAGCTGACCTGCACCGGGTCAGTCTTTTTGGCGGGGTATAAATTGTTGGTTTTCATGATCATAATCCTCATAAAAATAACCGTCTGAAAACTTTTTATCTGATGGAATTCCGTCTTTCAAAATGCTGAGTACCATCCATATCATTACAAATGGCGACATGCAAAACAATATCATCGGAACAGCCAACGGTACGCTTAGATGATGGGATATGATGTAAAGAACCAAAAAGATCGTAGCTAACGAAATGGTTGTTTTTATCTTTTTCATATATTCATTAAACCTTGTCCTTTTTATATTGTTTGTTCCACTGGCTGATCCATTTGAAAATTGACAATACGAGGACTTTATCGGTTATTTTGTCACTAAATCCCCTCTATGTGAGCCAGTTTGGTTTTTTGGTATTTGTCCTGTTTTACAAAATCCTTTAGCTTAACAAAGCTATGAAAGGGGCCTGAGTAACTTACAAGGTTGACCAGCCAGCCTGGCAAAAGACCTCCCGGATCAAGTTTTACCAGGTAGGTGATGTCAACCAGATTGTTACCCTTTGGAACGAGAAGATACCGGCCGTCAAACTTGGGTATTCTTATAATACCTTCCGTGTTTGGCCTGTACCCCGGAATGCCTTCTCCCTTGAAAATAACGGTTTTAGTAGTAGTATCTTGTTTCAGCACCGAATGTACAATAAGGTCCCTGTGTTTTACAGGCCAGGGTGCATCGAACTTTGCATAGTAGTATTCTTCGTATGTACTGTTTTCATACAGATAAGCATCGGTACACATATAGACCCATTCAGGGTAGGCGGGTACATCTTTTAGCACAGCTATCAGGCCTGATAGCGTGCTTTCAACCTGCATGGTGACTTTTAATTCCTGATAGGCCCAACCGGGCACTTTTCTGGCATATATCTGAACGCCGTTTTTTTCTTTCTTGAGTTCCCAGTCAAATGTTGTTTTCTCCCTGTTAGTGTTAATACCCATTAACAGTACAAGCCATGCTGTTAGTATCACCTTCATGCTGACAAGAGCTACTTCTTTAAGATATTTTAGGTTTTTTCTTTTTTAAACTGCTGCAACTGTCATTATTAACATGGGTCATTGAAAAATTGTTTCACTTTTCTTACATTATTCAGATAACATTTGATTTTTAATTTTTTAACATTATGATAATATTTATATTTCATAGATACTACGCTCATCTACTGAAACCACAATCCTTTAAACTACCTGTGATAGTTAATTTTTAGGAAAATGATACATATCAGAAGCAAAACTATTTTGAAAACCATGTTGGGTTTTGTGTTGTTTATCGTGCTGTTAAACATCGCCGGCTATTTTTTGATGCGGAATAATATGATTAGTGAGGCACAATTCCAGATGGTTTACCTTGACAGCGAAAAGAATTTGCCAACCTTTTTTTCATCGATTTTACTTTTGACAGCATCTGTCATCCTTTTTCTGATCGGTTGGCAGGGAAAACAAAAAGTTTATTGGTATTTGCTGGGTGGTATATTTTGTTTTCTGGCCCTGGATGAAAATATAAGTATCCATGAAAACCTCACAGGAGTTACCAGATCCATGCTGAATACCGAAACACTGGGAGTATTTTATTTTGCCTGGGTAATTCCTTATGGAATCGCTACCTTGATATTGGTGGTTATTTTGTATAATTTCTTCCGGAGGTTACCAAAAAAGACAAAAGTTTTGTTTTTGATTTCCGGGCTGATTTTTGTCTTAGGGGCCATAGGCATGGAAATGCTTGCCGGGCGTTATGCAGAGCAGACGGGATTTACTTCACGGACTTACAGGGTTTTAGCCTTTTTGGAGGAAATTATGGAAATGATAGGGGGCTGCCTGTTTATTTTTGCACTGTTAGATTATATTATATTGAAGAAAACCTTGGAAAGTTGGTCGTTTCAATACAGAAATGAATTGTAAAATGCCTTTCCACCTAATTCTTTCAACAAAACCAGCGGTACCATATTTTCTTTTTGTCAAGAAAATTACCGATATGCTCTTTTTTCCTGGCAGATACCGCTATTAATATCTGCCATGGACCGGATGAATCTAATATTTCCGGGCCATACACGGGTATGTTGTAAATAGCGTGTCCGATTTTTTTGTAATTATTACAAATCCAGGTGAAATTCAGACCCAGGTTGCGCAGTTTTATGGCCAACTTTTTACCTTTTTTACCTGCTCCCCACACAACCAGCTTCGCGTGGCTGTCCCAATCCAGCTTAAAAAAGTAGTGTAGTTTTAAATCGTAATACAACTGATCTTCATACCGGCTATCCGTTCTTGAAATACGGTCCGGATGTTCCCGCCACAAATGCAGAATTTCGTGACAAGCGACGATTTTTATTCCCTGGGAATAAAACCGGAAACAAAGATCGTAATCCTCCGGATAAACCATGCTGCCAAATCCTCCGCATCTCAAAAAGTCCTGCCGGTGTACCAACCAGCATGACGAAGGGATTACACATTCTCTGTAAATCTCGCGGTAATGATTAGACGATACCATCAACCGGTTGAGCCAGGCATCGTACCGTCGAAAACCACCCTGTACATCACCATCTGAAAAATGCTTAATGCAGCCGGTAGCCAGATGTCCGGTCCCTTTTTGTATCAGCAATGTTATCAGGCTTTCCAACTTATGGGGGGGCATCAGATCATCTGAATCCATCCTGGTTATGAAAATGCCACAGCTTTGTGCAAAACCATATTGCAGGCCAGGTATGATTTCTGCTATCCCCGGATTATTGTGCACTTTGATTCTAGCGTCCTTATCAGCGTATTTTTTTAACAAGGCCAAGGTGTGATCACCCGACTGATTATTAACAGCCAGTAACTCCCAATTCCGATAGCTTTGAGCAATAATGGAGTCTAATGTGGCCTGGAGAAACCTCACACCATTTCTGGTGGTCATGATGATACTAATCAGTGGACCGGGCAATTGACCGGTATTCATAAGCTATGAATTTAAATGCATTATCATCGAAATTAGTTAATATTTTATTCAGTGATTCATACTTTTAAATTTATTAAATACAAAAACAGGATAAATTATTTGTTTAAAATTTAATAATATTGCATTCTTCATTCGCGTTCGATACTTAATAAATAAAAACTGTGAAAGAATACCTCACCCTTGAGCAATTAGACCAGATTGGCTTGCCCCCGATAATTCCATACGCGGTCCCCATAATGCTTACACTCGTATTAATTGAGTGGATTATCAGCAATTACAAGAAAAGGAAGGTGTATCATGGAAAAGATTTTTTGGCTGCTTCGGCAATCGGAATCGGTAACATTATTGCCGGAGCATTGGTAAAAGCGGCTACCTTTGGTTTTGCCTTATTTTTTTACAACCTGGTGCCGTGGACCATCCCATCCACATGGTGGTCCTACATACTATGCCTGGTAATTATAGACTTTTGCCGGTATTGGGCACACAGAATCGCTCATGAACAACGTTTCTGGTGGGCAACACACGTAACGCATCATTCCTCAAAACAATACAACTTTTCTGTTTCTTTTAGATTAGGCTGGACACAACACATCAAAATAATTTTTTTTATCCCCGCTTTTTTAATGGGCTTTCATCCGGTAGTATTCTTTATTTGTCATCAAATAGAGGTTTTATACCAGTTTTGGATACATACCGAGTTTATCAGAAAGTTGCCCAAACCCATAGAATACATTTTTGTCACCCCCTCACACCATCGCGTACACCATGCGGTAAATGACAAATATCTTGATAAAAACTACGGTTCCACACTGGTTATTTGGGACAGGATGTTTGGAACTTTTCAACCGGAAGAGGAAAAGCCTGTTTATGGCATTACAAAACCTGTAAATTCTTTTAACCCTGTGTATCTGGTGTTCCATGAATGGATGGATATTTTCAGGGATATCAGAAAGTCAGGTTCAATAAAGAAATCCTTTAGAATCCTGTTCGGCCGTCCATAAGGACTTTTCTCTTAGGCATGTTCATTTAAATTTTGACGGCTACATTACGGAAATTTAATAGATACATTACCGAAATGTAAACAGCAGAAATCGGCTATTACCCGTTTTGCTATTTTTTTGTACTAAAGATGCACAGACCGCAAAATTTATTACATGAGGTATAGCACAGAAGACAGGTAAAACATGGTATGGATTTAGTATAAAAAAAACTATTGAAAGTTCAATTAAGGCGATTTTCATGGATCAAATATTGTCAAATCCTTACTAACCAGGTACATTCAAAAGTGGCAAACAGAAAAATTTCCTTTCCGCTAAGAATATTGAATTTCAGTCTTTATATATTTGCTTATCAGATATTTATGGTTTTAAGATAAGGATTTATCAGAATTAACTAAAAACCTGAATTTTACGTTTTTACTCTTTATTCATACATGTTGGCTATCGTTTGAAATTGAAAATTTATTTTTTCTATTGATTGTTATTTTTGGCGTTATCGTAATGGAATCTAGAACTGTAACAAACGATTTTTTAATAGATGCATCTTTCTTTTTCAAACAATCCAAAGATGCGATTTTCATCATTGACCATGATAAGCTGATTGACACCAACCGTGCCGGGGTGGAGTTATTGGGCTTAAAGGCGCATGATGATGTTTTTGATGACGATGTCTTTAAACTCATCAGAGACCAGAAGGGTAATGCCTATACTTTGCAGGAGTTTATTACCCATCTCAACAATTATCCTCACCAAAACAAAGTTTTTCAGTTTATTACCCGGTTTGCTTTATGCTGGGTAGAAATCTCAAATACCATATACAAAAAAGGTAACCAGGATCTGCTGTTTTCGATCTGGCGGGATATTACGGAATCCAAGCAAATGGAATTTACTTTCCAAAGCAATGAAAAAAAGCTCAATGAGGCCCTGATGCTGGCTAACTGTGCAACCTGGGAATATGATTTCGAAAAGGATGCCTTCATTGTGTGCAAAAGCATGGTGGACATCATCGGAGGCGGAGAAGATTTCCGGATTGTTGAACAGGGCAAATACCTGGTTTCCATTGACCAATACAAAAAACTGATTCACCCTGATGATCGTAAGGTTTTCGACAAAACCAGGAAAAGAATCGTCAATAATGAGCTGGATAACTCTATAGATCACACCGAATACAGGATTATCCGTCCCGATGGTCAAATCAGGTACCTTTATGCAACCACCAGGGTTTTAGTGGAAAAGGACGGTAACTCAATTAAACAATATGGTACTATACAGGATATAACAGAAATCCATAAAATCGAAGGCGAATTAAGCAGAAGTAAAGAGCAACTGTCAGATGCCCTTGCCTTGGCCAATCTATCGATGTGGGAATTGGATGTGGCATCTGACCGGATGAAAGTGGGAGAAAATTTTGTCAAAATGCTCGGTGAAGGTTTGACGGTGTGTGAAGGCAATGTGGTGAATGTCGATGATTTTGTAAGTCTGATTCACCCCGACGACTTGCACACTTATTATCTTGCCATGGACCGGGCTATGAAATCAAGGGTTGAAGACTACCTTGATTTTACAGAATACAGAATTATCCGGCCCAAGGGTGAAATCCGGAACATTTACATTAGCATCAAAGTACAGAAAGATCATGAAGGTAATCATTTAAGGCATTTTGGAACCATACAGGATATCACCCCGATCCGCAAAGCTATTGCCGAAAAGGAGCGATTCGGAAGTATTATTGAAGCCACGTCTGATATCGTCCTGATGCTGGACAAACATCTGAATTTGATTTATCTGAACCAGGCCGCCAGGGATTTTTACGGATTCAGTCCTGAAGACAATGTCACAGGGTTTCCTGTGAAAATTTTACAATCGGAGCATTCCCAGAAGCTTACCAGGGATTACGCAATTCCGGTAGCGGCAAGCAGGGGTATATGGAGCGGTGAGAATGTCATTCAGCGCTATGATAAAGAATTGATTACCGTATCTCAGGTAATCATCTCCCATAAAGCCATTGATGGAGAAGTGGAATATTATTCCAGCATTATCCGTGACATCTCGGATCAGAAGCAAATTGAGCAGGATTTGAAATATAAAAATAAAGAGCTGGATACATTTGTTTACAAGGCTTCACACGATCTGCGCGGGCCGATCGCGTCTTTGCTGGGTTTGTATAAGATCGTGGAGAATGAGATCAAAGATGAAAAAGCACTGGAGTATTTTGACTTGTATAATAAGCAGATAACCAGGCTCAACGACATTATTTTAACGCTCATACAACTGACGAAAATCAAGGAAGTAGACATAAACAAAGAGAAAATCAACTTTAAAAGTATAATTAACAGTTGCATCAACTTATTTACCAATTTGCCCAACTTTGATAATGTCAGATTCAATCTTAAAATTGATCTTGACAGGCCTTTTGTGAGTGACCGTGGCTTGATTACCACCATTTTACAAAACCTGGTTGAAAATGCCATCAAATATTCCAAGCCCGGTCAACCGGGCGATGTCGATATAGAGATTAAAAGAAACCTCAACGATGATTTGCTGATCAAAGTGGAAGACAATGGAATTGGCATTGAAAAAAACATTCAGGGAGAGGTCTTTAACATGTTCTTCCGGGCCAACGATCAGGTAATTGGCTCAGGGCTGGGGCTTTACATACTCAAGAATGCTGTGGAAAAATTAAATGGCAAGGTGAGTTTGTTCAGTAAAGTAAACGAAGGAACAACATTTTCCATCAAAATAAAAGATGGGGTTCAACGCTGATATAGCGAACGGATTCAACACAACTTCTCCTAAAAAAATAAAAAAATTTCATGATGATTTAAGCGAAAATAATCTATCAGGTTATATTAGCGTTTAAATTAGCAACGAATTGAAATATGCCGCAATCTTCTAACCAGGTATTGCAATCCCTGAAGAAGGGCCAGTATGCGTCCGTATATTTTTTGCAGGGAGATGAACCCTATTACATAGATCTTATCGCAGATCATATTGAAAAAAATGCCATTCCGGATCATGAAAAGGGTTTTAACCAGATAATCATGTACGGCAAAGACGTCTCGACGAATGCTGTCATCACTAACGCAAGAAGATTTCCTATGATGGCTGAAAGACAACTGGTTTTAGTCAAAGAAGCACAGGAGATACAGGATTTCAATAAACCGGATGCTGTAAAACTACTGGAAGCCTACCTGCAAAACCCGGTACCGTCTACCTTACTGGTATTTTGTTATAAATATAAAGCACTGGATAACCGCAAGGCACTGGCAAAGCTTATAGACAAAAACGCGGTGCTCGTTAGTACCAAAAAGCTTTATGATAATCAAATACCTGATTGGATCAACAATTATGTGGCGGAAAAGGGTTATGAAATATCGCCAAAAGCAACTTTTATGATAACGGAGTTTGTTGGTAACAATCTGAAAAGAATCAGCAATGAAATCGACAAAATGCTGGTTAACCTGAATGATATAAAACAAATAAAGGAAAGCCATGTTGAGCAGTACATTGGAATCAGCCGGGAATACAATGTATTTGAATTGCAAAAAGCCCTGACCATCAAAAACGTACTGAAGGCTAATCAGATTATTAATTATTTTGCGGCTAACCCGAGAGCTAATCCCGTTTTGCCAATTATAGCTATGTTATTTTCGTTTTTCAGTAAACTCCTTATGGCTCATCATACCAAAGACAAGTCAGATAAAAACCTGGCTGCAGTTTTGAAAGTGAACCCTTTTTTTGTCAAAGAGTATAAACTGGCGATGAATAATTATCACCTGCCCAAGGTGATAGATAATATTCATCACCTCAAAAATGCAGATTTGCAATCCAAAGGTGTACAGATTGGCACGGTTAATGAAGTGCAGATTTTGAAAGAGCTGGTGTTTAAGTTGTTGCACTGAAAAATAATATTCGCGCGGTAATATAAGCTAAAAAATACAGTCTCTTGAAAATTACAATAATTGCGTTATTCTAAAGTTATTAGTAAGATTGTTCTGGCTAATTTTTATGGATAAAATAATCCTTTTTATACTAATCCTGCTTTGCTGCTGGTATGGTGTCCCGGCCCAAAATACCATGATCCAGATTGATAATGACAGATATTTCCGCCAGGGGATAGATTTGTTCGATAAGCAACAATACGCGGCTGCACGAACGGCATTTGAAGAATACATCAATCATGAGCCTGAGTCGATAAAGGCCATAGATGCCCGGTACTACATTGCCTTTTGCGCGATGAGCCTGTACCATAACGACGGTGAGTTTTTGCTCGACCAATTTGTGAACCGTTATGAAGGGCACCCCAAATCGGTGATGGCTTTTTATGAATTAGGCAATTTTTATTTTAAAAATAAGGATTATACCAAGGCCATAGCGTACCTTGAAAAAACCGACATCAACAAGCTGACTGCCGATCAAAGATTGGAAACCAGGTTTAAACTGGGCTATGCTCATTTTAACAAAAAGAATTTTGATAAAGCCCTGAGTTATTTCAACAATGTGAAACAGGGAACAAGTCCTTACACGGCTGCCTCAAACTATTATGCCGGATTTATTGAATTCAGGAATGGTGCCTATGACGAGGCATTAACAGATTTGAGAAGGGCTGAAGAGGACGAGGCTTATTCTGCTATTGTACCTTATATGATACTCAATGTATATTACAAACAGGAAAGATATGACGAATTGCTGCAGTATGGGGAACAGGTAGTTGCCAGCGGCAGAAAAGTAAAAAACCTGGAAGATTTTAGCTTATTGATCGCTGAATCTTATTTCAGAAAACAGCAGTATGATAAAGCAGCGGAATTCTTTCACACCTATATGCAGAACCAGCGCGGCAAAAAAGATCCCGAGGTTAAATACAGGGTGGCATTGGCCTTCTACAATATGGATAATTTTGACCGTGCTGAAGCATATTTTAAAGAGCTGGCATCCGGAAAAAATGCATTGGGGCAGCGTTCCTCTTACTATCTGGGTAACCTGTATTTAAGGAGTAATAACAAAAATTTTGCCCTCACCGCTTTCGATAACGCCGCCAGGATGAACTTTGATCCGGTCATGCAGGAGGAGGCTATTTTTAAACAGGCAAAAATCAACTATGACCTGGGTAACTTTGACGAAGCTATAGATGCTTTAAACAACCTGGCCTCATTATTTCCTGATAGCGAGCGTTCGAGTGAGGCTAATATTTTGCTCAGTGAAGCTTATTTGAAAACCAGCGATTATAACAAAGCTATTGAACACATTGAGAAAATCGGCAAAAAGGATCCCAGGATCAAACGGGCATATCAACAGGTCACTTATTTTAAAGGCACAGAAAATTTCAACAACCGCAAATATCGCCGTGCAGTGCAAATGTTTGACAAATCGCTTACTTACCCTGAAGATGAACAGCTTGTTGCAAAAGCTCATTTCTGGTCCGGAGAGGCCTACTCGATCGGCAAGCGTTACGATGATGCGATCCGTAGCTACAAGGCTGTAATTTCAAGTCCATTTGAGGCCAACAGCAACGAATTTCTAAGAGCCCGTTATGGTATTGGCTATGCCTACTATAACACACGGCAATATGACAGGGCACTGGAACATTTTGAAGGTTTTGTAAACAGTTCCGGAAATGGCATCGACAGACAGTTCTATACCGATGCTTTAATCCGGCTTGCCGATTGCTATTATGTCACAAAAAACTATGATCTTGCCCTGGCTAACTACCAAAAGGCTATCAATGCCAAAAGCCCCGATCTGGCCTATGCTTATTTTCAAAAAGGGATCATTTTGGGTTTACAGAATAATGTTACGCAGGCAAGGGAGAACTTTGATATCGTACTGAACCGCTACCCTTCATCCACCTATGCCGATAATGCCATGTATCAAAAGGCGCAACTGGATTTTGAACAAGGGAATTACCAATTAGCGTTAGATGGTTTTAGCAAATTGATTTCCCGCAGGCCACAAAGTTCGTTTATACCCCATGCGTTACTTAAAAGGGGTTTTTCAAATTACAACCTCAAAAACTATAATCAATCGAAAAGTGATTATGAGAGAGTCCTGGATGATTTTCCGACACATACCACTGCCAGTAGCGCCATTTCTGCGTTGCAGGAAGTGTTGACTTTGCAAAACAGGACTTCAGAATTTGAAACCTATCTGGCTAAATACAAAAGCGCCAATCCGGACAACAAGTCTTTGGAAAATATCGAATATGAGACAGCCAAAACCTTGTACAATAATCAGGAATATCAGCAGGCGATACAGTCATTCCAAAAATACATGAGCAATTATCCGGGCACCACCAATGCCTACGAGGCTAAATACTACATGGCTGAGTCTTATTATCGCATGCAGCAGGATGACCAGGCGCTTGACCTCTATTATCAGGTAGAAGCAGATAATAAAACCAGCAGGATCAATAAGGCGGTTCAGCGGATTGCCGAAATTGAATTTGAAAAAAACAATTACAAAAAAGCCATCACTTACTTTGAAAAACTGGCTAATATTGCCAGAAACAAAAGACAATCTTATAATGCCTGGTCAGGATTGATGAGGGCTCATTTTTATTTGAAAAACTACCCTTCGGTGAAGGAATATGCAAACCTGATTTTAGAAAAGGGGAATGTTTCCGCAGATGCCACTAACAAGGCGACCCTTTACATCGGAAAAGCCGAATATGCCTTGGGAAATATTGATATGGCCATGGACCAGTTCATGAATACCCTGAATGCTGCCAAGGATGAAAATGGGGCAGAAGCCCAGTTTTTGGTAGGTAAGATTTTGTATGACCAGAAATCTTATAAAAGGTCTATTGAAACCCTTATAGACTTAAATGCCAATTTTGGTGTGTATGAAAACTGGATTGGTCAGTCGTTTCTGTTAATTGCCGACAACTACATGGCCCTGGAGGAATATTTCCAGGCAGAAGCTACACTCAATTCGATTATTGAGAAATCACCTGAGCAGGAGATCGTTGACAGGGCGAAAGATAAATTACGTCGGTTGCAACAGTCAAAAAATCAGCGACAGGAACAACAGGAAGTGTTGGAAAGTGATACCACCTTCCGGGAGATTGGCAATTGATAATTGATAATTGACAATTGGCAATGGACAATGGACAATTTTAAGTTGAAGGGTTAGAATAGGAAAATATGCGTGTTAAACAAAGGTGTTATGTTTTATGTCTTTTCAGCCTTTTTAGTTTTGTAGCAACGGGGCAGGATTGGGAGGATCGAACGGGGGAGATTGAGGATGCCGAGATCGTTGTTGAAAAAGACAAAAAGATTGAATTGCCACCGGCTTCCAGGTTGTATGAGAAAATCTCACCACTGCCGCTTAAAAATGAGGCCGGGCAAATGCAGTTTCAGTACAAAGACTTTAATTATCAGTTGCCGGATCTCGACCCAAAGATCCGTGTATTGACGATTAAAGACCCTTTGTTGAAAAAGTTATATGCCAATTATTTAAAGGCAGGTATAGGAAATTTTGCCAGTGCCCACCTTGAGGCTTTCATTAACAGTAAGAGGAATGAGAAGTATGCCTACAGTTTTCATGGCAAACATGCCTCCTCCGCCAGAGGCCCTGTGGACAAAAAGAATTCCGGATCGGCAGAAAGCTTTTTAGGGGTAAACGGAAAAGTATTTTATGATGCCTTCATATTAAGCGGTAATCTCAACTATAACCACCGTAAAAATCACTTTTACGGATACGATCGACGGGTCGAGGCTTTGCGCGATACGATAGAGCAAAACTTTAATAACTTTTACATAGACGGAGTACTGGAAACCAGGGATACCGGCAGTGATTTTTATTTTAAACTCAAACCATCATTCAGTCATCTCAGCGATCATTTTGACGCGAGGGAAAGCAGGTTCGGAGTGGATTTTAAATCCACGTTTTCTCTGGATGAAAACGTGGGATTTGACCTGAGCAGTTATCTTTCTCTGACCAGAAGAACGGATGGGACTTCCATTAACAGGAATCTGTTCAAGGTCCGGCCAAGTGTCGACTTCCTGGCTGGTCAATTAAAGATTAATGCGGGTTTGAACATAGTTTATGAAAATGACACCATTGCCGGCGCAAACCGGACCCACGTGTATTTATCAGGAAGTGCCACCTATGATCTCAATGATGATGTGCGTGTATATGCCGGTCTGGATGGTGATATAGAGGAGGTAAACCTGCATACCCTTGTGGATGAAAACCCTTTTATCAATGCACAAATCCCACTGGTACATGCCAATAAAGAACTGGAGTTTTATGGAGGAATCAAAGGGTCGTTATTGAGAAGCTTTACACTGAAGGCCGGCTTTTCACTGGCTGATTATGAGAATATGCACTTTTTCATCAACGATCCACTGGATACCGCCAAGTTTAATGTGCTTTACGATACAGGAAACACTACCAGGTTTAATTTCTTCGGTGAGTTCGGGGTTGATAAAAACAACATTTTCAGGGGAGCGGCCAGGTTTGACTTTTATGCCTATGGTATGGACAGGGTAGAAGAGCCCTGGCACTTGCCTACTTATAAATTTAGTCTTTTGGGCTCGTTTAATCTCTTTGATAAGATACTGTTTGGCAGTGACTTGTATACAATGGGAGGCATTAAAGCTAAAAACTTCCTGACAGACGAAGAGGTGGAACTGGATCCGATCGTCGACCTGAATTTTAAAGTCGACTATCGTTATTCGGACCAGGTATCTATGTTTTTGAATTTTAACAATGTACTTTCCAGGAATTATGAGAGATATTATAACTATCCGGCGAGAGGATTTATGTTGATGGCAGGTATTACCTATGCTTTTGATCGCCTGTAAAGAGGAAAAACCGGAAATTTTACAATTTTCCCAATTATTAAACGGAGTGAGTTTATTTCATTTTTTTTGCTTTGTAACTAAAGTTATAAACTTTACATTTAGGTGGATTTTAAGACGTTACGGAAGATTTGGTTACTTTAACTTTAAAAAATCATAAAATGGCTGAATACATGAATCAGAGCGGAAGTAATATGGAATTTGGTAATGATCCCGATTATGGATTGCCGGAAGTAACTTTAACTCCTATAGAACGGGGTGGCATTGGAAGGCGCCAAGGTACGGTAAGATCCGGAAGCCGTTATGGTGCCAATCAGGAAAAAAAATCAAACGCAGCGCTGATTGTTTCTTTACTATTCGGACTCTTGATAGTGCTGGCAGTACTGTGGTTTTTTTTCGGACAGGATATGTTTAGTTTTGGCGGCGAGGTGAGTCAGGATACCGATAACATTGAAAACACTACTCCTGAAGACCAGAATAGCACACCATTAGATACGGGTGTCGATAGTGATGAACCAGACGGCGACCCGGAAACGGGTGACGGGGACCCGAATGATGAAGGGGCCGAAAATCTTGGATATGATGAATCAGGAAACGATGTGGTGGTTGGGGCGGGCGTTGAAGCAGGTACTTTTAATGTAATTAGCAACCGGACCGGTCGCACTTATGTCATTATTGGCAGCTTTTTTGATGAGGATTTAGCAAGGGACTATGCTGCCAAACTCGGAAAACAAGGAATCAGTACTACCTTGATAATACCATCGGGGAATAACAGGTTTTATCGTTTATCCATCGCAGATTTTGATACCATTACGGAAGCTATTAATAACCTGGAAGGTTTCAGAGCTGAGTATGGGAGCAGCCTGTGGATCATTAAGCATTGATAGTCATTAAGATCGAATAAATCACCTGATATTTGCCCTGGAGTTTTACTGACACAATTTTAATCAAGTTAAAGGTAAGTATGAATTTATTACAGATTTCAACATCTCAGGCATTGGATACTGTAGGCATCGGATCTGCGGAACAGGCTATTTCCGTATGGGATTTAATGCTTAAAGGGGGGTATATGATGATCCCCTTACTGGTGCTTTCCATGGTGGCGGTATCCATTTTTGTGGAAAGGATGTTTACCATCCGAAGTGCCTCCAGGACTCCCAACCAGTTTATAGATAAAATCAAAAATCTGGTGACAGCCGGAGATATCAATGGGGCCAGGCTTTTATGTTCTCAAACAGAATCACCCATTGCCAAAATGATTGAAAAGGGTATCAGCCGGATTGGCAGCCCTCTAAAAAACATTGAGGTTTCTATTGAAAATGTCGGTAAAATTGAAATTTACAAGCTGGAGAAGAATCTTTCTACACTGGCTACCATATCGGGAGCAGCACCCATGATCGGGTTTTTAGGAACTGTAACCGGTATGATACAGGCCTTCATATCCATTGCCCAGGAAGAAGGCTCTGTAAGCCCCAAGCTTTTATCGGCAGGCATTTACGAGGCTATGATTACTACTGCCACTGGCTTGATGGTGGGTATCGTAGCTTATCTGGGTTACAATTACCTTGTGGCCAGGGTGCAAAAACTGGTACATAAAATGGAGTATACTTCGGTAGATTTTATTGATTTATTGCAAGAACCCAGGTGATATGGATTTAAAATCAAAACATAAAGTGGAAGCCGCATTCAGCATGTCTTCGATGACCGATGTAATATTTCTGTTGCTCATTTTTTTCATGCTGACCTCATCGTTTATTACGCCCTCTGGCTTGCGGGTAAACCTTCCCAGCAGTAAAAGCTCCACGATTGTTTTACAAAAAGTCACGGTGACCATCACCGAAGATTTAAAATATTATGTGAACGATAAGCCCACTTCCAGAAGGAATTTTGAAGATGCTTTGAGAAGGGAACTGGAAGGGCAGGAAGGTATTGTTGTTTTACACATCGATAAATCAGTGCCCACCGAGCATCTGGTCAGTGTAGCTGGTATCGCCAAAGCGTTAAAAGCTACGGTCTCTATTGCCACTAAACCCACATAAACGTGTCTGCGCCCAAGGAAAAAAAATATGATCGAGTAGGAACGATTGTCTCCATAAGCATTCATGCCATTTTATTGCTGATATTTTTCTTTTTATTGGCGTGGCAGGCCCCCGACCCTCCGATTCCGGAATACGGCATCGTAGTAAACTTCGGTACGGATAATGCCGGTAGCGGACGGGTGCAACCAAGAAGGCCGCCTGTCGAGACCAAAAAGGTGAAAGAAAAAGTACCTGAGGAGCCTAAACCTCAAAAACAAGAGCCGGTTGAAGAACCTGTAGAAAAGGCCCCTCAAGCTGTAAAACAAGAGACAACGGAGGAGTCACCAAAGCAAGCAGTCGAAGAGTCAGTGAATCAACCGGATCCTGCCCCGGTAGTTGAAAAAAAACCACAACCTAAAAAGGAGGTTCAACCTAAGAAAAAGGAACCCGAAAAAAAACCGGAGCCCATAAAGGATCCGCAACCCAAAGAGAAAGCGCCGGAAAAAAGTCCGGCAAAAAACAAGCAGCCTGAAAGCAACAGTCAGGGAAAAAGTGAGAAAGAACCGGCCAGAAGCAACCAGGGAGACCGGCCTCAAAAAACCGGTGACCAGGGAAAACCCAGGGGCAGTGTAGACTCAAAGGCACTGTATGGCAGCCAGGGTGGCGGTGGTGGGTCGAGACTGGATTTGGCCGGCTGGAACTGGGATGAGTTACCAAGGCCCGATGACCGCTCGCAGGAAAGTGGCCGGATTGTTTTTGAGATAAAAGTTGACGATCAGGGGGAGATTATTTCAGTAAGAACCATAGAAAAAACGGTAAGTCCCGCCGTTGAAAAAATCTACCGTGATGAAGTAGAAAACCTGACATTCCACAAAACGGCCGAAAATACCAGGCCGGCCCCGGTATCTACCGGCCGGATTACGTTTATTATCAAATCAAATTAATCTGTTTTTTGTAAATTCGGCGCAGATTATTGATTTGTATGAATTATCAGGAAGCACTGGATTTTCTTTATCAAAGTTTACCTATGTTCCAAAGGCAGGGGAAAACTGCTTTCAAAAAAGACCTGGGTAACACCATCACATTGAGTCGACATCTCGGCAACCCGCATCACAAGTTTAAATCAGTACATATTGCAGGTACCAACGGCAAGGGAAGCACTGCCCACAGCATTGCTGCTGTATTGCAATCCGCGGGGTATAAAACGGGACTTTACACTTCACCACACCTGAAAAGCTTCACTGAAAGGATAAAGGTGAATGGCAACATGATCAGTGAAGAGGAGGTCGTCGCTTTTGTGGATAAAAATCAAGCGTTTATCAATGACCTGAAACCTTCTTTTTTTGAGACCACGGTGGTGATGGCATTTGACCATTTTGCTAAAGAGGAGGTAGATATTGCCGTGGTAGAGGTAGGTCTGGGAGGACGGCTGGATGCTACCAATATTATTACACCATTGATAAGTGTTATCACCAATATCGGTCTTGACCATACCGACCTACTCGGAGATACCCTGTCGCAGATCGCCTCGGAAAAAGCGGGAATCATCAAACCGGGCATTCCTGTTGTCATTTCCGAAACCCAGGGGGAAATTGCCGGTGTGTTTAAGCAAAAGACCGATGAGTCGGCGGCCGGATTGTATTATGCAGACCAAGAATACCAGGTGCAAAGCAATGAGCTTGGTAATTGTCAGGTACGTAACTCCGATGGAAAGATGTTATTGTCTTCACTGATTTTTGATTTAAAGGGAAGTTATCATATCAGAAATATTCCCGGTATTCTCAAAACCATTGATTTACTGAGGAAAAGTGGTTTTATTATTCCCGAAAAGGCACTCACTGAAGGACTTAGCCATGCTGCGGCCATTACAGGTTTAAAGGGAAGATGGCAACTGCTCGACAAAAAACCGACAACCATATGTGATATTGCCCATAATGAGTCAGGCATAAGGCCCATAATAAAATTCATTTCCCGGCAGTCCTATCCTGGTGTGCATATAATATGGGGCATGGTTAATGATAAAAACACCATCGATATTTTAAAATTGCTGCCACGTGATGCCCACTATTATTTTTGTCAGGCGCAGATTCCAAGGGCCTTGCCTGCCGGAGTACTGGCAGAAAGTGCAAAGACTTTGGGTTTGTTAGGAAAAACATACGACAATGTTAACACAGCCATATCGGCGGCCCGGGAAGCAGCCGGTGAAGATGACATTATTTTTATCGGAGGAAGTGCATTTGTTGTGGCTGAAATTGATAACCTGTAGCCGGGTTATTCTATCGTAGCCAGAATCTTTTCATAGATAGCTTCAGGTTCTGTCGCGTCCACCAGGTTGTTCCGGATGGCATTCACCAAATCTTCAACAATTTGTGGCTCATACCCCATTTTCATCGCTACGCGTGAACAAATATGGATCTCATTAACATCGATGTTCCCGTCAATAAGCATCAACCAAACCAAATCGAATACCATCTGGAAGCGGGCTTTGGCGTTTTGTGGCTCCCTGAACTTGATGTCCTGAAGGTTGGATTTAATGTCAGTGATGTCCTCATTCGACAAATTGAATTTTACAGCGATCTTATTGATGAACTTGTTTTCCTTTTCATCAATATTTCCATCAGACATTGCTACTTTTATCAACTGTTTGAGGTAGTTTTTGTCCGTACTATCTGAATCTTCCCTTTTGAATAAATCAAATAATCCCATTTGATTATAATTTTTTAGAAAAATAGCAGAATAAACACTGGGTTCCAGTGCAAAATCGCCATTATCGCATCTATATACATATATGAACAAAAATTAAAACGATTTAATATAGGCTATACAGGCTGTATTGAGAGATATTGAAGGTAATGCTATTTTTTATGTATCGGCCGCTACAGGATTTCCATCTATCTGGGAAGTAATGTTTTAATAGTTAGATGAACTGCATGATTGGTAAGTTTCAATTCAATATAATTTTATGGCTATCGCTATAAATCGGTTCTTTCAAGACAGAAATGGGTTAAATACAAAATAAAATTTGCCTTTTTTATCGAAATTTTACCGGTAGATATCTGCTGTTTACCGATTTGCCTTTCCAGCCCGCCTGTCTGGCTACTATATTTGAGCAAACAAAATCATAATTAACTCATGTCAAATTTCGTTAAAGATAAAAGAACATTGTTAGGTGGATTTTTCATCCTTGTTGGATTGATATGGATACTGGAGGTGGTGGATGTGATCCCTTATTATATATTCAGGGAATTTCTGTCGGTACCGGGATTTTCATTTTTGTTGGGATTGTTTTTGCTTATAAGCAGCAGGCATAAACTGTTAGGAGCGATATTTGCTGTATTTGGTGGCTATTTTCTACTGGATGAATTTTTCTACATCCCTTACAATGTTGAGCGATTGATTTTTCCGACATTTTTAATTCTTATCGGTGCATTTATTATTTTCAGGGGGAAAAAAAAGTCCTATGATGATTATGAGATCGAACCCGAAAGCATGGACTTTTTTGATGAAGTCTCGGTATTTGGTGGCGGGGAAAAAATCATCAATTCCAACAATTTCAGGGGTGGCAAAATCACCTCGATCTTTGGAGGTTCCGAACTCAACCTTAAAAGCGCCAAGTTAAGTGAAGGAAAAAAACTGATAGATATATTCATATTGTTTGGTGGAACCAAACTTATTATTCCGGAAGACTGGAACATTAAAAATGAGGTAACAGCCATTTTCGGTGGATTTTCGGATAAACGAAAATTAGACCCTAATGCCATTCCGGATCCAAGAAAAGAAATAATTATCAAAGGGGTGGTATTGTTTGGAGGAGGTGAAATCAAAAGTTTTTAGTAACACTCATTAGTTTTCGTAACACTCAAAGGTCAAAGCCAATTATCAAGGTAAGCAGGTCAAATATATTTGGTAATGGTTTATTTTAACTCAAACTTCAACAATTGCAAAGTACATGGTTAACCCAATCTTACGAAAGATAAGATATTTATGGAATTACCTGATAATATGGGCACTGATTACTGTGGCCCATATTTTGATTATTCACCTCTTTTATGAGGTAAAACTATTGATAGCTGCCATAGACAGCCTGGTATTTAATAGCCTGTTTTGTGGCCTCGGATTGGTTTATTGGTATCCGGTAAAATATAGTAATATTGATTCCCAGAATTTTATTACCATATTTATTAATCATTTTGCCGCTTCCGTATTAGCGATAGGTACCTGGCTGTTTATCGGGGAGTATATGCTTGAAAAGATATTCTCCCGGGATGTTGAATATCTGGGGTTCCTGATGTCTTCACTTCCCTGGCGTTTTGTGGTGGGCATTTTATACTACTCATTGATCGTACTGTTTTATTATATGATCTTGTATTACAACAACCTGCAGGAAAGAATAAGGCACGAAGTGGCGCTGAAATCCCTGGTTCAACAGGCTGAACTTAAAAGCCTGAAGGCCCAGATCAATCCTCATTTCATTTTCAACAGTTTGAATTCTATCAGCTCACTGACTATCACCAACCCTGCAAAAGCCCAGGAAATGGTCATAAAACTATCCGAATTTTTACGATATTCGATCAATCAGGATGGAAATCAAAAAACAACATTTGAAGAGGAACTCAGAAATATTGACCGTTATCTCGACATAGAAAAGATCAGGTTTGGTGACAGGTTGCATTTTGACAAGCAAACAAGTTACGAATGTTTACAGAAAAAACTCCCTAACCTGATCCTGCAGCCAATTTTTGAAAATGTTATCAAACATGGTGTGCACGAAAGTATAGATGAAATAACCGTGAGATTGGCAAGTTATTCCGAAAATAATATTTTGTATATCTCAGTAAGTAATAACTACGACCCTGAATCTGTGATAAAAAAAGGGGATGGTATCGGTCTGAAAAACATTCAGGAAAGATTACAGCTATCCTATCAACAAAATAATCTCATGACTATTAACCAAACAGCGCAGTGTTTTGAAGTCAAACTAAGTATTCCCCAGTGACACCTAAAACCCTATAATTTCGATTTTATGAAGTTGACGACAATCATAATCGATGACGAAGCACCCGCCAGGGAGTTGATACAGGCTTTTTTGACAGAAGATGATGAAATCGATTTGCTAGGGGCATTTCAAAATGGATTTGAGGGATTGAAGGCCATCAATGGGCTAAGACCCGACCTGGTCATCCTGGATATTCAGATGCCAAAAATTACGGGATTTGAAATGCTGGAACTGCTGGAACATCACCCTATTATCATATTCAGTACGGCATTCAATGAATTTGCAATCAAGGCCTTTGAGCTAAATGCAGTTGATTACCTGCTAAAACCTTATTCAAGGGAAAGATTCCGCGAAGCCCTTAAAAAAGCCAAAAGCAAAAAGTTAAGCCAGTCACCGGCCCACACGCCCATTCGGAATCTCATTAAACATGTACAGGAGCAGGGGCAGGACTATCTCGAGCGTATTGTGGTTAAAACCGGAACAAAAATACACGTCATCACCATCGACCGGATTCACTACCTGGAATCTCAGGACGATTACGTGATGATACATACCGGTCAGGGCAAGTATCTGAAACAAAACACCATGAAATATTATGAAGAACACCTGGACCCTAAACACTTTGTAAGAATTCACCGGTCTTACATTGTAAAAATCAGTGAAATTGACCGGTTGGAGCTGATGGAAAAGGAGTCTTATGTTTTGTGGCTCAAAAATCAGACAAAGCTAAAAGTAAGCAAAACCGGTTATCCAAAACTAAAACAAGCGCTTAATTTTTAGGCCTGGCAATAAAAATCCATACCTGAATTCCTTTGTGGAAAATCCTTCCGTATTGTAGAAAAAATACCCAAATTTGAGGCAACCTTATTTAACATTCGGAGTTAGATCCTTGTATGTGAACAAACAGTCATTTTGTAAAAACTCCATATTTTTAGGTGAAAATCAGCCCTTAATATGCCCAGAGAGAGGTTTTTAATTTTTTTAAACTTATGTTTGGGGGCATTATGGCATAATTTTATCTTTATCGACAGGAATAGTTGTAACTTTTTAAATAACCAGATACAAAAATGAACATTAAAGAAGCCATCCCTTTTAAAGGTCTTAATTTCTCCATGAGCAAACTGTTGTTGATTTCGATGATAGCAGCAGTAAGTATTGGGTCTGTAGGATGTAAAAGCCAGAAAAAGTTGGCCAGGGAGGCAGCGGCGAAAGAGGCAGAGGCCAAAGCGATCCAAATCGAAAAAGCTAAAGCAGAGTTAAACAGACTTTTGGACGACAACAGCGGTCTTTCTTTGGAAGAAAAAGAGAGAATTTTGAATCGCATAAAATCTATGAATCTGAACGATCCGGAAGTGAACGCTTTGATTCGTCAGGTGGAAAACAAGTTGGCAGAAGAAAGGGCAGCCCTGGAAGGTAACGCAGGGGGGGCAGGTAATATGGAAGCCGAACAAAGGTTAAACCAGTATTTCGACGCCATCGCCAATGCCGGTTCCATTACGGCAGCCAACAGAAACATCAATGAGGCATTGAGTCTGTTCAGTACTCCTGATGCCCTTGTGCTGATAATTATTAGTAAATCAGGAGGTCAGAAAGACTATGACCGGCCCACTTCCATCAAAAAGTACCTCGAATACCTGAAAGATCAGAAAAAAAACATTAATGCCATTGACAATATCGTGTATGATAGTCAGGGAAAAATTAAAGAACTGGAACTAATCAAACAATAATTTAATCCCCCTCATTTCGTTTTGAATATTAATAAAAATATTATGTCAAAGTATCAATTCATATTTGTGTGTGTTTTCGCCTGGTTGATTTCTTTACCGACACTTGCTCAGGATGATGTCAGTCCCGAAAGAAAGCAGGCTATCGACTCTCTGGCCCTGGAAAAAGTAAAGGACCTGGGTAAGTACATCAGTATTATTGGCAACAAAGATACTCCCTTTTCCGAAGCGAACCGGGTTATCGAAAGAGCCATGGAGCTTTTTGCAGACGGAGCGCAGATGGGTGTTTCTTCATTAAACCGTGAAGAGGTGAAGTATTACGGGGTGAGAAAATATTTTGAAAGATTGATGGCCCTTAACTACGATAGGGTAACCATCAGATGGTTCAACATACAATACATAAGCGATCTTGAAAAACAGCCTGATGGCAGGTATGTAGGGGTAATCACCATATATCAAAGGTTTCAGGGTGAATCCGATGATGGCCTGAAATACATGGATACCACCAAAAAAGATATAACAATTTATGTTGAAAGAAAGCAAACCCAAATCGGAGGACGGGTTATCGGCTTCTGGGACGTTTTATTGGGGGACATTAGGGTTACTGAAACTACATCATAAATTTGACCTTGGGAGGCTGTGGCAAATGGAATAGTTTTAGGCATATCGTTTAAAACATTTACTTTTGCCATAGCTTCTTTGTTATTTAACAAAATATGGACGCAGGAAAAGTATTGCTTTTTTTACTGACTTTACTGACCCTTCCTTTTTTTGCCAACGGGCAACAGGGCGTAGGTACCTACCTTGGGGATGAAAGCGCGTTTTACGCGTCGACAAAGCAGGTAAACCAATTTTTCAGACGTTTTAACAGTGAAGAAGACGAAGAGGGGAACCGCATTTATGCCGATTCAAAAAAATACCACAGCCCCAGGTTAAGAAAAAAATACATAGAAATACTTTTCGATAATGAGACTTCCTCCCTGGATAAGGCCCTGAAAGAGATCTTCATCGAGGAAGTTACCGATGCGGTCAATCCCATTTACCTGGATTTTCACGGAGGGGAATGGTTTGCAGAGGTACATACACGGTTTGTCTATAAGGGCAAAGATTCCCCGGCCATCTTATTTATGCAGCTTCAGGAAGAGCCGGTGGGTTCCAAATGGGTCATAGACAGGGTATACTTTGAACCATTCAACAAACTTTTTAAGGAAAAAACCAACAAAGAAGGTAAGTTTTTGCATCCGCTGAGTCATGAGCTGGATTTTATGAATCTGAATAAAATTTTTGAAAGAAGGGACGAGATAGAATTATATACCGGCAAGCACTACAAACCGGACCATTTGTCTTTGATGCTGCTGGAGGTGAAAAGGGGTAATTTATCATTTGTGACCATTAAGAATGTGAAATTTCATTTTTTTCAAATAGACAATTGGTATTTTGAGTTGTCAGAATTTAACAGAAAAGGTTATAATACGGGGTGGCTTATCTCAAATCTGGCAAAACTTGATCAGAAACAAAAAGAAAGTTACAAGAAGTACATCTTCTTTGAAAACGATTGACGGGATGAGAATTAAGGGCTTACTTACGATTCCGCTTTTAGTATTTTTACTAAGCACCAATGCTTTTTCGCAGACTGCGGCCTTTCAGGAAGAAGAAATCAAAGGCTATGAAGAAAAGGTCAAAAGTCTTGTTTCATTTCTCAATTTTGCCATGAATACCATCGGCGATGAACAAACTTCGGCCAGGGAAAAGGAAATTATCATCACACAAAGCTATTTAAAGGCTTTCAGGGATGAAAAGGTGCAGGTTGAGGATGATTTGGTAGAAAACAGGGATGTGGTAACCAACAAAGATGTACAGGCATATCTGAAAGATATTGATTTCTTTTTTCACAATGTGAAATTCGAATTAAACATTGACAAAGTCGAACACTATGTCAATGCGCAAAACACTTTGTTTTTTAAGGTAAGTATTACCAGAAACCTGAATGGTGTAACCATAGAAGGGGAACAGATAAACAACACCATGCCCCGGTTCATCGAAATCAACGTGGACGACCGGCAGCGGGACTTGAGAATTGTCAGTATTTACACCACCAAGCTGAGTATCGAGGATGACCTGAGAAATTGGTGGACCGATCTGAGTTTTGAATGGAAATCAATCTTCAAGCGGGAAATTGGGGCGATAGACGATTCGTTGAACACCGAACAGTTATTGCGAATTGCCGATATGCAGCATTTAAACATTGACAATAACCGGTATATCCAGGACATCGGCCCATTGACGAAAGTCACCGGACTGAGGTCGTTAAGCATGTCGAATACTCAGATAGATGACTTGCTGCCCCTTAGAAACCTTACCAATCTGGAAAGCCTGAATTTTTCTTATACAACGGTCGAAGATGTCGCTCCTTTAAAATATGCCATAGGTTTGAAGGAACTGGTTATGAACAACACCAATGTAGACAATGTTGCGGATTTGGGCAGTTTGGATCAGTTGGAGAAGCTGGATATCAGCTACTCGCGTATCCTTTCCATAGATCCAATAGCGCATGCCACCGTTATGAAGGATCTAAACCTTTCTTTCACACAGGTCAACAACCTGGATTTTGCGAAAGAAATGCAAGGATTAAAAACGCTGGAATTATCCGGAACGCCTGTTAGCCGGTTAAACGGTCTGGAGGAGGCAGACAGTCTCGAAGTGTTAAATATCAGCCAGACCATTATTGATAATTTTTATCCCCTGGAAGGCGCTTCTAATCTGAAATACATTTTTGCGGATAGTACCGAAGTCAGGTCGCTGGAACCATTATCCGGGATGAGTTCCCTGGAAAAAGTATACTGCGACAATACCGAAGTCGATGATGAAGAAGTCAGGAAATTTAAACGCAAAAACCCTAACGTGCTCGTTATCCATAAATCTGAGAACATGGAAAGCTGGTGGTCACAACTGTCCTTTGATTGGAAAGCAGCGATGCGCCAAAGCCTGGATTTTGAAGGGGATCCTTCAAAAGACCAACTCGCCCGGATGACCTATCTGGAAAAGTTGGATGTTGGCGGATCCAATGTGGTAGATCTTGTGCCTTTAAGGGCCTTAAGGAATTTGAAATCACTCAAATGCCATAATACCTCCATTGCGGATCTCGAGCCGATCGGATCCCTCACGTTGCTGGAAGAGCTGGATATCAGTTCTACTTCGGTGCAATCCTTACACGATCTTTCATCCATGATTAATCTAAAAAGATTAATTATTGACGGAACCTATGTCGACTCCCTCAATGCGATTGATGGGTTAAAGTCTTTGGAATATCTAAGCTGTGAAAACACAGCAATCCATATTGAATTAATTGAGGCTTTCGCAGCACAAAACCGGCAATGTCTCGTGATTTACCAATCAGAGACCCTGCAGGGATGGTGGGATAGCCTGTCTTCCGACTGGAGAACTGTATTCCAGGGGCATATGGATATTCAAAATACACCTGATCCCGTACAGTTGCATACCCTGGCCAACATCGAAAGACTGTCCGTGGAAAATGATTTTGATATCATCTCATTAAGGCCGCTGAAAAAACTTACCCGTTTAAAAGAATTAAGGATTAACAATACAACCGTTAGCGACCTTGGCCCGGTTGAAGGCTTAAAGGAACTGACCTACCTGCAGGTAACCAAAAGTCCGGTAAAAAGCCTTGAACCTATCCGGAATTTGACGGGAATCAGACACCTGGACATTTCGAATACACCCATTGATACCATTGAACCCATCACTATACTTACTGCGTTAGATTATCTGAAATTCTCCGGTACCGGGGTAAAAAGCATTAAAGCGTTATCGTATCTGATCAAATTAAAACACGTAGAATTTGACAATACAAATGTAAGCAGCCTTTCACCGATTATGGATTTATTCAACCTGGAAACACTGGTTTGTTACAATACCAGGCTAAGCCAAAAAAAGGTTCAAAAATTCCAATCTGCTAACCCGGGGTGTAAGGTAACTTTCTATTAACAAACGTTCATAACATGCCAAGACAAAAAATTACTACCCCTGAAATCATCGGGATAGCTATTAATGTTTTCAGAAACAACGGCTATCACGGTACCTCCATGGCCAAACTGGCAGAGGCCTGTGGTTTGATGAAAGGAAGTTTCTATAACCACTTTTCCAGTAAAGAAGATATTTTGTTGGTGACCATCAGGTCCCTGAATGATTATCTGAATGAAAGGATATTTAAAATTGCCTATGACAATGCCCTGAAACCCAAAGACAGAATGAAAAAAATCCTGAACAAGCTTAGTAATGTGTTGAGATCCGATCAGGGGGGATGTCTGGTTGGCAACATGACACTGGAATTATACAATGGTCATAACGAGTTCAGGCAAATCCTTGAAAAATACTTTCAGGACTGGTTAAACGCCTTTACTACCATTTTTGCTGAAAAATATAAAAACAAACGGGCAGAAAAACTGGCCCGCCTATCAATCCAGGAATTTGAAGGGGCTATTATGATGGGCCGTATTTTTAAAGACGACGAACTTCTCAGTGAAACTATCGATACGATTACGTCAAGGCTTTGACCCCTCTCATCGCCCGAGATAATGCTGTAAATAAGCCAGCCCATCCATCAGGTAAGCTATACCAATGTGGATCAGGCAGCCGGCAAAGATGCTGCGACTGTAAAAGGCGATGATGCCCAGTAAATAGCCACCGAATATAGCAGCGACGGTTTCCGGCAGGGGTTTTCCAAAATGCAAAAATGCATAGGTAGCTGCCATCGGTAAAATAGCATTCCTGCCCAAAAATTTTACCATACCGATAACAAGTCCACCCCTGAACATCCATTCGAGAAAAATAAAATTTACCCCATAGGCCAACTCAAATAACGCCGCAAAAACTTTAGCGTCGACACCAAAAACTACCGGATATTTCCATGGCTTGAAAAATGGATATTTCGCCAAAAAGTCTGGCTGGAAAGCGGCAAATATTACAAAAGGAGTTGCCAGTATGAATAATAAGCAATAAGGCCGGTAATCGATACCTGCCGTTTGGAAACCATAGATCGTCTTGTCCCTCCGGTCAAAAATGCGGTGTATCAACAACAAAGGAATCAGGTAGAAAAACCAACCTTTCAAGGCATTTGACAAGTAGAAAGAATAGAGGTAATCACCGTAACTTTCCATTGATTTTATCATCGAGGGAAAAAGATAATACCCGTTGAAGAGCCCTATACAGCCAATCAACAATATACTTTTTGCCCAAAAAGTGCCATTTGCCAACACGTTTGCTTGTTTATTTATCCATAAAACCGGAATAGCTATGCCAAAATAGGCAACACTAAAAAAAATGATGTTATAGCCTATGCCTCTTAAAGTTCCTATATGGATGTCCAGAAATTGATTTTCAAAATCAAGGACATAGTTGAGCGTGATGAAAAAAGCTAAAAAAACGGCAGTGTAGCCATAGGACTTTAGATTGAATCCATTTTCAAAATGCCGTTGAATGTAAGACAGGATGGCTTTGATGCTTCTCTTAATTTAGTAAGACACGGATTAAACTAGCTCATAAAAATAGAGCTTTCCTCACTCTAATCTTGAGATCAGGCCAATAATTTTTTTTGGGTGTTTCGGATTACCCCTTTCGTAGTCGCTAAGAGCCGGGCAATTAAATCGAGCTTTGGCAGTCATTTTGTCAAACAGTTTGTTTACATCGAAACAATTGTTAAATTTAGTTACAAAAATGGTATTCATTACAATCTGAAACACTCCCAAATCTATGAAGACGTGTCTGTAATAAAGCTTAATGTGAATTCGAAAGATTATGAGGTCGATGTGGATCCTGCCATGCCGTTGCTTTGGGTTTTGCGCGATGAACTTGTTCTCACCGGAACAAAATTTGGCTGTGGCATTGCCCAGTGCGGGGCTTGTACGGTACATATTGACGGTATGGCAACACGATCTTGCATATTACCTGTATCAGCAGCCGAAGGTAAGCAAGTAACAACGATAGAAGGTATTTCCAGTGACCTGCAACATCCGGTGCAACAAGCCTGGATAGCACAGCAAGTACCTCAATGCGGCTATTGTCAGTCGGGGCAGATCATGAGTGCGGTGGCATTATTGCATGATAATCCTAATCCGTCCGATGAAGATATTGACATCGCTATGCAAGGAAACATTTGCCGATGTGGCACCTATCCTCGGATCAGAAAAGCCATCAAACAGGCAGCAGAAAGTCTGAAGACCAATTAAAGGCATGCGAATAAATCACTACTAATCAATCGAAATGACGGTAATGCCTCGTTGCCGTCATTTTTCAGGGTACCGTTGGTTTGTGGTTTTCGTGAAACTTGTCAAAAAACAAATTTAGTTTTGTTTATTAATCCCCTTTTTCTTTAATTGGACTCCTTATAATTTCGAGTTATGTCCTTCGAAGACCCTGAAAAATCATGTGTGGGGCTAATTATATTAGCTGCCGGCGCTTCAAAGCGGCTTGGGCAGGCAAAGCAATTGTTGAAATTTGAAGATAAAACTTTGATTTATCATATGGTCAGGGTTGGATTAAGGTCTGTTTGCTTCCCCGTTCAGGTGGTTTTGGGGGCCAATTATCTTCGGATTTTGAAGGAAATTGAAAACATGCCGGTGTTCATCGATGTTAACACTGAATGGGAAAAGGGGATGGGCTCCTCCATTAGCTTCGGGGTGAAAAAGATTAATAAAATTTACAGGGGATTGAATGCGGTCATCGTTATGGTTTGCGATCAGATTTATGTTACTGCCCAAACCATCAACGATTTGGTTTTCAAGTATGTACAATCAGATGCGCTGATTGTCGCTTCGGCCTACAACGGCATTAGCGGTGTACCCGCCTTATTTGATAAAAAGCTGTTTGCTGATTTAATGTTGTTATCCGGTGATGAAGGGGCAAGAAAACTGATTAAACGGTTTGATCCCGCAATGATTAAGACTGTGCCGTTTGAGAAAGGAAAAGTGGATATAGATACCTATGAGGACTATTTTCACGAATTAAAAAAGTTTAAACCCTAATGATGTTTTAAAGAAAAAATTGGTTTTCATGAAGCATGAACGAACAGACAAGATGGAAGAACAGGGTATCCTGACCAGTATGGCCAGGTTTTTTTATTGGCTGCTTTTGTTGGCAGGTCTTAATGCCTGTAGTGACGAGGATCCGCTTCCCCCACCTGAGGAAGATGAATTTTTCATAGCTTCCAATGTATTATTGGAACTCTCCCGCGCTGAAACGCAACAATTGGTTCAATTAACCGGTTATGGAGAGTTTGTGGATCTGGTGGAAAACGGTTTTACCATTCACCGGGTCACCTATAAGACAACATTCAGGGACTCCGATATTACCGCCTCGGGCCTGGTGGTAATTCCGGATGGTGTGGACGGGCCTTTTCCATTGCTTAGTGCCCATCATGGCACCATCTTTTCCCATGAAGAGGCTCCTTCGGAGTTTTCACTTGCCAGGGGAATCACCGGGTTTGAACTTTTTTCCGCCGCTGGTTTTGTATCCATCATACCGGATTATCTGGGTTATGGAGAGTCAAAAGAAATATTGCATCCCTATTATAACTTTAAGTATACATCCTCGGCCATTTTAGACATGATTTCTGCTACTAAGGAGTTTTTAGATAACCAGTCCGTTCCTTTTAACGACAAGCTGTTTTTAGTAGGGTATTCAGCGGGGGGATATGCTACACTTGCCACGCACAAAGCAATAGAAAATAATTCAACATTGGGTTTAACCGTAACGGCGTCTGCTGCAGGGGCCGGGGGATATGACATTGTAGGTGTGATGGACGAAATTCTCAAAAATGAGACCTACAGCACACCAGCTTATCTGGCCTTCATCACCTATGCGGCCATCCAAACCAATCGATGGCCTGATCCACTTACCGACTTTTTTCAGGAACCCTATGCCACGACCATTCCTGGGTTGTTAGATGGCAGTTTCACACAAAGTGCTGTAAACAATGCGTTAACCACCGATTTGGGGACATTGTTTAATACTGATCTGCTAACCGATTTAAGAAATGGCGTGGGCCATCAACTATCTGATGAGTTTGAACGAAACAGTGTGGATGATTGGTCGCCAACCACCACAATAAGACTCTATCACAGCCCCGGTGATGAAATTATTCCTATCGGCAACTCTGTTGAGACTGCGGCAAGACTTTCTGCCAATGGCGGAACGGATGTTAAATTTATCGAGGTAGGAGGTAATTCACATGGTGCAGCATTTATTCCCATGTTAGAAGATGTGGTTCCGTGGTTTATATCGCTACGATAAACAACGCTCAATCCTTTCAAATTTTTTTCGTCAACGGGCATTAACTATGCCGGGAATAGTTTACTTTTGGGCAAATCATGTATTTTTAAAACCAGTCTAAAATGATAAATACCTTAGACCTGAATTTTCAGGGTGTGGAAAAGGCCATTGCCTCCTTTTTGATTGAAACCTCTGAGGGCCCGGTTTTAATAGAAACAGGTCCCTATTCTTGTTTTGAAAAACTCAAAGAACTTGTTGCCGACTGCCAATATGACATTACTGACATAAAGCATGTTTTTATTACCCACATTCACCTGGACCATGCCGGTGGTGCCTGGGCATTGGCCAGGCATGGGGCTACCATTTATCTGCACCCGTTCGGGGTCTCACATATGGCTGATCCTGCAAAACTCTGGAAGTCAGCCAAGCTTATTTATGGTGACAAAATGGAGCTTTTATGGGGGAAAATGGAGCCAATCAATGCAGACCGCTTACATCCGGTCGAGCATGGCGTAGATGTGAAGGTGGGTGACCTGACCTTAAAAGCATGGCACACACCTGGCCATGCCAATCATCATATAGTATGGCAAGTTGGTCCGGAAATGTTTTGTGGGGATGTGTCAGGGGTGAAAATCGGAAAAGGGCCGGTTGTGCCTCCATGCCCGCCACCGGATATAAACCTGGAAAAATGGGAGCAATCAATATCTCTTATCAAAGATCTTAAACCTGAAAAACTTCACCTGACCCACTTTGGGGAAGTACTAAACATTAACGAACATTTGGATGAGCTAAGTGGCATATTGACTAGTTGGGCAAATTGGATAAAACCCAGGTTTGATAACAACGAGTTACCCGATGAAGTCATCCCGGAATTCCAAAAGTTTACCTGGCAACAACTCAGGGCGTTAGGACTGGGCGACCGGGAAATAAATCAATATGAAACCGCCAATCCATCGTGGATGAGTGTGGCAGGATTAATGCGGTATTGGAAAAAGAGACAGGAGGCAGAGCAGCAAGCTAATCCTCTCTGAGTAATAAATGCTGGTAAAAACCAAAACATTTTTATTGGAATTCGTAAAAGATTAAAAGCTAAAGCTGTATTAACCAAAAATTACCATTATGAAAAATACTATTTTAATTGCCTGCGCAATTTTATTAACTGTATCTGTTCCTGAATTCGTATCAGCTCAAAAATATGCTTCGTTAAATGCCAGCCCTGCTGATATTGAATATTTCAGACCGGGAGGTAGAAATTCAGTGCCGGTGGCCAAGGTGATCTATTCCAGGCCCCAGAAGAAGGGCAGAGAAATGATTGGGGGAAAAGAACCTTTTGGAAAAATATGGAGGGCAGGGGCTAATGAGTCCACTGAAATCAAGTTTTACCAGGATGTTGTCTTTGGCGACAAGCCGATAAAAGCCGGAACGTATACTTTGTACGTTATACCCAACAAAGAGCAATGGACTATTATCATTAATGCTAAACTGGATACCTGGGGAGCTTATGGCTATGACGAGAGCAAAGATGTAGCCCGCGTCGAAGTGAATGTTGAGAAACCGTCACAGGAAATCGAGGCCTTTTCCATTGCCTTTACCGGAAGCGAAAAAGACGGAAAAATGTATCTTGCCTGGGAGAATCGCCAGGTGGCAATCCCTTTGAAGGCAACTGGAGACCTTTCAAATAATTAATTTAATCATCAGGTTAAGCTTTCGGTGCCTCCGTGGTGAATGATGGTGAACCACCGAGACAACCAAGCATTTTGTCCAAAACGTTGTGCAACAGCTCCCGGATGGTGCAAACGTCCCGTGGTTGTTGCACAACTCAAGCATGTGCTTGAATTTTTATCTTAAAGGCGAAAACCTCTGTGTCTCTTTGTGCCTTTGTGCTTCCGTGGTGAAAAATGGTGAACCACCAAAACACAAAGAGACACCAAGCATTTTGTCGAAAACTTTGCGTAATGTCAACAATTTTTCTATTGTTTCTTCTTGCTGAGAACAACATGAATAGCCCTGTATTGTCTTTATGTTTTTGGTTTTCTGATGGCTTTAAAAATAATGACAAGTCAGGTTATTGCAATTATTGCCGTCAAAATTGACATTTCCGATTCCCATCCTTTAGGTTTTACATCCAATATCAATAAAAGTCCGCTCAAACAGGAAATTGAGATTCCGATGTTCCTTAAGTTTTGATTCTTTTTGTTCATTTAATTTTTGGTTTAGTCGGTGGTTTTGCCGAAAACGCTTTAGCGTTTTCCTTTCTTGGGAATCAGGTTATATTTGAAAGGCACAAATGCATTAATTCTCGGTGTACCTTTCAACTATTCAACTTGTTGACAAGATACCTGAGAGTTTGTACGATAATGCGGGCTTCTTCAATTCCTTTAGCTTTGATGGATAGCTTATCTAAAAACTTATCATCTTCATCGTTTTTTGTGGATTTGATCAGGTCTTGTTTACCCTTTACTTCAGCTTCCACCAATACTTCCCGCCCACGGGTGTTAAAACCGACCTTTGATTCATTAAGATCCTTCAGATTCAGTTCATAGCTTAGTTTGATATCTTTATCCACCTCAATCAACTCGAGGGTGATTAGCTCCGGCTTATTTTCTTCATAAAACAGCGATTGTTTATAAGTTTTATCATTCAGTGAGACATCTGTGATGTTTTGGATCAGGTAGTCCAGTGACTCCTTTACTTCGGGATCTTTTTTGCCCTTGATGAGAAACTCCTGATTTTTCTCATTGCTTAACTGCACCAGTCTGACCAATGCCTTTTTCAAGGCGCGTGCCTGCTCTATACTTTCAGTGTAGATGTCAAAGGTGTTTTTGTAATTACCCAATTCACTGTTTTCATGGTATTGGATCAGTGATTTTTTCCCTTTGGTTTCGCAATTCACCACAATATTGGTTCCTTTTGTTGTGAAATCAATCTTTGCGCCGTTTAAATCAGAAGGATTAAATAAGTAGCGGCTTGTTTTATCCCTGTTTTTATCACTGATTTCAAAGACCAATTGCTGATTTTGCCCGGAATGCTTACTGATAGTTTGCTCAAAAATGTCATCATTCCTGGAAACCTTTTTGACATTTGTCTGCAGGTAAGCATTGGTGTTTTCCCAATTGGCATTAGGATCAAACAACTCTTTCTGGTGCTGATCAGCCAGTTCCTTCAAATTAACCAGGGCCGCAGCAAGTTTTCTTCCTTCTTCGATGTTATTGGCTTTTAAGGAAAGTTTATTCTTGAATCCCGATATTTCACCGTTTTTTACATGTTCAATCAGGTTTTTTTTTCCGGTTGTTTCTGCTTCAACATAAACCTTATTGCCCCTGGTAATAAAATCAATGCGTCGCAGGTTAACGTCACCAAAATTCAGTGTCATTGATTTACGCGTGGATTTATTCACATCACTGCTAGCGAATGTCACTATTACGTTGTTATCGTTGTCAAATGAAAAGGACTGCTCGAAGACTTCATCATTTATTTTTACCTTACCCACCTGCTTTTCAAGGAAACTTAAAAGTGCTGCAAGATCTGTCTTCTTGGGGAAAAAGTCAGGCTGGCTTTTTTCGGCCTCTGCTATGACCGCTTTTAATTGATTATGTAAGCTTCTGGCTGCTTCCACACCACTGGCCCTGATCGTTATCTTGTTCAGGTAACTACCCAACTTATTATCCACGACATTTTTAATCACCTTTTTGTCACTTTTGGTGCCTATTTCAACCACAGCAACATTTTTTTTCGTGTCAAACTTTATTTTATTTTTTTCCAGGTCAAATAAATTGAAGCTGTATTGGGTTACCTTTCCCCGTTTAGATTCACTAATAGCTATAGAAATTATGTATCCTGATGATTTTTTATAAGTTAATTGTTGATCATACTCAATATCTTTTACCATTACCTTTTCGACAGATGACTGCAGAAGGTTTAATTTTTCTTCCAGGGACTGGGCACCGGCAGGGTAGCTGAAAACAATAACAAGGAAATAAAGGGTTAGATTTTTCATGATAAAACAGGATCCTAATTTTCATCAAATTAATAAAATTTATAAAATCAGATTACTTTATTTTAATAAAATTCATGACAAAATTATTGAATCAAATACGTCGTTTTAGTAATTGACAGAAGCATGATAAAAGAATATATTTGACCAGAGAATTGAACCAGCGGCGGAGATGCAGTAAAGAGAGACGCATAATTTTGCTGCTTATTGGTTTTTATAGAGATAAAATAGTAATATTGGCGTAAAATTTGGGGATTTACTTAAACAATAAATGGTAATTACCAATCATTCGCCAGTTTCTATTTATTAACAATTTTAATTCATTTAAATCAGATAATTCACTCTAAAAATGATCAACATGAAAAAAATTATTGTTGCAACCTTACTTTTTATTGGCTTTTTAAGTTATTCTCAAAGCACTATGGCCCAGGCCCAGTTAGGAGGAGGACTGGTTTTAGGTTTTGACATCGGAGCTGTTGGAATTAACTTGAGAGGTGATATTCCTGTCACCGAAGAAATTGATGTAGTACCCGGTTTTATTTACTATTTTGAGAGCGACGTCAATATTTTTGAGTTTAATGCTAACGGTCACTACAACTTTGAGGCGGGCGACATTGTACAGCCTTATGCCCTGGCCGGATTAAATGTTTCCCATGTTGATTATGATCTAGAAGTGTTTGGCAGGGATCTTGATGATACTGACATAGGACTCAACCTGGGCGGGGGCGTAAATTTTGAGCTGGGAAGTATCAATACCTTTGCCGAAGGAAGGCTGCTGCTGGGAGGATTTGAGGATTTTTCTATAACGGCAGGTGTATTATTCCCTATCGGCAATTAGAAGGTAGAACAATTGACAGTATTATAGTTGTCAATTGTACCTATTAATAAAACCATATAGACCTAAGAGGCTGTCTCAAAAGGGTAGCCTCTGATTTTTTTGCCAAATATTATTTTGCTTGGTTAAAATCTCACTGAGAATCGATAGAAAACAAGGGGTGTTTTACTCATATCTTGAGATAAATACCCATTCAAACTGTATCCGA
>JAKSDQ010000097.1 GCA_022360015.1 Cytophagales bacterium
GAGGTACTCGGCGCGCCGGAGACCGTCGCCGGAGTCGGCGGCACGCTGCTTCCGTCGAACGACCTGGTCATCGACGGGCCGGAGATCGTCGAGCGCCGCGCGCCGACGAACTACTGGGTGGGCTGCCAAACGATCGAGTACCTGACGGCCTTTCTCGTCGCACGGCCGGCGATGGCGACGATGCGAGCCCTGCCGATCGTGTCGGGCGGCTTCGGGTTGTACCAGCGCGGCTTGCTCATCGAGGTCGTCGGATACAGGCCGGGCCATCTCGGCGAAGACATGGACATGTGCTTGCGCATTCAGCGTTTCCTGGCGGACTCGAATCGGGGCTATCGCATCGCCCAGGTCCCGGAGTCGTTGTGCTGGACCGAGTATCCGTCGACCCACGAGGTGCTTCGTCGGCAGCGCATCCGTTGGCATCGCGGCCTGAAGATGATCCTCGACGACTACCGGTCGATGTTCGCCCGTAAGAGGTACGGCCGCGTCGGCACGGTCGGGGTGGGCTCGTTGGTCGTGTTCGAGTGGGTCGGTCCGATTCTCGAAGCACTCGGCTGGGTGGCGATCGCGCTGCTGCTGTGGCTCGGCTGGATCAGCCCCGTCGCTGCGCTCGGCGTGTTCCTTGCAACGCAGGCGTTCGGTGTGGCGCTGTCGATGATCGGGGTGACCCTGATGACGCGCCACCTCGGAACGTTCCGCTCCCGCTGCGACGTCGTTCGGCTGCTCGGGTGGGCGGTGGCAACGAACTGGGGGTACCGCCAGATGACCGTCGTCTGGCGGATCCGCTCGCTGCTGCCCGGCGCCGCTGGCTGGGGTGAGATGCCTCGCCTCGGATTCAAGACCGTCGCCACCAGCTGAGCGTTCCATGCGCCGGGGTGCGCGTTTGTCCCTCGACTCGGTCAGATCCGGTCGTCTTGCGGAGCCCTACCCGCTCGTGCCGGCGACGTCGAACGGACCTTGGGCTCTGCCGAGGCGCGGCCGCGGCAGCGATCGTGGCCCGATACCTCCGGAGGAGGGAGCGATGTGAGGTTCGCGCTGGATGTGCCGAATGCCGGGAAGTACGCCGATCCGGCCCTGCTGGTCGACCTGGACGCAGAGTCAGAGCGCCACGGTTGGGACGGGCTCTTCGTGTGGGACCATGTCGTCAGCAGCGGCCGCAGCCCGGTCGCCGTTGCGACTTCGCCGAGCTCGGCGTCACCTGATGGCTCGGGCAGGTGAACGCGAGCAAGATGACGCCGACCAAGCTGCGCGCCTTCATCCGCCGGGGACCGCCGGATCGCGCCAGCACGTGATCGGCGCGGCGACCGGCGTTTGCCCGTTTCGGATCGGGCTGAGTTGCGCGAGCCTGGAGCGATGATCACCTCGCTGCATGCGCTGATCTACTCCGACGATGTCGACGCGACGCGGACGTTCCTTCGAGATGTGCTCGACTTCCCGTTCGTCGGCGACAGCACGACGAATGACGGTTCGGCCACCGGCTGGCTGATCTTCGGTACCGGGCCGAGCGAGGTCGGTGTCCATCCGACGCGTGGTGACTCGGGTGGCGAAGTCGAAGGGAGTCGGCGCTATGTCGAGATCTCGTTCATGTGCGACGACGTCGCGGCGACGCGCCGTGACCTCGAGGCGAAGGGCGCCGTCTTCGAGGGCGACATCGCCGATGAGGGGTGGGGTCTCGTGACGTCGATGCACATCCCCGGCGCCGGTCCCATCCAGCTGTACGAACCACGGCACGAGGTTGCGTACTCCTTGCCGGGCAACTGAGCCTCACCGAGGGCGGATCAGTCCCTGCGGCGCCAGACCGATCGCGTCGGCGACCTCGTCGCGACCGATCTCGTTGCCGTCGGCGAGCGCCATCGCGAGGCACGAGCGCAGGCCGCCGATGATCGCTGCCGCGGCGAGGCGCGGATCGATC
>JAKSDQ010000095.1 GCA_022360015.1 Cytophagales bacterium
AAAAAAACAGGGCCAAATGAGGCTGAAATCGAAAAAGCCCAAAAAATATAAGAGACGCACTACGCTAGGTGGGGCTATCACGATCTGCTCACTGTTGCTTAAACGGAGAAATCCGGTTGCAAATCAGCAGGACAGTGTGGTTGTTCCCTGAAAGCCGTTTTCCATATTCGTCCTTCCCAAGTTGCTTGTTGACAGCATCCATCTAGCCATATGCCCTACTTGACATTCACAACAGAGCATTGCGAACTGTCCTTTGGTGCTTGATAGATCTTTCCATCAAAAGCTTTTTATAACCCACGTAGTATAAATTTTCACCTATTGAACCACCTGATGGCGATCAGGTAACGATTCAAAACGAGCGATGTTCAGGCAGCAGAGCAGATCCCATTCACCTGTAGTATGTCCAGCACATCTGAAAGAAATACTCAAGCAGAGAAGGCCACGACTCCAAGTAGTGATTCCCAGCACAGTACTCCTTACTGAATATCCTCGCATCTAGGCCCTATAGCTTACACCAAGTAACAAGAGGACTACCTGGTAGTCCTGGTGGTGACATTACCTGTCGTGCGGTTCCTGATGCCATTGTTACAAGTGGTGCACAGAGGTGGTCCAGCCCATGCGACTCACATTTCAGCCGGCAGGAATCTATTTGAACATGCCCTGCCCTGTGGAGGACGCAGGGCCCAACACTGGACCTGATCGTCAGGTTAGTCAGTATTCCAGATGCCCTGCCAGCAATTAAAACACCCTTCAGACGCAATGCTTGGTATTCACCACCACTCTTTCACATCGCTATGACAGCAGCTCGGACAGGTCGTGAGGTTTCGCAAGCCCAAACAGTCAGCGCAACTGTATTTGAAGCTGTCTGACCTGCCGGGAAGGCTGTAGCTGCAGACCTGAAATCGATCGCAGCATCAGCCCCTTTGGGACAGACCAGAACGGTATCTTCTGGGGAGGGACCACTGCCCCTGATTCGTAGGGGCCATCGGACACTGACGTCTTTCACAAGGTGAGGTGTGCCTGCATCCACTGATATGGT
>JAKSDQ010000101.1 GCA_022360015.1 Cytophagales bacterium
AAATGATGGTTGACCTGGACAAGCTGAAGGACGAGGACATCGATGAGGAAAGTGATCAGGGTGACAATGATGAAGAAAACGAATTTGACGAGGAGGACGTTACCATCGACTCCGAAGTGGACAGCGTTACCATCGACGAATCCACCGGGGACATTATTGTGGTCTTGGAAGGAGGTGGCACAAAGGTTATCAAGACCAAAAAGGATGAAGACTCCGGGGAAACGAGGGACACCCGCATTACCGATGCCAGTGGCGATACCTGGGTGGTCGATAACGAGGGGAAGGTCAGCTAGGGAGGTGGAAATGGAGGCTCAAGCACCAATTCAGATACTGATATCCCGACCGACAGCCTGCGCAAAAATGAGAAACTAAAGAAATTATTTCTGGAAATACTCGATGAGTTTGAAGAAGATATTGACACCTGGATGATCAACAATGGTAAAGGGCCGCTGGATGACCAGGTTCTGAACAGGTTATTGGAGTTCCCGGACTGCCTGCCACAGAATGTAGAAAGCCTGGAAGAAGTACTGGAAATTATCCAAGAGTACAAGAACAACCCTGAAGCACTGTTGGATTCTGTGCTGCAAGAAGCAGCCAATGAAGAATTTATAGAAGGCCAGCTGGCCAATATGACCGGTCCTGAACCATACAGGCAGTACTTTGATGCAGGAGCATGGCAGACCTTTAAAGAAATGATCTGCGCCTATTTGAGACGATTGGAAGAAGAACGGATTACCTATGAAGGCTTTGTGGCCACAGTTCAGGGCGATACGGTCAAGACGGATGAAATCTATATTGTCAATGCTTCACAGGTTGAGTTCAAGCTGGCCTACTGGTCAAAAACCGATGATGTGGGCGAGCTTAGCTATAAGGTTACCTTAATGGAAGAAGGTGGCACTGCAGAAGAATCTTACACTACCGATGATGAAGACGAGCTTAGCAGGAACAAGCCCTGGACACTGATCCTTGAGCCGGTAAAAGAAGGGAAATATACCATTACCCATAAAGTAGGTGACGGGGATGAAGTGAAGCATGAGTTTTGGGTTAGACATAAGCATCATGATTTTGCCTGTAAGGTGTGTGGCAGGGATTTGAAGGTGACACATGAAAGATTGAAAAAGTTATTTCCGGGTAGCAGTACAGTTAAAACTAACGCTATAATTAATGACTACTTTAAGCTGGCTGTAGAGAAAGCTGAATTAAATACCTGCTATCGGCAGGCACATTTTTTCTCTCAGATTGACCATGAAAGTAATGACATGAAAGCCACTGTAGAAGGGAGTACTTATAGTTTGGATAGAATGTTAACAGTATGGAAGTGGAATTCTAATTCTAAAACAGTTTTTTATAAACAATCTTTCTGGGATGATGAAGATTATCTTGATTATGCCAGCAAAGAGCTATATGAAAAGATAGATGACTCTGAAGACGAGGCAACCAAATATAAACCGGCAAGCGATAAAACTTTTAAATGGAAAAATAAAGACGATTATAAGATAAAGATAAAAACAGGTTTTTCTAAAAATGACGAAGGAGAGTTTAAAAAACATTATCTTACAAGTACTCAAAAGACAGATAATGGGAAGAAGCTGTTAAATCTTGTTTATTCAAATGGGGTTGGATATGGGAATAGTGATGTTGCAAGCGGAGATGGATACAAATATCGGGGAAGAGGGGCTATTCAGCTGACAGGTAAAGGTAATTATAAAGCTATTTCAGATAAATGTAATAGTGTTTTTGGCACTAATTATGATTGGGTTAACAATCCAGATGAAGTAAAGACTGATCTAAAAGCAACAGTTCTTTCTGCATCGGCATTTATAATTAATCGACTAGGTTCAATCTCCAAATTGGATACAAAGTGTACCTCAGAAAATGATTATGATAAATGCGTTCGTCCGGTGACAAAACTGGTAAATGGTGGAACGGTTGGATTGGGTGATCGTAAGGAGAAATTCAAAGAAATGATAGAAGGAATGTTTAACAATTGTAAGGCAAAGAAAAAATGAGATCAATTTTAATAATACTATTATTAATCTGCTTTCAGATGTGCGCTTTAGCTCAAATGGATGATAATTGCTATCAAAAAACACAATCAAAATCAGATATCAAAAAGCTTGAGCCTGTCATGTGTGTGCCAAAGGGATATTACATTGTGGATATTTATGAAGAAGATCTTAATGGAGATGGAAGGGTGGATAAAGTCACTGAATGGTTTAAGGAAAAGCTGAGTAATGGAGATACCACTTTTCATTCAATTTATTTTCAAGAACGAGACAGCACCTTTCGCCATTTTGCCACTTACAATAACTTAGCTCAGTTATACTTTGATCTTCAAAGTCAGAGCAGTGATGTTATTTTAGAAGATAGTCTTCTGAATGAGATTAAATTTAGGTATCAATATTATGGAGGGCTACCCTTGTTTTATGATAGAGGATTTTCCGTAGAATTTTATACAGATGCTGCCGGTTATAAAAAGCTATTTTTTGAATTTTCAAATGAAAGAAAAGCTTTTATTTTGAGAAAAGAACAAGATTGGCTTGCACCTAGAACAGCAACATGGACAGAAGGCGAACAGTTAGAAAATGAAATCACCTACACTGAAGAAGAAGGAATCTCCGCGAAAGAATTTAATATACTTGAGTACCTAGAGTAGTTTACTTAGCCGCAAAAGCTTTTTTGGTGCGAGCGTTTTGTAGTAGGTTATCCAGTGTGTAAAGGATGGGGTTTTTATCTTCATCAGGAAGGCTTTGAATCTCTACTACCCGGTCCATTACAGCTTTGTCAAGTTCCATATCAGAATTACCTACCAAATAGTCCAAAGACACACCTAATATTCTTGAAATCTTAGAAGCCACTTCTATAGTTGGTTTTACAGCCCCCCTTTCATAACGTCCGATGGCCGGGCCTTGCGTACCCAATTTGGAAGCCAGCTCCTCTTGGGATAGCCCTCTCTTTTTACGTAACTCTGTTAATCTCTCTGCAAAACTCATTTGTACTGAATAAAACTTGATTTTTTGCTTATGTACAAAGATACAGAACGAAAAAGTTAAATAAAAGCATTGATTATTTTGATAGATATAACATAGGCGTTAACTTTAGAATTAGTTTGTTCTAAAAGGAAAAATTTTAGTCTATGAAATCAAACCGAAAAGTAAAGCTCCATTCCCAAAGCCGGAGAAGTCAGGGAAGCTGCACAGGCCTAAAGCAAGTTCCCTGGCTCAATGTCAGTGGCGTATGGTTAGAGCAGGCAGGCTTTCCGACAATCGGGCAAAGTCATCTTTGAGAGAAGGGTATTTTTTAGCCAGCTTCTTGATCTCTCGTTTAAAATTGGGGATCGCGATTACCTCATAGCTCATCCAGTAGATCTTTAGCAGGTGTACCTTTTAGCTTGCCCGCATTGATCAGCTTCATTTCCTCAACGGTCTGTTTAACGCCTTCCAGGACTTCCGCTTTATGAGAAGTCAGGGGCTGGGCCTGGGAGAAATGGGCCAGCAGATGCTTGACCCTCAAACGTATGAAGAAATGGCTGTAGGGTCGGTAAAAATGGCTTTTGCCACGACCATGGGGGGAGAGATGGGCAGTGACCTTGGTTTAGGTTTAGGGCCTGAGGATTATAAAAAACTCTTCGACCAGATGCAATCCTGGGAAGGTGAAGGGTGGAGTAAATTTTTTGTCAAGATCACCTGGGGGCTTGCGAGCGGGTATGCCGGTTCGTTCCTGATCAACAGTTCCAAAGCACGCCTTTTCAAGGTCAAAAGCTATATGGATGCTGATTTTGATGTCCGCATTGATAAAAATAGTGTGAAAGCGTTTACCAAGGACGGGATCGAAATCGGGGATGTGCTTGATGATGGATTAGTCAAGGGGAAATACTCAAAGCGTACTTTTGATCCGCTGAAAGCCGGAGGAGTAATTAAAAAACTGGATTGGAAAAATGCCGTTATTGATAATAATGGTTTAAAGATTATTAAAAAACATCTGTCACGATTTGGAGCATCATCTCAAAACAGTAAGGCAATTAAAAGAATTGAAGACATTATTGATGGCAAGATAGAAGTTACTGCTTATGATAAAAGATTTTATACCCATGAATTGAGAGAATATGAGAGATATCAAAAATTAGGGATTGGGGATGGGGTTAATGACCCTGATGCCTGGAATCACGCACATAGTGCTACTTTAGAAGATTACAGTATCAATGAAACTAAAAGTCCTGTTTATCATCCAGATACAGAGCCGACTATAGATGATTTACTTAATGAATATTAAACAGCTAAATGATGAAGAAATATCTAATATTATTGCTGGTGAAAAAATTGGATGAGGGTGACGGTGCTTCATTGGCAGCAGTGGATCATAATTTTTTTAGGATATCGGAAAAAGCTGATATTGCCGACTTGAAAATCGATAACATGGAACTTCAAGAAAGTATCAGCAGTCTTGAGAAAGGGGGGTTAATTATTCAAAATCACCTTAACAACTATGTGATAAATGAGAAAGGTTCCGATTTCTTAATCAATAACGTAAGCTTTAAAGATGAGCTGAAAGGAGTAATATCTCAACAAGGTTGATCATGGTAAGTCTGTAAGGTCGTTGTATCATCTAGATGTTCAAATCGATTAACCTTGCCTATGGAATTAGATCAATATGATTTTCTTATACTTGAAATATTAACAAACTATAATAAAGGTGGGCCAGTGTCTACCCCCACGCTTGATCGCATTTTTTATGATCGACGCCTTAAGATGGGGTGCTCCCCGGATAACCTTTATGACATAAAGTTAACCAAGAAATCATCAGCTTTAATGCAACTAGGATTAATAGAGAAGAAAGGTTTATCAAATAAAATTACTGAAAAAGGGAAAATGGTATTAGCTAAAAATAGATGAGTTTGATGTGAATCAGATATATTGTGATCGCTTTGATCAGGCTTTTTTATGAGCCATAGGCTTGTTTTCCTTTATAATCACGAATAATTAAATCCATGTAATGAAAGATGCGCTGACGTTCTTCGTTAGGTAGTTTTTCATTCCCTGACAAGTGAACTCGTGATGCACTACCTGGACTTAGCGACCCTAGGAGCGTGAAAGCGTGTACGTTGCCCTTTTGGGGGAATTTTTTCTTTTACCTGAAAAAGGGTTCAGATGAAACGAAAAAAGGCCTATTTTGGTAGGTAAGGAATGTTCTTTGATATAAAAATATGGCACTAGACCCGTAGGTTGTTGACAAAGACGGGAAGGTGACCAAAGGTAGTCCTGGTGGGAGCGGTAGCGACCCTGACAGCCCCACCACACCGGTTGATTTTACCGTCCAGGAACACATCGTCATCGCGGTGTTGGAAAACTTCAAACAAAATATCAACGCCTGGTTAGAAGTCAACGGCAAAGGGCCACTCACGGAAACCGAGATGGACATGCTGGCAGGGCTGCCGGGGTGTTTGCCAGAGGATGAAGAAGAACTGGAAGAAGGAGCAATCAAAGAGGTTAAAATACTGATCCCTGAGCTGGATACTTTGCTCGTGTACATTGAGAAATACAAACCCGCATTGGAAATGAACCAAAGCGATATTTTGGCTTTGTTGTCAGGCATCAATGAAGCCCAAAAAGACGACAAAACCAGCTGTGACCTTTCAGCAAGATTGACAGACTATAACGAAGGCGATATATCCGGTGATTTGGGCAAGGTCAAGGTTAATGGGAAGTATGAAGTGCAGAGCCTGAAACTGAAACTGGCCAACCAAAGCAATACGGAAATTTCGTTGGAAGATGTGGACATTACCATTAAAGAGGGTGCGGATAAAGACAAAGAAATAGTCGTGTTTACATTTACCGGAACAGGGGATGGCGAAACTATCCTGGAACTGACGGTAGAGAAGAAAGACCGGGAGTTCTTGGAATGGTACCTTTTAGGTGAAAAGCCGGTATTTAAAATAATCACCACCCATGTGACGGACGATGATTATGCCACAGTGAGCTCCTTTACCATCAACAGGGGAGACTTTTCGGGCTATTTCCTGGAAAGGCCGGAAGGAACAGCCGCCCAGGAGCGAACGGCAGGCAGCTACAAGCGCGTACCGGAAGGTGATTACAAAATGTGCTACACGTATAAACAATGCAGGGCAGCTACTACCCGCAGCAATGCCGATAACGAGACGTGGATCAAAACCTATGGAGAAACGGACGATACCGGGGCAACCATTACCAGGGAGTATGTCCTGGTCCATATTGGCAACTACCCGTGGAACTCGGCAGGGTGTTTGTTGATCGGTAGTGGGTATGCTGATCATACTTTAGATAAAGATTATGATGAGAAAGCAACTGGTATTTTGTATGAAAAAGACCTGGTAGTGAAGAAAGTGACCAGCTCTGGTGATAAGCTGACAGCCCTGAACAATGAATACAAAAAGCTGATTGATCTGGCCAAAAAATTTGATAATGACTGTGAAACCAATAAATGCTATGAACTGGAAATCAATATTAACCGCTAATCTACTGATACTATTCCTGTCTTTAAACCTAAATGCCCAAAACAGGTATGAAGGAATTCAGGATCCGCCTTCGGCCAATATTTACTGGAAGAATTACAATGAGGACATTAAAAAGAAACTCACGCAGGAAATAAAGGATGCATTAAGTTTAAGCCTAACCCATCTTTCTTTATTTGAATATTCTTTTGTGCTGGAAGAACTTTTGCAAGCTTATCATAACGAAGGTTTTAAAGAAGAGTGGAAGCAATATGCGGACAGCCTGGAAACAACAGCAGGCAAAGAACTGATCGGGGCAGGTCTCATTCCCCTACAAGCTCAATTTTTTCATGCCACCTTACAGGCCAATCCTCAATACAAAAACCAATACCCGGAAGCTTATACTTTTCTTCAGCAAAGTACCCGAAAAATGGAAGGCATGGGTTACCAGACAGAGGAATACGAGCAGGTATTGGAACAGTATGCTTTTAGTGATATTGTAGGGGAAGGCATTATGATGGACTTTCTGATGCTGGAAGATGTGAAACTCTTGGAAGTTATTGAGCAGAATGCCTCATTACAGTCACGTTATCAGTTATGGGTTGAAAATCTTACTGATCCCGCAAATAATTTTAGGTTTAATGAATACCGTCCACGAGAAATCTTTACTCGCAAATTATTTTATTTAGTTGTTAAACTACAAAATAGTGATAACATCCTTGCTAAATCCTCTTGGCCACAAATTAAAGAGATTAGAACTTCTCGCATCCGCAAACCTTCGCCTGATTCTTTTTTTAATCAGTTAACCGGCACTTGGGAAGGCACCTACGATGAGAAAGGCCGGCAGATACGCATTTACCTGGTACCGCTAAGCAACAGGAAGGACGAAACCCAGGTCAAAGGCCACAACAAGTTCGTCTACCAAAGCGATATCAAGCAGATCGCTATGCGGGGCACCTTTGAAGATAAAGGAGGCTATTACCATGTAAAAATGGAAGAATACAAAGTACCCTTTGAAGAAGAGCCACAGTGGAAACAGGATGCCATCAATGAAGACTGGGGCGGCCCGGAGAAATTTTATCCTAACGAGCTTAGCTACGGCCTTTTTGACCTGAAAATCGATAAGGAAACCAAAGAAATGACCGGTACCTGGTCGTCAAAAAGTGGTAAGATCGTGCGAGAGTTTACTATTCCAAAAACAGGGAATTAACCCGGTATCTCTTTGAGCAGTTCTTTCAGTTCTTGTCGGAGATGTTTTCCTGCTCAGACTTGTCGTAGATGGAGAGCAGGTAAACGGACGTATGGGAAACTTTCAGGTGTGTGATCACCCGTGAGCCGCCAGACTTGCCTTTGCCTTTAGAAGTGATGGCCATGCGGATTTTGTAGCAGTTGTTGCCAAGAGAAGTTCCTTGCGTGGGTTCTTCCTGCAGGCTTTCCAGCAGTTGGGCAAAATCGTTTTTGAGGGACGGGAATTTTTTAGCCAGTTTTTTGATCTCCCGTTTAAAGTTGGGGATCGCGATTACCTCATAGCTCATCCAGTAGATCTTTAGCAGGTGTACCTTTTAGCTTGCCCGCATTGATCAGCTTCATTTCCTCAACGGCCTGTTTTACACCTTCCAGGACTTCCGCTTCATGAGAAGTCAGGGGCTTGGCCTTCACGAATTTGAAATTGTTGAGCAGCTCCATGATGAAAGCTGCTTTATCGTCTTTTATATCTAGGAGTAACTTCATAATCTATCAAGCAAAAGCCTTTTTGGTTTTAAAGTTCTGAATAACATTATCAATTAGAAAAAATAAATGTTGTTTGGTATCCGGGTCTAGCCTTTCAATATCCTCGATCCTTTTTAGCACCTCTTCATCATAGCTTGATAGTTCGCCTTCACCAATGAGAAAATCCACGCTTACATTAAAGACCTTGGCCAACGTTTTGTGCATGATTGGTTGCGCGTTCTGGTAATAAAGTTAGTAAAATACTTGAAACTAAATGCTTGCAAGATTTGTATCACAGGAACACATCCGTAAATAATTAATTAGACACTTTGTCGTCAACTGTGTTTTTTGTTAATCAAGCTATGCCTCCTGAAAATTTTTGGGTTATTTTCCATGTGCCGTTTATTTTTCTAATCTCAACATTATTATCCCAAGCACATCCGCTACCACAAAAAAATGAGTAGTGTAAATAACCTTTTGTAAAACTTTTATTGAAAATTATTCTTGATATGGATAAATATCCAAATTCATTTTGCTTGGTTTCAAGGCTTTTAATCTTTTCAGGGGCAATTAATTCAATATCGATTTTATCATTTGAAAAATTATATTTTAATGCTCTTGTTTTTATAGTCCCTTCTTTGAGTTTTTTGAATAATTTTTCCTCTTTTTCATATTTAGCTAAACTTTCTTCAAATTCTCGGTTATTTTCTTCTATTCTTTTTTTTGAATAATCAATTCCATTAGCACCTACATCATAACCAGTAGGTTTAATTGTCCAAGCTGTAGAAGTGTCTAATTTTGAAACAATATAAAGTTTAAGTTTTTCGTTTCCCCAATTATTCAGTCTTTTCATCTCTTCAAATTCAGTCATTTCAAAGATGATGTCTTCAATGGCTTTATTTTCCATTTCTATATACTCAGCACTTTCATAATTCTGACAGCTTGTAAAAGAAATGATAATCAATATTATGATTACTGTAAGTATATTTACTTTTTCTTTCATTTTAATTTAGTATTGATGGCAACGTTTGGTTATACTGAACTCCTTCCGTATATTTTTAAATTATGGAGACCTAATCTAAAGGATTTCACTTAATAGTCAAAATGCTGCTATCACAGGCAAAGACAATGAATTACCACCCATATCAAACGGTTTAAAACAACACCCATTTTCAATGCACTTTGTAAATGCAAGTATTGCTTTTATGTAATTTCCCTGCTCAAAGTTTATTTTTCCTAATCCATAGTGAACGTCTGCCTGTGTTGAATCCAATTTTAGCGCCAAAGTGAGGTACTTTTTAGCTGAATCAAGTTCATCGAATTTCATATAAATGTCAGATAATCCAATATATCCTGAATACAGATCATAGTCACAACGGGTAGACTCTTGAAAATATTCCAGTGCCAGATTATAGTTTCCAACCCACCTATGACATTCTGCTAATCTGTATTTTGTAAGGCATAATGCTTCATTTTTTTTATCACCTAGAGAATCAAGTACCTCCGGTTTAGCTAGCAAACTGTCATAGTATTGAATTGCCTTCTTATGATTCTCGTAAAGCAGTTTGACTGTTCCTAAGAAGAAGTAATTATGAAACGCTGTTTCTCGTAGTTCTTCTACTTTTACAACTTGACCGGAACCAACAGTTATTTTAAAGAAGGATATTCCAATAAAAAGTGTGTGAATTATTCGTAGGTTCATCGGCATGATATTCCCTTGACTTATGTGTCTCAACGTTTAGTGTAAAATGCATTAAAATACATTTTACAAAGTATTAGGCATTGTTTCATTTAGATTCTCTACCTTTTTATACACCCAAGTGGCACTTTCCTCAAAAGGAGGAAACATTACTTCCAATTCCCACTTTGAATTTATTCCTTTTAGGTTGGATCCCATCCTTTATTTAAAAACAAACCATCCGTCAGTTTCCTCATTGCAATTTAATTCCTCAGCCCCGCTCCGGATAATTAAATGAATTGTGTCATATGCGAAATTATCAGTTTTATAGGCCACTATTCCGTCAATTTCATGCCATGAAGTTTTGAATTCAATTTTTTTATGCTTAAAACTGAATCCGTCCTGTTCGTATTGAAAGACTCCTTCGGTAGTTTGCTTTCTAATTCGTTCTTTTTGGTCTTTTGCAGTTTCATAATCACCCTTAAAAAGAACGCGATTGGAATTTAGGGGTATAAAAGAAATGAACCTTTCTTTATACGCAATCTATTCAAACTCATAAACGTCCAAGAGTACAGGAGCCTTTTTTCCAAGAACCAAGAAGTTATCATATTTTGACTGTATTATTTCCATAATTGTTTATATTATCACTCAATTAAGCAATTGAGTCACATAATGAAGCAGGCAATACGGAAGTCACCTATTCCCAAATCCAAGACTTATCGTATCCATGAGCTCATGGATCCATATTTCGACCCTGATTGGCATTTTCATTTGGAATACCAGTTGGTGGTTGTGCTGGAAGGAACAGGCACAAGGTTTGTTGGTGATAACATAAGTCATTTTGAAAGTGGCGATATGGTATTTACCGGATCAAACCTGCCCCACGTGTGGAGAAGTGATGAGCAATATTTCCAAAATCTGGGATTGAGAACCCATTGCATAGTTATTTATTTTTCAGCGGATTTTATGGAAGAGGCCTTTTTGAACAAGGACGAAATGATGAACATTCGGGAGCTGATACATCGTGCAAACAGGGGATTGGAAATTACAGGCAACACCAGGGATATTGTCCGGGAAATAATGAAAAACATGCTACGCCAGGAAAGTTTTGATGGTGTTCTGTCTTTACTGCAAATCTTAAACATTCTGGCAGCCTCTGATGAAGTAGAATATATCAATAAGGAAGGCTACTTAAATACCGTTACTGATTCGGACTCGGAACGCATGCGTGCGGTGCATTCCTATGTGTTGAACAATTTTAAAGGTGACATCCGATTAAAGCAGGCAGCATCATTGGCAAATCTTACTCCTACTTCGTTCAGCAGGTACTTTAAAGCCCGGGCTAACAAAACTTTTTCGGATTTTGTGGCCGAATTACGTATTGGTCTGGCCTGTAAATTGTTGCTTGATAAGGACATGTCGATTGTGCAAATAGCCTATGAATGTGGCTATAAGACCTTATCAAATTTTAATCGGAAATTCAGAGAACTCACAGGCACTAGTCCACTAAAGTATAAGAAGGCATATAGTAGAATCAGGTAAGGTTTGCACAATGATTACAAGCCTAGTAAGAAGAGCAGGTAGATCACATCTGCTATTTTTCACCAATCCACTCCAAACTATTCCTTAATATGGTCTGGTATGCTGGCAGATTGTGGGCTTTTTCATCATGCCCCAGGGTGTTGCACACTATTTTAGCTTTTGCGTGTTTTACTGTCCATATTACCGGAAACTCCTCACCTGACTCCAGGCCCTTGCCTATAGCTAATACTTCAATGTCTACAGCATCAGGATCTTGTTCCCAACGATAGAGTTCATCGGTAATCCTAAATTTAGACGGTACAGCTTTCATAATCGGATGGTTGGGTTTTACAACCCTTACTTCAAATGCCTGGTATTTCTCGTGCGATCGTGATCCACCCCCTACGAGCTGTCTGTTGTACTCCGGCCAATCTTTCCAGTTGTACCAGGTAGACGGGTGATAAATGAGCATGCCCATTCCCTGGTTAACACGGGACATGATTTTTTTACGTGTTTCCGTATCAAATGGCTTATTGTTACAAATGTAGAGTACATCTGTATCTTCCAGCCTTTGTCCCAATTGTTGGGACTGTTCTGTATAAGTGACGGAAGCCTTTCCGTTATTACTCAGTATTTTTCCATCCAACACACCAAAATGATTGATAAAATCGTGTGAACCACCTCCGCCCATCATCGATACCTCAATCGCATTGGGATCTTCTGAAAGATAGGTTCCGGGTGCATTGACTATTATCACTCCCTGCATGAGGCGCCAGTGACCGGGGAAGGTACATACAAATGGATAGCGCCCTGGCTTGTCCGGCACTTTAAACACTACAGAACCTGTCTCTCCGGGATCCAGCATTTTGGTCGTTCCCAAAACATACCTGGAATCCGGAACGTATCCCGATTCGGCCGCATCAGGAGTTTCCAGGAAGCTATCGACCATCTTACCAAACGTTTCCAGGCTGCCTGCCTCGATAACGACCAAGTTATGAGGCATCTGGTCTTTATTGTTCAATACAATCTCAACAGTTTGACCGGCTGTAGCATAAAGCACTTTTTTATCATAAGCCATTTTCTGGTTGACCGTATTCACTTCAAATACTACGTCAGCTTTAGGCTTAACTACTTTTCCTATACCCACATCAATATAGCGATCACCTCCCGTATCATGGCAATGAA
>JAKSDQ010000082.1 GCA_022360015.1 Cytophagales bacterium
CTACCATGTCGCAGAGCGCGACGAGAAGAAGTTCTGGACGCGCATCGGCGCGGCATGGGATCATGACGATGCCAAGGGCCTTACGGTCCAGCTCGACCTCGTACCGGCAAATGGTGGCCGCATCGTTCTGCGCGAGCCGGCTGGCGATGAAGATACGGCTACGGCACAAACGCAGTGATGCGCGAACACCGCGCACAAGAAAGCGGCGGAGCTTTTCGTTCCGCCGCTTTCCCTTTTTGGACGTGCCGTGTGCTTAGCGATCGATCTCAGCAGATGCCTGCTTTTCGCGGTTCGCGGTCCGGCCGTTTTCGCGGTTCCAGATCAGGCCCCACTGGCCGTTGCCTTCATTGACGAGATTGCCCTGGATCTTCGACGGCATGGACATGTCGTCGATGCTAAGGCGCACATAAGGCTCGTGAGAGATCGCGCCGATCTTGTTCCAGCCCGCGCCAATCTCGGCGCCGTTCGGCGCCTTGGCCTCGTAGTGCGGACCGTCTTCGTTTTCATTGCCGTTGCGATGCAGTTCGACATTGAACCGCCCCTCGCGTGAGTGAATGTAGCCCTGAAACCCGTACTCGGTTTCCTTGAATTCTCCGATGCGTGGCATTGCCAGTCTCCTTTCCCGGCGGGACCATCCCGCCTGCGCAGGAATTTGGGAAGCGGGCGGACCGCGATGCCTCGCGTTATCCTCGTGCCGCGTTGTTGCGCAGGGTGCTTCAGTCCGGCTGCCGCATCAGCTTGACGGTGAGCGCCGCGCCGTGAATGTCGGACAGTTCGTTGCGGTTGCGCTCGATCATGGCGCCGGTCAGCACCGTGCCCGTGCGGCTTTCAGGATACTTTTCGCCGAGGATGTAGATTTTCGGCATGCTGAATTCCTGCATCCTGCGCAGCACGATGACATAGCTCGATCCGAGCTTCTGGATAACGGCGCAGCCGATAAAGCGCGCGACGGCATTGCCGAAGACATGGCCTTCGCTTGCCGCCGGATCACCATCGGGGTTTCCGACCTCTTCATAGGCTGACAGGTACGGGGCATCCGGCACGGCATCGAGCTTGAGCACGCCATAAGGGATTTCGAATGGCGGCAGGGTCGTGCCCGGTACCCAGTCATCATCGTTCGGGA
>JAKSDQ010000154.1 GCA_022360015.1 Cytophagales bacterium
TATCGTTATGTAATCATTATTTACCGCTTATACTTCGACAACTTTTCTCCTTCACTGAAATCGACCCATTGGCCGGTAGTGTTACTCGCCAGTAGTGCTACTGCAAATTTATTGAAAGGATTTGAATCACCACCAAATGTGGTGCTATTCCAGGTTACCGTTATAATGACATTTTCCACCTTATTAAAGGTACCTGAACAACAACTAAAAAAGAACAGTGTTGAAAAATCTGGTATCTGGTCCAATCTGGTGTGCACAAACCGACCTTGGGTCTTCCTACAGAAATCAAAAAAGGCGTAAAAATTGCACGAAGAACACCGTATCACCTCTCCCTCATACTAGACTACTCGCCCACAAATAGAGAATAGAAACCAGGCATGACTCGAAAGAAGAACCCATAAAACAAGCCACAGTAGGGGTTCACTACCATCCAAAGCAGACACGTGCGGCAAGGTGTTAGCTCCTACACAAAGCACTGACGGAAAGGGTTTACAAAAAAACTGAACCGAGCCCCACCGCCCCATCAGTGCTTGTCCCTCTCCTAACCGACCGAGTATTGTGCCACGCACTCACTAACAACACGTCACTATGCCAGCGAGTCTCTCTGGTCCACAACAAACTGTTGCGGTGTAGGCATGCCTCGAAGATTTCAGGATTTTGCAAGTTCTCCCACATTATCACAACTAGCTTAAGTAAATGGATAGACTTTCCAGAAAACCAAATGTTGCTGGCGGGTGCCCCTGCCTTGAAAACCCAGACGAGATCCTCCAACATCACAGGAGGGGGATAGCGGAACATTCGGAGAGAATTCCTTTGAACGGATGCATCACTCTATTTTGTTGATATCGAAGACGGCGTGGAGAGCCCAACTCAGTGGCACATCCCGATATGGAGTCTGCGGTATTGTATGGGTGGATTTAGATGTTTGTTTTTGACGGACCGGTATTCAGCTCATGAACCCCGGATCCAACCAGCTATAGGAATTATTTCATCGCATTGTTTTAGTTGTAAACATACTCATTGTAGGGAGGTACGTATTTATTTCGTTTCTTGCATTGTATATTGTAGTAATTTGATTCTATTGAAACTCTCGGGGCTCTGGCTTTTGGCACCCTACAACACTGGATTCTAGAGCACAGCCGTCCTCAATGCTCTTTTTGTTTCTGGAAAGAAGGGAATGGCCTTTTGCGGCCCTCTTGTATTTGAGTCGCATGAAGTGCGATTGGCATGCAGCGAGATGAGGCCCTCGATTTGATAATGATCAATATCCAATGAGTGAAGCTAACGGTAATATGTCTCAATAACATCATTAATGGACTCCTAACACATTTTAAGACAAACAACAACA
>JAKSDQ010000290.1 GCA_022360015.1 Cytophagales bacterium
AAATTTAGTGACGGACAGTATCAAAAAGGTGAAGTATCCTGGTTTTAAGTCGCACAACGTTTTCAACAAAATTCTTTGTGTCTCTTTGTGTCTTGGTGCCTTTGTGGTTAATCATTTTTCACCACGGAGGCACCAAGACACAAAGAGACACCAAGAATTTTGTTGAAAACGTTGTGCGACTTAAAACCAGGATACTTCACCTTTTTGATACTGTCCGTAACTAAATTTTTTATATTTGATTTTGATTAAATAACCGTACTTTATACAGTTCATTCCTCAACAATGAAAGAAGCCAAAAGCGACCACTCCCTGACAAATATTTATTATTACGGCTCTGAAAAAATACTCGTCGCTGTCGATTGTATTATTTTCGGCTTTGATATCAATGAAGAAAAACTTAAGATTCTGCTTTTTAAAAGACTGGTCGAGCCATTTGCCGGACAGTGGTCCCTGGTAGGCAGTTTCGTTCACAAAGATGAAGATTTATCCGTAGCCGCGCACAGAATTCTGAAAGAACTAGCCGGCCTGAAAAATGTTTTTTTAGAACAGCTTACATGTTATGGGAAGGTAAACCGCGACCCGGGTTCACGTGTCATTTCCATCGCGTATTATAGTCTCATTCAGATCAACCGTAAGCTCAAAAACCTGCATGAAGCCCAATGGTTTGACGTAAAGGATATGCCTCCGCTTGTGCTGGACCATAACGAAATGGTGCGTGATGCCCAGGAACAGCTTCAACAAAATGCCATCAGAAAGCCGGTAGGATTCAATCTGTTGCCCGAATATTTTACACTGCCACAATTGCTGAAACTATACCAGGAGATCTATCAGAAACCGCTGGATGACCGCAATTTCCGAAAAAAAATCCTTTCTATGGATCTGCTTGTAAAATCCGGCAAAAAAGATAAATCAAGCTCCAAAAAGGGCGCATTCCTCTATAAATTTGATAAAGGCAGATACAATAACCTCATTAAGAAAGGTTTCCTGTTTGAACTGTAGGAGTAATAACACTATCTTTGGTCATTTTAATGGCATATTTTGAACGATCACCAATTATTAGAAAGGATAAAGTCGGGTAACGCCAGTTACTATGAGGAACTTTTTCGTAAATACTACCGACCGCTTTGCCTTTTTGCACTTAAGTACCTGAGGGATCCGGATGAAGCCGAGGAAATTGTTCAGGAAATGTTTGTGCGGATATGGCAAAAAAAGGAAGATTTGGTCATTGCTACTTCGCTGAAAAGTTACCTTTATCAGGCGGTTCGCAACATTTGCCTCAATCATCTGAAACATGAAGCGGTAAAACTCGAATATCAAAAAAACAGCATTGATTCTTCTTCCACGGCAAACGTCAGTGATACATTGGTAGCATTGGAACTGGAAGTCAGAATTCGTGAAACACTTGACAAACTTCCAACGGAAAGAAAAAGGATATTCCTGATGAGCAGAAATGAAGGTTTGAAATATCGTGAGATTGCAGAAAAGTTGAATATATCGGTAAAAACAGTTGAGAATCAAATGAGTAAAGCACTCAAATTTCTAAAATCCGAGCTCATAGACTTTTTAAGTGTAACATTAGTAATAGTAGTAAAAATACTGGAAAAGATTTGGTTATGAATAGGGGTAAATATATTATGAATTGTCATTTATATACTCAATGAAAAATGATGGGGAAAATATTGATTACAACAAACTAGCGGCTTACATCGCCGGGGAGGGAAGTGCTGCAGAGCGAGAGGCCATGCAAAGGTGGATCGATGCTTCTGAAGATAACCGCAAAATTTATGAGCAGTATAAGAAGGTTTTTCAACTGGATTATATGATCGACCCGCCAACTGAAGACAGCATTGACGAAGCAGTAGTCTTTAATACGGATAATGCATGGAGCAAGGTAGCGCAAAAAGCCGGACTGGTCACAGAGCAAGATAAAACCATCACCCTGCCCGTCGATCCGGTTGCCGGGCACAAAGGGAAAGGCACTTCTTTTCCCTGGTTAAAAATAGCGGCCTCCGTGGTTATAGGCTCGACACTTGTGTTCTATTTGGTAAACCGGCAGGTTAGCAAAGAAGTGGCGGTTAACTTTGAAGAGGGCATCAATGAGTATTATTTTCCGGACAGCACCCGTGTGGTTTTAAACGGTGCCTCCAGGCTTGTATTCAACAAAGATTTCAATCATAATCATCGCACTGTGCAAATGGAAGGAAAAGCTTATTTTGACGTAGTAAGAAATGAAAATTTGCCTTTCATCGTTATGACCAAAGATGGACAGGTGACCGTTCTCGGTACCGCTTTCCTGGTAGAGGAAAACATAGATAATATGACCGTAGAGGTAGAGCGAGGGAAGGTCAGCCTTTCATCACCCAGGTCAGCAACGCTATCAAGCATCGTTCTCGGACCGAACGAGCAAGGGATTCTGGACATTGAAAAAAACATCCTGAGCAAAACCAAACTCTCAAGTCTTAACCATTTGTACTGGGCTAATCGTAAACTCACCTACCGGCAGGCCCCTTTACAGCAGGTTTTGGAAGATCTGGCTGTTATTTTTGAAAAGAAAATATTATATAATCCCGATGCCATATTCGATTGCCGGGTATCGGCCGTATTTAACGATCAAAAATTTGAAGATATCCTGCAGAATCTCTCAGTAGTCATGGGTTTCGAGTATATCATTTCAGAAAACCAGGTAGAAATAACATCCAACGGTTGCAATGCGAATTGATCTCGTTTGCCTGATTTTACTTCTTTTACTGCACACAGGTGTTTCTGCCCAGCAAGCAGTGCTGAAGAAAAGACTTAACTTCAAAGCAGAAGATCAGCGGTTGGAGGATGTGCTGCTGGATTTGGCCGAGGCGGGAGGGTTTTCCTTTGCCTACAATCCGGACCTCCTTCCCGTAGACAGTCTGATCTCTCTTAACCAGGAAAACTCTTCTGTTAAAAGTCTGCTGAATCAGTTGCTGGGGCGGGAATTGGAATATAAAATCAGCGGCAACCTGTTGGTGATTTTAAAAACAAAATATTCCGGCAGCCAGAATAGCGGGACCCTGGCCGGTAAAAAAAATTATACCATAGATGGATATCTCCGGAATGCCTATACCGGGGAGTATGTCGGCAATACCACCGTATATGATATTGCAGGGCTCAGATCTACCACTACAGACTCCAAAGGCTATTTTTCACTCGAAATACCTGTAAAAGAGGAGGTCATTGCCATTGGAGTAGCCAGCAATAAATTTGAGGAAACCGCGGTAGTTCTGCTGAACAAGGATCAAAACCTGAATATTCCGGTTATACCATCAAAAGGTATAAGTAACAGTACTGGCAGCGGGATCGGCGAAGGGGCTGCTATGGTCAACAGCCTGAAAGTTGTTCAGCTTTTTTCCTCTGATCAGGGGTTGGCACGTTCCGGAAACCTGTTTGTCAGGAATTACAGGTTTGCCCAGGCCTCATTTGTCCCATTTGTCGGCACTAATCTGAAAATGAGTGGCAGCGTTGAAAACAGTCTTTCTTTAAACGTTCTGGCAGGATACAATGGTGCCAGCAACGGGCTGGAATTTGGAGGGTTGATCAATATCAACCGTTTTTACTCCCAAGGAGCCCAGATAGCCGGCATAGGAAATGTTGTGGGCACTGAAACAAACGGTATACAATTGGCAGGTATTTTTAATACCAACTTCGGCACGGTGAAAGGGCTGCAAATAGCCGGGATCAATAACCTGGTGCTTGATTCCCTGAGAGGTGTTCAGTTTTCAGGAATAAACAATGTCATCACCGGCAGAACTGACGGCATCCAGGTAGCGGGTATCAACAACCTCGCCCGTAATGACCTCGATGGTATACAGGTGGCAGGCGTCTCTAACGTGACTTTGCGTGAGGTTAATAAGTTACAATTGGCGGGGGTAGTAAATTTTGGAGCAGATATTACCGGCGTTCAGTTGGCAGGGGTCATGAACAGCAGCTACGGCCAGGTAAGGGGATGGCAACTGGCGGGAGTCATGAACATCGCGGTAGATACATTGCACGGTACGCAGTTTACTTCTCTCGTAAACTTCGCAAAACACAATAGCGGCGTTCAACTTGGGTTGGTAAATATTGGGCTTTCGGCCACCGGCACTTCTATAGGTCTTCTCAACCTGTTCTGGCGCGGTTATAATAAAGTGGAGTTATTTGCCCATGAAGTTTTGCCCATGAATGCACGCATAAAATTCGGCACCAGAAAATTTTATAACTCGGTGGGTTTTGGTACAAGGGGTTTTGCATCGAACAACGTTTGGGGCTACTCGTACGGTGTGGGTACCGTCATACCGGCAGGCAAAAAACAAAATGATCTTAACATCGACCTTTCAGTGACCGACCTGCAAAATGACGATACCTGGGCCGAAACCATGAATTTAAATGTAAGACTCGGTGCATTTTACAGCTTTCGCATCCACCGCAGGCTCATGATTTACGGCGGACCGGTCTGGAGCCACTTTATCTATGACCGGGATAATGTGGCCGAGGAACCCTTTATCGAAGATATTGCCCCTTATGAAATGTACAAAACCCGCTTCGGGGATCATGTTGTGCAGGGTTGGGTTGGTTTTGAGGTTGGGGTGCGTTTGTGGTAAGGGGGCGGGTTCCGGGTTGGCGGGTTACAGGTGGTGGGTGATGGTTCAGTCATAGACCACACGCGAACTCGTGTTCTAAGATAAATGCAAACAAATAAGTGTAATTGTTAATTGACAGTTGACAATGAACAATTGACAATGCAGGTTGTGTGAAAACGAAACGCTGAAAGCTTTTCTCAAAAAAATATTTTGTAAAAAGTCGATAAAATGAGTATACGTTATTTATTTTTTCCTTCAATTAACTAAAACAGGATTTAACTTGTTCAATATTGGCAACATTGTCGTTTTTACACAACCTCAATGAACAATTGACAATTATTTTAGGGTGTACACCTTTGGGGCGACGATTATGAAATCGTCTCATTCTTTCGTCATTAGGGACATCGGATAGGGTAAGCGTCGCGTGGCTGTCGGACAACGTTTTGGAAAAATTCTTGGTGTCTCTTTGTGTCTTGGTGGTTAACCATTGTTCACCACGGAGGCACAGAGGTTTTCGGCTATAAATAAAAATACAGGCAGGCACATGCTTAAGGTGTGCAACAGCCACGCGACGCTTGCGCCATACTTTTAACCCCGGAACCTGAAACCAGTATCCCGGACCCGCCGCCGCTCCCTAATGACTCAGTAACAGCATAAAAAAACTAATACAATAGGGGTAAAACTTCCAACGATTGTCTTAGCAGGGAATTTCACAAAAAGACAATCGATATGAACAAATCAGGAACAAACAAGACTACCTCAACAACAGCCTTCCTAAGCGCTCTGGTTTTCTTCTATGCAACCATAGGTCTCCGGGTAAATGCACAGAATCAGGAATTGCCAGCCAAAAAAATGCCGGCTCAACTTACATTTTTATTTCCCTTGGGCACAAATGGGCTCAATTCACACCGGGTTGTTAACAACTTTTCATTAAATATGCTGGCCGGCGTATCTGCTGGCGTAAGAGGGCTGGAAATCGGAGGTTTGGGTAATCTCACCAAAGGCCATATGAAGGGGTTTCAGGCTGCCGGACTGGCCAATGCCACACTGGGCAATGTAGAAGGGTTACAGTTAGCCGGGCTGGTTAACTTCAACAAAGATCATGTAAAAGGGCTGCAAACAGCAGGTTTGGTCAACACTGGTTTAGGGCCGGTTGAAGGAATACAATTGGCCGGATTGATCAACGCACCTGCCAAAAATGTGTATGGCGCCCAGGTCGCAGGTTTAGCGAATGTAAATACAGGCCACCTCAAGGGCCTGCAGCTAGGCTTGACTAACGTTTCGGTGAAAAGCGTTACCGGTACACAAGTAGGGCTTGTGAATTACACACGCAAACTCAATGGATTTCAGCTAGGCCTGGTGAACATAGCCGACTCAGTGGAAAAAGGCGGTGGCATGGGTTTGATTACCTTTTACAGAAACGGCTACCACAGATTTGAAGTCGAGTGGAATGAAACATTTTATCTTAATGCTACTTTCAAATCAGGAATAGATCAACTTTACATGATCTATAAGGTGGGCTTTAAAACCGATAACAACAGGACATTCTGGGCGACTGGCATAGGGGTAGGAAGTCTCTTCAGGTTATCTCAGGGTGTGAGTCTCAACACGGATCTGATAGCCAGTCAGGTCAATGAAGACGCGTGGTGGACGGATGAGCTTAATTTACTCAATACCTTGAAATTTAATTTCTCATTCCATTTTACAGATCAACTTGCCCTATTCGCCGGGCCCAGCTTTAATGTAGTTGTGTCAGGCATCGAAGATGCCGAAGGCCAGGTGATTGGGGACAGTTTTAGTCCCTGGGATCTTTACGACAGAACCCATTCCAATAACCGGGTTAAAATGTATTTGGGTCTTAACGCAGGCATCCGCTTCTAAACATCAATCAGCTACTTTTCAACAAACACAAATTTTTAAACCGAAAACAATGAATTATAAAATCATAATAATACCGGTAAGGATACTATTGTACATCATCCTGCCCACATTTGTTGCCCTTAGTCAGGAAACATTACATCAAACAGTCAAAGGAACCATTACCGACCAGGACAGTAACTCGCCCATCATAGGCGCCAATGTAATTGTTTTGAACTCCGATCCCGTGCTGGGAAGCAGTACTGGTGTGGACGGTACCTTCCGGATCGAAAATGTCCCTATTGGCCGTATCACGCTCGTTATAACCAGTATTGGCTATGAACAAAGGGTCATAGCCGATATAGTGGCAGGTGCGGGTAAAGAGGTGGTCATCAATGTCTCGCTGGAGGAGTCACTGGTTAAACTGGAAGAAATAGTCGTGACTGGCAGGGATCATAAATCCCAGGTTTCCAATGAAATGGTCCAGGTCAGCGGCCGCACCTTTTCTGTTGAGGAAACCAACAGGTACGCCGGCACATTCAATGATCCTGCCAGGGCAGTTTCCAACTTTGCCGGCATTCAGGCCAATGCCGAAGGAAGTAACCATATAGTTGTGCGTGGCAATTCCCCCAACAATGTCCAATGGCGGATGGAAGGCATCGAAATACCCAACCCTAACCACTTTGCCGAAGAAGGGTCATCCGGTGCCGCCATCAATATATTGAACGGTAAAATGCTGACAAATTCAGACTTTTATTCAGGCGCCTTTTCGTCAGAGTACGGCAATGTGCTGGCCGGAGTCTTCGATATGAAAATGCGTACAGGTAACCGCGATAAACGTGAATATTCCGTTGGCGTGGGTGTTTTAGGGACTGATATCACGCTGGAAGGCCCATTCGTCGAAGGGGGAAAATCCTCTTATCTCGCTAATTACAGGTATTCGACCCTGGGCTTAATAGATAATCTGGGGATCGTTGATTTCGGTGGAGTTCCTATCTATCAGGATTTGGCCTTCAAACTATCCTTTCCTACCGAAAAAGCAGGGCTTTTCACACTTTTTGGCATTGGTGGGTTGAGCGCTATCAAGGAAGACATCGAGGATGACGAAACCGAAGAGATAATTGGCAAAGACGACTTCACCGCCTCCATGGGTACGGTCAATCTCAGTCACACCTATTTTTTTAACAACAACAACTCTATAGAAAGTTTCCTGTCACTTTCACAAAATGGCAGTGGCTATGAATTAAAAGAAAACAACAACGATCCCGAAGTATTTGAAAGAACTTTCAAAGACCAACTGGACAGATTTACCCTGATGGCCGGCACCTCGTTTTTAAGCAAAATCAATGCAAAAAACACCCTGAAAACAGGATTCAGATACCAGCATTTTATATTTGATTTTAAGCAGGAGTTTCTCAATAATCAAAATGTATTTGAAACCTGGCTGGATGATGATGGGGACGCGGGCCTTGTCAGAGCCTTTGCCACCTGGAAACATCGCATCAATGATGATTGGACTGTAACCGGAGGGCTCCATTACCAGAATTTTCTGCTTAACAACAGCCAGGCCCTGGAACCAAGGGCATCAGTCAAATATCAGTTAGCCGAAAATCAATCAATTTTTGCCGGGTTTGGCTTACACAGCCAGTTGGCCTCTTTGCCTGCATACTACTCACTGGTTGAAAACGAAAACGGACTAAGAACCCGTCCCAACCTGGACCTGGATTTTATGAAAGCCATCCACTATGTGTTTGGATATGACCGAATCATCAACGAAAACCTGTATTTCAAAACAGAGATTTACTATCAGGATTTGTACAACATTCCCGTCGAAAATGATCCCGGCAGTAGCTATTCCCTTATTAACGCAGTTGGCGGATTCACTGATAGGGCCCTTGTCAATGAAGGTACAGGCATTAATTACGGAATCGAACTGACACTGGAAAGGTATTTCAGCAAAAATTACTACTTTCTGATCACCGGTTCTCTGTACCAATCCACCTATAAGGCGCTCGATGGCATTGAAAGGGACAATATGTTTAATGGAAATTATCTCACCAATTTCCTGATGGGTAAAGAGATTTACATCAAAGGATCGAAGAACAAAATATTGAGTCTCAACACGAAAGTAAGCTGGGCCGGTGCCCGCCGGTTTACTAATGTCGACTTTGAAGCCAGCTCCGGGCTCGGGCGCGTGGTATATGACGAGCGCAACGCCTTCAGCCAACGCGGGGATGACATATTCAAGTGGGACATATCTGTTTCTTACAGTTGGAACAAGAAAAAAACCCGGCAGGAAATTAACCTCTCCATCCAAAACCTCACCAACAACGCCGGCGACGTTGACCAATACTACGACGCCCTCACCGACAAAATAGAAACCAGCGAGCAACTGCCGATGTTTCCAACGATCATGTATACGGTCGAATTCTAAACATCATAACTGAATTCCAAACAAGTCATAGCATGGCTCCAAGCCATACTATGACTAAAACGCAATAAATGGCAACCCCACCCAAAATTCAAAAAAAAGGTTGCTTCCTTCACCCCCATCCGCTATCTTTATTACTGGGGATAAAATATCAAGGTGAAAAACCCTCCTAAAGGCTGTTCAGGATTATTGATCATATCCATTATGAACATGGATCGGCAAAACACAATAGATTGGTTTCCCGTGAAGATCGTGAAGTTTTTCTTAATCATCGCTATGGCGTTTAAATACTGTTTTTTATTTACCTAACATGGATTGGGAACCACTTTCAACCAAACCAGGCGCACCACCAGTGAGTATTGGTAGTTCAGACGATGCAACTATTCAGTAAGCTTCAAAGAAAAAAACAAGCTTAAGGGGCAGAAAATATATTCCCACCAGTCCGGCATGACTTTAAACAAGTCATCCCTTCGAATCAGTCATAGCATGGCTCCAAGCCATACTATGACTAAAACGTAAACAAACAATAAACCCATTGTCATGATACTAACACCTTTAAAAATCCTCCAGCAGCAAAATCAAAGAACTCCTGAACAATCTAAATGTTTAAGCGCCCCCCACCGGGATTCGAACCCGGATCTCGTCCTTCGTTGGTACGGCTCTATCCGATTGAGCTATGGAGATTTGTGATTTTAGTCAATTTTACCCTTGTTAAAAATGGAATTGTTGCAAACTAAAATGACACAGTTTCAATCCTTATTGGATTTGGATATCTAAAAGTAATTATATAATTTTATCAATTCAAATTTTTAAACAAATATTACACATAAAGTGCAAGACAGGGCTATATCTGAAATTGGGAACTTAGAATTGGAAAAGCAAATTGATTTAAAGCCTTTCCAGCTTTATATAGAGGAAATAACACCTGGAAAGGTGTGCACCATGGCTTTAATCGTTTTTAGTAAAACCAATGGAGATATACTCTATAAAAATATAGATATTGCAAAAGTGAATGAAGATAACTATCAAAAATTTGGATATAGAAAAGGTTCCGCACGTGGAGGAGACATAACTTTCACAACCAAATTCGGGGATCTCGACAAAAAACTCCGAATTCTTCTCAATTCGCAATGGCCTCGTCAATTGGAAGTTGCTGAAAATGTTTCCATCGTAGAATATCAGTTATTCAAGGAATGGAAAAATGCTTTTGAACAAAGTAAAAATCAAATTCAATCAGATCTCGCTTCTTTTCATTCTGGATTGAATATAAAAGATCGACAAACTAGTGCATTCACCTTAGCAATTGAAATTGATAATAAGCAAAAATTTTTAGCAGACTTCGAGTCAGTTCAAGAACAGATTCTATTAAGTGGGACTGAAGGCAAAAAGAAAAAATATAAAGTCACCTCCGAAGGGAAAAATAGTGTCTGTTCAATTTGTCTCGAGAACAAAGCTTATCTATATGGTTTTGGATCACCATTCAAGTATGCTACTGTTGATAAGCCTGGAACGGTAAGTGGTTTTTTTTTACAGAAAAACAATTGGATTAACTACCCTATTTGCAAAACCTGTGCCCTAGAGTTTGAATTGGGGAAAAATTATGTAACTAAAAATTTGTCCAGAAGCTTTTTTGGAAAACGCTATTATTTAATACCTAAAACAGTATTACCTAATGACAAGCAGGGTCTAAAAAGCGCTCTTAACCTGTTTAAGAAATTAGCCTACAAAGTTAGTAATGACATAGAACGAAGAGAAGACTATTTAATGGAGAGAATTGGTGGACTAGATAATTTTTTCACATTGAATATGCTGTTTTATGAAGAAAACCCAACTACCAAAGCCATTAAAATCAAACTGATGCTGGAAGAAATACCTCCTTCCAGATTCAGAACATTGTTCATAGACATTCCCAAAATTATCAACAATCATCCTTTGTACAAAAATGCAGACTACCATTTTAAAAAGAAGGAAAAAATTGATCTTAAATTTAGTTTTGGTCTTATTAAACAATTCTTTGAAGACAGCTTTTATGATATTCTTTACAAGGTATTTACAGGGCAATCAATAAACAGAACCGACTTATTCCATAGATTCATGCTGGTCATCCGAAATAACTATAACAAGAAAATGACCACGGATAACTTTGTGGAAAACATGTCACTTACCATATTAAAAGCACATCTTGTACTACGATACTTAGAAAAATTAAATATTGTATTTACACCAAATATGACACTTATGATACCAGAAACAGAGGAAGAAAAACAAGAACTACAAAAAAAAATTGCTTTTGACATCAATAAGTTAAAAGACTTTTTAAATAAAAACAAAGAATTTATTTATGCTAATCATATAGCGGGTATTTTTAGTTTAGGGGTATTGGTGAGTCTTGTTTTTAGTATGCAACAAGCAAGTATAGGCAATACACCATTTGAAAAAAAATTAAGAGGATTAAACTTGTCAGCTAATGACTTACAAAGGATCTTCATTGATAGCATTAGCAAAATAAATCAATACTCTTCAATATACACCTACAAAAATCTGAGAGATTTGACCACTGAAAACTTTGCTGTCAATTTTGACAAAATTAAGAACTTACCAAATCAGGAAATATCTTTTTATTTTGTTAGTGGTCTTGAATTAGGCCGCAAGTTCAAATCCGAGAAAATAGCATCAAATCTTTAAAAAAGCCCAAAACAATGAATGTGATAAACAATCGATCAGAAATCCTATTTCTTTATGAAATTGAAAACGCAAACCCCAATGGAGATCCATTGAATGAAAACCGTCCCCGTTTTGATACTGAAGATAACAAAATTCTGGTGTCTGATGTCAGATTAAAACGAACCATTAGAGATTATTGGTTCGAATATAAAGGTTTTAATGGTTCTAATGAAAAAGATATCTTCGTTAGGGAAACAAATTATGAGATGGATGGTAAAAATTATGTAGCCTCTGGAAAACAACGTGCAGAATTATTTAAGGAGAGTAAAGACAAAGTATTGGAGACGTGCATTGATGTAAGAGTATTTGGAGGAATTTTACCGATAAAAGGAGACACATTTACCTTTACTGGCCCTGCTCAATTTCAAATGGGGAAATCCCTGCATGAAACGGATATTATGACTGAACAAGGTACAGGCGCTTTTGCTTCTGGAGAAAAGAGGGCCCAGGCAACATTTAGAACTGAATACAAAGTTCCATATGCATTGATTGGTTTCAATGGTATCATTAACGAAAAAGCTGGCCAATACACCCAAATGACGGAAGAAGATAAAAGACTTTTAATTGAAGGCATCTGGAATGGCACCAAAAACTTGATTTCTCGCTCAAAGTTTGGCCAAACTCCATTATTATTACTAGTTATTGATTATAAAGAACCTTTTTACATTGGAGGTTTAAGACAACGTCTAAAGTTGAACTCAACGAAAAATGATCTTCAAATAAGAAGTTTGGAAGATTATGAACTGGATATTTCAAACGTAAAAACCGTATTAAAAGAACATGCTGATAAAATAGAAAATATATCTGTTCAAGTAGACCCTCGGTTAAAAGTGGTTGACAATGGGTCATTGGTTAATCTCAAAAATAGTTTAGTCAATGAACTCTAAATCGTTTATCATTTTTGATGTTTTCGCTGAATTCGGGCATTTCAGAAAATTTAATACTACTACTTCGCCTTTATCCTATTCTATTCCCACACCAACTGCCATTGCCGGTTTAATAGGAGCTGTGTTAGGCATTGAAAGGGAGGATAATAAAAACAAAGTAAAACAGGGTAATACGCCACTCAGATGGGTCTTCTCACCTAAAAACACTAAAATCGGAATCAGAGTTTTAAATAAAGTTAATAAAGTGAATATAGGTTTTAACTTATTGGATACTGACTCTCCTCAGTCATTTTTCAATATTATCAGTAGAACTCAAATTGAATATGAATTACTCAAAAATCCGGTTTACAGGATATATCTTGATTGGAAACATCCCAGAAGAAGCGAATTAATTGACCGGCTTACAAATAAGCAATTTCATTTTAATCCATACCTTGGACTTAGCCAGTTCACCGCTGATATGACATGGGTAGGAGAAAAGCAAGGCAAAAAAATTGAGAGCCATAATTACGTTCCTATTCATTCTGCTATTAATCTTTCACAGTTAAGTGATAAAGAAACACCGGTAGATTTCGAATTGATGAAAAAGCAACAAATTCAGGTTGAAACACTTCCAATCGAAATGAAATCAAATAGGGTAATTACCAGATACGGAGAAGTATTAGTAGAAACGACAGGTAATCCTATTTTGTCAAAAGTAAGTAATGAAGCTTACGCCATAGAAGGAGAAGGAAATATTCAGTTGCTATAAACCATGTTAGAGTCTCATCCAGGTGTCCCATTGATCAAACATTTGAAAGCGGTCGCTTCAAACTGTTTAGAAATAGCCCGAAAGAATTCCACTGATTTTGGTTTTTCGCAAAAAACAAAAGAGACTTTGGTTTATATCTGCGGGGTCTTTCATGATTTGGGTAAGGCTACTTCTTATTTTCAGGACTACTTAAAAAATCCTGAAGCAGAACATTCGTCTTTAAAGAACCATGCACTCCCGTCAGCAGTGTTTGTTTTTTATGTGGTGCAAAGATTTACGGAGACTTTGGCAACTGATGAGAAGGAGCTTGGCTATTTCATGGCTTCGACTTGTTTTACAATTGTAAAAAGACATCATGGGCATCTTAAGGATTTCAATAATGAAATTTCGATAGAAGATAAATATGACAATTTACAAAAACAATATGACGCCATCTCTCCTGTGGAAGCTCAAAATATAATAGACAAGTGCATCTCTGAACATAAATTAAGCATTGATTGGAACCGGTTCGTTTCGTGGTTTAGCTCTGGAGGATTTAAACGAGATGCAAATATCGCATATCTGGATTTTGAGTTGGATCAATTTGATAACTGGGAAATGGGTCAAAAATCATCTGCTTATTTTTTCTTTCTGTGGATGTTCAGTACTTTATTGTACTCTGATAAATCTGATGTAATACTAGCAGGAGCTTTTCCAATATTACCATTACCTCGGATACGATACCTAGATGAGTATAGAAAGAAAAATGGATTCAATAAGCCTACTTCACAAATAAACCAACTAAAGAATGAAGCCTACTATTCGGTTTTAGATCGATTAAATCAAAAGTTTGATCCTAAGCAAAAACTTTACTCTATTACCTTGCCAACTGGTTTAGGTAAAACACTCGCATCATTTGGAGCAGCCTTAATGTTAAAATCTATGGCAAATCTGAAAGAAGGAAGAATAATTGTTGCCATACCATTTACAAGCATCATAGATCAGAATTATAAGGTTTATGAAGAAGTATTAAATAACCCTGACAGCAATATGCTGCTAAAACATCATCATCTGGCTGAGCTTCAATATAAGGATGGTGAAGATTCTTTCCGAAGTAGTGAAGAAAGCCAGTATTTGATCGAGACCTGGCAAAGTTCCGTGGTCGTTACCACCTTTGTTCAATTGCTGGAGTGCCTCATCACCAACGACAAAGGTAAATTGTTAAAATTCCATTCACTTTCTAATTCAATTATCTTATTAGACGAAGTCCAACAGATCCCTTACCAATTATGGCAAACTGTTCGTCAAGCTTTTTTTACCACAACTGAACAACTTAATTGTTATGTTATCCTTATGTCAGCCACACAGCCATTAATTTTCCACCCTGGTGAGGAAATCAAAGAACTTGTTGCAGATTATCAAAAGTATTTTTCTTTCTTTAACAGAACAAAACTTATCAATAAAACAGCTAAATCCATCCCATTGCAAGTATTTATTGATGAAGTCCTAGTTTATATCAAAGAAAGTCCAAACAAAGATATTTTAATTATCCTGAATACTAAGAAAACTACCTTGACCTGTTTTCGGGAATTACGAAAAGTGCTGCCAGAAAATACCGAATTACGTTATTTGACTACCTTAATTACACCTTATGAACGGAAGAAGATTATTTCAGAACTAGGAAATAGGAACCCAAATAAGCAATACATCATTGTCAGTACGCAATTGGTAGAAGCGGGAGTAGATATATCAGTAGATACTGTTTTTCGGACTTTAGCTCCCTTGGATTCCATAATCCAAGCAGCAGGTCGAGCCAATCGATATGGTAAAAAGGAAACCGCCAGCGAAGTTTTTCTATACAAAATAGATGAGCAATACCCTATTTCTTGTCGATTGTATGGGAAGGAACTTATTCTAAAGACTGAACTGGTTCTTGGAGATCAGGTTCATATAGAAGAAAAGGAGTACCTACAAATTATCACAGAGTACTTTAAACAAATACAGGATCTTTCAAACTATTCAGATAAAAAGCTTATAAATGATTTGTTATCATTAAATTTTGATCAGGTGGGGAAATTTAAACTGATAGAAGAAGTTAAATCTGAGTCAATGTTTGTAGCATTAGATGACAATGCCAAAGACGTTTGGAAGGAATTTGTTAGGATTAATGAAGACAAAGATCTTTCAGATCTTGATAAAAGAAAGTTATTCTCAAAATTTAAACCAAAGTTTTATGACTATGTGATCAACATTCCAATACCTTATGACAAGAATTGTCTGGAAATGCCTATTGAAGCTTATAAAGGATTTTATATGTATGAATGTAATAATATGGATAATTATGATATCTACTTATATGATCAAAAAAACCTTGCCATGAATGAAGGTTATATTTACAAGAGTCTTGCTTTAATCTCTTTTTGATCAAAAACTGGCCACATTTTTACAACAAAAGTCTAAGTTACAAAATACCCGAAACTGAAAAAGCCGTAGAGATATTCTAAAATAATATCATTCGAAGTCATAGTATGGCTTAAAGTCATAATATGACTAATATGCTATAACGGAGTAATTTTTTAAACTGTAAATAAACATTTACCCATGGAACCAGAAACTTTTTATCATATCTACAACCGGGGCAATAATCAGTTGCCCTTGTACTTTACCAGGGAGAATTATTTGTATTTTCTAAGAAAGGCTGAAAAATACCTGCTTCCTCATGTCGATCTGATTGCCTACTGTCTTATGCCTAATCATTTCCATCTTTTGGTTTTCTCCAGGACCAACATGCAGGGCAGGGATTTCAGCAATGACCTTCGCGTGATGCTACGCTCATATACAAGGGCTATTAACAATCAAGAAAAGAGGACAGGATCTTTGTTTCAGCAACATACAAAGATAAAACCGTTGGAGGGAATGGATAATAGTCATAGTATGACTACTGGGGATGATGATAACTACCCTTTCACCTGCTTCCATTACATCCATCAAAACCCTATGAAGGCCGGACTTGTCAAGCGTATGGAAGATTGGGAAATGAGTTCATTCCGAGACTTTGCGGGCTTGAGAAATGAATCGCTTTGTAATAAAAAGCTTGCTTGTGAATTGCTCGAAGTCCCGGAATCTTATGATCTGTTTGTGGAGCAATCTTATAAAGTATTTGATAGTGGTACTATGTCTAGCAGTAGTCATATTATCACTCAAGATAGTATGACTAAAAGCGATAGTGTAACTGGAAGGAGAGACAACGCCAACACCGACAATACATAACTCCTTATTCCATGAAAACCATTCATATAACCACTATTCAATTCCCGGAAGTAAAACTTCAAACCAGGGACGCACATAAGCTTAGAGGGTACTTCGGTAATTTATTCAAGGAGTATTCTCCGTTGCTGCATAATCACTATGACAATGGTTCATTTCGCCATCGGTACCCGTTGGTACAGTATAAGATATTGAATGGGATCCCATCCTTGGTAGCTGTTGAAGAAGGGGCTGAACTGCTCACCAGGCTTTTCCTGAAAATTACGCAATTGCAAATCGATGGGTACGTGCATGAAGTAAATGCTAAAAACATTGCCAGCGGTCATGAAATGATTGGCTATACCGATGAACTTAAGGAATATAAGTTTGAAACGCTATGGATGGCACTAAATCAGGAAAACTACCGGAAATACCTTACACTGAACCAGATAGAACAGGCTGCGATGTTGAATAAAATTCTCATAGGCCATGTTCTTTCATTTTATAAACAAATGGGCCTTTTCCTGGAAGGTAACCATAGACTGCTGGCCAAAACCAAAGTACAGGTCAAGAGTACCCGTTTTAAAGAGCAAAAAATGGTGGCCTTTTCCGGGAACTTTCTGGTTAATGCGCTTTTGCCTGAAAATATCGGATTAGGGAAGGCAGTATCAAGAGGATTTGGCACAATAAAAGTACTCTGATCATGCAAATATTTATCAACACTTATGGTACGTACGTTCATGTAAAAGAAGATATGTTTGAGATCCGCTTGCGTAAAGATCCGAAGGAAAAAGTCAAGGTAAATCATATTGCTGCGCATAAGATCTCTTCTTTTATTATGAGTAAAGGCGTGGCGCTGACCACCGATGCTATTGCTCTCGCATTAAAAAATAACATTGATATTGTCGTGGTGGAGAGGGACGGACACCCGATTGGTCGATTTTGGCATAGTAAATTGGGCAGTACCACTAAAATCCGAAAAAGGCAACTAGAAGCTAGTCTGAATGAGGAAGGGCTAAATTGGGTTAAAGTCTGGATTACCACAAAGCTCGAGAACCAGGCCGATTATCTTCAGGATCTTAAAAAACACCGGAAAAAAATCTCTGGATTACTCACAGAAAAGCAAGAAAGTATTCTCGAATTTAAGGAAAAGATTAGTGGTTTGCCAGCTACGATTGTTAACGAAGTTGCCGATACTATTAGAGGGTTGGAAGGAAGTGCCGGACGTCAATATTTTGAGGCGCTGGGAAAATCAGTACCGGATGAGTTTTCTTTTCAGGGCCGCAGTTTCAGACCTGCGAAAGACCCATTTAATGCAATGCTAAACTACACTTATGGGATTTTATATTCCCGAGTGGAAAGGGCGTTGATGATTGCCGGCCTTGATCCGTATGTAGGTTTTCTTCACAGGGATGATTATAATATGAAAAGCCTGGTATTTGATTTTATTGAACCTTACAGAATTTATGCCGAACGTTGTGTTTTTACCCTGTTTTCTACAAAAAAGGTAAAAAAAAGTTTTTTCGATAAAATCGCTGGTGGTTATACGCTGAATACCGAAGGTAAGCCCTTTGTTGTGCAACATTTTATTGAATACATTGAGCAGATACCCATCCGTTATAAAGGTCGCAATCAAACGCGTTTTAATGCTCTGCAGATGGATGCACATGCCTTTGCCAATGAATTGATTAAAGCTTAAAACTTATTGATAATGATTGTTTGGGTACTATATGATATAAAAAATGACAAGGCCAGAAACCGTGTGGCCAAAGTATGTAAGCGGGCCGGCTTGTACAGGGTGCAGTTTTCCGTTTTTCTGGGGACACTGAACTCAAATGAAAAAGATAGCCTGGAACTGGAAATTCAGGATTTGATTGAGGAAACGGACGACTCAGTATACATATTCCCTATGTCCAAAAATGAACTCAATGACACTGTATTATTGGGGCAAGCCTTTGACAAGAAGTTTGTGACAGATGAGGTAAAAGCATTATTTTTTTAATCCATGGCTTCACTCACACCCTCACACATCATTGAATATCTTTTTTGTCCGCGTTATACCTATTTTGAGTATGTATTGGCCATTCCTCAATATGAAGAAAAATATTACAAAGTTCAAAAAGGCAGGAATATACATGATACACGTCTGGAGCAGAATAAAAATTACCTGCGCAAAAAGATCGGGGCGGTTGAGAAATGGCCGGATCAATACCTGACCAACGACAGCCTTCGTGGCAAAATTGATGAAGTACTTTTGCTCAACGATGGTACTATGGCGCCGCTGGATTATAAATTTGCTGTTTATAATGACCGGGTTTATGATACCTATCGACAGCAAATGTCCTGTTATGCCGTATTAATAGAAGAAAATTTTAGCAAACCTGTAAACCGGGGATATTTGGTTTATGTGCGTTCAAAAAATAAACTAATTGAAGTAGAAATATCTGAAAAAGATAAAGCACTGATCCGTGATTCCATAGATGCTATTCTATCTATCATTGAGAATAATACCTACCCTAGGGCTACAAAATTTAAGAGAAGATGCTTAAATTGTACTTATAGGAATATATGTATCAAATAAGAATGATCCTCAAAGCAATTTATTTGGCCCTCTTAAAAAAATGGATATAAATACCTACAGATCAAATAGATATGTGAACGGAAAGTATGATGATTCCGTTAAAAAAACGCTCTTTGGTATATTGAAATTTGGAAAAACAAATATTTATTCTTTCGTCATAAGAACTGAAAATCAATGGGCTATGATAGGTAACGGCTTCGAGATGTAGTTCCGTGATAATAAGGATTGAAACAATATTTCTATTGTTTCATACGGAAACCAACACGCTTCGAGATGTAGTTCCGTGATAATAAGGATTGAAACAACTGGTCATCGAAAGGGACACCATCAGCGCTTTGAACTTCGAGATGTAGTTCCGTGATAATAAGGATTGAAACCCAGCAATACAAAATCCCATTCTATATTTTTTAGCAACTTCGAGATGTAGTTCCGTGATAATAAGGATTGAAACTTAAATATAATGGGATGTCATTATCATTTGAAATAACTTCGAGATGTAGTTCCGTGATAATAAGGATTGAAACTATAATGGTAATGGATTAATAAATCATAATTCTAACTTCGAGATGTAGTTCCGTGATAATAAGGATTGAAACAAGTCCGGGGTGCTAGTTCCCTTAAATCAAGTTGACTTCGAGATGTAGTTCCGTGATAATAAGGATTGAAACTT
>JAKSDQ010000189.1 GCA_022360015.1 Cytophagales bacterium
AACCAGGTGACGTCGTGGTTCGTGCCGTCGGCGCCGTCGGCGGAGCTTGACCCCACGGCAACCCGCCTGCTTGTCGAGCAGCTGCACCTTGCCATCGACGGCATGGCGCACGCCGGAAAACTCACCGACACCGACAACGCGGCGAACTTTCAAATCGTGTTCTTCAGCAACAACCACGCAATCTACACAAAGCGCGGCGACGGCCCCGATCAACTGGACGATGTCGAATACGGCTGGTACCGCTTCGACGACAATCGGGTCTGCCTCACCGGCACGCTTGGCCTTTATCACGACTGCTTCGCCGTCTACGTCAAGGAAGGCACCTTCAGTTTCGTGCGCGAGGGCGTCCAGGTCGACCTGACAACAAACGCGGTCTTCTGACCGCCGTCTATCCGCCTGCCGCCGATGACACGGCGGCCACGTCGAAGAAGAGTCTGTTTCAACGCGCGCGCGATCGGCTAAGGTCGACATCCCCACCTCGGCGTTGGCGACGGAGTGAACCGGATGATCGACAATGGCGTTACATGGCCGAATGGCGCGCGATGCGCGGTCGCTTTTACCTTCGACATGGATGCCGACAGCATCCTGCACCTTGCCCACCCGGCCGACGCGCACCGGCGGGTCTCCGCGCTGTCGCAACTACGTTATGGACCGTCGATTGCCGTACCGCGCATTCTCGATCTCTACCGGCGTCACGATCTGAAGCAGACGTTCTATGTGCCGGCGTGGTGTATCGAACGTTATCCCGACGCCGTCGCGGCGATGGTGAAGGACGGGCACGAGGTCGCCCATCACGGTTACATCCACGAACATCCGAGCGAATTGTCGCGCGAGGAAGAGCGCCATTGGCTGCGCCGCGGCATCGAGATCATCGAACGTCATACCGGCCGGCGGCCGCGCGGTTTCCGTGCGCCGCTCTACAACTTCTCCGACCACACGCTCGACCTGCTGCTGGAAGAGGGCTTCACCTATGATGCCTCGCTGATGGGCGATGACGTCCCCTACCTCATCCAGTCGGATCTGGGCGACCTGGTCGAGCTGCCTACCCATTGGGGTCTCGACGACTGGCCGCCC
>JAKSDQ010000178.1 GCA_022360015.1 Cytophagales bacterium
TAAACCCCAATCGGCAATAGGGCCGAGTGAAGGTGATAGCCCAAATAATGGCAACCAAAAATCGGTATTGATGGTGACTTCTCCTTGCGTCTTATGTTTTATGCCGATACTTGATAAAGAACCATTCCCATCAATGCTTTTAACTTCTGCATCTGTAATTAGGTTTAGCCTTCCGTTTTTGGAAAGGTCAAAAACCTTATCAACAGAATCTGGGTGGCCTCTGAAAGAACTTCTACGGTGAACCAGAGATACTGATTTAGCGATACCTGAGGCCAGAAAAATGCTCCAGTCAAGTGCAGAATCTCCACCACCGGAAATTACAACATCTTTTTCCCTGTATTTTTCCGGATCTTTGACTATATAATCAATCCCTTTTCCTTCAAATTCGGTAATGTGCTGAACAGGCGGTTTTCTGGGTTCAAAACATCCTAACCCACCGGCGATGGCAACGACCGGTGCTTTATGTATTGTCCCTTCGCTTGAAGTCACCAGGAAAGACCCATCATCTTGCTTTTCTACCTTCTCTACCCTTTCTCCCAATGTGAAACCAGGATTAAATGGTTCAATTTGATTCATAAGGTTATCAACTAATTCCCCGGCTAAAACAGAAGGGTATCCAGGAATATCATAAATAGGTTTTTTCGGATAAATTTCGGCACATTGTCCTCCAGGAAACGGCAAGGCATCGATTAGATGACATTTTAATTTTAAAAGTCCTGCTTCAAATACGGTGAATAACCCGCATGGACCAGCTCCTATAATTATAATATCTGTTTCAATCATATAATTTTCGTATTCTATTTTGAAATAAATATTAAGTCAAAAAAAATTATTTTCGGATATAATTAAATGATGTCGATATCCTGTTTATTAATTATATTTCCTTTTTAAATGTCATAGATCCAACTTCTTCGTGGATCAGTTCACATATATTACTCCCCCATGGAGATCTTCGGAAATAAACTTAACCTCAAATTATTTTGAATTATTCTAAATAAGATGATTCGGGCAAAAATAAAGGGAAGTTGTTAAAAATTACAACATTTTATTATTAAATTTTTTTTAATAATTCATTCTTTAGTTGTTTTTCCTGCTATTATTAAGTTTCATCTGGAATTTGTAGTTTATGCCTCCTTAATAAGTCAAAATCAATTGGAGCA
>JAKSDQ010000093.1 GCA_022360015.1 Cytophagales bacterium
GGGCACGGAGTCATTGTTGGCACTCGGATACAAGACCGAAGGGCTCAATATGAGCTCCGGCGTTTCCTATCCGTTCATCCGCTCCCGGCCGCTCAGCCTTACCGGTTTCATTGCCTTTGACTACAAGGATTCCGAATCCTTCAATCTCGGCGTCAAAGCCACCGAAGACCGCCTGCGCATCGTGCGCGGCGAATTACTCTTTGATAATTTCGACGAGTTTGGTGGTGCCAATCTTCTTGAGCTTGGCCTCTACCAGGGCATTGACGGTCTTGGCAGCACGAGCAACGGCAATCCGCTGGCCTCTCGCCAAGGAGGCGTCGTGGATTTCTTCAAGATCACCGCCGAAGCCTCGCGCAAGCAGACGCTTCCCAACAGCTTTGAACTCTATGGCAGCATCTATGGCCAATGGACGGACGACGTGCTCCTTTCCATCCAAGAGTGCGGCTATGGCGGTCAGACCTTCGGTCGGGGTTTCGATGTTTCGTTGATCACCGGCGACCAGTGTCTTCTGACCACGCTGGAATTGCGCCACAACACACGGGTGTCAGGGCCACTGGCCCGCTGGATCGGCTATGCACAGCCCTACGGTTTCATCGACTACGGCTACATCTGGAACATCGATCCGCCCGGTGGAACGCCAGCCCATGATGACGGTTCTTCCGCCGGCTTGGGCCTTCGCTTTGGCAATAGTGACCTTCAGCACAATGTAGCGGTCAGCACGACCGTTGTGACACCGGAAAGCCAGCCGGACGTGTCCGATATCCGGGGATGGTTCCAGACGACGTTCCGGTTTTAGGAGGGTAACCCGATGAAGACGGTATCGGTCCTGAAGAAACTGAAGCGGGCTTCCGCCCTAACACCGGTAATGCTGACCTTGTTCGGCATTGCAGTGCCAGCTTTAGCCAACCCACTCGGCGGTGACGTGGTGTCCGGTGACGCCAGTTTCTCCGAACCGGACCCGGCCACCCTCCAGATCGACCAGACAACCGACAAGGCCATCATCGAATGGCAGAGCTTTGACATCGATGTTGGTGAAACGACGATATTCGTCCAGCCCTCCACCGAGTCCTGGACGCTGAACCGCGTGGTGGGTTCAC
>JAKSDQ010000196.1 GCA_022360015.1 Cytophagales bacterium
GAGCGCATGGGCGCCGGCTATCGGCCCGATCTGCCGCTCGGCAAGATTGATAGCAGACGGAACCGCCGCGAGTATGCACAACGCGGGGTGAACCCCGAGGATATCGTCGCAGAGAAGAGCGAACTGCGCTTCCGCCGAGAAGTGCTAACCCAGGCGATGGATGACGTTTTTGGAGGCGAAGCCTCCGCGCGGGCGAAAGAGATATTCCTGCAACGCTATCTGAGTGATGACCCCGAGGTCAGTTCCCTCGACGCCTTGTCCGATAAGCACCACGTATCGCGCGAACGTATTCGCCAAATTGCCGAGAAGAGCTTCGAGCGCGTCCAAAGCCGCGTTGCAGAACTCGTGCCGGTCCGCCCCTGAGCGGGTTGGCTCTCAAGACGCCTCGGCACCATCCGGCGGCACAAGTAGTGGCCGCGATAATTACTCAAAAATATTGTTTGTAAATTCATGTTGTGATAAAAGTCGTTTCATTTAGTTTTCGTATTATTAGTTAGTTATTGTGTGATTGAGATTAGATGTCAATTATGGTCGCCTGCTAATTTAGCGATACTACTTCTGTGCTGCGCGGCTACGTTAGTGTCCACGCATTCCCGTGTGCGTGCATGCGAGCTTCATCAGTTCGATGCAAAGTACCATCAGGCCAACGATGCCGCCCCGGAGCCTGCGCACGTTGAACGGGTTCCTGCCGCTCCGGCCGAACGGGAAGGTGTTCCCGTCCCTGCTGGCGATGCGGCCGCTATCTCCGGGATAGCAAGTTCCGCTCGGTCCGGGCTGCCCGCTCCGGATTGCCATTCCTGCGCTCACGGTCAGAACACGCCGCAGCCGCCGCAACATAGCCCGGCTGATTTATCCGATTCGTCGAATTTATTTAATCATCAAAACAAAAGGGAAACTGAACCATGAAATCGATAGTAAAAACCATACTGGCGGCTATGTGTCTGTCTTTGACCGCTGGCGCGCCGGCCATGGCCGACCTTCACGCCCCCGGCATCACTCTGAACCATGACGGCTTTGAAGCCTCACAAACTGCTAATCAGCACGCGCCGATCGGCGTCATGGGTGACCATATGCACAAGAAAGGGGAGTGGATGATGTCCTACCGCTACATGCACATGCATATGGAAGGCAACCGCGAGGGCACCGACCGCATCGCGCCGGAGACCATTGTCACGACAGTGGCTAACCCCTTCGCCGGCCCGCCAACCCTCAGGGTAGTCCCCACGGAAATGACCATGGAAATGCACATGGTCGGCGCCATGTATGCGCCTTCGGACCGGCTGACGCTCATGCTGATGGGCATGTGGTCGGAAAAGGAGATGGAGCACATTACCTTTGCCGGCATGGCCGGCACAGCCGTGCGCGGCACGTTTACGACACGCTCTTCGGGATGGGGAGATACGCGCGTCAGCGGTCTTGTCAAAATCCACGACAGCGAAAGACACGCGCTGCACGCGAACATTGGGCTAAGCCTGCCGACCGGGTCGATAGACGAAGAAGACGACATCCTGACGCCCGCAGGCAACCGGCCGACAGTGCGCATGCCCTACGCCATGCAACTGGGCACGGGCACCTACGATCTACTTCCCGGCCTCACCTATAGCGGGTTTTACCGGGACTGGAACTGGGGCGCCCAATACAGGGCCGAAATCC
>JAKSDQ010000091.1 GCA_022360015.1 Cytophagales bacterium
ATAAGTCAATTCCGGCAACTTAGCTTTTTTAGTAGAGCATGCCGTGAAAAGAGTCAATATGAACAGAAATGATGATAAGTTAAAGATTGTTATTTTCATTTGTTAAGGATTTAAAATCACTAACTGCGGTATTTCCTTGATATGCAATTGATTTAACTAATTATAAATCTGAAAATTCATTGAATTAACTTATATCCCGAATATTTAATTTTGTCGATACCGTGAATAAGGCAAGTTTTCATATTCATCTATGGTACCCGCTTCCCACCCGCTGGAAGGAGTCAGCATAGCCAAAAATTCCAACTCGTCCTCTCCCGCGTTAAAAGTAGCATGCACAACATTGGGGTCGATATAAACAGAATCACCTGGTTTTAATAGCTGTTTTTCATCTTCAACCCATTGTTCTGCGGTTCCCTTTAAAATATAGATTATCTCATTCATCTCAGGGTGCCGATGGAAGTTATGCATACCTCCTTTTGGCATCACTACTTTTACCAGATAGGTATCTGCCTGCTGTGTTATATCTGCATGGTAGTACCAATGATGATTTCTGCCCAACAGTTTCTCCCCGACGGTATCTTCATCTTTGACAAATCTCCAATATTTGACCATATTCAATTACCTAGGACAATTTCAATGACTTAAACTTTCTGGTTAAGTCCGTCAGTGATTGCTCCACTCCCATTCTTTCAAGTGAAGAGGCACCAACGAATCCATGTGCGTCGGTCTTATCCAAAATGACGCGTACATCATCCGGCGTATTGACCGGGCCTCCATGTGCAAGGAAAAAGGTATCCGGGTTAGACCTCTTGACAGCATCGATTATGACTTGCGTCCGCTCAATCGCCTCATCCATGGTGCAGGTAGCACCCTGTACGCCGATCGAGCCACCTACTGTGGTTCCGACATGAGCAATAATGGCGTCAGCACCTGCATCTGCCATTTGTACAGCTTCTTCAGGCCTGGCAACATATACTATAGAGAACAGGTCCATTTTGGTAGCAAGGCCAATCATATCAACTTCCTTTTGGAAACTCATCCCTGTTTCCTCCAATACATTTCTGAAATGCCCGTCCACAATAGAATGGGTAGGAAAATTGTTTACCCCCGAAAAACCCATATCCTTCACCTGTCCCAGAAAATGCCACATTCTTCGTCGGGGATCCGTTCCGTGTACACCGCAGATTACCGGTACTTCCTCTACTACCGGCAGTACTTCGAACTCCCCTATCTCCATCGCTACGGCATTAGCATCCCCATAGGCCATCATACCCGCGGTAGAGCCATGGCCCGACATTCTGAAACGACCGGAATTGTAAATAATAATCAGGTCTGCTCCTCCCTTCTCAATAAATTTAGCACTGATACCGGTTCCTGCCCCCGCTGCTATAATAGCTTCATTTTTATCTAATGTGCTTTGTAATCGTTCTCTAACCTCCTGTTTTGTATAAGGATTTCCTTTCCCCGTCCATGGATTTGGCATTGTGTAATAAAGTTTATAAGGTCTATATTAAATCTAGTGTTATTATTCTTAAATCTCTTCTTGTTTGTATCCTCCGCGCCTTCTAAAATAAAGTATCAAAAATAAATAACCCACCGCCATGACCCCAGGCACTATTGCAGTCAAAATGAGTGCTTTGCCAGCACCATAAAATCCCGCTTCGTTGACTGGTTCGATGTCTTCAGAGGCAAAATCTTTGGCTTCGGTCCACCATGTATTCAAAGCGTTTAAGTTGGCACTATTACTCAAGGCTCTCCCTGAACTCTCCCACCTTTTTATATCTGATTGTAACTGGGCTCCATTGTCTTTTAATATGGCAACTTTACTACCGTCAAGACCTTTTATAGGTTTAAAAATCAAAAAGTGATTTTCATGATCTGCCTGGTACCGGTCATAACTTTGAGGTGCCTCCATTTTAATTTTTTCAGAGGCATAAAAGTCTTGCTTGTAACCAATTCCAGGGCCTCCCAAAAATCCGGCTGACAGCATTCCAATGCCTCCTATCATTCCCATAGTAATTGCTCCACCTTTGGGAAATCGCTCGCCGACTACGCCGAGCATTGTTGGCCAAAAGAATGTTTTACCTATTCCATAAATTGTCACCGCCACTACCATCACCATGCCGGTGGTAGAATTTCCCAGAATAAATAATCCGATAGCTCCTAAAACGGAGCTGACAAAAAGTAAGCCAAGTGGAGAAATACGGTCGACTATAGGCCCTGCGAAAAAACGCAAGACAAACATCAATGCTGAGGTGTATACAAATAGCATCACACCTTTCGAGCCGCTTTGTAATATGTTACCGGTGATATTCTGAATCCACATGTCAGTGCCCAATTCAACATAACCCACCAAGGCATGCAATAACAACAGAAATAATAAAATAGGCGAAGCAAATTGCAGGAACATAACTTTGTAACCTACACCTGCCGCCTTGGCCTCTGAGATGGGGAATTTTTCTTTGAATATCATCACACCATAAATAAGTACCGGGATCAGGAAGAATCCCAACAGGACCTCCCAGGTAACGTAGTCATGAAACGCCACAGAAAGCAATCCCCCAAGTATCATTCCTCCCGGCCATCCCGCATGTAAAATATTCAGATAGTGTGTTTTATTTTTTGGATATAGTGTTGCAACCAGAGGATTGATAACAGACTCACATATTCCGTTCCCCACGGCAAAGAGGAAAGTACCGGAATACAAACACCAATAAGCTGACGCTCTTCCCATGGATTCAAATACATATTGCGTGGATATGGTAATGACAAAGGACAAAAAATGCAGGAAAAAGGCCAGAACAATCAGGGGCTTGTATCCTACTTTATCAGCAATCAGGCTAAAAAGAATAATAATAATTCCAAAACCAGCAAATCCTCCACCGGTTATAGTGCCCAATTCAGTCATGGTAAACCCA
>JAKSDQ010000162.1 GCA_022360015.1 Cytophagales bacterium
GATGTCTACGCGATGGTTCTCGGCCGTTTCCAGAGCGATCCGGTGCATCTGGCCTTTTATGTCGGTTTCATGCTGGCCGTTGGCCTGCACCTCAGCCATGCGTTGCAGAGCTCGCTGCAGACCTATGGTCTCCATGTGCCGCGGGACGGCAGCCGCATCAAGCTCGCCTCGACCATCATCGGGTGGGGCATGGCCGCCACCTTCGCCGTCATCCCCATCGCCGCCTTCATCAAATAGGAAGTTAACCCGATGCACAGAGCAACAGACCCTCAGCAACTGAAACTTAAACACAAAGGCACTAAGGCCACAAAGCTTGGTGTCCTTGGTGCCTTGAGCGGAGCGGGTGTTATTTTTCTTTAAAGGACGGACTTATGAAACTGGACGCGAAGATTCCCGAAGGCCCCATGGCCGAAAAGTGGACGAACCACAAGTTCAACGTCAAGCTGGTCAACCCGGCCAACAAGCGCAAACACAAGATCATCGTGGTGGGAACTGGTCTCGCCGGCGCCTCTGCTGCCGCGACGCTCTCCGAGCTAGGCTATCCCGTTGAAGCCTTCACCTATTCCGACTCGCCGCGCCGCGCACACTCCATCGCCGCGCAGGGCGGCATCAACGCCGCCAAGAACTATCCCAACGACGGCGACTCCATCTACCGCCTCTTCTACGACACCGTCAAGGGCGGCGACTTCCGCTCGCGCGAGGCCAACGTCTACCGGCTGGCCCAGGTGAGCGTCAGCATCATCGACCAGTGCGTCGCCCAGGGCGTGCCGTTCGCGCGCGAGTACGGTGGCCTGCTGGCCAACCGCTCCTTCGGCGGCGTGCTGGTCGAACGCACCTTCTATTGCCGCGGGGAGACGGGCCAGCAGCTCATGCTCGGCGCCTGTTCGGCGCTCGCCGAGCAGATCCATGCCGGCCACGTGGCCATGCACACGCGCACCGAGCTGCTCGACGTCGTCGTCGTCGACGGCCGCGCCCGCGGCATCGTCGTCCGGGACCTCGTGACGGGCGAGATCCGCTCCCATGCGGGCGAGGCCGTGGTGCTCGCCACCGGCGGGTACTCCAACGTGTACGACCTCTCGA
>JAKSDQ010000135.1 GCA_022360015.1 Cytophagales bacterium
CCATTTTTTCTCAATATTTTTGGTAGCCAGATAGACCAGTTTCAACAAGGCCATGTCCGAGGTGAATGCACCCTTGGTCTTGGTCACCTTCCTGATCTGTCGATGATAACCCTCTACCGCATTGGTGGTGTAAATCAATTTACGGATTGGGGCTGTGTACTGAAAATAGGTGGTCAACTTCTCCCAGTTGGCCTCCCAGCTTTGGATGACAATGGGATATTTTTTCCCCCATTTTTCAGACAAGTTCAATAGGGCCGTTTCAGCCAATTCCTTGGTGTCAGCACGATAAACCTCCTTGAGCTCCTTCATGAATGCCTTTTGGTCCTTACTGGCCACATACTTGAGTGAATTACGCACTTGATGGACCATACAACTCTGTACCTCAGCTTTAGGGTAAACGCTCTGTATGGCTTCTGAAAAGCCCCTCAGATTATCCGTACAGGCGATCAGGATGTCTTTCAGCCCCCGGTTATGCAAGTCAGTAAGCACTTGCAACCAAAAATTGGCCCCTTCGCTTTCTGAGACATACATGCCCAATATTTCCTTCATACCTGCCGCATTAACACCCAGGATGTTGTACAAGGCCTTGTGTTCAACTTTCCCTTCTGAACGCACCTTGTAATGCATCGCATCCATCCATACGATGCAGTAAACGGGCTCTAAAGGGCGGTTCTGCCAGGCTTTCACCTGGGGAATGATCCGGTCGGTAATCTGGCCCAGTAACGTGTGAGAGATCTCCGTATCGTACATCTCTTTGATGTGATCACTGATGTCCCGAAGACTCATCCCTAATCCATACAGGCCAATAATTTTGTCCTGTAGGCTATCAGCCAGCACCGTCTCCCGTTTCTTGACAATCTGCGGATCAAAGCTGCTCTGGCGGTCCTGAGGGGTTTCAATGTCAAAGGAGCCTGTGGAACTCTTGATGGTTTTTTTCCCTTTCCCGTTACGCTTGTTGCCCTGATCGCGTTTCTGTTCATCCAGATGTTCACTCATCTCCGCTTCAAGGGCCGACTCCAGGAATTGTTTCAACATCGGCGCGAAGGCGCCATCTTTGCCAAAAAGCGATTGGCCAGATTTAAATTGCTCTAAAGCTTTCTTCTGTAATTCGTTTAATTCTTCTTGCGTCATTGCTGTTCTAAGTTAGATATTATTTTTATGCTTTAACTTAGACAGACTTTAATTTACACTCTCGTTTGAAATCTGTGATCTAATCTTTTAATTTTTTGTTTGTACCATGAAACCCCTCATTTTGGTGTTTCATGATATTTAACAAATCATGCATTTCATTAAGGTTTTTACGCTAGATTGACATAACAAGTCCACAGATCTTTAAAATCCTTAGTGACAATCATTATTCGAAAGCTCTTGACCAAATTTCAGTGCGAAACATTAACTTAGAATCATTTAGAACAGATGTGCTAGCAAAACTTATCTGTACGTCGGGCCTTAAGAAGCTTTGCAAATTATGACAAACAATTTAAATAAAGTTCATCTTGCTGATATTTCAGATTTTGATAATTATGAGGTAAATATTGAATTTACAGAGCAATATGACCCAGAATCACTATGTGGAAAAGGATTACCCTTTGTATCATTAAAAGATGAGATTGAAGTGAACTCAAATTCTGGTGAGGCTGAGAAATTAATTGAAAAATATGGACGGGTGCCTTATGGTGCGCCTATATATCTATGGGAATCGAGTAATAAAAATGGTAGTAAAATAGAATACATTGGGCAGACTATGTCATTAATGGTACATAAAAGGTTTTCTGGGCATGCAAAAGCAATGCAAGTACTCTCTAGATACGTAAATAAAAAAGATGTAAATGTTTACTTTCGACTTTGTAGTAGATTAGATATAGTCTATGCTAACGGAAAACTAAAACATCAAGTAGCTATAGAGCATTTCCCTTTTGAACAAGCAAAGATAATTGTAGATGACATAGAGGCGTTTTTGATTTTTAAGATAAAACCGTTCTTTAATAAACAATATAAGGTCAAAGAGAAAAAATATTCAAAAAAATTTAATATCTCTGGCGTGAAAAATATTGATTTAAATGAAATAAAATAAAACCAGTGTCCAACCTAGACAGATGGCCATGAGCGGTGCGCCTCTCACAGCACCAAGCGTACCACTCATCAATTAAATAGCTCAAAATACTCTTCTAAATAGCTCAAAATACTCTTCCAACCTCTTCAAATCCTCCATTAAGAAGTTCGATCGAGAGCCAGTCATCCCGACAGATTAGCAAGAGCAACTGCAACAGCAAGCGATAAACACTGTTGCAGTTGCTCAAACTGTTGCTTTTAACGTAACAAAGTAATCCACTTTCGATCATAAGACCACTTGGCGTGATCTGCGACAGTACAAGTTATCCAGATCATCCTATTAATTTACTATAAAATAATTCTGTGAAGGTTAACCATCAGCATAATAGTGCGTACGTCATGCTATTCTTTTTGCCATGCATTTATTGGATGACAGGGTAAACCTAACATGCATCAAGGTGTTGCTGGGATATAAATCCAGCAGGACTACTGAGATCTACACGCCTATCGAAAATGCAGATATGAATTTTATTGAAAACCTGTTAGATTAGGGTCTTGATATAACAGCTATACATCACATCAGGGCGTTTAGCGAATTGTTGAGCTTCATGAATCGAAATTTAATGGCAATACCAGAATATTTGTACCACTATTTCGAATTTAAAAATGGACCATTTCGAAATATAACTGAATTTGGAATTAAGAAAGCCATCGATATCCAGAGCAAAATTTCTGATGGGTGGAACAGTAAGAGACCCCCAAATTATATTGACTTAAGGTTTGGTCTGGAAAAAAGGTTAAAAGAGCAGTTTATTTCCAAAGGAGGAAAACCCAATAGAGACGACCCATTTTACTTCACCCTGGGAGAATGCGATTGGGCGAAATCTTGGTACATAAATCCAGGTGTTATGAAAATCCGTTTATCAGATTTTAAATCAGAACATATAAGCTTTACTTACCCAGATAGTATGGTCTCATTTCAATTTTATGATGAACCTAAACTTGCAACATACAGAAAGGATGCAAATGGGAAGGTGTTTCTTCTAAATGAGATAGAAGAAATAATAAAGATGCATGGAATTCCGACAGAAGAAAAGTGGAGATCCCAAGAAGAAATGAAATATGACCGATACATTGAGGCTCAAGTTTGGGATGACTCGGTAATAAGAAACATTAAAGATAAAACCTAACAGCACCTATAAGCATTCTGATAGATTAGTGCTTTCTAATCCCTACTCATTATAGCCAGATATTAGTGAAAATCTCCCTCAACATGCAGAATGGATTAAAAATCAAGCGATTCGAATCAATCAAAAAGATTACCCTACCTCTATCAATTTTCTTGGGGTTGTTACTGCTTTTTACAGCCTACTTTTTAGAACGCCACCGGCATGAAATCTTTAGCAAGGATTTAACGTGGCCTGTTATTATCGAGTATATATCCTATGGAACCTTAAGTTTCATCTTATATTCAGGAATTTTCACTGTTCTCTTAACTACATCAATATCCTTTAATAAAAAGCCAAGAATTCCGACAACCAATTTTAACAATGGATTTTTGATATTAATTACAACTTTGACCCTGTTCACTTACGCAGGTTTTTTTCAACCCAAAATATATAAGAAACAACTAAGCATTATGTATGATGTGGCCCTTAAACTCCCAGACGGATCCTTGATAAGGAAACCAGGTTTGTTTGATAATAATGTTGCAACACTTAACCTCTGGGAACTCTCGGAATCAATCAACTCCAAAAATGACCCAGAAATTACCAAAACAAAATGGACATTGACAAAGATGGTAGGTTGGCCAATTAGTGGTCTGTTCTTTTTTGTTTTCGGTTCTAGTGTAGGAATTCTCACAAGGAAAAAGCATTGGTTTTGGACAATACCAATTAACTTATTTCTGACAATTCCCTTTTGGTGGTATACAAAGAAATATTTTGAACAACTTGCCGCTTATGGATATATTCCTCTTATTGCAGTATTAATTATTCCGGTGATTTTACTTTTAATTGTATGTCTCGGTATAATGTGGAAATACAAAAAGTCGCTAACAAACGCTGAAACACTATAAGCTAAAAAGCTATAATCTGTCCTATCACACCTAATTTGCCCTTACAAAAAAAACCAAGGCTATATTATCACTCATAAATTGAATAAATCAAAATACTCCTCCAACCTCTCCAAATCCTCCATAAAAAAGTTCGATTTAGAGCCAGTCATCCCGACTTAGCCTGAATTGTTATGATTCAGGCTTTTTTGTTTGCATTCGAAAGAAATTGTGACTAAAACCTCCTTTTTATCAATAATATTAACGGTAGTTAAAACATATTTGAATCCTATAAAAAATCCTTTAGATCAAAGTTCTATAATATATGGAACTTATTTCTTATCTTTGCGTTCCTTTAAATAAGGATTTTGGAATTATTACGGATAAATAAACTGAAAAAACTCAAAAATAAAAATCGCGGTAATATAAAACTGATTAAAGCGATTGATAAGTTGACTTCAGATATTGAAAATGCCAAATGGACAAAACAGACTGATATTAAAGAAACTAGACCTGATGCTGATTGTGTACATAGCAATGGATTTTATTTTTTCGATTTGAATGTTCACCGCACAATGATTTTGGTGGTATTCGAAGATAATGAGGCGACTGTTATCTGGACTGGTACACATGATGAGTATGATAAAACCTTTAAAGAGAATAAGAAAACGATTGAGAAATGGTTACGTATTCAAAAACTGATATAACATGGATAGATTTTCGATACAAAACATACAAAAGATTAATTCACTAACAAGTGAACTAGAATTTGAAAAAGCTTCTTCTTTGTTTTTACAGCTTGGAGTACTTGAAAAGGAAGATAAATCATACAGACCAATCAGGAATCATTTACGTGATTTGATTAAAGATTACGAAAAGAGCAATTGGGTAGATGAAGATAGCATTACCTATATTCAAATCAAGGAGAGTGATTTAGCCGAGGCATTAGTGCAAGCTGAGAATGAGTTTTATCACAAGAGAAAAGAATTGATTAAAGTAAAATTAAAAGAGACAGGGTTAAACCAAAATGATTTAGCTAAAATACTCGGGCATAGAAAAGGGTATATGTCAGAGTTGATAAATGGATTACGACCTTTCTCAAAAGAAGATTTAGTTGTGATCAATCGGCTATTTAAAATAAAATTTGAAGATTTGATTCCTAGGTTTATAAAACAAGAAAGAGCATTGCATATTAAAAAGACTTTGGAGACACTTTCAAACAATAAGATTAGACTGACAAAAAAGGATTTTGATTTACAAATGGCTTGATGGTGAATCATCAACGTTCGCTAACACGCAATATACGTAAGCCGGGCGATGTGGGTAAATTAAACTTATGTACATTTACTCAAAATTGTAGTGGTTTGAAAAGTTTGAAACCTTCAGTCGCCTACCTTGCATATACTTTAACCAGTCCCAAAACTCGGACTGTTTTTGAAAGGAGTTCAATATCACTCAAATAGCTCAAAATACTCCTCCAACCTCTTCAAATCCTCTATTAAAAAGTTCGATCGAGAGCGAGTTATCCCGACTTGTCCGCAACAATTTGATAATAAGCAAGTTGTTGCGGATTTCTAAAGTCTTCATCAAAATAAACTTGCCGCTCTTAAAATTTAAATAATTGATAATCAATCTATTGTGATAAATATTCAATTGCCGTAGAGTGAAAGTGTAGAGTGGAATTAATTTTATGCCCTTTTAGCCTGCCAGTTTTTGTAAATTTTAGTAGAAAAAGTATGATGTTGACTGATAGTTGGTTGAATCAGAAATATAGACTAACTGATTTTTTCGAACTTACGAGATTGCTTTCCTATATCTCGCCAACCTTCTCTATTTAAATGAGATAGATTAGTTCAAGGTATTTTCCAATCTTTCCTTCCACTTCTTCCAATCTGGCATGATGGTTTCCTACAGCTCATAAAAGGCTTTTGTATGATTATGGTGGATCAAGGTGACACAACTCATGAATGATCACGTATTCAATGCTTCCTTTCGTAGCTTTGATCAATTCCGGGTTGAGGAGCACTTTGCCTTGTGGTGTGCAACTTCCCCAACGGTTTGGCATGTGCCTGATCAGTAATTTCGGTTCACTAGTGCCATATCTGGAAAAGAGGGACAATATCTTTTGTAGGGTAACCTTGCAATGAAGGTGCGCCTTATCTTTGTACCAATCGGTGACCAACGTTTCAGCTTTGGTATTGTTCTTTTTGAAAACCAACAACCTTCCATGCAATAACTTCACGTCATTTTGTGGGGCTTTCTCAATTCTCAGCTTGTACTGCCTGCCCAAATAGAGATGTGTTTCTCCATTAACATACTGCCTTGGTGGTGTCAATGGATGATGGGAAAGGAAACCGGTAGGAGTTAGTCTATTGCGACAGCTATCGGGACGAAGCGGAAACTCAAACTCATATTTTAATCTCACGTTTGCCAAATTTCCCTACTGATCAAATATTGAAGACAGTGGCTTCAAATATTTGGTAAATCCAAGTTTCTTGCAAAACTCATCTATTGACCTACGTGCTTCTTTGCTAAATCCGTCAGCAGGATAAGAGTAATTATCGGATACGCTGATCATTTTAATTCTGGTAGCAGGGATGTCCTCTGAGGCTGCCAAATAATTACAATCCAAACATATGTCGATTGAACCAATTATCTGATTTTTATTGTAATACACAACACCAAAATGAGGATCAAAGCATAATGCTTTTGTGCTTCCATAACTCGAATTTGATGTCAAAATACTTTCTAAATCTTGAATTTGCTTAGTCGTAAGCTCGACATGTTTTGAAATCCTTTTTTTATCATTTTTTAGACAGTGTTCTATTACTCTTCCCCCATCACCACGAAATTCATAAGCCACTACTTTATCATATTTCAGTGATTTAAAAGGATTTGATTGCGCATTTATCAGCATGGGGACAAGGAGGAATAATGCTAGGAAGTGTTTCACGATTTGCATCTAATTAAATTGCCTATATTATTAATGAGAACAATGATACAAATCCAACCGGATAAAAATAATTAACCCACCATATTCAACTTCATTGTGATGCCGTCAGCCTTGCAAATTTGATTATCTATTTACTTCACCTTTCGGGACGTAATGGACATTACAAAACCATTTTAGCCGGTTTCATATGCTTTCTAAACCTAAAATAGGTTGATTTATTTTTGCCAATAAATATCGCTAATCGGGAATTCATCTAATATCCATGGAGAAAACATATTATCGCTACCAGGAATCAAAAATTAAGGCCAAGGTCTTGAAAAACAAATTTCAAATTCATCTAGACTATTTATACAAGCTATAGCTCTTATTTACAAGCGCAGGGATGGAAAGGACGATTTAGTAGAACTTTTTGGAACAGAGCTAAAAAATCATTCAGAATTGGCTTCGAGGGCTTATTCACTTTTGCATAACATGAAGCGTGTACCAGGAACTAATGATAATGGAGAGATCGATTTGACCTCCTTGAAGCAATGGATAGCTGGTGTACGTTTACTTTGTCTTGAACATGCAAGGGAAGAGACTGGTGACTTGTCAATAGGACAATTACTTTCTAATGCATCAGTAGGTGAAGATGGCACTTGGCCATGTGAGCCGGTTAGAGAGGTACTTGAGGATATTGGATCGGAGCATATAGGACGAGATGTCTCTGTAGGTGTATTTAATTCAGGCGGAGCTAGTATCCGCGGAGGCGATGGAGGTGATCAAGAACGCGAGCTTGCACACAAATATCGTAGTTGGTCGCAAAAATTATCATATGAATACCCTTACGTATCCAAAATATTGGAAGATATAGCCAAATCCTATGATCACAGTGCAAATTATTGGGATACGCATGAAGATATTCAAAAACGTACCGAATTTTAAAGCAATCTATGAATACAGAGTATAAAAACCTATTACAGGTTAAATAAAAGTAAATAATGAGATGCTTATGTTGTGCTGTAATCTGAAATTCCAAAGATCTATTTATACTTTATAATTAGAAAAAGAAAAATCTATTTTCTAGTATAATTTCCGTCGGAAATTGTAGATAAAGCGAAAACAATAGGGTTAGACTTGAAAGTAAATATAGGCTATTTTCATTTGTCAGTAAAAGAAAGAATTAAAGAGTTACTTGATTTTCAGTATAAACAATTGAAAAAGAAGATCAATAAAATTGAAAAAAATGATTATTAATACACCGATAATTCCTGATTTCAAACTTGAATCACCTGAAGTAGTTAAGGTCTTAGATAGTATTCGCTACGAGATTAAAAAGGAAGGAAATGAATATTTAGAATTTTATTGGTTCGCAAGAGAATATCCCAGATTTTATCGATATCACATTGATAATATTAAATTTAGACTTCGGTCGATATCAGATCTTTATGAATTACATAAGGCAGAATTTGTTGAAAATAATTCTTCAAAAGACTTAAAAGACTGTTTTGAATTATCAGCATCTACAATCCATAGCTTTCAAATTTATTGGGATTTTGAGGCATTATTAGGAGCTCTAAACGCCTTTCTTGATTTAATGGCCAGAATTTCCGGTGTGGCTTATGAGCAACAAACTCCTGTATCTCTAAATAAAATTTCAAGCAAAAAAGAGTTGACCGGATTGGTTGATATTTTTAGGGAATCTAAAGAAAAGTGGATAAATAGGCTTAAAGATTATCGTGATTGTTTTGTTCATTATACTCCTGTAGACAATCGAGTTTATGTTACGCTGATTAGACAGACGGATTATTGGAAAATGTGGTGTAAAATACCTGTAAGCCCAAATATAAGAGAAGTCGATGGCTTTGAATTTTCAGTGGATTTAGACTTGTTGAAATATTCTATTGAACTTTATGAAAACCTGCTTGCATTAGATAGGGAGGTGGCTACGACAATTGAAGAACTATATAAATTAGGCGAGTTCCCTAAACGAATAAACAACCTTTTTTATATTGGACAAAGACAAAGAAAATGAAATTACTGTTGCCAAAAATGAATATCGGTCATTACTAGTAAGGCTACATCTTCCATAAAAAAGAAGTAACTGAGCGTAGAATATTCCACATTCTTTTATTTTTTAAGGCAGATACGCAGCATCTGTGATCCTTTCGGGCATTAGCAGGAGAATCTTCTTTTATATGGCCTCGTGGGTATGCTAGTTGGTTTTAGCTTACGATGTTTGCCTTTAACTTATCCATCTACAGTTTTGATTTCAAAACCGTAATTCTGAGCTTCATAGCATTAATTTAAAGTAAGCTAACTTCCATATTTACCCAAAATGCTGAGTCTTTTTCAAGGTATAGACGGGGGATTTCAGGAGTAAAATCAACTATCTTTTTGTAAAACCGGCTATCATCGGTTTTAACTTTTCTCTTTTGTTCAGATATTATCGACCAGTGATTTGAAATTAACCTCACCATCTCGATAGACCGGCCAAAGTAATCACTACTTCTAGTGATTTTCATTTTATTTAGACTAATTCTAGACAAACTCAACTTTAAATAGGTTACATTTGGCAGCACATACACTAAATTCTAAACATATGAAAGTAAAAAATTCCCTATTTCTTTTTGTAATGGCCTTTGTAGTAGTAAGTTGTGGAGATGATGATGATGACGGCACTACCCCTCAATTGGAAATACCTACGGAATATGTATCAGACTCTTATGATGCCAATGTTGTAGCAGAGAATACCGTAATTGATGAATTAGCAACAATGACCGGTGCCGCAAACGATGCAGAATCTAACGCTCAGGGAGCAACACCAGTGGCAGCCATACCTTATCCTTCCACACTATCATCAGTGACCTTAACAAGTTACAGAGCTTTGGTTGAGGATTGGTTGGAAGAATTGGTTAAGTCAGCCAACGATGATGATGGATTTCAAAATCCTGGCACAGGAACGCCAGCAGATGGAGAAGAGGGAGGACTATTAGGTTCGCGTTTATTAGACGAGAATGGTCTTGAATTAGAGCAAATGGTACAAAAAGGTTCTTTTGGAGCTGCACTTTACAACCATGCGCTTACTGTAATTAATGGAGATTTGACTAATAGCTCGGCTATTGACAAATTGGTGGAGATACATGGTACAGGACCGGATTTCGATCCTTCCAATACAACTGCGGCAGCGACATATTCACGCAGAAGATCCAGACAGTCCACGGAAACCGGAACCTTCTATGACATCAGAACTGCTTTAATTACCGCCAAAGCAGCCATCGAAGGCGGTAGCGCTTTTAATGAAGAGCGGGATCAGGCATTGGATGATTATCTGCTGGCCTGGGAAAAGTCAAATTTTGCTACCGTTATTTACTACTGCAATGCTACAAAAGTACAACTTCAAGCAGCAGGTGATGATGAAACAGCTTTAGGCAATGCTTTACATGCTTACGCTGAAGGTGTCGCCTTTGCACATGGATTCAAGGGAGTAAGCAATAAGTTAATTACCGATGCGCAAATCGATGCTGTTCTGGAATTATTGTTGGCTCCCGAAGGTGAAACGCCTGAAAGCTACCGTTTCTTGAACGATGCCTCTTTGATCGCTAATCTGGATCAAATCGTTGATGACCTTCAGAGCATTTATGGTTTCACGGATGCCGAGGTAAATACTTTTTTTGTTAACGACCCTGAATAAAAATTATGCACCCTGTCCGTTACTTTGGCAAGGGGTATTTTATTAATACACTTTCAGTAAAGTAAATCACATGAAAAAGCGCATAAATATCTTATTGGTAATCCTTTTGTTTTTTGCTGTTTCATGTACCGATGACGATGATAGCAACGATCAACTGGGCTTTGATCGTGCTGAGATGTTGCAAAGCCTGGCTGAGAATCTCATTATACCGAATTTTGAAACATTGCAGACCAGTGTTGATGGTCTGCAGTCCGCAGTTAACGACTTCGTTGCAAATACTGACGAAGCTCATCTGTCAAGCGTGCGGCAGGCCTGGGTAAACGCGGTGACCGATCATCAGCATTGTTCCGCCTTTGGGTTTGGGCCTGCGAATTTATCATTGGGACCATATGCCTCCGTGTTAGGAGTATTTCCTGTCAGCGAATCAAAAGTGGAGTCTGCCATAACTAACCCGGATTTCAACCTGGCAAGTAGTTTTGACCGGGACTTGCGAGGGTTTTACGCAGTGGAATATCTGATCTATGGAAATGGACAAACAGATGCTCAATTAATCGCTGGTTTTGATCGAGAGCGGAAAGACTACTTGACTTTAATAACCGATGAATTAAAAACCAATTTTGATAATATTGCGAATGAATGGAATACCGCTTATCTTCAGGAGTTCGTTGCCAGTGAAGGTACCGCTGCCGGTAGTTCTGTCTCATTATTATACAATGAATTTGTAAAGGATTATGAGAATCTCAAAAATTTCAAATTGGAACTACCTGCCGGCCTTTCCGCCGGACAGACTGCTTCGGATGGCACGCTGGTAGAAGCGTTTTACAGTGGGATCAGCCGCGATCTGATCGTAGAGCATTTTGAGAATTCAAAAAACATTTATCTCGGATTTTCAAAAGGAGGACAGGAAATTATCGGCTTTGAGGAATACCTCGCCTCTGTTGAGGGAGGCCCTCAGTTAATTACAACTACTTTGGAAGCTATAGAACAAATTGATAACGCTATTGCCAATCTACCTCAGGGAAGGCTCTCTGATCAGGTTGATGCAGCTGAAGTGGCTACTTTGAGAGATTTGCTTCAAAACAATACGGCTAACTTCAAAAGCTCAATGAGTTCGTTACTTGGAATAAGTATTACTTTTAATTCTGGTGATGGTGACTAATATTTCAGCTTTTGATTGACTAAAAAATTCTCATATCGTTTTATTAAGAATTATCTGGGGCAATCGATGTCGATTGCCCCTTTGGTTGTTTTTCGGATTGCCTTTGGGCTGGTAATGCTGCTCAGTACCGCTCGTTATGTCCGGATGGGTTGGGTAGATACACAATTAGTAAATCCGGTACTACATTTTAGTTACTACGGTTTCGATTGGGTACAGCCACTTCCCCGCCTGGGTATGTATGCGGTGTTTTGTTTGATGGCACTTTCCTGTATAGGTATCCTTTTAGGCTGGTATTACCGGATAGCTGCCATACTTTTCTTTTTGTGTTTTTCGTATGTGGAACTCATCGATATTACCTATTACCTGAATCATTATTATTTCGTCAGCATTATTTCTTTTTTAATGATAATAGTTCCTGCCCATCGATACTTCTCGCTCGATGTTAATCGAAACCCTGATCTAACGTTGCTTGAGGTGCCAAGATGGACAATCTATATCTTTAAATTCCAAATAGCTATTGTTTACTTTTATGCAGGGTTAGCTAAGATCAATCATGACTGGTTGGTTAAAGCGTTGCCACTATCCATATGGCTTCCTGCAAAAACAAGTGTGCCTCTGATCGGTCCCATTTTTCAGTACAAAACCACGGCTTACCTCTTCAGTTGGATGGGCATGTTATTTGATACTTTTATCATTTTTGGTCTGATGGTTAGAAGGACCAGATGGCTGGCTTATGTAGCTGTTGTCATCTTTCACGTACTTACGGGTATTCTGTTTCAAATCGGGGTATTTCCTATTGTTATGATCTTTGCGGTAACCATATTTTTTTCCAGCGCTTTTCATCAAAAGCTACTGGATGGGATAGCAAGACTGTTGAAAGGAACGAATAGGTTGCCATGGAATAATACTTCGCGCCACCCGCTAACGATAAAAACAGGTAAATGGCTACCTGGTTTTTTGGTGCTCTTTTTCGTTTTCCAGCTTGTATTTCCCTGGAGGTATCTGCTTTATCCGGGTAATATATTCTGGACGGAAGAAGGTTATCGGTTTGCCTGGCGGGTAATGCTGATGGAGAAGGCAGGGACAGCCACATTTTATGTGAAAGACGGAGAGAACGGCAGAGAAGGCTCTGTGATCAATCATCAATTTTTGAATCCACATCAGGAGAAACAGATGGCCATGCAACCGGATCTTATCTTGCAGTTTGCGCACTTCCTTGATGAATATTACCGGACTCAGGGTATGACAGATCCTATCGTTAGAGCGGAAGTCTTGGTGACATTGAACGCCCGGCCTGCACGTTTGTTGATTGACCCAACAGTTGATCTAAGTACCATAAGTGATACATGGGAACCAAAAGATTGGATCACGTCCTTTGATGACCGCTAAATGAAAAAGCTGATTATTTCATTACTCCTGTTCGCACCTTTTAGCTCACTTTATGGCCAGACTTATAGTGTATCCGGTAAAGTGGTATCTCAAGTTTCACCGGAGCCCTTAAAAGGGGCAACGGTTTTTGTTCAGTCGTTGAACTTGAATTCAACTACGGACAGCCTGGGAAATTACAGGTTAAGGTTGCCGAAGGGGGATTATACGATCGAGGTTTTTAGCCTGGGGATGGCGGTATCCACCAGAGCTATTTCTGTTGACCAGGATCTCATCATAGACTTTTATTTGGTGGAACTTTCAGAAAATCTTGAGGAAGTAGAGATCCGCGATAGCCTTGAAACCCCAACGGGAATATCCCGGTTAAGGGCCGTTGAAAATTTTGGTATTTATGAAGCGAAGAAGAATGAATTGATCTTACTCGACGATTTTGCTGCCAATAAGGTCAATAATAACGCCAGA
>JAKSDQ010000237.1 GCA_022360015.1 Cytophagales bacterium
GAGGTTAATTGGCAACCACCCCGTCAGCGAGTTATCGTAAAAAGTTATATTCAAGTTTAGCATCGCTGACACACCTTCCCGATAAAATCGGGAGGAAACCTTTATACCTAATATTATTTTGAAATACGAAAAATTAATCTCAGCCACCCCCCGGCTAAAGCCGGACCCCTCCTAACCAGGAGGGGAAATTTAAATCCTAAATAATGTTTCGAAAAAAGGACCAACGAAGTTGGTGAGGTGGTGTGCTAAACAACAACTTGACAAAAAGCTCCATTTTTTATAATTTGCACATACGTTAAAAACCAGAAACACGTATAAACCCAAATTAGCAGACGTTTATACCTATACATTTTTAACTCCGAACTTTTAAGGTGAACAATTTCACCCGATAGATCACATGCTACTGCGGTGGTATGTATACCGTCCTTATTCCGGGCGGTAATAAAGAGGCCGCCCTTGCCGTAGGAAGCTATCGGGCGGCCCAAACGTTAACATTTCTATTAACCATCTAAATGTAGAAAAAATGTCTAACATTGAAGATTATCAAGCCAAACTAGCCGAAATTCAGGCTATTCCAATTGAAGAAGTAAAAGAACCGGGTATTCCGGTTGATGTGGCTTTACAAGAAGCCGAAAACCTCCACCACTGGGCCAACGACGATGCCGATGCCTTAAAACTGGTGGGTATTACCGCTGCTATGATTAAAGAGCTTCCGGTACGTGCAGGTGCCTGCCGCGAAGCTCAAAGTATTTGGAACAAAGACTACCGCTCGCAACAGGAAGCACAAAAGCAATGGGCCGAACAAGCTCCACTGGCCTACGACCTGCGCGACGACCTGCTGGCATCGCTGCGATTTGCCTACCGCAAAGACGATGCGCTGTTAAGCCGCGTTAGTGCCATTACCGAAGGAACAGGACATGCCGACATGCTCCAAGACCTAAATGACATTGCGGTTTTAGGTCGTGAAAACCCCGATCCGCTTACTGCCATTAGTTTCGATTTAGCACAGTTGGATGTGGCTGCCACCCGCGCCGACGAACTTGCCGACTTGCTTGCAGAAGCCAATGGCGATAAAGCCGACCAAAACGAATCGAAATTGATTCGCGATCAGGCCTATACCCACCTAAAAGCTTTAGTTGATGAAATCCGCGAAGCAGGGAAATATGTATTTCGGAAAGATAAAAACCGTTTGAAGGGTTATGCGAGCGAGTACTGGCGTAAAAAGAAAAAGCCTGCCGACAACGACGAAGCACAGGCAGAAGATTAGCATTCCCTGCCACTTAATTGTGCGTCCTGCTGCCTATTTAGCTCACCCTGCTGCTTTTTTTAACTCCCTGCCTCGCAGCGATTAA
>JAKSDQ010000272.1 GCA_022360015.1 Cytophagales bacterium
CGCGAGCGCATCGGCAGTCGCATTCAGTCCATGCTGGCGGCATTTCTGAACGACACACCGAAACACATCAACACACTGAACCATGCCGTCAATGCCAGAGACCCGATCAAAATCCGCAATCTTGCCCACGGCATCAGAGGCAGCGGCCTCAATCTCGGGGCGGAAAAGCTGGCGGCTTATTGTTGGGAGCTGGAACAGATCGGCGTCAAAGCCGGCGACAATGTGGGCACCGGGGCCGGTGTGCCAATACCCGCGCACGCCGCTGACCTGCTGCAGAAAATCAACCGGGAATACCGCCTGGTGCAGAGTGCGCTGGAGCAGCAACAGGCCGCCGAAACCGCCACCCAGGCGCCGCCAGCCCTGCTGGAAAACCAGCCGCGCATATTGATTGTCGATGACGACAGCAGCGCCCGCCTGGCTCTGCACGGCATTCTCGAACGCGACGGCTACCTGATTTTTGAGGCCCACAACGGCGTCGAGGCGATCAAAGCCTGTGAACGCGAGTGCCCCGACCTGGTATTGATGGACGCCATGATGCCGGAGATCGACGGCTTTAGCGCCTGCCGGCGCATCCAGCAACTGGACCTGCGCACCGTACCGCCGGTGCTGATGATAACCGCACTGCAGGATGAAGAGTCGATCGAGCGGGCCTTTGCCAGCGGCGCCACCGACTTCATACCCAAACCGGTCAACCTGACGGTGCTGCGGCAGCGCATTGCGCGCCTGCTGAAAAGTAACAACGCGGAAAAAACCGCCCACCAGCTGGCCTACTACGACAGCCTCACCAATCTGCCAAACCGCACCCTGTTTCTGCAGCGCGCGCGCGAGCTGCTGCAGCGCGCCGAACAGAACCAGCGCATGGTCGCGCTGATGTTTCTCGACCTCGACAGGTTCAAACTGATCAACGATACCCAGGGACACGAAGCCGGCGACCTGTTGCTGAAAACCGTGGCGCTGCGCCTGCAGGGCAGTATCCGCACCGCCGATGTGGTCGCCCGCCTCAGCGGCGACGATTTCACCATCGTACTGGACGATATTCACTCGCCGGAAACCGCCACCCGGGTGGCGGAAAAAGTCTGTCGCCGGCTGGTGCAGCCGTTCGCCTTTATGCAGCAGCAGGTCTACGTATCGGCCAGTATCGGCATTGCCATCTACCCGCAAAACGGCAGCAATATCGGCACGCTGATGAAACATGCCGATACCGCCATGTTCCGCGCCAAAGCTAGGGGCGGCAGCTGTTTTCAGTTTTACGAATACGGTATGGAAACTGAAATTTCCCGCCAGGTAGAGCTGGAGAGCGAACTGCGCCGGGCA
>JAKSDQ010000202.1 GCA_022360015.1 Cytophagales bacterium
CCGCACCTGGGAGGTCGCGGTAGGCGCTGCCGTCGGCGTCGCCGCACTCCAGGTCGACACCGGCTTTTACCGCCATGGCGGCGGCCTCGGCCGTGCCTTCGACATAATCGTGGGCAGTCGTTTTGTAAATATCGGCAATGGCGCCGCAGTCGGAAACCACATAGCCGTCAAAGCCGAATTCGCCGCGCAGGATATCCTGCAGCAAGCGGCGGTTGGCACAGGCGGGAACGCCGTTGACGGCGTTGTAGGCACACATCAGTGCATGCACATGGGTTTCCCGGATCACCGTCTCGAAGGCGCTGAGGTAGGTGGCGTAGAGGTCGTAATCGCCGGCGCTGTAGTCGTCGGAGTGGCGCGAGGGTTCCGGCCCGCTGTGCACGGCGTAGTGTTTTAAGGTGGCGCCGGTTTTCAGCGCCTGTGGGTCATCGCCCTGCAGCCCCCTGACGAAACTGACGGCCATGCGGCCGGTCAGATAAGGGTCCTCACCATAGGTTTCCTGGCCGCGCCCCCAGCGGGGATCGCGGAAAATATTGATATTCGGCGACCAGTAGTTGAGCCCGGTATACATGGAATAGGTGCCGCGCGCGCGAAAGTCGTGGTGCTTGGCGCGGCCCTCGGTGGCGATGGCGCTGGCGACCTGATAGACCAGCTGCCGGTCGAAACTCGCCGCCAGGCCGATGGCCTGCGGGAACACCGTGGCCGTGCCGGCCCGGGCGATGCCGTGCAGGGCCTCATTCCACCACTCGTAACGCGGCACACCCAGGCGCTCTATGGCCGGCGCCTTGTCGAACATCTGCGCGACTTTTTCCTCCAGGGTCATGCGCCCGACCAGGTCGGCAACGCGGGCCTCCAATGGCAGGGACCGGTCCCGAAAAGGGAAGGGACCGGCGGCGGCGTCGAGCGCGGACTGGGCGGAGGTGCAGACCAGGGTTGACAATAAGATCGGCAGGGCGTGTTTTACCATCAATGTGCTTTTCCGCTTCTGAGGTTTGGGTTCTGTGCCCGGCAGCAAAGCAGTCGCTGAGGCCGGCTTCGCCATACGGCCTTGCCATATGGCGAAGC
>JAKSDQ010000088.1 GCA_022360015.1 Cytophagales bacterium
CTCATCAACCGCGAACTGGCGGCCGACAAACAGTGAGTCCCCTTTTAAAAGGAGACTAAATGCAGGATTGCTAACATCGCTCCGATCAAAAGTAAGCTGAGGTGACAATACAGCGCTTTGCCAGTCCTGGGTACCTTTTTCCACCACAAAAAGTGCCGCATCGGTATTGTTAGGCTGGTCTTGCGCACTTCCGATAAAAAGTGTTTGTCCGTCGGTGGCAAGCGACTGTCCAAACCTATACGTATCTGCCAAAGCATCAGGCTCATAGGTGGCGGTAGGTAAATCCGGCCAACCGCCATTTCCGGCCTGCTCATAGACGAATACTTTTCCAGGGTCGATCCTGGTGTTGCTAAACGCAAAAAAATCTTCCGCCAATAAAATACAATTGTTACAACTATTGGCTCTATTTTTTTCGGCCTGGGAAAAAGTTTTAACCAGCGCCCTGCTGCTCCAGGATGAACCTGTTTTTTCATACAGGCTTACCAGGGTTGACGGATCATTCGTTTCGCTTGTTTTCAATACCAGCAAGCGATTATCACGGAATTTTGCCGCTCTTATACTATATCCTCCTGTTCCGGTAAGTTTAGTCGTTTCTTCCATATCACCCCAGCCTCCATCCGGCTTTTCAAAAAAATAGACCCCATCAAATGTGACCAGCATTACCACATCACCTTCAATTTGTACATCTTCAATTAGTTCATGGGTGATCAAAGGCTCACTGATCTTTAACGTTGCCTCGGTTCGCCACGTATCATCATCATGCCTCCTGAACAGGTAGGCGCCGCCAAATCCCTCATCCTCAGGAAAGCGGTTATTGCCGGCCACCACGAGGTCACCTTCCATATCCACATGCCAACCCAGATAGGATTGCTCAAGATCACCGTAAATCGACTGGTAATTGGTAAAGTGCATCTGGCCTAGTACTGATGATGTTAACCAAAAGAGCAGAAAAGTGACTATGCTGAAAACAAAGCTGTTGAAAGTCATTGGTTGATTATTTTAATAAAAATTAAATGCAAGGCTATGAAACTAACCAGTAAGTAGCCTTAGCTCGCATACAGCATGCTGACTTCTGCATAGAAACTCAGTGACCTGTAAAAAAACTTCCATAACTCCTTTATCAAATCCAGGCTAAGGTCGCCATTAATGTTTCAACAAAAAAGGTTGAACCTTGTATATAAGGTTAGGATTTTTATAGTTAGTTGAAACGGCAAAAAACAGTCATGCTTTGGCTTACATATTAAAAAATTTAATTCATTCATTTCCCTCCAAATTTACTTCAATCACACCTGTGATAAAAGTCAAAAGCGAAAAACGGGGCTATAAAGTGAGGTGAAATCATACATGGTTAAATTGCTATGGATGAAAGATAAAAACATATCGGATTGAATTTCATTTCAACGGTCAGACTATTGATTTTGAGGGGTTTACATTTGGTATGTTTTTATGGACACCACGACATCGATACACATATTGATGCGATACGGTACGTCATTCTTTTTAATTAAGGTGAAAAAACTCCCTTCACCCCTATCAATTCTTCCTGCTAAGTCCATATGGAGGGTAGCTGAACCAGATCATAAGCCACTTGCAAATTTTCATCTTCTTTTTGAATGTATTTGGGCCACTCATAAGTTTCCAGGCCACTGGCCGAACTGCTAAGCATACTGCTCCAGTGTGCCTGCCGATCTTGACGATATAGCATGCCGCCCGGCCCCATCCCGGGATGAAAAGCCAGTTGAAGGCTTATCGGGCCTGCGTAGTCTATTGCGGGGCCTGTCCAATACTGCTCACCAATATCTCGCAAATATAATCTCAGCATTAACCGCTCACTCCTAAAGTCTACACCAAGCCAGAACCTTCCATCCTCGCTGGTCAGCAGCTCCATGCTATGCTGGTAAGGTGCCGGACGGATGTACCGCCCTTTCAGTTGCAGCAGCAAAATGTGGTTTGCTTCCTTGGTTGAGAGGCTGAGCTCCCGGGCTTGCTTCCAGCTTTCAGGATCGCTTGAGGGGAAGGGCCAGCTCAGCGACTCTTTAATCTCACCTGCGGTGTCCAGTACCTGATAACGTAATCCCTGCTTGTCAATGGCTACCTGGGCAGCATGCAGGTATTCGGTCATACCTGGCATAAAACCGCCGGGCCCGAAGTCGGTACCTGCCCCCCCGGAACAAATCTGTAATATGCCATCCATCACCTTTACATCAAAGGCAATAATGTGGCTGCACAGATAAGCATCGACGCGGTGTTTTTTCAAAGTGTTCCAGAAAGGGGCCCGTTCTTCCGGTTTGAAGCACCACTGAGGGGCCTGCAGGTAGCCATTAACCGGAAATACCGGATAGTGACCTACCACCAGTTTGTAAGTAGCCTCGGCATTGTCTTCCAACACCTGATCCAGCCAGGTGGTATCAGAAAAGCTGAAATCTTTCATATAATCATAGCCTTGGTAATCAGACCGTATAGGCTGGTGGGTGGAGACATACAACAGGTTACCTTCACGAATGTAGTAGGCCAGCCCTTCCAGGCCTTTGGGGCCGTTTTGGGGAATGTCAGGATGGTACTTGCGGAAGAGCTCGTCACTTTTGGGGTTAAGCGAATGGTGATTGCTGGTGGATTGGTACAGTGGATACTTCTTTTCCTTCAACCATTTCATCTCCACATCGAGCCAATGTTGCCACTGGCGCTCATCGGATCCTGTCATCACCGCATCGCCGGGAAAGGCGATGAACTCAGGGTCATGTTCCAGGCGTTTGATCATTTCAATTACCTTTTGGTGCCTGGCTTCGTGGGGTTTGCCAGGCTGGCCGGAAGTGGAGTCACTGTAAAACAAAAACTGGTGGCCGGAAGGATCCCTGGGTTGTAAACAATTTATTTTTTCTGTTTGCGGCGTTGCTTCTTTGCCAAGGCCATGAAATGCCAACGCGGTCATTGTGCCGGTAATAGCTGCGTCTTTGAGGAATTTTCTGCGCTTCATCTTTTCTAGCAGTTGAATGGACTTATTTAGCTATTTTATCATTGTACCGAATACCTTCACTTCCATATCCAATACATGAGCCAAAATATGATTTTGAACATAAGGCTTAAGATCTGATACTTTAAAAGAAACTCTTTTCACCATGGATATCGCTTTTGGATGGAGTATGGCCTTCTCTGGTACAACCGTCCAATATCTCTTTTCTCCATTACTGCTTATATTGGGGACACTGATCTTTGCTATATCAGATTTTATAGTTTGGACATGAACCTCAATAGGTCCTTCGATGGCAAGTGAGGTGATATTCTGTAACTGTAAATCTGTGGAAATAGTACCTTCCTTCATATCCACTTGGGTATTGTTAAACTTAATCAGGAAGTTGTTTGTGATATCACGACTTCCGCTCACATCATTATTTTGCAGCTCTATTTCAGGGTCAACCTTGATGCCTGTCGTCCATAGCTGTTGTTTTCCGGTTCTGTTCTCTATCCAAAAAGCATGGAATATCCCTTTGGCATCAGCGGCAAAACCGGATGTATGTCCTACAGCGTGTCCGGTGGGTAAGACATAAACCAAGTGAGTATGATCTTTGGGGAAAAACGAATTACCACCTCTTATAGCATCAATAATCACATCCGGGATTTTATTTTCTCCAAACTCCGACGAGGTTTCTGAAACTGTAACGCTCGGTAAAAAGCTTTTTCCTCCATTGATTGAAACAGCACATCGTACATGATAGCCCAAATTATCTGCATGATTTCTTCGATCATACCAAAGGACACAAACAATTCCTTTATTGTTTACCGAAACAGCAGGAAGAAAATGATCCTTAATTGGATCAGTATTTCTATTCCATTGATCATCATTCACCCTGACAGGACTGGACCAGGTCTCGCCCTTATCAGAAGAATAGGTTAAGTATATTTCTGCCCTTCCTGAGCGTATATCCATCCAGGTGAGGTATAGTCTATCGTTAAAACGCGATTTGCTTCTATCTACTGCCAAAGAAGGATTAAAGTTATACTGGTACTTACTCATAGTCCACAGTCTGTCTTTGTACATATCCGTTACTTTCGTTGGCTTATCAAGCGAAAAACCGCCATCGCTGGACTTTATAGCATATAATTCAGTGTGTGACTCTCTGGAATCCTCTTCCCTGTATGTTACTTTAGTTTCTTCCAACGTAAGATCTTTATGAAAACGCTTTCCTACACCAAATACGGCTACCCAAGTACCATCGGATAACACCACGCCGTTACTTAGAGTACCTCCAATTTCATCGTCGGGATCGGTTAAGAAACGTTTGAGCGGGCCAAAAAAAGTCTTTCCTTTATCGGATGATGTATATAGACTTAAATCTCTGTATCGGGTTCCGTCAATGGCATGGGATCTGCCCAAATTATGGATATAGACATTTCCTTTATATGGACTATCGCCCGATTTATCTACAACAATATAAGGTCGATCAAGTCCATGATAGGTAATCGGTATAAGCGTAGGCTTTTCCCATGAATTTCCGCCATCCGGAGATCTGTGAACCGCCAATTTGTACTCCGGATATTCATTTTGTTTTGAGAAAGTCATGTGCGCATAATAGGCAATCCCATCTGCATCATAGGCACAAGCCTCATCCGAACTAAATTCGTAATCATTTGTATGTAATGTGTTGGTCCAGTTTTTTCCACCGTCACCGGAATAATACACTACCGTACTGTTATCATCTATATTCATTACCCCGCCAAATAACACATTGGGATTCGTGGGGTGAGCTGCCAAGGTGGGTTCGAAGTACGATTTGTCAGGCTTATCAGCACTGACAAGGACATTTTTCCCAACCTCAATGATTTGTGCGGTAGCCGGGTTAAAAAGGATAAGGAGCGTAAGCATAAATAGAGAATGGACAGACATTCTCTTATAGGAAAAAAACAGATTTATAATCATCTTTATTTTGTTTAATATTTTGATTCATCTCTTATAATTCGTCCATCTAACTGACTTTTTGACCAGCGATTAAGGTATAAGGACCAACCCCGTCGGCTATACCCTACCCACTATTTGGAAACAGTCAGCAACATTCGGTATCTCAAGTAGCAATCACCATTCTAATAACCCTCATTTTGCACCAAATTAGGGTTGAGAATCATTTCACTCTGGGGTAAGGGTAACAGTTGATCAGTAGGTTGCCATCCGTTTGGATTGTGTGCCCCTAATACCGCATTTGCCCTTCCTGTTCGTACAAGATCGGGAAACCGGTGATTCTCAAAACAGAATTCCACGAACCGCTCCTGTTCAATGGCCAATAATAGCGCCTCCTTACTGGTGGCCGAGGTATTTGAAAGGCCAACGCGGCTACGAATGACATTTATATCTTGAGCGGCTCCGGTAGTATTGTCTAATTGTGCTCGTGCCTCGGCTCTAATCAAATAGAGTTCGGCCAATCGAAGTAGAATGGGCCGGTCCTGACTTCCATTGATATTAGGATCGCGGTATTTATATATGTAGAAAGTTCCATCGGTATACATCCTCAGAGAAGCCTCGAAACGTTGATCGCCCGGTTCAAAAGCAGCGACTATTTTATCAGAGGGTGCCAGACCATAAATACCTCCAAGAGTACCTGGAAATGAATAATAGGCAGTGAAATTATCACCTAGCACCGGATAAAATAATTCCCATATAACTTCGGGAGAATTTTTATTGTAGAGATTGGTATAATTAGTCTCCATCTGATACAGATCTTTGTCTATCACTTGTGTAGCGATTTCTTCTGCCCTGATCCAATCTTCTGTGTACAGGTAAGCCCTGGCCAGCAAAGCGGTGGCAGCGGTTCGGGTAGCCCTGGTTTTAAATTCGTCAGGATCATTGTAAGAAACAGGTAAAGCCGCTTCAGCTTGCTGTAAGTCTTCTATGATTTGATCGAATACCTCGTTTCTTGAAACCCGGGCAGGGGAAGAATCAGGTCCGATATCTGTGGTTAACAGTAAGGGTACCCCACCAAAGTATCTGACCAATTGAAAGTTACAAAATGCCCTGATAAAATAGGCCTCAGCCAGGTAGCTTTCCCGTTGAGCTACAGGGATAGTGGTGATCCGAGGCACACGTTCAAGGATAAAATTAGTCTGACGGATAATTTTATATAATGCCTGCCAAACACCTTCCACCAAAAAATTAGAAGCCAGGACAGCATTACCATCCAATTGCCCTTCAGGATCAGGCCGGTTAAGTTTATCATTTGTCTCATCTGAAAGTAAATCCATCCGCATAATATCCAATCCATATGGGTTCTGTAGTCCACTATATAATCCAAGCAAAGCGCTTTCGGTGGTATTGGCATTGGTAATAGTCGTTTGGTCGGTCAACAAATCTACCGGCTCGACTTCAAGATGGTTGCAGGCCGTGCTCCATAAAATCAGCACAAGAAGGACATAAAAAGCAATAAAGTTTTTCATGGTATTTTGATTAAATTCCTAGTTTGAAGCCTATCAAGATTATTTTTGTTTGTGGAATGGCCCCTACGTCTATTCCCTGAGCGGTATTTCTTCTTTGCTCAGATCCTGTGGTGAACGCATTTACCTCGGGGTCAAACCCGTAGTAATCCGTAAAGGTGATCAGGTTCTGGCCTGTTACATAAATCTTTGCTGAAGAAAGTTTCATCCGGTTCGCCCAGAATTCAGGTAGTTGGTAAGAGAGCGTAATGTTCTTCACCCTGACATACGATGCATCGAAAATGTAGCGACTGGACTGCACATTATTCAACCCTGCTCCGACAGCGGTGGTCACACGAGGAACGTCGGTAACATCCCCTGGTCTGCGCCAACGCTGAAGAAGAATAGCATCCTGATTCAAACCGAAGTCGACCAGGGTAGTCGTACCCCACAGGTTTACATTATAGTTTTGATGACCCTGGACAAATTGCACAAATACATCCAGTTGCAAACCCTTATAGGAGAAGGTATTGGTTAAGCCTCCAAAGTAATCCGGTTGATTATTACCAATTATTGTAAAGTCCTCCCCACTTGTGGTAATTCGGCCGTCCCTGTTCACATCCTGATACAAGGCATTACCGGTTTCGGGATCTACTCCTAAAAAATTGAATCCATAGAAAGTGTTCAAGGGCTGACCTGGAATGAGGTAACTCATATAAGTTTCAAAAACGGGTCTTTCATCAAGCAGCCGAACAACTTCGTTGCGGATGAAAGAAAGGTTGAATTGTGTATTCCACTTGAAGGTACGGTCAATATTGGTGGTTTGGACACTCAATTCCAGCCCTTTGTTTTCAACATCTCCAATATTGTCAACCAGGCTGATAAAACCGCTGGTAGCCTGGACTGGTCGCGTAAACAGTAAATCTTTGGTTTTGGAAAGAAACAGGTCTGTAACGAGTGAAATACGGTTTTGCAGGAAGCTCAGTTCGAGCCCAAGATTGTAAGTCTCCGTTTCCTCCCACTTTAAATCATCATTGGCAATACGGGTTTGTGAGGTGCCGGTACGATTTAAATAAGGAGCGTTGGCCTCCCAGGCAGAAATATAATCAAAATCTCCGATCTGGTCGTTGCCGGTAATGCCATAGCTTGCCCTTAGCTTACCGAAGGAAAGTATCGGATTATCCTGAAGAAACGCTTCTTCGGTAAAATTCCATCCGGCGGAGGCGGCCCAAAAGGTACCATGACGATTGCTGGGCCCAAAGCGGGAAGAGCCATCCCGGCGTAGGGTAAAACTGGCCAAATACTTTTGCTGATAGTCATAGCTAATGCGGCCAAAAAATGAATTAAAACTATAACCCGTCTTATTTGAACTTACATTAGCGGGTACCGCCGCCGAAGATAGATAAGTTAAATTATCGGAGGGAAATCCGGTTCCTGATTGAGCACTGCTAAACTCAGTGCGTCCCAGATAGGTTAGCCCCAAGAGCCCTTGCAGGGAATGATCTTCTCCAACGGTCTTGTTGAATTCCAGTGTTGGTTCGATGGTATAAGTACCAATATCCCTGGTACTATAAAACCCAATCCCATCCGGGAAGCCTTGTCTGGTAAGTGGGGTGTAAAAATGGTCTTCTCGTAAATAGTTTAAGTCATAAGAAAAATTGGAACGGAATGTAAGCCAGGGTAATAAATACAGATTAACGAAAGCATTCGCTATGATTTTGTCCGTCCTGTTTTTCACCCGTGAGTGATTTGGGGCGATCAGCGGATTATCATAGAAAACAGGGCTTGTGGTTAAATTACCATTTTCATGCCGTACGGCAACATTAGGGGGCATGTAGAAAGCCTGTTGCAAGGTGCTGTAAATCAAATTATTGGGTGTAATAAAGTCATCAGAAATCCGGCTAGCCGCAAGATTCATCCCAAAACCAGCCTTTTCAGATGGTGTATGAGAAAGATTGACCCTGGCTGTACCCCTGCGTAAACGGTTGGCAATCAAAATACCCTCCTCATCACGATAGCTGGTACTGACATAAAACTTAGTCTTATCATTGCCCCCGCTGGTGTTGAATTGATACTCTGAGATCGTTGCCGTCCGCAAAACCTGATCCAGCCAATCGGTGTTAGTAGTACTATCGGCGTTGGCCAATGCTTCGGGAATAGGTAGATTGTCATTCCTATACGAATCACGGCGAAGCTCTAAAAACTCTTCCGTATTCAAAAGATCAATGCGGTCCGTTTCCGTGGCCCAACCTCTAAAGACATGCAAATTATACTTTGTTTTACCCGAGGAACCTTTCTTGGTGGTGATGAGCACCACACCATTAGCAGCTCTGGAACCGTAGATCGCCGTGGCCGCGGCATCCTTGAGTACCTCGATGGACGCAATATCATCGGGATTCAATCCGGCCAGGGTATTTCTGCCTTCCCGGTTTAGCAATACTCCAGGTGTATTACCGGAACTAGGGGTAATATTGCTTTGTAGTAAGGGCACGCCATCCACCACGTATAAGGGTTCATTTCCCGCAACGATGGAACGCTGTCCCCGAATGCGAACTGTAACCGCAGCACCTGGTGTGCCCGAACTATTGGTAATCTGTACACCAGGTATCTGCCCCTGTAAGGCCTGGTCAAATGAGACCACCGGCAGATTTTCAATCTGCTTGCTGTCTACACTGGTAATGGAACTGGTGAGCTCTTTCTGTGTGGCAGTACCATAACCTATGACTACCACATCCTGCAAATTGGTGATATTAGGATGAAGCACCATATCCAATATGGCACCTGAACCTATGGTTACCTCCTCTGAAATGTAACCCACATAAGAAAACACCAAGGTAGTGGCCTCATCGGAGACCTGCAATACATAGTTTCCTTCAATGTCTGTAACTGTGCCAAAGTTAGTACCTTTAACCAGAATACTGGCTCCTGGCAAGGGTTCATCATTTTCGTCAGTAACTTTTCCCGAGATGGTACGGTCATAGTCAGTTATTTTAAACGTCCGGTTTTTAAGCTTTAATTCATGTACTTCTTTGGCCTTCACATTTATGGTATTATTGATCTGCCGAAATTCCAGGCCAGCTTCATTGGCAATTTTTTTGAGCAAACCGCCTACGCTAATCTGCTGATAGGGTAAATCGAGTTTAATTTTTACTCCCCGCACATCTTCTTTGAAGGCAAAATCAAAGTCTGTTTTAGCTTTTATCACCCTAAAAACCTTCAACAAGCCCACTTCCTTAAATTCAAGAGAGATGTAGACATCGTTGACATTTTGCCCATTGGATGCCCCGGCCAGTAAAAGGTTGTAGCCTGCACATTGAATAATGATGGCAAAAAGCGCTTGTCGGGAAATAATCATAAGTAGTTTTAATAAATCATATTTCATATTTTTGCTTTATGAGGTAAAACTTAGGTTTTATGTCTAAGTCATAGTTCCGAACATTGGGGAATGGGAGAAACTATGACGCAAGTAGCCTGCGGTACCTGGTACTGTGGGCTTTTTTATTATGATTAAGTCTTTTTCATGGATATGCTAATATATTTTAACCGTTAACAACCTTTTCCTTCCAAAATAATCTGCTGGTTATTCTCAAAGCGGTAACTGACGTCAAGGATGTATTGAAAACTTTTCAGGATGTTATTGAGGCTTTCATCCTTGTATCTGGCGCTGAATCTGCAGTTGCCCAGGGAGGCGTTGTTTAATATAAGATCTATGTTGTACCATCGCTCCAGGATTGGGATTGCTTCTTCAAGTGTTGTTTGATCGAATTCGATGATCCCATCTTTCCATCCGAGGTGCTGAGCTAGTTGCACCTCTTTTTTAATAAAATTGGTCGTGGTAATGTTGTAGATGGCCTGTTCCGCCTTCGTTAAAACTACGGCGGACACGTCTGCCGGTGGGTGTAAGGGTTTATGATTGGGGACACCCCCCTGCCCCCTCTCAAGGGGGGAGTGAACGGGTTTATCATGGGTTGAGACTTTGACTTTGCCGGTGGCAACGGTGACGGCAATGTCTTCGTTGTCAAAGGCTTTGATGTTGAAGGAAGTGCCGAGAACGGTAGTGGTGAGGTCGCCTGAGCGGATGATGAAGGGTTTTTCGGGGTTTCGGGTTACTTCGAAAAAGGCCTCCCCCTCCAGTGCCACTTCCCTTGTGTCTTTTTCAAAATGCTCAGGATAAATAAGCTTGCTGTCGGAATTCAGCATGATCCTGGTGCCATCGTCAAGCACTATGGTAGACTTTTGCCCGCGTTGTGTGTTTTTTTCCAACAGGGCTATCGTATCTTCCCGGCTAGTTGCCTGCCAAAGGAAATAAGCGCTTATGGCCACTAAAACGAGAGAAATAGAAGCTGCTATTTTAACAAGGGGTGCTAAGTGAGGTTTTCCGGTGTCAATTCGCTTGATAGTTTTTTCTGCTATCTTTCTTTTTACCCCTTCATATATATCATCCTTAATCACTTCTTTGCCGGATAATCCCAGCTCCTTCCAACCCTCTGCACTTTCCTGGTATGACTTGTAGAATTCATCCATCAACATTTTCTCCTCTTCCGAACACTCACCCTTCAGATATTTATCACGTAGTCTTAAAAACTGTCTTTTGTCCATGAGTAAAGAAGCATATTATAATTCTGCTTACATATACACGTAACATGAAGAGGAGGAATCCCCTATGTGGACAGGAATTTTTTTTGAAAGAAAATCAGGAAGGCTGATTTGAAGAATAAAACCGACCCGAATCCGGCTAAAGGAAAAGAAGTATGATTAGGACTGTTTCACCGACTGACATTTTCAGATGCCTTAGGGCCTTGGTGATCTGGCTTTCCACGGTCTTGGGAGAAATATTCAGGCGGGCTGCGATCTCTTTGACCGAAAGGTTTTCGTCACGGCTCAACTGAAAAACCTTACGGCACCGGTCAGGCAATTGGGCGATACTCCTTTCCAGCAATCCTTCCAACTCCCGGAAATCGATCATTTCTTCAGTAGCATTGGTAGATGTCAAAACGCCCATTCTACCTAAATGCTCCTGGCTAATCTTATCGGCCCGCAGGAAATTGAATACCTGGTATTTTACCGCAGTATGCAAGTAGGCTGAAAGGGATGAAACGGATATTTTTTCTTTTCTGATCCAAAAATCTGAAAACACCTCCTGGAGAATATCCTTGCAGGCATCCCCATCCCGAAGCACCCTGTAAGCGGCGCAGTACAGTTTCTCCCAATAACGGCTGTATACCTCGTTGAAGGCGGTGAAATTATCGCTTTTGATCATATTGAATAATTCCTGATCGCTATATCCGGAGAGGTCTTTCAATGTAGAAAAATCTTGTTTTGCGTAACTTTTTTTACCAAAAACAGAAAAACTACCATAAAATCAAAATAATCGAATAGAAAAAAACGAGGTTAAATGATGGAGGAGTAAATTTAATTTTTGGGTAATTTTGTAGCAACTAATCGGTAAACTCGGGTAAGGTAATGATCAAAACATCATACTTACTTCAGAAGATGACTATAAAAATGCTAAACATGTTTAAGCAAATCTAAATATCAAATCAACCGAGGTTGCTAAATTGTCTATTAGTATAGAATGGAAGAGAAAACCTATAGCAGGCTTTCGGACGGGCCTTACCTGCGTGCCAAAGATTCAATTCCTTCCAGCAACACATCCAATTCCCCGGGATGGTTATACAGGTTAGGAGTTACCCTCACAACTTGTTCTTCTTCCAACTGACGGATCACGGTAAACACTCTATACCTTTCATTTAGTTGATGTACCACCTCACTTGCAGGCATTCCAGCTACCTGGAAACTGGCTAGTGCACAGCTTCGATTTGGTTCAATGGGTGTTGTAATCGTTACCCGCGGGATTTTAGCTGCTTCCCTTGTCCAGTAATTCTGAAGGTACCGCAGCCGTTTTTCTTTGACAGGGATCGTTACCAACTCATTGAATGCCTGCGAAGCCGGTATTGTGAGGAGAATAGGAGTAGCAAGGGTACCAAAATGTCCCAGTTTGCTGATGTCCAAGGCATCCTTTGAATTATCCCCAAAAAAAGGGTTTAAATCCGAGATCTTTTCTTTTTTTACGTAGAGCATCCCCGCCCCCAGAGGATTGCTAAACCATTTATGAAGATTCACGCCGACAAAATCCACTCCCAAATCCATAAGTTTGAAATCAACCTGGGCGAAGCTGTGTGCAGCATCTAGAATTATAGTTATTCCTTTTGGCTTGAGGGTATCCGCAATCTTTTTTACCGGCAATAGTTGGCCTGTCAAATGGATCATGTGTGTCAATAAAATACACCTGGTGGCAGGAGTTACTGCCTCTTTATAAAGTGAAACAATCTGTTCGTCGCTTTCAGGTATCAAAGGAATTCTGATAAACCTGAGCTTTAACCCATTTCGCCTTGCCAGCATTTCAAAAGTTTCGATCATACTTGGATAATCCTGCCGGTGAAGAATTATTTCATCCCCCTTTTTTAAATCAAGTCCCTGTATAAGAATGTTCATTGCCTCCGTGGCGTTTCTGGTGATTAGGAGCTCCTCCTTATCCACACCGGTAAATGTTGCGAGCCCAGTTATAATACTTTCAAAATCCTTTAAATATTCAGTCCTCATGTATCTGGATGAAAAACTGTTAACCTTTTCTATGTATTGTACATAGGCCCTATGAACCGGTTTGGGATGCACACCAAAGTATCCATTCTCCAGGTTAATGAAATCCCCGGAAACTTCATAAAACTCCCTCCTGAACTTTTTCCAAAATGACTCATCCTTGATTTTATCTTCTGTAAACAGGCCCCTCCAGTCTTTTGAAATAATATCAGGCTGCTGATCAAAACCGATGAAAGGGATATTTGCCACTCCCAATCCAATTTTTTTGAGTATTGTACGCCGGTTCATTTTATCTTTTTAACGGAATGGTTAGATAATCTATTATTTGTTCTTCCTGATTTTCCTTAACCATCAGCTTTACCAAAGCCACAGGGATGCCTTCTCTTCTGCTTATGGCCTCAGTTTTCCAGCTATAATAGCTGGTTTCCCAGGTTTCATTAGTTTTTCTCTTCGTATAATGTTCCGTGGTGATTGTTCCACCGTATTTAGGATGGGTTTGAACTACCTCCAGATTGTATTTCGAAGGATTAGGCAGGTTATACCCATCCACTACGATTGTCCATTCGCCTGCTTTGGGCTTTAAAACAATCACCTGCTCATCAGATGAATAGGATTCCCCAGAAAATGTATTAGAATTTCCCCGGAGGCCTATGTTAACATTATGCCCTTCAGGATCAAAGACGTAAACATCCAGGTCATTGAATTCTCCCGGACTCACATCATTTAATCGGACCAATACTTGTGTGGATCCGGAATCAACCTGAACCAAATGTTTCCTAAGCGAAGACTGATGAATTTTGTCATGAAAAACTGTTAAAAATCCATTGTCATCTCCTTGCAACTTTGCAAAGATTTCAGCATTTCGGTTTTTAGCCTTAATGGTTTTTGAATTTCCTTCCAGGGTAGCGCCTATCAGTTTGATATGAACAGGCAGATTGGAATTCGGCAAGGTCTCACCCAGGTGTTTAAAATCAACCTTGCGGGAATCACTCAAATCAAGTGCCATAAGCTCCCATACACCTGGCATGGTAACGTTAAATAACTGATGATAAATATTAGTGGTCTTTGCTAAAACTTTGCCGGTTCCATACTTTTTTAAAGGCCCTCTCATCACGATGTATTGGCCCTCCTCAAGAATACCTTTACCCTCCATAGAAATTGCCTGGGTTCCATGCGGGATACTAATATATCGGCTATCTCTTCCATTCGGTCTTCTTAAGCTGAAATTCTGTCTTGTCTGAAAACCATTCGAAGAGATGTCTTTTGGCACCACGATCGTAACGGGTATTCTCTTAGCGTATCCTTTTTCCCCGAGCCCCATCGGTAAAAGCTCCAGAATCGCGGCATGAACACCAGGCTTTTGAGGGGAAATGGATAGCTCAATCTCTACGGGTTTATTTAATGGTATTGAAATCTTCTCCGGAGCTGAAAAGGTCTGAGAATTATTACCCCACCACTTTATCGTGTACTGGAGGTCTCCATCAATACCGTTTTTTCTCACTAATACGATCTTTCTTGTCCCAATGTCATTTTGGTTCCACCCCTGGTATTCGTACAAACCTACTCCTGAATGCGGTTCTTTCAGCAGGTGACTGGTAATCGTCCGTACCGGGGCTTTTACCTCAATATCAATTTTTTGAGTTTGATGAAGCTGTTTTAAGTAGTCGAAAGCCTTTGCTACCTGAATTAGTCCGTGTCCTTGTTGATGTACGCTTAGGGAAGGAATATTTCGGGCTGACATTCTCATAGCCTCATAGAGTGCTTCCAGGTTCCAATTGATGTTTTCTTGTTTCATGGCGCTAATCAGCAAGGCCACGGCCCCGGTTGCAACAGGTGTGGCCTGGGAGGTTCCACCACCTAAACCATAGCCGATTGGTAGCCGGTATAACGACCGGGGATATCGGGTGTCATTCCTAAACTGTGGTGCAAGTGACACAACTCCAGAGGGGGAAAGAAAATCGGGCTTAAGGACCCCGTTACTTCCGGGTCCGTATGACCCTACCCAATGTAAATCGTCCTTTGGTGCTGATACGATTCCGTTATTGATCTGTAAGCATTCACTGCTTTGGTAGGCACCAACTGTAAGTATACGAGTGCTTACGGCATGATCGACAATTTGGTTAATACCGGTAGCGTTCCATCCTGTTATCAGAGCAGGCTTTTGATAATGCTTTATCAACCGGTCTTGAATAATATCAATAACCGACCCATTATCACATAATTCGTGCAAGCCCCCGCTTACCATACTCGCTGCCTCAATCAATACTACATCTACTCTGGGGTCTTCAAAGGCTTGAATTAAGGCAGATAAGTAAGCATCTAAAGAAATCAACGAACTATAAGTAATCAATTGTGCTCCCGGCGCCACACCGTTAATCTCACCTCCAAATTCCTTACTGCCAACCGCAGAACCGGCCACCATGGTAGCATGGCTGCCCCTAAAAACATTTACGCTGAGAAATTCCTGCTCTTTATCCAGTTGTATTCCGAAAGGGATCTCTTCGATTATTGCGGTTTTGGGATCATCTTTACCTAAGATTCCATATTTTTGGTTGACGTGGAATTCTTCCAATAGTTTTTCGTCTGAAAGATCGTAGTCCTGGTCAGTATCTAACCACACTGCTCCGCTTTTCTGGTTCCATACAACTATAAAGCCTTTTTCCCATAACACTCCAATCTTAGGTCTGAATCCCAATTTATCAGCATCCCACCAGCCGATACGATATTTTCCTTTTCCGGGAAGTTGGATAGTATTACCTCGGTATACCAGCTTGCCTGAGTTGGAAACTACTTCTTCTTTCATATTAACCCAACGCCAATCGAGAGGTTTTCTCATAACGGCAAACCTTTGAGCCCCCGAAAGGCTATCCGCCGGAGTATAAAGGTTCATATCGTACGGATCGGAGCAATTCACCTGATCAATTATCTTTGGAACCCTGTTTCCCTGTAAGTTGATAGCCCATTTCAATTCCGGCAGCGTTACATCTACAAAATACTCTATCTGGGCAATAACTACTCCTCTTCCGTCATAGTTGGGATTTTTTTCCAGAAAAGTTAAGGCATCCAAATCCTCCCAGGGATGGTAGGCAATATCAAAGGGATATACAGGCCTTTGAGGAGGCCAGCAAGTGGTATCGTTGCTTTGGGAGGTTACCTCATGCTCCCCGTTGTATTGAATTCCATTTTCGTACGAAATATTATTGCCCAAAGATTCAACAGAATTACGGTAGGAGGTGTTAATCATATAGGTGAGTAAAGAGGGATCGGTAAGGACATTCTGGACCTGAATAGTGGGTACGTAGGCCTTTATGTAGTCGACCTTAGGATGTAGAGATCTTACGAGGCCTCCTGCTGATTCAATACGTGCTGCCAAATCATGTACTTGCCCCTCCCGGGCTGCCAGGCACAATGTAACCGTTTGATTACCACTGGCTATAGCTTTTGCCAGCAATTGCCTTGTGCTTTTGGCTACGCGAGTAATACTTTGGGCTTGTAAGAATTGGGGTATTGTCAAGAATATTAATAACAATGATATTATTAATAAATTAGTTTTCTTTTTCATTTTTTTGGCCGTTTTAATAGCCTTCATTTTGTGTCAGGTTTGGATTGAGAATCAGTTCATTCTGAGGTATTGGTAATCGTTGATCAGAAGGCTGCCATCCAAGTGCATTGTGAGCACCTAGTACGGCATCTACCCTGCCAGTTCGAACAAGGTCAGCAAACCGATGATTCTCAAAACAGAACTCTACGAACCGCTCTTGCTCAATCACCAGCAACAAAGCCTCCTTGCCGGTGGCCCCGGTATTCGATAGGCCAGCCCGGTTGCGTATCACATTGACATCCTGAATAGTTCCGGGGAGGTTATCTAATTGTGCCCGTGCCTCGGCACGAATCAAATAGAGTTCGGATAACCGAAGAAAAATAAAGCGATCCTGACTCCCACTTGTTTTTGGTTCCCGGTACTTATACACATAAAATGTCCCATCGGCATCCCTTCTTATTGAGGCATCGAAACGTTGATCATCAGGTTCAAAGGCAGCAATCATACTATTAGAAGGAGCTATGAAGTAAACACCTCCAAGAGACCGGGGAAAGAAAGTACGGGCAAGACTATTACCATTTACAGTGGCAGAATAAAATAGCTCCCATATGACTTCCGGGGAGTTTTTATTGTAAAGATTGGTATAATCAGTCTCTAACTGGTACAAATCCCGTTCTATCACCTGGGTAGCAGACTCTTCGGCATTGCCCCAGTCCTGCTTGTAAAGATACACCCTGGCAAGCAAAGCAATTGCAGCAGTTTGGGTAACCCTGGTTTTAAACTCATCCAGGTCATCATAAGAGACAGGTAAAGCGGCTTCTGCCTGTTGTAAATCCTCAATAACTTGCTCAAATACCTGGTTGGTTGAGGCCCGGACAGGGGACGATTCGGGACCAACATCGGTGGAAAGTACCAAGGGAATATCACCAAAGTATTTTGTAAGCAACAAATAACAAAATCCCCGGATAAAAAGGGCCTCTGCCAAAAATGCTTCTCGCTGCGCTGCCTCAATTGTGGTTATCTGCTGTACATGTTCAAAGATAAAATTAGCCTGATGGATAACTCCGTACAAATCACTCCAGAACCTTCCGATGATAAAATTAGTAGCTAAGACTGAGTTGGTATCCAATTGTCCTTCTGGATCAGGCCGACCGATTTTATCATTCGACTCATCGGAAACCAAGTCTAAAACCATTAAGGGGAGGTTTTGCAACCTATGATATAGTCCAAGCAAAGCGCTTTCAGCGGTACTGGCATCGGTAATTGCTGTTTCATCTGTAAGCAAATCCACTGGCTTCACTTCCAAGTGGTCGCAGGCGGTACTCCATAGCGCTAGCACAAGAAAGAAATAAAAGATAATGAAGTTTTTCATGGTATAATAATTAAACTCCTAGTTTTAAGCCTATCAATATCATTTTGGTTTGTGGGATAGCACCAACATCTACTCCCTGTGCAATATTTTTTGTTCGTTCAGAACCCGCGATGAGCGAGTTCACCTCGGGATCAAAACCGTAGTAATCGGTGAAGGTGATAAGGTTTTGACCTGTTACATAGACCCTTGCAGCAGAAAGTTTCATGCGAGTCATCCAGGCTTCAGGTAATTGGTAAGACAGGGTTACGTTCTTTATCCGTACATAGGATGCATCTAAAACGAAGCGACTAGACCGCACATTATTCAACCCTGCCCCGGCAGGTGTAGTTACACGGGGAACATTGGTGACATCGCCGGGCCCACGCCAACGCTGAAGGAGAAGAACATCCTGGTTAAAACCGGAACCGATAAAAGTTGTGGAACTATTCAGATTTTGACTATAATTTTGGTGCCCCTGCACAAACTGCACAAAAACATCCAGTTGCAAACCTTTGTAGGAAAACGTATTGGTGAAGCCGCCAAAGTAATCCGGTTGATTGTTGCCAAGAATCGTGAAGTCATCCCTGCCTGAAGAGATTTGGCCGTTCCTGTCCACATCCAGGTACCGAGCATTACCGGTTTCAGGGTCTACTCCTAAAAATTTGTAGCCATAGTAGGTATTCAAGGGTTGTCCCGGAATAATATAACTCATGAAACCTGCAAAAATGGGGCTATCATCCAGCAAACGAATAACTTTGTTGCGGATAAAGGAAAGATTGAGTCGTGTATTCCATTTGAAGGCACGATCAATATTAATGGTGCTGATACCTAATTCCAAACCCTTGTTCTCAACATCGCCAATGTTATCGACCAATTCAGTAAAACCACTGGTGGACTGGACTGGCCTGGTAAACAGCAAATCTTTTGTTTTAGATAGAAACAGGTCCGTAGTGAGTGAAATACGGTTTTTAAAGAAGCCCAGTTCGAGTCCAAGATTGTAGGTGCCTGTTTCCTCCCACCTTAAATTGTCGTTGGCAATACGGGTTTTTGAAATACCGGTACGGTCCAGGTAAGGAGCGTTGGCTTCCCAGGCGGAGATGTAGTCAAAATCGCCGATCTGGTCATTGCCTGTAATACCATAGCTGAATCTTAGCTTACCAAAGGAAAGTATGGAATTATCTTGAAAAAACGCTTCTTCACTAAAATTCCATCCCGCGGAAGCGGCCCAGAAGGTCCCGTGCTGATTGTTGGGGCCAAAGCGTGAAGAACCATCCCGGCGTAAGGTAAAGCTGGCCAGGTATTTTTCCCGATAAGAATAGCTAATGCGTCCAAACAACGAGTTAAAACCATATCCGGTTTTAGTTGAACTAACACTGGCAGGGACAGCAGCAGAGGATAAATAAGTTAAGTTGTCGGAAGGAAAGCCCGTTCCTGATTGGGCACTTCTAACTTCAGTTCGTTCGAGATAAGTCACACCCAGCAGCCCTTGTAGTATATGGTCTTCCCCTATAATAGGGGTAATTTCCAGCGTAGGTTCAATAGCATAGGTTCCAATGTCCCGGGTACCGTAAAACCCAATTCCGTCAGGAGCACCCTGTCTGGTTAGAGGTGTATAAAAATGATCTTCCCGTAAATAGTTCAAGTCGTATGAAAAATTGGAAAGGAATGTAAGCCAGGGTAATAGATTAAAATTAACAAATGCATTCGCTATAATTTTATCCGTCCTGTTTTCTACACGGGAATGGTTTGGGGCAATCAGCGGATTATCAATGTTAATGGGACTGGGAGTCAGATTACCATTTTCATCCCTTACAGGAACATTAGGAGGAATTAATAGAGCTTGCCGCAACGGATTAAAAATCAAATTGTTTGGCGTAACAAATTCATCGGCAATGCGGCTGGCTGAGAGATTAATCCCGAAACTAGCTTTGTCGGTTGGGGCGTGGGAAAGATTAACCCTTGCTGTACCCCGGCGCAACCGGTTAGCAATCAAAATACCTTCCTCATCTCTGTAGCTTGTACTGACGTAAAACTTAGTCTTGTCAGTACCACCGCTCATGTTGAATTGATACTCTGATATAGTGGAAGTACGTAATACCTGGTCCAACCAATCTGTATCTGTTGTGCTGTTAGCAGTCTCCAGTTCTTCGGGAATGGGTAAGTTATCGTTTGTATACGCTTCACGCCTTAGGGTAAGAAACTCTTCAGTATTTAATAGTTCTACGCGGTTAGTTTCCTGAGCCCATCCCCTAAAAACATTCAAATTATACTTCGTTTTACCCTCAGCGCCTTTCTTGGTTGTAATGAGCACCACACCATTAGCCGCCCTCGAACCATAAATCGCTGTGGCTGCTGCATCTTTTAGTACCTGGATAGACTCTATGTCATCAGGATTCAGGCCGGCCAAGGTGTTTCTACCTTCCCGATTTAGCAATACACCGGGTGTGGCGCCCAAACTCTGAGTAATGTTACCTTGCAACAGGGGTACCCCATCCACTACATATAGCGGTTCGTTTCCCGCAACGATAGAACGCTGCCCTCTTATACGCACTGTAACCGCAGCGCCGGGTGTACCGGAACTATTTGTAATCTGTACACCAGGTATCTGCCCTTGAAGGGCCTGATCGAAGGAAACCACAGGCAGATTTTCAATCTGCTTACTGTTTACACTGGCAATGGAACTAGTGAGCTCCTTCTTGTTAGCAGTACCATAACCAATAACCACCACATCCTGCAAGGTGGTAACATTAGGGTAAAGCACCATATCAATCGTTGCACTTGAGCCTATAGCTACTTCCTCTGGATTGTAACCCACATAGGAAAACACCAGAGTGGTGGCCTCATCTGAAACCAGTAGTGTATAATTTCCATCGACATCTGTTACCGTGCCCATGTTAGTACCTTTTACCATAATACTAGCGCCAGGCAGGGGTTGGCCATTTTCATCGGTGACTTTTCCGGAGATTTCACGGTCAAGGTCAAGCTCTTCAACGACAGGCAGCTTCGACCCGGAGGGGATTCTCGAAACGGAAATAACATCATTAAGCCGTAAAAAATTCAGTTTTTTTTCTTTGGAAAGAAAAATCAATATCTCTTTTAAAGATTTATTATGGGCTTTCAGTGAAATGTTGCCCAGGTTGGCAACCTCCGAATCTTTGTAAGAGAAATCAAATTGCGTGTTTTGCTCGAGGTCTGATAGCACCTGCTTCAGACCGGCATTTTTCCAGTTAACGGAAAGATAGATATTTTCGGTGCCCTGCGCGCTGGTGTCATGGGCCAGCAACATGATGCAGCTCAGGCACTGTATCAGGAGAACAAGTAGGGTATACCTGGACACAATCCAAATTATTTTTAATAAATTTGTTGGCATAATTTGTACTTAATTTTTTGATTTTATCGGTTAAAAAAGGTAGTGCATCCTCCCCGCTTTCTAATGGTGTGTGGTAATGCGATTAGAAATGGGGAGTTTTTTTTAGCTTGTATCAAAAATGGGTTTCATGGTAATTTTATTTCATATCATTTTTAGGGATTAATTGAACATTTTTTCCGTCTATACGATAGTCAAAAGCATTTTGAAACTTCAGCGCCCGGAGCACCACAGTCAATGGCTCATTGTGAAAGGAGCCGGAATGGGTCTGGGACACATCAATGCCCTGGTCAATCTGAAAGCGCACATCATACCATCTTTCCAGCTCTTTTAAGATCAAATCCAGCCGCTTTTCCCGATAAACCAGTTTCCATTCCTTCCAGCCAAAAACATATCCGTCTTCCAATTCCCTTTGTAATGCCTGCTTATTGCTGATATTTAAGAGGCTTTCCTGGGATTTAACCAGTGTATGTTCAAAAGCCACCGGCGAATCGGTTGTACTCCTTACCCGCACTTTTCCTTCCAGCACCGCAACACTTATCCGGTCATCATCGCCATAAGCTTTGACGTTAAATGCTGTGCCCAAAACCTGGGTTTCTATAAGACCGCTGATCACTTTAAAAGGCCGGGTAGCATCCTTTTTGACTTCAAAAAAAGCCTCGCCCCGTAGTTGTACCCTTCGGACTGTGTCGTCAAACTTTTCGGGGAAAGTAATGGTGGATCCGGAATTTAAAACCGCTTTCGTGCCATCATCCAATATGAAGGTTAATTTAGCACCGGGAGGACAATGCTTTGTTACCATGACCTCAGCCACGATCTGGTCGTTTTTTTTGTCAGAAAATGGGTTGACCACCAGGTAAGTAATAGTTAAAGCCATAAAAAGCATGGCAGCTACCTTTAGCCATTGCCTGTTTGACTGCCACCATGACTTTTCATGATGGCTAAACGCAAGTTTTCTTTTATCAGCCAGCAGCTTTTCAAACCGGCTGGTATACTCAGTACCGGTTAATTGAGGGTCGTGTTTGTAACGAATGTTGGTAACAATTTGCCTGGCCAATAAAATTTGTTCCCTTTTGTCCGGATGGCCGGTCATAAAATTCTCCCAGAATTTATTGGAATACTTGTTTGGCTGCAGCACCCATTTTACAAAGTACTCATCTTCAACAAAATCCCATTCATTAAAATCCTCGTATTTCACTGAAGTCTTTTTTTGTTCGCTTCTTTACATAATGAGGTATGGGATTTTTAAAGTACCCCATTGGAGGCTGAAAATTTTTTAAAAATTCTTTTCTTGCGTAGATCTGGGTGTATTCTAAGACTAATGCGAATAAATAAGTGCGATTTTCTTCAGCAACTGAGAGCAATTGACAATGGGCAGTTGACAATTATCAAATAGCGCAAGCGTCACGCTTGTGCCATGTCTTAGGGTTTTATAATCTGGCGCTTTATATAGGGTTGTCCGATAAGTGTCATCTTTCGGCTTTTAAGCAGATTTTATTTGCTTTGGCGATTGGGGCCTCCCCATTTTGACCGGGGGTCAAAATGTCCCTCCTGAAGGAGGGATTAATATTTCCTCTTTATGGCCTTATTCCTGGCTTCGGTGCGGTTACGTGAAGGTATAGGCCTTCGCTGCTGGCTGACTCTCAAATGCGGACGAGGAAGATATATAATGGTAAAAGGCTGATGGTGGTGGACTTGACGAGGGCCCTCAGGGCTTTGATGCCGCGGGAGATGAGTTTGGAGACGGCTTTTTTGTTTTGTAGTCCCATCACTTCGGCGCTTTCCTGGTGGGTAAGGCCGTCGTAGTAGTAGTTCAGGATGGCCTGCCTTTGTTTAGCTGAAATCTGGTTGACGGCAGTATTGAGCCGGTGGATGATTTCTTTTTGTTTTTCGGTCTCTATCATAGAGGCCTGGGGGCTGATTTCGATGGAGAAATTTGGCTCATTCTCGGCAGTACCCGTGAGTGTTAAGCGGTTTTTTTTCAACTGGTTGATGATTTCCCGGTACAGGGCCTTAAACAGGTATGACTTCAAGGATTTGATATTGTTTAAATCATTGCCAGACTTGAGCAGGGACATAAATACCTCATGAATACAGTCCAGCACCAGGTCGCGGTCGTGAGTGAACTGGCTGCCAAACCGGAATAAATGCTGGACATATTTACCGTACACCTGGCCCAAAACCCGTTCGTCTCCCTTTTGCAGGCCATGTACAATTTCCTGATGAGAAAGCTGAGCTTTTTGAACCTTTTCCACATTGACCGGCCCTTGGTGGGCCGGGAAGTTTCTATCAGGAATTGAACGTTTTGTCATTATTACAGCAATAAACAACCGGCATGATACGATAAATTCATCAGAATGTAAAATTATTTGATCAAACCGGCACGGCCTAATTATCGCAATGATTAAAAAATGAAGGGAATATTATGTTTTTATGTTACCTTTAACTCAACTATCCATCCCCTGATCTGAACTCTTCGGTTTCGTTTTGTATTTCGCAGGCGGCTCATTAATTACGTGTGGAAGCTTTGATTCAAAAAAGTTTATCCCAACCCTGTCAATGTGTTCTTTTAATTCCTGATGCTCTAACTCATCATAGTAAACTACATCAACATAGTAAGGTATAGGCAGTTCTTCATTAAAATAACCCTGAATATTGATAGCGGTGAGGTCATTACACCGCTTTCCTTTTATCGCCAAATCAATATCACTGCCTCTTTTATAGTTGCCTTTTGCCCTGCTCCCAAATATTAACACCTCTTCAACTTCGGGATATTTTGAAAACGCATTTACCAGCAGGTTATAGCTTTTTTCTGAGATGCCAAATGGATTCATAATTCTTTTTTCAGTGTTTGGCAGGTATCATACAGTTCATCAAAATATTGCTCCACAATGAGTTTGTGTGCGAGTTCTGCATTTTTTTTATTGTATGTATGGCTCATTAAATTTCGCTTTTGCAGCATATCTATCCACGCATCTCCGTCTTTAATTATTCCATATTTAAAACCTTCTTTAATTACATCACGTGGAAACTTCACTTCTATCTCCTTTTCCTGAAGATAGTCTTTAACAGTTTTCCAACCCAACTCAAAAGTGAATTCATAAGTTTGAACAACACCTGCTTTTTCCAAATCAGAAAGACTGTTTTTTGCTACAGCTTCCTGTAAATGTGAAACTGCTTTTTCATAATTTTGGAATCGCTGCTTCCATCTTACATCCAGGTTACTCATAGCGTTTATACAGTTCTTGCTAATAATTTCTTATACTAATCTAAAGGATTTTTAATTGAATTAAAATGATTGTTATCTAACTTGATGTACACTATTCAGTGGTTTGCCAATTACTAGCCTATGATCGAAACATAATATCATCCATTTCTTTTATTTACCCTTTATCGATACAATCAAGTCCGGTAAATCCACCTCCAAGACTTCGGCAATTTTGTAAAACATGTCTGTTTTTGGTTGACTTTCATTATTAACCCATCTTGACACAGTTGCCTCAGTAACTCCTAAATTCCTGGCTAAGTCAATATTCCTCATATTCTTCTCCGCAAGAATTACCCGGATACGGTTAAAAGGTTTATTTGAATGCACCATATTATAAAGCTATAATATATATATGTTAAACAACAATTTATTACTGTATTATTTTAATAAAATAATGAATAACTATAAGAGTTTATAAAAAATTATAAACAAGAATTGCTATTTACTATAATTATTTATACTTTTATATTTATAAATAAATATATTATTATAAAGAAAGTAGACCAAGATGAAAGAATCTCAACAATACAAATCGCAACTCACCAAACTGTTGCAGCAAATTGACAGGGATCTGGAATTATACAACCACAGGTTGACTCACCTTCCCACCGGTGAAAAGTCAGCGCTTGAAAGGGAAATTGTTGGATTGGAAGCTTTGAAAGCAGGCATTTCTGGCATTGTTTACAATAAAACCAACATTTCCAACACCACCAAAAGATCTAAAATTGGCGAGTGACCACTAGTTTCAATCGCGGAAAAGATTGAAAAAACGCAATCTCAAATGGATAACGTTGTGAGGGATTCCATTTTACCGCTCAACGAATCGTTCATCGATGACTTTAGCAGATTTATCGGCAATGCATTGACCAACCAAAAGTTTATCGAAAAAACAGCGCCGGAAACCCTTTGGTGTTGTTGCCATGATCTTATGACTATTAAAGATTATATGCAACTAGCTATCTTAAAAGGGGAATATCAAAGGAATCAAATCAATGAAGGCTAAAAATCAGGGAAAGCTATTTACCCCAGTGATCTTTATCTGGAATGACTAACCAAAAATTTGTGCCAGGGCCCGACCGGTTGATTCAGGATGTTTTGCAAATGGCCACCAATACCTTTATACAACCCGTGTCAGTTCCCTGGGCTTAATGGTAAAGCTTTCTCATGATCTTAAATATTTCATTGACTTAAGTGGTTATAAAAAACATGCATATTGAAGCCAGGATGATAAAATACATCAGGCCGGCTATGAAATAGCCCGTTTTACTTTGCTTACGTTTTCCCATATCCTTAGTTGTTTAAAAAGGGGCTTTCTAACCCTAATGATAAGAAACTTCAGAAAGTTGCCTACCGGACAGTAATATCTGCAGAAGACATCTTTGATGAAAAAAGCAGAAAAGAAAACGGCCGGAAGGATGAACCACTGTACACCCTCGCCTTCAAAAGAAAAAATGGTGGCAAACGGCTCGTATGATCCCGAAGAGGGCGTAGCTTTCAAAAACCCTGTCAGCAAGGAAGCCCAGAGCAGTACACCAGCCATATATTTAGCAAACCTGCCTATCCGGTTATCCGGGTTAAGGTTTATACCTGAGATTTTATTGGCCAGCCATTGCACTGCATAAAACGGGCATATCCGGTAACAATAAATATTCCTGCCAAAAATAATAGCCACAAGCAATACCCCAATAGTCAAAATATACCACACCAGGTGGTCGTAAATGTTGGGGAAATAACCCTGGAGCACACTGCCAAAATTGGTGATGGAGATAGACAGGTTTAAGTAAAAGCCGATAAGGACCAAAGCCGATAAATGCATCATATGCTGCATAATTTTATTTTTTTTAAAATAAAGGGCTGCTGACCAGATCAGCAGGGCCAGTACCGCTATTTCACCTATGCCAAATTTTAATACCGGTGCAGGCGAAAGAGCTGTAAGATTGTATTCATTTTTAGCATATTGATGGGCTGCTTTCCTGATGGCGCGGGTAAATGCCACTGAAGATACCGTGGCGCCTGACAAACCATCTATTGTTTCGCCAGTCTCGAATCTATTGCTGATGGAAAGCCCTTTGAATTGTTCAAAGAAATCATTTTTTAATAATCTGTTGAAAAAAGACCGGGTTTCCCTCTCAGACACAACTACGACATCTTCAATGATCGTATCGCGGTTAATGACCACCCCTACCTCCAACGGGCCGCCGTATCCATTGTTTTCAGCAGTTTTGAGTTTCGCCCACAGGGTATCTGACTGGTAAATGCCAAATAATCCCTGATCCTGCCGGTCAATGATGCTTTCCGGGTAGTAACCATCAAAAATGGTCTTGTAATCGGATTGATTGGTAAGACAGAAGGTGGCAAAAAGATATTGCTAACGCCCACTTTAAATGGGTCCTTTACGACAGGGCGGTTGGATCCCATAAGTTCAACAGGGTTGGGAGATCGATAAAATTAACAAATACTTAACCGCCATTTTTTCCACCATAATTTTTTCTTTTCTTTGTTTGACGGGTTAATGGCATTTCATTTAATCAAATATGAGTGCTGATAAATGAGTACATTATCCTGAAAATGCGTATTACATTCAGAAGATGCCTGCTTCGTTTGGAAAATGAATCCATGATTTGATAAATATGAAAACTAAAATTCTGTCTGCCTTACTTTTATTGTGCATCTGCGCCGCCTGTTCGTCGGTAAGGATCACTACCACCGCCCATGTGGACGCTGCGTCAAAACCTAAAAAAATCATTTTTCTGATTGGCGACGGCATGGGTTTATCCCAGGTGTCTTCAGCCATTTATTACCAGGATCGAACTTCCAGTTTTGAGCGGTTCCCGTTTGTAGGCCTGATCAATACTTCTTCTGCGAAGCAAAAGATAACCGATTCAGCCGCAGGGGCAACAGCCTTTTCAGCAGGAAAAAAAACATACAATGGCGCCATTGGGGTTGACGAAAATGCCGCGCCACTGACGCTCATTACCGAAAAATTAAAAGCGCAGGGCCTCAGCAACGGCCTTATCGCCACCTCATCTATTACCCACGCCACCCCGGCTTCTTTCTTTGCCAAGGCCGACCAGCGCAAAAAGGAGGAGCTCATCGCCTCGCAAATGCATACTTCGGCCATTGATTTCTTCGCTGGTGGGGGACTGCAGTTCTTTAACGCCAGAAAAGACGGTAAAAACTTTCTGGATAGTCTGGCCGCCAATAATTTCTCAATAGATACCATAGCGATAAAAAACAAGCTCACTTTTAATGACAAAACCAGGTATGCATTTCCCTTGGCCGCCAATGCGATGCCTCCCGCTGTCGACAGGGGAAATTTTCTTGCGGATGCAACTACCTCGGCCCTGGAATTTTTAAACCAGGACAAGGATGGCTTCTTTTTAATGGTAGAAGGGTCACAAATAGACTGGGCCGGTCATAGCAACCATGCGGAATACCTGGTATCGGAAATGCTGGATTTCGATAAAACCATCGGCCTGGCGCTGGATTTTGCCAGGAAAGACGGTGAAACCCTGGTACTGGTCACCGCCGACCACGAGACCGGCGGTTTCACCCTTAGCGCCTCCGAGGGGGATTACAACGCCCTCTCCCCTACCTTTTCCACCGGCGGGCATTCAGCTACCCTGATCCCCGTTTTTGCCTTCGGCCCTGGCGCCGAAAAGTTTGCCGGCGTCTATCAAAACACCGGCATTTATCATAAACTCATGTCATTGATGCAGCCGGATAAAACTATCCGGTGATCTTTTTTAAGAGCTCACCAGGAGGTGATCGATTGTTGATGGGGGATTCGGGTTGTCTGCATTCTCATTGCTTCTGCTAAAATCTCTGTGCCTCTTTGTGTCTTGGTGCCTCCGTGGTTAACTATTTTTCACCACGGAGGCACCAAGACACAAAGGGACACAAAGAAACTTGTCCAAAACGTTGTGTAACGCACCATCCCATTCTCGCAATGGGATCTTCATTTAATAAAAAGTGATACTTTTACAGGCAGGGGATGAATAACTGTGTGTAGATATAAAAAATGTGCAGATACAAAATATTTTTTATTACAGATGATGAAAAAATTGTTACTGGTTACTGCCGTCAGCCTGATCAGCCAACTGGCCACAGCCCAATACCATGAAACGATCAGTACCGACCGCCCGGGACAAGCTTTTGCCCCGCTTACAACTGGTCAAAATGTTTTCCAAATCCAAACCGGGTTCACCTATTTGGACTTTGAGCAAACCAGTCCGGATCAAAAGGGGGATTATCTGAAATATACTGTTGCCCTTCGATACGGAATCCTTGAAAATTTTGAAATTCAATCTGCATTCGGTGTGAGGAGGGACAAAATTACCTTTGGCGACCAAAGTTCCACCTTGTTGGATGGAGTAAGTTTATGGAATGTAGGCATTAGATATAACCTATTGGACGGCGATGGCGCCAAACCATCTTTTGCTATTAAAACCGATGTCGACCTAACCTGGGTAGACGAAGATTACCGGTCACAGGAAATCGCTCCCCGGCTGATGCTGATACACGCGCAAAAGCTCAGCGAAACTTTTGGTCTTACCACCAACTGGTCCGTCTCCTGGAACGGCAATGACATCCATCCAACAGGCACTTACGTTATCAATGTATCTTTTCCGGTGGCAGGAAAACTCAGTGGTTATATCGAAAACTATGGAGAGGTATACAGCGGTGACTTCGATACACGGTGGGATACCGGTTTGGCTTACCTCCTGAACAAAGATCTCATGGCTGATTTTTCAACTGGTTTTGGCAGAAATGACCGTTTGACGGACTGGTTCATCGATTTTGGTATTTCCTGGAGAGTCAGGCTATGATTACCAAAATCCGGCATATGTATGTTGCCCCCCGGCATGCTCGTGAAAACATGCATCTCCCGACGCCCCGGAATTCTACAGGGAGTCTGTATCGATAATTGCACCATTACTGGTCCCGTTGTCGGCCGTTATCGTCCCTGTCCTTTTTCGGAGGCTTTTTCGAACCTCTGACATATTCCCACCTACTCCAGATGGCATAGAGGGTGACGCCGATAATGAAAATCAATATTCCTATAAAAACGCCGGTCATTTTCTTAGCAATAGTTCACTTTTGCATCTATATGGGTTCATTGGTGCTGTTTTACGACTGCTGAATAGGTTTTTGAATGGCCAGGTTGTTGGGATAGGAGATAATTTGCCCCTCTTCTGTCTTTATTTTGATGTAAAATAAAGTAATATCGATGACCAGGCCCTCGACCGCCATATCTTTATCCACAATTTTCATTTTTTCCCCTATCCGGTAAGGAAAGAAAAAAAAGAGGATAACCGAGGCTGTAAGATTGCTTAAAACTGACCAGGTGGCAAAAAGCCCGACACCGATCACTGTAAAAACAGAAGCAAAATAAATGGATAAACCTTTCAGTGAAATCTCCCATATCATGCCAATGATGGAGACAAAAAGTAAAAGTAAGGCAATGTCAATCAGTTTTCTCACATAAGCTTCTCTTGAATAATGCATCTCGTGCTTCTTTGCACGTCTTTTAATAAGTTTGAGCAGGACTAATCGCACAATCAAAAATAGCGTGACCAAAACAATGCTAACAGATAGCTGAACAAGGTTTCTGTCAAAAAACGGGATGGAGTTTTCCAGGGTATTCATTTTATATTTTCAGTGTTATATGCTTTGTTCATTATTTTTCAACCTATCTTTCTGTTTTTTTTGGTAAAACTTCCAAAAGGTAGTGAAGTTTTCAGATATATCGGTAGTGAAGTTTTTAAATATATTTGCTCAAAAGCATTTTCGGAAAGCCAGGTATACCCGGTCACTTATCAGCGTGTAAAGGTATTAATGCAAAACGGTCAGCATCCCGGTCGGTTGCAGGGAGTGGTATTAGTGGATGGTGCGAGTATTTTACGGAATATGGCGAAATCGTCTCGTGGGTGTTGCGCAACAGCCGAGAGACGCTTGCGCCATCAGGTTTTAAGGCGGAGTTCTACTTCGCCAAGGCTACGGCGGACGAGGGGGATGATTTAATGTTTAGTTCGATCAGATATTTTTTATATGTTTAAGCGTTTTACACTTTTTTTAGCTTTTGTCAAGGCATTTATTTTTCCGGCTTATGCACAGTTTTCAGGGGGTTCGGGCACCCTGGAAGATCCTTACAAGATAAGCAACCTCACCGATTTAAGGTACCTTTCGGAAAATGACAGTTACTGGAACAACCATTTTGTCCTTACCAGTGATATTGATGCATCGGATACCAGGAACTGGAATGTCGTCAATAACAAGGCATTGGGATTTTCACCCATTGGCAATACTATTTTATCGTCCGGGGACAATGCTTTTACAGGCTCTTTTTTGGGTAACGGCCATACGATTTCCAACCTTTACATCAACAGGAATCAAGGTGATATTGGATTGTTCGGCAATTTAAGAGACGCCAAAATTGAAAGACTCAGTCTGCAATCACCGGAAATTCGCGGGAACCTGGCTGTTGGCACATTGGTCGGTCTCAGTAATAATTCCCACATATCGTACTGTATCGTATTATCCGGCAGTGTAGAAATCACAGGCGAGTATGGCGGAGGCCTGATCGGGGCGAGTGATCATGACACCATCGTGGGATGTATTGCATCGGTAGCAGTATCGGGCAATGCAGTTTTAGGTGGATTGGCAGGGGCATTGTTCGAGACAGCGCTTTCGGCCTCTTGCTCAATAGGCGAAATTACAGGCAACAGGGCAATCGGTGGGATCGCCGGTTTATGTATTCAAGCCAAAATTGACGATGTGTATGCTGTCAGCAGGCTTACTTCCAACGACCTTCCGACAACAGGAGCGTTAATAGGCGTTTTAAATGACAGCGAACTTAACAACGGCTTTTTCGACAGCGATGTCTCTACTGTTAATGTAGCCATTGGCACAGACAATGCCGGCCAGTCAGGCACTGCCCTGAACACGGCCGGGTTTAACGACCAGTCGGTTTTTGAAGCAGCAGGGTGGAACTTCCAGGACGATTGGATATTAACGACGATCGCCGGATTCGATAGCAACCCGCGGCCTTACCTGCGGCACCAGGTTTTTCAGCATGAAATAAGGGTGATTGTGGTCCCGGCAACGGCTGCTGTCATTGCAGGTAATACCTTTTATAACACCGGCGAAACGGTGACACTATTTGCAGATGCCGGCGCCGACTTTTCTTTCGTGGGCTGGGCTGATGGAGAAACAGTGATAAGCACTGCCAACCCATACACATTTACCTGCTCGGGCCCCGCTCAGCTTACCGCATTGTTAAAGGAAAATATTGCATTTGCCGGAGGCTCCGGTACGTCGACAGACCCTTTTCAAATCGAGAACATCGATCAGTTGCAACGCATCAACAGCCTGCCTTCACTCATGTCACGCCACTACCTGCTGATGAATGACATCGACGCATCGGCCACAGCCAACTGGAACGGAGGTAAGGGTTTTCAACCGCTAGGTTATGAGAATACCCATCAAAAAGTGCCCTTTACCGGTAGTATCGATGGCGGGGGCCACCGTATTGAATACTTACATATCAACCGGCCCGATGAGGATGTAGTCGGACTTATTCGTCGTGCGTTAGACGCAAATATCTCCGATTTAGGCCTGTTCGATTGCTTCATCAGGGGCAGAGACTCGGTAGGCGCCTGGTTTGGCCAGGTACTGCCGGTGACCGGCTTTGAGGGCACCGAACTTTCGCGCGTCTATGTGTCGGGAGAAGTACAGGGGCAGGATAATGTCGGTGCCATGGCAGGTTATGCAGAAAGCATTTACCTGGACAACACTTACAATACGGCCAGAGTTGTCGGAAGACGCCGGGTTGGCGGATTAATGGGCTTTTGCAAGCGGTCTTCTATCATTCAGGTTTATAGCGCCGGACCGGTCTTAGCCGGTGCCGAAGCCGGGGCTTTAGCAGGAAGGTATGAAGATTCAAATATAGGTTATTCTGCATTTGATCACAGCAAAAGCGTGATTGAGGAAGCCTTCGGTAACAACGCGCCAGGCAACTACATTTCGGGTGGGACCGACAGTTTTACAGACCCGTTTTTCACAGAATTCCAAATGGGCCTCGATTTAACGAACACCTGGCAATATGCCTATGGGCATGACGGCTTTAAAAGGCCTTGTTTAAAATGGGAGAAGTCGTACAGGCTGAAAACCGCGATGCCCACCGGAGGTTCGGCGAATGATCCCGACAGGTTGACGATTGCAGGAAGGAGTTCCGGAAAAATATTTGCAAAACCCGACCCCGGGTACCGGTTTGTAGAATGGCAGGATAAAAGCAGGGTTAAAATCAATACCGGTAATCCCGTTACGCTGGAGGTTGTTACCAGCGACACGGTCATATCCCCGCTGTTTGTGGCAAGAAGCGGGGCTTACGACTGGAACCTTCACCTGACCGATCACCTTGCTCCTCTGGCCGGCGCTACGCTTGAAATGGAAAACAGCTTCTACAGCAGTGACAAGGACGGTAATTTAACCATACAAAATTTAGACCCAGGCGTCTATCCCTTCACAGTCAGCGCCAGCAAATATGTTACCTATCATGATACATTGCGTATTCTCAATACTTCAACCGCCGATACCATCAGGCTCAACAGGATCCCCGAACCCATCAACACGGTTACATTTATTGTAAAAAACGGCCTTGTGCCTATACCCAATGCCCGGATCGCCCTCGCCACACTGGCTTCACCGTCAGACACACTTTTCGCCGTCACTGATGAAAATGGCCAGGCCAGGTTCAATAATTTACTGCTCGTGACGGCCAGGTACAAGGTCACAGCCAATGGTTTTCAGGCATTTACCGGTGAATTTACCCACGCAACTTCTGATGACAGGGCGTTCACGGTGCAATTGATTTCACTTCATGATGTCACCTTCAATATCATATCCGATACGGGTCAACCGGTGGAGGGTGCTGAGATGATCCTGGATGGTAAAACTTACCGAAGTAACAGCCTTGGAGAAATCGCAATTACCGGCTTTGCGTCGGGCGATTACAACTATTGGATCAATGCCGAAGGGTTTAGCACCTTCAATGGCGCTTTCAGTTTCGACGGGGCGGATTACACAGAACAGATCATATTGCCAACACCTGGTGAACCCATATACGAAGTAAAATTGGTTTTGCAACACGGCCCCTGGAGGGTGCCCGATGCAGGTATATTGTTTGATGGAGAAGCCTACACCAGCGACGCCAATGGGGAGCTGCTGATCAACATGCCCTCCGGTAATTATGATTTTTTTATCATCACCACAGGATATGACACTTACACGGCTGTCGCCGCGGTAAACGGCACAGATGTTACCCTTACCGTTGAGCTATCCCCCCGGATAGTCAGCTCTTTTGATGTGTCGGTGACTGACAGAAACCTGGTTCCTATTCCGGGTGCTACTGTTGATTACGGTGGGTTTATGGGCGTGACGGATGACAATGGGATAGTACGGATAGAGAATATTGCAGCCGAAAGGTTTTTTGAGATCAGCATCTCTGCCCCTGGATTCAAAGGTCAGCGGCACCGAATGTATGTCAACGAAAATGAAATAAGGCAACATTTTTTACTGCACCCTGAGTTCGGGTTAACCCTGATCGTCGATGACGGCTCGCAGGCACTGGCCGGAGCAAAGATTGACTTTAAGGGCACAACCTATACCACCGACGCAGCGGGAGAAGTGCAGATTACCGGTCTCATCAATGGCAGCTATCGCTACGCCGTTTCCCATCCCGGCTATGAAACCCAAACGGGTACTATTAACATCGCAGGGGCAGACCTGACTGAAACCATTACACTGAATAAAGCCACTATTTCCACCTATACGCTGACTTTTTCTGTTGGCGACGGCACCAATGATCTCGCCGGGGCAGCGGTCAGTGTCGAGGGGACCACTTACATGACCGGCCCCGATGGCAAGGTGCAGGTTACCGGGCTGGCCGATGGCAACTATCAGTACACCGTTTCCTACACAGGCTACCAGCCGGAAGCCGGTACAATAAACATCGCAGGCGCCGATGTGACATCGGCGATCACCCTGAAAAAAACCGCCCCCCTTACACACACCCTCACTTTCTCAGTCAGCGATGGAACGGCCCCGCTGGCGGAGGTAGTCATCGACTTTGACGGATCACGTTATTCGACCGACACTTCAGGAAAAATTGAAATCACCGCCCTGGCCAATGGCACCTACCCTTACACTGCTTCACTACCGGGGTATGAGACCATTTCGGGCACAGTCGAAATCACCGGCGCCGATCAGGACATTGCCCTTGTTTTAGAGGAGTTAATTACCGGCATTTCAGCCCGAAACGCGCTTGAGTTGCATATATACCCGGTGCCCTTTTCAGATTTTGTTTTTGTGGCGCTGAAAAATGGCCATGCCATCAGCGCTGTCGAACTGCATGACGCGGCCGGCAGAAGTCTGCGGCATTTCAGCCATCCGGGTAAGGGCGCTTTGTCTCTCGCCGATATCAATGCCGGCACCTATTTTATGGTCGTCTCAGATGTAAACGGCAATCTGTATAGAAAAAGGGTGATCAAAAAATAGTTGGAGGCCGTCTTTACCGGGTCGGGCGCCCGCTAATTTGCTGTTTTATGGAAATCGCTCTATTTCCGGTTAAAGCAATACAGATAGGTTGTCGCTATAAACAATTTTTCACTGTAGGTGGTTTTGACTTTAGATAGTTTTTGACTGTAGATGGTTTTTCATTCCAGATAACTTTTCATTATGTAATACCTTTTCATTAACTTTAGCACGCACAGCATGCTGTGATAGTGAGGGGTAATTTTTTGAACGCAGATTTTTTTGAATCAACACAAAAATACCCCGGTTTTTTATTGCTTTATAAAACAACGATATCAATGCAAAGCAGAAAGATTGTTGTAAAGCCCCCACTCCTGAAAATAAAATTTGCGCTGACATGTATTTTGATTAACCTGTTTTGTGCCTGCGACTTTCGCGAGAAAGCGACTGAAAGCGACCTGAAGCGCTGGTATGACAGGCCTGCCGAATATGTAGCACTGCGTTCCCATTTGTTTCAAGAATATCAAAATCAGAGCATTATAATTATACATCATGAAAATGAACAAACGGCAATTTTTAAAAAGCGCGGCGGCATTATCTTCCTTAGCGCTGCTTCCCTCCTCTTCCTGGGCACTTCTAAAAAACGGACGCTTAAGAACAGCGCATATTGGTGTCGGCGGCATGGGGGCCGAGGATCTCAAATCCATTTCATCTCATAAGCTGGTCGATGTCACTGCCTTGTGTGATGTAGACGCAAACAATTTAGCCGCGGCAAAAAAATTACACCCCAATGCCAAAACCTTTTCCGACTACAGAAAACTTCTCGATGACATAGGAAGCGCCATCGATGCAGTGATTGTATCGACACCTGACCACACCCATGCGCCGGCCTCAATGATGGCGATGGAAATGGGCAAACCTGTGTATTGTCAAAAGCCCCTCACCCACCACGTGTCAGAAGCCAGGGCCATGTTAAAGCTGGCTGACGAAAAGAATCTTGTGACCCAAATGGGCATTCAGGTGCACTCTTTTTATGATTACAGGCTAGCCACTTTACTCATACAATCCGGAATTATCGGCAAAGTCAGTACGGTCAGGGCCTGGTCTCCCAAAAACTGGGGTTATGACGGTCCTGCCCCGGTGGGAAGTGATCCCGTGCCTGAATCTTTAGACTGGAACCTTTGGCTGGGCACTTCTGCCAAAAGGCCTTACAAAGAAAATGTTTATCATCCCGGAAACTGGCGAAAACTTTTGGATTTTGGTTGTGGCACCCTGGGAGATATGGGCGTGCACATTTTTGACACACCCTATAATGCCCTGGCCTTAGACGTGCCCCTCACCATTAAAAACAAATGCAGAAAACCCACCGGATTCGGATTTCCGGAAAACAACATTGTCTCCTACAAATTTCCGGGCACCCAATACACGACCAATACTTTGAAGTGGGTATGGTATGATGGCCCTGGCGCTCCAAAAAAGCACAAGGATTTGGCACTGCCCGACAATGAAACACTTCCTGACCAAGGCGCTATGTTTGTCGGAGAAAAGGGCAGGTTGCTTTTACCTCATTTCATGGAACTGCCCAGGTTGATTGTCGACGGCAAATACGAGCAGATCGATGTAGCCAAATTTGACACAGCCAATCAACTCGGCGCGCCCGTCAATGACCCAAATAAGCACTACCACCAGTTTGTGGATGCCTGCCTGGGAAAAGACAAATGCAGCGCCCCCTTCTCCTATGCGGCAAGGCTCACCGAAACCATCCTTCTGGGAGTGATTGCCGGCCGTTTTCCCAACAAAACCCTTCAATGGAACAACGAAGCCGCCAAATTCTCGGAGGAAGCGGCTAATAAATTTTTAGATTCGAAGTACAGGGCTTTTTGAAAGCAAGAAAATATCATTTGATGATTCAGACAATGAAGATGTAGATTTGACTCCTTTTAGCATTGAGGATAAAATTTCTCACAATTTTATTCAAAGAAATAAACCATTAATTTTTGAATACAGTAGGTACTATCCAAAAATCAACTCGTTATATAATGAACTTGAAAAGCAGGGATCCTTCAAAAAGCAAAAATTTCTTCGAAATATTAGACAACTATATATTCGAACAAAGGGTAAATATGTGTTAAACTTTATTTTGAAAGAATTACCTGATTTGGAAAATCAAATAAAGGAGATCAAGCGTTTAATAGATTCATTTAGAGAAAAAGAACGTTCTTACACTGATACTCTTCAAAAGTCCGGTGCCCTGGATGAACTCCAAAATGTTATAAGGAAATTAAACGCTGCATATGAAAAACGAGGAGCCCTAGAAGAACAAAAAAGATTGTGGAATAACTCAATATCAACACAAGATACGTTATCCAATGAACTGGAAAATATTAATAAAGGTATAGATTCAAAGGAAAAATTAATTAAGGACAGGATTATACTTTTTAACAAGTATTTTGCAGCAATCTCTTTTCGGTTATATGATGAACAATTTATTCTAAGCTATGACAAAAACGAACGAGGCTACGAATAGAATATTTCTTCCTTAACAGGAAATCTTGGTACTGGTAAAAAGAAAGGACAGATAGCTGCATTTGATTTGGCCTATATTCAATTCGCTCAAGAAGTTGGAATTGACCATCTTCATTTTATCATGCACGATCAAATTGAAAACGTTCATGATAATCAAATATCCAACCTTTTAACAGAAATAATAGGTGGGATAAATTGTCAATATATTCTGCCTGGCAGTGATGAAGCCTAAAATGTTGGATTTCAGCACGGAAATTGCCAGCACATACTTCAATCCGGTGATAGGTATTTTCTCAATCACTGAACACACTTATTTATTATTATATCAATTAAAGTTCATCTATAAATCAGGTAAAAAAGGTGGATGGCCGCGGGGATACCTTAAACATTAATGCAATATTATGTTTCTTCAAATGACTACAAAAAATATTCGATTTTTTTGACAAATTATAAAATTTGTTGCATTTTGGCTTTTGGAAAAATAAGTAGTTTTTCCAAAGTTGCAAAGCCTATAATTTCAAACATTGTTTAAAAAGCTTATATACTTCTTTTGCCGGTCGTATAAAATATCCCGGAATAACTTACTGAAAAAATCAGTAAAAGGAGATGAAAATGCTTTGCGCCAGCTTGTCTACAAGTACCACGATGAGTTGGTCCGTTATGCGGTCGACTATGTAAAATCCAGGAGTCTGTCAGAGAAAATTGTTGAGCAGGTCTTTGCCGAGGTCTGGAACAATCCTCATAAGCACCAAGTAGACTTTGACGCTTCGGCGTCTGATAATCTCCACAAAATCACCTGCCGGCTGGTATTTGATTACTTACAAAAAACGGCCTCAGATCTCAAACTGAAAAGGGAAATATGGAAGTCTCTGCTGCAGACCAGTATCAGCATTGAAGATGAAAAAATACGCGCTGAGGTGCTCAATTTCACCCTTAAGAGCTTAGATAACCTTAGCCTTCAGAAAGAGTTGATTCAAAGCAAAATCAATTCTATCTCCTGAAAACCCGGATAATCACCACAATTTCGGAGTCTTTTTCTTATTAAAACCAGGTTTTTAACATTTTGCCTTTAACGAGGTATTGTTTTCTCATATGAATGACAGCAGAAAACGCATCGAACTATTGCTTCAAAGGTTAAGCCAGGGTTCAATTTCACAAGAGGAATTTGAATCACTGATAACTTACCTAAAGCATACTACCGACGAGGACGAACTTCGCCGGATGAAAGATACATTTTACAAAAAAAAGTATAGAGGAAAAAAACCTGTACCTTATTCAAATCAACACAAGGATGAAGTAATTGCAAAAGTGATGTCCGGTAAAATAGACCGGAAAAAAACCGCCCGGCAGTCCGTGGCCCGGAAGGTAGATTTCAGGTGGCACAAGGTAGCCGCCGCATTTTTCCTGTTTACAATTTCAGCATTACTGATGTACTACATAAAAGGCGGTCATTGGTTTTCAGGCGAGTCAACAGTTTACATAGAAAAGGCAAATCCCAATGGTAAAAAATCGACCATCACCTTATCCGATGGTTCCGTCATTCAATTGAATTCGGGCAGCAGGATCGTCTATCCTAAAACCTTCAACGGAACAACAAGAGACATCATGCTGGAAGGGGAAGCATTTTTTACAGTTGCCGAAGATCCGGAAAGGCCCTTTCACATTAAAACCGGGGATTTGGTCACAACAGTATTAGGTACCTCATTTAACATTTCGGCGTATCATGATGCGCATAACATTCAGGTGGGGGTTGTATCAGGAAAGGTATCTGTAACCAGGTACGGTGATACGGATAAAGAAAAAGAGGTCCTGATACTCGGCCCCGATGAACTGGCAAGCTTCGACCCGCTCAGGGAGATGCTGGTCAAAAAAAGCATGGACGTCAGCCATTTGACCGATTGGAAAGACGGCGTATTGAGATTTAATGACACCCCTTTCAGGAAAGCGATGCAGAAGGTGGAAAAATGGTATGGTGTAAAGGTAAAGGTAGAAGGTGATCATTTTGAAAATTGTGTTCTCCGGGGAGGGTATAAAGATTTGAGTTTGCAAAAGCTTTTAGAAGCGCTACAATTTACGTTGAACCTTTCTTTTGAATACATCGACGATGGGGTGCTTATCACCGGTGATGGATGTAAGTGAAGTAACCGGACTGGCAGTAATCCTTAAAACAATACATGAATACTTTAAACTTAAAAGATAAATGCCCATGAAATAACACAAAAACCATAAAAATGAAAAGGTCTGTTTAACCGATAAATCTTCGACCATTTAGCTGAAAAACAGACCTTTTTCGGATTGATTAATAAAACAAAGTTTTAATTAACCACTGTAAAATTATGAAAATTCTTTACAAGACCCTAATACTAAAAATGTCCAAAGGTCTGTTACATGGCATTATCATTGCCATCATCTTTTCCAGTTATTTAATTGCCGGAAATACACATGCCCAGGCTCCCAGCATCAGACATGTAAAAATATCGCTGGACCTGGAAAACACATCATTACCCAAAGTTTTTGCGGCCATCGAAGCAAAGACAGCCTTCATTTTTTCTTACGAAAAGAACCTGATTGCCAGCAGGTTGGATGCTATCACCATAAAAGTGAAAAATCAAAGTGTGGCTGCAGTTCTGGAAAAGGTTGCCAAAGAAACAGGCCTTTCATTTAAGCAGATCAAAGCCAACATTATGGTGAAAGTACCGCCATCAATGAATCGGCGTGCCGGACAAAAGTCAACAATAGCAGACCGAATAATAAAGGGAAAAATAACCGATGAAAATGGCGAACCACTCAGTGGAGCAACCATCCTGATAAAAGGAACCACCATTGGGGCTGTTGCGGATTTGGAAGGAAGTTATACGATATCATTGCCGGATGATGCTACGACCCTGGTATTCACTTTTATTGGTTTTGTGCCACAGGAAATATCAATTGGTGGAAGAAATGTCATCGATGTGGTAATGGTTGCCGACCTGACAACCTTAGATGAA
>JAKSDQ010000150.1 GCA_022360015.1 Cytophagales bacterium
GGTATTGGTTCTATTACACCGTCTCATAAACTTACAATTTCCGGAAGTGGGGCGTACAATGCTCCTGGGGCTTCATCTATAGTTTTAGAAAACAGTGTGGCCAATAGAACCTGGCAATGGCACGTTTTAGATGACGGTGGTATGCAATTTGGAGATATCAATACATCGGCAACCAGGTTTTTAATCGATGCCAACGGCAATGTCGGTATTGGTACTATTACCCCAGGTGCCTATAGATTAGCCGTTAACGGCAAAATCCGCGCTAAAGAAGTCAAAGTTGAAACCGGCTGGTCAGACTTTGTATTTGAGGATGATTATGATCTTCCAACTCTTGCCGAGGTCGAACAATTCATCAAAGTCAATAAGCATTTACCTGAAATTCCTTCCGCTCAGGAAGTAGCTGAAAACGGCGTGAATCTAGGGGAGATGGAAGCTAAGCTCTTACAAAAAATTGAAGAATTAACGCTTTACATTATTCAACAGGAAAAGCGAATTAAGCAATTGGAGTCAAAAAAGTAATTAATAGTAGCAATAAAGAAATAACTTAACAAAAATAGATAAACTGCATGCCGTCCTTTTTCCCGGGCCAGTTTTTCAAGACTTTCGACAATCACTTGCCCCAGGCCATGGCCCCTGAAACCCTTAAGGACAGCAATTCTGGAAATATGCCCGCGATTGTTTTCAATTAATAACCTTCCGATAGCTGCGGGCTCCTCCCCGCAGCTCTCCAATGATTTGTGAAGCCTTGTGATCATAGGTGTCAAAATCCTACTTCTCGCTGATACCATGCTCCTTCACAAACACCTTTTTCCCGATAGCAAACACACCGGCTAATTCAACGATTGTTTTTACCTGTATGATTGTCTGCTCCGTACAAGCCATGGTACTGTAAATTATAAATTTTACAGGTTAATATAACACATCACTTCCGGGCCACTCCTTTTTATTTATTACATTTATGGCTAGCTTTGCCCTTTATTGAAACATCAGAAATCATGAAAAAAAATTCCCTGAGAAGAAGACCTTTTCTGCAAAGACTTACCGCCTTCGGTGGTTTGTTGGGTCTAAGCTCCCTTTCCGTGCACGCCGCGGCCACCGGTTTGCAAAAGCACGGTAATTTCGTGCATGTAGTATTTTTTTGGCTTAAAAATCCGGACAATAAAAAGGCAAGAAAGCAATTTGAGAATAACCTGAATACCTTTATCAAAGGAATTGACTACATCAGATCCACCCATGTGGGTACACCTGCCGGTACAGACCGGAGTGTAGTGGATAATTCATATACTTATTGCCTGATTGTGTCTTTCGATGACAAAAAAGATCACGACGCGTATCAGGAAGACGGACTTCATAAAAAATTTATTGATGATACCACGGCGCTGTGGGAAAGGGTGCAGGTTTATGATTCAATACTCATATAGGGAAAAAAATGGTTTCGCAGCTTAAACATGAAAATAAATAAAGATAACCGCTCGTTAAGCATGAAGTTATAACCAATCAGAATACCTGTTTAACCACTTATAAGATATGCCCGTCTAATAACACTGTATGACTACCGGAGAATTTGGAAATTGATTAAAAAAGGAGATATGAAAACCAGTACCTTTGTAAACATCACCATTAGTGTGGTTCTATTATTATTTGTTAATTCGTGTGCTGTTAACCCGGTAACAGGGAAAAGGGATTTAATGTTGATATCCGAAGAGCGGGAATTGGCTATGGGAGCGGAGAGTGATCCGGGCGTAATCGCTTATTTTGGCTTGTATGAGGATGAAAAGTTACAGAACTTCATTAATGTTAAAGGGAAGGAGATGGCGGCTATCTCGCATCGTTCCCATCTCGACTTTAAATTCCGCATTCTGGACTCGCCGGTTATCAATGCCTTTGCTGTGCCCGGTGGTTATGTCTATTTTACCAGGGGAATTCTTGCCCATTTCAATAACGAGGCCGAATTTGCCGGGGTGCTGGGCCACGAGATCGGCCATGTGACTGCCAGGCACTCCGCCAAACAATACAGCAAGCAACTATTTTATCAGGGCTTATTTGTGGTGGGTATGGTGGCCTCCAAGGAATTCAGGCAGTTCTCAGACGCGGCGTCTCAAAGTCTCGGACTGCTTTTTTTAAAATTCAGCCGTGAAGATGAAACGGAATCTGACCGTTTAGGCGTCGAATACTCTACCAGGGTAGGGTATGATGCTAAGGAAATGGCTAATTTTTTTAAAACACTGGACAGAATGGGGCAGCAATCGGGTTCGGAAAGAGTACCTGATTTCTTATCTACCCACCCTAATCCCGCAGACAGGTTTGAAAACGTCGGCCGGTTAGCCAGGGAATGGCAAACCAAATTGAATGTCAGTAACTTGAAAACAAACAGGAATCAGTACCTGACGATGATAGATGGATTGGTTTTCGGTGAAGACCCAAGACAAGGTTTTTTTGAAAACAATGTGTTTTACCATCCGGAGTTGAAATTTGAGTTTCCCGTGCCGGCACAGTGGAAAACAGTGAATACACCTCAGCAGGTACAGATCGCGCCTGAAAACGGTAAAGCAGTAATCATATTTAGCCTGGCCAAAGAAAAAACACTGGAAGCAGCAGCGGCAGCCGTCCAAAAGATGGACTCCATAAAGGTTCTGGAATCTAAAAAAACGACAGTGAACGGACTACCGGCCATGACCATGCTGACAGATCAAGGTACGAACCTTAGGTTTTTGACGTACCTGATTAAATATGACAACTACATATACAAATTTTATGGTGTTTCTTCAAGACAAGACTACAGCAGTTATGCCCCGGTATTTATCAATACCATGAAAAATTTCAAAAAACTAACTGATCCGGCCAAACTAAATAGAAAGCCCGATCGTGTGAGGGTGAAAACCGTAAAATCCAACGGAACAGTAGAACAAGCCTTAAAATCATATAATGTAAAAAGCAATATGCTTGAAAAGACAGCATTATTGAACAGTATGAAGTTAACAGATAATGTCAAAAAAGGAAGCTTAATAAAGATCATAGCTAAATAGTGATGCCCCCGGCAAACTGTTAACCCAATCCATTGCACTAACTACTACAACTGTGTAATCAATAAACGGAAGTAACCAATAAATACACGTATGACAAAACCACTAGTCAAGGAGATCAATGGGTTTGAATATATGCTCTATGAGAAAAAGACCTACGAGCCCGCTGTTGCTTTGCAGCATAGCCGGGATTACTACCAATGGCTGGATCGACGAAGGACGGTCCGGGACTTTTCCGACAGGCCGGTTCCCCGTGAATTGATAGAAAACCTGATTCTCTCAGCCTCCTCAGCCCCATCCGGTGCCCACAAGCAACCATGGAGATTTTGTGCCGTATCTAACCCGGGTATCAAAAAGGAGATCAGGAAAGCTGCTGAGAAAGAGGAATATGAAAGCTATCACGGCCGGATGAGCGAAAGGTGGCTGAAAGACCTGCAGGCCTTAGGCACGGACTGGCACAAACCATTCCTGGAAATAGCCCCCTGGCTTATCATTGTTTTTAAAAAGGCTTATGAATGGGGTGAAAAAGGTGAAAAAACCAATAACTACTATGTGAATGAGTCTGTAGGACTGGCTGCTGGATTTCTGCTAACTGCCATTCACAATGCAGGTTTGGTAGCCTTAACACATACACCTAGTCCAATGAATTTTTTAGTAAAAATTTTAAACAGACCAGACAATGAAAGGCCATTTTTGTTGATCCCTGTGGGTTATCCTGCCAAAGATGTTTATGTACCTAGACTGCAGCGCAGGCCTTTGGAAGAGATTAGCGAATTCTATGAATAACCATCGCGGGTTAATCCGGTTTGATGCCTCAATATTTAGTAATAACTTAGTGGGATGGTTAATGTAAAGCAGCCTGTGTGTATGTTGATTGGGCAGGCCGCGGCGGGTACTCTGGCTGCTTTGGCAGTGGATACAGGGCTCAAACCGGCCGAAGTACCGGTAAGAGACGTCCAGCAAGCTTTACTGGATTTTGATGCTTACCTTTTACACTACCTGGATGTTAACCCGGACAGCAAGTTTTTTAAAGCCATTCAAAAAATTGGTGCCACCGGAATTTTAAGAGGGGAAGGAAAAAATGCAGGGTGGGAAAATCAAACTTTATTTTATCCGGACAGTCTGCTGTCCCGTACCGCATTGCAAACAGGGCTTAATGACATTGCCCCCGAATTAAGCCTAGATAGCAAAGATCAGGTCTTGACCGGCGGCGAGGCGTTGGCGATTATTCAAAATCTGATGCAATTAGGATCAGATGAAAAAGGTAACATGGGTCGGGAACTACCATTGACAGAAGCCAGCAGGATTTGGAAGAAATATGGGATGGGCGCTTTCAGGCAGCACGAACCAATGACCAGGGCAGCGTTCTGCCTGCTATTGGATGAATTAGCCGACCCATTCACCAACTGGCCGGTAGATCATTGGGGGAATTTCAGTTTTTAACCGTGGCCCGGTTCCCGGATCGTTGAATAAACCCTTTTAAATACTACCGGCCGACCTCACCTCTGTTCCCTCCATATTCCGAAGCTTATCCCCCAGCCGCTGCCGCATCTGATCTGCTATTTTTTCTATTTTCTCAACGATCTCAGGATTATCTGAGGCGACATTGTTGGTTTCAGCGATATCTGTTTTTAAATTATACAATGCTATTTCCGTAATTATATTTTGTTCATACTCCACCGGCAATCCGTCTTTGCCACCTTCCCGCCCATTCAGTGATCTGTAGCTATGGGGAAAATACAATTTCCAATCCCCATATCTTACACCGTGCAATTCATTGGTTTTATAATAATAAAAATAGGCTTCATGCGGGCTTTCCGATGACTGGCCTGTTATAACAGACCAAACGTTTTTCCCGTCAATCTTATTAACCGGAAGCTGCGAGCCGGTTAGACCTGCAATAGTAGGCAACAAATCAATGGTCATTACAGGGGTTGAAATAGTCTGGTTGGCGGGAATCTTACCAGGATACCGCATGATGCAGGGTTCCCTTTGTCCACCTTCCCACGCAGTGCCTTTGCCTTCTCTCAAGGGCAGTGCCCTGCCACTATGTTCACCGTATGACAACCAGGGGCCATTGTCCGAGGTAAAAATAACCAACGTTTCTTCATCGATCGTATGGTCTTTCAACGTTTCAAGGATCTGTCCGACCGACCAGTCTATCTCCATGATTACATCTCCATACAATCCCCTCCTTGATTTTCCCTTAAATTTGTCTGAAACAAATAAAGGCACATGAGGTTGAGGATGGGCTATGTAAAGAAAAAAAGGCGTGTCTTTATTAGACTCAATAAATTCGATGCTTCTTTCGGTAATTTGGGTGGTAAGCATAGATTGATCTTCCAGTGTATCAACTACTTTTTCGTTTTCATATAAAAGAAGCGGGACAAAATTAAATTTAGTACCCTGCCACGGATGAAAAGGCCACATATCATTGGAGTAAGGGATGCCAAAATAATCGTCAAAGCCCTGGTTGTTGGGCATAAACTGAGGATCATCACCCAAGTGCCACTTGCCATAGATAGCGGTGCGGTAACCGTTGGCTTTCAACATTTCCGCCAGCGTAGTTTCGGAGAGACTGAGACCTCCGGGATGATTAGGCATCAACGCACCATGAATGCCTATCCTGTTTGGGTAACATCCCGTCAGCAACGCAGCCCTGCTGGCCGAACAAACCGCCTGTGCCACATAAAAATCCGTTAACCTAACTCCTTCCCTGGCCATCTGATCCAGGTGCGGCGTTTCAATATCAGGCGACCCAAAGCACCCCACATCCTGATACCCCTGATCATCAGTGAAGATAATAATAACATTAGGCCGGCTGTTTTCGGCCATTTTTTTGGAGGACTCAACACATGAAACCACCATACCAGCCAGAACAACAAGAACCGGATAAGAATAAATTTTCACCCGTTTAAATTTATTTCAACAAAATCTGAATATAAAAAATTGCCTGTGAATAGATCAAACTCTCAACAATTTATGCTATACCCACCAAATTTCCAAAAAAAAAAATAACCATCAATATTAACGGTCCACCACCACTTTTTTGCCCCAACAGAGCACTCAAACCATCCTCAAACTCACACTCAAACCCAAACTCACACTACTCATGTCTTTTGGTTAATTCCTCGATTATCTCGTTGAAGTCGACATTTTTGGCTTCAAGTAGGACGAGGTAGTGAAATAACAGGTCGGCGGCTTCGCCTTTGAAGAGGTCTTTGTTATCATCTTTGGCTTCTATTACCAGTTCTACAGCCTCCTCTCCTACTTTTTGGGCTACTTTGTTAATGCCTTTATCAAATAAAGACTTAGTGTATGATTTTTCGTCCGTGCTATGTTTTCTGTCTTTGATGATTCCTTTCAGATAGTTGATAAAATGAAGTTGATCCTTGTTATCTTCTTTGAAACAGGTATCGGCACCGGTGTGGCAGACCGGACCGGTCGGGCGGACTTTGATAAGGAGCGTATCCTGATCGCAATCGGCCAATATTTCCTTCACTTCCAGAAAGTTACCTGAAGTTTCACCTTTGGTCCACAACTGCTGCCTGGTACGACTGTAAAAAGTTACCTGGCCCAGCGTTTGGGTTTTTTCCAATGCTTCCCTGTTCATGTAACCCAGCATCAAAACCTTTTGGGTGGTAAAATCCTGAATGATAGCAGGCACGAGGCCTTCCCCTTTTTCGAAATCGATATCCATTTTTATTCTAATACATTAATTACTGCAAAGTTAAAGCCGCATGGTTATACCATCTTCACTCAACTTTACTTTTAGCTTGTCGATGTCAATTTCCTTGTAGTGAAAAATACTTGCAGCCAATGCTGCATCGGCTTTTCCGGTGGTAAAAACATCTGTAAAATGCCCCATGTCACCTGCTCCACCCGACGCTATAACCGGGATTGTCAAAAGGTCGGAAATTGTTGCAGTCAGTTCATTGGCAAAGCCGCCTTTGGTGCCGTCGTGGTCCATAGAAGTCAGCAGAATTTCCCCCGCGCCACGATTTTCCACTTCGAGGGCCCAACCGATGGTTTCCACTTCGGTGGGTGTTCTCCCGCCATGTGTATGAACCAGGTGTTGCCCATTTATATATTTTGAGTCAATAGCTACCACAATACATTGGGAGCCAAATTCCTGACTTAGTTCGTTGATCAAGCCCGGGTTTCTGACCGCGGCGGAATTGACAGATACCTTGTCTGCTCCGGCGCCTAACAAGGCTGAAACATCCTCCTTGCTGCCAATACCCCCTCCTACCGTAAACGGGATGTTAACTTCCCTTGCCACTCTTTTTACAAGGTTAACAAGCGTTTTCCTTTTTTCAACTGTGGCGGTAATATCTAAAAAAACCAATTCATCAGCCCCTTGTTTACTGTAAATAGCGGCAAGCTCAACAGGATCACCGGCGTCTTTCAACTCGACAAAATTAACCCCTTTAACGGTTCTGCCATCTTTAATGTCCAGGCAGGGTACAATTCTTTTGGTAAGCACTTCTTTAAATGTTAAATAAATCCATATTTGAGGTTAGTTAAATATTTGCGTCATATTGACCTCTCACAAACCTATGCAAGGTGTTACCAGCCGAATCAACCAGGTGTCCCAATATTTCCTTTTTGGACCATTTGCCAGGAGTGGGTTTGTGATCCAGCGAGGTTTTATCCATGGAAGATAGTCTTGCACTTGTCTCCTCAATAATTTTTTCCAGGTCGCTACTAATTTCCATCATCATGGATTATTTGTTGAAATATATTTCCAGATCCGAAAGTTCAATTCGGCCCTCATAAAAGGCTTTGCCAATAATTACACCCTCCACACCTATTCCTGCCAGTTCATGGACATCTTCGAGGGTGGATACACCGCCGCTGGCGATCAAATGAATCTCAGGATAGTAATTAAGAATTTCCCGGTACAAGTTCATAGCAGGGCCTTGTAACAGGCCATCCTTACTGACATCCGTACAAATCACATATTTAACCGACTTCTGTACGTAATCTTCCAAAAACACATGCAGACCGATGGAAGTTTTTTCTTGCCAGCCGTCAATGGCGATATGTTTATCAATGACATCAGCACCCAGGATGATCTGTTCATTTCCAAAATTTTGCAGCCAGCTTTCAAATAGTTCCGGATTTTTGACAGCAATACTGCCACCAGTCACCTGGCTGGCACCTGCGCCGAATACTGTTCTCAGGTCGGCCTCGGATTGAATTCCGCCACCGTAGTCGATAGACAATTCGGTGTATGAGGCAATGGATTCAAGAACTTTCAGATTGACGATTTGCTTTTTCCGGGCCCCATCCAAATCTACCAAATGCAGCCGCCTGGCACCGGCATCTTCAAACTTCCTGGCTACCTCCAGTGGATCGCTGTTGTATTCCTTTTTTTGGCTATAATCACCTTGTGTTAACCTAACGCATTTGCCGTCGATAATATCGATCGCAGGTATAATATGCATGATTAAAATTTAGACATAAAGTTTCATCCTTAAAGTTCTAAAAAATTGGCCAGCATCTTCTGTCCGTCATCACCACTTTTCTCAATATGGGCCTGCACAGCATAAAAATTTCCTTTTTGCAAAACCCCACTGAACGGCAGAATGTAATCTGTAGTTCCTGCTGTTTCTGCTCCAATGGCCGCATAAAAGCTATGAACGTAGTAAACATAAGGATTGTTTAAGCCAGAAAATATTTTTCCCTGACAATTTTCCAACCTGTTCCAGCCCATATGAGGTATTTTATATTGGTCATGGGCGTTTTTCGCATCAGGGCGCACGAATTTTTTCACTTCCAGGTCAAAGATACCCAAACAATTTGTGTCCCCTTCTTCAGAATGGCGGCACATTAGCTGAAGGCCTATGCAAATGCCCAGCACCGGTTGTTTGAGGTTGACAATCAGTCTGTCAAGCCCTTTCTGCTGCAAATAGGCCATAGTTGTACTGGCTTCTCCTTGTCCGGGAAAAATGACCTTATCCGCGTTTTTTATCACTTCGTGGTCATCGGTCCATAAAGGTGTGACCCCCAATCGCTCCAAAGCATAAACTACTGATTGTACATTACCGGCATTATACCTGATGATGGCGACTTTCATAGATGTCAGGCCTGTTTGTTTATTCGGGAAAGATAATGATAATTATTTAACCATAGCATTATTCATTACATCAGTTTGTCTTCTAATTGATTCTTCGTGCACGATAGCCAGAAATTTGTTCATGAAAGTATCACTCAAACCCAGGGCTTTGGCCATATTAACCCGGCGTTTGATGACGTCATTCCAGCGATCCACCTGCAGGATAGTGACGTCGTTATCCCTTTTGTATTCACCGATTTTCTCCGAAATATTCATCCTCACGCTTAATTTCTGGATCAATTGTTCATCCAACTCATCGATCTCTGATCTGAACTCATCCAGCAGGTTTTCAAATTCTTTATTGGGTGATTCGGGATGGCGTAATTTTAATTCTGCGACTAATTTCACCAGATTGGCCGGTTTCAGTTGCTGTTTGGCATCACTCAAAGCGATAGAAGGCTGAATATGGCTTTCGATCATCAGCCCGTGCATATCCATATCAATGGCTTTTTGGGCGATAAAAGGTATGATGTCACGGTTACCCGCAATATGGCTGGGATCGCAAATAATCTCAATTTCCGGGCATAGCCGCTTCAATTCAATGGGTATCTCCCACATGGGTACATTTCTGAATGGTGTTTTCTCAAAAGAAGAAAACCCCCTGTGAATGGCAGCTAGCCGGGTAATCCCTGCCTGATTAATTCTTTCCAGCGCCCCTATCCACAGTTGAAGATCAGGGTTTATGGGATTTTTAACAATTACAGGTATATCCACCCCTTTCAAGGCATCTGCTATTTCCTGCACGGTAAACGGGTTAACGGTACTTCTTGCACCGACCCAAAGAATGTCGACCCCATATTTTAAGCAAACATCAACGTGTTGCGCATTGGCAACTTCGGTAGCTATAGGCAATCCCGTAGCTTCCTTTGCCGCATTGAGCCATTTCAGCCCAACTTCTCCTACTCCCTCGAAAGAGTTAGGCCTTGTTCTGGGTTTCCAAATACCCGCTCTTAATACTTTTACCCTGTCGTTCTCGGCAACAGCCTTGGCGGTAGACACTACCTGGTCCTCGTTTTCCGCACTGCAGGGCCCGCTGATAACGCAAAAATCATCGAGCCCCAGGCCCCATTCTTTCATTGGGACGGTTTTCAAATTCGGTTTCATAATATCTAAATTTTAATCTTATTGTTCTCGTTTAACTCAATACCATTCAGTATTCTTCTTATATCATTGGCTTCTTCCATCAGTTGAAAAACCCTGTCCCGCTCGCCCTGGTCTATCAATTCCTTGAACAACTCCAGGTTTTTAATGTAAGCGGACAAAACTTTCGACAGGTTTTCGGCATTTTGATCAAATATGGGGGCCCACATGGCCGGCGAGCTCTTAGCCAGCCGGGCGGTAGAAGCAAAACCGCTACCAGCCATATCGAATATGTTCTTTTCGTTTTTTTCTACCTCTAACACGGTCAAACCCAGTGTAAATGAGGTAATATGTGAGAGATGTGATACATAGGCTATATGACGATCGTGCTCTGAAGCGTCCATGTATGTCAACCTCATAAAAAGGCTTTTGTACAGCTTTTCTATCACGGTAAGGGCTTTGGGGTTACTGAACTCCTTATCGCATATAATCCCTACCTTATCCAAAAACAAGGTAGCGAAAGCGGCTTCCGGGCCACTATTCTCCGTACCGGCAATGGGATGGGAGGCGACAAAACTGCCACGCCTGGGATGACCGGTCACCTCCCTGCAAATATCTCTTTTGGTGGAACCCATATCTGCTACGATCTGTTCGCCCTCAATTTGATCCAGTATGGTTGGCAAAAGGCCTATGGCAGCATCAACAGGAATCGCCAATATGATAATATCTGATTTCGGTAAGGCCTGGTCCAGAGACATAACTTCGTCGGCTATTCCTAATGCCAGGGCTTTCTTGAGGTGTGTTTCATTGTTATCCACCGCCATGATCTCCGATGCAAAACCGTTTCTCTTCAGACTCAGGGCCAGTGAGCCGCCAATTAATCCGATGCCTACAATGGTGACTTTCATATCAGTTTCGCTGAAGTTATTCTACGACTTCGTACCTCTTCGTGTCTTTGTGCCTTTGTGGTTTGCCTTTTCCACCACAAAGGCACAAAGACACGAAGGGCTTTTGGCAACTGCTTCTCACATCTGCGACCGTTAAGTTTCTTAGATAATTTCATATGACTTTGGCTTTATTTTGATGGATGTGCTTTTTTATTCTGTTAATAGCTTCTTCAACCACCTCTTCCTTGTTGCAAAGCGAAATGCGAATATACCGGTCACCCCGGGAGCCAAAAATGAAGCCCGGCGTGATGAAAACTTTCGCCTCATACAACAATGTATCAACAAATGATTTCAGGTCGGGTTCACTGTCCGGAATTTTTGCCCAGATAAACAGGCCGGTTTGGAATGCATCATAGGTACAACCCAGCAGGTCGAGCAATTGCCAACTTAACTTCCGGCGGTGGGCGTAGGCCTGATTTTGCTCCTGGTGCCATGATGCGGGGTTTTTAAGTGCTTCGATGGCAGCGTGTTGAATGGGCAGGAACATGCCCGAGTCAACATTGCTTTTACACCTGAGAATGGTGTTAATATAATCCCGGTGGCCACTTACCCATCCCAACCGCCAGCCGGCCATGTTATGGGATTTACTGAGGGAATTCAATTCAAGCGCAACTTCCCTGGCCCCATCGACGGACAAAAGGCTTTGAGGGTCGTCGTTCAGAATCAGGCTATAGGGATTGTCATTGACGATCAGAAATTCATGCTTTCTGGCCAAAGTGACCAGTTCTCTAAATAACACCTTGCTACCCTTCGCGCCTGTTGGCATATTGGGATAGTTGAGCCACATGATTTTTACCCTGCTCAGGTCAGCCTCTTTCAGCCGTTCCAGGTCGATCAGCCAATGCTGGTTTTCATCCAGTTCATAGGTTTTGATATTGGCCCCAACCAATTCACTGACAGATTTATAGGTGGGGTAGCCCGGATCGGGTACCAAAACTTCATCACCGGGGTTTAGGAATGCCATCGAGATATGCATGATGCCCTCCTTGGAACCTATCAACGGCAAAATTTCACTGATGGGATCTAACTTTACACCATAAATCCTCAGATACCACCTGGCGATCGCCTCACGCAGCCCGGCAATGCCCCGGTAATTCTGATAGCCATGATTTGCCGGTTGGCGTGAAGATTCATGTAAAGCCTGAATAGTTTCCCGTGAAGGGCTTAAATCCGGATTCCCTATTCCCAGATTCAAAACATTCATGCCTTTGCTATTCATATTACGGATCTCTTCAAGCTTTTTTGAAAAGTAATACTCCCTGACATTGTTTAACCTGTTTGCCTGCGGTATAATCATTTCACAAGTTTTATCTTGGTGACTTTTGTTATAATAAAAAAGCCTGGCTCTTTCTCCGAACCAGGCTCTGTATATCTTATTTAAATTTTTCTATGCTAACTTAAACATACTTTTACCGGTTCGAAACGCCAGGTTTCTAAAGTAGTGGTAGTAAAAGTAATATTTTGTGTTTATGATTTTCATCGGTACAAAACTAACAAAGCATTTTATAAATCAAAAGTTATTCTAAAAAAATTAATAAAATGTTAATGTTTCCTTGGTTTCATTGTCACCGGTCACAATCTTTCCCTCAAATCAACTACCTGTCGCATCTTTCTGATCAATTGTTTTGATTCTGCGAAATTCAGGGTCTGCTGACCGTCCGAATAAGCTTCTTCGGGCTTTTCGTGGGTTTCATAAATGATGCCATCGGCTCCCGCCATAATACTGGCCAGCGCAATTGGTTCGACATGATGTCTGATGCCTATACCATGTGAAGGATCTGCCACTACAGGTAAATGCGTCTTTTCTTTTAAAATAGGGATGGCGTTCAGATCCATCGTATTACGACTTGCCCTTTCATAAGTGCGAATCCCCCTTTCACAAAGGATAAGCCTTTCATTACCGGCTGAAAAAACATACTCAGCCGAATACAACAGTTCATCAATGGTTCCGGATATTCCGCGCTTTATCATTACCGGTTTATCGACTTTTCCCAGTTCATCCAGCAAATTGAAGTTTTGCGTATTTCTGGCCCCTACCTGGTAGATATCCACGTAGTCGTACATTTCTTCAATCTGGGAAACCTGCATGACCTCGGTAATGATTTTAATTCCTGCCTTGCTTGCCAGTTCGTACCAGGTTTTAAGCCCTGCTATGCCCATTCCCCGAAAGGAATAAGGTGAACTTCTGGGTTTGTAGACACCTCCCCGCATGATTTTTACATCGTTCCCTGTCAAATGATCAATGGTTTTGGCAATCTGCTCCTCACCTTCGATCGAGCAGGGCCCGGCCATGATGGCCAATCCCCCCTCTTTTATGCAAACTCCATCCCCTAAATCTATGCGGGTGGGTGTTACCTTCCATTTTCTCGATACAAGCTTGTAGTCATCTGAAACAATATGAATGTCGTCTATACCAGGAAAATGCCCCAGCTCCCGGATATCAAATTCCCGCTTGCCGGTGCCTACAAGATAGTCACCTTCCTGAGTGGATACAAGGGTTGATTTGTACCGAAGGCTTTCCATCTTCTCAATGATCTTGTCTTTCTGATCAGGCGCTGCATTTTTGTCAAATTGAATGATCATGGTCTAATTTTTTTATGGTGTCTAAAAATGTCCTGCCAAAAGCATGATTCCAAACAGTCATAGCATGGCTCAAAGCCATACTATGACTAAGCCGTACTATAAACTATATAAACTATAATTTTATCATAGTAAACTATCACTTAATCGTATGCATAAAATCAGTAATTGACCCCTTCAAATCTTTTTCCTTGTCCAAAGATTTGATAAAGGCACTTCCTATAATAGCGCCCCGTGCATATGCACAGGCTTTGTCAAAAGTGGCTTTATTGGAAATTCCAAATCCTATCAAGGTTGGATTTTTTAGACTCATGGCATTTATCCGCTCAAAATAACGCTCCTGTTCAGGAGTAATACCCGACTTTGCACCGGTTATGCTGGCCGATGAAACCATGTAAATAAATCCGTCAGTGTTTTCATCTATTAGCCTGATTCTCTCAGGAGAGGTTTGAGGGGAAATGAGAAAAATGTTGTGTAATGCATTTTGATCGAACAAAACCTTGTATTGTTCCAGGTATTCCTGCATGGGTAAATCGGGGACAATGAGGCCGTCAATACCGGCTGACCTGGCATTTTTGCAAAATTCCTCCAAACCAAACTGTAGTATAGGATTCACGTAACCCATCAGGATTAAAGGGATGTCCACCGATTTTCTGATATCCTTTATTTGGGTAAAAAGCTTTGCCAGCGTCATGCCATTGTCAAGGGCAGTCTGACTGCTTGCCTGAATAGTGGGGCCATCAGCTACAGGGTCTGAAAAGGGTATACCGATTTCGATTAAATCCACCCCACATGCTGACAGGGCCTCAATGGTTGGCCTGGTATCTTCAATCCGGGGGTATCCGGCGGTAAAATAGACCGACAGAATGTTCCGGGACTTATGTTTAAATAAATGATTAATTCTGTTATTTACCTGAATTGCCGTCTTCATTTTTCAAATTTTTATGAGATACACATCTCTGATAAACTGTCAATACCCACCCCATTTAATATAGGTTTCCAGATCCTTGTCCCCTCTGCCTGAAAGGTTTATTACCAAAACGTCAGCGTCAGCAAGCTCCATCTTGTTTAGTGCGGCAATAGCATGTGCCGACTCAATCGCGGGAATGATGCCTTCCAGTTTACATAATAAGATGCCGGCTTTCATGGCCTCGGCATCGGTAATGCTGATAAAACGGGCCCTTCCGGCATCAAACAAGTGGGCATGTAAAGGGCCGATCCCCGGATAGTCAAGTCCGGCCGAAATAGAATGGGGCTCCACTACCTGTCCATCCTGGGTTTGCATCAGCAATGTTTTTGAGCCATGTAAAACCCCTGGTTTCCCGAGAAAAGTGGTAGCTGCTGATTTGCCACTCTTTATGCCCTCACCCCCGGCCTCGGCGGCCACAAGTTTTACTGCCGGGTCGTCCATATAGTGGTAATAGGAGCCGGCTGCGTTACTCCCCCCTCCTACGCAGGCCACGATGTAGTCGGGGCTCTTCCTACCTTCTTTTTCCTCCAACTGCCAGATCATTTCCTCACTGATGACCGACTGAAAGCGCGCCACCATATCGGGATAAGGGTGCGGCCCTACGACCGAACCAATGATGTAATGGGTGTCAACCGGATTGTTGATCCAGTGCCTCATAGCTTCATTGGTGGCATCTTTGAGTGTCTTGCTGCCGCTAAGGGCCGGAACCACTTTTGCGCCAAGCAACTTCATTCTTTCCACATTGGGTTTTTGCCGGTGAATATCCACTTCTCCCATGTACACCACGCAATCGATACCCATCAAAGCACATACCGTTGCCGTGGCCACACCATGCTGGCCGGCACCGGTTTCGGCTATTATGCGCTTTTTCCCTAATCTTTGTGCCAATAGTATCTGGCCAATGGTATTATTGATTTTGTGCGCCCCGGTATGGTTGAGGTCTTCCCTTTTCAGATAAACCCTGGCTCCGAAATGTTCTGAAAGCCGTTGGGCCAGGTAAAGTGGTGAGGGGCGGCCTACATAGTCACTCAATAACGCCTTAAATTCCTGTTGAAAGGACGGATCTTCCATAATGGCCAGGTAGTTCTGCCTAAGCTCCTCCACATTTGGATACAGCATCTCAGGAATAAATGCCCCGCCAAAGTTGCCGTAATAACCGTTTTTATCTACTTTATACTGCATAAAACTTTGTTTTCTTTAATTTTTGGTTTCCTGGAAATCAAGGCCCAGTTTCTCAGTCAGCTTTGCCAGTAAGGTGATGTCTTTGTAACCTGGCTTTGTTTCAAACCTGCTGTTTACATCCAGGACCAGAGGCCCGTTTTTTCCGATTTTCTTAACCATATCTATATTTTCCAGACTTACCCCACCCCCTAGGAAATAGGGCTTTTCCAGGTCATAGCCGTTTAGGATCTCCCAGTTAAATGATTTTCCTGTACCACCGTAGTTCTTACTTTTTGTGTCGAACAAAAAGTAGTCAGTAAATGGCTGATAAATCCTCAATTGTTCCCAGTCTACGTTGGCATCGATATGAAATACTTTGATCACATCTACACCTGTCGCTTTTACCTGTTTACAAAAATCAGGGCTTTCATCCCCATGAAGTTGCACCAGATCAAGGCTATATTCATTGACTCTTTTTGAAATTTCAGACACGGACTCATTGACAAAAACGCCCACCTTTTTGATCGCAGGAGGAATATTCTGAACATCTTCCGGCTTCATGGTTTCTGCCATGTAGCGTGGTGATTTCGGGTAAAAGATAAGCCCTAAAAAGTCCGGTGAAAGCCTGATTATTGCTTGCATATTTTCCGGGTATTTCATACCGCACACCTTCAGCTTCATCATTTGAAAGGTTAAAATTTTAATGCTCGACAGTGTCAGGGTGACCCACCTGGTTCACTGCCGTAATAAATCTGCGGCAGGCCAGTTCAGGCCTGCTATGTTTCATAAAAGTTTCCCCAATCAGGAAACCCTCAAATCCGAATTGTTTTAATTCTACAATAGTCTCCGGCGCGCTAATGCCACTTTCTGCTACTTTTACAAAGTGCGAAGGGATAGCCGCTGCCAAATTACGGGAGGTATCAATACTTACTTCAAAAGTCTTAAGGTTTCTGTTATTTACTCCGATCAGATCCACCTCATCGTGCAGATTCCCATCTAATTCCTGCGCATTATGTACCTCCATCAACACTTCCAAACCCAATGACCGTGCCGTGATCGCCAGTTGCTTCAGCCGGTCAGCAGACAAAGCCGCAGCGATAAGCAGGATAGCATCTGCCCCAATTGACTTGGCTTCTATGATCTGATACTCATCGATGATAAATTCCTTTCTCAGGATTGGGCAAAAGTTAAACTTTCTGGCAGTTTTCAGATCTTCGTTGGTACCACCGAAAAACTCAAAATCAGTAAGCACCGATAAGGCCGATGCACCTGCCTGCATGTAACCGATAGATGTTTTTTCGACGCTAACATGCTTATTGATCATCCCTTTGGAAGGGGATTTTCTTTTAATTTCTGCAATTACCCCCGACAGGTCAGGCCGTTTGAGATACTTTTTGAGGGAAACAGTTTTGCCTGGAAAGTAAATGCTTTTTTCGAGCAGCTTTACCGGAAACAAACTCTTCCGTTCATCTACTTCCTTTTTTTTGTGGGCTAGTATTTTGTCTAATATGTCCATTTGGGTGTTTTTTTATCATTTTTATTTCCGGCTAAACCTCCAGTAATTTTTTAAAAGTTTGTAATGCTTTACCTGAATGCAACGACTCTTTAGCTGCCTCAATGCCCTCTTGCATGCTGACCGACATACCGCAATGAAGGGCCAGGCCTGCGTTAGCGGTGACCACCTGGTTTTGGGCTTCCGTACCTTCTCCCTGCAAAACTTTCATGAATATCTTCGCTGATTCCTCCACCGTCTTCCCTCCCCACAAAGCTTCCCGGGGCCAGGTTTGAAACCCCAGTTCACCCGGAAAAAGCACCTTCTCATTTTCGTTTGACAACATTTTGAAAGGCCCGGTAAGTGAAACCTCATCGTATCCATCCAGCGAATGCAAAACGATGTAACGCTTATCTGTTTTCTGATGCAGGTAGCCATACAATCTGGCCAGCTCCAGGTTAAAGACCCCTACCAATTGCTTTTTGGGAAAAGAGGGATTTACAATCGGCCCCAGCATGTTAAAGAAGGTTTTGACACCTAGTTCTTTCCTGATGGGCGCTACATTTTTCATGGCCGGATGAAATAAGGGCGCATGAAGAAAGCATATACCCGCCTTATCAAGACTCTCGAGGAGCTTGTCTTTTTCGTTAGTGAACTGATAACCGAAGTGTGCCAGCAGGTTAGAGGAACCACAAACGGAGGAAACACCGTTGTTTCCATGTTTAGCCACTTTTTGCCCGGCGCCGGCCACAATGAAGGAGGAAAGGGTTGAAATGTTAAAAGTATCCTTTCCATCACCCCCGGTGCCGCACAGGTCAATGGCCTCATAATCATCAATTTCCAACGGAATACACAGCTCAAGCATGGCGTCCCGGAATCCCTCCAGTTCCTCTACGGTTATACTGCGCATCAGGTACACCGTCAGAAAAGCCGCCACCTGACTTCGATTATACTCGCCTTTGGCTAAGTTAATCAGTATCTGCTTCGCCTGCTGCTTATCGAGCGATTTGTATTCAAATAAATTGTTTAAAACCTCTTTCATATATCAAATTTCTTGAAGTCATAGTATGGCTTCAAGCCATGCTATGACCAGGTATAATTCAAATCACCTTTGTGCCTCCGTGCCTCTAACCTGGCGCCGACCAAAAGACCGTCCCTACCTACTATTTTCTCATCGCAACCACCTTTTATGCTGTAGCTTCTCATGTCTTTAACATAGTTCCCGAAATGTTCCACAGAAATTTTACAATTCCAGCCAATTTTGCATAATAGTGACACCATGTTCAGTTAATATGGATTCCGGGTGAAATTGCACACCCTTTACATCAAATTTACGATGCGACAATGCCATAATGTTATCTTTTTCATCGACAGCGGTGATATGCAGATCCCCGTTCAAAGAATCCGGCACCACTGACCAGGAGTGATAACGACAGGCCATGAAAGTCTTTGGCAGGCCCTTGAAAATCGGCTCGGTTTCATCAGTGACGATCGTTTTATCGGCCACACCATGCAAAACCACCGGCATATTAAATATTGCCCCACCAAATGCTTCAGCTATGCCCTGGTGCCCCAGGCAAACACCCAGGATGGATTTGGAAGTCCCGTATTCCCTGATCAGTCCAGACATGATACCTGCCTCCTCAGGTATACCAGGCCCCGGTGACAGCAATATTTTATCGTATCGACCTACGTTTTCCAGGGTAATTTTATCATTCCTGTAAATACTCATGTTACGGCTATAACCCAGTTCCCTGATAATATGAACCAGGTTGTAGGTAAATGAGTCATAATTATCTAACACTAACAGTTTCATCATAATTTATCTTACCGCCTTCCTTGAAATATTCGTCCTGAAAACAGATGCTTATCAACCGGATATCTCTTTGGCCATATCTATTGCCTGCCTTAGGGCCCCCAGTTTATTGTGTACCTCCTGTAATTCGCTTTTAACATCTGACTTGGCCACAATACCGGCACCGGCCTGGTAATACAATTTGTTATCTTTGCTTAAAAATGACCGGATCATAATGGCATGATTAAAATCCCCGTTAAACCCCATAAATCCAATCGCCCCACCATAATACCCTCTCGAGGCATTTTCATACCTGTCTATCAATTGCAAAGCCATATGTTTGGGTGCCCCCGACAACGTTCCCGCGGGAAAGGTGTCAGCCACAATGCTGGCTGGCGAAATGTCTTCCTGCAGTTCACCGACCACCTTTGAAACCAAATGGATCACATGAGAATAGTACTGGATTTCTTTGAATGTTTCTACCTCCACATCCCCGCAGGCCCGGCTTAAATCATTCCGTGCCAGATCTACCAGCATCACATGCTCTGAATTCTCTTTAGGATCATCATACAGCTTTCTCGCCAGCTCCGCATCTGCCTGGTCATTTCCTGTTCTTCTAAAAGTGCCTGCGATGGGGTAAATAGTAGCCTTCCTGTCCTTAATCACAATCTGCGCTTCCGGCGAAGAACCGAATATCTTGTAACTCCCATAATCAAAGTAAAACAGATACGGGGAAGGGTTGATCGACCGCAGCGCCCGGTAAACATTGAATTCATCACCACTGAAAGTGGACTCAAACCGCCGGGAGAGTACTATTTGAAAGACATCTCCCCTGTGGCAATGCGCTTTACCTTTGCCGATTATCTCCAAAAACTCCTCATCGGTGTAATTGGAAACCTCGCTTCCATTGGTGATGAAGGTATATCCGGGGTAGTTTTTGTTATTGATCAAGGCAGCAATTTTGTCAATACCGCTCTCCTTCACATCACCGGCATATTGGTGCTCAAAAATATGTAATTCGTTTTTAAAATGATCAACAGCAATGACGTATTTATACACCCGGTAAACAATCTGCGGGATTTCATCGACCCGCTCTTTTGTGTTATCCAGGTCCACCTCTTCATAGTATTGCACGGCATCGTAGGCCATGTAACCAAAAAGGCCGTTACTGATAAAGCCATAGCCATTAGTCGCTGCCTGAAAGGCCTTGTTAAATTCGTCCAACCGGTTAATAACTTCATGTCTGTTTTCAATAGGCATGGAAATTACCTTTTCATCAGGAAAATCCATCTTTAGGTGTTGCTTGCTCACCTCAAAACTGGCGATAGGCTCACAGCAGATATAGGAAAAGCTGTTTTCATTACCGTGGTAATCAGAACTTTCAAGTAAAATCGGGTTAAGATACTTATCGCGCAACTTAAGATAGATACTCACCGGCGTGATGGTATCTGCGAGGAAGTTTTTGTGCCTGGTATTTAACGGATATGGTTTCAAGGTTTACTCATTTTTACTGCCAAAAAAAAAGCTCACTGTGAACAGCGAGCTTAAGTGATATTTTTAATTACTATAAAGCTATCTTATCCACTTTACCGACCATTCAGCAAAGTGCCACCACCAATAACTTTTTTGTAATGTTAAATCTTGCATCTTGAATGCAATAATAATCAACCATTTTTAATTACCAAAAACTTCTCCATTGTTTTTTAAGATAATTCTCAGATAACAAGCCATTCATATAGCTGTTAGCTTTATATTTGTGGCCAAAATCAATGTTTATTTACGAATGTTTATTAAATTAAAGACATATAAATTTCTAATCCCTGCTTAATGACACCTACTACCCTAAATGCAAACCGGAAAGTAAACAAAAGAAAACAAAGCGGTCACAACGCCGAGGATTGTTACCTGATGGAGGCCGCATGGGAGGTTTGCCATCAGGTAGGGGGTATTTATACCGTTATCAAAACCAAGACCAAAGAAATCTCAGATATATGGAATGAAAATTATTGTCTGGTCGGTCCTTATTTCAAATACCATGCTGAGGCTGAATTTGAACCGCTGAAGGATATGAATACCCCTTATGGCCGTGTTGTTAAAAAACTGCAAAGGATAGGTGTCGATGCACATTACGGCAAGTGGTTAATTGCAGGAAGGCCTCAGGCTATCTTACTGAATCCGGCAATTAAAGGAGAATGGCTGGAGGCTGAAAAATACAGGTTATGGGAGAAATACCGAATTGAAAGCCATCATGGTGACAGGCTGCTCAATGAAGTGATAGCGTTTGGTTACTTGTTACGTTTACTGGCACACGAATTTTGTCAAAGTCAAAAAAAAACAAAACGACCGGTGCTCTGGCACGTTCATGAATGGATGAGTGCTACGACATTGCCCGATATCCGGGAAGAAAACCCCAATGTTAAAACCATATTCACAACACATGCTACCATGCTAGGGCGGTATATTTCGGGTAACAATGATCAGTTTTATGAGCAGATCAAAAACTTTAACTGGCTTGAAGAAGCCAAAAAATACGCCATTGAACCACAGGCACGGATAGAAAGAAACGCAGCCAATACGGCCAACATCTGTACCACAGTCAGTGAAATTACCGCCAAGGAATGTCAGTACTTTTTGGGTAGAAAGCCGGAAATAATCCTTCCTAATGGTCTAAATATTGAAAGATTCTCTATTCTTCATGAAGTGCAAAACATTCATCAGCAGTTTAAGGAGGAAATCCACGAATTTGTAATGGCCCATTTCTTTCAACATTATACATTTGACCTGGACAACACCCTTTATTTCTTCACCTCAGGGCGTTACGAATATCATAACAAGGGGTTTGACCTGACACTCGAGGCGCTGAGCAAGCTCAACAAAAAGTTGATAGAAGAAGACTTCGACAAAAACGTTGTGATGTTTTTTATCACAAAAAAACCATGTAATCATATCAGGCCCCAGGCGCTGGAGTCAATGGGTATTTTAAGGGAGGTGCGACAAACCTGTGAGAAAATTGAGAAAGAGATCGGTGATAAACTCTTTTATAAAACAGTAGCCAATGAAAACCAAAAACTTCCGGAGATCAACGACCTGGTGGAAGATTACTGGAAGTTAAGACTAAGAAGAACTTTACAATCCTGGAAAAAGGAGTCCTTACCCTTACTGTCGACACACCAGTTGATTAATGAAGAAAACGATGAGATCCTCAACTTCTTGAAGTCCAGAAACCTGAACAACAAGAAGAAAGACAAAGTCAAAATCGTCTATCATCCGGATTTTATTTCTCCGATGAATCCACTTTTCGGTATGGAATACGGACAATTTGTGCGGGGATGTCACCTCGGCATATTTCCCAGTTTTTATGAACCCTGGGGCTATACACCCCTGGAATGCCTGGCCAGCGGGGTACCTGCCATTACCAGCGACCTGACAGGCTTTGGCGATTACGTATTGAAATATATCCCGGAACACCTCGAGGCTGGCATTTATGTGGTCAACAGAAAAGGCGAAAGCTTTTCCAGCATTGCAAGCCAGCTTGCCAACTTCCTGTTTTCTTTTGTGATGAAGGGAAGAAGGGACAGAATCAATATGCGGAACCGGTCAGAAGATGTTTCGGAGAAATTTGACTGGAAAACATTTGCCAATAACTACTACAAGGCATACAGCAGGGCACTGCTGCAGGAATAACCATTCATCAAGGCCACTTACCTGCTATTTAAGTCGATATAATCCCTTTCAAACTCATTGAATAAAGCTTCAAGGTGCTTTGTGGTCTTTCCGGGCCGGCCATCGCCGATCGTTGACCCGTCAATGTCAATCACTGGCATGAGCCTTTTTGTGCTGCTTGTAATGAAAGCTTCATCGGCCTTAAAGATTTCGCTGAGTTCCACACGCCTTTCCTCTACCGGATAATGTTTTTTTGCCAGCTCTAAAGTCTTTCCACGGGTAATGCCCATCAGAATATTGTCCCCGGGTGTAATAACTTTGCCGTCTTTTACTATAAAAAAGTTGCTTCTTGAAACCTCGGAAATGCATGTTCCATCATGATACAGAACATCAATGGCCCCCAACGCTTTGCACCTGGGCGCCATCATCAGTGCTGTTAAATAATTAGTACTTTTTACATGTGGAAATTCCCGGACATGTCGATGGGTAATCAGTTTCACACCATTTTCAAAGTATTCAGGATTTGGCGGGATAAACTCGTCCACCAAAATAATAAAATTAGGGTCACCCGGATCAAAACCATTGTCGGAAAAACCTCCCGTCATTACCAACTTAATGCCTGATTCGGTAAAACCATTTAATGCGATCAGTCGATGCACTTCCTCTACAATACGATCACTTTGGTAGGGGTGGCTGAAATTAAACCCTTTGGCTGAACGTATGAATCTGGCGATATAGTCCTCAATGAAAACAGGCTTTCCCCGGCAGGTTCTGAAGAAGTCAAAAATGCCTACTCCCCTTAGAATGCCCAGGTCCGAAATATGCAGCTTTGTATCGGCAGCAGGCAGGATTTCCCCATTTAAAAAATAAAACTTGTTCATAGGTCCCGGGATAAGCCCTTTAGATAATGTTTTATTTAACTTTATTGTTTCTTGTCACTATTTTCGTTTCCCTTTTGTTCGCCACCGGAGGTTTTTTTCTTGCGGGGCCTTCTTACACCGAAGCTGCCTTTCACAATTTTGCCTCTTTTGGTCTTTTTGTCACCTTTACCCATAATTATCTTTTTGATTATTGTAGGCCAAATATCAAAATTGTGATATAAAAATCAAAATAGGATTTATTAAAGAACAGAAAAAAGAACTATTTTAGGGTTTCCCGGTTTAATGAATAAAGTTAAGATTATGGCACAAGCAAACCTTGAACTGATCTCTGCTATCCGAAGGGCCGCCAGGGCAATCCGGCGAGGCACACAGTACCAATGGGGACACATGGGCTCCTGTAATTGTGGTCACCTGGCCCAGGAAATAACAAAGCTTTCAAAAGCCGAAATCCATGAGTATGCCATGCGAAAATACGGTGACTGGACTGAGCAAAGCATGGATTATTGCGTCAATAGTGGCCAGCCCCTCGACCTCGTTATCAGCCAGATGCTGGAAGCCGGTCTGGATATTCAGGATCTCGGACATCTCGAAAAATTGTCAGACCCCCTTGTTTTAAAAAAAATAACGCCCTCAAAACGTCATCTCAGACATAATGTAAGGGATAATGTGGTCTTGTACATGCAAACCTGGGCGGATTTACTTGAAGAAAGTTTAACTGAAAAAATCCAATTACCTTCCCTGCAGGAAGAAAAGGTCTAGCGGCAGCAACCTCAGAGGCCACCGCCGCCTTTATTCAATTACAGACTATGCAAACTGTTCTTTTTCAGTAGAACCCTCCAACGCAGTGGTTGAAGCAGCTCCGTTGGTTATGGTGTTTTGAATCGCGTCAAAATATCCGGTACCTACGAATGATTGATGTTTCACTGCCTTAAAACCGTTTTTTTGGTGGACAAATTCCCGTTCCTGCAATTCGGAGTACCCGGCCATTCCCCTTTTTCTGTAGGCAGTGGCCAGTTCAAACATACTGGTATTGAGGGCATGAAATCCTGCCAAAGTGATAAACTGAAATTTATAGCCCATTTCAGCCAGTTCCTCTCTGAAAATTTCCATTTGCGCTACGGTGAGGTGTTTGGCCCAATTAAAGGATGGAGAACAATTATAGGCCAGCATTTTATCAGGATATTTTTCATGAACCGCACTGGCAAACTCCCTGGCGTAGCCGAGGTCGGGGTTAGAGGTCTCCATCCAGATTAAATCGGCAAAAGGGGCGTATGCAATGGCCCTGTCGATACCCTGCTCAATCCCGTTTCTCACATGGAAAAATCCTTCACTGCTCCTGGGCTTCTCCTTAATAAACCTGTGGTCTCTGGGGTCGACATCCGAGGTAATCAAATTGGCTGCGTCGGCGTCTGTTCTGGCGATCAACAGGGTAGGCACCCTGAGTACATCGGCAGCTAACCTGGCCGCAACCAGCTTATTGATAGCTTCTTGTGTAGGCACCAATACTTTGCCACCTAAATGTCCACATTTTTTAGCAGATGAAAGCTGATCTTCAAAATGAACGCCCGCGGCACCGGCCTCGATCATCATTTTCATTAACTCGAAAGCATTTAAGTTCCCCCCAAATCCGGCTTCCGCATCGGCGACGATAGGTACCATCCAGTGAATATCTGCCTCTTCATTCAATGCCTGGATTTGGTCGGCCCTTAACAAAGCGTTGTTAATTCTTCGCACCACATTAGGCACACTGTCGGCCGGGTACAGGCTTTGGTCAGGATACATGTTACCGCTTAAATTGGCATCTGCGGCAACCTGCCAGCCGCTGAGGTAGATAGCATTCAGGCCCGCCTGTACCTCCTGCACCGCCTGGTTACCGGTCAGGGCTCCAAGCCCTGCCACAAAGGGTTCTTTTTTTAACAATTCCCACAATCTTTTGGCACCGTTTTCTGCCAGGGTATAGGCAATATCCACTGTGCCTTGAAGTTTCACGACATCCCATGCCGAGTACGGCCTTTCAATGCCTTTCCATCTTGGATTATGGTGCCAATCGCCGATGATTTTATTAACTTTCTCTTGTCTTGTCATGGTATTAAAATTTTGTTTCGAAGTACAGACACAAAATTAATATTAGCGAAAAAAATAAAAAAGCGAATTTTCGCTGTTCATATTTTTTCGCTATTTTTATGTTTTCGCGAAAAAATCATTTTCGCAGGTACAACTATTCATCTCTTAAAACCAAAAAAATGTCTTTACAACAGAATTTAAAGCTGATTTTTGGACTGAAAGTGAAGCAGTTACGGCTCGATCATGGGCTTTCGCTGGGTGAATTATCGAAAAAGTCAGGAATTTCGGTCTCCTATCTCAATGAAATTGAAAAAGGCAAAAAATACCCCAAAGCTGATAAAATAGCGCTATTGGCAGAGATTTTTGAGGTAAGTTATGATTGGATGGTTTCATTGCAGTTGGGCAAAAAACTCGCCCCCATTGCTGACCTGATTCGCTCCAATATTATTAATGAACTGCCACTAGATGTCTTTGGGGTCGATACCGGATACCTGCTGGAATTGCTTTCCACCGCGCCTACCAAACTCAACGCCCTTGTAAGCACGCTGATAAAGATAGGCCGGAATTATGGTCTGAGAGTAGAAAACTTTTATCATGCCGTTTTGCGGTCTTATCAGGAAATGCATGAAAACTATTTTGAAGACCTGGAAAATGAGGCCCGGCAGTTCTTGAAATCACACCACGTGTCTCAAAGTGAAAAATTGTCGGGGCAGCACCTGCAAAAGATCCTGGAAAATGAGTATGGTTACAGAATATCTTTCAATCTGCAATCCAATCATAGCCATCTCAAGGACTTGCGTGCCGTGCTTATTCCCGGTAAAAGCCCCTTGCTGATTATGAATGAAAACCTTACCCCCAATCAACGCGCATTTATATTCGGTAAAGAGCTGGGTTATATATGGCTAAAATTTAAAACCAGGGATTACTCGACCCCTGCCATCGAGGTAAAATCCTTTGACCAGGTGCTCAATAATTTCAAGGTTTCCTACTTTTCGAGTGCGATTATCATTCAGGAAGATGCATTGGTGAAGGATCTGAAACTGTTTTTAAATGAGCCCCACTGGTCGGAAGAAAAGTTTTCTGCGATGGTTGCGAACTACTACGCCACCCCTGAAATGTTCATGCACCGGTTAACCAATTTAATCCCCAGGTATTTCGGTTTGAAGCAATTGTTCTTTTTGCGATTCAGTCAAATCGAAGGAGAAAATGACATCAATTTAAGCAAAGAGATGCACTTAGCAGGCCTTCATAACCCCCACGCTACCGTGCTCAACGAACATTACTGCCGCAGGTGGGTGTCATTGACGATATTTGACGACCTTTCGGCATTAAAGCAAAACAATGCATACAAACGCCCGCTGGCTGCTATCCAAAAATCACAGTATATTGGCAGTAAAAATGAATATCTGATCATCGCAATGGCGCTGCCAAAATCCGGCACTAAGGATGTTAATTATAGCATATCCCTGGGACTGATGGTTAATCCGAAGTTGAAAAAGACCATTAAGTTTTTCAACGATGAAACGATTGCTATCCGCGAGGTAAATGAGACATGCGAACGCTGCCCTGCGGTAGACTGTAAGGTACGGGTCGCCAGGCCCGTGGTTTTGGAAAAAGAACAAAAACTTTTACTTGCCCGGCAGGCATTGGATAAACTAATAGATGGCACATAAAAATTTAACCCCGACGCTTACCCTTTATTATATCAACTCCTTCATTGACTATATAGGTTAGTACCTTTTTGTGTCTTGGTGCCTCCGTGGTGAAAAATGGTGAACCACAAAGGCACCAAGACACAAAGAGTTTTCTCAAAAACGTTGTGTAACAGCCATGCCCTCTAAGACTAACAGCCCCTTGCCATTACAGGTTTGCGTTAATCAACGCTTCCAATTCCGAAATCTGCCTTACCCCCGACCCTTTCCATAATGCCTTTCCATTTTTGTATAACATCAAGGTGGGTACCCCTCTGATTCCCATCTCGGTGGCAAGGTCAGGGTTTCTGTCCACGTCGATCTTAATGATCGAAGCCTTATCCCCCACCTTGCCTTTTAGTTCTTCCAGCATCGGAGCCATCATCTTGCAAGGCCCACACCAGGTCGCATGAAAATCAATCAGCACCGGCTTATCTTTATTTATTATTTCGCTAAACTTTGCCATGCTTAATTACAGACAATTATATTGCCAACAGCAGAATTGCGACAAAATGACATAATAGGAGCCCATCACAATTTAAAAACCGGCTACGCGTTTTAAAGGACTCCTTTGGTCGATGGCAGGCTATCCATGTGCTCTATATCCCTCGAAACAGCCATTTTTATGGCTTTGGCTACTGCCTTAAAGATCGCCTCTATTTTGTGATGTTCGTTATCGCCTGATACTTTGATATTCAAATTGGAGCGCGAGGTATCTGAGAAAGACTTGAAGAAATGATAAAACATCTCGGTCGGCATCTCCCCTATTTTTTCACGTTTGAACGTCGCATCCCATACTATCCAGGGCCTTCCGCCAAAATCAATAGCGACCTGAGCCAGGGCATCATCCATAGGTAATAAAAATCCATATCTCTTAATGCCCTTTTTATCGCCTATCGCCTGCCTGTATGCTTCACCCAGAGCCAGGGCGGTATCTTCAATGGTATGATGCTCATCGATATGCAGGTCACCCTCGACGGTAATGTTCAAATCGCTGCCCGAGTGTTTACCCAACTGATCGAGCATATGATCAAAAAAACCCAAACCCGTGCTGATTTTTGTCTGGCCACTGCCATCCAGGTTGAGTTCTATGTGAATATTGGTTTCCTTCGTTTGCCTGGTAACGGTGGCTTTTCTGGAAGGTAGCCTGAGAAAACGGTAGATTTCGTCCCAATCGGTACTAACCAGTGAAGCGTCTTGCTTTACCCCCTCTCCTATGAATATGCCCTGGCAACCTAGATTTTTGGCCAGTTCAAGGTCTGAGTGCCTGTCGCCGATCACAAAGGAATTTTTCAAATCATAATCCCCCTTGAGGTAATCCTGCAAAAGGGCCGTGCCAGGTTTTCTGGTAGGTGCATTTTCATGGGGAAAAGTCCTATCAATGTAGACCGCGGAAAAGTGGACATTTTCTCCTTCCAGCGTTTTCAACATTTTGTTGTGAGCGGGCCAAAAGGTTTCCTCCGGAAATGACTCCGTACCGAGACCATCCTGATTAGTGACCATCACCAATTCAAAATCCGTCTCCTCTGCTATCCTGCGAAGGTTGGACAAAACCTTAGGCAAAAATGCCAGCTTTTCCAGGGAGTCAACCTGTTCGTCTTCTACCGGCTCGACAATAATGGTACCGTCCCGGTCAATAAATAACACTTTTTTCATTTTCAAATATGACAAAATAAAACAAATCCGGTATTCCTTACCCGGTATACGCCGCCAGCTTTTGTATTAACGTAGTATTTTCAGCCCCTGTGCCTACCGTAATCCTCAGGCACCCCTCACATAAATGCACCGTTGAACGATCCCTGATCACTACCGACTCTTTCAACAAATACTGATACACGCCCAGGGGATCATCTACTTTGATCAGTACAAAATTGGTATCTGTAGGATAAATATGTTTCACCAAAGCGAGTCCTGCCAATTGGTCGATTAACTTTGTACGTTCCTTGAGGATAGCTTCGACCATCCTGTTTTTTAAAGACTCATTGGAGAGGGCTTCCAGGGCTTTTTCCTGGGTCAGCCCACTGATGTTATAAGGCGGTTTGATTTTATTCAGGATATCGATAATTGAAACATGGGCGAATGCCATGCCCAATCGCAACGCCGCGAGTCCCCAGGCTTTGCTAAAGGTTTGCATCACCACCAGATTTGGGTATTTTTCAAGGTACCTGATGAAGCTTGTGTGCTGTGCAAAGTCGATGTAGGCCTCATCTACCACCACACAGCCGGAAAAGCGCTCCAGTAAATTAATCACTGGCCCTTCGTCCAGGGAATTGCCTGTCGGGTTGTTGGGGTTACATATAAAGATTAACCTCGTATGAGGATTGATATGATCAAAAACCCGGTTTTCATCTATAGTAAAACCTGGTTTTAAAGGTACCGATACAGTCTCTATATTGTTGATCGCAGCAGACACCTTATACATGCCATAAGTTGGGGGAAAAATCATGATATTGTCTTCCTTAGGCTCACAGAAAGCCCGGATTAACAAATCAATAGCTTCATCACTTCCGTTGCCTAAAAAAATCTGTCCGGGCTCCACACCTTTTATTGCTGCCAGCTTTTCTTTGACCCTGTGTTGATAGGGATCGGGATACCGGTTATAAGCTTCACTGACAGTCGAGCCAAGGGCATTTTCATTGGCATCGAGATAAATGCTGGCCCGGCCCGAAAATTCATCCCTGGCCGAGGAATAGGGCACTAAATCCTTTAGATGACTGCGAAGAATATTATGTACATTAAACATCACCCTTATCATTTAAGTATTTCAGGCGTACGGAAACGGCTTCTTTGTGGCCCATGAGCTCTTCGGCTTCGGCCATAAGCTCCACTGCCTTTCCAATGCTTTTAATACCTTCCCTGCTTAATTGCTGGAAGGTGATCTTTTTAACAAAACTGTCCAAAGACACGCCACTATAGGCCCGGGCAAATCCGTTGGTAGGTAAGGTATGGTTAGTACCTGAGGCGTAGTCACCCACTGCTTCGGGTGAAAAATTGCCGATAAAAACCGAGCCTGCGTTGGTGACGCTTTTGGCTACCTCAATACCATGCTCCACAGCCAGGATCAAATGCTCCGGTCCATATTGATTCAGCAATGCCAAAGCCTCTTCCTGGTTGTGCACCAACAGGGCCATGCTATGGTTCAGGGATTCTTCAGCAATTTTCTTTCTTGGCAGACGGGACAATTGTGCGGCCAGGGCAAGCTTTGTTTTTTCTATGACCGCTTCGGAAGTACTTACCAGTATCACCTGGCTGTCAACGCCGTGTTCGGCCTGTGATAACAGGTCTGCTGCAACAAATTCGGGGATGGCATTTTCATCAGCCAAAACAGCCACCTCAGAAGGGCCTGCGGGCATATCAATGGCTGTGTTTTCAGCGTTTACCAATTGTTTTGCTATGGTAACATACTGATTACCAGGCCCGAATATTTTATAAACACGTGGCACGGAAGCTGTTCCGTAAGCCATGGCCGCGATGGCTTGTGCGCCACCTGTTTTAATAATTTTATCAACACCTACCAACCGGGCTGTGTAAAGAATAGCAGGGTGAATGTCACCATTTTTACCGGGGGGCGTGCATAGTATCACTTCATGGCAACCTGCGATCCCGGCTGGAATTCCCAGCATCAAAACCGTGGAAAAGAGTGGTGCGGTTCCGCCTGGAATGTAAAGCCCCACTTTTTCAATGGCTACACTTTTTCTGCTACAGAAAACTCCCGGGGCTGTTTCTATCTTTAGCTCTTCCTGCTGCTGGGCTTCATGAAACCTTGAAATATTATCCTTTGCCATCAAAATGGCCATTTTCAGATCATGGCTCAGGGCATCTTCCGCTTGGTCGATTTCCTCTTTGGCAACAATCAGTTCCTTGGAATCGTATCCATCAAATTTTTTATTCAACCGGATCAACGCATCATCTCCCTCCTCTTTCACCTCCTTTAAAATAGGCTCGACGAGCGCCGCCAGCTTTCTTTCGTCCTGTACAGGTCTTTTTAACAGGTTTTCCCATGAGGATTTTTCCGGAAACTTTATTATTTGCATCATAACGTTTTTTCAAATTATATCACCATCTTCTCAATCGGTACCACCAATATTCCCTGTGCGCCTGCAGCCCTTAACTGCTCTATCACTTCCCAAAACTCTCCCTCGCCAATCACCGAATGAACGGAACTCCAGCCTTCAATCGCCAAAGGCAAAACAGTCGGGCTTTTCATGCCCGGGATAATACTAATAATCTTGTCAAGTGACGCATTGGGGGCATTAAGTAGGATATACCTGTTCTTTTCCCCGGTTTGTACCGAATTGACCCGGAACAGGAGACGGTCCAATATCTCCTTTTTGCAGGCATTAAGCCCAGGTGAGCCAATCAATAATGCCTCCGAACGCATGAGTACCTCTACCTCCTTCAGCCCATTGGTAAATAAGGTACTACCCGAACTTACCAAATCACAGATTGCTTCAGCCAACCCGATATTCGGTGCTATTTCCACCGAACCGCTTATTTCATGGATATCGGCTTTCAGGTTGTTTTTTTCCAGAAACCGGCCCAAAATTTTGGGGTAAGAAGTAGCTATACTAAGACCGTCAAAGTATGCTATACCCGTGTATTCCCTGTCCTTCGGTATCGCCAGCGAAAGCCGGCAACGCGCAAATCCCAGGTTTTTAATTACCTGGACATTTTTTTCCTTTTCCAACACCACATTCTCACCCACAATTCCGAGATCAGCCACCCCATCGGCTACATATCCCGGTATATCATCATCTCGCAAAAAAAGGAATTCCATCGGAAAATTACCGGCTATGGACGTGAGTTTGCCTTTTCCATTGTTAACGTTGATCCCGCATTCCTTGATTAATTTAAGCGAATCATCACTTAATCTCCCTGATTTTTGTATGGCTAGTTTAATTTTTTCAGACATGTTATGATAGATTGTAATAAAAGATTATCGGTGGTTTAGCAAACCGAACAGTATATTCCTGTGAATCATTGACGATATATACGATGAATTCCTCTTACGAGGAATGATGATCATGGCGAGCAATTACGATTAAATCGTGTTTAAAAAAGGTAGGATATCTATTCAGCTCACTCATTTGACTGCAAATATAATGTTATTTTATACAATACAAATTACCCCCCCACTTTTTTGGCATGATAACCATTATCCTGCAGTGTCTGTAAAATTTTGTCTCTAAAATCACCCTGAATCAAAATCTCGCCGTCCTTGGCTGTTCCGCCTACGCCGCATTTCGATTTCAGCATTTTCCCAAGGGCTTTTAAATCTTCATTGGTGCCTGTAAATCCCTCTATAAGGGTAACTTGCTTGCCGCCACGCTTTTTTTTATCCAACATAACGCTCAGGTTTTGCCGTTCCGGTGGCAAAGTGGCTTCCTCCATCTCAGATTCATAGGTATAGTCAAAATCCGGATTGGTTGAAAAAACCACTCCGGATCTGCCTTTACGATTATTTTTTTTACTCATAATCAGACAATATATCAATAAAGCTTAATGATACTATCTATCTGTTAATATTCAAAGTCCAAACGGGCCGTTTGGCGTGATTTACGATGTCTTCGGCGATGCTGCCACTCAATAGATGCATCAAACCGGTTCTTCCATGTGTTGTCAGGGCAATCATATCGACATCTTTTTCCGATGCAAATTGCAAAATCCCATCTTCCTCGGAAAGTTCATTATAAATATTCAGGGTATAATCTTCCAACTGGTAATCATTGGCAAATTTTTGCATCAGGTTGTTGCTCAACTTATCCCGCTCAAAATTGTTGGGGGTATTGACTTTTAGCAGATGAAGTTTTCCAACAAAAACTTTTTGCAATTTTTTTAAGTGATCGATGATCTTGTCATTGTTTTCGGTGAAGCTGCTGGCAAACAGTATGTTGGTTATATCTGTAATATTTACCTTACTCTTGACGGTAATTACCGGACATTTGGCATATCGCACCACCTTTTCAGCATTAGAGCCTATCAATAGCTCATCCAGACCGCTCGATCCTTTAGTGCCCATGACCACCAGTTCGACATCATGATCCGCAATAGTAGATGCAATGCTCCGGTACGGGTTGCCGACCTGAATTTCAAAGCGGATATCGATATCACTGTATTGAGGATCTTCAACGATATTGGTAAGATCGGATTTAACTTTTTTAATGAGTTGTAAAATATAGACATTATTTTCAAAATCCCTGGGCATGGAATCGCCTGTGGCACTGAAATTTTGGCCGGTGGGATGTTCTATCACATTCAGTAATATGAGTCTTGCCTTTGATTTCCTGGCCATCTGATAGCCCAAATCAAGCGCATGGTAAGACTCTTCTGAAAAATCAATGGGTACTAATATTTTGTCCATTATTAAGTTTACGTTTAATTTTGCATCGAAAAATATATTATTAATTGATCAACGGAAATGATCAAAATCATCTTAAATCAATTCCTGGTAATTTGCAAGTCTTGTTCATGATTAAATCAGCAATCCGAACCCAAAGGTCAAAACAAATAACAAGGTAGTCAGGGCCAGTTGCTTAAGGTAAGGATCCAGTTGACGGGGTTCCGTATTTTTTTCAACTGCTACGCCATTTTTCAGTAATAAAGGAATCGTGATCAAAAACAACAATTGAAAATAAGATTTAAAATTTAACGAGGTAAAGATCAAAGCCGCAAGAATTCCTGAAATCAACAGCACCCAATGGTACATCACAGCCTTTTTCCTGCCTATCCGGACAGGAATCGACATTTTTCCTGCCAGCTTGTCTGATTCGATGTCACGTATGTTATTCACATTCAGCACTGCCATGCTAAAAAGCCCGCAACTCAAAGCAGGCAAGATGTATTCCCAGCCAATAAACCTTGTATGAAGATAAAAAGAGCCTGCTACACCGACAATTCCAAAAAATAAAAGCACCGATAAATCACCTAAGCCCATGTAACCGTACGGTTTTCTGCCAATGGTATAGGCCATTGCCGCCAGGATAGCTCCCAAACCTACCACCAGAAAAAAGACAAAAGTCCTCAGGTTCCATCCCAGCGCTATGTACAACAGGTAAATACCGGAGGCCAGGGAAAGCATCACAAAAACCATAATTCCTCTTTTCATAGCATCCGGTGAGATATGTCCCGACTGTACAGCACGTGAAGGCCCCTGTCTGTGAATATGATCTGCCCCGTTGACACTGTCCCCGTAATCATTGGCCAGATTTGATAAAATCTGCAGAAATATCGTTGTCATCGCGCTCAAAAGAAAAACGATGACATTGAACCGCTGGATGGAAGCAGCCAGCAAGCTTCCCATGCCAATACTGGACAGGGCCAATGGCAACGTCCTTAGCCTGAATGCTGAAATCCAGGATTTGATATTTGCAGGCTTTCCCACTGATAGTTTATTTAATACAAATGCTAAAACCCCGTTTACATTCTTTCAGGTACCCTGATACCTAATAACCCCATCGCCGTGTTTATTGTTCTGGCCACCACCTTTGAAAATGCAACCCTAAAGTACAAAGCATCTTTATTTTCTTCGTTAAAGATAGAAACTTCGGCATAAAACCGGTTGTATTCTTTGGCCAGATCGTAAACATATTGCGCAATGATGTATGGGGCATATTCCTGGGCCGCCAGCTTCAGCCTTTCAGGAAAATCATTCAACACCATGATTACCCCCTTTTCAACAGGGTGTAATGCGGATATTTTGTACGGTTTGCCCGTGATTGATAGCTGATCCGCTTTTCTGAGGATGGAGGCAATCCTGGCATACGTGTATTGGATAAATGGGCCTGTATTTCCCTGAAAATCAATGGATTCTTCGGGATTAAAAAGCATTCTTTTCCGGGGGTCCACCTTCAATATGAAATATTTAAGCGCCCCTAGCCCAATCACATCATAGAGCGCTGCGGCCTGTTCTTCAGTAAATCCGTCAATTTTGCCCAGTTCTTTGGTTCTTTCAGCAGCGGTATCAACCATTTCCTGCATCAAATCATCGGCATCCACCACCGTGCCTTCCCTCGATTTCATTTTTCCAGAAGGCAAATCCACCATGCCATAAGACAGATGGTAACAGCTTTTGGCCCACTCATAGCCCAGTTTGGCAAGAATTAAAAACAGTACCTTAAAGTGATACTCCTGCTCATTACCCACCGTATATATCTGGCTCTTGACTTTGGGAAAATCCCTGAATCTTAAAATGGCTGTACCGATATCCTGAGTCATGTATACCGAAGTACCATCAGATCGCAGCAGAATCTTCTGATCCAGTCCCTCATCTGTCAAATCCACCCATACGGAGCCATCATCTTTTTTATAAAAAATACCTTTTTCCAGTCCTTTTAACACCTCGTCTTTTCCAAGCAAAAAAGTATCCGACTCATAATATAATTTGTCAAAACTAACACCCATCGCTTTGTACGATGCCTCAAAGCCATTGTATACCCATCCGTTCATTGTCTCCCAAAGCCGGTAAACCTCCGGCTCTCTCTGCTCCCATTTTCTCAACATTTGCTGGGCCTCCAGCAAAACAGGGGCATTTTTCTCAGCCCGTTCTTTGTCATGGCCCGCCTGCACCAATTCGGCAATTTGTGCCTTGTATGCCTGATCGAATTTTACATAATAGTTGCCAACCAGTTTATCCCCTTTAATTCCGGCCGAGGAAGGTGTCTCACCATTGCCATACTTCAGCCAGGCAACCATCGATTTGCAGATGTGGATGCCGCGGTCGTTGATGATTTGCACTTTGTGTACCTTATTTCCCCTGGCTTCCAGAATTTTTGCCACCGAATAACCCAGAAAATTGTTTCTGAGGTGGCCCAGGTGCAAAGGTTTATTGGTATTGGGGGATGAATATTCCACCATTACTTCATCGCCGGTTGGTTCTTGTATTCCGTAGTTTTGCTGGGCCGCAATCTGGCCAAACACTTCAATCCACAGCTTGTCTTCCAATTCCAGGTTCAGAAAACCCTTTACTACATTAAAGCTTTTAATGATGTCAGTGTTATCCACCAAATAACTTCCCAGGAGTGTCCCGGACTCTTCCGGTGATTTACGGGTAATTTTCAAATACGGAAAAACCACAAAGGTGTGTGAACCTTCAAACTCCCGCCGTGTAGGTTGGAGGGCTATTTCGCCGTTTGACAACTCGTGGTCAAATACTTCCTTAAAGGCATTGAAAATGGCCTTTTTAAGGGAAAGATTAATAGCTGTAACAGATGTAGTCTCCAAAATCTATAGTTAATTATTGGGTTTGCAAAGATGTTAAAATTTCATCAAAAAACACCCACAAAAGTTAACTATCCACCACTGCCCTTTGAAATCGAATGTTTTGCAAAATCAAACATTAATTACAATTATTTGTTTAATTTGCCATTTAATTTTTTAAACAGCGAGCGTGAGCAATTCATTAGTTATTATTCCCACTTATAACGAGAAAGAAAATGTTGAAGCGATCATTAGAGAGGTTTTTGCTTTGGGGGGTTCATATCATATCCTGATCGTAGATGATAACTCCCCGGATGGGACGGCGGAAATAGTAGCGTCACTACAACCTGAATTTGAAGGTTGCCTGCACCTGCTCAAAAGAAAAAAAAAACAGGGCCTGGGCACCGCCTATATCGCTGGATTTCATTATGCACTGGACAGGGACTACGAATACATATTCGAAATGGATGCGGACTTTTCACATAATCCCGCCGACCTGCCAAGATTAAAAGAGGCTTGTGAAAAACAATGGTATGACCTGGCCATTGGTTCAAGGTACATTACCGGTGTCAATGTGGTCAATTGGCCTATCACCAGGGTGCTCATGTCTTATTTTGCGAGCAGGTATGTGAGAATGATTACCGGAATGCCGATTAATGACACTACCGCAGGTTTTAAATGCTATAAAAGGGCCGTGCTGGCGACTATTGAACTGGACAAAATCAAATTTATCGGTTATGCCTTTCAGATCGAAATGAAATTTCTGGCCTGGAAACACGGCTTCAAAATCAAGGAGGTGCCCATTACGTTTACCGACCGGTCAAAAGGCACTTCAAAAATGTCGAAGGGCATCATCAAAGAAGCTATTTTCGGAGTCATTCAGATGAAAATCAGGAGTTGGTTTAAAAAATATTCCCAGGTTGGGAGGGGGGAATTAACAATTGACAGTTGACAATTAATAATTGGAAGTTGGCTGTGTGAAAATGAAACGTTGGAAACTTTTCTCAAAATAATATTTTGAGAAAAGTGGATAAAATGAGTATGTGTTATTTATTTTTTCCTTCAATTAACTAAAATAGCATTTAATCTGGTCAATGTTTGGAACATTGTTGTTTTTACATAGCCTGAGTTGACAGTTTTTAGTTAATCGAATCGGATGGATTTGATTGGTTGAATTCTTGAAATGATTACCGAAGGAATGATCAACACAGCAGAAACCACTACCAAAGTCAGTACATTCAGTGCTGCAATTACCCCCCAGTTCCATTCGATGGGGACGTAATGCATGAAATAATTCTCAAAATCGAGGGGTATGAGCTTGAATTGATATTGAAGAAAGGCTAACCCAATGCCTAAAATATTTCCGATCAGCAAACCTTTCAAGACAATTAGCACCCCATTGTAAATGAATAGTTTTCTGATTTGCAGGTTGTCTGCTCCGAGGGCTTTCAGGACGCCGATCATTTGGGTGCGCTCCATAATGAGAATCAGGAGGATTGAAGCCATGTTAAAACAGGCGACAAATAATATCAGGCCAATAAATAGATAAACCTGCCGGTTGATTAATGTCAACCAATCAAAAATCAGGACATACTGATCGGTAATCTGGTGGGCATAAAGGTCAAAGTCCAGATCACGGTCAATAGTTTCTTTGGCCATAGCTAGCTGCTCGAAGTCCTTGATGAAAAGCTCAAAGCCCCCCACCTGATCTTGTTCCCAGCCATTTAACCGTTGTATCATAGCAATATCCCCGATGATAAAAGAGTCATCGAACTCCTCCAGCCCCGAATCATAGATGCCGCTTACGAGCAACTTCCTGGGTCTTGGGGGTTTTTGAATGAAATACATCACCACTTCATCCCCTACCTGCAATCGCAATTTCCTGGACATCATGCGGCTAATGACAACCTGAGTCGAATAGGACGAATCATTCCTTTTTATAAAAGACCCCTCAACCAGAATTTTATTAAACCTCGTAGTATCGAAATCAGTACCAACCCCTTTAAGCAAGGCACCGGAAACACCCTCTTCGGTTTTGAGCAAACCAAATTTGTAGCTAAACACCTGTAAATGGTCTATAAACTCATATTGTCGATAATTTTTAAAAAACGCACTTTCCTTGGAAATAGGCTGTTCCTCATAACTTCCCCCTCCCAAGGTAAATTTTGTGATATTCAGATGGCCCGAGAAGCTAAAGTTTTTTTCGATGATAGTTTTTTTAAACCCTCCAAGGATTAAAAAGGAGATAATCATAATCCCCAGGCCAATTCCTACACTTGCTATGGCTATTTTATAGATGATAGCCGAGAAACTGCCTGATTGCGCCCTATTAATTCTTTTGGATATAAAATATGAGAGATTCAAATATTGATTAATTTTGAACAATAATGAGCGACGCAAAGATAAACATAATTATAAAGGTTGAAAATTTAATGCTATGCAAATCAAACTTGCTTTCTTAAACCTATTTTTGATATTTCTTCTAACGCAATGCGGGCAGGTGGAAAGTAACACCGCCCGGGAGGACTCCGGGCAACCGGCAGAAAAACCTATTATGGTTGGGGCTGCCCATTTTGACCAATACCTTCCTGCACTTGCCAACAAAAGAATTGCACTCACTGTTAACCAAACCTCCCTGGTGGGGTCGTCACACCTGGTGGATACGCTGTTGCAGAAGGGCGTTGAGATTGTTAAAATATTTTCCCCCGAACATGGATTCAGGGGAGAGGCGGCAGATGGTGAAAAAGTGGAATATACTTCCGATCCAAAAACAGGCCTTCGGTTGGTATCGTTGTACGGAAAAACCAGGAAGCCTACAAAGGAAATGTTGGAAGACGTGGACGTTATTATTTTTGATATACAGGATGTTGGGGCGCGGTTTTATACCTACATCAGCACCATGCATTACATCATGGAGGCATGCGCCGAATTTGGTAAGGAGCTAATGGTATTTGACCGGCCAAACCCTAACGGCCACTATGTTGATGGTCCGGTACTCGATCCGCAGTTCAGGACATTTGTAGGGATGCACGAGATACCGATTGTTCATGGCCTGACGGTGGGTGAATTAGCCCAAATGATCAATGGTGAAGGGTGGTTGGAAAATGGGGCAAAATGCCGGTTAACTGTTATCAAATGCAGTGAGTATAACCACCAAAAGCCTTATTCTCTGCCAATCCGGACATCACCAAATCTACCTAATGACCAGGCTGCCAGATTGTACCCTACCCTTTGCCTGTTTGAAGGAACGGTCATGAGCATTGGCCGTGGTACTGATTTCCCTTTTCAGGTAATAGGCTATCCGGATCCGGTATTCGGTTCATTTTCATTTACCCCAAGAAGCATAGAAGGTGTGTCGAAGTATCCGAAACTGGAAAACCAATTGTGCTGGGGAATAGATCTCAGAAATAAGAAAGGGGATCTGGATTTTACGTTGTCTTATTTGATCGACGCGTACAACAAGTTTCCGGGGAAAGACAAGTTTTTTATCAAATCATTCACCAGACTTGCAGGAAATGACAAGTTGCAACAGCAAATAATCGCAGGGCTTTCAGAAGAAGACATAAGGCAAACCTGGCAGAAGGAGTTGGAAATCTATAAAAAAATCCGGAAAAAATATTTATTATATCCCGAAAGTTGATGGCATGCAGGAATTGAGAATTATTTTTATGGGCACTCCCGATTTTGCGGTGCCTAGCTTAAAGGTTTTGGTTGAAAATAGCTTTAACATTGTTGCCGTCATTACCGCACCAGACAAACCCAAAGGCCGCGGTCAAAAGCTGGCTGTGTCACCCGTAAAGGCCTACAGCCAGTCCCGGAATATACCGGTACTGCAACCAACTAACCTCAAAAACCCTGAATTTGTTTCGTTGCTCCGAAGCTACCGGGCCAACCTGCAAGTGGTGGTTGCTTTCAGAATGTTGCCTGAGGTGGTGTGGAATATGCCTGAAATAGGCACTTTTAACCTGCATGCTTCCCTGCTGCCTGACTACAGGGGCGCGGCTCCGATCAATTGGGCCATTATCAACGGCGAGAAAGCAACAGGCGTTACCACCTTTTTCCTAAGGCACGAAATAGATACTGGCGATATCATTTTTCAGGAAAAAGAAACTATATTTCCGGAAGACGACGCAGGAAGTCTCTACACCAGGCTTATGCATAAGGGGGCTCAACTGGTGCTTAAAACAGTTAAAGCCATACAGAAAAACGATTATGCCAGCCAACCACAGGATTTGGAAGCAACCCAAAAAAAGGCACCGAAAATTTTTAAAGAAACCTGCCGCATCAACTGGCAATCAACGGCCGGGGAAATCCATAATTTCATCAGGGGTTTATCACCCTACCCTGCCGCCTGGACGCATATCGGAAACACAATATGCAAAATATACAAGAGTGAAATCAGCCGGAAAAATTTAAACCTGATACGTCCGGGTGATTATGTAACACAAGACAATCATCTTTATTTCAAAACCGCTGACCAGCTCATAGAAGTCTGTGAATTGCAGGTCGAGGGAAAAAAACGGATGAAAACCGAGACGTTTCTAAGAGGTAACAAACTATGATAAAAACAATTATTGCTGCTAAATCAGATAACAATGTAATTGGCAAAGACAATGACCTGGTATGGCACATGCCGGCCGACCTGAAATTTTTCAAAAATAAAACACGGGGAAAATTGGTCATTATGGGCCGCAAAACCTTTGCTTCCATCGGGAACAAACCCCTTCCCGGAAGGCCGACGATCATCATCACCAGAAATCCGACATTCGAGGCCAATGGTTGCTGGGTGGTAGATGACATAGGTAAGGCTTTTGCGATTGCAGCAGCCGAAGGTCAGGAGGAGGTCTATATTCTTGGTGGGGCTCAAATTTATGAAAAGACTATCGGGCTGGCTGATAAAATGTTTATTACGGAAATCAAATCTACCTTTGACGGAGATGCTTTTTTTCCGGAAATTGACGCAAATAAATGGCTAGAAGTGGCCAGGGAAGAATTTGAGCCCGATGAAAAGAATAAGTACCCTTATGCGTTTGTCGAATACAGGCGGAGGGGGTGAAATTAAAATGAGAATGAAAATTAGAAGGAGAATCTTTCTTTGAAGTTTATTAGGTCATTTTTGAGGTCGCCGTCATGGGGGATGGTTAGGAAGGCGTCGAGTTTTGAGTGGGGGTCCACTTTAATTTCCCTGAGGCTCAGGTGTTGATTCACGAAGCTGAATTCAAGATCGGGGTAAATCTCCTTTAATACATCGACTATATCCAGTACTGCCAGGTTTTTGCCCACTATATTGTAGGTTCCGGATGGTACCTGGCTGAAAATTATATCATTCAAAATCCTGGTAATCTTATCAATATGGATAAAAGAGCGGGATTGATTTCCCTTGCCGTTAATCGAAATCCGGCGGTTAAAATTTGCTTCAAATACAAATTTGTTGATGACCGCGTCAAAACGCATACTCCGGCTGTAGCCGTAAACATTTCCACAGCGTAAAATATAGGTATCCAGACGGTCATTTAACCGCATAATGTGCTCCTCACCCCTCATTTTGGATATGCCGTAAAATGTTCTGGGGTTAGGGATGGAATCCTCGCTTACCAACTGTTTCGAGGCACCATAGACTGAGGTACTGCTGGTGTAAACCACTTTGCTTACTTCACTCTCCTCAATAGCATAAACCAACTCCGCTGTTCCCCAGTGGTTTACCTGCTCAAAAAAATGCGGATCCGTATTGGAAAAAGGCGTAGTAACATTGGCTGCCAAATGATAAACCACGCTCACGCCTTTCAGTTGTCTCTTAAGCAACCTGGAATCCAGTATATCACCAATCACAAGCTTGACTTTGGCGTGGTTTTCCATTTTATGTCCCAAAAACAGATTAAAATTATTTCGGCCCAGATTATCATAAACTACTATTTCGGTGATCGAGGCATTTTTTGTCAACAATTTCACCAATTCCGTTCCCAGATAACCTGTCCCACCTGTAATTAGAACTTTCATATAATAAAATATAACTTTTTAATTATCAATATTCTACCGACAAAATCCCCTTCAACACCTCCAAAATTAAGAAATCGCGCAAGCCGAAAATGACCGATGTACTACCCAAGAATATGCCTGTATTTTTTCATCGGCAAAAACCGCTGTGTCTCTTTGTGCCTTACTTATTGATTAATTCCGTATGCAATCCACATTCGGTTTTATGCATGCCATACCATCTGGCTTCACGCTCCTGCATGGCAGGGTCGATCTTACGCGTACAGGGTTCGCATCCTACGCTGAAATATCCTTTTAACGCCATCGGATGGCTGGGCAAATTGTGTTTTTTTCTGTATTCATAAATGGATTTCGCATTCCATTCCAACATAGGATGAAACCTCGTAACACCAAAGGGGGCAGACTGCTCAACCTTCATCGCTTTACGGGCCGCACTTTGATCAGCCCTTACACCATTGATCCAGATATCATGTGAAGCTAGTATGCTCTCCAGGGGTTGGGTTTTGTTAATGGAACAGCAATGATCCGGATCAGAAACAAAGAATAATTTTCCATCCCGGTCCTTTTGCATGGATTTGGGAATTACAGATTGTAAATCTACAACGTTCAGATCGAGCATATCCCTGATCTGATCCCTGAATTTCAACGTTTCAGGAAATAAATAGCCCGTATTTAAAAAGTAAACCGGAATGCTGTTGTCTGTCTCACTGATAATATGCAGCAATACAATACTATGTGTCTGAAAGGAAGAAGTTGTAAAAATCTTCTTGCCGGCAGCCTTATAGGACAAAATACGTTCTTTAATCTCTTCAATAGTCAAACCGCAATATCTTTTTTCAGGATGTAACTTAAATTTTTGTGGGCAAACTTAGGTTTTAAATAGTTAGTTTGCTAACGAAAGGAATGTTTTTTGGTTTTTTACAGGGTGAACTAACTTCGTTATAGTCTATAGTATGACTTCGAGTCATACTATGACTACACTATGATTACTGGTCCACAATACCCCGGTAAATTGGCAAATCTTGGCAAATCATCCAATTACATTTATATTCGTTTAATTTTTTAGAACCCGACAGGTATCAAAGTTTGTTAAGTACTACAATAAAATGCAAGTTTTACAAACAATTTGCCAGTCAAAACGTTTTCGAGGAGTATGAAAATTTCAGTATTCAGAAAAGAACATTTTAACGCTGCGCATAGATTACATAACCCTGCCTGGCCTGATGACAAAAATCAACAGGTGTTTGGCAAGTGCAATAACCCAAATTATCACGGCCACAATTACGACATGATCGTGCAAATTACAGGTGAAATTGATCCGGAAACGGGTTATGTCATGGATATGAAGGTGCTGAGCGACATTATTAAACAAAACATCGTGGCCAGATTCGATCACAAAAATCTAAATTTAGATACCGAGGAATTTAAAAACCTTAACCCCACTGCCGAAAACATCGCTATGGTGATATGGAAAATTCTCAGGCCAAAAATCGATTCAAAACACGATTTAAAAATCAAACTATATGAAACAGAAAGAAATTTCGTTGAATTCCCCGCGAATTAGGAGCTTAAGAGATCATGTTGAGGCAGACGAAGTACAGTTCGTGAATTCCTATAATACACCCTTGAGGGATGACGCATTTGAGATGGATGATGAAACCAAAATAAAGAAAATCTCCAAACATTTTGAAGCTATTATGGAAACATTGGGATTGGATCTCAGTGATGACAGCCTGAGAGGCACACCTGATCGTGTAGCCAAAATGTATGTTAAGGAAATTTTTAGTGGGCTGAACCCTTCCAATAAGCCAAGCATTACACTTTTTGACAACAAATATCAATATGATGAAATGCTGGTTGAAAAGGACATTACCTTTTATTCAAATTGTGAACATCATTTTGTTCCTATATATGGTAAAGCCCATGTGGGTTATTTTTCCAGTGGTAAGGTGATTGGGCTATCAAAAATCAACAGAATTGTACAATACTATGCCAAAAGACCACAGGTACAGGAAAGGCTAACCGTACAGATTGCCAATGCGATGAAAGATGCCCTCAAAACACAAGATGTAGCTGTAGTCATCGATGCCACACATTTATGTGTTTCTTCCAGGGGTGTAGGTGATACCAGCAGCACCACAGGAACGGCACACTTTAGTGGTAAATTTACAGAACAAAGAACCAGACAGGAGTTTTTAGATTTTATAAACAGTAAATAAAATATCTGTATATTGCTGGAAAATTCATGCCGGACAATTTTGTCCGGTAACCTAATTTAAATACTCTGAGTCATGACAAGCTTAGAAAAGGAGATAGTCCAGCCCAAATTTCAAAGTGAAAATCAAAAGGCAGTTATCAACATTATGTATACCAACAATTATATAATTGCCAAAATGAATGACTTTTTCAAGGCTTATGCTATCACCAGGCAGCAATACAATGTTTTACGTATTCTGAGGGGGCAATACCCAAAACCGGCGACCATCAATCTATTAAAAGAAAGAATGCTTGATAAAATGTCAGATGCATCCCGGATAGTAAAGCGGCTCAGGGTCAAACAGTTAATCAATCGAAATATATCTGTGAATGACCGGCGGGCCGCGGAGATTACCATATCGGAGCAGGGCTTGGCGCTTCTTGAGAAAATGGATGAGATCAGTTTTAAACTAAATGAGCTCACCAAAAACCTTTCAAACAGTGAGCTGGCGGATCTAAACAGGTTATTGGATAAATTGCGGGAATAAATGTGCAGGAAAGTCTCTTTACCGTAGTTATTTTCCTGAAAATCAAATCTTTCACCCGATTGTTCGACGAGTTTATGGGTTTTCCTGACTAAATATGCAGGAGATTTGACATTTTTTATTTCATAATCAAAGTTGAAATCCTATCTTTGCGCAAGTTTTTTGATTGCGCCCACTCCAGGTGGGCTCTTTTAATTTTTGAGAGAAAAAGTATTCTTTTAAGCAAAGCGAACAATATGGAAAATTTGATTTACTTGATTCCGGCTCTTGGCATTGTTGGATTGGTAATTATGGTTATAAAATCACTGTGGGTGTCAAAACAAAATGCCGGTGACGATAATATGAAAGAACTGGCAGGTTATATTGCCCGCGGGGCCATGGCCTTTCTTAAGGCGGAATGGAAAGTTCTTACCTATTTCGTTATCATTGCCGGGATTTTGTTGGCTTATTCCGGTACAACAGTAGAGACCTCGAGCCCTGTTATTGCCATTTCGTTTGTTATCGGTGCTTTCTTTTCAGCACTTGCAGGATGGATCGGCATGAATATCGCTACCAAGGCCAATGTGAGAACGACCCAGGCGGCACGGACAAGTTTATCAAAAGCATTGCAAGTATCTTTTACCGGGGGGAGTGTAATGGGACTCGGTGTTGCGGGATTGGCCGTATTCGGATTGGGAAGTTTATTCATAGTATTTTACAATGTATACGTTACCAGCCAGGGGGGTGCGGTAAATGGCCGGGAAATGGAAAAAGCCCTGGAAGTCCTTGCCGGGTTTTCCCTGGGTGCGGAAAGTATAGCCTTGTTTGCACGTGTCGGTGGAGGTATATATACGAAGGCCGCAGACGTAGGCGCCGATCTTGTTGGAAAAGTGGAAGCCGGCATACCTGAAGACGATGTCCGTAACCCTGCGACGATTGCAGACAATGTAGGTGACAATGTAGGTGATGTTGCGGGTATGGGAGCGGATTTATTTGGCTCTTATGTGGCCACAATTTTAGCTACCATGGTATTGGGCCGGGAAATTGTATCCGATGATAACTTCGGTGGAATAGCCCCGGTTTTGCTGCCAATGCTCATCGCAGGCATAGGTCTGATGTTTTCTATCATAGGAACATGGTTTGTAAAGGTTAAAAATGAAACCGACAGTGTGCAAAATGCTTTAAACCTGGGTAACTGGTCATCCATTGTATTAACTGCCATTGCCTCATTTTTCTTGGTAAATTGGATGTTGCCGGAAAACCTTGCCATGAGAAGGTATGAGTTTACAAGCATGGATGTTTTCTATTCAATAGTGGTAGGGCTGGTTGTGGGGGCCTTGATGAGTATTATTACCGAATATTACACAGCCATGGGCAAAAGACCTGTCAACTCCATTGTAAAGCAATCTTCCACCGGTCACGCTACCAATATTATCGGAGGGCTATCCGTGGGAATGGAATCTACCGTATTGCCAATTATTGTTTTGGGATCAGGAATTGTTGCTTCCTACACATTTGCCGGGTTGTATGGAGTTGCCATCGCCGCTGCCGGTATGATGGCCACTACGGCTATGCAATTGGCGATCGACGCTTTTGGACCTATTGCAGATAATGCCGGAGGTATCGCCGAAATGAGCGGTTTACCCGAAGAGGTAAGAGAAAGAACCGATAATCTCGATGCCGTAGGAAATACCACAGCGGCCACGGGTAAAGGTTTCGCCATCGCCTCGGCAGCATTGACAGCCCTGGCCCTATTTGCTGCTTTTGTGGGAATTGCAGGTATTAATACCATCGACCTTTATAAAGCACCTGTGCTTGGCGCTCTATTTGTAGGCGCAATGATTCCGTTTATATTTTCATCCCTGGCCATCGCCGCTGTCGGCAGGGCCGCCATGGATATGGTGAATGAGGTACGAAGACAATTTAAAGAAATACCTGGTATCATGGAGTACAAGGCCAAACCGGAATATGAAAAATGTGTCGATATTTCAACACGGGCTTCTATCAGGGAAATGATTATGCCGGGTGCGATCGCCCTTATTGTACCCTTGATCGTGGGCTTTGGCTTTAGAGATGTTTTTAATGATGCTTCTTCGGCTGAAATTCTCGGGGGATTGTTAGCCGGAGTGACCGTCTCAGGGGTTTTAATGGGAATGTTTATGAACAATGCAGGCGGTGCCTGGGACAATGCCAAGAAATCTTTTGAAAAAGGGGTGGAAATAAATGGTAAAATGGAATACAAAGGATCCGAGGCCCATAAAGCCTCTGTTACCGGAGATACTGTTGGTGACCCTTTTAAAGACACCTCTGGTCCTTCTATGAACATCTTAATCAAGCTGATGTCTATCGTAGCCTTAATTATCGCTCCCCACATTTCTGTTAACTCCGGGCATCACACTTCGTTAACCAACGAAAAAGAAGTAACCGAAAGGCAGGTGTCGGAACAAAGTATACCAAACCCAAAAAATACCGACGCCCTTAGAATCGTTCCGGCCGAAAGAAACATTAGTGACTGAAGAAACTGGTTAACAAAATCTTTTACACAATATTTTCTTCTGAATTCAACAGACTTCACCGGAAGTCATGGTAATAAATCATAGGATGACTAGTCCATTCACCGGAGCTCAGCATTACTGGACTCCCCTCTCGAGGACATATCTGTCAGCCCAAACCCTTGCAGGTATATAATACTCAATTACTTAAACACATACAAAAATAATTAATAGCGCAAGCGTCCGGGGCTGTTGCACAACGTTTTCGGCAAAGCTCTTTGTGCCTTGGTGACTTGGTGGTGTTCCTTTTTTAACCACAGAGGCAACAAGGCACAAAGAGACACAGCGGTTTTCGCCGGTAAAATAAATACAGGCATATTCTTAAGTTGTGCAACAGCCCCGGACGCTCGCGTCATAAGACATTTTTTCTTAAACTGACGGCTCTGCCTTCGAGGGGGGCACGGGTCATACCCATTTTCATCATTACCTCATCAACAATAGCTTACCAGTAAATAAGCCAAAATTTGATAGTCACACGCATCTAATTAAAACTTTTTTTGTTACTTTGATAAAATTTTTTTTTATGACTAAAGTATTCTGGACATGCCTCCTGCTGTCACTAATAATTTCCCGGACTTACGGTCAGGAGTCGATACTGGGCCAATGGAAAACTGTCGATGATGAAACGGGTGAAAAAAAATCGGTGGTCGAAATCTTTAAAAAAGACAATAAAGTATTTGGTAGAATTGTCAAAATTACAGACCCCAAAAAACAGGACGCGGTCTGTGACCAATGCGATGATGATGACCCCAGAAAAGATCAAAAAATCCTAGGCATGGAAATAATTAAAAACCTGGAAAAAAACGGGGACGAATGGGATGATGGCACCATCCTCGATCCACAAAACGGAAAAGTATATAAATGCAAAATGTGGGTCGAAAACGATAACCTCATCGTTCGTGGATACATAGGTTTTTCCTGGATCGGAAGATCTCAAACCTGGCTCAGGGAAAAGTAGCACCTCCATCAGGTGAGAGGTGTCAGGTAGGTGAGAGGAGTTGCAGGATTCATGATTGATTCTGTGCTACCACCTATAGTTGCTAAATACGACTCACATTCTCCCTACCTCCCCCAAAAACCAATTGTCCATTGTCAATTGACAATTCTTTCCATTGATCCTAATAGCCTCTGTTATGAAAAATGTGATTTTTTTTTTATTATATTTGGTTTCAGATACATGTATGAGCGAAGGTATCCCACAAGTATGAAAAAAAGATTTCCTGTTTTTTTACTCTTTTTGTTCTGCTCAATACTAGCATCAGCCCAGAAGAAAAAAGTCACCGTTGGTCCCATTGAAGAAAAGGTTACGGCCATGGCGAAGTACGAAGGTTACTTTAACTTCTATTGGGATGATAAAAATGGAACCGTATGGTTGGAAGTCGACAAGGTTGACCAGGAGTTTTTGTATGTGAATGCCCTTTCAGCGGGGGTAGGTTCCAATGATATTGGCCTTGACAGGGGCCAGTTGGGAAATACCCGGATAGTAAGGTTCTTCCGGAGTGGGAATAAGCTTTTGCTGGTTCAGCCTAATTATGATTACCGTGCCATCAGTGACAATCCTGACGAAAGACAGGCGGTGGAGGAAGCTTTTGCACAGTCGGTATTGTGGGGTTTTAAAATTGAGGCTGCACAGGACGGTAAACTATTGGTCGATGCCAGCGCTTTTCTGATGAGGGATGCCCACGGGGTAACCGGCAGGCTCAAAAATACGGGTCAGGGAGATTATAAACTCGATGCAAGCAAAAGCGCCATGTACCTGCCTCGTACGAAGGCCTTTCCTAAAAATTCGGAATTCGAGGCCATACTGACATTTTCCGGAAATGCTGCCGGCAATTATGTCCGCCAGGTGGTACCTACTCCCGATATCATGACCGTAAGACAACATCACAGCTTCATAGAACTGCCGGACGATGGTTATCAACCGAGGGAGTTTTCACCGGGAGCCGGGTATTTTGGCATATCTTATATGGATTTTGCCACTCCGATTCATGAAAACATTGTTAAAAGATTTATTAACAGGCACCGGTTGAATAAGAAAAATCCGGAGGCAGAAGTAAGTGAGCCCATGAAGCCAATCGTGTATTATCTTGACCGAGGTGCCCCGGAACCCATTAAATCGGCTTTAATTGAAGGCGCAAGTTGGTGGAACCAGGCATTTGAGGATATAGGATACAAGAATGCATTTCAGATCAGGATGCTCCCAAAAGACGTGGATCCACTCGATATCCGGTACAATGTGATTCAATGGGTTCACAGGGCGACACGCGGCTGGTCGTACGGCAACTCGGTCAGCGATCCCAGAACAGGAGAAATCATTAAAGGACATGTCACTTTGGGCTCACTTAGGGTGAGGCAGGATTTTTTGATTGCACAGGGTTTACTCACACCTTATGAAACCGGAAAACCTGTTCCAAAAGCCATGCGGGAAATGGCTTTGGCCAGATTGAGACAATTGTCAGCCCATGAAGTCGGTCATACCCTGGGATTGGCTCACAATTTCGCTGCAAGTGTAAATGACAGAAGCTCGGTGATGGACTACCCTCACCCCTATGTCAGGTTAGACAGTGCCGGCCATGTAGATGTAAGTGAAGCCTACGACGACAAAATAGGGGCCTGGGACAAAGTTGCCATTGCCTACGGATACCAGGATTTCCCTAAAAAAACCGATGAAAAATCCCGGTTAAAACAAATACTCGATAAGGCCCGCAGCGAAGGAATTTTATTTATATCCGATCAGGATGCCAGACCTCAGGGGGGTGCCCACCCTTACGCCCATCTATGGGACAACGGTTACAGTGCGGCCGATGAATTAAACAGGGTCATGAATGTGCGAAAAGCCGTACTTGAAAAATTCTCTTCAAGCAATATTAAATCCGGTGATCCCATGGCTACACTGGAAGAAGTCCTGGTACCGGTTTACCTGATGCATCGCTATCAGATAGAAGCAGCGGTAAAGCTCATAGGAGGACTGAATTACACCTATGCGTTAAGGAATGATGGGCAACAAATCACGGAGATGATTCCGGCAATCGAGCAAAAAAAAGCTATTTACGCGGTACTAAGTACATTGAAGCCGGAATCCCTGTTAATTCCAGAGAATATCATCAGTCAAATCCCTCCCCGGCCGCTCGGTTACAGCCGTAACCGGGAAACATTTGATGCCAAAACAGGCCCTGCTTTCGATCCATTGTCTGCTGCTGAAAGTGTAGCGGAACTGGTACTCGGCCTGCTGCTTCACCCCCATCGCGCCGCCAGGATGATCGAATACAATGGCAGAAATGAAAATTTGCCAGGGTTTTCTGAACTGGTTGACGACATTGTTAACAGAACCCTGAAATCGGGTGTGGACGAAGGTTTGAGTGGTGAGATCCAAAGGATGGTGAATAAATTGGTTATTAAACATTTAATCAACCTGGCTATCGACGAAGCCGCTACTCACCAAACCCGGGCGATCTGTTATTTGAAACTGGACGACCTGAATAAATGGATGAGCCAGGAAATCAGGAAAAACCCGGACTTAAACCAGTTTGCCTTCTTAAAACATACGAAAGCCATTGTTGAAAAATACATCAACGATTTTGAGTATCAGCGAACTGCAAAACCCGTTGTCATACCTGCCGGTTCGCCCATAGGCACAGAGAATACCGGCATTTCAGGATCAATTTTATGTGATTTTTAACCGTTTTATGGCTGATTTATCTTGAAATTATAAAAAGCCCTGGCTTTATCGACAGCTAAAAATCAGTCCGTTAACAAAAGGCAGCCTATAAAATTCTGTGCGTGCAAAGATTTTTTCACGGTTTTTGGTAGTTTTGTTCAGATATTGTTCATATTTTGTTCGGATTAATAGCTGTATTTTCGACCTGTGATTTCTACTTAAATCTATTGTTTATCAAGATATTAATCTTTGATGTCGATAGTAATGATCGAGGTACTGCAATTCAGGTGAAGGGTTAACCAGGTTAAATATGAATTAATAACCTTATGATGTAATATTTGCAGACTTCATGAAGCTTGAATTTTTGTCAATATTTTTAATTTTCGGATAAATAGACTTAATTGTCACTATTATTAAAGACAGAAACATGTTGAAAGGAAAAATTACATTTTTTGTTATTTGCCTTGTCATCATGCACTTTGCTAGGGCTCAGGAAAAAATACCTACCGTGCATTGGGCTACCAAGGTAATAGAATTTAGCTCGCAGTTATCCCCGGTCGAATATGCTGCGTCGCAAATACTTCACAAACCTAACGTTTATCCCGAAGGAGGAGACAACCCCAATGCATGGCTCCCTAAAAAACCGGATAAAGTCGAATTCATTAAGGTGGGGTTTGATACACCAGTCAGGGTGCAACAAATAGCGATTGCAGAATCCCTCAACCCAAGTGCCGTAAGTGAGGTCTTGCTGTACGACGAAAACAATAAAGAATACTCCGTATTTTCCCTGCTGCCTGCACCGATCAACCTTTCAAGAAGACTATTGAATATCTTCATCGACCGGACGTCTTACCAGGTGCACGCCCTGAAAATAATAATAGATTGCTCAAAAGTCGAAGGGTACAACAGTATCGACGCTGTGGGTATCAGTGATTCAAAGGAGCCTATCAGGATAGAGCTGAATCTGCCCGAAGGGTTGAATACTGAGTTAAGATCAGAGCGGTTGAGTGAAAACGTCAACAGCCCTTACAAAGAAATTAAACCCCTGATTTCACCACAAGGGGATTTGCTATATTTTAGCCGGCAAAATCACCCTGAAAATGTAGGCGGTGCAGACGATATCGAAGACATCTGGTATGCCGAAAAAGATAAGACGACAGGAGAATGGGGAGTAGCAAAAAACATTGGTGCCCCGCTTAATAATGACGGCCCTAACTTTATTTCTTCCATTACCCCTGATGGAAATACCGCCATTTTGCTTCTTGGAAACAGGTACGGGAAAAGCGGAAAGATGACAGCCGGGGTTTCGGTCAGTACTAAAACCAGTGAGGGATGGGAGGAACCGACGGCCCTGGAAATCAAAAACGACTACAACCTCTCACCGAGGGTTGGATATTACCTGGCAAACAACAGAAAAGTTCTGATGATGTCGGTGCACCGAAAAGACACAAAAGGCGACAGGGATTTGTATGTAAGCTTTTTGAAAGACGACGGAATCTGGACGGAACCTAAAAACCTGGGAGACAATGTAAATAGTGCCAGCGAAGAATCGTCTCCATTTTTAGCACCGGATGATAAAACCCTCTACTTCTCATCAAAGGGCTATAGTGGCTATGGTGGTGCGGATATTTATGTGACAAGAAGACTGGATGATACCTGGGAAAACTGGTCCGAACCTGAAAATCTCGGGCCGGGAATTAACTCTGTCAGTGATGACGTATTTTTCAATATTGATCCCAAGGGGGAAAATGCCTATTTTTCACGAAGTGTATCAGAAAACGACGCAGATATTTTTTCCATCAATATGCCTGACCTGTTCAGACCTACAGCGGTCATACTGGTAAAAGGAAAGGTATATGACAGAAAAACCCGAAAACCTATCAGCGCCCGGATCTTCTATGAGAAACTTCCCGATGGAGAAGAAATAGGCACTGTAAACTCCGATCCGGTGACCGGGGAGTATCAAATACTTTTACCTTCAGGGGAAAAATACGGATACCTGGCCGAAGCTGCCGGTTATGTGGCCATCAATGAGAATGTAGACCTTGAAAACGTTACCGAATACGCTGAAATTACACAGAACCTTATTTTGGTTCCTATCGAAAAAGAGGTTACCATCAGGCTCAACAATATATTTTTCGATTTTGACAAAGCATCCCTGAAATCCGAGTCCACGCCGGAATTAAACAGGCTTGCTAATTTGTTAAAAGAAAATAAAAACATGAAAATTGAAATCTCCGGTCATACCGATAATATTGGTACCAGAAAGTATAATCAGGCGTTGTCTGAAAGAAGGGCTCAATCAGTGTATAACTTCCTGGTAGAAAATGGAATTGACGGAAGCAGGCTGAAAACTATCGGCTATGGAAAAGACAGACCCATGGTGAGCAATGACGATGAAATCGATGGCAGGGAGTTGAACAGAAGAGTAGAGTTTAAAATTCTGGAAAAATAACAGGTTAAAAACAAAAACCCACATGATTTTAAAACCTCTGCCGTTGGCAGAGGTTTTTCTTTTACAAGTTTTTGCCTTAATTTCAGTAGTAGCAAAAAACTACAACAAGGATTTTGTAACAAAAGCTATTATTTAAGTGCGATCGTATGTATTACCTCGACCCAACCAAAACGGTATGCCTTTTAATAGTTCTGATGAGTATTCAATATGCCGTTCACAGTCAAAAAAAAGACGGTAAAACTGTGGTTTATGGCGGTGACAAATCTTATCCGCCCTATGAATTTATCAATGCAAAAGGACAACCCGACGGTTTTCATATAGACCTGTTTACTGCCATTGGGGAGGAGATGGGATTTAAGGTTGTGTTTAAACTAAACGACTGGTCAGAAACCAAACACAGGCTCGAGTACGAAAAATCAATCGATGTCACAGATATGTTTTTTTCCAGTGAAAGGAGCGAAAAGTTTGAATTTGCCAATTCCCACGCGGTAATTCCTCACGAGTTGATAACAATGGATAATCAAAAAAAAATTGAGGAAATCGAAGACATCGTCGGCGCCTCGGTCATTGTGGAAAACGGTTCGCTTCTGGAAGATCTTTTGAGGAAAAGCGAACTGCAACTAAATGTAGCTACGGCCATGAACGAACAGGAGGCATTGAACCGGCTGGTCAGGGAAAACTTCGATTATGCCCTGGTTAGTGGCTATCGGGCCCACAAGTTTATCGCTGAAAGTGACTGGGTTGAATTGTCACCGGTAGGACCGGTTATATTTCCCCTGGAATTGTCGTTTGTCACCGCCAAAGGCAGGTTGGATCTGATCAGGGATATTAACCTGGGATTGGAAATACTGAAGAAATCAGGCAGATATTCTAAAATCTATGTCAAATGGTTTGGGGAAAAGGATGACTCCATCGCAGTTAAAATCCTTAAATGGGTAGGTTTGTCATTGCTCCTTTTACTAGTTCTTTCGGTTTTCTGGATTCAAACATTAAGAAAAGTGGTGAAGGCCAAAACCGCTGCCTTAAAAAAGGAACTCGACGAGAAAATCGCCACGGAGAAAAAACTACAGGCTCAGGGTACGGAACTCCGCGAAGCCCAGAAAATGGCGAACCTTGGAAACTGGAAATATGACTTCAAATCGCAGGTTACTGAATGGTCAGATGAACAAAGAAAAATTTTTGGCCTTGAAAAAGATGACAAAATCCCCGAATATGAAGAATTTATGGAGTTTATCCATCCTCAGGACAGGAAACTGGTAACGGATACTTTTTCTCAGGCTGTTAATAAACCGGTCATATACACCTTCGAAGTAAGGGCTATGAACAAAAAGAATGAGCATAAAAACCTTTTGGTGAAAATAAAGCCCACTTATAATGGTTTAAGCGATAAAATCATTGGGTTAAATGGCACCGTCATGGACATAACCATGTTGAAGGACGCACAAAGAAAGCTGGAAGCTAAAAATGAAGAACTCCATAAAAAGAACTTTGAACTTGACAAACTTACATACAGCATCTCTCATGACATCCAGTCGCCCGTTGCTTCCATCTTAGGTTTGGTCAATCTGATGAAACTGGATCTGAATGACCAAAAATCTACCGAATACATAGAAAAAATCGAATGGAGTGTTGGTAAATTAAATTCCTACATAAAAGATATCCTGGCTTTTTCCATCAATGAAAACAAAAAGATCGATTCAGATGTTATCGATTTTAAAGGCATTATTAATGAGTCTTTTGCCTTGCGCCGATACATGGATGGGGCCGGAGACTTAAATTTAGTAGTTAGTGTCAATGTGGAGGGGGATTTTATCTCCGATAAAGGCAGGCTAATGCTTGTTTTCGGTAATATCATTTCCAACGCCATTAAATATCGGAAAAGGGATGAGACCAATGCTTTTCTGAAAATAACGGTCGAAGGAAACTCCCGGGAGGTAGATATTGTAGTTGAGGACAATGGTGAAGGCATAAAGGAAGAACACCTGGATAACATTTTTGATATGTTTTACCGGGGGAGTTTCAATTCAGATGGCTCAGGGCTGGGGTTGTATATAGTACGTGAAGTGGTTCATAAGTTAAATGGTACCATACACGTACAAAGTTCAACGCACAGTGGAACGGTTTTCATGATAGGGATTCCGGCATTGGCTGGAACAAAAGACTAATTATTCGTTGTATGGAAATATACTTAAATATCTTTGGTATGATACCCTGGTGGGGTTATATCATCTTAGTATTGGTTTTAATTGCAGTAAGGGATGTATTTTTTAACAAGAAACATACCATCAGTCACAACTATCCCGTGGTCGGTCATATCCGTTATATGTTGGAAAAAATTGGCCCTGAGCTGCGTCAGTATATTGTAGCCAATAATCGCGAAGAATTACCCTTTGACCGCAGCCAGCGGTCCTGGATTTATGCGTCATCCAAAAAGCAAAATAACTATGAGGGTTTCGGGACAGATCAGGATATTCATGCGCCAGGCCATGTTTTTATCAATCCGAGCATGATTCCCTTTCATGTGGGGGAAAATCATCCGAATTTCCTTGACAAGTCATTTATACCCTGTGCTAAGGTGATGGGCCTGGAAAATGGCCGTAAAAGACCTTATAAACCCTACTCGGTAGTAAATATATCGGCCATGAGCTATGGTTCGCTGTCGGCACGGGCGGTAGACTCACTCAACAAAGGGGCGTTAAAGGCAGGCTGTTACCACAATACAGGAGAAGGTGGGTTATCACCCTACCATTCAAATGGTGCCGACGTGGTATTTCATATGGGGACAGGCTATTTTGGGGTAAGGGATGAGCATGGAAATTTTTCGATAGAAAAAATGGTGGAACTGGTTAAAAACAACCCGTTTGTGAGAGCCATTGAAATAAAGCTGTCGCAAGGCGCCAAACCCGGAAAGGGAGGTGTATTGCCCGCTTCTAAAATATCTAAGGAAATCGCCAGGATAAGAACAGTACCTATGGGAAAAGATGTTTTATCCCCCGCGAATCACACGGCCTTTTCAACCATTCCTGAAATGGTGGACTTTGTTGAGAACATCGCGCAAAACACAGGTTTGCCCGTTGGTATAAAATCCGCCGTTGGAAAACTCGATAAGTGGGAAGAATTGGCAGAAATTATGGAAGAAACAGGCAGAGGCCCTGATTTTATTTCCATAGACGGGGGTGAAGGTGGAACGGGTGCGGCACCGCCTTCATTTGCCGATCATGTCGCACTTCCTTTTGTCTACGCTTTTAGCCAGGTATATCAGATTTTTGCAGCGCGTGGTATCGCAGCGCGTACGGTTTTCATAGCCTCGGGCAAACTTGGCTTCCCGGCCAATGCCCTGATGGCCATGGCCATGGGGGCCGACCTTATTAACGTTGCCAGGGAAGCTATGATGTCGATCGGTTGTATCCAGGCCCAGGTTTGCCATACCAATCGTTGTCCTACGGGAATCGCCACCCAAAGCAAATGGTTACAATCAGGAATTGATGTTACCCTGAAATCGGAACGTTTTGCCAATTACATCAAAACCCTCAAACAGGAAATGCTGGAGATCACCCATGCCTCAGGGTATGAACACCCCTGTCAGTTGACCATGGAAGACGCCGACGTAAGTATGGGAGACAATAACTTTACCAAAACACTCAAAGACACCTATCGGTACGAAAAAGTGCCGATAAAATTTTCAGGCATGCAATATTTAAAAGACAGCCCACATCTGGGTGGGCTGGGACAAAAGCAAGCGGTCAAATCACCGGAATTTTCAAAAATTAACCCTTAAATCAGACGGATAAAACATGCACAATCATCTTACGGAAGGTCTGCCAAAAACTGCCTTATCGTATCATAGATATGCTCAAGCTCTTCATTTTCAATGATGTAAGGTGGCAAAATGTAAATGACATTGCCCAAAGGCCTTAATAAAACACCTCTTTCAACAAAAAAAGGAAACACACGATGTCTGATTTCATTAAAGTACGAAGTCTCACCCGGTGTTTGCACTTCAAGGGAAAGCATGGTTCCAAGGCATCTTGAAGCTTTCACGCCCGGCTGTGTTTGTAACCATTCGTTAAACTGCGCATGTTGTGCGGCTATTCTTTGGATATTATCCAGACAGCTTTTTTCCATCAGCAGTTTAAAACTGGCGTTGGCAGCAGCACAGGCAATCGGGTTGGCAGTAAAGGAATGACCGTGAAAAAAGGTTTTTGCCGCTTCCTCAGACCGGTAAGCTTCTACAATTTTTTGTGAGCAGGTGGTTACACCCAACGCCAATGTACCTCCGGTTAATGCCTTTGACAAACAAAAAATATCCGGTTTGTGCTCCAGGTAAAGACTGGCAAAAAGCTTACCTGTTCTTCCAAAACCGGTTAAAACCTCATCGGCGATACAAATCACATCATTGGCCTTGGCCATGGCAATCAACTTGTCCAGAATTCCCGGATCATAGGTTCTCATTCCCCCGGAACCCTGAAGCAACGGTTCAAAAATAAAAGAAGCCACATTTCCCGACCGGAGAATATCCTCAAATACCGATAGCACTTGATCTTCATTATCCGGCGTTGGAAAGGGAATACTTTCCACATCAAACAAAAAAGGGGCAAATGGTTCCACAAAAATATCCCTGTCTCCTACAGACATGCTGCCAAAGGTATCCCCATGATAAGCCCCATCAATAGCGATAACCTTGGTTTTTTTTATTCCTTGGTTATACCAGTATTGAAAAGCCATCTTGAGGGCGACTTCTACAGAGGTGCTACCATCGTCAGAGTAAAAAACCTTTGACTGCTCCGGCGGCAGAATGGATAAAACATTTTCTGCCAGCTCAATAGCAGGTTCATGGGTAAAATTGGCAAAAATAACATGCTCCAGTGTGGCAGCCTGTCTGGCTACTGCTTCTGCTATTGTCTTGTTACCGTGACCATGAATGTTTACCCACCACGAAGAAATGGCATCGATGATCTTTTTGCCGTCTGTTGTGTACAAATATACCCCCTCCCCTTTTACTACCGGGATTGGGTCCGGCACGGCATTCCATTGCGTAAATGGGTGCCATACCGCATTTTTATCCCGTTGAATCAGATTTCCCATTTTTCTTTTAGCTTTCTGGCATAGCGCCCCACCATATTCGGATTGACTTTATCTTCTCTGGCAATGTTTAACAGGCAGTTGTAACCGGACCGTTTTAAGATGATTGACTCACTTTCTTTGTTTTCCTCACCATTAAAAATGATCCCCTTTACTTTCAGGTTGCGTTTTTGTAAAGCCTCGACACTCAGAAGTGTATGATTGATACTCCCCAGGTACAGATCAGATACCAAAACCAGTTCCGCGTCAAATTTGATAATTAAATCTACTATGTTTTCATCATCGTTCAAAGGTACCAGTAATCCTCCGGCCCCCTCTATAACCAGGTTATTGTCAGTCGAAGGCAATTTAAAATGGTCAACAGCTACTTCGACACCATCTATTTTCGCCGCGGCGTGTGGTGAAGCCGGAGTTTTCAGCAAATATTGCTCTTCATGAAAAGTACTACGGGGGTCTTGTACCAGCATACGTACTGTGTCCAGATCGCGAGGAAAGCCGCATTGAATGGGTTTCCAGTAATCAGCCCCTAAAGCCTGGCTGATAATGGCACTTACTACCGTCTTTCCGGAGTCTGTTCCTATGGCGCTAACAAAATATTTACTCATAAAGCATTTTTATATAATACATTAAAAAATTGGTCAATTTCATTTTTGGTATTGAAAGCATGCAAACAAATCCTGATCCTTTCTCCACCCGCCTTTACCGTAGGCGATAGTATTGGCCGGACATTAAATCCTTCGGCCTGAAGGGACATGGCCAACGCTTTGGCTTTGTGATTACCAGGTACTATCAAGGCCTTTATGGCACTTTTGTTGCAAAGGAAATAATTTCCGGAGTTCTTAAAAGGGTATTCACGGGCCTTCAGGTCAAAGTAGTTTGCAATAGTATGAAGCTGATCCTGTAATACGAGATGATCCTGCAGATAATCAAAAGCCGACCGGATGCTCACCAGACTATGGGCCGGCAGGGCTGTCGTGTATATAAAGGATCTGGCGAAATTAATCAGGTAATCTCTTACCAGTTGTGCCCCGGCCACACAGGCTCCGTGTACCCCCATGCCTTTGCCAAAAGTGTATATGCGCAAAAAAACCTCTTTTTCCAGCCCCAAACTACATACAAGACCATTTCCACCTGCTCCCATAACCCCTGTGCTATGGGCTTCATCCACAATCAGACTGGCCCCGTATGCCTTGCAAACTGCCAGAATTTCTTGTATTTGCCCCGCATTACCATCCATTGAATAAACCGACTCCACCACGACAAAAATATTACCCTCCGATCTGTCAAGTTTTTTCGTCAAATCAACTGTATCATTGTGTTTAAATGAATACTGTCGGGCAAAACTCAGCCTGGCCCCTTCTTTGATACAGGCATGAATATGCTCATCGTAAATAATCGTATCTCCTTTTTGAGGAACGGAGGATAAAACAGCCTGGTTAGCGCTGTAACCGGAGTTGAAAAGCAGGGTGGCCTCGGCTTTGAAAATTGAGGCCAGGTAACTTTCCAGGTCTTCGCAATAAGCTGAATTCCCCGACAATAGCCTTGACCCCGTGGCACCGTTCTTTTTGGAGCCGAGTGCATCGTAGTTTTGTCTGATCATCTGCCACAGCTCCTGGCTTCCGGCCAGCCCCAAATAATCGTTGGAAAAAAAATCAATCAGGGAATCGGTCGTTGTCAGCGACCTTATATTACCTTTTAACTCCCTTTTATTCAAAAGCTCCCTTAATTGATTTTCAGCAGTCAAATTTTCGATTTCTTTTGCAATTATCTTCAATGATACATTACCCGGGCCAAAATAAACAATTATCTTAAATGAAATTGTTGTAAATCATTACCATTTTTATGTGATAAGCAGATTTATGATCAGGTCATTAATTCTTTGCGTTGTTTTAGTTTACTTTTTGAGGCCTGCAGGGCTGTATGGGCAGCACGCGCCTACCCATCAAATTGCCGCGCAGGTTGACAATGACCGGTTTAATTTTGCCGCAACAGACAAGTACTACAGCAATGGAATTATTTTAAAATGGAATCGTACTATTCACATCAATAATTTTTTTTTAATCGGGCTGGTTGAAAAGGCTATACTGGTCAGTAGTCTTCAACACAAGATTTATACACCCTCTGAGATCATTTTTTACGACAAACAGCGGCACGACCGGCCCTATGCTTCTACCTTGACACTATCCGGGGGGGTGAGGCTTTTTATTCCCAAAAATCAGTTTATTCAGGCAGATATAACCTTGGGCGTTTCAGGACCATGGGCCGGGGGACAAAATTTGCAGGAATGGTGGCACCGGCAGATCAATGTATTCAAACCGAGGGGGTGGGAAAATCAGATTGTTAACAGTCCTGTAGTTAATTTGCATTTACAGCATGCCAGACAATGGTTCGAGACAAAAATCATGAATTTCATATCCACGTCGGAATTAAATCTTGGCACTTTGTCAGCCAATGTGAAACAAGAAGGCCTGGTCAGGGTCGGAAAATTCCTGCCTCTCAATCTTTCGACCTTTTCCGGTGGTGATCTGGAAAATGGGCCTTTTGCAAAAAAATCAGAGATTTATCTTTTTGCGGGTGCGGCCATTGAGTATGTTTACTACAATGGCTTAATCGAAGGAAACTGGATCGGAAATGAAAGTCCCCATACGCGGCAAGCCGTTCCCTGGGTTTATCATGGTAAATATGGTGTACAGTGGAGCACCTGGAAGGTTAGCGCGGCGATCAGTTATCACCTGCTTTCCAGGGAAGTCAGGGGCGGTACAGATCATCAATATGTTCGCCTCAATTTGGGATTCAGATTCTGAAAATGGGCAAATTCCTTACTAAAATATCAAGGGTACAGGCGATTTTTTATTTTTTTTTTGAAAAAAGAATAGAGGGAAGAATTATTGTTTTTTGAACTTTATTCATTTTTTTTTGTATTAATTTGCAACCTTTGGGGCGGTTTGCACATCATAGATATTGTATTTAGGCACGCTTTTTGAATTTGGAAAAGCTGATTATAGTTTACAATATTTAAAACGATTTAACGTAATATCAACCAAACGGCAAATAAACAAATGAAAACAATGAAAAAATTAGCCTTAGTAATAATAGCCTTAATGATCACTAGCATAAGCTACGGTCAGTTTTTTACCATAGGACCCAGGATCGGATTAAGCTCCTCCAAGTTAAAGCTTTCGGATAACATCGATGCTATCCAGGAAAGGGACGCCCAGTTGGGATTTCATGCAGGAGTTTTTACGAGATTTTCTCTTGGAGGATTTTTTGTACAGCCGGAGGCCTTGTTTACCTCGGTAGATGGCCAGGTGCAGATTTCGGAAAATGGGGCCAATGTTACCAATCAGGTGGTTGATCTGGAATATAATAAACTGGACATTCCGGTCATGTTTGGCACCAAAATTCTTAAAATATTCAGAGTCCAGGCCGGACCTACGGCAAGTTTATTGCTAAGTGCCGATGCCAAATCAGATTTTAGCGGGGCAACCCAGGACGTAAAGTCGAGTTATAACGATGCTACAATTGGTTACCAGGTAGGGTTTGGAGTAGACATTTCCCGGTTGGTGCTCGATCTTAAATGGGAAGGAAACCTCAGCTCCTTTGGCGATGATCTGACAGTATTCGGACAAACTTTCCAAACCGATCAGCGGAACCGACTGTTAACGCTCAGTGTAGGATTTAAATTGATCAATTAAAATATAAGAAGAGACTGTCTCAAAAGGGCAGCCTCTAATTTTTTTGCCAAATATTATTTTGCTTGGTTAAAATCCCACTGAGAATCGATAGAAAACAAAAGGTGTTTTACTCATATCTTGAGAAAAAAAAACATTCAACCTGTATCCAACAAAAGGATATTTGGTGTTAAAAAAGGCTATCTCATTTTTGAGACAGCCTCTTTTAATTTCCTTTCAGTTTTGTATACTCGACTACCAGCTTATCTTTTTCAATTTCGTTAGAAGTTACCGTCCTTTCAAATTCACTGAGATCCTTTTTGAACTCTGAACTATCCGTAATCTCTGGCGAAGGTTCCCCACCATACTTCCTCATCATAGCACTGGTCGACCGGTTTAAATCTGTCTGCAAAGTAATCATCTTCCAATTTAATTCGGACGGCTTATCCTTTTCTTTATCCAGTATTGCGTTCAAGCCTATTAATGTAGTCATAGCTGAGCCTATCGGTGCGGCAGTCTGGCGAAAGGAGTCACCTACCAGAGATGAACTGGCCACCCCTGTAAAAGCGCCAAGCACCACGGTCGAAACGTCAAAAAAGGTATTCCAGAATTTTTTCTTTTTTACCTTGGTCTCCAGATGTCGATTGATCTCCGAAATTCTTACATCCATATCCTGGGCCAGTCTCAGGTTGGCTTGGTAATTTTTTATCAGTTTCTCCGGGTCTTCCCGGTCATAAACAGTTATGGTCACCCTTTCTACATCTTCTGCCTGACCATCAAAAGCAGTGAACTTCACAGTAACCTTTCTTTTATCAAAACCATTAACAAAAGAAAAGGGCGGCTTCCATGAAAAAATCCCCTTTTCATCATCAAACTCAAAGCCATCGAATTCAGCCTCTGCCGTAAGTATCAGATCTTCATTTCCATTCAAATCCTCTACATCCAGCTTAATGACCAGCGTGGTATTTTCCTTCACTACTTTTTCAGCCATCGGTTCTATTTTCGGTGGGTAGTTTTTGGGATCGACCCTGATACTGATTGTATCGAAGTCTGTTAACATGCCATCAGAAGCACTAAAAACCAAATCATACTGCGTTTTGGCTTTGGCATACGAAAAGTCAGGCATCCACTGGAACTTACCGGTTTGGTGATTAAAGCTAAAATCACCGCGCTTGATGTCGGGGGTTTGTATGTCATAAAATATGGCATCATCATCCTGATCAGTGGCCTTGACGGAAAACGTAAGCTGTTTACCTTCGTCGATGTAATAGTCTTTTGTCGGATTTCTGAATACAGGAGGGTGATCGATATCGTTCACCAGCACCTGATAGCTGATTCTCGATATCAAATCCGTTTCATCTCTTACCTGGAAAGTAATGTTAAATGTCCGTTGCTTGGCCTGATCATTGTCCGGCCTCCATATAAAAGTAGCTCTGCGGTCATTTACCTCAAAAGTAGCATTGGGAAGATGCAGCTTTGGTTTATTGTTAATAAAATAATCAAGGTATAAACGCTCCTTTTGATTCCTGTCGCTCGCCTGAATAATCAAGGCAAATTCTTCCAATTCATCCAATGTGATAAATCCTTTCAGCGATTTAGAGCTTGAAATCACCTTCAGAGAGGGCTCATAGCGCCTCTCAATGATCTCAACTATAGCAGGCTGGTTGGTCTCCTGGCCTGTTACCGGATCTTTTGCTGTAAAAATAATGGGATATATGCCTGTATCCTCAGAGCCCGGCGTCCATTTAAACAGGTTCTCTTCCTGGTCAATGACCCCGCCAAAATCCCAGGAAAAAGAATAGTACAGGGTCGTTTTCATCTTATTGGACGCCTCCAGTTTAATGACCAGTTCGGTACCACTTTCAACTTTGGTTTTCTCGATGGGCTTAAATTGGGGTTTATAAAGTTCACGGTCGTAAGCCGGTGATTCCTTCTCCTGAGCTATTGCGATATGACACTGAGCGCCTGTCAGAACAATGACAGCATACAGAAATGGCTTTAGTTTAACCTTGAATAAATCAAATATCCTAAAATACGATGTCAACATAGTTTAAGTAATAAGAATGATAGTTTACCTTATTAACAGCTTTAAAAATATTATATAACGTAAGATTTTAAAAACTATTTTACCGATTATGCATTTCGGAAAAAATAGCAATGAAAACCAAAAACATTTTTTTCATTTTCCCGTTAGAGACTTTAGTTTTATATTTTATGTATAAAGATAAATTTTCATATCCATTCACCTTTGCCAGCTACATAATTGTAGCCTAGCAAAGATTCATCACTTGTCCATGGCTTACGGGCATGCACATGCCTGATAGGAATCTTTGCACGACTCACTTACACTTTTCTTTTACTATCAATAACAAATAAATACCCATGAATAATTTATTCGCCCTGGGTTTTAACCAGGCATTTATCGAATATATCAAAAAAAATAATTTAGAAGAGTTTTCCGCAGGCAGGGTGGCACAACAGCATAAAGACAGTTACATCGTCTTGACCCGGGAGGGAAATAAAAGAGCAGTGATCACCGGAAATCTTCGTTATAGTGTATCAGCTAAAACTGATTTACCTGTAGTAGGCGACTGGGTGTTGCTGATCGCCTCCGATGATTTGTATCTCATTTATCAGGTGCTGCCAAGGTATAGCAAACTGGAAAGGCAGGCCGTTCAACGTACCGGTGATTCACAGCTTATTGCTGCAAATATTGACCATGCCCTGATTGTTCAATCGGTTGACCAGAACTTCAATTTGAACAGGCTGGAAAGGTACATTTCTATCTGTCACGCGGGAAATATCGGGCCGGTTCTGGTCTTTAACAAAACTGATCTTTTATCCGGTGATCAACTTAACGAACTTATCTCGCATGTGGGCCGGCGATTACCTGGTGTTCCCCTGATGACCGCTACAACAGTTGTCAAAAATGGAGCCTTAGATTTATTGAAAAGTTTAAAACCACAAAAAACTTACTGCCTGGTCGGCTCTTCAGGGGTCGGTAAATCGAGTTTAATTAATGCAATGATGCAACAAGCAGTGATGAAAACGAGTGAAATCAGCAGCTTACACCAAAAAGGGAAACACACCACCACCCACCGTGAGTTGTTTGTACTTCACAATGGCCCCCTCATCATCGATACCCCAGGCATGCGTGAGCTTGGTGTGACAGAGGATGAGGCAAGCATCAGGCAAACCTTCGAGCTGATTGACAGTTTGTCTGAAAATTGCCGTTTCACGGACTGTACTCATACGGATGAACCTGATTGTGCCGTTTTGCAGGCCATCGAAGAAGGGCAACTTGATGCGCTGTCCTTGAAAAACTATGGAAAGCTGCAAAGGGAATCACAGCGATTTGAAGCCAGTAAAGCAAACAAAAGGAAAAAGGACAAGGCGATGGGAAAGATGTATAAGGAGGTGATGAAAATGAAGAATAAGCGGAAATTTTAGAGGGGCTCGGGTTGCCGGTTACAGGGGGATTCCACCTACCTCTGTGTTCTTAGCGTTTCAGTACGGTGTTACGCAACATCATTTAGTTTTGCTTATCAGATTTTGCAGCAGGAATACCTAACAACGTATTTAATTTCATCATCAATGGCACCAGCGCCAGCACAGAAGTCAGACCGGCCAGGATTTTATTAAATAATGCCTCCTGTGCAAAGGCAATAAAAAATGCCGCTCCAACAATGATTAGCAAGATAGGGGTACGAAACTTGGACCAGGTCCCTAACCTGTTGATTTCCATCTGCATTTTAAACTCATCGTCCGGATTAATAATAGTCAGGATAAAATTCCTGAAGCTTTCATTCATGAACTTCAGGGTACCCCTTTTCACTAAAATCCCTTTATTCATCAGCATGTAAACGGCTTCCCGGTTTTTTGTGTTAATCAGCCCGTCAACGGCCAAATCGTACATGGCATATTTTTCGGCTTTAGAACACGAGGACCAAAGGGCATGATAGTAATTATCGGCCAGACTTTGCACTTTTAAGATAATATCTTCTTTGAAGGATACGGTCTGCCGCTCCGAATTTACAGTAGACTCCATTCTGTATAAATTGGATTGCCCCAAACTACTCTTGATAGTTTCCAGGTACTCGCCCGCGCTCAGTTCGTATTCCAGCAAATCATGACTTGCCAATACCAAAGGCTCTGTCTGCCGTTTATACTTCCGGTTTGCCTTTGACTGAAAAGGCAAATATATTTTCCAAAATCCGCTCAGTATTATCTTCCATCTTGCAAAGCGAAGCTTCACTTCAGATTCCCCCAACTCAGATTTCTCCGACTCATAAATCAATTCCTGTATCTTCTTGGTGTGATGAGAAGAGGTAATCACCACGGCAGCGACATTGTGATGGTATATGAGCTTTTCCAAAAAATCCATCAATAAATCCCTGTCAGTCCGATTACGGATGATGGATTCCAGATGATAGAGCATAAAAATGTTTTTTTTGTTTACCGACCTCTCTATTTCTTCTATATGCGTATCGTACTGCTCCCCTGAAGGATGAGCGTTCAGGTCTATGGATGTGATGGAAGCCGGTCCGGAGCTGTCTTTTCCTGTTTTAACATTGGACGAAACCCATTGGGTCAGCTTGCACTCGAGGGTTTCTTTTCTCGTATAAGGCGGAACCACCATAAAAAGGTTTTTATGCTCAAACCAGTTTCCGACAAGCGCTGTGTCAAACTTGCTGGACAACCGGTTCTGCCTGATATCCATGCCAAGAAACCTTCTCAGGCCGAACTTAAACAAGATAGAAAAAAATATAATTCCGGAGAGTACCAATGCGATCATTATTATATAGGAATCGAAAATCCGCATATCTGAAAAATGTATCTTATTGGGCGTAGAAGCAAGTGTCAACGTATCGGTTATATGATTGTGTGACACATATTTAAGGATGACTTTTTCCTCCGGCCCCCGGTCGCGAGGGGGGAAATTCCCAGGCTTGGTCAATGATTCCCGGAAAAGGTAAAAAGTTGCCAGACTTCGCAAAGAGTCGCTGTGTAATTTCAAAAATTTGGTGTCTTTGATAATCCTGTGATATGGGATACGTAAAAAAGAAAAAACCGCATCAAAACCAGTTGTGCTCACAAATTGTGACTGACGGGGTAGCTGGTCGATGAGTTCGGTTTTATAAAAGCCCTTGACAAACATACCTCTTTGCTTGAGTTTTTCCAGATCGGTCTTTGATATCCCTTTGCGGTTTGAAAATTTGTTCTCTATCCACAAATTTCTGTTGTCAATATTTTTGGCTAACTGAATTTGTGCATGTTTGATAAAATGGTCCAATTCATAGTCATGGGCAATCTGATAGAACCGGTAGGCAGGAAATACACTGATGAAGATGATACTGGATACAAAAAACAGGTTGTGGTTAAGTTGATAATTTTTGAAGACCAGTTTCAGGTACCGGTACTTTATTTTGGGCATTCTGTTTTCAAAGAACATGGTGATAAAAAACAATCCCTGCATACCCTGATAGGCCAGCAGCTTGACGGCCGTAGTGATATCTTGGATGAGAAAAAAAAAGGCAAAAGCGTTGACAGCTATAATCAAACCGCTCACAACAATCAAAAATCCGTCAACCTGGTCATCATAAACCAGGTTTTTATTATCAGGAAAAAATTTTCTGTATAACCACAGGCGCGCAAAAGCGTCTTTTTTCATGATAAAATATAAAAACATGACCTGGTACAGGCAGGAGATGACCAGTAAAAATATAACAACCGCCGGATCGGCATAGAATATGCGCGTGAGATAAATCAGCATCGACAGGTTGAATATATTGATGGCTACGCCAAAAATGTAACGGAATGATTTGTTGACCATGGGTCGGAAAAGTGTAAAATCAAACGAATTACCGGCCAGTTTTCGGGGATAAAAATCAACAATTCTGCTGATAAAAAACAAGAAGAAGATAAAGACAAAAAGAAAAAGATTCAGCAAAAAGGTAAGGCTGATGACCTGGTCGAAAGGGGCGCGGTAATAATCTGTATTTACAAATGTTATTAAAGTCAGGCTTGTATCTTTTACCGGATCCACCTGCATGAAAGTATTGGCTCCATGATATCTTGCATTTATCTGGCCAGATCTTCCGGAAAAAAGCAGTGCCAGCAGGTTTTCATCCTGGTCACATTCTTCAACAAAGTTTTCCTGTAGATTTTTATGTTCATCCGAGTGAAACCATACTTCGCCTGTTTCATCAATCATGGCAAATCCAAATCCATGTGGCAACAAGGGCTTGTTTAAAGCATGCAATTCGGCAGTGATGGCACTGACCGGTAAATCGGGGATCCCGGAAGGGGTGGATACAACGGCATAGTTTTTCCCGGTATTCCATGATTTTATGGATTGCAGATAGTACGGATATCTCCCTTTTATCCAAAAGCTGCTATCGGCAATTCTTTTAAAGTAATCGCGCTGACTTACATCGATATAGGGTGTTTTTAACGAGGTGGCAGACCACTTTTCTTTTTGAAAACCGTTTTGGTCTATCCAGAATATTAACTCGAGGTTTTTATATCCAAAATTACCAGGGTCAAGCATGTCAAGATTCAGGTTCGGACGGGTGCCAGCGGCCTTCAACTGGTTGTTAATGGCAGCCAGTTGCGGAAGAATCTCATGTTTCAGCTCAAAATCCAGACTATCTTTGATTTGTGCTGAAAGTTCTTGTAACTCTTTGGATACATGGCCATGGTTTTCCTCATAGTGTCCAAAAATACCGATGACAAAAATGGTTAATACTGATGATCCCAGCACAAAAGAAACCAGCGCCTGAACCACATCACCCTGGATTATTCTTTCCAAAGGGCCAATCAACCGGAGTTTAAAAAAAGGATACCCCAATACCAGTAAAAACAAAATAAAAAAAATGATAATGACGGCATAAACAGAAATACTGTATTTTTCATTGTTAAACCTTTTCATATCGGCCAACCCTACCAGATAAAGCTCCTGTCCATCAATTTTCATCAGAGCAGGTTGTGTAAAGGATTTGTAATCCCTGCCTCCCAGGGACAACCTGGAGGTGTTATTGCTCAAAAGGGAGTCGAGTCTGTTTTTGTTAAGAATAACGGGACTGGCGTTATAGATCAGTTTATCACCGTAAATCACCAAAAACTCCTGAAAAACATCTTTTACCATTGATTGATCGATCAGGGACTGAAAAGGAAACCGGAAGGACAGTTCATAATCGGATAAATCCCCTGCCCGGGTTGGCAAACCGTAATCGAGATAATACTTATTGTTATAGAAAATGATGTTACTTTGATTCACGCGACCGGCAGCGTCGTTATCTTCCGGGGAAAGCGGACGGAATGATGGGTCGGTGATATCGGTTCCATAGGCTTTGAATAAGTTAGCCAGACTATCCACATGGACCGTCCCTCCTGTTTCGGACCAACTGTAATCAAAAATATTGCGGGCGTTTTTAATGACATTTTCATTGGCCTTACTTAAATTATCATTTATCCGCTTCAGGACCCGGAAATTCCTGCCAACAAGGTAGTCCTCCTTGCGTTTCACTTCCACAAAATAATAGTAGCAAAATATTGCGGCCAGAAAAATAATGGTTAATACTGACCAAGTCGATGGCAAAGAAGCCGGCCTGATAAATTTCATAGCTGCCGCTGAAAATTATGTGTTAATGTAAATCTCAATAGGTTATTTGTTTCCCTTTCATCTCCATAGCGTCGTTAAATTAATAAAATAAAATTGAAAAAGTAACCCAAGGGAAATTACCATTTGCCATAATGTTAAATATCAGTATCTAAAATTGAAAAATCACTAAAAATGTGGAGATTTTATGGGAAGTTATAATTTTTTAAAGAAATTGCCGATTCATTCAATGTGTAAGCGATGATGAAACCCATCCTGGTATTAAAAATAGGCACTGCTTCAATCACCAAAGACAACGGTGATCTTGACCAGGTGACCATGGTTGATATTGTCAGGCAGTTAGCCATTATTCATCATCAATACCGCATAGTGATAGTTTCTTCCGGGGCGGTTGGCACCGGTAAAAACCTGCTTAAAAACTATTCGGGAAAAATTACGGAAAGGAAGGCAGCCGCAGCGATCGGCAATCCGCTTTTATTGAATAAATATGCGCAGTTTTTTGCCCCCTACGACATGGCCATCGCCCAAAGCCTTTGCGAAAGGCAACATTTTTCAAACCCGACACAATTCAATCAACTCAGGGAAACTTTTGAAGAACTATGGGCCAATGACATTATACCGATAGCCAACGAAAATGACGTAGTCAGCAACCTTGAATTAAAGTTTTCCGACAACGATGAGCTTGCCACCCTGATTGCCGTTGGCTTTGGGGCCTCCAATTTATTATTTGGAACCTCCGTGCCCGGACTCATGGATCAGGACAACAAAATTATCAGGCGTATTGACAAGATAGATGAGCAAATACTTTCTCTCGCACACAAAGAACGCAGTTCGATGGGGTTGGGCGGTATGGTATCGAAGCTCACATTTGCCAGATTGGCTACCAGAATGGGGATAAAAACCACTATTTTTGGTGTAAAGACTGAAAACGGCATTCTTAAAGCGCTGGAAGATCATACAGGAACGCTGTTTGATCCTCAAAAAGACATTTCACCCGATGTAAGAACAAAGTGGTTGAGCAGTGGAAATCTGGTAACCGGCAAGGTTCAAATCGCGGGAGAAGGAGTCACCGATTTGTTAAAAAGCACAAGCCTGAGAGTGATATCTGTGACTAAAATTATTGAGAATTTTGAAAAGGGCGAAATCTTTGAAATTCAGAATGGGCAGGGGAATTCATTGGCCGTAGCCCGGGCCAGCATTTCTTCAAAGGAAATTATTGAAAAAATCAAAGACAATACCTTTGAAATAGCCTCCGGCCCGGATATTGTAATGTTGTAAACCCTTTAATCAAATGATGACAACACAGGATACGATCATTCCTTTACTGGAAAAAACTATCTCGGCTGCTTCTGCCATTCAGAAGGCATCGGATCAAACCAAAAAGGATATACTTTTGGCGCTGGCGCTGGAAATTGATCAGCATCGCGATATCATTCTTAGCGAAAATGCTAAAGATGTGGTGAGAATGGACGATGGCAACCCTAAAAAAGACCGGTTGGTGCTTAACGATAACCGCATCGATGACCTCATCACCGGACTCAAAAATGTGGCCAACCTTCCCGATCCTGCGGGTAAGTTGTTATATGAAACCACTACTTCAGATGGATTACGCATTCAAAAAGTCACCGTCCCCCTGGGTACTGTCGGCATTATCTACGAATCCAGACCTAATGTTACCATAGATGTTGCCGCTCTTTGTCTGCGATCAGGCAATTGCGCGGTGCTGCGAGGTGGATCAGATGCTTTGTATTCGAATAAAATCCTCGTAGCACTAATCCACAATGCCTTAAGTCATCACGGTATACCGGCCGATTGTATTCAACTACTGCCCACTGACCGTCAATTTGTCAAGGAACTTCTGGAAGCAGAAAAGTTTATAGATATCATCATACCGAGAGGTTCCCAGGAGTTGATTGATTTTGTAAGGGACAATTCCAAAGTACCTACCATTGAAACCGGCGCCGGTGTGTGTCACACTTTTGTCTCCGGAACTGCACAATTGGATAAAGCCAGGGAAATCGTCATCAATGCAAAAGTGTCCCGCCCATCGGTGTGTAATGCGCTTGACACCATCCTTGTGGAAGAAGAGGTGGCAGCGGCCTTTTTGCCGATGATCGCAGAAGGCATGAGCGCAAACAACGTGGAGATTTTTGCCGATACTACTGCCTTCACTATTTTGCAGCATGCCGGATATGAACTTCTGCAACCTGCCGTGGTTTCAGATTTCGGACGGGAATTCCTGGATTTCAAATGTTCTGTCAAGGTGGTGAAAAATTTGGATGAAGCGTTGGCCCACATTAGAAAATATTCTTCAAAACATTCGGAAGCCATTATCGCCGAAGATGCTTCAGTCCTGGAAAGGTTTCTTCATGAAGTAGATGCGGCAGCCGTATACACCAATGCGTCCACCCGCTTTACAGACGGCGGTGTTTTTGGCCTGGGAGCGGAAATTGGAATATCTACCCAAAAACTTCACGCCCGCGGACCATTTGCCCTCGAAAAACTCATCACCGAAAAATGGACCATCCAAGGAACCGGACAAATCAGGGAAAGTTAGCAATAAAAATGAAAATGAAAAATTTGAGTGGTGGGGCCCACTTTCCATTTTCATTTTTATTTTTACGCGTTCAACAATCCATCCATCTTTTGAAGTCGGGGACGCGGTCGCGGCTGACGATCACTTGCTGGGTGCTATGCGGTGATAGGGCTAACAGTAAACGGCTGTTAAAATAAGTGTTGATTTGGCTAATGGCGTTGATGTGAACCAAAAACTGCCTGTTTACACGAAAGAAATCCATGGGATTAAGCAACTCTTCCAACTGATCCAGTGAATAATCAATGGGTAATTTTTTTCCATGAAAGGTTACAAGATAAGTGGAGGTTTCTTCATATTGAAAAAAGCCTATGTCTTGCACATCCACGTTCTGGTATTGATCACCCAGTTTAACCAGAAAACGTCTTTTGTGATTATTTGAAATAATGTTATTCCATTTATCATACGCTATGTCCCTGACTGTAAATTGTACCGGATTTAAAGATTTGAATTTGTTAATTGCCTTTTGCAATTCTTCTTTGTCAATAGGCTTGAGCAAATAATCAATGCTGTTAAACTTAAATGCCTTCATGGCGTATTCGTGGTAGGCTGTCGTAAAAATGACCGGCGGTGAAGGGTCAATGCTTTTGAGTACATCGAAACATGTCCCGTCACTAAGCTGAATATCGAGAAAAACCAAATCCGGTGGAGAATTACCACGGAACCATTCCCTAGCCTTGTTAACAGATGGCAACATGGCCGCTACGTTGAAATCGTCATCACATGACAAAACCAGGGACCGGAGCCTTTCTGCCGTCAATCGTTCGTCTTCTACAATCACAATTTCCGTCATATCGTATTAAGAGAAGGTAAAATTGGTAATTTTACAGTAAAAAAGTTATTATTCCGGTTAACCACCACCTGTTTTTCCGAGTGAATGTTATACCGTTTACAAATGTTTTCCAGTCCTACTTTGGTAGAACTTACCGTGCTGTCCTTTTTTCTGATTTCATTGCTTACTACCAGATAGTCTTCCCCTTCGTTGAAAATCTTGATCAGCAAAGGGCGCTCCACCGAAAATGTATTATGTTTGATAGCATTCTCAATCAGCATTTGCAGGGCCAGGGTGGGCACGAAATATCTGGCCGTATTCAGTTTTACCTGGTTTTCTATGACAATGCCCTCTTCATGCCTGGTTTTAAGCAAAAATAAGTAAGAATCAAGGAATTTAAATTCCTGATCGAGGCTAACCATCTCATTTTCCTTATTGTCCAAAATGTACCGGTACATTTTGGAAAGCTGATTCAAAAAATCTGATGCCAGATCCGGATCCTGATGGATTAAAGTGGATAACACGCTGTAGCTGTTAAATAAAAAGTGGGGGTTAAGCTGGCTTTTTAAGCTTTCATATTTGGAGCGAAGAAGTTCTTTCTGCATGTGCGCCTTGTCGCGCTCAACCTGGGCAGAGTGATTGATATAAAGTCCGAAAACTTTAAATCCTATGACAAGCCATGTTATAACAAAGGCTTTGGTGGTTTCAGACCAAAATTGAGTGCTGATATTACTTTGTTCGATGTAAGCCAGCCAGACTTTGATGTAGTAATTTTCAAAGTAAATGTATAAAACAACCAAAGGAAAAGTAAAAATAGTTATAGTGGTAAAAAGCTGAATCAGCCGTTTATTGCTGACAATTTCTATAGGGTACTTTTTCACAAAATAATTGCTCACCAAATCACAGACTTCCCAAATGACTAAGACCACTAAAACCGTCAAAACAGAGAGAATGGCTGAATTCAAATTATAAGTGGTCATCTCTCCCGGTGTCTGGGCTGCTGTAATCTTAAAAAACAAATATATCAGGATCGATACCCCCAGCCTGATGCTATATTTTTTAAGGGAACGCTTCATTACACTGTAAAAGTACGTCATTTGAAACCGTAATCAAATCGCCATAAACTAAAAAGTAATCCCTGGCAATCAGGGATTACTTTTTAATTATAATTATACGTACAGAATAATTTAATAATTATGACTCTTGAAGAAATCCGTTTTTAGTTTTCCTCTACGCCCACCATGGTACCTTCTGAAACAACAAGAGAAACTACAGAGGATTTCACCTTTTGCGAGTTCTCACCCATGCCCTTGATCATCATTGTAAATTTTCCACGCGAGGCCTCCTCAGCCACCTTGATTTTCATAGAAAATACATCCTTATGCCCATCTTTGGGCTCAAAGGAAACATTAACTCCCTCAGGTCCCCTGGCCTGTAACCCTCCAAACTCACGGCTTGCATATCTTTTGGATTTCACCAACCAGATATCTACTGTATATTCTTTGGCAGGCGAAACTTCTATCTTATTGTTCACTAACCTAATAGCAGCACCATCTTTCGGAGGATTCAGATTCTGCGCCAGGGCAGAACCCATGTTCAATAGTAATAAGGCTACCGGAATAGTAAAGTATTTTTTCATTTCGTCATCAGATTTTAAATGACACCATTTTAGCACATTCGACAAAACGAAGATTCCGTAAGGATCGGCCCGGATCTTTTTCCGAGTCGTAGAATAACCATGGTGGACTGGTGAATCACAGAGGTGAAATACGCATCAGGTTCGTAAGGCAAAAACCTCTGTGACCCTTTGTGTCTTGGTGCCTCCGTGGTGAAAAATGGTTAACCACGGAGGCACCAAGACACAAAGAGACACAAAGGATTTTGTCGAAAACGTTGTGTAACAAAGGCCTCTGCTACCATAGCTCACCGGAATTTAATATCAGGAAATTTGTAAGGGCAACAAAATAGACACTAAAGATCGATGACTTTCTTATCTAACTCCTCGTATTTGGATTGGTTACTGATAAATTCAGGGACAATTAGCTTCATTCTTTTAACCATTTCCAGTTCATCCCCACCTCGGGCAATCCGGATAAGCTCGTCTACCTTGAATTTTACTTCCTGATAATCTTCTTCCCTGATTTTTGCGATCAGTATCTTCGGATGATGGGTCGGGATAGTATTCTCTTTATTGTTGAGTAATTCCTCATACAGCTTTTCACCATTTCTTAAACCAGTAAAGACTATCTCAATATCTTTGCCAAGCTCTTTACCGGACAACTGTATCATTTTTCGAGCCAGGTCGACTATCTTGATCGACTTGCCCATGTCGATGATGAAAATCTCATTCCCTTCACCCATGGCTCCCGCCTCCAATGAAAGCTGGCAGGCTTCAGGGATGGTCATAAAATACCTTGTCATCTCCGGATGGGTAACCGTTACCGGACCGCCTTTGGCTATCTGTCTTTTAAAAAGTGGTATCACTGACCCGTTAGAGCCCAAAACGTTTCCGAACCGGGTCGTAATAAATGCGGTTCTTTTATTACTTTCTTTCAAAAGAAAGGTACTCAGTGACTGTACATATATTTCCGCGATTCTTTTTGAAGCGCCCATAATATTGGTAGGGTTAACCGCTTTGTCAGTAGATATCATCACAAACTTCTCTGCATGATACTTCACCGCGAGATCAGCCAGACATTTGGTTCCGCTTACATTACACAAAACAGCTTCGGTGGCATTATTTTCCATCATAGGTACGTGCTTGTAGGCGGCAGCATGGTAGACGACCTGGGGCCTGAATCGATCAAAAACAGTTTCCATCCGGTTTTTATTTCTCACGTCACCGATAACTACATAAATATCCATGTTGCCCTTATAGGCCCTGACTTCCCTTTCAATTTCATATAATGGCGTTTCTCCCTGGTCGAGCAAAATCAATGTCGCGGGATCATGGCGTATCACTTGTCTGACAATTTCACTGCCAATGGAGCCTCCGGCACCCGTAACCAACACCCGGCGTTCTTTCAATTGCTCACGTACGTGTACATTATCCAACTCCACTGAATCGCGGCCTAGCAGATCCTCAATTTTTACTTCCTTGATCTGGCCTACACTTAATTCGCCTTTTACCCATTTATCCGGCTGAGGAACACTTCTGACCTTTACATCCAGTTTCAGACACCGGTCCACAATTTCGTTGGTACGTTCAAGGGAAATCTCGGAAGAAGCAATAATTAACTCATGGACATCCAGCTTCAAAACCAACTGGGCCAGATCTTTTCTGGGGTTATAAATTTTTACCCCATTGATCGCCTTACCGATCTTCCTGGGGTCATCATCCAAAAAGGCCACAACCTTCGAATTTGACGAGGTATCCTGATCTACCACCTGTTTGGTAATCTGCCCAAATTGACCAGCCCCAAAGATGACAATGTTTAACCTTTTGTGTATCGAATTGGTAAAATAGGAAAATATGTATTTTACCACCAGCCGGTAGGAGAACAGGAATATAACCGTATTAAAAAAACTTATGATGATAACACTCCTGGGAATTATTGAAATGTCAAAATTAAGATAGATTAAATTGACAATCAGGGTAATCATAGTGGCCATAGTGGCCATATAGACAATCCTCAAGCCGTCCTGTATCGTAGTGAATCGAATAATACCGGCATAGCTTTTGGTAATAAATATCGACAGGGCACCGCTGAACATAAATAACAAGGCACCGTGCCAGAAATTTTCATAAATCAGCCGGTTAAGGTCGAAATCGAATCTTAGCAAATAACCGAATAGTACCGCAAAGAAAAGGATAACCAGATCAATAAGTAAGATAATCCACCTCGGAAGAATCCTAAGACTTTGTACAATTTTATACATGCATTATTAATTCATTGCCAGATTACCACATATCAGTTGTTTTTTTGCTGAATAATCCGGTAAAACCTTACTTTGGTATTTTACTGTCTGTACAAATATTTATTGAATAAACCGTGTTTGTAGCTATAAAGATTTAACCTGTAATCTGTTGAATTGCGATGAACAAGCAATCAGGCATAAGCAGACTTTACTGATTCAACGCTGCAAAATAACCAAAAAATTATAATAAAAATAGTAAAAGTCCATATTATGATATTATGAAGTTTTTAGAAAATGTTGCACAAGTTCGATTATCCGGATCTGTTGGGCCTCAGTCAAACCAGTACCCGAGGGTAGGGCAAGACCATGTTTAAATAACTTTTCGGACTGTCCGCTGATATAACCGGGGAAATGCTCAAAGACCGGTTGTCGATGCATTGGGTTCCATAAATGCCTGGCTTCCACAGCGTTCTTTTCCAGGTAATTTTTTAGGCTTCCCGCCGTATCGTACCAGTCAAAAAGTATGGTTGTCAGCCATCTGTTTGAATAAAAACCGGGCATTTCTTCCTGAAAATTTATGGTTTCATATGCGCTAAATGCTTTCCGGTAGTTATTGAATATAAGCCGTTTTTTGGCAATCCGGGTATCCAGTGACTCCATCTGCAGAATGCCTAGCTCCGAAGCCAGACCATTCATCTGATAGTTATAACCGACCTCATTGTGAACATAGTAAGGTGCAGAAGAGCGGGCCTGGGTGGCTAAGTAAGAAGCCTGGTCTTTAAGATGCGGGTTATTTGTCAACAACATTCCACCACCACCGGTGGTAATGATCTTGTTGTAATTAAATGAAATAATGCCCACATCACCGAAAGTTCCCAGGTACCGGTCCTTATACTGTGCTCCCAACGATCCCGCGGCATCTTCTATTAATGGGATTTCATGGGCTTTACAAATTTTAACGATTTCATCCAGTTTAGCGGGCATCCCATAGGTGTGGGCCAGTAAAAGTGCCCGTGGTTTTTTATTTACCTTAAAGCGTGCCTTTAATGCTTGTTCGACCATTTCCGGGTTCATGTTCCAGGTATCGGGCTCAGAGTCAATAATCACCGGGGTAGCGCCTACATAGGAAATGGCATTGATGGTAGCCGCAAAAGTGAAAGAAGGGCACAATACCTCATCACCGGCTTTAATGCCAAGCGAAAGTAAAGCCAGGTGTAACGCCGAGGTACCGGAATTTACGGCTAAAGCATGGGAAACACCCAATTTTTCACATAACAAATCTTCAAATCTCCGGAGCGATTTGCCGGGATCGGTCACAACTTCAGCAAAAAGATCAGGTAATTGCCTTAACGTTTCAACATCGATATCAGGTGGAACCAGCTTTATTTTGAATTCTGACATGCCAATTATTTATAAAGGATGAAAATTGGTGATAAACTTTTTAACAGCCAAATTACTGCCGGTGGTCATGGTAAATACTATCGGGATCCGGATCAAAACTGTTTTATGTTTTGTTTTGATTGCCTTATGTAGTCAATGAGTGAAATTTCAAGCGTTGCTTTGCAGGGCCGGAACCACTGCAACATAGTATCGGCTAATATTTTCATGTCCAGTAAAAATGAAATGTTTTCAACATATCTCACATCATAAGCCAGCTTTTCCGGCCAGTCAAGCATATTTCTCCCTTTCACCTGGGCCAGCCCTGTGATGCCTGGCTTGACCTGATGCCTTTTTCTTTCCCGCTGATCATAGTAACCCAGGTATTCCGGAAGCAATGGTCTGGGCCCCACAAAACTAAGGTCATTGCGCACAACATTGATCAATTGCGGAATCTCATCCAGCGAGTAGGCCCTCATAAACCGGCCCCAACGGGTCATTATCATGGGGTTATGGGTGAGCGGGTCTTCCATGACTGCGCCTTTGATTGTGCCTTTATTTAAAAGGGTTTTGAACTTATACAACGTAAATTCCTTTTCGTTCAGCCCTATCCTGCGTTGCACAAACCAAACACTTCCTCTATTCACAAAGTAATTAACTACCACCAAAATTACAAAAACAGGCAAAAGCATGATGATTAATAGCGAAGCCATTAATAAATCCATAAGTCGCTTAAACACTTTCCGGTACATGGTGATGATCAAATGATAAACTAAATTTTCAGGTGAATATGGCTTTGACTGTTAGCAAAATAATCTTTAAATCCTTGAAGAAATGCCTGCTTTCAATATATTTCAGGTTAAGTTCCAGCTTGGCAGGCATTATTTCATCTATATAAAGCTTTTCCGGATTCTCTGCATTTTTGAGCAATTCATTCTCATTTACATACTGAATAGAGGCAAAGTCGGTAATTCCTGGTCTGACCGTCACCACTTTTTGCTGTCTTGTATCATACATATCCACATATTTTCTAACTTCCGGCCTGGGTCCAACCACGCTCATATCACCAACTAAAACATTGAAAAGCTGAGGTAGTTCATCGATCTTATATTTTCTCAGGTAGTAGCCAACCCTGGTAATACGGCTATCGCGGTGCCCTACTGTAAGTAATCCCTTCTTATCGGCATCGACATACATAGTTCTGAATTTAAACAATTTAAAGTCCCGGTTTTGTCTGCCTACCCGTGTTTGCAGGTAAAAAATGCCCCCTCTCGAGTCTATCTTCACTAAAATGGCCATCACCAAAAACAAAGGAAGCAAGAGTACGATAAGTAATAACGAAAATACGATGTCAAACAACCGTTTTAACATATCACTGTATTGTATGCATTAACTACTGCTCCTGCTACCATCTCGACCTCTTTTCCGGTTAACTGGGGATAAATTGGCAGGGAGATTTCTCCTTTGTATTGCTGATAGGTATTGGGATAATCACCGATTTCGTAACCTTTTTCTTTAAAAAGGGACAGCATAGGCATAGGGACAAAATGTACATTTACAGCAATTTGCCTGGATGAAACAGCTTCAATGATCGCATCTCTTTGCTCCTCACTGATATCTTTGATTCTCAAAGCATAGATGTGACAGCAAGATAAGGTAGCATTTTCCCGGAAAGGTGGCAGAACAGCCCATGAGAAGGGAGCAAAAAGCCTGTTGTAATGCTCAAAAACATCTCTTCTTTGCTGAAGCAGTAGCTCATCATATTTTTGAATCTGAACAAGCCCTATAGCTGCACAAACATCAGGCATGTTGACTTTCAGTCCCTGGCTCACAATATCATAACGCCAGCCGCCCGCTTTCGTTTTGGTAAATGCGTCCTTGGTTTGACCGTTAAGGGAAAAAACCCTCAGGAAATCGTAAAGTTCCCCATTGTCAAAAGGCGCTGGCAGATGAAGGCAGATCGCTCCGCCTTCAGCGGTAGTGACATTTTTCACAGCATGTAGTGAAAAGATCGTGACATCGGTCAGACGTCCGCACGCTTTGCCCTTGTAGCTGGCACCAATTGAATGTGCGGCATCGGCCACTACCAGGATCCTGCCCAATTTTTTCTGTATTTCATGGGCTGGGCGAAACTTACCGACAATCTCCGGTGATTGCACCAGGGAATTAATGGCATCGTAATCGCAGGGCCAACCTGCTATGTCTACTGGGACAATAACCTTGGTTTTTTCTGTAATCGCTTCGCGGATTTTGTCAACATCGATGTTAAAATCATCCTTAATATCAACCATTACGGGTTTAGCCCCTATATTCATGGCCGCCAGCGCAGTGGCACTATAGGTATAAGCAGGTACGATAACCTCATCCCCCTCCCCCACTCCAAACCAGCGGAGCATGAGCATCATACCGCTGGTCCAGGAGTTGACACAAAGTACATCATCGATACCTACAAATGCTGCGATCTTTTGCTCCAGCGCTTTTACTTTCGGACCCGTAGTGATCCAGCCTGATTTAAGGGAATCCGTCACCTCGTCAATCACATCCTGGTCTACATACGGCGGGGAAAATGGAATCATATATTTTTTTTTAGGTCTTCAATGTGTCACTCACCTTATACAGCGCAAGTATAGGGGATAGACAGATAAAATTTAAGTAAAATCTAAATTTGCCATGTGTAAATTTTAAAAACTCGATGAAAGTGGCCCTGCGGGTGTTTGCCTCATAAGACCGGCATTATTTTCTGAACAATCCCCTTAAAAAGCCAGCCCCATAAGAAACATGTAATGCAGGATACACAAGCAAAGCTGCCAGTTTCACCTTCAGGCCTCCTTTGGCCCGTAGGGAAAAAAAGACATCGAGCAACAGGTATAAGGCCAATGGGATCAACCATAACGGTGAAATAGCGGCAAGTGGAAGTGATATAAAATAGAGAAGGAAACAACTGGGAATCAGATGGCGAAGCTTGATTTCCGAATCTACTTTTTTCAGTACCATCGGTTTAAACAAGCCATATTGGTAGTATTGTTTAAACAAGCCCTTTAAGTGGCTTCTTGGATAGTACCACAGCTTGATGGCTGGGTTTTGATAGATCTTTTTACCTTTGCTTTTGGCACGGTAATGAAATTCGTCGTCCTGGTTTCTTACCAGTCTTTCATCAAACATGCCCACTTCAGTAAATATTTCCTTTTTCCAGGAGCCAAAAGTGACGGAATCACTATATCCTTCGTAGGTCACATTGTGCACCTGGCTGTTTCCTACGCCAAAAGGCGTACAAATCGCATAGGCCACTGCACACTGAAATGGGGCTTTACATGCTGTTCTTGTAGGGCCACCAACAATATCTGCCTCTACATTTTCAAATGTTTCGATGATTTTTTCAAAATAATCGGGTGCGTATTTGGTATGTGCATCCAGTCTGACAATTTTATCAGCTTTGCACAAAGGAATGGCTTTGTTCAGCGCATAGGGAACAATTTTTTCAGGATTATCGAGTAAATGAATATTGCGGTGATTTTGCTGGTATTCCCGAATAATTGATTTTGTTTTATCACGGGAACCACCATCAACAAGTATTAACTCTTTTTCCACGGGTTTTGCTGAAATAAAAAACTCCAGTAATCCCCTGATATATGCTTCCTCGTTAAAGCACGGACATATTACACTTAGTGTCATCTTAAAAGTTTCTCCCTTAATTTTAAATAATTGTTCCCAAGAGAATTTTTCAGTAGTTTTTTCAGATTCCAGTAAAGAAATTCCTTTGCAAAGAAAAACAGGTCATGATTGACTATTTTTGCTGCTTTTGACGGAGGGTCATTTTGTTTGATACTATACCGGCCGGCCACATAACAACGGCCCACCATCTCCACTTTATTGGTAGGTTCGGAGGTAAATAACACCTTAAAACCTGCCTCCTCAGCAGACTTTGCCACTTGTCCGGAATAAAATCCCCCCGGCACGGAAGCGGTAAGTATCTCCTCTCCCACTATGTCGCCTAACATATCTTTACTGGTTGTCCATTCGGTCAGCAGCTCTTCGTATGACAGGTTAGAAATAATTTTTGGATGAGAATGTGAGTGGGAGCCGATAATATGACCCCGGTTATGCAGTTCTTTGACCTGCGCTTTGGTCAGAAAACCATCGGTATCCAAAAATCCGGTAGCGATAAAAAATAGGCCTATGGCCTGATAGTTTTCCAGCAAAGGCGCGATGCGGGTTAAAAAGCTTACCCCGCCGTCATCAAAGGTAATCAACCTTAACACTTCCGCATCAACACGTCCGGCCTTCAAAAATTCATTAAACCTGGCCGCCTGTCCTGACAGCTTTGGGGCTGAGACCTCCAGATGGGATTTAAAATCCGGTAAATCCAGTTTATAGGAATCAGGCCCGCTACCATTGAAACCACTCTCCCGGAAGTTTCCGTTCTCAATGACGTCGTGATATAGTAGCGAAGTGATTCTCATGATCCTGTCTCTATTTTTTTTGCCATTTCCACCGCAAAAAATTAGTGAGCCTCGGCTGGCCCCAGATATTTGATCTTCTGTTCTTATCTACCACCAACGGCTGGGCTGTACCGTTGTAAATCTCCGTGAACTTGTCTTTGATCCCTTCCAGATTATCAAAAACCACCCTGCTTTGAATCGTGACATGTGACTCTTTTACCGGATCATAGTCATAACTGAAATATCCAAAAATAGGTCCGGTATCCACTCCCTTATCAATTTTAAGCATGGTCATACCAACATTTTCATAGTCTTTGTTCATAATTGCCCAGAAACAACCATGGGCGTTTCGGTACTCCGGACAAATACCCGGATGAAATACATAAGTACCAAATTCCGGAATAGAAAAAACCCTTTCCTTCAGCAAAAACTTACATCTGGCTATCACGAAGTCAGGCTGTTTGCCTTTGATAAACTCCTCAGCCGCCCTGGCATTTGGTGTTTGGACAGTAATTTGATCGATCTTGTCAAAATCAGGTTCCCCATACGCTTTTTTCACCTGATCAAGTATAGACTGCTCAATGCGATGATCGGCACGCTGACGGGTAAATTTGTAATAAAACCGGAACAGGAAGACATCAATCAACCCTCCCAACCCGCTTCTTTTCATTTCTTTCTTTATCCTGTCCATTTTTTTATGCTTTTTCTCCTCGATCACCACAATACCCGCAAGGTCTGAAAAAGCATTTAACCAGCAGGCAATACCACGATAGGATAAAAGCGAATCTTTATGGCATATTAATAAAGTCTTCATCCAAAAGTATTTTAAACTTCAAGCTCAGAGTAAAAGTGCTGAATTTTGCCGCTGGCTTTTCGGGCAATTTCGTTTACATAGTTAATTTCAATTTTCAGGCCCGGTTCCAGATACATTTCCATTTTTTCCCTGATGTCTTTGATCTCTTCTTCGGAAAGTTTTTCAGTAGCTACTACATCCAGAACAAAGGTATCAAGCTTAGTCTGCCTCACCACAAATTCTCGTAAGCAGCCGGTGGATTCCAGGATACTTCTTGAAACATAATAAAAAGTGAATCCTGCCGCTACCTTGCCTGAGGGCAATTGAACGAAATCGTTCACCCTGCCATTGATCCTGGTAATGATTTTCCGGCCTTCCGCGTTGAAATCAAAGTCTACCGAATCACCTATGCTGTACCTGATAAGCGGAAAAGCTTGATTAAAGAGTGAGGTACAAAGTAAACGGGTGGTACCATTCGATTCAGGCACATTTTCGAAAAAAGTAATTTCATCAGAGCAAATCATTTGGCCGTCCGGAAATTCAAAACCCATCACGCTTAATTCCGATGAGCCATATTCGATAGCAACCCGTATGCCAAATGCAGCCTCTAACAGTCGCTTGTCTTCATCGGTACACAATTCTGAAGTGACAATGCAAACTTTCAGGGTGGGACAAATCTTCTTTAAGATGGTCGCTTTTTCCATGAGGTACCTGGCAAAACGAACAATTGAGCTTGTATAGCCATAGATATAGGCTATTTTTCTGGTTTTAAAAACTTTAACAAACTCATGCAACACTTCTTCTGATAAATCAAATACCTGGAATCGTATCCGGTTTGACAGCCGGTCCTTTAACTTTTCGGCCAGGTAAGACTTCTTGTCTAAAGGGATACCATAAAATCTAACCTGCGATGAATTCAGGCCTATGCCGTACTGGCTGAATCGATGCTTGATCAAAGCCCAGGAAAGGGCATGGGCGAATTTATCCTTGGCAAAGAAAAACGGATGGCCTGAGGATCCGGATGTATTGGACAGGTAAACATTTTTCCGGTTGTAACCTGCTGCCAGCATTTCATCTATCGGTTTTTGCAGATCCTTTTTGTTTAATATGGGAACATCTTCCCATTTTTCAGGTTTTTCGGGGCCAATGATTTTACGGTAAAAAGGGTTGTGATCATAGTGATGGCTGAATATTTCCCACTTCTTTTTTTCCTGCCACTCGTACAAATCAGATGATGATTTATCCAGAATGGATTGCAGGAGTTTTTCAGCCCTGGCCAATTCAAAACCCTGAAATTTCAATGTCAGCTCAAATATATTCATGACATCATAATACTTTTAACTTATCCTTTAAGGCAACACGGCCTATCAATTTATCCCATTGTCCTTTAATGTGCTTCCAATCAAAGGATTTACCTTTTTGGATAGCCATTTTGGACATATTTCCGGCAAAATCCGCATCTTCCAAAAGCCTTTTGATACAGGTAGCCATGGCAAGGTTGTCACCAACATTTACCAGCATGCCGTCAACATTATCTTCTATCAAATACGGCAAACCTCCGGCATTGGTAGATACGATGGGAAAGCCAAGGCACATGGCCTCGATAATGCTTACCGGCAAATTGTCAAAATCGGTGGTATTGATGAAGATGTCGTACCTGTCAGATAGTTTTATCCACGCTTCTTTACTCAATTTACCGGTAATGGTCAATTTATCACCAACCCCCAGTGTATCAGCTAATTGCTCTACCTTTTCTTTACTACCATCCTTGTTCGGTCCCACCATGCAGAGTTCAATTTCCGGATAATCGATACTTAGTTCCTTCAGCACTTTAACGGCCATTTCAGGGTTGTAGATTTTATGAAAGGAACGAACGTACAGCAGACATGGTCTTAGATGGCTTCTGACGGCAGAAGGATATTTTTCAGTATCTATATAATTAGGAATGTATTCTACGGGGTATCCATGATTTCCGAAGGCTTCCATTAAATAATGGGAAGGAGAAACATTGGCGGTTGCTTTTTTAAAAACAAGTTTGCTTAATCCCGGCGATTTTCTTAAACGGCCGGGCAAACCTCCGCCATGCAAAATCGGAATGTAGGGTAATTTAAAAAACTGGCATAAAACGGCCACTACCAGTGTATAGTAAAAATTGCTGGTGCTGTAAGTGTCAATGAAAACAAGGCTGATCTTTTTTCGATACTTAACGGTGGTAAAAATGGCGTCGAAAAACCTTAGGATTTTGTTCTTTTTGTCAGAAATCAGTAAAACTTCAAAATGCTCTTGAAGTTTAGGGCCTAAAGTCTCAACATTGGTAGGGGTAAAACCATGGCGGCTAAGTTTGTTCCCGATGTAAAGAATCATCCGTTGACGGTAGTAAATGTATGAAAATCAGACCATATAAAAACCCCGGCATGGCTAACCTCATGGCACCATGGGTCATTGTTAAAAAACATAATATGGTAAATGCCGCCACCAGAGGCTTTGACAGGTCATTGGCTTGCAGGTAATACACAAGTGGACTAAATAAAAGTATCAATAGGGCCAGTAGTCCATAAAGACCATGTTCGGCCAGCAGTCTGCTGAACTCTGTATGTGAGGCCAGGGCTTTGCTTCCATGTTTCACGCGGTAATATTTCCCCATACCTATGCCAGCCCCCAGAATCGGATATTCGCCGAAAGCTGCCAGCTCGGACATTAATATCTTTAATCTGCCGGTGGTAAAATCCCTTTTTTTCCCATTCACAGACGACTCATTGGCATAGCGCCTTTTCAAAAAGCCCCCGGTAAGTTCATTCGTATAATTGAAAACTATCAATCCGGCAAGTATGACGAAGATGCCTGTAACAAATAGTTTTTTGACCAACTGAGGGTTATTGGCTTTGGTGGCAAAGATAAATATGGCCACAAAAAGGGCACCTATGGCGGTGATTATACCACCTCGTGAAAAGGTCAGCAGGCCCCTTATGCCAAAAAGGGCCACCAGTCCAACATCGATCACCTTGAAACCCGTCATCCTATATCCGGAAAACAGCGAAAGTCCCACAATAAATATCCCCAGCCCAAGCACTGTCGAAACCTGATTGGCGCCAAAACCACCGGATAGTGCCCTGTTGGAATTGAGTGTAAAAGTCACTTCGCTCAGGTCCGGGGTTTTGAAAAACAGTACCACCGCCAGGGCGAATATGGGCATAATAAAAAATAAAAATAGTTGGTTTAGCTGGGCCTGGGTCATTTCCCTTTTATAAAAATAGGCCGCGGAAGCCACCAGGCTGCAAGGCCCGGATAAGTTAAATAATACGTCTTTCCTGGCCCTGCTGGCACTTTCAAATTCAATTACCGTAAGTGCAGGTAGTAACAATAGAAAAAACACCAGAAACTGCCTTGGAAATCTGAATGGACGGTCTTCCGCCATAAGTCCCACTACTAAAAGTATAATTACGCCATACTTACCGCTTTCGTAGGTCAGGCTTCCTTTATTCATACGCAACAAAATCTCCATTCCTACCCAGTAGGCAGCATAAAGGGCTGCTTCATTATTGGCATTATTGTTTTTGAGAATCACGTAAAGGCCAATTACCAGAGTGGCAACACCCCATATCATGCAAAACAGAGGAGATTGAATCGATACATAGCCCATCACGGCATGGATAGCCAATATTATCAGCGTCTGAAATTTGTTTTCTTGCATCGAATACAATATTCAAAACTGCAGGAGATTATTTCCTGCAAACTTCTCTCATAAATTACACTTTCAAAATTAATAAAAATTGTAAGGTGTAATAACTTTAATTCTTATAATTAAGCCAGATGGCTTAAAATATCATTCCGGATGCGCTCATTATAGTATTCGTAAGTGAACTTATCCGTGATTCCGTTAACACGCTGTGACATAGCCTTTAAACTTTCCCTATGCTCGAGTATCCATACCAGACATTCCCTGATTTCCCCAGGAGAAATCTCCTTCAGTAACAACCCGTTTTTGCCATGTATGATATACTGGCCGATGCAGGATAAATCAGACACAACCGGTATGCAACCAAAGGCCGCCGATTCGGCCAGCACCTTTGGAAAACCTTCTGACAGGGAAGGTAAACAAAAAATGTGTGCCTTACTATAGATATTATTCAACGCTTCACGCTTAAGGGGACCGGTAAACACATAATCGATAGCCAGCATCTCTTCCGCCAGTTTTTCAAAATGCGCTTTTTTGCCCCCACCACCAACAAAATAGACGGTACCCAGACCTGATCCCGGTTTGAAGTCCGCCAAAGCACTTAGCAACCGGTCAAAGCCTTTTCGTTCTTCAATCCGCCCAACAAACAACAAATCCAAGTCTCCTGAAAATGATTTGGAAATCGCTGTTTCTTTTGCCTGTTGCAATTCCCGGCCGGTAAAACAAGGGTTTTCAAAGCTGATCAAATGCTTTTGCTGTCCGGGCCAGTAGCCGTTAATTGTTCCGATTACTTTTTTATGCTTCTTGAGATAATCTTTTTGCAATTTGTAGGATAACGGTGGGTTTTCAAGCTCCCAGTTACCGGCATATTTGTACCAATACACCGGTCTGGTGATAAAATCAGCAATCATCAAAGTAAAAAAAGCCGGAATGGAAGGCCCTCTGGCATGTATGACATCATGTTTTTTAATATGGTGGTAAACCCGGTAAAAGTAAACAGGGATTTTCAAGAGAATTTTCAACTTGCTAATTAAACTTTTTCCACCAATATTATTCAGAAACACAAACTTTACACGGGCATTTTTCAGTGTTACCGCACTATCCCGCATCTTATTTTTTTCGTGTTTAAAGCCTATCCAGGTAATCTTGTCGAAAAGTGGATAAAAATTCTCTATCTCCCTGACCACTGGCTCAAATGCCAGATTTTTACCATCCACCTGCCACATAGGCGTATCCGATACAATCAACAGGTCAGGCTTTTTTCGTAGATTTTCATGCATCGTCGATAGTAGTTTTCAGCGGAATAATATTTTCTGTACAGATTAACCAGTTCCTCCCTGTTGTTCATGGATTGTATGTGTCTGATCCGTTGTATCCAGGCGTCTGCTTCAAAATTGTCTATAATGAAATCCGGAATCTCTTCCTTTAGTTGATCGATTACTTCACCGGTTCGAAAGCTGATAAATGGCAATCCCTGGCATAGATATTCAATAAGCACCAGGGGTCCGGTTTCGGATTTTGCTGTGTGTATAGCGAGGTTGTACCGGTGTAATTCAGGCTGTATATCCATACAATCATGTACAAAGCTGACCCTGTCGGTTATTCCCAAACCTTCTATGATGCCTTTCAACTGATCATAATAGCCCCGATCCACAATCTGGCCATAGATGGTTAGGTTTGTCTCTCCGTTTCCCGATAACTTTTTGGCTATTTTTATGGCAAACTCAATATTTTTCTCTTTTCTTATGTTTGATACCATGACCAGCCTTATACCTTCGCTTTCCGGAACTGAAGGCGTGTTCACATCTTTTCTGATGATAATATTGGACAAATAAAACACCTGATCCCAGGGCAGTCCGGCTTTCTCCCTGGCCCAGTCAGCCAGTTGTTTACTTACACCGATATAGATAGCCTTGCCCATAGCCCATTTTAGCGAGACTGGAACAGTCCGGTCAACATTGATTTTTCCATAATGATCATGAAAAATAATTTTGGCCTTAAACGGAAACAGCATTTTAACCAGCCAGACATATTTCAAATTATGGCGCATATGAACATGGAGAATATCATGATTTTTTGCCTGGCGGCTTAAAGTCCTCATGGGCCGGAAACTGAACCGTGAAGTGCGCCTAAGATCCACCTTTGTAATGTTCTTGTCCAGGTCATTTCCAAGAAGTCCATGATCTAAAATTGCTATCGTAGTTACTAGGTGTCCGTTTCTGCATAGTATATTGGAAAGGTCGACCATCACCCTTTCGGCACCTCCGGCATCGAGACGATCAATGACCTGCAGGATTTTAAGGGGATGCGTTAGCTGAGCCATTCAATTTTATCTCCTTCAAATATCATTTTGGACGACAATTTCCAGGATTTGTTGACCTGAAACAGAACCAGCGGGAATACAAAGATGCTGATGATTGCCCCAAGCAACAGCATGAACTTGTTTCGCTTGAATTTGTAGGGCATAATGGAGGGGGGTACTGAATTCAACAGGGAATAAATCGCCAGTTTTTTTCCGAAATATTTTCTAAAGAGGAACAATACACTAGGGATAGGCCTCGGGGCCAGGAGCTTTTTGGGTCTGAAGCCGTCCCAACTGCCCATCTGCCTTAAGCCTCCACTTGGCACCTTGAGATGAATTCTTTTGGCATAAGGGTTCGAAATGCTTAAAAATCCATTCAAGTAGGCCCGCAAACCAAATTCACCGTCACCCATTCGCTGCCCGTCATATTGGCGGTCGAACAGGCCCACTTTTTCAAACACGTTTCTTTTGATCATTGCATTGCCCGAATCAAATTGATCAGCCCAGCGGAAATAACTGTAGTTTTCAGGTACGGCAGCTCCTACAGTCGATAAGGATACCCCTGCCGAAATATCCGCATTAAAATACTCCAGGCCTTTCAAATGTTCAGCGGTCCAGTCAGGATCAACCCTGGAGTCGTCGTCAAACATGAGTATATAATCACCAACCGATTGCTGAATGGCCCTGTTTCTGGCAAGCCACTGCCCCTTTTGATCCTGAAAAATCAGCTTGAGCGGTAATTGCGGAAACTGATCATAAAAGGCCTTATCGGGGTTATCGGTTTGGTCAATTACGATGATTTCATGGGGTGGAATGGTTTGATTACCCAGGTCCAGCAAGGCATCTTTAAGGTATTTATACCTGTTTAAAGTGGGGAGAATAATACTGACACCAGGTTTTTGTTCTAAAATACGGGCTTTGTATGATAAGTAACCTTCATGCTTGTGAAACGGACTGAACAGATGGGTCTTGCTTGTTTTGGCACCTTTAAAAAAAGCCGGCAACTCTTTGAATGGGTTATGGAAGGTTATTAACCTCAAAAACAGAATGTATACTGACCAGGCCGGGTTAAAATACTTTCGCACAAACCTGTAATTATCAGTAAGGCTGGGCTTGTCAACTAACTTTTCCCGTGTAAGCGCCTTTTGAGGTTGATGGGACATTATACCCCTGTTCCACGCCTGAAAAGCCGCGTCAAGCAGTGTGGCACTATGGCTGTCAAAGGTACCGTCATATTCGATAATACTTTTTTCATTAGCCTCTAATTGATTGTATTCAAGCCAGTAAGGGGTATTTCCCGTCGTTGGTTTGAGATGGAAGTACCAGGTCGGCTTGATGTATCTGGTGAAATGAAAGTATTCAAGTAGCATACAAATCAGACTTACTATCCGGCCATAAAAAAGCCGGTCAAAATTAGGATATTATATAATTTAAAGAAAATATATTAACCTTCATGTAAGGATAAAGCTATTATTCCATAAATAATTGAAAACATGATAGTTAATTCAGGCTGCTAAGATCAAATCTGGCTGAGAAGGGCCCAAGGATCTGCACCTGCCCCGGATAGGTATTTTTTAAGCTGATGATGTCCGAACCAGATAAAAACCAGCAAATAAATTGTTGATGGCCAATCATTTCACTGATTTGTAGCAAGGTTGATTGATGGTTGAGTTCCTGTGACTTAATGTGAAACAACTGCATGGTGGAATCGTCTTTTTTTAAGGTCCTGACTTTGTAAAGATCATGCTCAAAAACAGGCCTGGGTTCAACATATCCGTCACGTAACAGGTTGACAAGCAACAATTTGTAGTCATTATTTTGCAGTACAGGCAGGTTTTCTTGCTGTGATAACAAAATCACCTGGTCCCTTTCATCATCTATACCTTTCACCAAAGCACGCCAGCCACCCATAAAAACGGCACCATAACCCCACACCGGTCGTGGCCCCTCAGGGGTTGGGATGGGAAAGCCTCCTGAGAACACCCCTGGTTTTATACCACTAATGGATAGGTTGGTGTCGAGCGATTTGGTTTTATCAAAATCTGAGTTTTCTTTATAACTGATTTCAAACCCAGGGCCCCTGGAACTAGCGCCTGTGTTGATTTTGACCCCCACAATCCAGGGAAGAGCCACTATCGATAAAAACAGCATTTTAACCACGGCAACTTTTCCATCTGCATAATTCAGGTAGGACGCGCTTTTTTTCCAAATGAAATCAAAACCATAATAGACGACCAGAAACAAACCAGGCAACACCATGATAAGCGCTTTTGGTAAATAGGTGAAGCCCAGATAAATCTTTGGCAAAAAGCCGGCTATAGCCAGAATTACAAACGGCCATTTTTTTTCAGCAATCAACCTGATCAATCCAACCCCCAAACAAAAGAGGAAAGCGGGTGTCAGCAATGAAATTAATACGCCAATCCGCTTGAAGGTGCTACCTTCTTTGGCCCCCAGATAATCCTTGGCCCAGGTAATCACCTCAACGATCCTGGTAGGTGGGTATCCTGAAATATAGATGAAAAGGATTACGGAAACAATAGCCAGTACGGACCATATTCCTAGTTTTAGCAGGTTAGGAAAATTCCATTGTTGCTTATTCCATACAACAAAAAAGATATCCGCAAAAATGACAATACCATAAATGGCCACATCCCAGCGAAAAGATGCACCCAAGCCATACAGAAGCAGGGAAAGGATGAACTTCCAGGGGTTTTGATCAGATTCGCTAAAAGCCTGCCTGGCCATTAAATGCCCGGTCAAAATCAGCAACATCGCCAAAGTAGAGGGCATATAAATCAGGCCGAAAAACAACAATTCAGGCGCTATTAGCGGTAACAATGGAATGAAATAGACAAGATTTTTATGTGATTCCCCGGGAACCCAGGCGGCAATCAGTTTCAGCGATAGTATTACAAAAATCAGGGCTGAAATTGCCGATAAGGTAATGGAAACATACCTCAGCAAGGGTTCATGGGCCGGCAAAAAGCCAAGCACAAAATCCATCATGCCATGGTATGGACTGTAGGGTTCCTGAAAATCAGCATCCCTTCCCAAGGCATGATAAGCTACGGTAGAAGCATCATCACCTTCGACATACACGAATGTTAACGAAAAAATGTAGACAATAAAGAATACCAGCGCTACCGACAAATAAGGGTTTTTTTTGAATAATTCTTGCATTTGTTGTCTGTTGGATGTTTTAGCAACTGTGATAGAATTGGCAGATCAAATCAATAATCAAATCCTGATCACTTTGCTTTAAATCATAGTAAAATGGCAGGCGCAAAAGATGATCACTGTAATAATCAGTCATGGGCAATGGCCTTTGGTCATGAAATTTATGGAAATAGGTACTCTTATGCAGGGACAAATAATGAAAAACTGCCAATATTTCCTTCTTTTTCAGGTGAGTTATCAGGCCTTTACGCTCCTTTTCCGTACGGCAGAGCATATAAAACATGTGCGCATTATTGGTGGCGTATTCGGGAATTACCGGTAATTTGATAAAACCTTCTTCTGCCAGGTCTGATAAACCCCGGTAGTAATTTTCCCAGATTTCTTTTCTCCTTTGCTGGATATTTTCCAAATTCTCCAGTTGGGCAAATAAAATGGCCGCTGTGACGTCGGAAGGCAAAAACGAAGAACCTATATCGACCCAACCATACTTGTCAATTTCACCGCGAAAGAATGCGGAGCGATTGGTACCTTTTTCTCTGATAATTTCTGCCCGGTCCATGAATTTATCATTATTAATAACCAACATTCCCCCCTCGCCGGAAATAATATTTTTGGTCTCATGAAATGAAAACGCAGCCAGGTCACCTATGCTCCCAAGAGGCTGCTCTAAATAATAGCTGTCAATGGACTGGGCGGCATCTTCTATGACATATAATCCGTGTTTTTCGGCTAATTCCATGATTTTCTCCATATCATTGGCCATACCGGCATAATGAACCACCACAATGGCTTTTGTTTTCTCATTGATAAGCGGCTCGATCTGCCTGGTATCTAGGTTAGGGTTTTCATAGTTACTATCGGCAAACACAATTCTGGCATTTCTCAACACAAAAGCATTGGCTGAAGAAACAAAAGTATAAGAAGGGATGATTACCTCATCCCCTGCACGGGTATCGATCAATATAGCCGCCATTTCCAGCGCATCGGTGCAGGAGGTTGTCAGCAAGGCCTTTTTAAACCCAAATCTTTCCTGAAAGAATTCATGACATTTTTTGGTGAAAATACCATCCCCGGATATTTTGCCGGATTTTACTGCCTGCTCAATGTATTTGGTTTCGTTTCCCGTAAAATACGGCTTGTTAAAAGGTATTTTCATCTAACTCATTGAATGGATAAATGGATTTGTTTTTTTACTTTTTCAAGGGTCTTAAATACTTCTTCCAAACTGTCTCCCTTAGCAATAATCTGGCCGATCCGGTCGGGCCCGACCTCAAATTTATTCACGCTATCACCTGGTTCATAGTCCAGCGAACAGTCTACTATCTTGTCAGACGGTTCTACCTTCAGATCCACCTGTGTAATAATCCCTGACTTAGGGGCTTTTAGAATTTCTGCTCCGCAAACCTGATTTCCGCAAAACTGTTGAGAGATACGCTCTCCCATAGCAGCCCTGATGATTAATTCATAATAGTCGATGTCATAATAAATGGAAACCAGTTCAGGCAAACAGGTCGCACCAGCCCTTGCCGCCAATTCCAAAAAATAAATCTCTCCGTCTCTTAAAATCAGGTCTGCATTAATGGCACAATGATCCATTTCCAATGCCCTGACAGCTTTTTCCATCTGCTCACGCAGGTCTGGCAGGGACATCTCAAATGGCATGTAATGCCCCACAGGCACCACAGTCTTGCCCTGGTGCAACATGTCACCATGGGGCAAGACAAACAAAATCTCACCGTTTTGTACAAACGCCTGGGCGCCAAACTCTATTCCTTCAATAAACTCCTCTACAATAAATTCTTTCTTGGCAGTCACTTGTTTTAATTTCTCGAGGACTTCAGGAATCTCAGATTTATCCTCTACTTTTATTGTCCCCCGGCTACCCGAGCTATCCAGTACCTTGAATATGACGGGCTTTTGTAAAGCATCAAATGCCTCGTAGGATTCATGTAAATTACTGATTTTTCTAAAGTCAGCACTCTTAATGCCATTTTCCTGAAAAAGTAACTTCATGACCAACTTGTCAGAAGAGGCCATTGCTGCCTGATAGGATGGGCCAACCAATCCCAGTTCGTCCACCACCAGGCCCAGTGATTTCATAGCCACATCGGTTCCTGAGGTACAAACGCCATCGACTTTTTCTTTCCTGGCAATATTAAATATTTCTTTTTCATCGGTGGTGTCCTCAAAATATATCCTGTCAGCCAGCGTAAATCCGGGATAATTACCTTTTACACTGGTAACAAACACTTCTAATCCCATGGATTTAGCAGCTTTGATTAAAGGAAGTTGATAGACACCCGCTCCCAATATCAAGATCTTTTTCATTCGTCAATTACATTTATTTGCGAAGAAGCCACTTCCTGACGTGGATCGGACGATCCCTTTCGATAATGTACTGTTCTTACCACAAATTGACTGATTTTTGAAGACTCTTTGAGCAACCTTGAAATGTATTCACCGAGAATAGAAAAGAAAACTAAAAACAGGGCATTGTAGAAAGAAATAAAGACGATCAGCGTGGTCCATCCCTCGGGGGCTTTGCCGATAAACAGTTGCTTGAAAATGTAGCCCAAACCAATGATCAATGAAATGATAGAAATCGTAAAGCCAAAAACTGCAACTATCCGGAGCGGTATGGAGGAGTAATTTATTAACAGGTTAAACGACAGGTGTATTAATTTAGCCAGGTTGTAATTTGACCGGCCGTATTTCCTGGCCAGGTGCTCTACCTTATGATTGGTCACCGAGGTGGTTATTGTCAAAAGCATTCCCGAGATATAAGGAAATGGTGTTTTAATACTTTTGGCTTCGTCAACGACCTCTCTTCGTATTATGCGGTAACTGGAAAAGCTCATTTTGTCTTTCAGATGAAAGATTTTCCGGTTCAACTTTCGAATCATCAAACTTCCCAGGTTTTTATAAGCTTTGTGGTTTTTTTCCTCCGGAATTCCAAAGACCACGTCATAGCCCTCCTCCAGTTTTTTAAATAAAGCGGGGATTTCTTCCGGGGGATTTTGCAGGTCATCATCGATCGTGATCACATACGCGCCACGGCTGTAGTTAAAACCGCACATAATGGCATTGTGTTGCCCATAATTTTTCAGCAAATCTATGATGGTCGTGTTTTCAGGATAGCGCTTGTGGATTTTCCTTAGCACGGCATAGCTCGTGTCACTACTTTTATCATTGACAAAAATGACCTCAAATGACGCTCCCATTTTTTCGAAGGTAGCTGAAAGCCTCTGATACAACTCTTCCAGCGACCGTTCGCTGTTGTAAACCGGAACCACTACCGAAAATGTGCACTTTTTTGATTGATCCATATAAAATTTTCTAAGATCTTATTTTTTCCTGATCAAATTTTCCGGATTTTCCATGAATTTGGTTTTTGCCAACAGAAATCCGGCATAAATTACGTGAAACTCCAGGTAAAACTCGGTTTATGGGCTTTGGATTTTATACAAGAAATAATAATAATAATTCTAAAGATAAAACAAAAATAAATATTATTTTAAAATACCCAGGCCAGCACCTTTGAAGATTGTAAGTTTGAAGAACCATACTATCTTTGTTTCATGTAATAAGTGAAAAAAAATCAACTATCTTGCGTGTGGTTCGTATTGATTTTTAAAACTTTCCATATGAAGAAATGCTTGCTCATCACTGTCTTCATCATGCTGGCAATCTCTGAAGTTGCCCAGGCACAAAGAAGCTCGATTCAGATTGCCAAATTAAAGTATAATGGTGGTGGTGACTGGTATGCCAATAAAACTGCCCTCCCCAATCTGATTGCCTTTTGTAACGAAAACATCAAAACCAGCATACAGGAACAGGATAAAGTAGTAGATGTTGGAAGCCCTGAAATCTTTTTCTATCCCTATGTCTATATGACTGGTCACGGCAATGTGGTTTTTTCTCAAAGTGAGGCTCAAAACCTGAGAAAATATCTGCTATCCGGTGGTTTTTTGCATATTGATGACAATTATGGACTGGATCAGTTTGTCCGGTTAGAAATGAAAAAGGTATTCCCCGAACTGGAATTTGTTGAACTTCCTTATAACCATCCTATCTACCATCAGCGGTTTAAATTTCCCGAAGGCCTACCCAAAATCCATGAACACGACGGAAAACCTCCCCAGGGGTTTGGATTAATGTACGAAGGCCGGCTGATGTGTTTTTATTCCTATGAAAGTGACCTCGGAAACGGCTGGGAGGACCAATCTATTTATAACGACCCTGAAGAAGTAAGGCGGCAAGCCTTAAAAATGGGCGCTAATATTATCAGCTTTGCTTTTACCCAGGACTGATTTTACAAAGGATTGCAGGATTTGCCTATCATAACTAAGGTTTTAAGAATAAAACTATAATTTTAGTTTGAAAACTAAATTATTAGTTTTATGTTTGTAAAGTAGTTTACTTTATCATTAAAAACATTAGCCATGAAAACTATCTGCTCAATTATCATTTGTTTACTGCTTATTACCGCCTGTCAGGATGAACCACTTAGCAGCATGGAAAAAATCAATGATGAATGGTCTGAAAAAAATGACGAAAACCAGCAAGCACAATTCGTGATTGACGAAATCATGAAAAAGTACAATGCCCACAGCTATCAAGTCACCGAATTGCAGGAGGGTGACCCTCCCCGGGCCGTTTTCATTTTACGTGATTATCAAAAGCAGTCGATCGAGGAAATCACCATCGACGACAGGGCGAGAATGGCTACGGCTATTGCCACGATTGGCATTACACAAAAGGATATGGCCATGTTGAAGGATGTAGATGATATTTTCACAGTTGTTGAAGAACCGCCGGCACCGACAGGAGGCATGCGTGCTTTCTACCGATACGTCACCGAAAATTTGAAGTATCCCAGGTCGGCCAGGGAACAAGGCATCCAGGGAAAGGTTTTTGTACAGTTTGTTGTCAACGACTTTGGAGAGATTACCCATGTAGAAGCCATCAAAGGCATTGGTGGAGGTTGTGACGAAGCCGCGGTGGAAGTTGTCAAAAATTCTCCCTTATGGATCCCGGGGAAACAACGCGGCGAGGCCGTGAAAGTCAGGATGGTAATCCCTATCGGTTTTAAATTAGACGATGCTTAATTCTTTCAGATAAATATTATCTTTAATTTTACGTTAAGCCGTTAACCTTTAACTATGAGAGAACTCACCAAAGCAGAGGAACAGGTAATGCAGATTCTATGGGAATTAAAAAAAGGGTTTGTCAAAGACATCTTAGCAAAAATGGAGGAACCAAAACCTGCCTACAATACTGTTTCCACCATTGTCAGAATCCTGGAGAAAAAGGGGTTTGTAGGCTATAAAGCCTATGGCAAAACACATGAATACTTTCCCTTGATTGGCAAAGACAAATATAAGAACTTCTATCTGAAGAACTTTGTAGGCAACTATTTTGAAGGATCCTTTCAGCGTCTGGTGTCATTTTTTGCCAAATCCAATGATATGGATATCCATGAAGTGGAAGCTTTGATGAAATTAGTGGAAGACGACCTAAAAAAGAAAAAAAATGAATAGTGTCATTAACTATGTTTTTCAGTCGGCATTTTGCCTGTTGACCTTCTATGGTTTTTACTTTGTTTTTCTAAAGAGGGAAACCTGCTTTCAATACAACAGGGCCTACTTACTGGTTTCCTCTGTTTTGGCTTTATCATTGCCTTTGGTAAATTTTTATTGGTTATTCGGCTCATCCCTATGGCAACAAGCCGGCATAATCCCTGTGATATATCTGCCGGAAATTACCTTTGTTTCCGAAGGTTCCGGAGGAGTAGCCCGTTGGTTTGATGTTAGCCTGGCTGGAATTTTATCAGGTATTTACTTTACCGGGGTGGTGCTTTTCCTTGGAAGGTTTTTAATCCAGGTTTTAGCGATAAAAAGGATTATTGCCAACAACAGGTGCAACATAAAGTACTGGAAAGACTGCTACCTGATCAATACAGACGGAAAATTGCCAACTTTTTCATTTTTCAAATATTTGTTCTGGGATAACAGCATTGAATTTACCGATCAGGAAAAATCGCAGATCTTAAACCATGAATTGGTCCACATCAGACAGAAGCACAGCTACGATATTATCTATTTCGAAATACTCGGGGTGCTGTTTTGGTTTAATCCGTTGATCAGGTTATACAAAAAATCCATTACAGATACCCACGAATTCATCGCTGATAACCTTGTACTCAAAACCGTTGACGGTTATCACTACGGCCAGTTGATCGTCAGGCAGCTATTCAAGCGAATGGATTTGTCAATGGGTAGTTATTTTAACAAATCGCAGGCCTACCGCCGGATCGATATGATTAAAATGAATGGGAAAAAAACCCGTTTATATAAATTGTTGATGGCATTACCTCTGGTCGTGTCACTTACACTTATCATGGGGGTGGGTGTTAACCGGGGGGCGGCCTCTGATTTGGTCTACCGCAGCTTTTTACCACCGGCGCTCGTAGAAAGCATTCATAAAGAACCTTATAAGGACCTCCTGTCTTCCAAAGAATCGCCTGAACATGCATCTCTGCCCGGTCAGGATACTGACAGGCCTCCTGAAATTGGAAATATACCAGGGAAAGACAATGATATGCATGATTTAATATCCCCTAAGCCCGGAACAAGCATCAAAAAGACTTCCCTTGTCAAGGATGAGGTCTTTACAATCGTTGAGAAGCAGCCCTTTCCCAAGGATGGTATGGATTCATTTTATGATTACGTACGAAAAAGGCTTAAATACCCAACCGTGGCCCGTCGTAAGGGTATTGAAGGAAAAGTTTTTGTGCAATTTGTGGTAGAAAAAGACGGTAGTTTAAGCGATGTAACTGTCATTAAAGGCATTGGAGCCGGTTGCGATGAGGAAGCCAAAAAAGTAATTCAAAATGCGGAAAACTGGATACCTGGAAGGCAACGTGGTATTCCTGTAAATGTGAGGATGGTGATACCAATTACATTTAGCCTTGGTTAACCAGGTTTGTTGATCCCGGTGGCTCCCTCCCATCAGTTGTTGTCACCTTTCCCCAAAACCACTAAAAATATTTTGGCCTGATAATCTCGTTAAGAAGAATGGCTTTTTTCAATCCATCGGGATTTTTCAACATTTCCCTGATGTCGACACCCAGCCTGCTTGTATCCTTCCCGTCGTAGTCCTCCTCCTGGGCTTTAAAAACCGAGGGAGCTTGAAGCACATCCACTTCACTTACTTCAACATTTTGGAATTCATCATAAACCGATGATTTCTTACTTTCTGCAACAAATGGTCTTTCCGTTTCGAAGAATGGCTCGGGTTGGTCAATCTCTTCTTCGGCTATTTCCTTTTCTTTCACCTCCGGTTCCTGCTGCTGAGTAAACTCCCTGAGCAGATCTTCAAAGTTTGGACGGCGTTGGGTTTTCCCCGGTGTGGACTCCTGGGTTACTTCTCCAAAATCACCGGGAATCGGCGAATCCGGGCCGTTTTGGGGCAAATTTTTTGGCTTTCCCCTTTTCATAGCTGAATAGATCACATATATGATCGCTACGATGATATAAAATATTGTCGATAAATCATCCATAATTACTGCTAAATGTACTATGATTATTTCGATTATAAAAATATGACAATCACGATTTTGACAGTTTATGTTTTCAGGTAGTGGAAATTTATTCTGAATGGCCGGGAAACAAATTCATAAAATAATTTTAAATTTGTTGTCTTTGCAAAAAAAAGGCTGCATGGAACTAATCAAATTAGAGATAAAGGGATTCAAGAGTTTTGGTGATAAGGTTATCATAAATTTTGATAATGGGATTACAGGCATTGTCGGGCCCAATGGCTGTGGTAAATCCAATGTAGTAGATGCCATCAGGTGGGTGCTGGGCGAGCAAAAAACCAGGATGTTACGCTCCGAAAAGATGGAAAACATCATTTTTAATGGCACCAAGCATCGCAAAGCCCTGCAAATGGCCGAGGTGTCCCTGACATTTAACAATACCAAAAATCTGTTGCCTACCGAGTATTCACAGCTAACTATTACCCGTCGTTATTATCGATCCGGGGAAAGCGAGTATTTGCTGAATGGTGTTACCTGCCGGTTGAAAGATATTACCAACCTGTTTCTCGATACTGGGATATCTTCCAACAGCTACGCCATTATTGAGTTGAAAATGGTAGACGATATTCTGAATGACAAGGACAACTCCCGGCGTACCTTATTTGAAGAAGCAGCAGGCATTTCAAAATTCAAGGTCAGGAAGAAAGAAACCCTGAGAAAACTTTCCAGCACCGACGATGATCTCGAAAGAGTCGCAGATTTGCTCTTTGAGATCGAAAAAAACATGAAGTCACTCGAACGCCAGGCCAAACAAACCGAGCGCTATTTTCAGATTAAAGAGGCTTATAAAAACTGTAGCATTGAATATGCTAAAAAATCTTTTAGCAAGCATACGGAACGGCTGTCTGAACTCGATAGACAGACTGAAGCTGAAAATGATAAAAAAATCAGCCTGAACAGGCAGATTACCGAGAAGGAGACATTGGTAGAAAAGTCCAAAGCGTCTATGATTACCAGGGAAAAAACCCTGGCCTCAAGGCAAAAAACGTTAAATGAACATGTCAATAAAATCAGGCAATACGAAAGTGACAAGAAGATCAAAAATGAGCGGTTACGTTACTTAAACGACAAAAGCGATAGTCTCACAGAGCAAATAGAACAAGACAAAAAGAGCAACGAAAGAGCGGCATTTAGTATTAAAAGCCTGGAAACAGAAAAGGAAACGGCAGAAAAGCTGCTTAGAGAGACAGAAAAAAGCCTCGAAACCCTAAAAGAAGATTACGATCACCATAAAATCAACAGCAGCAAAAGCCAGGAGCAGATAAACGAAATCAATACCCTCTACAAAAGCAAGCAGAACGCCGTTTATCAGCTCACTAAATCACTGGAAATCAAAGAAATGCAGGTTTCTACGCTTAAACAAGAGCTGGAAAAAGCAACTACTGACACGACACAACAAAGTGCTAACCTTGCTGAATTTGAGGAAAGGGCCACAAGACTGGCTGCTGATCTGGCCTCAAAAAGTGACCGGCTTAACAAGATAAAGGCCGAGGAAGAAGACCTTCAGGGCAGGGTGGAATCACTGGACAGAACCATCGGCCAAATCAAAGACGAGTTAACCGGGCAAGGCCGTAAGCTGGATGCCCTGCAAAATGAATATAATCTGACCAAGTCGCTGGTAGATAACCTCGAAGGATTTCCTGAAGCGATCAAATTTCTCAAAAAGCAGGCGGAATGGGGGAAAAACTTCCCATTATTATCCGATGTACTTACTTGTCCGGCCGCCTATCGCATCACGATTGAAAACTACCTGGAGCCTTACATGAATTATTATATCGTCAATACCTTTGAGGAAGCTAACAAGGCGATCAATCTGTTAAGTGAGGCGGCCAAAGGAAAGGCCAACTTTTTTGTGCTGGAAAGTTTTAAAGATTTTCATCCCTCAGCAGGAAAAATATATAACAATGCCTTACCTGCCACTGAAATTGTCGAATATGAAAGCAAATACGCAAAACTTATCGCATGGATGCTGGATAATGTTTACATCGTACCTGGCGAATATGACCTGATTACTGGTGATAACGACAGTATTTTCATTACAAAAAGTGGCAAGATTACCAAAAGAAAACATAGTTTATCAGGAGGCTCGGTGGGGCTTTTTGAAGGAAAAAGAATCGGAAGGGCAAAAAACCTGGAAAAACTCAGCAAAGAGATTAAGAGGTTGTCTTCAAGCATTGAAAAGATCAGGCAAAGTCTGGAAGAAAAGCAAATTGAGCACCAGAAGCTGAAAGAAAGTACACAAAAAGACCTTCTCGAAGATTTACAGCAGGCAATAAACCGGATCAATGAAGAGTACATATCCTTCAAAACCAAGCATGAACAGTTTGAAGAAATGCTCAGCAGCAATGCCAACAAAAAAGAAGATATATTGGCAGGTTTGGAAGGCCTGTCAGAAGAAATAGCCACCCTGAGGCCACAGGTACAACAAGAAAACGATCAGTTGAAGGATATCGAGGAAAGACTTCATTTTTTAGAAGAAGACCTCACAGCCCAAAATGACACCCTTAATCAAAAATCCTCTGCCTACAACCAGGAAAACATCCTGTTTCACCAAAGACAAAACAAAGTCGACAGCATTACCCAGGAGATAGGTTTTAAAAAGGATACTTATAATAATAGTTATGAACGAATTGGTAAAAACCAGTTGGAGTTAAAAGGCAATGAATCAGAGATCAAAAGGCTTCTGGAAACCTCTGAATCGGATGAGGATGAGTTAATTGAAATGTATAGCGAAAAGGAGCGCATAGAAAGTGCCGTTAACGAAGCGGAAAAAGAGTACTATCAGATACGGGGGGAAATTGATGAAATTGAAAAAACCATCAGGGAGATACAACGCTCCAGGGAAAACAGTGACGCTATTTTGATGCAATTGCAACACCATCTCAATGAAACCAGGTTGCAGGTAAATTCTGTCAAAGAACGGCTCTCTATCGAATTCAATACCGAACTCGATGAAGTGATGAATCAGGAAACAGCCGATGAAAAACTGGCCGCACTGACAGAAGAAGCGCTTCGGGCAAGCATTGAAAAGGCAAAGGACCGGCTGGACAAAATGGGGCCTATCAACCCTATGGCTATGGAGGCTTATGATGAAATCAGGGAAAGACATGTCTTTATCACTACCCAAAAAGAAGATTTGGTCAAAGCCAAGGAATCATTACTGGAAACCATCAACGAAATTGATACCGTAGCCAGAGAGACCTTTTTGCAGGCTTTTGAAAAAATCAAGGAGAATTTCATCTATGTATTCAGATCACTTTTCACTGAAGAAGATAATTGCGATCTGAGACTGAGTAACCCGGACGAACCGCTGGAGTCAGCCATCGAAATCATTGCCCAGCCAAAAGGTAAGCGTCCCCTTTCTATCAATCAATTGTCAGGAGGAGAAAAAACCCTGACGGCCACTTCGTTGCTTTTTTCTATCTACCTGCTCAAACCTGCCCCATTTTGTATATTCGACGAAGTAGATGCACCACTGGATGATGCCAACATTGACAAATTCAATAAAATTATCCGCAAATTTTCAGAAGATTCCCAGTTTATTATCGTCACCCATAACAAACGAACCATGGCTACCACAGACATCATTTACGGTATCACCATGATAGAACAGGGTGTATCCAGGGTAGTGCCTGTCGATTTGAGGGAACTGGTGTAGTTCTGTTTGTTAATGAGGTAATAATGCAATATATTTCCTCATTAATCAATAAACTAACAAGACTACATGAAAGACAACGACAAGCCCTACATTAAGCCGGAAACCAGGTTGCCGGAAACTACTATCAAAGCATTTTTTTTAGGAGCGTTATTATCAGCCTCACTGGCAGCCGCCAATGCCTACCTGGGACTTTTTGCCGGCTTAACCGTTTCTGCGTCCATCCCGGCCGCTGTCATCTCAATGGCCCTATTAAAATTATTCAAAAAAAACAACATACTCGAAAACAACATTGTTCAAACCGCTGCATCTGCCGGCGAAGCTTTGGCTGCAGGTGTCATCTTTACCTTTCCTGCCCTCGTACTGATGGGCTATTGGTCTGGTTTTAGTTATCTGGAAACTGCGTTAATAGCCCTGGCCGGTGGTGTGCTGGGTGTTTTATTCACCATTCCACTCAGGTCGGCCCTGATCGTGAGGCAAAAGTTACGATTTCCGGAAGGTGTGGCAACATCTGAAGTATTAAAGAGCGGGGAAGAAGGGGGCAAAGCCATCCGTTTTCTGGCTTTGGGCGGCATTATCGGTGCCCTGGTAAAGCTTTCGGAATCAGGATTAAAAATATGGGATGCTGTTTTTGAGAAGGCCACATTTGCGGCTGAAAAGACTTATTTGTATTTCGGTATGAACCTCTCCCCTGCCCTGATGTCCGTTGGATACATCGTTGGATTAAGAATCGCCACGCTGGTCTTTGCCGGAGGGGTAATAAGTTGGTGGATAGCCATTCCCATTTATCTTTATTTGCATGGTAATCCCGAAGGGGCAGAGGCCACAGCGCTGGGCGGTGCCACCTGGAGTTCTCAAATCCGGTTTTTAGGTGTCGGGGCTATGCTGGTAGGTGGGCTATGGGCCCTGATAAGCCTTAAGGGAGCCATTGGATCGGCGTTGAGTGCCGGGCTTAAAGCTGTTAAAAATAAATCGGGGCAGCTTAATATCCTGAGAACGGAAAAGGACACCCCCATGCAATGGGTAATTATTGGAATCGGAGCTATGGTAGTTCCGATTTTTATTATTTATCTGAGGGAAATTGAAGGGATAGCCATTTCAGGATTGATGGCCATTATTATGATCATTGCAGGATTTTTGTTTGCCTCAGTAGCGGGCTATATGGCAGGATTAGTGGGTAGTTCCAATAATCCTATTTCAGGCGTGACTATTGCAACCATCCTTACCTCCTCTTTGATTCTGCTTGCCCTCCTGGGAAGTGGCGCCGAAAAAGGACCAGCGGCAGCTATACTGATAGGGTCAGTGGTCTGTTGTGCCGCCGCCATTGCCGGAGATAATATGCAGGACCTAAAGGCCGGTCATATTCTCGGCGCTACGCCTCAAAAACAACAAATTATGCAGATGGTTGGTGTGATCGCCGCCGCTTTCGCCATGCCACTGATTCTGGATTTATTAAATGAAGCCTATGGATTCGGCCCGCCGACAGCCGATAAGCCAAATTCCCTCCAGGCACCTCAGGCCACCTTAATGCAAAGCGTAGCCGTTGGTGTTTTTGGCGGAGGACTGCCATGGACCATGGTATATATTGGCATGGCACTAGCTGTTTTGATCATCATATTGGATAAAATGCAGGAAGCCCGGGGCTCTGAATGGCGAATTCCCGTCTTGGCCGTAGCGGTTGGTTTGTATCTGCCCTTTGAGTTAGACAGCGCCATCATGCTGGGTGGTGTATTTGCATGGCTGGTGGGCCGCTATCAACAAAAGAACCGGTTGCAGGAGGTGGAAAAACACGCCGTAGCGAAGCAGCGCAGTGAAAGAACGGGTTTGTTGTTTGCTTCGGGATTAATAACCGGTGAGGCATTACTCGGTATAGGTCTGGCCGTCCCCATCGTACTCACCGAGACCGACGACTTTATGGCCCTTACGGACAAAACCTTTGGCAGCCTGCCGGGATTGATTGTTATCATCGCTATATGTGTGTTTTTATATAGGATCGCTGTTAAAGCATACAGAAGTTGAGTTTGGGTTTGGGTGTGAGTGTGAGTGGAGGGGGGGGTGAAGCTTGTGGGAAAGGGTTGGTGGTTGCAGGTAGTGGCATTGTTTTTCAGGCAACTTTTTTAAAATGACCAAAATTTTGTAACTTTTAAGACAGAAATAATCACCATTCACATTTCGTTCAACAGAACGTTTTCAAATAACAAAACTTTGAACAGTGCCGGTTGTAAAATTCACTTACGCATTGAAGCGATTTTATCCTGGATTAAAGGAAGTTAACATTAAAGCTTCCACTGTGGCGGATATTGTTAAAAAACTAGATGACATTTATCCAAGAATGTCATCCTACATCATCGATGAGCAGGGCGCACTCAGGAAACATGTGAATATTTTCATAGGCAATTCCATTATCGAGGACAAGATTTCATTGGCTGACAAGGTGAGTGAGCATGATGAAGTATACATTATGCAGGCTTTGTCCGGAGGATAATGTACCTTAACTCTTTACGCTAACATCCTTAAAACAAAATAACCAAACCTATGTCATCAACAAAAAATACCCTACTCATCGGTACCAGAAAAGGACTTGTTATTTACAAAAAGACTTCATCAGACTGGAAATATGCCGGTGAAAGCTTCGATGGAATTCCTGTATCCTATGCCACGGCCAGTCCGGATAACAAAATCTGGTGGGCTTGCCAGGACCATGGGCACTGGGGATGTAAACTGCACATATCCAGGGATCAGGGTGCCAACTGGGAAGAGGTAGATGCACCCAAATATGCAGAAGACGACGAGATAAGAGACGGTTTGCCTGCCACCCTGAAATATCTGTGGGTGTTACAGCCTCATGTCAATGGGGACGCTGACCATGTTCTGATTGGCACGGAGCCAGGAGGTTTGTTTGAAAGTAAAAATACAGGAAAAAATTTTGAGCTGGTAAGAGGCCTTTGGGATCATCCGTCAAGGAAGGAGCAATGGTTTGGAGGAGGCAGGGACTATGCCGGAATACATTCAATTATTGTCGATAAAGACAATCATGACCACCGTTATGTGGGAATCAGTTGCGCAGGGGTATTTGAAACATGGGACGGCGGACAGCAATGGGAGCCGAAAAACAAGGGGCTGAGAGCAGACTTTCTGCCTGATCCGGCCAGTGAGGTAGGTCAGGACCCGCATTTGCTGGTGGCCCACCCCATCAATCAAAAAGTGATGTGGCAGCAAAACCACTGCGGTATTTTCAGAAGTATCGACGGTGCTAACCACTGGGACGATATTTCTGAGCCAAATGGGGTGGCTAATTTTGGTTTTGTAATTACGCTGGACGAAAAGGATGAAAATACTGCCTGGGTGGTTCCGGCAGTGAGTGATGAAAAAAGGCTGGCCATTGATCGTGCCCTTGTGGTTTGCCGCACCAGGGATGGCGGCAAAAGCTGGGAAAAACTCACCAACGGCTTACCCCAAAAAGCCTGTTATGACATTGTATACCGTCATGGCATGGACATTACCGGAGATACCCTGGTTTTTGGCACTACTACCGGAAATATTTATCTATCAGATAACCAGGGGGATAACTGGACATCACTGAACCATAATTTACCCATGATCTATTCAGTCAGATTTATTTAAGAAAGCGCCTGCACCTGTTTGATACCTGGCGATTAAACCATTAAATCCCTTTTCAAATCACTTATGATCACCGGCAATCACCGTTGATAGCAATAAAATTCCATTCAAATAAAAATAACACCTTTGGTCTTAACGGTTCGTATAATGATTACCGAACGAGTTGTTTCGCACGCCAAAAAATAATCAGCGTACACGTCTGAGTTTTTAAGTTAACTACTAACCCTAAAATTATGAAAGTAAAATCTGTACTCTTAACAGGTGTTTTGCTGGCTGCAGCATTCTTTACAGCCAAAACAGCCGCGCAAACCGTAACTTTGCCCAGGGCCGCTAGTCCGGCAGGAAAGGTTAGCCAGACCATAGGCATTTCCAAAATTACCATCAAGTACTCCAGACCTGCCGTTAACGGACGAGAGATATGGGGTGCCCTGGTTCACAATGGATTTCAAAACCTTGGATTTGGACCAGCAAAAGCATCTCCATGGCGCGCCGGAGCTAATGAAAACACTACCATCACTTTCTCACATGGTGCTACACTTGAGGGTAAACCCATCGATGCAGGCACTTATGGCTTATTTTTGGCCGTTGGCGAAAATCAGGATGCTACCTTGATTTTATCCAAAGACAACATGTCCTGGGGCAGCTACTTTTACAATGAATCCAATGATGTATTGCGTGTGGATATCAATACTGAAGAAATATCCATGACCGAACGTCTTACCTTTGATTTTATAAATATTGATGACAAATCAGCTATGGTGGTGCTGGATTGGGAAAAAAGAAGATTTCCCTTCAAAGTAGAATTTGATGTTCCAGAAATCGTTTATGCAAGTCTGAATGAGGAATTGAAAGGAAGCAAAGGGTTTACAGATCAGTCCTGGAATGCCGCAGCTAACTATCTGTTAAAAAACAACTTATACCTGGATGAGGCATTAGCATGGTCTGAAAACGCTATCAGTGCGCCATTTTTTGGGCAGGAAAACTTTAACAACCTACAGCTAAAAAGCCAGATCCTTAGTGCAAAGGGAAAAAGTGATGAAGCGGAGACCGTGATGCAGGAAGCACTTGTGCACCCCACGGCAAATGCCAATAATTATTATGACTATGGCAGGTATCTGATCGGAAACGGTCAGGGTATGAAAGCATTGGAAGTATTTCAAAAGCTTAACAAGAAATGGCCTGATCACTGGTTAGCCTCACATGGCATGGCCAGGGGATACTCAGCGATCGGCGACTTCAAAAAGGCTTTAAAACATGAAAGAATAGCCCTTGAAAAAGCACCCGATACCAGCAAGCAGTTTCTGATGGGTTATATAGAGCAGCTTGAAGCGGGGAAAGACTTTAATTAATGATTTTTTTTGTCATGGGCTAAATCCTGAGGAATTCAAGGTTTTTCCAGGGGTTAGGTGGTGAGTTGCCTGTAACTCGCTACCTCACCCCTCACCCCTAGTACCACGCTCTTACACCCCCACACGCTTCTCTATCGTCACCACAACCGATTTCGATGCCGGAGTATGACTACGATCCGCATAATTATCCACCGGCACCAGCACATTGGCTTCGGGAAAATAGGTGGCTATACACTGTCTTGGGATGTCATAGGGAACAACCAGAAACCGGTCAGCTACCCGCTCACGACCTTTAAAATGGCTTTTCAGGTCAACAACATCCCGGGCTTTCAGACCGGCATCCTGCATATCCTGATGATTCATCAAAACTACCCTCCGTTCATTATAAATTCCCCTGTACCTATCATTTAATCCATAAATTGTCGTATTAAACTGATCATGACTTCGGATGGTCATCATAATAAACTCACTTTCCTTCAAATGATGATCCGCCAGCCGGTTGATAGTAAAGCGGGCTCTCCCGGTATTTGTTTTAAATACACGATCCCGGGCACCATTCGGCAGATAAAATCCGCCCGGTTTTCTCACCCGCTCATTATAGTTTTCAAATCCGGGAATAACCCTGGCTATATGGTTTCTTATATGATCATAGTCATTTACCATAATGTCCCAGTCAATGGATGGATCATCGCGAAACAAGGCCTTGGCAATTTCAGCAACTATTTTAGGTTCGCTCAACAAGTCGGGCGATGCAGGCGATTTGTTACCAATTGACTTATGGACTACTCCTGCAGAATTTTCTACACTCACAAATTGAGGCTTTCCATTTTGTAAATCCTTTTCAGTCCTGCCCAGGCATGGCAATATTAATGCGGTCTTGCCGGTTACCAGGTGACTGCGGTTTAACTTGGTTGAAATATGAACGGTAAGCAGGCAGTTTTGTAAAGCCCTGGCAGTGTAGGCAGTGTCTGGCGTTGCGGATAAAAAGTTGCCACCCAATCCGATGAAAACACCGGCTTTTCCCTTAGCCATGGCCTGGATAGCTTCAACTGTATTAAGGCCATGCGTTCTTGGCGGGTCAAATCCAAATTCTTGCTGCAATCTATCCAGAAATGCCTTTTTGGGACGCTCCCATATCCCCATAGTACGGTCACCCTGCACATTGCTATGTCCCCGAACCGGACAGGTACCAGCCCCCGGAATGCCAATACTTCCCTTCAAAAGTAGCAAGTTTACTATTTCCCGAATATTATCCACTGCGTTTTTATGCTGGGTTAAGCCCATAGCCCAGCAAAATATAATTCTCTTTTTTTCTTTCAGTAATGAAACAGCTTCCCAGACTTTGCCCTCCTCTACACCTGATTCCCCGATTAAATCCTGTAAATCATACCTTTTGATATCTTCCAGCAGTTCATCGTACCCTTGTGTTCTAGCCTCGATAAATTCGTGGTCTATTACGCCACCGTCACTTTCCTTATCAGCAGCTATCAAAAGTTTGATCATCGCTTTGATCAAAGCCACATCGCCATTAATCTTTACCTGCAGATACAAATCAGTGAGGGTGGTCGGAGCGCCCAGCATATCCGAAAGGTGCTGCGGGTGTTTAAACTTTATTAATCCGGTTTCCTTTAAAGGATTGATGGTGATGATCTTTGCCCCGTGCTTCTTGGCTTTCTGTAGGGCAGTCAACATCCGCGGATGATTAGTGCCTGGATTTTGTCCTGATACCACAATCAGTTCGGCTTTATCGAAATCTTCCAGCTTCACCGACCCTTTTCCAATACCCAACGTTTCAGACAAGGCTACCCCACTTGACTCATGGCACATATTGGAACAATCAGGCAAATTATTGGTGCCAAATTTTCTTACAAGCAATTGGTATAAAAATGCCGCTTCATTACTCGTACGGCCAGAAGTATAAAAAATGGCCTCATTGGGAGAATTTAAGCCATTTAATGAATCGGCAATCAGTTGAAAAGCCTTCGGCCAGGTAATAGTTTCATAATGCTGCTGCCCGGGCTTTAAAATCATAGGGCACGTCAATCGGCCACTTTTTCCAAGCCAAAAATCGGATTGGCTGCCTAATTCATCGATAGTATACTTTTTAAAAAACTCCGGCCCTACCTTACGGCTTGTAGCTTCTTCGGCGACGGCTTTGGCACCATTCTCACAAAACTCACCAAGCCCGGAACGCTGGTCATCGGGATCGGGCCACGCACAACCGGGGCAATCAAACCCGTCCATTTGGTTGACAGACAACATCGACCTGACACCCTGGGGCACTCCCAGCTCCCCTATCACATGTTTCAACGAACTGACAATTGCTTGCACCCCACCTGCCATATTTTTGGGGTTGCCCGTTTTCAATCCGGTAAATTTCCGCGAGGTCTGAAAATTTTCCTGGTTTTTAGCTTCTTCTTCCATCGATGCACGCTTGTTGAGCCGTGAATGACTATCTTAACAAGACCAATTTACAAAGTAATTCGATGTTTTCCAGTATAAATGTTGAAACGATCCTTTTTTACAAAACCGATCAAAGTAACATCAAATGCTTCGGCTGTTTTCACAGCCAGGCTGGAAGGGGCTCCGATAGCAACAATCAGGTTAATACCAGCGACTACAGCCTTTTGCACCAGTTCGAATCCTATTCTCCCGCTTAACACCAATACGCTGTTGTTGAGAGGTAGAAGCTTTCCAAAAAGCCCGGCCCCGATTACTTTATCCAGGGCATTATGCCTTCCTATATCCTCACGAAGGAACAACAGTTGCCCGTAAAAATCAAACAAAGCCGCTGCATGCAGCCCTCCGGTGTACTCAAAGACCAACTGATGCCTTTTCAATGTTTCAGGCAAACTGTAGATTAACGATTGTGCTACTTTCTCGGATGATTCGGGTGGATGTTGCCCAACCCTGAAGTTTAAGGCTTCAATGGAAGATTTTCCACAAACCCCACAGCTCGAGGTGGTGTAAAAGTGCCTTTCTGTTTTTTTCATGTCAGGGGTAACATGCGGGCCAACCTTCACAATGATCACATTTTCCCGTTCCTCATCACTTTTAACCTGAGGGCAATGGTATATTTTTTCAATATCCTTGTAGGAGCAAATTAAATTCTCGGCAAACAAAAACCCTGCTACCAGTTCAAAATCATTCCCCGGTGTGCGCATCGTTACGGAAAGGCTTCTTTCCGATATTTCTTCGCCCGAGGAATATTTTAACCGTATCTCAAGGGGTTCCTCCACAGCCAGCAGGTCGTTTTCCTGCACCAGCTTCTGCCTGTCAACTTTTTGTATGGATTTATGTATTACCTTGGATGCGCCCATCACCCTTATTCAGCGTTATTTATCATGATCTTCTTTGCCCCATTCATTCCTGAAATCCACCCAATATTTATCGAGGGTGTCTTTCATATCTTTTCTTAGAAGAAATATACCAATAAGATTTGGAACAGTCATCAATACAATGGCAATATTCGCCATAGTCCAGATAATGGCTGTATCTGCAAAAGAGGCAAAAAAGAAAGCGGCTACATAAACCAACCTGTAGTAAACCACAGATCTTGATCCGGCCAGGAAGGTCATGGCCCTGTCACCATAATAGGACCAGGATATTGCTGTAGAAAAGGCAAACAACAGCAATCCTATGGAAACGATGTATTGCCCGAAATCACCAAAAAAACCTTTTTTGAAAGCGATTGTCGTCAGTTCCGCACTGTGTACCAGCGATTTGCCTGTTATGACAACCCCTGTATTGTCAATGTTGCCATCGGTGATGGCCAACTTTCCGGTGTAGGGTGCCCCGTTGAGGGCGACCTTGATATCTTCTGCCACAGATCTCTTGTGCAAAATGGTAAGTTGATCTGTAATCATGCCATTGTTGACTGTCAATTCTCCACTATAAAGTGGGACTTTAGCCCGATTCAGCAAGTAATCGGCTAATGAGGCCTTATCCGAGGCATTGCTCTCGTCATACATCCGGTCCAGCACCTTGATTTCGGCAAATTCAAACTCAGTTTGATGTTTCTCACTCCAGACGCCTGAAGCCAGCAATGTCAAACCTGTGATGGTACAGATGATAATTGTGTCAATGAAGGGTTCCAGGATGGCCACCATTCCCTCCGAAACCGGTTCATGCGCTTTGGCAGCGGCGTGGGCGATAGGTGCAGAACCCTGACCTGCTTCATTGGAAAATAAGCCACGGTTGACACCCCGGTTAAAAGCGTAACTGAAAGATCCTCCCAAAAAGCCTCCGGTGGCCGCTGAGCCGGTGAAAACATCAGCAAAAATCGCAGTAAAGGAGGGTATTATGTTACCTAAGTTGTAAAAGATTACTGCAAAAGCGCCAATGAAATAAAGAACTGCCATCCCAGGTACCAGCTTTTCTGTAACAGCCGCAATTCTCTTAATTCCTCCAACTATCACAAAAAACAGCAATACTGCCAGTACGCCACCTGTCATCATTTGGTCGATACCAAAGGTTGCAAACATTGACCCGGCAATATTATTGACCTGAGGCATGTTGCCTGTACCAAAGGAAGACAACACGGTAGCCCCTGCAAAAATGGCCGCCATCCATTTTGCATTTAACTTGTTTTTCATGTAATACATAGGTCCTCCTGCAATACTTCCATCCTGTGCTTTTTCCCTGTATTTGTGTGAGAGCGTTACTTCTACAAATTTGGTTGTCATACCCAAAAAAGCTGTCACTAACATCCAAAACAACGCAGCCGGACCACCCAGTGAAATAGCAAGCGCCACCCCCCCTATGTTTCCTGTACCTACCGTTCCCGACAATGCCGTGGTGAGGGCCTGAAAATGTGAGGTGTCACCCTCATCGCCCACTTTATCATACTTACCACGGACAATGCGGAAGGCGTGTTTAAAAAATCTTATTTGAGGGAATTTCAGGTAAAGTGTAAAAAACAATCCCACTCCCAGCAGCAGAAATACAAACCAATCACCACCACCTAAATAACCGTCGATTATTTGCAGGATTTCGTTGAGGTTTTGCATAAGTTGTGTTTTAGTTAATTTCGAAATATATGAAAATGTGAAAGAATGCGAAAATAATGGAACAAGTTTATAATTGGAGAAAAATTCATATTTTTAGTTTTTCTCAATTTCAATTGCCTTGACAAAAACACTTCCTGCAAAACCTGTCAAATTATTCAGCCTCGTGCTTGGCCCGGTTTTATTTATTTGCATTAACTTTTTACCGGTACCTGAACTGTTGAATCCTGTAGCATGGAAGGTGATCAGTGTTGCTGCATGGATGATTACCTGGTGGATCACCGAGACCGTTCCCCTGCCTGTTACCGCCCTGATACCGCTTTTGTTGTTTCCACTCATAGGTATTTTTGAAATCAAGGAGGCTGCGGCGTCTTATGCCCATCCGGTAATATTTTTATTTATGGGCGGCTTTATGATTGCCCTGGGACTGGAAAAAAGAAATCTTCACTTAAGGATTGCTTTAAACCTGATAAAACTGACCGGCACCCACCCTGATGGAATCATATTGGGTTTTATGTTATCCACAGCTTTTATCAGTATGTGGATCAGCAATACAGCCACTACGGTGATGATGTTGCCTATTGCGATGTCTGTCATCAGTTTACTAAGAGCGGAAGAAGCTCCCGAAGCTACAAAATCATTTCGCCGGTTTGCCTTGAGTTTATTATTGGGAATTGCCTACGCAGCCAATATCGGAGGTGCTATGACCATTATCGGAACTCCGCCCAATGTGGTTTCCATTGCCTATGTCAGGGATCTGCTGGAAACTGATCTTACCTTCACCAGGTGGTTGGTGATAGGTTTTCCGGTAGGCGTTTTTTTAATCGGCGTCACCTATTTTCTGATGACCAAAATAATTTATCCCAGCGGTATTAAAAACTTTGAGGCCTCAGAGCAGCTTATTCATGGCAAAATCAAAGCGCTGGGTGCCATTTCAAAAGAAGAAATCACCGTTACCATCGTCTTTGTTACGACAGCCATTTGCTGGATAATAAGGCAACCGATCAATAACCTGATCGGCTCTAATGTGCTGAATGACACTGTAATAGCGATGGCTGGAGGCGTTTTGATGTTTATTATTCCTGTAGATGTAAGAAAGGGTGAGTATCTGCTGGATTGGGAAAGTACAAAAAAGCTGCCCTGGGGCATATTGATTCTGTTTGGGGGCGGTATATGCCTGGCCAGTGGACTGGAGCACAGCGGATTGGTACAGTTGATCGGTGAGTTAATTGCCAGTCAGCGGGAGATAAACGTTTGGTTCCTGGTATTGATACTTACCTCCATTATGTTATTTATGACCGAAATTATGAGTAATGTTGCACTTTGTGTCATTTTTATTCCTGTTATTATAGGAATTACTCAGGGCTTCGGATACAATCCTTTATTGGCAGTTATCCCGGCGACCCTGTCGGCCTCTTATGCCTTTATGATGCCGGTTTCAACTCCTCCAAATGCCATTGTATTTTCATCAGGGCAAATCAAAATCAGGGAAATGATGGTAATTGGGGTTTTCCTGAATGTATTGGCCATTGCTACATTGATGCTGGCAGCTTATTTTATGTCAAGGGTTGGGTTGTAATCAGTAAAACCACCGCATTTCACCATCTCCAATTATCAACTGTAAATTATCAATTGTCAATTATTCCTCATTTCGCACAGTTATACTTTTTAATTACAAGCTTCCGGTTTCTTTACCTTACATTTTTTTGTTTCCTTTAATTTTGTTTTATTCATAAACATTAACGTAAAATTGATGCATGAAAAACTATGATATTAGTAAAATAAGCACTAGTGCGCCTGAAAATGTTTCAAAGGAAGAAATCAAGGAAAAAACCGATGTGCTTATTGAGAGACTGGAAGAACTGCAAAACATTTTATATGCTGAAGGTAAGTCGAGCCTGCTGATAATATTGCAGGGAATGGATGCCAGTGGAAAAGACGGAGCGATTAAAGCTGTTTTTAGTGCGGTAAACCCTCAGGGAATTAGCGTCAAGTCTTTTAAGAAACCCACGGAAGAGGAACTGGCACATGATTTTTTGTGGCGTATTCACAAGCATACCCCACGAAAAGGAAAGATTCAGATTTTCAACAGATCACATTATGAAGACGTGCTGGTCACCAGGGTGTTGGGGCTGACCGATGATAAAACCGCCAGGGCACGCTTTAAGATTATCAACGCTTTTGAAAAATCGTTGCAGGAACGAGGCACCCAGATACTCAAATTTTATCTGCACATTTCAGAGAAACGCCAGAAAGAAAGGTTTCAAGAAAGATTAAGCAATCCAAGAAAACAATGGAAATATAATTCAAACGATCTCAAAACTTCCAAAAACTGGCCTGAATACAGGAAATATTATCAAGAGGTTTTTGAAAACTGTAGCCCGGATATTCCCTGGCAGATTATTCCGTCTGATCATAAGTGGTACAAAGAATATTTAATTGCCAAAACCATCGTTAGAACATTGGAAGGTTTAAAAATGAAATATCCGGGTTTAGTTGCCGGTTAAAACTAAAAGACTTTATATTGTACCATGCCTTTTGTAGATCAAACCAGTTATACACATCCCTTTTTATTGGTTAACGGACATTTTGAAACCATTTATCCGGCACTGATGCGTAAGGTAAAAGGGGTCAGCTATCAACGGGAACGCATATATACCCCTGACGATGATTTCCTGGATTTGGACTGGTCAAAAGTTGGCGGGCGTCATCTGGTGATTGTTTCACATGGCCTGGAGGGGGATGCAAGTCGTCCATATGTCAGGGGAATGGTGCGGGCGGTAAATAACCATGGGTATGATGCTTTAGCGTGGAATTACCGTGGTTGCAGCGGTGAGATGAACCTGCAAAGGCGATTTTATCACAGTGGGGCCACAGACGATCTGGATTATGTGATTAGTCATGTAACCAGTCAAAAAAGCTATGATAAAATATATCTTGTTGGTTTCAGTCTGGGGGGTAACATTACGCTCAAATACTTAGGTGAAAAAGGCAAAGCACTTGCTGATAACCTAGCAAAAGCTGTTGTGTTTTCAGTGCCGCTCGATCTACACAGCAGTTGTCTTAAGATATCCGAACCGGCCAATTTTATTTATGCCAGAAGGTTTCTCAAAAGTTTGACAGGCAAGATCAGATCCAAAGCGAAATTAAGGAATGACCTGTCAACAGCAAATATTGGAAAGATCAAAACATTAATAGAATTTGATAATCGTTACACCGCCCCTCTTCATGGTTTCAGTAACGCAGTAGATTACTATTCAAAGTGCAGCTCCATCAGCTTTGTCTGGCCCATTGCCATACCTACCTTAATCGTCAATGCCAGAAATGATCCGTTTCTTTCCAGCGATTGTTACCCGGTCGAAAAGCTGAGAGATCACCCCCTTGTTTATTTTGAAATGCCACTCAAAGGTGGACACGTAGGCTTTTCAGTGTTTGGAGAGCCTGATTATTGGTCAGAGCAACGGGCCATAGCATTTTTCAAGGAGAAAAATAATCAGTAAATCATAAAAATTATAAAATTTATTTCTACTTTAAAATATGTCTTCCAGATATTCTATTTGCCTGAGTAAAGAGGCACTTGAAAAAAGGTATTCCGTAAAGGCCCACAATGATTACCGCCCTCGTTATAACGCAGCGCCGGCACAATTGCTACCTGTTATTTCCAATACTGCCCCGGACAGGATTTCCTATTTTTATTGGGGACAGATTCCAGACTGGTCCAAAAACAAAACCATTAGTGAAAAGCTCATCTTCGCCAATAGCGAATTGATCAGGCAAAAAATATCTTCCCTGAGAAATATTGAAACCAGAAGATGCCTGGTGCCGGCCGATGGCTTTTATATCTGGAAAAGTCTGGGCAGGAAAAGCAAAATTCCTTATCGGGTGATTTTTAATACAGGTGAGGCGTTTAGTTTTGCAGGCATCTGGGAATCGTATGAGGATGAAAACGACCGGAAAGTGGTGACCTTTAAAATCATGACTACTACAGCAAATTCTGTAGTTGGAGAAATCCAGGACTATATGCCAGTTTTGCTAACACGTGAAAGCGAGCAGCACTGGCTCAACAACCGGTCCACAGTTGATGAACTACTGGCAGCAGCAGTTACTTACCCGGGCGATAAAATGACTAAATTCACTATTTCACCTAAAATCAACCGTACAGAAACAGACGACCCTTCATTGATTCTCGCTGCACCGGCTGCCGATCAATTTGGAAATTACAGCTTGTTTGACTGACAAGCTAGTTGGGCTTTCTCATTTGCTTCCATTTCGGAATTTTAATTAATTGGGCCACCTCGTTTTCCAATCTTTTTAGCGCTTCCGGGGCCCCGTCATAATTCATCACGCGTTTCCGTCTCCCATTATGTGAAAAGTAAATGTAGGTAGTTGGCAAATCCTTTGCATCACTGACATAACGATCTTCAAAATTAAAGAACTCGTATTCATTAAAAATGTTGATTAAGCGCTGCAACTCCATCCGTGACAACTTAATTTTGAATTCCCCTAATTTATCCACATTCTCCCTGCCATTAAAATACACCACCCCACTTTCATATATATCAATGGTATAAACAGGGCATGCGCCATTACACCTGGTCTTCTGCATTGAAATTACCACACTTGTATCTACCTCTTCTTTTGCCGCCCTACAGGAAAAAAGAAGAATAATACAAATAAGGATGAGTATATTCTTCATAAGAATAAAATAATTGTCCCCATTATAAAGTTTTAAATAAATACTAAATGTAGAAGTTTGTCAATAAAAAGTGGTTTTAGTTTAAGTAGCAAAAGTATAAAACCTGCATAAAACCCTCTCTAACCGGAAATCTTTTATTAATAGATTTATCTTCCTGTCACCTTTTTGGCGGATTGCATTTAATTAACCATCTACTAATATAATAATTCTGTGTGAAAACATGTATTTATTTGCCCTATTATTTATTAAATGAGAGGTGCGAGGGTTAGTGGTGCTATGCAACAAATCAGACCATAACTTAAACTTAAAAAACATTTAACTTCATTTTTTGCAAGATAACTGGTTTTTTTTCTATATTATACAAGTTGACTTTTCTAAATATTTATCCCTAAGTTGAATGAAATCCCTACTATCTTCTACATTGATTTTTGTAATCTTTTTTGTCGGTTGTTTCGTCTGCGCGCCTAGTTACGATACGGCACAATGGGCAAAAAATGTGAAACCCCAAAAAACCAACTATGGTTGTATAAACGCCCAGAAGCCAAGAAAGATCACTAGAAAACCAAAATAGCAAAACCACCGATTGAGTAACCGGCCGTAAACTACCGGCTCCTGATATACTGCCAATATTTCTAATTGGTATCTTGCATCTACGATGGGCTAAGGAGAAATAAAATCCTCAAACCTGAAGAATGTCCTTGGGCGGAAAAGTTGCTTGGCTTGAGGATTTTAAGATAATCATACTTTAGAGGTTAATTCCTACGAATGAACCAGTTCATCCTTCTTCATGTAGTCGTCAGATAGTTTTTTCTGAATATCATGAGGCACAGGGGCATATTCGGCAAATTTGCTTTTAAAACTTGCTCTGCCCTGGGTCATTGACCGGAGGGCAGTTACATACCTGTCCAACTCCGCCAAAGGTGTTTTTGCTCTTATTATCTGATATTTACCCTTCGAATCCATGCCGGTAATAATAGATCTCCTGGACTGAAGATCTGTCATCACATCACCCATCAATTCTTCCGGCACAAAAATCTCCATGTCGTAAATCGGCTCCAGCAACTTTGGATCGGCCTGAACAAAAGCATTTTTAAAAGCCATGCTGCCGGCAATTTTAAAGCTAATATCATTGGAATCGACTGAATGCATTTTGCCGTCGTGCACCATTACTCTGACGTCACGCACGTAGGAGCCGGTAATTGGTCCTTCTTCCATTTTTTCCATGACCCCTTTCAAAATAGCAGGCAAATAGCGCTGATCAATCACACCTCCAACAATGCAATTGTAATAAACCAGCTTGCCTCCCCAGGGTAAGTCTATTTCTTCTTTACCCCTCACCGTAAATTCCGTAGGCTCGGGCATTCCTTCATGGTAAGGCTCGATTTTCATAAAAACTTCACCAAATTGCCCTGCGCCTCCGGATTGCTTTTTATGTCTGTAGGAAGTAGCACAGCCTTTTTGGATAGTTTCCCTATAGGGAATTTTTGGTGAAACAAAATCAGTATCGAGGTTATAAATATTGTCAAGTTGCCACTTAATGGTAGCAAGGTGCAATTCACCCTGGCAACTGATAATCAGTTGCTTTAATTCCTTCGAAAATTCTATAAGCACGGTAGGGTCTTCCTGATGAATTTTATACAACACCTCTCCTAGCTTTTCATGATCGCTTTTGCTTTTGGCAACTATGGCCGTTCTTAACCTTGGATCAGGGAAGTTGATAGGCCTTATCTCAATGTCAACATCTTTGGCATGCAAGCTATGGTTAGTTTCGGTTGTTTTAAGTTTCAGAGTGGCGCCAATATCTCCGGCAGTCAGTTTCTCAACAGAATGCCTGTTCTTGCCGTCCATGATAAAGAGCTGGTGAATATGTTCCGACGTTCCAGATTGATGATCCTGTAACTCCATACCCTGATGAACCTCACCGGATAAAACCTTGAAAAAAGATACCTTGCCCATGTTAGGCACAATCAAAGTTTTGAAGATAAATAATACAGTTGGGCCATTCGCTTTACAGATGACTTCTTTGCCTTCAATAGTTTTTTCAGGCAGCATTTCCACGGCGGCAGGGGCTACATTATCGATAAATCCCATCATTCGGCCGCTTCCCATATCTTTTTTGGCCGATAAACAAAATACCGGAAATAGTTCATGGTTCATCATACCAATTTTAATTCCCTTTCGCATTTCATCCTCATCCAGTGTGCCCTTTTCAAAATAAAGCTCCATAAGTGCTTCGTCATTTTCAGCGGCCTTTTCTACCAATTCATTATGCAGTTTATTGGCATGGGCCAACTGATCACCCGGGATAGGCAATTTTTCAGGTTTACCACCTTCTGCGGGAAACTTATACATTGTCATTTTAAGTAAATCGATAATGCCGTTAAATCCCTCACCCTGGTTGTACGGATATTGCATAGGGGTAACAGACTTTCCGAAATGCTCGTACAACGAGTCCAAGGCAGCATCATAATCAGACTTAGGATGATCGAGTTGATTAATGCCGAAGATTACGGGTTTCTGGAATTGCTCCATATAATCCCAGATAAGTTCCGTGCCAACCTCAACCCCGTACTGTGCATTGATTAACATTACTCCCGTGTCAGCTACTCTTAACGAGGATATTATTTCCCCTATAAAATCATCCGACCCTGGTGTATCCATAATATTTATCTTATAGTCCCTCCATTCCGTATGCAAAGTGGTGGCATAGATGGAATTGCCCCGCTCCTGCTCTATTTCATGGTAATCAGAGATTGTATTTTTGTCTTCAACAGTTCCCCTCCGGCTGATTAATCCGGCTTCAAATAACATTGTTTCTGCCAAGGTAGTCTTTCCGGATTTCGCACTCCCAAGGAGGGCGATGTTTTTAATGTGTTTATCATCGTAGATTTTCATAAGCTATGTGGATTTATGAGGTTGGACGAAAGTTTTAATAGTCAGTGATTTAATATACTGATTATAGCACAAAAATCCAATGGTTGAGTGGGTGTTTGAGTTTGTGTGTGAGTGTGAGTTGTTTTTTTTATGAAATTACCTTGTTTTGACGATTTCAAATATAGCGTGGCCCGATCATTCCGATAGTAATCCCGCTATATGCAAATAGCCCAAAGCCGTGGTTATTGCCAGCCCAAAGCTAAGTAATGTTCCTATAAGTATATACTCTGTGAGCTTTCTGTCTTTGGATTTTGACAAGTCGCCAAAGCGGAAAACGGATTTAGCCGCCAGTAAAAATCCAATAGCTGGCCAGTGATTGGTAACCACAAAGGCAAAGACAAAAAGGCGTTCCAGCATACCGATGTATTTTCCGGCGTTTTCAAGGGAGTCTTCAGTGGAATCTTCCTGCAAATCCCACCGCGTAATGATCTCTTTTATGATTACCCCAGACACAATGGTCACTGTTAAAATAGCGGTAATAAACAGTAAAAGTTCTGCTTGGTTAATGGCTTTTAACCTTATCATATAATCTTCATAAATGCCTACCACTGCGGCAATCACCAGTAAATGGGCCAGTTGATCACAAAAAAAAAGTATTACTGAATTAACCCTGCTATTGAGGTTTAATTTGATCAAATCTATCAACAGGTGAGAGATAACAATAATCAATACACCTGCCCAATAGGCCACATTAAGTTGCAATACCAGCATCAGCGAAATGGCATGAACTAATCCATGTATATACAAATATGGTGATTGGTGCTTTCTTTTCTTTTTATCGTTAACCCAACTGTCAGGTTGAAATACGAAATCGCCAATGATATGAGCAAAAATCAGTTTTATAAAAAGTAGTATCATTTGTTTTCAATCAATTCCCTGTAGCGCTTTTCCATGCGCATGATTTCTTCGAAACCAGCCCTGTTTAAGCTTTCGCTGATAGTGCTTTGTGTTCTGTTCAACCTTTTAGCAAGCTCTCCCTGGGTTAATTCCGGGTACTCGATAGCTGTTTTAATAATAAAAGAAATGTTGCTGGTCCAATTATCTATGGTCAGCAGTGCAAGGTCCAGGTACAGGTTTATTTCCTGGTCCACTTCCAACCAAGGTGATTGTATGGCCAGTGTTTGTTTTTTTAGATTTTCGAAACATTCGCCGGAATGGATAAATGCGCTGCCATTGGATTCTGTGATTTTTGACGCTTCAAAGTTTTTTTCTCCAATGCCGATGGCCATTCGTGCATCGAGCTGTTTATAATGCTTGATACTGGCTTTTATAAAAAGTGCTGCCTGTAAAGCTTCGGGAGGTTTTACCTCAAGTTGAAAACTATCCCCCCGGTAGATTTCCCAGGATAACGGCTCCTGTCCGTACCGGTTTAAGGCGGACTTCAATGTTTTCAGCCATCTACTATCCGGTATCTTGCGTGAGTTCATGATGTCGCCTGTAATAATGCTGGTAATCATTAAATACACTTAGTTACTTTCAGACAATATCGGGAAATAACCCGATAATTGGAAATATCGGGAAATAACCCGATAATTGTCTGCTTATTTTTCTGCAATGCCATAAATAATGTACTGATGGTTTTCAGGGATCACCTTGTTCAACAGGGCCCGGTCAATCGTACCCAGAAAGTTCCTTTGTTGCTCGCTTTTTCCCAATACACCCAGAATACCTCCGGTTCCGTATTGAAAACTGGAAAATCTTTGCAAAAATCCTTTAAACTCGGGAATCGTTGGGTAATTCCACTTTTTGCCCCATCTAACAAATTTTTTTCTCAGGTATTGATGAAAATGAGAGCCTTTCAGGTTTTCGGCAAAAAGTAGCTTTCCTCCGGGCTTTAAGGCTTTATAGATCTCTTCAAATGCTTTTTCCTGTTTATCATTTTGATTTCTTATACCCACTACCCCTAAAATGGACTTAAATGCGATAATATCAAAATGATTTTCATAGCCAATATCCTCAGCTTTCAAGGCCTTATACTCAATCAGACCTTCTACGCCGTGCTTTTGATGAACAGGAAACGCCAAATCCCTGGGGTTTTCGATGTCAGAACAAATCACGTAGTGACCCAGTTTACCCAGCCACAACGACAATCCACCCTGCCTGCTCCCGAGCTCCAGGCACCTAAGCTGCCGGCTATTCAGATCAAGGTGCTGTTCCCAAAAAGTCAATGCAGCCGACCAATTTTTCACATCCCATTGGATAATATCCTTCACTAATTCCTTTTGATTCATTGATGACTAGGAGTTTCAGGTGTAGTTGACAAATTAAAGCTGAAATTTGAGCTAATGAGCCCAGTATTTCTTAAGTGACAAAAAATAATACCCAATTTAAATCAATTTAAGAACCAATTTAAACAAACTTTAAAAATATCATCTATCTGAACGATCGATTTATATATTCAGTGTCGCTCAAAGTTGATCAGGGTAAATTCATCGGTTAGTCTTTGTCAAAACCATTGACATCGATGGCCCGGCTTGGAGCTGGAAAGATAAAAAAAAAATTAATATTTTATGCTGGTTATCAAGAAAATATGTGTTGAATTTTAGGCGTGGAAACTCCTCAGGAATTACTCATTTCCTGTGTTGCTCTGAAATGGTTTTGTATACGATTTTACGTAAAGATATCAGGCCTTCTCTTGAATAAAAAGGATCATCTTCCAATCTTGGCGTATTATAAAGAATATCACCTTTTTCCCGTTCTATCCTTTTCCTTCCCAAATACCTGAACCATGTCCATTCTTCTATCGAAAAAGGATCTCTTTTACCCTTTGCCACTTCGATAAAAAGTTTTTGTTTTTCAGTGATCGGTGGCAGGATTCCATCCGTCAAAGCCTTAAACCAATGGCCATACCGCTTCAAAATACTGATTTCCTCCCCAGAAAAGATGATTGTATTACAATCAATTTTGAAAGGCCCTTTGTTAGTCAGGAATGTCAAATGTTTCTTTTTAAGGTCTTCCATACCTTATTTTAAGCATTTAATGAATAATATCAAAGTACAGAAACAGGATTCAAGTTACAGTTAAAAAGATTAAAACCTCGCTCAGCCCCATTGATTTCTTTTCTTGCAGATGTTAAATATAATAAATCACCAATTCTGCAAGAGATGGTCCCGAACACATAAAAATATCCACCCCCAACAACATGATCTTAAATAATTCATTTTTAAAAGAAAGCTTATGACCTCATCAGACTTGACCGGTACACTGCTAATGCTTTAGCCCGGCCAACTTTCCTTTCTCAGAAGCCCCTCTTTCAAGACCAAGAAGAATCTCAAAAGCTCCAGGTACTCTGCACTGCCCACATGATGTTCCTTTTCAGTACAAAACGCCACAAACCAGGTCCACTTTTCAGTTTCGAGTTGTCTTCTACCAAAACAATGATTTAAATCAAATCTGATAATTCATCTATAGTATCTGCACGCTTGTTTGAAAATTGAAAAACCTCTTTAAACCTGAATAGAAAAAACAGTAGTTCCTTGTACGATTTGATTTCTGAATTGTGCTCCTGGTAGGTGAACAAGGATACAAACTTAATCCAGTTGTCGATATGTTGTATGAGGGCCTTTCTGCCATTATACTTATGGTAAAGCATTTCGGAGTAATGCCCGAACCAGATGATCACGGCTAGCAGATGATGGGGATTGGCTAAACTTATTATATTCCGGAAGGTCATCAAGGTCAATGCCTTTTAACAAATAAGGCAAAGTTTCGTCAAATTCATAATACTGCTACATGGCAGCCTTCCGGGCAAGCTGGTTTACGAAGGTAATGTTTTCGGGTTCATGTGTGGTTGTTTTCATAGTTAAAAAAATTAGCGTGGAACTTGAGTTTAATCACTTCTAAAGGTACTGGTATACCCGCACAGATAGATAAACCAAGCCCACGCTAAACGCGTGCCCAGCCAATTTTCTCTTTGTGCTAAATTAATACCAGTTTTTTAGAAGGAGAGAATGGCTAATGCTATATTTTCAATATGTTATGTCTTTGAGTTGTTTTTCGATAATCTGTTTTTTCTTATTTTAAATTTAAAGAGTAACCATGGTAAAAGTGGTTTAAAAAAGTTTAAAACTCCCATTAAAACACAGCCTGGTTGAAGATCAAGGATGAGTATACCCTCCCCCTCCACATTGAAAAAATCCATATCATCCGATCATGAGGCAAAAACTCTATCCTCTACTTTTTTAAGGCGTACTTCAAACCCATCAACCTTATCGATTTTATAAGTAAGCTTTTCTATCGCATCAGCCATCCGTATATTCGACTGGCGTAATTCGGCTATCGCTAAATTTGTCCTCAATTGAGATTTAATCAATAGGTTGATACTTCTATCAGTCTTCTGTTGACTTAAAACCAAAGCATCTACCGCTGGTACTAAGTCAGTAAGTATCTCGGTCAACTGGTCCACCTTTTTCTCTAAATTCATATTGTTTATTGAATCACTTGCCAAACTATGGTTTACATGTAACATATCATGAATATAATTTAGATCATTGCTTTAAAGGTAAGCAAATTTTGTAAAAAATAAATAACATTATTGAATATTTTTTATAAAATATTTTAATCAATAATCACACCGGTTATCACTGAAAGCAGTCATGCAAAAAGCGCCTGGATACAAGATAATGCTAAAACCGGTCGTCAAAACTTTAAACATTCAGGTCTGCTTTATGCTCATACATCACCATTAAAGTACTGGTTCATACATTATTTTTAAGTGTACATCGTTAATTTTATACGCGCATAAGAGAAGGAAACAAGGTAAAGAAAAATCAAACTTATATCTCCAAACTATTCAGTACTGTGAATACAAACTCTTTTTTCATTCTTTATCTTCAAAAAATGATTGAGCGGATCAATTTCTTAAAATTTAATTTAAAATTTATTGATTTGAACCAATAAATATGTGTGAAAATCGGTGTTCGCGTAAGTCATATATCAAAGTTTTGGTAATACTTTTATTTACGACTTTTAAACTTAACGGTCAGGAATTAATAACGTTGAGCGGTACCATCATTGATAAAGAAAGTAACCAGCCAATTGAATTTGCTTCCATAGGTTTAATGGATCATAACATTTTCACAACATCCAATACAGAAGGGCATTTTTCTTTTCATTTTCCTTATAAGCACATAAATGACTCCATTGAAATCTCCCGTTTAGGCTATCAAAAGGCTACCTATAGCATAGTGGATATCACTCGTAGATCTACTTTTTATTTGTTGCCAAGGTCGGTCTATTTGCAAGAAGTGGTTGTCACTGATGATCCAGAAAAATTTGCCAAGCAAATTGTTAAGCAGGCATTGGAAAGGATTAGTGATAATTATGCCTCACAAGAGTTTATCCTTGGAGGATATTTTCGAAAGACCCACAAAATTGATTCATCCTATGTATCCTTTTTGGATGCTGCCATAAAGCTATTTGATAATAAATTTGTTATGAATGACAAGAGCAAGGCTCCTGAAGCAGTTTTGGTTGAAGCTGTTAGAAAAAGTTACGATCTCAATAACAAGCCATTCAGAAGTTGGATAGATGATATATCACTTGAATCAAACTGGCTAGCGAGGCTGCTCAAAAGGAACGATGTCCGGTACCAAAATGGATTATTAGACAAAAGAAACAAGTATACCTTATCCGGATAAATTTTGTTTAACGATGAACTATGCTATGAAATTGAAGTAACAAAGTTGCCTTGGAGATACGCAAAAACCCCTAATCATGCATCGATCAAACTTGTCATAGGTTCTAAACACTATAAGATTTACAGGGTTGAGCATCAGGAAATGGCCAAGGAAAATGATATTAATTCCTTTGAATGGGGCAGGCAAACGAATGACTCTATTATTTCTGCTTTTAGAGGGGGTACAAAAATATTGGCGTTTAAGGATGTTGGAGGAAAGCTGTATTTGAATTATCTGAGGGAGACGCACTACATAGAGGATTACAATGTGCGAGCTGGGAAAACAGCGTATTCAAATGTGTATTCATGGGAGTTATTTATCAACGAGGTCATCGAAAAAGTGGACAGTGACACACGGAAAAAAATGAACTTTGACAATACCCGGGATAATTTTAAAATTCTTGACAAACCCTACGATCCGGATTTTTGGAGATCATTCAACCTTGTCCCTTTTACGGAAGAGAATAAGAAGGCATTCAAAGATTTAAGTGTGGAAACTGAGATTGAACATCAATTTATGAATATCACAAACTGACAAATGCTTAGGTTTTTCATTATACTGTTTTTCAGAAATTTTAAAAGAAATTTTCAATTCCAATCTATCAATATCCTATCATTTTCGCTTAGCATTTACCTTTCCATGGTAGTGCTTATTTATGTCAAGCAAGAACTTGCATACAACGCAAATTTTCCGGATCACAACCGGATTTATAGATTAACAACGGACGTTAAATCATCTTTTTACAGCGAACAAATAGGCTTAATATTATCGTTTATAGGACCTTTAATCACCGAATCCGTACCAGAAATCGAGCATAGTTCAAGTATAACAGAAAAACACCTCATTGATGTAAGATTTCCCGGCCATGACCAAACAGTTGTCGCGGAGGTAGTACTTGAAGCGGACACTAATTTTTTCAATATTTTTAAATTTCATCTTCTATCGGGTAGTTCACATCAATCACCAAAACTTCATGACGCCTTCATTGCATCAAAATTTAGTACCGACCTGTTTGGCCAAGATGATCCTATAGGTAATGAAATTATCATTGATGAAAAAAGTTATATCATTAGAGGGGTGGTAGATGACAGCGGGATGACGGATTTGGATTTCAATGTACTTTTATTTACACAACCTGAGTCGGATTGGTTAACAACCTTTATAAAGATCAGAAAAAATACAGGCGATGTAGACCGCATAGAAGAAAAAGTTAATGCCCTTCTCATTGATCAACTGCGTGGTGAATACAATGAAGAAGCCCTGCAGCTTTCTTGCTCCCTCGAAAGTCTGGCAGATCTGCATTTTACCAAGGCATTATTCAACAATTTCAGGGCATCAGACAGATCATTAGTTAGAATTCTTTTAATTGCATCGATCCTATTGATGTTTTGTGCCATGTTCAACTCAGTCAACTTAGTTGTAACCGGGGCGGTAAGCAGGATAAAAGAATTCTCACTCAAAAGAATATATGGTGCCAAAAACTTACTGATTTTTGTTCAGATAAGCACTGAAGTAGTTATCCCCATATTGTTTTCTGCCATAATCGCAGGAACCGTTCTATTCCTGTCATTTGAAAATTTAATAGACCTTTTTGGAAATTATAAACTCAATAAAAGCCCTTTCGATTTCCAATTCTTTTCATGGGTTATGTTGATTATTGTTTTATTGGTAATTCTCACGACCGCTCTCAGCTACTATTTCTTTTATGGATCAATAAAAGGAAGCCTGATCCGCCGGAATATCTACTTCACCAATCAAAGATTTACTTCATTGGTAGTTTTGCAGATTATTATCTGCTTTAGTCTACTATGTATGGCTTATTTTATCAATCATCAAATACAGCTCATCCGGAACCAAAATTTATTGAGCAGCTACGAACGGATCATAGTGACAAAGTTCTCAAATTCAGACGCTTATAATCGTTGTTTGAATTTTAAAAATCAAATATTAACAATCTCATCTATAAGGTCGGCAGCTTTATGCAACGAAAATTCGGTGTTGGGCAGCCAACCCAATCTGGATTTGTTCAGGTTTCAAAATGCCCCGGATGCCGAAGCTTTTTTAGCCAAACGATTGGTAGTTGACAAAGATTATTTTAAAACAATGGGTATTTCCCTGCCTGAAGAAAAGATTAAGGACTATCATTGGCACGATCAACTGGTTCTCAGTGCAAGTACGGCAAAAATGGTTAATGACAACATAGATGTAGGAATAGATAAGATGAACAATCGTGTCATTGCCGGCATCTCTGATTATTTTTCCTGGAATTTATATAAAGGAGTTGAACCTATCGTATTTCATATGGATTCCACGCAATTAAATACCATGATTATAAGCTTCAGATCAGATGTCTCAAATAAAGAAATTGAGATAATCGAAAGGGAATGGAACCGTTTTTTTCCAAACACACCGTTTAATTATGCTTACCTGAGCGATTCAAATGCCCGGGTGTATCAAAATGAATTTCTGATAGGTAAATTGCTTACATTTATGTCATTATTGGTCTATGGCATCTCACTAATTGGAATACTTACCATTACGTCGATGACCATTATGCGCAGGCTTAAAGAATTTAGTATCAGAAGAGTATTCGGCGCCACTGGCACTGGCCTGGCGCTTAGATTAGGTAATTATCTGGGCAAAATTTTTGTGGTTTCATTTGGCTTATCCATACCATTGATCTACTTTGTATCAGATGCATGGCTGTCAAGATTCAAGGATAGTATTGACATCAGCTTGCATGAAATTTTTCTGATTTTCTTTTGTTTATGTCGATCTCAATGGCGTTGAATGTTGTTTTCGTGAGAAAGTTGCTTCATACAAACCCAGTAAAAATACTCAGGAATAGTTAGCAAACTTGTCGGTGCCATAATTATCCAATTAAAATAATTTCAGAAAGGTAATTCATTATAATTTTTTAAATTTGACCGTCATTTCAAAAGATAAAACCAATGCTGGCACTATACCAAACCCAAAATCTGGATGGTTATCTGGATGAAACATTTTACGATTTTTCACCACACATCGGAAAACAAAAGACCGATCCGTTCTACACCTGGTATGCCGACATCTTTTTTCTAAATCGCAAAAAACAAATTGTGCTTACTAACGCCCTAACCAAATTTACTTTCCACATATTCAATTATTCAAAAAGTCAATTTCCAAGATTCGAAACGGCTTTTGGTTTTTATTTTTATTTTGCTCTGGGCATGTATGATCTGGATCCGAGACCTTACATGGATTCCGTTGATCGGTTTGTTTTGACTTCAAAGATAAACAGGTCAGCTTTGGCTCATCTGTCCTGGCTAAAAAAGCAGCATGTACCTTTGGTCAAAAATGGCACTTATGACCTGTCCAGCGCTAAGGATCAGGCCAATTACAATTATTTCGTGAATTACCGCCCGACAAAACAACCGGGAAGTTCTAAAGAATCTCATATTATGGATATTTGGATCCGGCAACTTGAAAAAAGGGGTTTAATATAGTTCTGGATCAAAATCATATCCCATACTGTTTGCCAGTTTCGATACGTAGGTTTTTCGTTTGCAACTGTCATTATCCGCCACATATCGGCCATATCCGTCAAATATCCGCCGTTTAACCGTCGTAATCCAATTCATAGTAACTTTCTTGTGAAGAACATTCTAATCAATCAGATCCCGCAAATCTCTCAGGGCAGTACGCTTAGAAACGTTATGAAGTTTTTGATAATCAGAATTGAAATATATGAAATTCTCCAATAATTCGAATAATAAAGGAATTGATGCCTATACTGGCTTCCTGGATTTTAGCCCATTAATTTCAGCCATTATGGGTTTTGGTAATAACCTTACGAATGAATTCAAAGAATGGTATTTTGATCGTCAAACCAAACTGGTTGAAAAGATTGATCCGAAGAATGATAAAGAGCTTTTGGAACAGGCCTTTAACTTTTACGTTGATTTAGTGGTTAAGAAACGGGAGATGGGGTGCATCCAACAATCTACATCACCAGAATGCAAAAATTTGTAAAAGATGCGAATCAAAATTTGATGAACAAGCCTGATAAAAGTA
>JAKSDQ010000094.1 GCA_022360015.1 Cytophagales bacterium
ATATCCGCGATTGCTCCTATGTAACGGTTAAGAACACCATTCTGACCGGGCACAAAACATACCGTACCATTGGCTCGGCAGGGAAACCTGTCTCCATGGGCTCTTACGATATTTCAATCAACCGTGCCCTTAATGTATCATCCGTGAATTGCAGCCAGACAAATGACATCAATGACCGCAGGTATTGGGGAATCCTGAGTTCTAACTACTGCAAGAATCTGCTTTATGATCGTTGTACCTTTTCCCGGTTCGACGCCCACAAGGGCGTCGCCAATGCCACCATCCGCAACTCAACCCTGGGACACATGGGAATCAATGCCATTGGCAGCGGGACCTTAACCGTGGAAAACACAACCATTCGCGGAAGGAGCCTTATCAACCTTCGCTCCGATTATGGCAGTACATGGCAGGGAGAATTCGTTATCCGCAATTGTATTTTCGTACCCGCAGACGGCAGACCAACCAGCGCCGCGCTGATAAGCGGATCATATTCCGGTCAGCATGATTTCGGCTACACCTGTTATATGCCGGAACGTATCACCATTGAAAATCTACATATCGATGACTCCAATCATCCGGAGGATTACCAGGGGCCGGCAATTTTTACAGATTTCAATCCACAAATGACTGACGATACCTACCATGAGAAGTTTCCCTATGTCAGCACCAGGGAAGTCATTCTCAGAAATGTGACCACTGCCAGCGGCAAGGCCTTGAGGATCAGTGACAATCCGTTCATGTTCAAAGATGTAAAGGTAGGCACCAATTAGCGTGCGATGCATTCAATAAACAACTTGAAAAATAAAAACGCTCCTCTGGGCGTAGCATTCCTGTTATCTTCCATCAATTGAATAACTCAAAATACTTTTCCAACCTCTTCAAATCCTCCATCAAAAAGTTTGATCGAGACCCAGTTATCCCGAATTTTGCCTGAATCTATACGATTAGGCTTTTTTTGTTTGAAAACGTATGATATTGGGGGTAATTTATTGTCTTTGTCTGTGATAGCAGCACTTTGACTATTAAATATGGTTAGGAATTTTTAAAACTGGAATCGATAAAGGGCAATTCAAAAAGGAGCCTCTATATTCAATTAAAATCTATAAAGATCTTTTTGATAGCTTTGTTAGATATTTACCTGATGAATTTTATCAAAAATCCATTAGATTAAGGTCTTGATAAAATAAATGTAAGCACCACATTGTGGTGTATAGCGAATTGCTGGATATCTAAAAAAAATAATGAAAACAATCTTAGTACTAATAGGATCTCTAATATCAATCTGTTCATTTGGGCAGGAACAAAGCAAAACATACTCAGCAATAGTACGGGATGGAAAAATTGACAAGCATGTTTTCTTTCTTGTGACTAATAATGGAAATATGGAATTAGATAGTGCTGAACTTAGAACAATATCACCAGGGTGGATTAAGGCTTTAAATGTCGTGAAACGTTCTGGTGATACCGTAAATGATCATGCCAACGCCAGTGTCTCAACTGCTTCAGTATTTATTGAATTAAAAAAGAGACATCTTAAAAAATATTTGAAGAGCAAGAAAGATGAAAAAGGGCTATCCAACAGTACCTATAAATGAAAGGGGGTTCATCGATCGGGATAGTTCAGTGGCACTTGGTGAGGAAGTTACAAGGAAAACGGCTCTCGCATATTTTAAGATGGAAAAAATGTACGGATTTCAAGATGATAAGACCAATCAACTTGTAAATCTTGGAAAGGAAAAAATGGAATTAGCAATTGCGGAACGTTTGCTTAAAGATTCAAGAAAAGAAGTAATAAACAATCCAAAATCGAGGTACTGTCTTTAAAAACAAATACTAATCTATAATTTTTTCAATATCTTTATAAAATCGAAAAGAGAGCTTCG
>JAKSDQ010000085.1 GCA_022360015.1 Cytophagales bacterium
GGTCTGATGGATTTGGCCCAAAGAGGTCTGCTTGAATAAGTGCAATTTTGGATGATCAAACTGCTCAACTTGGAAAAGTGTTTGTTGCATAGTAGATTGTGGTTTGGATTGTGATTTTTCTCAACTACAATCTAACACTAAACCCCAAAAAATGCTATATGTAGTACGTTTTTGGGGTTTTTATTTCAATATCTAACCTTTAAAAACCCTCAAAAACCCCTGTAAGGCCATTTTTACTAGAAATAATTAATTAGAAGGGAGGCCGATGTAAAAAATGAAGCGAAGGCTGACCAAACAGAAAAAGTAATGTGCAATTACCGTTGGTAGATTAAAATGCTGTCAAAGCCTTGATCTTCGCTTGCTTCGATAACCCAGGGTTATTATTCTGCTATGCTGTCGCTCTTACCTCCATAAATCAATCTCCCAATAAATTGAGCTGATCAATTAACTCAAGGAATTCGTCTCGTTTGTTTTTGCTCAATACGGCGACATGATCTTTTAATCTAATCATATTACCATCAATGCTGTCTATATGATCGATATTGACAATGTAGGAGCGATGTGTTCTGTAAAAATTCCTGGGAAGTAATTCTTCTAACTTACTCATGGACTGCAACGACATGATTTTGCGGCTATCAACGGTAATAAGCTGCACATAAGGCCCCTGACCTTTAATGATAACTATTTCATGAAATGCGACTTTAATGATTTTGTTATCGGCTTTGATGAATAGTTTATCTGTATGTTGGGAGGAGGCAGAATTTGAGAAATAATCGACTTTAGGGTCTTTTAAGGAAATGATTTTGGTAATAGCCTTGTAGAACCGGTCGAAATCTATTGGTTTTAATAAATAGTCTACAACATCCAATTCATAACTCTGTACCGCGTATTCCGAATATGCGGTGGTCAGAATAGTAGCAGGCCTGTTGGGTAAAATTTTCAGAAAATCCAGACCTGAGAGATCAGGCATTTGAATGTCGAGAAACAAAACATCTATATTATCCTTTTTAATATGGTTGAGCGCCTGTAGCGCAGAACTACAGACAGCAACCAATTCCAACTCCGGAACTTTACCGACATAATCCGAAAGAAGTTTTCGGGCAATATGTTCATCATCGACTATAAGGCATTTCATATTCATAATGTAATCTTTAGATCTAGCTGATAAACGTGATCTTCCTTAGTTATCTCGACTTCGTGTTTCCCTGGATAATTAGCTTCTAAAAGTTTTAATGAATTCGTAAGCCCGATTCCCTTGCGGTCTATTGGAATTTCCCCGACTTCATCCCTGATCGTATTTTCTGTTCGAAAATTAAGTTCGTTGTTTTCTACTTCCAGGCCGATTTTAATCCAGCCTTGGGGATTGCTTTCCAGATCGGAGTGTTTAAAACAATTTTCAACAAAATTGATAAGGATCATTGGTGCAATAATATTATTGTTCGTGATTCCAGCATAGTAGAAGTCTACGTTCAAGGGATCTTCATGTTTAAGTAGCTGTATGCTTAAATAGTGTTCTATCAGATCCCTTTCCTTAGATAAAGGCACTTTGTGCTGGTCACAATCATACAGTAAATAGCGCATGATCTTGGATAGTTTTGAAATCATTTCGGCAGCTCTTTCATCTCTCAGATAGGCAAGACCATAAATGTTATTCAGTGTATTAAAAAGGAAGTGCGGACTTATTTGACTTTTTAACAATTTCAGTTCGGCCTCGGCTCTTTCAGCTTTATGCTCAATTTTTTGAACCGTTTTGAGATGATAGAAACCTGCTACCCGAATACTGGCCATTAAAATTATTCCCAACAGAACCAACAGAACCCATAATGCTATCCTGACTGATTTAGGAGCATATCTGTCACTGATTTGTGTTAATTCTAACACTTCAGCCATTATAGAATGAGAACTAATGCCGATGACTAAAAGAATGATATTGATACCAATAAATAATCCTAGTCTTGGATCGATTTTTCCTTCTCTTGCTAAGTATTCCGGAAAGAGCTTATATCCAAAAAACCAAATGACCATGGAGCCAAAAAAGAAATAAGTGACCAAATAGTAAATGGTATCTGCCATACTTCTCTGATAACTTAATACCAAACTGATGGCGGCATTCATCCCAAACCAAAGGATGTAGGGCCCAACTTTGAGAAATCGTTCAGTCTTCGATAATGCTTTACTCATCGTCACAATAATATATTCGGATTTTATTAAAACATAATGAAATGAATGAAATGATGATTTGGTTGCATGAATGATTCATTTTGATAATTGAAAGGCTTTGTTAATCACAATTGCAATTTGGTTCACTGACGCCGGCGATTCGTAAATCTTTTTTGCTGTTAGCCGGTAGCAGAAATAGTTTCGCATCGAAATTAAAACTATACAGGCATGAAAAATATCATTCATTTATTCACAGTTACCTTATGTGTCATATCAACCCACCTTTTTGCTCAAGACAAGCAAGATGAAATAATTGCAGTTTGGGATGCTGGTGAAAGAAAAGTAGAAATCCATAAAGTAGATGAAAGTTACATTGGAAACCCTATTAACCCGGAGGGAGAGAGAAATCCGGAAATCGAAGTTCTAAACCTTCAGTTTAAAGAAGGGAAATGGGTGGGCAAAATATATTCCAAAAGAAGAGGCAGGCTATTGGATGTAGTATGCCAGGTGGAAGGAGACGAACTTCTTCTTGAGGTAAATGGTCGATTTATATCCGCAGATCTTAAGTGGTTCCGGGTTAATTAATCGAGCACTCCATACATCTAAGTTATGAAGTTTGCAATAAGTTTTGTACTGCTCTTTTGCATCGTCTCCGCACATGCACAGCCATTTAGAATCGGTGTGATCTCTGATTTCGAGCAGTCTTCTAATTTGGAGACCATTGCATATCAGATGATACAGGAGATTGACCAGACCACAGGCGTATCACGAGAAGTCAGTTTGGGAGCTACTGCCTTTGGAATTGCCGATATTGAGTCCGCTCAAAGATCTTATGATCAATTAGATGGTCAGGTTGATCTCGTTATTGCTTTAGGAAGTATCACTGCAAAAGGTCTGTCAATGGTGAGCAACCTCTCGATACCTGTCGTTGCTTTAGGAATTATCGACCCCACATTGCAGGAAATCCCCTATGTACACGGAACCTCGGGAAAGACGAATTTCACATACATCTGGCAGACACGGAACCTGGAAAAAGAGCTGGAAGCTTTTAACAAGATCCATGATTTCAAGAAAGTGGTAGTATTCGTGGATGAGAGAGCAGCATCGACAGTTGATGAGCGAAAAGCCCTGAACCTTATTGATTCGCTTTCCAAAAAGTTGAATACTGAACTATCCATCATCACTATTGGCGCTAAGATGGAGCAGGTGGTCAATCAAATATCGGAAGAAACAGACGCAGTATATTTAACTGTGCTTCTTAATCAAACCGAATCGCAGATCCAACTTCTGATCAATCAACTGAATGATCGAAAGATTCCAACGTTCTCCGGTAACGCCAGGCTGATGGATTATGGTGTACTTGGATCGATGGCTCATGAAAACGACCTGCAGCAGTTGATTCGAAAACTCGCCATCACGATTGATGGCATTGTCCGGGGATCGGACCCCTCATCCATGCCCGTGACGCTGGACACTAAAGAGGGCCTGTATGTCAATATTGCTACGGCACGAAAAATCCAGCTCCCTATTCCTTTTGAAGTGCTTTTCACAGCTACCATTATAGGAGATGATGAAGGAGCGGTCAAAACGTATTCATTCCAAGAGATTGCCGAAAAATCTCTGGCAGCGAACCTCAATGTTCAAATCAGTTATCAGGATTTGGAACTCAGCAAGGTGCGTGTGAAGTCTTTAAGGGCAAACCTGTTACCTTCATTAGAATCAAGTCTTACCGCTTCACAGATCAACGAGGAAAGGGCCAATGCGGCATTTAATACGCCTGAGCAGTCTTTAACCGCTAATATCACCTTTAGTCAGTTGATCTATTCGGAACAAGCCATAGCTGCCGTCAAGATTTCTAAGTATTTACAAAAAGCACAGGAGTACAATACGGAAGCCGAAGTGTTGAGCGTGCTGTTCGATACTTATACGGCTTATTTAAATGTCTTGTCAGCCAAGACGAATGTGCTGATACAACGGGAAAATCTATTGAACACACGAAAAAATAAGGAGCTGGCAGATATTCGCGTAAACCTTGGATCGTCCAATAACACAGACCTCTACCGGTGGGAGTCAGAATTAGCTTTTGCCAACCAGTCTGTGATTGAAGCGCAAACCTTACTTTTAGCAGCTAAACTACAGCTAAACACACTGTTGGCTAATACCTTGGGATCTGCGTTTGACGTAGAGGATTTATCGTTAGAGGATGATTTGTTCGAAGCTTTTAGTCAAGGCCCACTTGCTGAAGTTGTGGAAACAACACAAAGTCTGCGGGTTGTTTCAGATTTTTTAGTGGCGGAAAGTCAGCGTCAAAACCCCAATAAGAAAGCGCTGGTGGCAAACATAAATGCTGCAAATCGTCAACTCACACAGAGCAAGCGATTGCTTTATGTACCGACAGTTGCGCTACAGGCACAGACCTCTCAGGTATTAGGCAGGGGTGGTGCCGGCGCTACATTGGATGCTTCTGCTATGGAATTAGGAGTGACTGAACTACAAGACAATTCCTGGTTTGCAGGAATCTCACTGTCATTTCCGATTTTTGATGGACTCGGCAGAAAAGCAGCTATTCACCAATCTAAAATCAGCCTGGATCGATTGGATCATTCCCAAACACTACTGGATCAGAATCTGGAACTGGGCGTTCGTGCCAGCGTACTTGATTTGTTGAGTGCGAGCACGAATATTCGATTTAGCAAGTCCGCATCAGAGAGTGCCCGTGAGAACTTTGCGTTGGTACAGGAAAATTACAAGCAGGGCCAGGTAACTATCACTCAACTGATAGATGCACAACAGACAGCATTGGAAGCCCGGTTAGCGGCTGCTTTTTCCATATATGAGTATATCCAAGCGCATCTTCAATTAGAATTCAACGTGGGTTCCTTTATCATGCTGATGCCCGAAGATCAGCTTCAGGATTTTAATAACCGACTACTACAATACTTAAATAATCAGAATTGATGCAAATAATGAAATATCCATACCTGGCACTCCTTCCACTCATCCTACTCTATGGATGTGGGAATTCAAGTGAGGAAGAAAAGAAAGAATTGGTTAAACCTATCAAATATGGCGTGGTAGAGTCATTTGGAGGCTTAACCACACGGACCTTTAACGGGATCACCCAATCCGGTTCGGAGACGAAATTGAGTTTTCGTACCGGAGGGCTAATTACCAGGTTGAATGTTGCAGTAGGTCAGCGTATAAAAAGGGGGCAACTACTCGCACAGCTAGACCAAACGGATGCCTTGCTCGCGCTTGAGCAGGCGCAACTGGACGTAGCAAATGCGAAAGTCCAGCTAGAAACTGCTTCCTCCGGCTTTGAACGGATCACGCAACTCTACCAAACCAATAATGCCTCACTAAGCGATTACGAGAAGGCAAAGAGTACGTTATCCAATGCGCAAAGCTCCTACGAGATCTCTCTGAAGAGATTGGACCTGCAGCGATCACAGGTTTCTTACACCTCAATTACCTCTCCGATGTCCGGCATTGTGTCGACCGTAAATGTAGAGACCAACGAAGTAGTTAGACCTGGACAGTCTATCCTTACCATGAGCAAGGAAGATTCTAAGGATTTAGAAGCACAAGTAGGTGTGCCTGAAAAATATATCAGTAGGGTTAAGCATGGAAGTCCCACCAAAATTCGGATACCCACGCTATCAAGCGAATTTGACGGGGTCATCACAGAAGTGGGTTACACCTCTTCCGGCGGTACGTATCCGGTGATTACCTCCCTCACCAACCCCGCGGATGAGGTACGGCCAGGTATGCCGGTTGAGGTTACGTTCACCTTTGGTAATGAGGATCAGGAGAAGCAATTGATAGTCCCCGTGAAAGCCGTGGGCGAAGACGAAAGCGGTCAATTTGTTTACATCCTGAGACCACAAGATAATGAGGTCTATGAGGCGAAAAAAGTGACTATAGAAATCGGCAGTCTTACTTCCGGAGGATTTATAGTGAGGTCCGGTTTGACGCAGGATCAAATCGTAGCCCTCGCTGGTCTGAGGACACTTTATGATGGAATGAAAGTCGCACTTTTAACGCAATGATATGAACCTTACTGCTATTGCAATCAATAATAATCGTGTTACCTATTTGCTGATGGGGATCATCCTCATTCTGGGGATCACAGGATATGCTTCATTGCCAAGAGACAGTATGCCTCCTTTTACGATTCGAATTGCGAGAATTGTCACGGTTTTTCCTGGGGCAAGCCCCGAAAGAATGGAGCTTTTAGTAACGGACCCACTAGAAAAAGTCGTGCAGGAGATTCCGGAAGTAGATTATATCGAAAGCGAATCGAGAACAGGTATTTCTATTGTCAAAGTTGCCCTGAAAGAAAGTATTGGCGAGTCGGAGCTTAGACCCATTTGGGACCGTCTAAGAAGGAAAATTGACAATGTGGTTGTGCCTTCAGGGGTTATCGGAGGTCCGGATTTAAAAGATGAGGATTTGGGGATTACCTATGGCATAGCGGTGGGTTTAAAAAATGACGGATATGAACCCAGGGAGTTGGAGAAGTACGCGGATCAACTCAGAAATAAGCTGATTAGATTAAGGGATGCGGCCAAAGTAGAACTTTCAGGTGTGTCGGAACGCCGTGTATTTATCGATTATAACGATGCAGAGCTGGCAAAAATCGAGTTGTCAGCTAATGAGCTTAAGAATGCCATATCCGGCACGAATATTATCATTCCCGCAGGCCAGATTAGTATCGGGGATGAGCGTGTCATTTTGGAGCCTTCCGGAAATTTTGAAACGATCCGGGACATTCAGAATATGCTCATTCCGGTTGGGAATGGCAGGGAATCAGTCTATTTGAAGGACATTGCTAAAGTCTATGAAGACTACATCTCCCCAAGAGAAACCATTGTAAGGATGAATGGCCAACCAGCTATTAGCTTGCATATTTCATTGAAAGAAGGAGCCAATATCATGCAATTAGGTGAAGAAGTTGACGAACTACTTACGAGCTTCAACCAAACCCTTCCCGTCGGTATCATAGGAAAACGGGTTGCTTCACAGGATCACTCCGTGTCTAAAAGTGTTAGTGATTTTCTCTCTAACCTCGTTCAAAGCATAGTCATTGTATTGGCCGTTATGCTGATGTTCCTAGGGCTTAGAACAGGGATTGTCGTGGCGAGTTTGATCCCTGCTGCCATGGTGATGTCTCTGTTTTTGATGGGTGTTTTTGACATTGGCCTCAACCAGGTTTCTCTGGCCGCACTGATCATGGCGTTAGGCATGTTGGTAGATAATGCCATCGTGATGGCTGAATCGATGATGGTGAAAATGGACAGAGGCACTAAGGCGCCGGATGCTGCGATCTCTTCCAGCAAAGAGCTTATGGTCCCATTGCTGACCAGTTCTTTGACTACCTCTGCGGCGTTCCTCTCTTTTTTTATGGCAGATTCAGTGATGGGGGAGATTATGGGCCCACTGTTTTCAGTTATTACTATTACCTTACTCTCCTCATGGCTCATGGCATTGACCATTGTACCCATGCTGGCTATTGTATTCATTAAAGTCAGGCAGAACAGCCATCATCAAAAGCCAGGTTTCTTCGAAAAACTCAACATTTATTATAAGCAAATCATCGTTTGGGCATTATCTAAACCTGTTTTGATTTTATCGGTGGTCCTGGGCTGTTTGGCGCTTTCGCTTTTAGGGATGGGTAAACTTGGGTTTGTATTTATGCCGGACAGTGATCGTAACCTGGTGACTGTTGACATTATGTTACCTACCGGGACAAGTTTAGAAACGACCGATTCGCAAGTCTCCCTGATAGAAAGGTATTTGTCGGACAGCCTGCTCATCAAAAGCGGGAGATCTCGTGGCGTGCAGGACTGGTCTTCCTTCATTGGCGAAGGTCCTAAGTCTTATGATTTGGGTTATCAGCCCGACCAAAAACAGACCAACTACGCACACTTGTTGGTCAATACGTCTTCTGGTAATGACAATCAGTTAGTCATCGACCGGATCAATAAGTTTGCTTTTAACAACCTTCCGGATGCTAAGGTCACAGTGAAAAGACTAACAAGTGGGGGTGGAGCCAATGTCCCCATTCAAATCAGAATTAGTGGGCCTGATGCAGAAAAGTTAACCAGGATTGCTTCTCAAACGAAGGGTCAGCTACGGACCATGGCAGGGACCAGCAAAGTGGATGACAATTGGGGGCCAAAAATCAAGAAGGTTTATGTAGATATCAATCAATCAAAGCTTAGTTACAATGGATTGACCAATCAGGATGTTGCGTTATCTTCTTACACTACTTTGTCAGGCTACACTGTAGGAGAATATCGCGAAGAGGAGGATAACATTCCCATATCTATGCGCACGGAAGGCAGCCTTGAGGTGGCCTATGAAGATCTCGAGGGATTGAGCATATACAGTCAACTAACAGGTAAAACTGTGCCGATGGCCCAGGTAGCAGACATCAGTGTGGACTGGCTGTTAGCTAAAATTATCAGGCGGGATCTTAACCGAACCATTACGATAGAATCTCAGCTACAGGCTGGATTTACGGCTGTAGAGGTAACCGGGCAAATGTTGAAATGGCTCAATGAACAGCGTGATGAATGGGGAATTGAATATACTTTTGAACTCGGAGGAGAGTCCGAAGCAAGCGGCGATGCAATGAGTGCGGTCATGGCTAAGCTTCCTATTTCATTTTTCATTATCATCTTGCTTCTCGTGATGCAATTTAACTCACTGCGGAAAAGTAGTATCGTATTGCTTTCCGTTCCTTTTGGGATCATTGGGGTCGCAGGTGGACTGCTGATCACCGGTACCCATTTGAGCTTCACCGGATTCCTGGGCATCATTTCTCTATCAGGCATTGTGATCAATAATGCTATCGTACTCATCGACAGGATTCAATTGGAGCTTGACGAGAATGAAAGAATTCCATACGATGCCATATTAGCTGCCGTACAGGAACGATTTCGCCCCATACTACTCACTACCTTTACCACTTCTTTGGGTTTAATTCCTTTATGGCTCGGTGGTGGTGAAATGTGGCAACCTCTTGCGATTGGCATCATCTTCGGATTACTTTTTGCCACAGTGATCACACTGGTATTGGTTCCGGTTCTCTACCGATTATTTTATAAAGTATCCCTGCCAAAATGAGTATGCTGATACGCTATATGGAAAACTACTTAAAAATACATCACATGACGCTCTCTCATCAACCACTGTTGACCATTGTATGTGGGCTACTCTTACTAAGCAGCTCGCCCACTATGTCACAGAATCTTCAACTAGCAGGATTCAGTTTCACAAGATTTCCAGGCGCCGGGGTAATAGATTCACCGCTGAATCAGGAGGTGGAGGTGAATGAATATAATTTCTTTTTGAACCTTCCCAAGAGACTTAAAAATGAGAAAACCATTTTGATCCATGGACTCCAATACCGATTGGTGACCCTTTTTGCAGATAATGATCTCAATTTGGGTTTGGATGGAGAAAACATGCATATCTTAGGTTATCGCTTGACTGCTTTACATCAATTAGCGAATAACTGGAGGGTATTAGTGTCACTAAATCCTACGTTATCTTCTACGTTCAATACAGCACTCGAAGGGGATGATTTTCTCTTTAATGGTGCTTTGCAATTTATTAAGAAAAAGTCCGGCCGCTTCTCTTATGGAGGTGGTATCGCATACACGCCCAGATTTGGAGAACCTCTTTTGATCCCAACACTTCAATTAACATTTAACTCAGAAAATGGCAAGCTTGAGGTACGCTTGCCCCGTGGCATCGCTTATGATCGCTATTTTGGAAAATTTACAGCAGGACTGCATGTTGCAGCGAGTGGATCGCGCTACAATGTCAATTATACAAGAACCAATTTTCTCAATGATATCGAACCCGTAGATAAGTTGGCCTATACCCGGATTGTGTTGGGACCTTCCCTAAGCTATCGTATGGGTAAAGTCATACAACTGCAAGCTTCCGGAGGCATTACAGTTGCTCGAAGCGTGGAACTTCAGGGTGATCTATTTGAAGATGAGAACTACGATATAGTCAATGGGCCATTCTTCCGGTTTGGGATTGCTATTGTACCACCTAAAAAGGATAACGACTAATGATTAGCATATGGACCGGCAACAAGGGGAATTTTTACGTCATGCATGCGACCGAAACCAGATAAGATGGTAGCTTCATTTGCGCGGAATATTAATGTTTTCACGCTACACTTGAAAGCTTTGCCACTATCGGTCAAAATTATTATCAAATTGCTGAATCACATGCCTGGAGGATGCCGGAGGGTGATTCAGCGAAGTTTACAGTTTATGGGCAACGCCCGGCCTGCAGTATTAAAGACAACATGATCTTTTTAAATTGTTTTTAAAAGTTCAACATCTCTTTCCCATTCTCTCATTGATTTTTCATAGCTGTTTTGGTTTTTGGTAAGCTTTAGTGTATATGGGCTACCTTTTCTAATGGTTTCACACGTTAGATTTACAGAAGAATGTTTAATTATTCTTTCCATCCGCTCACGGTATTCTTGATTTTTCTTTAACTCAAACACGTGTTCTGTGGGTGAAGCCATAAATGCACTTAGCAATTTCCATTCTTCATACTGGTCTCCTTTCACAGGAATTGGTCTTGTCCAGTTGCCGGGAGGGCTGGGTTTATTGGCAACCCGCTCCTCTAAACTGCCTATACAAAATGCCCTTAGCTGTGCCGCCAACATTCCCTGGGCTTTGCCTGTTGTTTTGTGGTATTGACTCAAAGCCTGGCATAATGTGTCATTTACATAAGTTCTTGAGGCTTTGTGAACAATGGTCTCGAGTGTCCTTTCCACCCAAAGCTGATCTGTCTTGTTTTCACTCAAACACAAACTCAAATAAATTATCCTGATTTGTGTTTTTTTATCATTTTTTGTCTTTTTTGCCGTTTCAATAGTATAAGGGAGTTCTTTCAATTCTTTTTGAATAAAGGGGCCATATTTCATGTGCTCCGACCCGTATAAAGAAAGTGTGTAAAGTATATCGAGATAATGTGCTACATGTGAATCTTCTCCTTCCTCTCTTATTTTTTTGAAAAAATCTGAAAATTCCGGGAGCGGATAAATTTTTATCAAACCCAACCACTTATCGATATCAATTTTGGTGAACATGTGAAACAATAGTGACCTAAAAGCATCCCTCAAGAGATCCTTGTCTTTGAGCAAAATCAGTGTTTTAGATATCGCATTGCAATTTTCCGGCAAATAATAGGTATCAATTGGATCATTGATTATCAAACTGAGTAAATTTTTGCTGTTATTTTTGTAATAATTTTCTTTATCATCATTGGCCAGACCCGTGTAATAATCCAGCCATTCTAATTGTACTTCCTTTTTACAGGCTTTTAAAAGATGTATTTCATATTTTTTATGCCAAAAAATCAGTGCTCCATAGTGATAAAAGTACTCTATGGTCATACCGGCATTTCCCGTGAAGCCCTCTTCGAATTTTTGTATGGGTTCATCATTATCCCAATCTACGCTGGACAAGAGGTTCTTTTTTGTAATTTCTAAACGGCCTAGCCCGGGAGTGGTTGTTTTTGCCCAGTTTTCGATGTATAAAGAGTCCTCATATACTTCACCCATTATTCCATCGCTTTCACCATAATCATAATTATAGTCATAATAACCATAATCAACACCATCCAGACTGCCCATTTGATAGTAAGTGACCAATCCGAGGCATGCATCGTACCCTGCCTCCTTGCATGCTTGCAAAAGGGCTTGTGCCCTGGGACGATCGTGATATTTAAGACTGTCCAATGAAAAATCGTATTCATGCTCAACCCCACTATGCTTGACAATGAGCTTACCACCGGAATGTCTTGAAGGCAACCCAACTATGAGCGTAGCAAACATACCCTTTTCCTTTTCCGAATCCCGGTGAGATAAAAAGAAATCACCTTCCTCATAGATCAGCAATTTGTAGAGTGATGCCTCCACTTTACCATGTTCAATACCAAAACCCCGCTTACTTTTTTCAATAATTTCGTCAATACATTTACTCCATTGAGTATTATGGAATGACAATTTTTCCGCATCTATTTCCCATGCACTGCGGATAGAAGTATCCATTATTGTTGCAGTTCCCTTGCCAAAAGGAGCTTTTTGTGCATAGGGGATGAGCCTTTTCACGTCACTTTCCGCAATAGGAAAACTAACCTCTCCAAAGCACTCTACGTGGAGACCCGGCAACACAAATGGCCTGGTGCCAAAGTTGGAAAAAGTACCATTTCCTTCTATAGATTCAAGAATTTCTGCCAGGGGGTGTTTCATAGGAAATATAATTTTAATTATAAGGGATGCTCATTAAATTTTAACTTCGATTTATTGTGGGTATAAAGTTCAAAAAAATGCGCTGGAAATTTTAAAAAAATTATGGGAGATCCGCCAGATTTATAATTTCATCAGGCCAATAAAAGACGTTTATCACGACTAGACATCAATTAAATCAGGGTCAATAGTTCGTAAATATTTTTCCTCGATCCCATTTTTGGAAACTGAATCAACTTTAAAGCCAACCATATTTTCAACCTCTTCAGCTAAGTTTATATAGCGAATTTCTATTTTATCTTTAAATTCAACTAACCTATCCAGGTCACTTAAATCATTTTGCGCTTTTCCGGAAAATAAATCAAATATTGCCATTGATTTTATCAGGTACTTCCGGAATAAACGGTTTTTGTGCTTACTTATGATCTCGACTGGCGGTAGTTTTCCTGTATTATTCTCCTTTGTATTGCAATCCCCGATTTTTCGGATTCTTTAAATCTATCCAAAAGATATGAGTTTCTTCTTCGTATTCCATTTCGCCGTTTTCATTGCTATCAATTCTTGCAAATACATACATAAAATCATTTTCGGGGTCGTATTCTGAACTCATCACAGAATAGTTTTTTGGAATCAACAATAATTTGTTCTTTGCGTCAATATCGAAGTGATAAAATCTTCTCAAGTCTTTTACATTTATATATCCATCCTTGTTAGTATCTTCATCATAAACCTATACCATATAATATCCTCTTTTGACCGGTACATTATTCAAAGTGTCTTTAGTAAAAGCAGGATAGTATAGTGTTTTTACCAATACCGGTCGGTCGAAAAAGAGATTTTCCTTATTTGTTAAGTTGTTGTAATGTGAGATATTCACCAAATTGTAACCATAACTTGCCTCAAACCCTGGCATAAAATTATTGTTCCAATTATTCTCGTCATTCTTTCCATATCCCCGATAGTTTGAGTGAAATGCATTTGATCCCGTAAATGGCTTCCCTGTTCTTTTATTATAGTTGACTTTATAAATTGGTGTAAGCCTATGACTTGAATTTTTCGTTAGCAGAACATTCCTCGGTTTTGTTTCGAGTTTTAAGGAATCAATTGGCAGTCCTACAATTTTCTCCCCCTCTTCATTTTCAGCTATCTCCCTTACCTGAAGTCCTTTTTTCTCTGTCTTAGCGTCTGAACATCCAAAAATGATAAATATCAATATTATTGGGACTATTCTTTTCATTTTGATTTTCTTAATTACCGGTAACAATTGGCTATATGCCACCTGTGGTGCTTATATTTATTTTATCAAAATCCCAATCTAACGGATTTTTGTTGAAATTCATATCTGTAGTGGCCACATAAGTATAGATTTTCGTAGTCTTTTTAGATGTGTGCTCCAAAAGGGTCTAAGATACATTTTAAGTTGATACCATTCTCCATTAGATGGGTGCAAAAGCATGGGCTACATCATCCATCAAAGACCGGAAACCAAAATATATGCACCTTGGGCTATCCATTAATGATAAACACTGGGATGAAACCACCGGTAAAGTACACAAATCCCACCCTAACGCTGTCAGGCTGAACAACCTGATCCTTAAAAAACTTGCTGAAGCCAATAATACGGCTATTGAGCTTGATACAAGGGAAGAATTTGTATCTTCAGAAGAGATCATGGGATATTATTCAAAGTAGATGAACTACCATAAAATTGATGAAATTAAAGCATATGTAGATACTCAAATAAGCGCTGAGCAGCGTGCGTGTCTTGATAATATCATACACATTGTCAATAGGTGATCCTTCCGGTTTTTCATTGGAATTGTTGGCTTCGGTAGATTATCTTTATGCTCAGGACGATAAAAAAGATGTTGGTGAAATAATAAGAAAATTAACGGACTGGAATAAGCGCAAGACCAATTTATTTGACAAACGGCATGTGAAAATTGCTTATAGCCACCTGAAAGATCATGCTTCGGCGTTATCATTTGGATAAACATGGAGAAAGCATTTAAAAAGGAAGTTCTTAATGTGCAGGTGGCACCACTTTACTTTGTGGGGGAAAAACTTATATTTTTTAATTTTGCTTTCCTCGTATTTTTATTTTTTTTTTCAGTTTACCAAGCCCAAGGTCAAAATCCGTTAGATTTTGAATGTGTAAATGATAATCAATATCCATGTTACTGGGAAGGAAATAAACATACTTTCTCTTTAGATACAATTTATAGCTATACTGGTAAAAATTCTCTTGTTTTAAATTCAGGGAAGTCGTTTTCTTTTTTGTCGCAAAAGTTGTTTTATCAGGAGTTAAAGAAATTATATAACCTTCCGGAGAATTCTGAGATCAAGATTACAGGGCGCATTAAAACTAATAAGCAATTTGACGGAAGTGCGTTCATATGGCTAAGACTGGAAGACGAAAATGGCCCATATGACTTGGATAACACAGATGAACCTATCGTTAATGGGGCTGTAGACTGGGAAAAAGTGGTGGTTTCTTTACCGATAAAAGAGAATACACTCAAGGTGTATTTTGGGCTGGGTGTCAGAGGGGCGTATAGTACTGCCTACTTTGATGATATTGAAATATTTATCAATGACAAACCGGTAAATCCCTATCTTAAAATACAGAACCATTCAAAATCCCTGCGTAAAATTCAAAAAAGTGTCCATGCCTTTACCTCAAAGGGAAATAAATGGAGCGCCTTCTCTGGCGTGCTTGATAAAAGTAAAATAATCGGATTGGGTGATTGTTCGCACGGAACTGCTGAATTTACACTTTTGAAAAAAGATGTCCTGGAATATTTAACACAACACGGATACCTGACAGACCTGGCTATTGAATGCCATATGGCCGAAGCCAAAATATTGAATGATTTTGTTCATGGCAGAAATTCTTTGAATAAATATGAGTTGCTTTCAAAAATTAGTTATTGGCTCTATCAGTCCGACGAATTTTATCAATTGCTTCTATGGATTAAAGGATATAATGCAAAAAGTAAAACAAAAATTAATGTATGGGGTATCGATATTGGGAACCCTTACAAAGCCGTTGACCATATAGAACGCTTTTACGCCGCCTATGGTGCCGATAATTTTAATGAGATTTTAGAATTTAAATCCTATATACAAAAAAATGGCATCCACCCCAGGCAAAAAGTAACGAGTGATACTCTTTTAGGTCATATTAGCGCATTTAAAGAGAAATTCGAAAAAAATTATGCGAAGCACGCCAAGAACGCTACCGGTGATTATCATTGGGCGCTTAGAAACATTCAATTATTATACTATCATTTTGGCCGGAGTTTGTTTTATAATTCCTCTTATTCTTCCATGTACAAGCGGGATCAATATATGTTTGAAAACACCAAATGGATCGTGGATAACTTTGAAAACAAACTACGAAAACTGTTGGTTTGGGCCCATAACGGTCATGTAGGCCGATACCCAAAGACGCTGGGTGCACATCTTGGCGATTATTATGGAAAGTCCTATCAGGTAATGGCTACATTTTTTTCTTCTGGCACTTACCTGGCCAAAAGCGGACAGGCCTTGCAAACATTTGAATCGGGATCTCCTAAAACAGGATCGCTTGAAAGTTTTTTGGACCATTTTGCCAGTGCTAATCATGAAGAAAGTTTATTTTTTGATATCAATAAATACGGAAGAAGACACCACATGTTTTTTGCTCGGAATATTGGATCGTCTAAAACCGTATCACCTTTCTTCCTAACTGATATAAGACAATTTGACTATATCATACATTATAAAAGAACAAATGCCTTATCGGTTGTTCACTAATATTATCTTTATTCCACTGAGATACCAAAGTTAATATCTAAGATTTCCGAAAATATGAGGATTATCATTTCTCAAATCAAATTCGGAATTGGCCTGATATGAGATTTTTTGTAAATAACATGAGCAATCGCCGTGATGAATTTCTACGGGCAATTTCTTTGAGCAAAAAAACTGTCCCCTTAAAGATTTTTCTGCCTGGTGTCATAAGGCAATGCTTTTTTCTTTTTAGGCAAATACCATCTTTTCGGGAAACAGGAAGATTTGGACTTCGTACATCAAGCAACTTATAAATTAATATAAAACCAGGAACGTGTAGGTTTATATAAATCAGGTTATAGCTCGGTAGATCGATCAGCAAGATTATCTCCTTAATTTATGGGAATTGCCTATTACTATCTCCATCTACTAAATAAAGAAAAGAAAGATTCCTTACTTTGCCCATATCACCAAGCATTCTTTTGGCAATATTGTTGAGGATAAAATCAATCCTTTAATGCTTCAGAAGTTGTGCGGCATTCCAACTTAAAGACTACCATAAATTGTCAGGCTAATTTCATTCATAAGGAGGCTGATGATGCTTTGGATGCGGTGGTGGATTTTTAGTCAATTGATTTGAATGACACTTATATTTTTTATTTTAAGAATACTTCCGGTTTTAAGACAAGAAGCTCTAAAGCCTTGCAAAAGAGTTAAATTAATCAGATCTTTTGAGCATGTCCGTACCTAAAAGCGTATTGTTATATAGAATGGTCCATTGGAAAAATGTACAGCATATTTTGCAACATGGCATCTGCTCGCGCCAGCATCCGGATATGGACCCAAAGTACATAAACATTGGTCATGGTCAATTGATCACAGATCGACATGAACATCCCATCCCACTGCCAAATGCAGGTAATCTAGGCGAGTATGTTCCTTTCTATTTTGCTGGGCACACACCTATGCTTTACGTTATTATGAATGGCTATCAAGGGATAGAGCAGCGGTCGCAGGAAGATATTGTATTCTTAGTAAGTACTTTTGATAAAATAAAAAAGGCTAATTTAGAGTTTGTATTTACAAATATGAATGCCAAAATTGCATTGGCTGAGTTTTACAATAATGAATCAGACTTCAATAAAATACACTGGAACATTGTAAAAGCCAAGCAATGGGCCAACGATGAAAGTAATCTTTCACGGCGCGATTATAAACAAGCTGAATTTTTAGTAAGAGACCATGTTCCGATATCCTGTATTTCATCTATCGTGGTTAAATCCGATAAGCGCAAAGCTCATTTTGAAAAAATGCTGTTGCAAATGGGCCTGTCAATCAAGGTTCTTGTAGATAAAAATTGTAATTTGTATTATTAAGCTATGATAAAGTATCTCAAAGGAGATTTATTAAGTTCCAATGCCCAAGCCCTGGTCAATACTGTGAATACGGTGGGGGTGATGGGTAAAGGTATTGCTTTGCAGTTTAAAAAGAGATTTCCCCATAATTTTAAAGTTTATAAAAAGGCTTGCGATGAAGGCACCTTCTCTGTTGGGCAAGTTTTGGTAGTAAAAGATGGTGATTTAATGCAAGAGAAAATTATTATCAATTTTCCCACAAAAAAACATTGGCGTGGTAATTCAAAATATGAATACATCGAAACAGGACTGACAGCACTTAAAGAGGCTATCAGAACGAATAATATTAAAAGCGTGGCCATACCTCCTTTAGGTTGTGGTCATGGTGGTTTAGAATGGGACAAAGTGAAGACATTAATACAAGCGGCTCTTAATGATTTGGATTGTGAGATTGAGGTTTATACACCCAATGAACATATCAAAGAGATATTGCAGAGGGAAAATACTTCAAGAGAGGTGAAGCTTACACCAGCAAGAGCCATGTTGTTATACTTAATGTTTCAATACGAAGCCATGGGTGA
>JAKSDQ010000084.1 GCA_022360015.1 Cytophagales bacterium
CGGTCAGCGGTAAAAAAAGTCTTTGTACTTGCATTCCTCGAAGTTAATTGAGAAATTAATATGAGTATTAGAAAGTAAACACCTATTACGGAAAGAACGATGGTCGGATTCATATTAAAAATTTAGACCATAAAAATGCAAATTTTTATTAATTTTGATAAACAATTAGTTGAAAGTATGAGATTTTCTTACTTAGAAGATGAGTTATTAGAAGTTTTGGAAGACAAGGATTCCACTAAATTGAAGGATCTGGTGGTTTTTAATGATGATTTCAATACTTTTGATCATGTTATAAATACCTTAATAAAGGTGTGCCGTCATACCCAACAACAAGCAGAACAATGCACATACATTATTCATTACAAAGGGAAATGTGCGGTAAAAAAAGGAACTTATACCGAGTTAAAACCAATGAAGGATGGTATTAGCGAAGCGGGAATAGGTGTTGCCATTATGTAGGCAACAATATAATGATCCGGCTTTGGTGATTTAACTTTTATGATTCTACATGCAATATCCCTCCAAATTAATTGAAGATGCAGTCAATGAAATTTCGCATTTACCAGGAATAGGTAAAAAAACTGCTTTGCGCCTGGTTATTCACTTATTAAAGCAGGAAAAAGAAACAACTTTACATCTTTCCGATGCCCTTGTCAAGCTGAGAACCGAGGTAAAATACTGTAAAACTTGCCATAACATATCCGACAATGAAACCTGCGAAATCTGCACCAGCCACCGCAGGGATCATTCCGTTATCTGTGTAGTGGAAAATCTTCCCGACTTAATGGCCATAGAAAACACAGCCCAATACCATGGCTCCTATCACGTTTTAGGAGGAATTATTTCACCCATCGATGGAATTGGTCCCGATGATCTGAAAATAGACTCGCTGATCAACCGTGTAAAAAACAAGGAAGATAAGATTAAAGAGATTATTCTGGCCCTCAGCTCCACGATGGAAGGAGACACTACATCTTTTTATCTTACCAAAAAACTGAAAAACTTTGATTTACAAGTAAGTACCATCGCAAGGGGCATACCTGTGGGGGGAGAACTAGAATACGCAGACGAAATTACTCTCGGAAGAAGTATCTTAAGCAGAATCACCTATTTGCAAGAATAACCGGGGAAGTAGCCAACCTGACAGGGTAACCCCTTTTGTCAGAAAAAAAGCAAAAAAGCCCTTTAACTTCATTTTATGATCAGAAGAAAAAGCTTACGCACATCTTCCGTTACACGTATTTCACAGGCAATATCTTCAAAAAATACAATTTACTAAGATATCTTTACTATTAACAATCAGGGAAAAATTAAATCATAAAACTATTTAAGGCTTAGTTATCTTGTTTTTATACAATTAACACCTCTATATTACGTGTAAGTTTGCACTCTCAAAGTGCAAATAAAAACCTACCCGTAAAATACTAAATTTGCCTTTACCAAAATTCCAACTTTAACTGAAGCAAAGGGCAATGAGAGTTAAAAAGAGACATCCATTTATTTCCAGTCTGCTGGTCACCTGGTTAATATGCCTGTTTGGATGCGAGGACAACACAACCGGGATTATTCCAATTGAAGGTGAATATGATGTAGTTACCGTGGCGGGAAACGGGCAACCGGGATTTTCGGACGGCTCCGGGTCGGATGCCCAATTTCATAACCCCACAGATATCGCGATAGATGAGGCAGGTAATCTTTACGTTTCTGACCGCGATAATCATCGCATAAGAAAGATCAATGCTAATGGCAATGTCATTACCTTAATTGGTAACGGTGAGCCTATACAAACTGATGGTGTATGGTCAGAAGCAAAATTTGAAAATCCGCAAAGTGTAACTTTTGACCTGGACGGTAACTTATGGGTGGCTGAAAAAGCTTCTGTAAGGAAAGTTAACATCCCGGAACAAATAGTTACCACTATAGCCGGTAATAACGACCAACCTGGGTATATGAATGGAAGCCTGCAGGAGGCAGCTTTTAATGATATCAGAGGGGTGGCTGTTGACCGGTTCAATCATATTTACCTCTCGGATCACCTTAATCATGCCGTAAGAAAAATAACCACTGACGGTCAGGTGAGCACTTTTGCAGGTAATGGTACCCCGGGAATTGTAAACGGCTTGCCGCAGGACTCAAAATTCAACCATCCGCTGGGAATTTTTATCACCACCGATGGTATCCTCATTCTGGCAGATGAAGAAAACAATCTTATCCGGAAAATCAATAACGGAGGAGTGGTTGAAATACTGGCAGGTAGCATCTACGGCTATCAGGACGGCGTAACCGCTAATGCCAGATTTCGATTGCCAGCGGCTGTTGCTGCTGACCAGGATGGAAACATCTATGTGGCTGATGCTAAGAATTTCAGGATACGAATCATCAGAAAATCAGGCCTGGTAGAAACTATTGCAGGAAATGGTGTATTGGGTTTTAAAGATGCCATGGGCAAAGAGGCGATGTTTGGCAAGATAACAGGGATCGCGGTAGATACAACAGGAAATATTTACCTAGTGGATCAATCCAACCATTGTATCCGTAAACTCATCAGACCATCAGGCAATTAGCAAAAAAAGTGTCCGGTTATTTAAAAAATTTCATTTGTTGGTTTTGGTAAATTAAAAATTCTATTTTTGCCTGGAATTTTTAAAAACTAAAACAAATGAGTCAGAATCTGTCAAATCGCATAGCCACACTGGCTGAGTCAGCCACACTGGCTATGGCTGCCAAAGCAAGGGAGTACAAGCAGAAAGGGATTGAAATAATCAGCCTGAGCCTGGGTGAACCTGATTTCAAAACCCCAAAACACATCCAGGAAGGGGCCAAACATGCGATTGATGAGGGTAAATACTTTTCCTATCCCCCTGTAAATGGTTATCTGGATCTGCGACAGGCCATCTGCAATAAGTTGGAGCGGGATAATCATCTGAAATACAGTCCTGAAAATATTGTTGTGTCAAATGGGGCCAAACAATCCATTGCCAATGTATTTTTCAGCCTGCTTAATCCTGGTGACGAGGTAATTGTCTATACGCCGTACTGGGTAAGTTATACCGCCATGATCCACCTGGCAGAAGGAAAACCTGTTTTCATAAAAGGCTCACTGGAAAACGATTTCAAAGCCACAGCCGATCAGTTAAAAGATGCCATTACCGGCAAAACAAGGGCCATTATCTTTTCATCGCCCTGTAACCCGACCGGAGCGGTTTTTACCCGGGAAGATTTTGAGGCTATGGCATCTGTTTTAAAAGCATATCCGGAAATCTTTGTGATTGCAGATGAAATCTATGAGTACATTAATTACACTGATGAGCATGTAAGCTTTGCCTCCGTCGACGGAATGATGGACAGAACCATAACCGTTAACGGTTTTGCCAAAGGTTTTGCCATGACAGGCTGGCGGGTAGGCTATATCGCAGCCCCGTCCTGGATAGCTAAAGGTTGCAATAAAATGCAGGGGCAGATTACAAGTGCCAACTGCTCAATATCCCAAAGGGCAGCTTATACAGCGCTCACTGAAGATCTGGGACCAACATATAAAATGAAAGAAGCATATTTGAAACGTAGGGCCATGGTTTACGAACTGCTTAGTGACATTCCCGGTCTGAAAGTTAATATGCCAAAAGGGGCCTTCTACTTTTTTCCGGATGTAAGTGCTTATTTTGGAAAATCAGATGGCAATAATACAATCGACAATGCCAGCGAGCTTTGTTTGTATCTTTTAGACCATGCCCGGGTTTCACTGGTTACCGGTGAGGCCTTTGGTGATCCCAATTGCCTGCGATTATCCTATGCAGCTTCCGAAGAAGACCTCAGAGAAGCCCTAAGCCGCATCAAGGAAGTGCTTTCCAAATTGAATTAAAATGGAAGCTGCGCACTGTAACCGGATTTTCAGGCAAAGTATAGAAGATTATCACCGGTTTGACACTGTGGATCAGCCAATCAGCAACCCTTTTTCCAGCGATAGCATCGACCATCTTATCTATCTTAAAAACTGGATCGATACTGTGCAATGGCACTACGAGGATCTGATCAGGGATCCTGATTTAGATCCTGTGGAAGGAATGCAGTTAAAAAGAAACATTGATGCTTCCAACCAACAACGAACAGATGTAGTGGAAAAGATAGATGATTGGTTCTTGGCCTATTTTAAAGAGGTGGAAGCAAGGCCAGACGCACGAATCAATACCGAAAGCCCTGCGTGGGTTGTAGATCGTCTTTCCATTCTGGCCCTAAAGATTTATCATATGGAAGAACAGGTGTCGAGACCCGATGCCGGAGAACGCCATAAGCAGGTACATCAACAGAAATTAAATATACTGCTGGAACAGCAACAGGATCTTTCCGAAAGTTTTGACCACCTGATTAATGAGCTAAAAAGTGGCTACAAGGTCATGAAGGTTTACCGGCAAATGAAATTATACAACGACCCTGAAACTAATCCGGTACTTTACAACAAGGACGGGACGAACCGGGACCGCTAAAACAGGCTTTATGAATTTACTGGTATTCAGGTTTTCAGCAATGGGCGATGTGGCACTAACCCACCCTGTGATAAAACATGTTTTGAGCCTGAACCGGAAAGTACACATTACCCTTGTAACAAAACCGCAATTCGAACCGCTGTTTGCCGGTTTACCCAGGTTTACATTCCTCGGTGTTGACTTTAAAAAAGAATATAAAGGTCTCCGGGGATTGTTGAGGCTACATAAAAAGCTCATGGCATCAGGGAAATATGATTATATCATAGACCTGCATGATGTAGTCAGAACATGGGTACTTTGCTTTTTATTCTCTTTAAAAGGAGTGCCAACCAGAAGAATTGATAAAGGAAGAACAGCTAAGAAAAACCTGACCCGGAAAACCAAAAAGATATTTAAGCCCCTTAAACATACCACACAAAGATATCTTGAAGTCTTTTCGGCCCTGGGATTAACCTTGGAAGACATTAAGATACCCAGTCTTCACTTAGCTGCCAACAACCCGGGCGGTTCCCTCGCGAAAATTCTTGGCTCGCCCCGTTTTACCCACAAAAAAATTCACTGGGTCGGCATTGCACCTTTCGCCAAACACCCCCAGAAACAATGGCCCATTGAAAAAATGCAGGTTTTGATACAACAAATGACCGAACAAAAAAAAATCCTGGTCCTGCTTTTTGGTGGCCATGATGAAGCAAACCAACTAAAAGGACTGGCCGGAGACAATGATTACGTTCATAATTTGGCCGGCAAGCTAAGTCTGGCAGAGGAAATGGAGGTCATAAGACAATTGGATTTGATGATTACCATGGATTCTTTCAATATGCACCTGGCCGGTTTGCTGGGCGTTAAAGTGATCTCAATTTGGGGGGCTACCCATCCTCATGCCGGATTTGGTCCATTAGGGGAAAACCAGAAACTGCTTGTGCAGATACCTCATGAAGCCCTGTCGTGCCGGCCCTGTTCGGTATTTGGGAACCGCCCTTGCTGGAGAGGTGATTTTGCTTGTATGCAACAAATTGCGCCCGAAACGGTTATGCAAAAAGTTAAAGCGGTACTGAAATCTCCCTGAAATACCAAAACTTTACACCTTTAATATGACTTAATACTTAATCTAGCGCAGGCATCCGTGGGTGTTGCCCAACGTTTACGCCAAAATTCTTTTATTCACCAAGCCAGAGAGACAAAGTCACCAATAAGCTATCAAAAACTTACCCTGTTAGAATGGAAAACGGTTCGCGAGCTTCAAAATGAGTGCGTTTTTACCGTATCAATAAAACACCTGACTTTGTCCGGATCGGTATCGGGGTAAACCCCATGCCCCAGATTGGCAATATGCCGGTACGGGCCAAATTGATCCAGCATGTTCTGCGTAGCCTTTTTGATTTGATCATAAGAACCGTAAAGTACACAGGGATCCAGGTTCCCCTGCAACGTCTTATCCATCCCTACCAATTCCCTTGACTCGGCAATATCCATGTTCCAGTCCAGGCCGACAGTCTGGCAGGGAAGTTTCCCGATCGCCTTCCTGGCAAAATATGCCCCCTTGGCAAAGACGGTAAACGGCACCTCATCTATTGCCTGGCAGACCTTTTCAATAAAAGTCAATGAAAACTGCTGATATAAATCCGGTGGCAGAATTCCAGCCCAGGAATCGAACAGTTGCACTAAATCGGCCCCGGCCTTGATTTGAGCTTTAAGGTATCGAACAGTACTCTCCGTGATTTTATTTAACAGCCTTATTGCCAAATCCGGATTTTTGTAAAGCATCGCCCTGGCCTTTGAAAAAGTTTTGCTTCCCTGCCCCTCCACCATATAACAAAAAATCGTCCACGGCGCCCCGGCAAACCCGATTAAAGGCACCCTGCCATTCAATTCCTTTTTGGTTATTTTGATAGCCTCAATCACATAAGCCAGATCTTCTTCAGGCACAACCGTCCTCAGTCTTTCGGCCTGTTCTTCTGTTTTGATGGTTTCGGGAAAAAAGGGCCCTTTTTTTTCTGCCATTTCATAAGCCAGTCCCATAGCCTCGGGAATCACCAGTATATCGGAAAAAATAATGGCTGCGTCCACTTCTAAAATATCAACCGGCTGAATGGTAACCGCTGCGGCCAGTTCCGGGGTTTGAACTAATTCAACAAAACCGCTTAATCTTTCTCTTACAGCCCTGTATTCAGGTAAAATGCGACCTGCCTGACGCATCAGCCACACAGGTGTCCTCTCTGTTTTTTCACCCCTGGCAACCCTCAGCAATAAATCATTTTCCAAAACCATGGCGCAAATATAAACCGAAAAATGACTATATGGATAATTCGGTTTCCAATTTCGCAGAAATGACGATTTATTTCGTGGTTGTTGCCTGATGGTATTTTTTTACAACTAATAAGTAGGTATTTTTGTGAATAAACAATTCATAAACCATGAGCTTTTTATTCAACGATTTTGCCGGTTGGAAACAATATTGCAAAGAAAAACAATTGAATCTTTACGAGGTAGTACTGGACTATGAAGTAAAGCAAAAAGGAAAATCCGAAAAAGAAATATGGGATGGCCTTGCCAATGCCTACGGAGTCATGAAAAACGCCGTAAGAACGGGGCTGAAGGAAAACATGACATCTCGTTCAGGAATGGTGAATAATGGTGCCAAAAAGGTTTACCAGAATAAGCTGACGGTGTTATCTCCGGAATTCCAAAAGTTAATAGCCAGGGCTTTGGCTGCCAAAGAGGTAAATTCATGCATGGGAAGGGTGGTAGCAGCACCTACAGCCGGTGCTTCGGGGATTTTACCGGGAACTTTGTATACTTTACAGGAAATTCATCGACTGGATGATAAAAAAATACTGGAAGGGCTTTTGGTGGGAGCTGGAATTGCCCTGGTCATCGAAGAAAAGGCCTCTTTGGCGGGTGCTGTCGGAGGTTGTCAGGCCGAAACCGGAAGTGCAGCAGCTATGGCTTCCGGGGCAATAGTTTATTGCCTGGATGGAAACATCGATCAGGTATTTAATGCCGTGGCCATTACCATCCAATGTATGTTGGGATTGGTTTGCGATCCGGTGGCAGGATTGGTGGAGGTACCATGCATCGTAAGAAATGCCAGTGCGGCAGCTATTGCCAACTCCTCAGCACAAATCGCCTTATCGGATGTGAGCGCCGTCATTCCTGTGGATGAATGTGTTGAAGCCATGGGTGAAATTGGCCAGAGTATGGAAAGCCGTTACAAAGAAACAGCACAAGGAGGACTGGCTGCCACACCCACTGGCCAGCGAATCGCCAAAAATGTGCTGATCCAGGATATTGAAATCATGCCTGATCAAGACGGAAACGTTGGTTAAAGTTTTATCTCAGTAATAAAAAAATAAAATATCGTTGAGAATATCAAAGACCAAAATACTGCACTAAACAGCATGTAGTAAATAATCTTTCTTCGACCCCCACCCAGGTAGGACACCAGGATAGAACCGCCGATGGGTGTAAAAACGATGGGCGTTAAAAATGAAACCCCGAACAGACCGTATTTTCTCCATATGGCCACAAACCTTCGGTTTTTTTTGGTAAATTTCTTTCTTTTTCTTTTGAATAGAAATGGTAGCCTGTCCTTAAATCCTTTACTTGTGAATATCAACACGCTTGTCATCATTCCTGCTATGGTAATTAATACGGTTTCTCCCCATGACAATCCGGATGCTGGTCCCATAGTAGGGCCCGCAATGAATTTTATCATCGTCAAAAGATAAATTGAAATATATTTGATGATCTCAACCAACATGCCTTATACTACTTACCACAAGCGTTTGAAAGACGTAAATTATTCAATTTTAAATCCCCGAAAACTATCCGGTTTCCAAACTAAAATGCAATTCGGCGGCAAAATTATTAAGGTTAAACCAAGCATCCAAATCATATCCACACTTAAAATGGCCTTTGTAATTTTGACATCAATTATTACATATGATATCTCGCCACCAAGGGCCTAAAAAAAAGTCGGAATCTTTCAAGTTTCCGGATCGTCAGGTAAGTCTCCTATGTATAAGCCGCCATCTGTAAGGTTGCCGATTCAGGAAGGTTTTTGGCCAGCGATAAAAAACATTATAGTGATGATTATTTCGCTTAATTCAAAAACCTGAGTTGTATTATTCAATTTGACATCAGCCTGTTCGACTCGTCAAAAACACCAGAGTCTTTAATAATTAAAAACAGGGTTTTCTCCCAAAGGTTTCGATTTCCTGTTAATTTTTGCCTGACTTGACATCACCATCAGTTGATTCACGGTTAGACAACTTAAGATTTGTGGCCATATGCCAAATCACCGGCATCACCCAGGCCAGGGATTATGTAGGCACGGTCATTGAGTTTCTCATCGACTGCTGCAACCCAAAGGTTGAATTTCAGGTCAATATGTTCATGCAAAAAGTCTATTCCCTCGGGTGCTGCTATCACACACATAATGTCAATATGTTGTGGTTCCCCATTTTTTCTTAATGCTTTCAGGGTCTTAACGATAGATTTGCCCGTAGCAAGCATCGGGTCAATTAATATAACTCTCCGGTCTTTAAGTGAAGGTGTAGCCACATAATCCATTTGAATTTCAAAATCATCGTTACCAATGGCATGGTGCCTGTAAGCCCCGATGAACCCGCTTACCGCACCATCGAAATAATTGAGCACTCCCAGATAAAATGGAATACCTGCCCTCATAATGGGTATTAATACCGGTTGATTTTCGAGTAAGTTAACATGAGAAATACCAAGAGGAGTTGTAACAGGCTGAGGCTGATAACTTAGTGATTTGGAAATTTCATAAGCTAATAATCCGCCAAGTCGCTCAAGATTCTTTCTGAAACGCATACTATCCTTTTGAATATGCTGATCCCTGATTTCGGCCAGAAAATGATTGGCTATAGAGTTGGTTTTGTTTAAAACAAACATTACGTGGATTTTATCGATGGAAATTTTACAAATTTGACAATCAGGTAATAGGCAAGTGAATACCAGTCACTTAAATTTATTGATTTTTTTATAAGCATGCTTACCTTCAGTGCGTTAAAACCAGGCGACAATTTATCCAAATAAAGGTTATTTTTATCCATCAAAAAAAAATTTTATGGGGTGTATGTGTTATTGAAAGTTTTAAACATGATATTAAATAAAATTTTATATTGCTTTTTTTGCCTGTTAATGACTGAAAAATATCATGGAATTATTAAAGAGACTTTGTGAAATCCGGGCTCCTTCCGGAAATGAATCCGCACTCAAAACCTATATCATTAATTATGTCAACGAAAACCAGCATAAGTGGGTCTGCAAACCGGAAATAATTTACGGTGATGATTTTCAGGATTGCCTTATCCTCAAATTTGGCCGGCCACGCACGGCGGTTTATGCCCATATGGATTCTATCGGATTTACGGTAAGATATGAAGACCAACTGGTTCCTATAGGCAGTCCCGATGCCCGGACAGGCTATGAATTGGTCGGGGAAGATCAATTGGGACCAATCGAATGTGAATTGGTAGTAGATGAATCCAACAACTTGCGGTACAAATTCGGAAGGCCCATTCATCGTGGTACCGATCTGGTATTTAAAACCCATTTCAAAGAGAATAATGAGTATATCCAGTCCAGTTATCTCGACAATCGCCTGGGGGTTTACAATTGCCTGAAACTGGCTGAAAACCTGGAAAATGGTGTGCTGGTGTTTTCATGTTGGGAAGAACATGGTGGCGGCTCGGTACCTTATCTGGTGAAATTCCTGTTTGAAAGGTTTAACATCAGGCAGTCCCTGATCTCAGATATAACCTGGATTACAGATGGTGTATATCCGGGCGATGGTGTTGTAATCTCGCTTAGGGACAAAAACATTCCACGCAAAAACTTTATTGATAAAATTATCAGTATCGCCTATAAATCAGGCATCGACTATCAATTAGAAGTAGAGGGGCAAGGCTCCAGCGACGGAAGGGAAATTCAACTTTCACCCTACCCGGTAGACTGGTGTTTTGTAGGTGCAGCGGAAGAGTATGCACATTCCCCCTATGAAAAAGTACATAAAAAGGATCTCGAGGCTATGATACATTTATATGAAAAATTATTGAAAGAATTATGAAGGTTTTAAAAAAACAGTTGAAAATAAATATCTATATTTGCCGCCCGTAACCTATGATTCTGCAGCGTCATGATTAGTAAACCCATGCTAAAACTCAAGGATAAATCTTTCATCAAAATAATTGATCATGAGCAGGTCTTTCAACGGGTCAGGGAGATGGCCGAAGACATCAACAAGGACTATGAAGGTAAAAACCCACTGTTTATAGCGATTTTGAATGGAGCATTTATGTTTGCCTCAGATTTGATGAAACAGATTAATATCCCGGCAGAAATAACCTTCATTAAAGTAAATTCATACAGTGCTACCAAAAGCACCGGAAACATCAAGGAGTTGATTGGTTTGCAGGAAAACATTTTTAAAAGAAACCTGATTATTATCGAAGACATTGTAGATACAGGTAATACGTTATCTCATCTGCTGGAAGGTTTTAGTGCGCTTGGGACTGATTCCATTGAAATTGCGACCTTATTGCACAAGCCAGACGCCTTGCAAAGAGACCTAAGTATAAAATACGTGGGCTTCTCTATCCCCAATAAGTTCGTAGTAGGTTATGGCATGGATTACGACGGTTATGGCAGAAATTGCAGGGATATCTTTGAATTAAGCGAATAACATCATTCAGTACCGCCGTTTTAGGAATAATTATTAAAAAATCTATCTTTGTTTTTTGGAAAATTTTAAACACTAAGTTATGCTTAATATTGTGCTCTTTGGCCCTCCGGGCGCCGGTAAAGGAACTCAAAGTGAAAAGTTAATCGACAAATATAACCTGGCACATATTTCTACCGGCGATTTATTCAGAAAAAACCTGAACGAGGGTACCAAAATGGGTAAACTGGCGCAAAAGTATATGGATGAAGGTAATCTGGTTCCCGATGAAGTAGTGATCGGAATGGTAGATGAGCGGATAAAAGAGCGTGAGGAGACCAATGGATATTTATTTGATGGTTTCCCCAGAACCATTGAACAGGCAAAGGCCCTGGATCGTTTGATGGACAAAAATGAAACCCCCATCTCTACAATGATATCATTGGACGTGCCCGAAGAAGAACTAATAACGAGGTTATTGGAAAGGGGTAAAACTTCCGGGAGGCCGGATGACCAGAATTTAGATAAGATTAAAACCAGGATACAGGTGTACCAGGAAGAAACGCTGCCCGTAGCTACCTACTACAAGGAACAGAAAAAATACAACGACGTTGTAGGTGTTGGAGCAATCGACAAGATTTTCGAAAATATTTGTAAGGAGGTCGACAAACACTTATAAACCTGCCTGTTACGCATTCATCAAAAAAGATTTTTAAAAATCCCCCTTTGGCCAATTCAAATTTTATCGATCATGTAAAGATCCATCTTCGCTCGGGTAATGGAGGCCCGGGGGCAGTTCATTTCAGAAGAGAAAAGCATGTACCAAAAGGTGGTCCGGATGGCGGTGATGGAGGGCGGGGCGGTCACATCATTGTAAAAGGCAATCCCCAGCTTTGGACCTTGTTACATTTGAGATATAAAAAGCACCTGATCGCCAGTCATGGAAAACCTGGTGAAGGAGGAAAAAGAACCGGGGCCGAGGGTAAAGATGTGATGGTAGAGGTACCATTAGGTACGGTTATAAAAAATGCTGAAACACTAACGGTCATTGCTGAGATTACTGGGGAAGCACAGGAGGCTATCATCGCCAAAGGAGGACTGGGAGGTCTTGGGAACGAAAATTTCAAAACTGCCACCAACCAAACCCCCAGATACGCACAGCCAGGAGAACCAGGGGAGGAATTCCAGGTAATTCTGGAACTAAAGTTGCTGGCTGATGTCGGCCTCGTTGGCTTTCCCAATGCAGGCAAATCTACCCTGCTCTCCGTGGTTTCAGCCGCTAAACCTGAAATAGCAGACTATCCTTTTACCACACTCGTACCTAACCTTGGTGTAGTGGCCTACCGCGATGATAAATCATTTGTAATGGCCGATATTCCCGGAATCATCGAGGGAGCTAGTGAAGGGAAGGGCTTAGGTCTGAGATTCCTCCGCCACATTGAAAGAAATGCCACCTTGCTATTTCTGGTTCCTGCCGATGCCAAAGATATTGGCCGGGAGTATCAAGTCTTGTTAAAAGAGCTGGAAAAATATAATCCGGAGTTATTGGATAAAAAAAGGTTGTTGGCCATCTCAAAATCTGATCTACTGGACGAAGAACTGGAAAGCGCTTTGGCAGAAGAATTGCCTTCAGGGGTTAAATCCGTTTTTATTTCTTCAATTACCGGAAAAGGCATACAAAAATTAAAGGATGTTATTTGGGAGGTTTTGGGGGGGATTGACAAATGAATAATTGACAATGGACAATTGATAATTGACAATGTAGGCCGTGTGGAAATGAAACGTTGAAAGCTTTTCTAAAAATAATATTTTGAGAAAAGTCGGTGAAATGAGCATATGTGATTTATTTTTTCCTTCAATTAACTAAAGCAGAATTTAATTCGGTCAATTTTTGCAATATTGTTGTTTTTACACAGCCTCAATGGATAATCGATGGGGGTAATTGAATGGCGGGAGAGGTATTATGCAGGAGGTTATTATGGTGACTTTTGCCATTTTCCTAACTGTTGCTGTTGGTCAATGCTGTTGCTGCAACGTGTCATTATGGCATAAATATTCAATTGGCAAAAAAATTGTTGCTTTTGAGGAGAGTCAGTGATTTATATAAGCTGATTGCACTATTAATTATTGCATTTTTAAGCGTTGAATATTAAGATTTGATCTGGTTTAAGCTATTAAATCATGGAAAAAGAACATTTAGAAGAACAACAAGGGAATAATACGGCTGAAGAAAATTTAACAGATAAAAGCGAGGAAAGCGAAAAGGTGGCGGAAGAGACGGTAGAGAACGTCAAAGATACTGACGAAATTTCAGAAGAAATACCAGAATTAGACCAGACAAAGGCAGATTTGGCAGAAGCCAAAGACAAGTACCTGAGGCTATATTCGGAATTTGAAAATTTTCGCAGGAGGACTGCCAAAGAAAAGCTAAGTCTGATAAGCACCGCCAATGAAGAAATCATTAGTGCTTTACTGCCGGTGCTCGACGATTTTGAAAGAGCCGCTGAATCCAATAAAAATGCGGATGTGGAAAGCATGAGGGAAGGTTTTTCTTTGATCCATAACAAATTAAAAAACATTTTAGAGCAAAAAGGGCTGAAAGTAATGGATAGTAAAGCCGGGATGGACTTTGACTCAGAGTTACATGAAGCCATTACACAAATACCCGCTCCTAAGAAAAACTTCATAGGAAAGGTGGTAGATGTGGTAGAGAAAGGTTATTACCTTGGAGAAAAAGTGATTCGTTTTGCAAAAGTTGTGATAGGAACATAATATGGCTAAGAGAGACTACTACGAAGTGTTGGGTGTCGACAAGTCCGCCGCTCAGGAGGAGATAAAAAAAGCGTATAGAAAAATCGCTATAAAGTATCACCCTGACAAAAACCCGGATAACCCACAGGCAGAGGAAATGTTTAAAGAAGCAGCCGAAGCCTATGAGGTATTAAGTAACCCTGAAAAAAAACAACGATATGACCAATTTGGTCACCAGGGAGTTAACGGTGGTGGTTTCGGCGGCGGTGGAATGAATATGGAAGACATATTCTCTCAATTTGGTGATATCTTCGGCTCCGGAAGTCCTTTTGAAAGCTTTTTTGGTGGAGGCGGGCCCCGTTCAAGAGGAAGAAAAGGTTCAAACCTGCGCATTAAACTAAAGCTTAATCTGCAGGAAATTGCCAATGGGGTTGAGAAAAAGATAAAAGTAAACCGCCTGATACCGGCAGACGGTGTGACATTTAAAACATGTACTACCTGTCAGGGTTCGGGCCAGGTAAGAAAAGTAGTTAATACCATGCTTGGGCAAATGGTTTCTTCCAGCACTTGTCCAACCTGTAACGGTACCGGAAAAATTGTTGATCATCGGCCTCCTGGTGTCGATAGTTCAGGCTTGCAACAAAAGGAGGAAGTCATCAACATAAAAATTCCCGCGGGTGTATCTGAGGGCATGCAGCTTTCAATGTCGGGAAAAGGTAATGCTGCTCCTGGCGGAGGTATGCCAGGCGATTTATTAATCCTGATCGACGAAATCGAGGACCAGGAGCTTAAAAGGGAAGGCAACAATATCACCTATGAATTGTATACCAGTTTCATAGACGCCACCCTTGGCAGTACTGTAGAAGTTCCTACCATAGATGGCAAGGTAAAAATAAAAATAGAACCCGGTACCCAATCCGGAAAAATACTGAGGTTACGTAATAAGGGCATCAAGGATATCAATGGATATGGACGGGGAGATCAGCTTATTCATGTGAATGTTTGGACGCCTAAAAAACTGACCCATGACGAAAAAGCATTACTTGAGTCATTGAGAGAATCCCCTAATTTTACCCCCAGGCCAGAAAAAGGAGAAAAGGGCTTCTTTGACAAAATGAAAGACTTCTTTTAACAAACAACAGAAGCTTCTAAATTACTAAAAAGAGGCTGTCTCAAAAGTGAGATGCCCTTTTTTAACACCAAATATCCTTTTGTTGGATACAGGTTGAATGGATATTTATCTCAAGATATGAGTAAAACATCCCTGGTTTTCTATCAATTCTCAGTGAGATTTTAACCAAGCAAAATAATATTTGGCAAAAAAATTAGAGGCTACCCTTTTGAGACAGCCTCTGCTGTTTTTATCATCCAAAATTTCCGGTGAATCATTGAGATAATGTAACACATTTTCCCTAATCACGTACATAGGGACATGTGGAGGAATAGTATTATACTATTATTAGTTTTAGGAACTAATAGCGGGCTTTTATACGGACAAACTAAAAAACGGTACACGGTAAACACAACGGCTGAGTTTGAGAAACTGGCTTTCAATTTATATTCACCCTCCGGTACCTGTCAGATAAGGCCTACTCACCATCCAACGTTGGTGACCATCTATTGCAAATCTGAAAATGACGACTATAATCCCGCCTTTATAACCCGCATGAATGATATGACCAAATTCGTTTCCCTGGACATGGACGATGGTAAATCAGATGGAATCAGCAAAACCCTTTCAGGAAAAGTTTTTAAATCCCCCTACATGGAGCTTGAGAATAAATGTAATGTTTACCTTTCTCATCAAAAGCCCGTAACACTGGATTTAAAATATGGCGTCGGGGAGGCTTTTGCCGACTTATCAGGATTGGCAGTAGAAAAGCTCAAGATTAATACAGGTAGTGCCGATGTAACTGTAGGCTATCAGGAAGGCAAGGCAAATCTCGTCAAAATGGATACTTTTTCCATTAAGGTGGATCTCGGATCAGTGACGGTTAAAAGGGTTAACCTGTCAAAAGCTTCGAACATTATTGCCGACGTCGGTTTTGGGGATTTGAAGCTGGAACTCTCAGACACCCTGATGGTCAACACCCGGGTGAAGGCCAGTGTAGGTGCCGGAACGCTGGAAATATCAATCGCTAATCAAAACACCCCTGCCATTATCCATGTTAATAACTCCATCCTTTGCCGGGTAAAACTAAATGAACACTTCAAAGAAATCCGCGAAAATGTTTTCGTCAACAACAGCTACCACGAAAACGCGGAAAACCTGATCACTTTCAACCTGGATGTAGCTATGGGAAATATCATTTTCAGATAATTCAAATCCCCAAATTACCTTTCATCATTATTTTATCATAACTACGTATTTTTATACTAGATTTGCCATTATTGCCAATGAATAAAATTAGAAAAATTGGATATTCTAACCGCTAAAGGTGTAAGCAAACAGTTTGGAAATCATCAGGCCTTAAACAAAATCAATCTAAATATACCGAGAGGTTCTATATTCGGCTTGTTAGGCCCGAATGGGGCCGGGAAAACCACTTTTATCAGGATTGTAAATCAGATCATCTCCAACGATGAAGGTGAAATCCATATCAATGGCGAAAGATTAGCCCCCCGGCATATAGGTGCCATAGGTTACTTGCCAGAGGAAAGGGGGCTGTATAAAAAAATGAAAGTGGGTGAGCAGCTCTTGTACCTTGCACGACTAAAAGGCGTTCCTAAAAGTCAGGCGATAAAAAAAATCAACGATTGGCTCACAAAATTTGACCTCAGGGCATGGAGAAACAAAAACATCGAGGATCTCTCAAAAGGAATGCAACAAAAAATACAATTTATAGCCACAGTCATCCACAACCCCGGTCTTATCATCCTCGATGAACCTTTTTCAGGCTTTGACCCTATCAACGCCAACCTCATTAAGGATGAGATTCTAAAAATAAGGGACCAGGGCAGTACCATCATTTTTTCTACCCACAGAATGGAATCAGTGGAAGAGTTATGTGATCATATAGCACTTATCAACCGGGCAGAGAAAATCCTGGACGGCCCCAAATCACTTATCAAAGATCAATTCCGGACCAATACCTTTGAGGTAGAACACAAAGGGGACATCAGCCTGCTAAGCCAACAGGACTACAGCATCAGCAACCACGTCACATTGGAAAATGGCATGGAAAAAACATCAGTGCAAATCAAAAATGGAAATTCGCCCAACCAACTGTTGAGCGATCTGATAGCCCTGACGGAGGTACATGGATTTACGGAAAAGGTGCCAAGCATCAATGATATTTTCATTATGAAAGTTAAGGAAGGAAGCCACCATGAATAAAATATTGCTGATTATCAAAAGAGAATACCTCTCAAGGGTCAGAAAAAGGTCATTTATCATCATGTCTGTTCTCGGCCCCCTGCTTTTTGGCAGCATACTGGTAATTCCGATATGGCTGGCTACCCGCGATAACGAAGAAAAAATGGTGGTAGTTAAGGATGACAGTGGCTTTTTCGTTCACAAGTTAAAAGCCAACAATATTGAATTTATCTATACAAACGAAAGCATTGAAAACCTACTGTTGAGCGACAGTACCATACTTCATATTCCCACGGTTGATATTGATAAAACCGCAGAAATATTTTTATACGGTAAAAACAACCATGGAATTGAATTCGAAAACAACATTGAAAACAGCATCGAAAAAGAAATAAGATCGATAAAGCTTTCAAAACTGGGATTAAGCGAAGGCAGGCTTGACAGTTTAAATGTCCACGTTAACCTCCACACCAGAAACTCCCGGACAGGCGAGGAGGAAGCCGATTCAGGTGTTGCCAGTGTAGTCGGTTACATTGGCGCCTTCGCGATTTATATGTTTATCTTTATTTATGGCGCTCAGGTAATGAGAGGTGTCGCCGAAGAAAAAACCAACCGGATCGTAGAGGTGATCATTTCTTCGGTAAAACCGTTTCAGTTGATGATGGGTAAAATATTGGGCATCGCATTGGTAGTGTTGACCCAATTGACTATCTGGGTGGTCTTTACAACCGCTATCTACACCACTATTTCGGCCTATTATGCAGATGAAATGAAACTATTAGCCGAAACGCAGCAAGAGCAGTCCCTGATAAATAATCCCGGGGGCACAAAAATCGAGCAAGCAAAGATGCTCAGCCAGATATCTGATAAAGTCGAAGGGTTTCCGGTACTCAAAACAATTTTTTCATTCATATTTTTCTTTTTAGCGGGCTACCTGATGTACGCTGCTTTATTTGCCATGGTTGGTTCGGCGGTAGATAGTATGGAAGATTCACAGCAGTTTATGCTTCCTATTACAATTCCGCTGATTGCTTCCATCATAGTACTTAGTGCAGTCCTGCAGGACCCCCACGGCTCCCTGGCTTTCTGGATGTCAGTGATTCCGTTGACATCACCTGTGGTTATGATGATGCGGGTGCCATTTGATGTGCCCAACACAGAATTGTTGTTATCCATGTTTTTTCTGGTAGCAGGCTTTATTTTTACCACCTGGTTCGCTGGAAGAATATACAGAGTCGGTATTTTAATGCATGGATCGAAGGTAAATTATAAAACCCTTTGGAAATGGTTTTTTATGACTGATTAAAGAATGACATCATGGAACAAAACATTGGTAAGTATCTGGTAGTTGCCGGCATGGTCATCCTGATTACCGGCGTGCTTATTTATTTTTTTCATGATAAAATGCAATGGATAGGAAGATTACCAGGAGATATCAGGGTGGAAAAACCCAATTTTAAGTTCTACTTTCCAATTACTACCATGATCCTGGCCAGTATAGTGATAAGCCTTTTGTTATGGGTATTCCGAAAGATCTTTTGACAGCAACTTTAATTTAGACCACCCGAAAAAAATTTATTTAGTTAAATTAGCGATCTGAAATCCTTTAAAATTTACTTCAACATACATTTTTAAGGATAATTTGTACCAAATCTTCGTATGGCACAGAACGACGGTTTTAACATCTACCAGAATAATTCCAGGATTAAATGGGTGGTGCTGGTGGTGGCTATCGTAATAAGTGCCACTTCCATTTATTATACCAATCTCCTTGTAGAGGAGTTTAAGCTAAGGGAAGAGAAAATGATTGAGCTTCATGCCAATATTCTGGAGTACACCGCCAATGTATTTGACTACGATGAAAATATCACTTTTTATTCGGACATACTTACTTCCAACACCTCCGTGCCACTCATACTGACTGATTCCGTTGACAACATCTTATCGACCCGGAATATCAAAATGCGTGACGATATTACCGAAGAAGCCCGGATAAAAATTGAAAAAAAGGAACTGGCCGTTATGAAGGAGGCCTATGAGCCCATCCTGGTTACCGTACGGGATCTGGAAAATGACCGGGTTATCAACTATCAATATGTGTATTACCGTAACTCAGACTTACTGTACCAACTAAAATACTATCCCTACATACAGCTTTCCATCATATTCATCTTCGGATTAATTGTCTATATGATCTTTAGCTATTCCAAAACAGCGGAACAGAATAGAATCTGGGCCGGGTTGGCCAAAGAAACTGCCCATCAACTGGGTACGCCTATATCTTCACTGATGGCATGGGTGGAGTATCTCCGGACGGATGAAAATCAAGCCAGCAAGGAGGTCGCTTTGGAATTGGACAAGGACATCAAGCGACTTGAAATGATTACCTCCAGGTTTTCCAACATAGGTTCGGTACCCGCCCTGCGGGAAGAAAACGTGTATGAAATTGTAAAGAACACGGTGAATTATCTGGAGTCCAGGGTTTCCAAAAAAGTTAATTTCAAAATTTCCACAGTCACCGAAGAAACCTACGCTGATTTAAACAAACCTTTGTTTGAATGGGTAATCGAAAACATTTGCAAAAATGCGGTGGACGCTATGAGTGGTGTGGGTGAAATTACCATCAACATCATAAAAGCCAACGAGGGCAGGGTCATTATCGATATTTCAGATACCGGTAAGGGAATTCCCAAAACAAACCTCAAAAAAATCTTTTCACCCGGATTCTCTACCAAAAAAAGAGGATGGGGTTTGGGGTTGACCCTGGTTAAACGTATCATAGAAAACTATCACAAGGGGCAGATTTTTGTAAAATCTTCTGAACAGGATGCCGGAACGACATTCCGGATTATTCTGAAAACATAATACTGTATTTGAGGCTAAAATTCCCTTCCTATTAACTTTGCTTTCAATGATTAATCGTTTAGCTTTGCACTCTGAAAATTTAACATGCAAAATCCATTTTTAAGATTTAATAAAACATGGCAAAAACAGGCAAAATTACACAAGTGATCGGTCCGGTAGTGGATGTTAGTTTTGACACCGAAGATTCACTACCCAATATTCTCGATGCACTGGTAGTTACAAAAGAAAATAATCAAAAAATCATATTAGAATGCCAGCAGCATCTGGGAGAAGACAGGGTGCGGACCATCGCCATGGACAGTACTGAGGGTTTAACAAGGGGCATGGCTGTTTTAGACACAGGTTCACCCATAAAAATGCCTACCGGTGAAGAAATCAGGGGGAGGTTATTCAATGTAGTTGGTGAGGCTATTGATGGAATTGATCAACCTCAGGACAATAAGGGCCTTCCCATCCACAGAAATGCACCGAAGTTTGAGGAACTTTCTACCTCTACCGAGGTCCTGTTCACCGGCATTAAAGTAATTGACCTGTTAGAACCCTACGTAAAAGGTGGGAAAATCGGACTTTTTGGCGGTGCCGGTGTAGGCAAAACCGTATTGATCCAGGAGTTGATTAACAATATTGCCAAGGCTTATGCCGGGTTGTCTGTGTTTGCCGGTGTCGGGGAAAGAACCAGGGAAGGTAATGACCTTTTGCGTGAAATGATAGAGTCAGGGGTCATCAAATATGGCGACGAATTCCTTCATTCTATGGAAGAAGGAGGCTGGGACTTGTCTAAGGTCGATAAGAAAGAATTGGCCAATTCCCAGGTTACACTTGTATTCGGTCAAATGAATGAGCCTCCGGGTGCCCGCGCCAGGGTGGCTTTGTCAGGTTTGACGGTAGCAGAATATTTCCGTGATGGAGACGGAGAAGGGGAAGGCAGGGATATCCTCTTTTTCATTGATAATATATTCAGGTTTACCCAGGCTGGCTCAGAAGTATCGGCCCTGTTGGGCAGAATGCCTTCAGCGGTAGGATATCAGCCAACATTAGCAACGGAGATGGGTGCCATGCAGGAAAGGATTACCTCTACAAAGCGGGGATCTATTACGTCGGTTCAGGCCGTTTATGTCCCTGCTGATGACCTGACAGACCCGGCGCCGGCTACTACATTTGCCCACCTTGACGCTACTACTGTACTTTCCAGAAAAATTTCTGAGCTCGGTATTTATCCGGCAGTGGACCCCCTTGATTCCACATCGCGGATTCTGACCGCTGAAGTCCTGGGTGACGAGCACTACAACTGCGCACAAAACGTGAAGCAAATATTGCAGCGCTACAAAGAACTGCAAGACATCATAGCCATCCTGGGAATGGATGAGTTGTCAGATGAAGACAAGGAAGTGGTTCACAGGGCGAGAAGGGTTCAAAGATTCCTCTCCCAACCTTTCCATGTAGCTGAACAGTTTACAGGTATTGAAGGCGTTTTGGTTGATATCAAGGATACGATCAAGGGTTTCAACATGATTTTGAATGGTGAGTTAGATCACATACCCGAAATGGCATTTAACCTGGCGGGGCCTATTGAAGATGCCATTGAAAGAGGTGAAAAAATGATTGCTGAGGCTAAATAAGCTGCTTCGTTTTTCAATAACGGATCCAATAATTTAACTGGTATGCATTTAGAAATTATCACCCCCGACAAAAAGGTTTTTGAAGGAGAGGTAGAATCCGCAACATTTCCAGGTACCGATGGCTCGTTTCAGGTATTGAAAGACCACGCTCCCCTGATCAGTTCCCTTAGTAAAGGTGATTTGGTTTATAAGGATAGTGAAGGTACACACAGTCTCGTAGTGGATGGCGGCGTAGTGGAAGTGCTCAATAATAACGTTATCGTTCTGGCCGAGTCTATATTGAACTAATCCGCGGTTTTACACAAAAATGGGGCAGACATCCATTTTTACACAATATTTTCAACAAATTTCTTAGTGCCTATTTGTGTCTTAGTGTATCCGTGGTGAAAAAAAGGGAACCACAAAGGCACCAAGACACAAAGGTTTTGGGTGGTGAAATGAAAATACCGGTGTACTTACTATCAAGTGGTGGTCTCGCTCACTTAAGGTCCTTCGACCCTAGCAATTAAGGCCTGCGTTCATCTGGTTATAAGAAGGTTTGTTAAAGCTACTGAGACTTTTTCCTTCCATTAAAGAGCTGACCGATCCTGTTAAAAAATCTTTTCTCAAAAGCCCAGAAAAATTTAAACTGCCCAAAAACAAATGCATAAACAAGCAAAACCACCTGGTATAGCGGTAATATCAAAAGGTAATATAAAAAACTGTACAAAACCGAATCTTTAGCCTCCTCCCCTACAAGCCCAAGTATTGGTCTTTTCAAAAACAGCACGGTAAAACCTGTGCAGGCAAATACCAGTAAAACAACCAGTACCTGAAACAAGCTATCCAGTTCCCACCGTTCTTTTAGTCTTTCAAAAAAATTATTTTGCTGCGCCATTTAGCTTAAATTCTTAACACCTGGATTTGGCTTTTGGAAATCAGTCAGGACAACGCTAAAAAGTTCATCAAAATCACTTTCCATCCTTGCCTTAACTCATACTTTCCCATCAGTTAATTCCACCGGACAAGGTATAACATCATAATAATCTATGAGTTTCCAAGCTATAACCAAGTCATGTAAAAGTAAGCCGGATTATTGAAAATCTCTAAACAATTTCCACATTTCGCTATTTCCGGGACGCACAGTCACATTCATCACTTCCTTCCTGACAGGGTGCAAAAAACTTAGTGCCTTTGCGTGTAACTGAATGTTTCCATCCCTGTTAGCACTTGGAAAACCATATTTCACATCACCGACTATAGGACAACCTATTGCAGCCAACTGGGCCCTGATCTGATGTGGACGGCCTGTCAACGGCTTAACTTCCAGTAGGTAGTAATCCCCTATTCTGCCTAGCAAGCAGTATTTTAAAGTAGCTTTTTTTGCCCCCTTTTTATCACTTTTATGAATTCTGACCAAATTCTTGCGATGATCTTTAAACAGCCAGTGTGTCAAAGTTAATGCCTCTTCAGGCGGCCTGTTTTTAACCATGGCCCAATAGGTCTTGGATACCTCTCTTTGCTGAAATAACCTGGTCATTCTTTCCAGGGCCTTGGAGGTTTTTGCCAACACGATCAACCCGCTAACCGGCCGGTCAATTCTATGTACCAATCCCAAAAATATATTACCGGTTTTTTTGTAAGTATCCCTTAAGTACCGCTTATACAGATCGACGACCGAAAAATCCCCGGTGTTATCTCCCTGAACCAATACCCCTGCAGGCTTGTCAATGATCAGCAGGTGGTTATCTTCGTAAATGATCTGGTAATTTAACTTCAAAACTGACACAAATGTTGTTGGTAAAGCATCCGGTTAATATTCCGATGTAAAGTGGAAATCTATTTCGGGAAAATTTTCCTGAACCATCTGGAGCCAGGCTTTCGACTCTGCCATAAATACAATTTTTCCATCTTTGTCACGGGCAATATGCCTGTGCTTTGATTTTATAAATTCGCTTAAAGCTTTTTTGTTGTCACTGCCGACCCAGCAGGCCTTGTACAAATTGATAGGCACAAACCTGCATGTGGCACCATATTCATGTTTCAACCGGTGCTGAATTACTTCAAATTGCAGGGCACCAACCGTTCCTACGACTTTCCTACTGCCCATTTCATAGCTGAATATCTGGGCTACTCCCTCCTCCATTAACTGATCCAGCCCTTTGTTTAATTGTTTTGCCTTCAAAGCATCCTGGTTAATTACTTCCTTGAAAATCTCCGGAGAAAAGCTGGGAATGCCTTTATAATTGGCAATCTCCCCTTCCGTGAGAGCGTCACCAATTTTCAGGTTTCCGGTATCATATATCCCGACGATGTCCCCTGGCCAGGCTTCGTCAATGGTTTCCCGGTCTTGGGCCAGAAAGGCCGTGGCATTTGAAAACCGGAAATTCTTTTCCAGCCGGACATGGTGGTAATTCTTGCCCCTTTCGAATTTGCCGGAACAAACACGGATAAATGCAATACGGTTCCTGTGCCTGGGATCCATATTGGCATGAATCTTAAAGACAAAACCGGAAAACTTGTTTTCGTCCGGTTCAATGACCCGCTCTTCGGTTTCCCTTGACTTAGGAGGAGGAGCTATATTTACGAAGGTGTCCAGCAATTCTTTCACACCAAAATTGTTAACAGCACTGCCAAAAAATACCGGGGCCACAAGGCCCGATAGATACGCATCGACTTTAAACTCAGGGTATACACCTTCTATCAGCTCAATATCTTCACGGAGCCCGGCGGCGTTGAGATCGCCTATCTTTTTTTCCAGTATCTGATCAGTAATATCGCTAATGGCTATACCTGTTTCCCCGAGCTTTTGTTTGCTGGGTTCAAAAAGGTAAAGGCTTTTATTATATAAGTTGTATACACCATGAAAGCTTTTTCCCATACCAATAGGCCAGCTCAGCGGTCTGATCCTGATGGATAGTTTCGACTCGATTTCGTCCAGTAACTCATAAGGGTCCCTGCCCTCCCTATCAAGCTTGTTGATAAAACAAATTACCGGTGTATTTCGCATACGGCAGACTTCCATCAGCTTTTCTGTCTGCCTTTCAACCCCTTTGACACAGTCGATTACCATAATAACACTGTCTACAGCGGTCAGGGTACGGTAGGTATCTTCCGCAAAATCCTGGTGCCCGGGGGTGTCGAGAATATTTATTTTTTTACCATTATAATTGAAGGCCATCACCGAGGTGGCCACTGAGATTCCCCGTTGCTTCTCGATTTCCATCCAATCCGAACGGGCATGATCCTTTATTTTACTGGATTTAACAGCACCTGCCGATTGAATGGCCCCTCCAAAAAGGAGTAATTTCTCCGTAAGCGTGGTTTTCCCGGCATCAGGGTGGCTGATAATTCCAAATGTTCTTCTTTTTTCTATCTCTTTTGCTAATTCCATGTTTTCTGTCACCTGCCTGATGAACCAAACCGGAAATCCTGTTTTTCCGTGGTTTCTGATCTTTTGACGGCTGCAAAAATAGGGATAATTACGTCAATACTGCAATAATTCCGCAAGGTTACCTATTATATTGTGTCTTAATACACCGTTTGATGGGTTAATCACTTGTAAATTCTGCCAATCTGTCACATATATCAGCAAGAAAGCGTCTTGGTACAAACATTGATGAATGGTTTGAAAGTAGAACAGATTATTATAACCAAAGAATAATTATATCAAATGGGAAAAATTATAGGAATAGACTTAGGAACTACAAACTCTTGCGTGGCTGTAATGGAGGGTAATGAGCCGGTGGTTATTCCCAATAGTGAGGGAAGGAGAACGACACCATCGATTGTAGCCTTTTTGGACAATGGTAAGGGGGAAAGAAAAGTAGGTGATCCGGCCAAAAGACAGGCTATTACCAATCCTAAAAATACCATCATGTCTGTCAAAAGATTTATGGGTAAAAAATATTCGGATGTAGATGCGGAAAGAAAACACGTCTCTTACGACCTGGAAAAAGGTAATAACGACACGGTAAGGATTAAAATCGGGGACAGGCAATATACTCCTCAGGAGATTTCTGCCATGATTTTGCAAAAAATGAAATCAACGGGTGAAGATTATCTCGGTACTACGATCTCAGAGGCGGTAGTCACCGTACCTGCCTATTTCAACGATGCCGAAAGACAGGCTACCAAGGAGGCTGGTCAAATTGCCGGGCTGGATGTAAAAAGAATAATCAATGAGCCTACTGCCGCTGCCCTGGCCTATGGACTCGACAAGAAAAATAAGGATATGAAAATTGCGGTGTATGACTTGGGAGGTGGTACATTCGACATTTCTATTCTGGAGCTTGGCGACGGGGTATTTGAGGTAAAATCAACCAACGGCGACGTTCACCTGGGTGGTGACGATTTTGACATGGTCATCATCGACTGGCTCGCTGAAGAGTTTAAAAAAGATGAAGGGATCGATTTAAGAAAAGATGCGATGGCGCTGCAACGATTAAAGGAAGCAGCGGAAAAAGCCAAAATAGAATTATCAAGCTCCACCAGCACCGAAATCAACCTCCCGTATATTATGCCAGTCGACGGTATTCCAAAACACCTTGTAAGATCGCTCAGCAGGGCCAAATTTGAGCAATTGGCAGATGATTTGATAAAAAGAAGCCTGGAGCCCTGTAAAAAAGCGATCAGTGACGCAGGCATGAGTACTTCGGAAATTGATGAGGTAATATTAGTAGGTGGGTCTACCAGGATTCCGCGAATTCAGGAAGAAGTAGAGAAGTTTTTTGGTAAGAAGCCTTCAAAAGGCGTAAATCCCGACGAAGTGGTTGCCATTGGTGCTGCTATCCAGGGCGGGGTGTTGACCGGGGAAGTAAAAGATGTTTTATTACTGGATGTGACCCCGCTATCTTTGGGTATTGAAACCATGGGCGGCGTGTTCACCAAATTGATTGAGGCCAACACTACCATTCCTTCGAAAAAATCAGAAGTATTTTCAACAGCGGCAGACAATCAGCCGACCGTTGAAATTCATGTGTTGCAAGGTGAACGATCAATGGCCAAGGACAACAGGACTATCGGAAAATTTCATTTGGGGGATATTCCTCCCGCGCCAAGAGGTGTGCCGCAGATCGAAGTAACTTTCGACATCGACGCTAACGGTATTTTAAACGTTTCTGCCAAAGACAAAGGCACCGGAAAGGAACAAAAGATTACCATAGAAGCATCTTCAGGTTTAACAGAAGACGAAATCGAAAGGATGAAAAAAGAGGCCGAGGCCAATGCGGAGGCAGATAAGAATGAAAAAGAGAAAATCGATAAAATCAATGCGGCTGACTCGCTGATATTCCAGACTGAGAAACAGTTGAAGGAATATGGCGACAAATTATCGGATGGCAACAAGACTGCCATTAATGAGGCCCTTGATAAGCTGAAAGCGGCACATGAGTCAAAAGATATCGCCGCCATCGATGCTGCCATGGAAGCACTCAATAAATCCTGGGAAGGAGCAGCACAGGAAATGTATGCAGCTACACAGGGCGCCGGAGCCCCTGGTGGTGACTCGCAACCAGGACCGGACAGTGCGGAAGGAAGCGCTTCTTCTTCTGAAGATGGTGATGTTTCTGATGTTGAATTTGAAGAAGTTGACGATAAAAAATAATACTTTGATTTAGACTTATTTCAAACCCGGTTGCGCGCAACCGGGTTTTTTTATTCCCCTGTCAGCCAGATAACTGTCCCTTTTTGGGAATCTTATCCCCTCAAAAAACCCAATTCCCATTTTGGGAATTATTCTTAACAATTTCCCACCCTTCAAAAAAGGCCTCTTCAAGGTGCTAAGGGCATTTTTTAATGAAATTTCAACCCTGATAAAACTTTGGCAAACATTATGCACCAAGAATGGTAAACCAAAAACATCATGAAAAATACCGGAACATTATCAAAATTTACTGAGAGTACATTGTCGCTCTGTTATCTAATAGGTAATACAAACGGAAATATGACTCACTTTGAAACAAGAATGTACGAGTTCATTAAGCACAAAGAAAATATATCGGAGCATGTGGCGGATTTGATTCTGAATGAAATCGAATCTATGTCACACAAATATATTTTGGAAAGGGGAGTCCGGGCCTTGAGTCAATGCGAAAAGCCCGAGCAGGTCAAATGTCTGGCCTGGATGAACAAAATTGCCAATGCCGATGGATACCTGGGAGATCAGGAATGGTCGATTATTTATCAGGTATACAACAAAGAATTGGATATTACACTGGAGGAAATACTTGATTTTGAGTTGCCTGATCCGGACTACACATTTTATATGAGTCAAAACTAATGGTTTAAAAGGCTTTCAGGTGTAAAAAATCAAAAAACTCACTTGCGTATTTTCGCCTTTTAGAAAATCTTTTATTTCAATTCCTCTAAAAGGATATTTACAAAAAGTTCAAGATAATCGATATTTTAGGTTCGATGGGAAGCAATTAAAATTATGGTCACACAAAGCGAAAGGTTTATAGAAGCGATTGTATCACTTTATTACCTGGTCAGTTCGGCCGACGGAAAAATCAGTGATTTCGAAAAAAAGATTTGTGAACGGATGATGAAATCAGAGCAGATCGACATATCAGCATTCGATCACATCATGGCGTCCATCAGGCATCTGCCCCTGGATGAGGTGTATAGAATGTGCATAAATTTATTAAAATCATGTACCAGAGAAGAGCAGACGAGAGCCCTTGCCTGGATGAGAAGCATTGCGAACTCTGATGGTTTTATGGCCAAGGAGGAATGGTCACTTATCTTTAAAATATACAAAAAGGAATTACAACTAAGTCTTAAAGAAATCATTGAATTCAAACTACCCCAGTCAACAAACTTGCCCGACTAAATCCCATGCTTTTTAGAGGTATCGCGCTTTAATTGGCCAGGCCATTGTGACCCAAAAAGTTTTTATACCACAGACCCGATGATTTTACAATTCTTTGCTGGGTTTGAAAGTCTACATAAACCAACCCAAACCTGGGATGATAACCTTCGGCCCATTCAAAATTATCCAGAAAAGTCCATACAAAATAACCCTCGACTTTCACCCCATCCTTTTTTGCTCTCAAAACCTGGGCAATGTGATCCTTCAAATAATTTACCCTGGACTCATCGATTACCTTATTCATAGACAGTGTGTCATTAAAAGCCGCACCATTTTCTGTGACAATAATCTTCTTTATGTCACTGTAAGCATCAAATTTTTTCAACATTTTATAAATACCCGGCGGAAAAACCTCCCAACCCATTAATGTCGTTTTCACGCCCCTGTTCCTGGCTTTCACCAGTTTTGCCCTGATCAAAGGTACCATCGGGGCAAACTTTACAATCTCACGCGTATAATTCTGAATGCCAATAAAATCAAAATCCACCTTCATATTACTTTCATCTCCGGCTTTGACATACTTTTCGATTTTGTTTAATGCTTTCAGCTCTTTCAAAGGATACCCCAATCCCAAAGTGGGTTCAATAAACAACCTGTTTAACAAAGCATCCACCTTGATGGCAGCGTTTACATCTTTCATCCGGTGGCTATATGGTTCAATGTAGGAACAAGAAAAAGTAGTTCCGATTTCGGCATGAGAGGCAATGGCTCTGACTGCCTCGGCTCCGGCGGCCTGGGCCAGCGTAGCATGATGAACTGCCGGCAAAAAGTTTCCCAGGCCTTTTTTTCCCGGTGCATGAACGCCTAAAAAATAGCCTGCCCCCACGAAAACCATGGGTTCGTTCATGATCATCCAATGTTTGACTTTATCGCCAAATTGCTTGATGCAAAAGGCGATATAATCCTGAAACCAGTAAATAATATCCCTGTTGGTCCAGCCTCCTTTCAATTCCAGCGCATATGGGAGATCCCAGTGATACAAGGTAACCCACGGCTCTATACCCATCTCCAGGCAGTAGTCAAACAACCGGTGATAAAATTCAACGCCTTTCCGGTTAACCCGGCCCCTCCCCTCGGGAAATATCCGGGTCCAGGCCAGCGAAAGCCTGAAGTTTTTAATGCCCATGTATCGCATCAGGTCAATATCCTGCTCAAACCTGTGATAAAAATCACACGCATTGTTGGCATGATGCCCGCTTTGTATATTCCCTTTGACACTGGTAAACTGGTCCCAGATTGAAGGACCTTTTCCATCTTTTTGATACGCGCCTTCTATCTGATAGGCGGCTGTCGAAACACCCCATTGAAAGCCTTTTCCAAAATCAGCACTGGATATAATCATGTATTTCAAGAAACTTTTAAAAAATCAGGGCTGTTTTAAAAAATAATCAGCCTCTAAAAAATTATGGGCTTTTTTGCTAACCTGATATGGGCCTTTTTCAATAATGTGGTCAATGATTTCCCTGGTGATGTCAGGATAATCAACCGATACTATTTTATTCGACTCCAGCCAATCTATAACTTTAGCATTATACTTTTTCTTTAGGGATTTTACAACAGGTATCCCCATTTTTTTCAATGCCGCCGCGTTACATTGTTGTTCATACTGCCCCTTCATGGGAATAACCATCAATTTCTTCCCTAAAAACAGGGCTTCGGCCGGTGTTTCAAACCCAGCCCCGCATAAAACTCCCTGGCAGGTGCGAAGACTTTCCAGAAACGCTTCATTATTTATCGGTTTAATTACCACATTATTATGTTTTATTTCCTTTTGATTGTGTTTTGAAAATACCTCCCAGTTTGTTTTGTCAAAACGCGAAAGGAATTTTATCAGTTTTTTATCCTCATACGCTGGCAGATATACGCTGTAATGACCAAAATTATCAGTCTTTAAGTCCCGTATTTGCTTTCTGATCACCGGTGTAAAAATATTGTCATCATACGATTGGAAATGAAAACCATACTGTACAGAAACAGGCGCGTACTTTTTTAAAATAATTTGGCCCAGCAGATCTTTTTTCTTGGGTTTGGGGGAATTTTTGTTGACCACCGCCGCCTGATGACTTAACCCGACACAGGGAATTTTCTTCAGATAAGCGGCCCAGGCAGAAACAGGCTCAAAATCGTTGAGGATCAAATCATAGTCTTCTACCGGGATTTGCCTGATGTCTTTGTAAAGTTTCTTGGATTTGGATTTAAGATAGGTTTGCCACACATCTACTCCCCCTTTTTTTCCAAAAATAAAACTAAACCCGCGCAGTTTATACTTTATGTCATAAGGCAGTGTAACGTCAGCCTGGATACCACTTACGACAACATCAACCTCACCTTTTTGCTGCAAAACAGGGATGATGTCCCTGGCCCGGCTTAGATGTCCGTTACCCGTGCCCTGGATAGCATAAAGTATCCTCATTTTTTTAATAAATTAAATTCCTGCTGGAGTTTCTTGAAAAGCTGGCCATTTTCCAATGACTTGTCCCTGCCGTTATTGATATCAATTCGCTTGGCATTTTCATCTTCGTGATACCGGTACATCACCCATACGCCCTTTGTGCACTCGAGGGCCGTCAGGTTCTCGACCCAATCACCGGAATTCAGGTAAATAACCTCCCCTTCCCTGTTAGTCATGGTTTTTATCTCAGGTTGATGGATATGGCCACACACGACATAATCATATTCGTTGGAGATGGCAATATCTGCAGCGGTCTGCTCAAAATTGTTAATAAATTTTACGGCAGATTTCACACCGTTTTTGATTTTTTTAGACATTGAAACAGGTCCGCTTCCCAGTTTAACCGAAAAAAAGTTCACCGCCCTGTTGATCAAAATCAGCGTGTCATACCCAATCGCCCCAAGCTTAGCCAGCCATTTGGAATGTTGCATAGTAACATCAAACACGTCCCCATGGAAAATCCAGGCGCGTTTGCCGCTAATCTTAAGCACCAGCTTGTTCAATATGCTGAAGGAGCCCAATCTGAAACCTACAAACTTTCTGAGTAACTCATCATGATTCCCTGTAATGTAGTAAACTTTCACACCATTACTTATCAACCCCATGATATGCTTCACCACCTGCATATGCGATTTGGGCCAATAACGTTTGCTGAACTGCCAGATATCGATAATATCGCCGTTTAAAATTACCTTTTTAGGTTTGATACTTTTTAAGTACTGGAGCAGCTCTTTGGCATGACAGCCATACGTACCCAGGTGGATATCTGAAATCACCACAATATCAACCTCTCTCTTTTTCTTGCCCATGCCCCGGCGTTAAAAGTATCTTCTGATAACACGCTTTTTCCTCTTGCTGGCTTTCAACGGGGAGTAAAACGAGGAGAGCCTGGTAAGAAACAGGCTAATCAACAAACTTTGATATTTAAAAAGAATTGTCTTCACGATTTTGGGGGTTTTTACAAAAATAACTTTCAGACATCAACCAAGTGTTAAGCCAGTTTTAAGTTTATTTTAAATAACCTCCTTTCCTACGATAAGCTGTAAACTTTCAGGCTGAATTTGTACGTTAAAACTATTGTGAATGCCAAGAAAGTCTCCGTCCACATGCATGGGAACAGGATGATTTGATTTTAGATGAAAGCGCCTCGTTCGGTAAGTGCTGATGTACCGGGAGGTGTGCAGGGTTTTTGTCAGCGTCTTGAAAATCAGCATCGGCCAGTAGTAAGCAGGAAAAGGCCTGACAAATACCACATCCAGGTAACCGTCCGTAATGCTTGCAAGCGGCGCGATGTAGGCATTATTGCCATACTGCCGGGAGTTTGCAAAAGCGATGGTCAGGTAGTTTTTTTGAATTGGTTTTCCTTGATGGTTATATGTATAATGCTGTGGGCGGTATCTGTTAATGTTTTGGATAATGCACTTCAGATAGGTCAAATAGCCCCTTTCCTGGCTTTGATTGAAAATTTTACTGATGAATGCGTCAAAACCGACACCGGCTATGTTGACAAAAGTTGTATCATTAACCAGACATGTATCAACAGCTATACATCTCCCTTCGTTAATCACATTAATGGCCTTTCTGGGGTTTAAAGATATACCCACATGCCTCCCTAGCCCATTACCTGATCCCAAAGGAATAATACCCAGTTTTACCTGTGTATTTACCAGAACATGGGCTATTTCGTTCATCGTACCATCACCACCAACGGCAACCACCATATCGACATGGTTGTCGATAGCCCCATTGGCCAGTTCACGGGCATGGCCCGGAAAGCTTGTTTTTAACAGCTCGTACTCATACCTGCTTTGATCAAGATGCCTGGCAATTAGTTTTTCTATCCCGGCATTTTTTCCGTAGCCACTAATCGGGTTGACAATGAAAACCAGTTTTTCTTTTTTCTGCATATAGCACCTAGAATCTATAGCCAGATTCAAATATATTGATCTGCCAGCTAATCAAAAGCCTTAAAATTATTTCAACTTTATCTATCCGTTAACTTTAAGTTAAAAATTTGTAAACAAGTTTTTTTAAATGGATTTCCTATCATCTTTACGGTTGGTTATTTCGTTAGCTTATAGTATAACCTTTTGTTATTTTAAACTGTTGTTTAGTTGATGAGCTGGAGTAATTTTCATAGTCACTGTTTTTATTGCGATGGGAAATTTGAGCCTGAAAGATATGTTCAAAGGGCTATTGATATGAAAGTATTTTCTTATGGTTTCAGTTCACACGCACCGCTGCCATTTGAATGCGACTGGTGTATGCGTCCTCAGGAAACACTCAATTATATCAACGAATTACAGATTTTAAAGAAAAGATATGCCGATCAAATCCAGCTTTACATTGGCATGGAAGTCGACTACATTCCGGATGTCATCTCACCCAGGCATCCTTCTATCCTGAATCTGGACCTTGACTACACCATAGGTGCCATTCATTTTATAGATCAGTATGAAAACGGCCAACCCTGGGAAATCGATGGTAATCACAACACATTTCTGGAAGGGCTAAACGCCATATTTAAAAATGATATCATGGAAGTAATCAAGCGTTATTTTCAGCTAACCAGGGCCATGGTCAGGGAAGCTTGCCCCGATATCATAGGCCATTTGGATAAAATCAAAATTCAAAACCGGGAAAGCAAGTTTTACCACGAATTTAACCGCTGGTATCAATACGAAATAATGCACACCCTGGAAGAAATCAAGGCCTCCGGCGCAATACTGGAGGTTAACACGCGGGGTATTTACAAAAAGAAAACGGTACATACCTATCCCAGCCAGTGGATTTTAGAGAAGGTTAAACAAATGAAAATTCCCATCACCCTTAGCTCTGACGCCCATCACCCCGAAGAAATCATCAACTGTTTTGAAAAGGCGGCTTATATGCTAAAAGAAATAGGTTTTAAATACGTTAGAGTACTTATCAACGGGGAATGGACAGATGTTGAATTGGATCTAAGCGGCTTGAAAATTTCGGAATACGCATAAGCAACGCATCTATGCTACTTGCCAAGATTAAATCGGTATCCTACTCCCTTGATGGTGCTGATATAATTTTTTCCTATTTTGTCACGAATCTTTCTGATATGTACATCGATGGTTCTCGGCTGTACATCATAATCGCTCGACCAGATATTGGATAACAAGTCATCCCTGGAAAACACTTTCTGCGGGTTTGCCGCCAAAAACCTCAGGAGATCAAACTCCTTTTTTGGAAAATTCAATTCCTTCTTACCAAGAAAAACGGTATAGCTGTTATGGTTGATGACGAGCTTACCATCGGCTATCAATTCCAGGTTTTCACCTTTTTGTATTTTTCTGGCAAAAATTTTATTCACCCGCTCTTTAAGCGCACGAATTTTAACCGGCTTAGGGACAAAATCATCCCCCCCGTTCTCGAAAGCATCTATTTCCAGCGACTCATCATTTTTCTCTGAAAGAAATATCACATAGGCGTTGCTAAAAACCTCATTTTCTTTAATTGCCCTGCAAAACTTTAACCCATCCATATCTGGCATTAGTGGATCGATGATGAACAGATCAGGAAGAAATTCCAGCGCGTGCTGCATCGCCAGGTCTCCTTTGTTATAGGCGTTTACTTTGTATCCCTCTTTTTCCAAATGATCTTTCAATAATTCCAACACTTCCACATCATCATCAAATATTAAAATTTTCCCTTTCTGCATTGTTTTGTAAACATAAATTTGATGTGTACAATTAATTAACTAAACGTGAATAGAATTTTAACCGTGAGTTAAGTATTTATTAAGAATCGGAAGGCTTGAAAAAATATGTTAACCAAAATTTAAAGTGGTTTGGCAAACACTGATCTCTGGCAATTAAGCTGTTATTAAAGCGTCATACTATGACTCAAAGTCATAGTATGACTAATCGCCTGACAAGCACTAAACAAAAGCTCAACTCCGGAGTCCTCACATAACCAAGTGCCAAAACAAGAACCAAACTCCTGACTCATTGTAACACCGGGTTCCATGCCAAAGCCAAACACCTGAGTCAACATACAATTTTGTTGCCATTTGAATGATTAATCAGCATCCTTTTTAATATTTGATTAATAACCGTTATATTTACGCTTATTGACCGGTTACCTGTATTTCAATGAATCAAGACTACATAAAAAAAATCCATACTGCTTTCACTTTAGGTTTTCAGGATCGTTTCCAGGATAAACCCATTATGATTAGCGCTCCCGGAAGGATCAATATGCTGGGCGAGCATACTGACTACAACGAAGGTTTGGTTTTGCCAGCGGCCGTTGACAGAATGACTTACCTGGCGATGGCATCCAACGGAACAAGGCAGTGTGAAGTCATTGCCTATGACCTTGACGACAGGATAAGCTTCAATATTGACGACGAGTTGTGCCCTAAAGATCAACATTGGAGCAATTACGTAGTAGGTGTCGTCAATGAACTAAAGAAGTTAAAAAAGTCCGTATCGGGTTTCAATTGCGTTTTCGGGGGTAACATTCCGATTGGTGCGGGTATGTCATCATCGGCCGCGCTGGAATGTGGCATCATTTTCGGGTTGAATCAATTGTTTGATCTGGGCATGGACAGGATGGAAATAGCCCTTGCAGGTCAAGCGGCCGAACATCATTTTGTAGGTGTTAAATGCGGCATTATGGATCAGTTTGCCAACATGTTTGGAAAGCACAACAACGCCATCGAGCTGGATTGTAAAACCATGGAATTCAAATACCATCCTTCATCTTTTCAAAACGTTTCATTGATACTATTTGATTCCTGTGTTCACCATTCGCTGGGGGATTCTGAATATAACCAAAGAAGAAAAGAGTGCGAAATTGGTGTAAATGCCCTTCATCAGGCTTTTCCGGAGATTAACAGTCTCAGGGATGCCAGCCTGGCCCAGCTTGAACAGGTAAGTGCCGGCCTTTCACCTAATATACTTAAACGGTGTGAATATATTATAAAAGAAAGCCAACGCGTTAAAGAAGCTGCCAAGGCCCTTGAGCAGGGAGCGTTTGTCACATTAGGCAAAATCATGTACACCACACACGCCGGCCTGAGCCAGGACTACGAGGTTAGTTGCGAAGAGCTGGATTTTTTAGTGCAGCAATCCCGATATTATCCTGAAATTCTGGGTGCCAGAATGATGGGAGGTGGCTTTGGGGGTTGTACACTGAATCTGGTACTGGACGATCATCCGGAAAATATGATCGTCCAGATTAGCCGGAATTTTGAAGAAAGATTTGGCCACAGCATCAAAGTGTATCCGGTAAATATTGCCGAAGGTACTTCGGTTATTTCAGTTAGCCAATAACCGGATACATTCAGCTTTCGGTTTTCATAGGGGATTACCAGTCAGACTCAGCCGGTCGAGGCCTTACATTGTCTTTCATTAACGACTCAGTCGCGTCTCAAATAAGCGATTTGAACGTATTTTCCGGAAATATTGTTTTGATTAACGTTCTATTCTGGTTACTTTTAAAAAGATCATTTATAATGCTAAAAGCAGAAAACCCATCGTTTTAAAAGGCAATAATATTATTATATTTGCTGGGTTTGGTTAATTTTAAACATCATAAACACACTTTTTGTAGTTTTGTAGCGTCTATTAAATACAATTGATACAAAATACTTTAACGAATAATACATAAATTTTACTAAACTCTAAAATGTATGACAAGATTTTACAAAAGCTTATGGTTTGTTTTCGTGGCCATATTTGCTCTTTCGTGCAGTGATGATGATTCCCTGCCATTGCCTACCGCTGCTTTCGAGGTACAACCGGCAGAGATAGAAGTTGGGGTACCTGTCATGTTCGATAACCTTTCCATCAATGCCGCAAGGTATGAATGGGATTTCGGTGATGGCTTAGATCCGATTACAGATATTTCCCCCTCCGTTACCTTTACAACTCCCGGATCCGTAACTGTCACCCTGAAAGCATTTACGGCCGATGAACAATTTGTAGAAACTTCTCAGGAAATTACTGTAAAAGAACGCATTTTAACGGGCATATTTGTCAATATCTATCCCGAAACAAATGCTGATGCCGCGTGGGATCCGGATGAGACCGGGGTGGATAGCCTTGCTGACATCATTATACAGCTTCTTCCTGCCGATTCCCCAGAAGATGATCAGGTAGTTGTTGCCGGGCCTTTCAACAATCTTACTGCACCATTCAGTATATCAATAAATCCGGATAATAACCGTATTGTCCTGACTGATGAAGAATGGAGATTTGTCATTATCGATTTTGACGGTGAAGATATAGCCAACGCTACAAATGATGATTTTGTCACGATCTCAGGAGTTCAATTCGATCAGCTCCAGGCACCTACTGTTAAAAATGACGAAGGTGATGCTGGTTTTATTTCCATACGAGTTGTCAATCAGGCGGTTCAGGGACTTCTCGATGTTGATTTGACCTTTAGATTGGAGTAAAATTTCAAGGAAATTGATGCTATGGTTTCCAAATACAATCCAGTATTTAAGAAAAAGGGCTGGATAATAGTATTGATAGCCCTTTTTATCCGGATTATTCCTTCCATTGCCCAGGAGCAAACAACGGTTACAGGAAAGGTGACGGATGAAAGTGGAGAGGCGCTTGCCGGGGTTTCCGTTTTTATTGAAGGTACTACCACAGGAACCATTTCAGGAGTGGATGGTGATTTTTCGATCCAGGTCAGGATTGGAGAAGTGCTGGTGTTTCAAATGGTGGGTATGGAAACCACAAAAATACCCATTCAAAACAATGCGCCCCTGTCAGTAGCACTTAAGGAGGAGTCATCGCTGCTTAATGAGGTGGTAGTGACAGGTTTTCAGGAAGTCGACAGAAAGCTGTTTACAGGAGCCGCTGAAAATATAAAAATGGAGGATATCCAGGCAATCAGTACCGTGGACGTAAGCAGGGACTTGGAAGGGCAGGCGGCCGGTGTAAGCGTAGATAATGTATCGGGAACGTTTGGAACATCACCGAGGATCAGGATCCGGGGTAATGCCTCCATTAATGGTAATAATCAGCCACTCTTTGTGGTAGATGGGGTCATTCTCGAAGATCTCACCAACGTGGATACCGAAGATTTTATTTCAGGAAATTCCAACACCCTGGTCAGTTCCTCTATCGCCAATCTCAATCCCAATGACATTGAGTCATTCCAGATCCTGAGAGATGCCTCGGCAACCGCCATTTATGGAGCCCGCGCAGCGAATGGGGTAATTGTTATTACCACCAAACGGGGAAGAAGCGGTAAGCTCCAGGTGAATTATACCGGTAACTTCTCTGGAAAACTCCGGCCGACTTATAACCAGTTTAACCTGTTGAATTCAGCCGAAGAAATGTCTGTTTACCGGGAATTGTTTGAAAAAGGACTGATAGATATCAGTACCTCGGTACGTTCCCAAAACTATGGGGCCGTAGGGAAAATGTTCACCTTGATTGCTAACCATGAGCTGCCATGGGGCCCCGGGTCTACATTAAACGAAGCTTTCCTCAACCAGTATGAAAATGCCAACACGGATTGGTTTGATGTACTGTTCCGGGATGTGGGCTTGCAACAACAACATTCATTAAGCTTCACCACGGGTAATGAAAAATCCAACAATTATTATTCGATAAGTTATCTCAATGACCAGGGACAAACCATCGCCGACAGGGTTCAGCGATTCACAGGAACTGCCAGAAACACCTATTTTATTTCTGATAAGTTCACTTTCGGACTAAAACTCAATGCCAGTTACCGGGATCAAAAAGTGCCCGGCACAAGAAACAGGGAATTTGATCCTATCACCGGAAGGTTTAGCCGAAGCTTTGATATCAACCCTTTAAGCTATGCCTTAAATACAGCCCGTTCCATCAGGCCTTACGACGAAAATGGTAACAGGGAGTTCTTCAGGCGCAATTTTGCTCCGTTCAATATCCTGGAAGAGCTGGAGCTTAACTTTATTGATATTCAGGTCGCAGACGTATCGGCCCAGATGGATTTTGAAGTCAATCCGATTAATAATCTTTCTATTAAAGGCGTGGCACAGGCAAGGTTTGCCAATACGGAACGGGATCATACCGTACATGAAAACTCTAACCAGGCCGAGGCTTACCGCGCAAACCAAACACAATTTATCCAGGACGCTAATAACCTGCTTTTCAGAGACCCCAACAACCCTGGTCTGAACCCTCAGGTAGTGCTACCACAAGGTGGTTTCAATTATTTAGATGAAAGTGAGCTGATCAATATTTTCAACAGAATAAGTGCCGAATGGTCTTACAGCTTAAACGATATGCACGAATTTAATGTCCTGGCAGGACAAGAGTTGCGTTTTACCAACAGGACGGCCAAAAGTGCTACCGGCATTGGTGTGGTGTATGAAAGTGGCGGGGTGGTTGTAACCGATCCTTCCATCATCGAGTTTTTCAACCTGCAAAACATTGATTATTTCGGGCTAAATGAAGAGCGGGACCGCTTTTTCGGACTGTTTTTCAACGGAGGATATGCTTATAAGTCACGTTACATCGCTAATTTCACGGTTCGCTACGACGGTTCAAATCAGTTGGGGGAAAGTGACGCTGCACGTTTCTTACCTACCTGGAATGTCAGCGGGGCCTGGAATATCGAGAATGAACCATTCTTTCAAAATATTTCCATATTCAGACCCTTTGACTATTTGAAATTAAGGGGTACCTATGGCATTTCCGGTAATCTGCCCCCCCAGGCAAGCGCCCTGCTCAACCTGCAGTCAGATGTTACCATTCGTCCGACGGACGTAGAACCTTTTCTTCAGATTGTGGACCTCACTAACACCGAGCTGACCTGGGAAAAACTGCGGGAGTTTAACGTTGGCCTGGACTTTGGCCTGAAAGAAAACAGACTCAGCGGATCGTTTAATTTCTATATCAGGGAAGCTTTTGATCTTATCGGCACCGTTCAAACCAGCGGTGTAGGAGGCCAGGGACTAAAATTTGGTAATTTTGCAGACATGGAAGCTGTAGGTTACGAGGTGTCGCTGGCATCTCTTATTATGCGCAAAGGAAATTTTGCCTGGAATGCGAGATTTAATGTCGGTTATACCCGCGATGAAATCACGAGGCTTGATTTTGGGCCCAGAATCGCAGACGCCATCAGCCAGAATGGGGCGGCGGTGCTTGGAGGCCCCAGAAGGGGATTGTTTTCCACAAGATTTGCCGGTTTGAATTCGCAGGGCATTCCTCAATTCTTCAATGAAAACGGTGAAACGGTATTTCAATATGATCTCCAGGACAGAAACAACCTGAATGATATCCTTACCTTTGAAGGGCCAACCGAACCCAGGGGTACGGGAGGGTTTTCCAACACCTTCACCTACAAAGGATTCACCCTTACTGCTTTACTATCTTTCAAATTTGACTACAAGATCAGGCTCAACGATGGCTTTTTCCCCACGTACACGGATTTTGATGCCCTGCCAGGAGAGTTGGCAGACAGGTGGGCAGTTCCCGGCGATGAAAACAGGACTAACATTCCGGTTATTCTGGATCTGGGAGTGGCGCAAAGTGACGGCAATATTGTTCAGGCCTATCAGCTATTCAATAACAGTGATGTACGAGTAGCCAATGGTGACTACGTAAGATTGAGAAATGTCAGATTGTCATACCAGGTGCCTTCTCAATGGATCAACCGGTTTGGTCTTGCGAGTGCGGGTTTAGCCGTAGAAGGGCAAAATCTGGCATTGTTGTATTCAGATGATGCGTTAAACGGACAGGATCCTGAGTTTTTCAGGTCAGGCGGTGTATCGCTTCCGCAACCCAGACTGGTTACATTTTCTTTGAATATAGGATTCTAAAGATTTCATCAGATGTTATTAAGTAATATAGCTATTCAACGAGACCGGGGACAAAGACACCATTTTAAAGGGGTTAGTTGCTTACTTACATTCATCTTGTTATTCATAGGTACGGCCTGTGACAGTTTCCTTGACGAGGTACCCGATAACCGGGTGACCCTGGATGATCTGGAAAAAGCTGCCCAGGTGCTCACCAATGCTTATTCCATCTCCAGCTATGCTTTTACTGACTGGATGACCGATAATGCAGGATTTACCCGGGGCGTCAATATCAGGCCTAATCACAGTGAAGCCTATACCTGGCAGGATTTTACCGGCGGCCCCACCGATCAGGATACACCGGCCTTTTTCTGGTTTGAAACTTACAATGCCATTGCACATGCCAATGAAGTGCTGGCCGTACTGGACGAACTACCGGCAAATACTGAAGACCTGCAGGCCAGAAAAGCGGCCATTGAATCGGAAGCCCGGTTAACGAGGGCCTACGGACATTTTATGTTGGTCACGCTTTTTGCAAGAAATTATGACGAGATCTCATCCGCCAGCGACCCCGGCGTACCGTACATAGAAGAACCCGAAACAGTTTTTATCGCCGAGTATGAACGTAATTCCGTTCAGGAAGTGTATGACAAGGCGGAGGCCGATATGCTGAGAGGAATTGAGCTGGTTAATGATAATTTTTTCGAAAACTCGGGCAAATATCATTTCAACAGAAATGCTGCACTGGCCTTTGCTTCCCGTTTTTATTTGTTCAAAGGGGAATATGAGCGGTGCATTGAATTTAGCAATCAATTACTGGGGGCTGACCCTTCGTTTTTTGTCCGGGATCTTACTTCGGATGAGTTCCGGGCTGCAAGTGCCTCCATAGAAGGCTATCCACAACTGTATTCTTCTCCCAGCCAGGCCAGTAATTTAATGTTGATGAGAAAAATCTCCCTGGTACAAAGAACTGATTTTGCACACGGCCCTACCGACGAGATTTACAGCGGCTTATTCTCCACGCATCCATTTGGCGGCGGCACTATCGATGACAGACAGGATCCTTCCTTCGTAAAAGGAATCAACGGCACATTTCCATCCAGGTACGAAAACCTTTTCGAAAGAAGCGGGTTGAATTCAAATGTTGGGTTTCCCTATCATATTGCCTTAGCGTTCAGAGGCGAAGAAGTCCTTTTGAACCGCATTGAAGCCTATATCCGCCAAAACCGGATTAATGATGCCATTTCTGACCTTCAGGTACTGACTAATAAACGGTATAGACAGGCTGATGATTTAACGTTATCCCTTTCCCGTATCAGGAATTTTATTGGGGTGGGTGGCAATCCATTTGTCACTGATCAGTCAGCTATGATGCAGTATTATTTGCTTGAAAAAAGGAAAGAATTTATTGCACAGGGTATGCGTTGGTTTGACATAAGGAGGTTTGAGCTCGAAGTAAGACACGTACTGGGTGATAATGTATCTGTGATTACACTCAGGGAAGATGACCGGCGCAAAGTACTTCAGATACCGGAGTCGGCTATAGATGTAGGTGGTCTGAGACCTAACCCAAGATAATTTGTAAAAGAAATTAGATAACGAAAAAGCAGATTGAGATGTTTAACACGATTTTTTCCAAAGGCAACTTCATGAAGTTCACACTTTTTGTGGGATTGTTGCTTGTTACTAACTCCTGTTATGACGATGAATCTTTAAATGTTCCGGTACGGGACACAAATGTTGAATTGACTCCTTTGGACCAGTACATCGATGAGAATTTCACGCAAAAATACAACATGGCTATCAGGTACCGGTTTGTGGACCGGTTTGTCGATCCCGATGAACGGGCAACCCCGCCAAGAGTAGAGGTTGTCAGGCCCATGCTGGATTTCATCGAGGAATTCTGGATTGCGCCGTACCTGGAAATTGAAAATGGGGAGGAGTTTTTCGTGGATCACGTTCCGGTTGAGATTGTATTTTTAGGCGGGTTTATCTATAATGAAGACGGAACGGTCACTTTAGGAACAGCGGATGCCGGGGCGAGGATTACATTTACCAATGTCAATGCAATTGATCCCGAGGATACTGACTGGAGAAACCTGCAACTACAAACCGTATATCATGAGTTTGCCCATACAGTCCATCAACGCTACAAGCTTCCGACAGCCTTCGAAACCATTTCTCCCACCGGCTATACCAGCGCTGGTTCCTGGTTCAATTTACCGGAGGAAGAAGCATTGCAACGAGGCTTTGTTTCACCCTACGCCTCCAGTTCTCCCAATGAGGACTTTGCAGAAACAGTGGCTTTTTACCTTTTTGACACTAATTTTATCGATAATGTGCTAACGGATGAAGCTGATTGTGATACACCGGAATGTGTCAGCAGAAATGAGGGAAGGGAACGGATAAGACAAAAAGTCAATGCCATTTCCGAACACTATGAAAAGGTGACTGGCGTAAATCTCCTGAAATTAAGGGAGGCGGTTCAATCAAAACTTTGAATATTTCATGACCAGATTATATAAAACACTAGCGGTTTTTCTGTGTTTGATTCTGACAATTTCGTGTAACGATGACGATGGCCCACGACTGCCATCAGTGGAAGAAAGGGTGAATGAGGCCATATCAGGTCTCAGGAACGAGCTTACGGCCCCTGCCAATGGATGGCAACTGGAATACCAGCCCAGGCCAGATGCCGGGGTGTTTTTTATGCTCCTCGATTTTGATGAAAATGGGGAAGTCAGGATTCAATCAGATGTAGCTGTTAACAATGGTGAATTTTATGATCAGACCATTACCTACCGAATCGATAATGCATTAGGGCTGGAATTGATTTTGGAGACTTATGGCGTTTTCCACTTCCTGTTCGAACAGGAACAGGCTAACTTTGGGGCTGAGTTCGAATTTATTTTTGATCAAAAAGTGGATGACAACCTCATCTTTAACAGTGCGACCGATTTCGGATCGCCCACAGTACTGACTTTCACTCCTGCAGCACCGGGCGCAGCATCTTCCTTTGCGCGCGAAATCTCTGAAAATCTCAATGCCTTTGGCACGCTGACTTCGCAAATTTTCGGAGGAGATCCTCCTATTCAACAACTCATCCTTGAAGACAGAAATATTTCTGTCTTCTGGTCTATCGATCTGGAAAGAAGAAATATCCTGGCTGATGTCGCTGGTGTGGGCACGACTGTGGATGAAGTATTAACCAACGGTCTGGTAGGAATTCGCCAAAACACTGCCTATTCATTTCGCGATGGGAGCCTGGTGTTGGTAGAACCTGTAACTTTTGTGGCAGGAGGTCAGCAGATTACAATTAGTGAAGTCTCTCTTGATAATTTTGAGATGACTGCCCCGCCTCTGTGTAATGCTTCCACTGAACCGGGGCCCACTTATAAAGGGCGGATCCCCGGAGGTAGTAATGACGTTACTGTCATAAGTAGCTTGCTTAACAGTACAGGTTTTGGTTTTCAACCCAATAATGCATACACCGTAAATGTCATTTTTGTTTTTGACGGAGAGGGCAACTCACTGGCACAAGGCGGAATCATCGAAGAAAGATTCCCGGAAGCCTCCGGTTTTGCCTTTCTCTACGGCATAAATCCCATTGACCCTAACCTTCCCCCTTATTCTATCGGCCTGCTCATGGAAGATGGTAGTATCTATGTAAGAGCATTCGAACCAACAACCAGCGAAGGCAACAAAGTTACCATTACATTGACTGAAGAGTTCTATTTCGACGACGGCTCCACCGGACTGGAAAATGACCTCCGGGAAATCACCGATGCTATTTTTGAAGGAAGTGAAGTATATGCCTCAGAACTTCCAAACGATGGGGCCACTGTTTTCAGGCTTTTTAATCCATGTAACAGATACGAAGTGTTCCTGGTTCAAAACTAGTACCGGTAGAGCATGGGTAGAACACTCACCCTGTCAAATACACCTCGCTGGTATAAATCTCTTGTTTTGTACCTCTGTGTCTCTTTGTGTCTTGGTGCCTCCGTGGTGAAAAATGATTAACCACAAAGGCACCAAGACACAAAGAGACAC
>JAKSDQ010000236.1 GCA_022360015.1 Cytophagales bacterium
ACAAAAGAAAAGCACAAAGAAATGTTCGCCCATATTAAAGCTTGGGAGGAAAGTGGTCAGAGAAGGGATGAATTTTGCAAATCCCGTGGGCTAAGCCTGCACAGCTTTGGCTACTGGCGCACCAGATACCTTCGAGAACAGGGCAAGAGTCGGAGTTCATTTATACGGATAGCTCCAGATTTTCAGACGCCGCTGGAAATACATTATGCCAATGGCACATACCTAAAAGTACCGGCCGTTAGCCCCATGTCATTGGTTAAGTCTCTGGTAGGCTTACAATAATGTTTTCGCTGAGTTCCTCCAACCAGTATTATTTGTATGATAAGCCATGCGATATGCGTAAGAGTTTTGACAGCTTGTCCGGTGTGGTTCAATCCCAGATGAGCCATAATCCATGTGATGGATCAGTGTATGTATTCATCAACAAGCGCAGGGATCGAATAAAGCTACTGCACTGGGAGCATGGCGGCTTTGTGTTGTATTATAAGCGGCTGGCGCAGGGTGTGATAGAAAGCCCCAGGTTAGCTAAGGGCAATTGTCTGATCAGTTGGTCTACCCTGATGCTGATCATCGAAGGGATAAGGGTTGGGATCATACAAAAGTCCTTGAGGTTTTCATTGAGAAAAACCGATTAAAGCCTGTTATTGACTATGTAAAAAGGCTGTTTTTCTGTATCATTGCAGTATGCAAAAACAGCCGGTGATATCTGATTCGGACTCTATAATTTTACTCCAAAAACAGAATGAGTCACTGGCTAAAATCAACCAGGAACAGCATCAACAAATAGCTTACTTAAAACAGGAACTGGCCCAGCTCAAGCGGATGATCTTTGGTCAGAAGCGGGAGCGGTTTATGCCTGAACAAAATGCTCAGATGAGCCTTGAATTGCAGGGTATTGATAGGGCCAATGATCAGCCACAAACCGAGCAGGTGAGCTATCAGCGAAACAAGCCTGGGAAGAAAGGCAAGGCCATCAGGCTGCAACTGCCTGCCCACCTTCCAAGAGAGCGGACAGTTATTGATGTTGAGTGTCTGGAAGCAGGAGCCAAAAAGATAGGGGAACACATCACCGAGATAGCAGAATATATACCAGGTAAGCTGTTTGTCAAACAGTATGTTCGACCTAAATATGTACAGGGGGAGACTATCCTTATAGCCCCATTGCCGACGCTTCCTATACCACAAGGTAATGCAGGGCCTGGGTTGTTGGCCCACCTGCTTATCAGCAAATTTGTAGATCACCTGCCCTTTTACCGGCAGGTACAGCAATTTAAAAGGGAAGGGGTGAAAATCGCTGAGTCCACTATCAGTGGCTGGTTTACCAAAAGCTGTCAGTTGCTTGAGCCGTTATATGGATGTCTAAGGGAAAAAATACAGCAATCCGATTACCTGAATGCTGATGAGACGCCCATCCCTGTGCAAAGCTCCTATAAAAAGGGAGCTACTCATACAGGATACCATTGGGTATACCATGCCCCTTTACAAAACATGGTATACTTCGATTACCGTAAGGGGCGGGGCCGCGAAGGGCCACAGGAGTTCCTTAAAGATTTTAAAGGAGCACTTCAAACCGATGGCTATGCGGCTTATGAAATTTTCAACAACCATAAGGATGTCACCTTACTGGCCTGTATGGCCCATGCTCGTCGTTATTTTGACAAGGCCACAGACAATGATAAAGCAAGGGCTGAGCATGCATTGGAGCTCATACAACAACTTTATGCAGTGGAACGTAGGGCTAAACAGCAAGCATTAGAATTTGAGCACCGCTATCAATTACGTATACAAGAAGCCGTTCCGGTGCTGGACACGTTTCATCATTGGCTTAAAGAAAACATGGCCCAGGTATTGCCCAAAAGTGCCATAGGCAAGGCGATCGCTTACAGCCTTAAATTATGGCCAAGGTTAATACGCTACACTGAAAACGGAAAATGGTC
>JAKSDQ010000271.1 GCA_022360015.1 Cytophagales bacterium
ATTGCGGACGTAGGCCTTTCGGTGCATGCAGCATTTTTTGATTACGATAAGGATGGCGATCTGGACTGTTATTTGTTAAACAACTCCATAAGATCCGTTGGAGGTTACGATTTCAGACCGGGACAAAGGGAGATCAGGGATCCGGATGGTGGTAACAAATTATATAAAAATGTCGGCGACAAATACGTTGATGTCAGCGAAGAAGCCGGCATTTACGGCAGCAATATCGGCTTTGGACTTGGTGTTACGGTTGGTGATATTAACAAAGACAATTGGCTGGATATTTTTGTTTCTAATGATTTTTTTGAGCGCGATTATCTCTATATCAATAATCATGATGGAACCTTTAGTGAATTACTGGAACATCAAATGAGAGAAATCAGCATGGGATCGATGGGTGCTGACCTGGCCGATATCAACGGCGACGGGTACCCTGAAGTCTTTGTTACAGATATGCTTCCTGAGGGAGATGCAAGGATGAAAACAACAACAACATTTCATAATTGGGATACCTATCAAATGAGTGTTAAAAATGGCTATCACCACCAGTTTGTAAGAAATGTTTTGCAGCTCAATAATCGCAACGGAACTTTTAGCGAAATTGGTCGCCTGGCTGGTGTTCAGGCCACAGATTGGAGTTGGGGAGCACTTATGTTTGATATGGACAATAATGGAACTAAAGACATTTTTGTTGCTAACGGAATTTATAAGGACTTAACTGACCAGGACTACATTAATTTCACAGCAAACCCCGAAACCATTCGTAAAATGTTGAAGAACGAAACCGGGGTAATAAAAAAGTTGATCGATCAAATTCCTTCTAACCGAATTCCCAATTACGCTTTTTCCGGAAATGAAGATCTGACCTTTGTAAACAAAGCCGCTTTATGGGGACTTGATACACCCAGCCACTCTAACGGATCTGCCTATGCCGACTTAGATAATGACGGAGACCTGGATCTCGTGGTCAACAATGTTAATATGCCCCCATTCATTTATCGCAATGAAGCCGACAAAATCAAACAAAACAGTTATTTAACTTTAGCACTGGTTGGTGAACGAAAAAATACCTTTGGATTAGGTACCCAGGTCACCCTCAAATGCCAGGGTGAAATCTTTTATCAGGAACTGAACCCCATGAGGGGTTTTCAGTCATGTGTGGATCATAAACTAACCTTTGGTCTGGGGAAAATAGAAATTATTGATACAGTACATGTGCTCTGGCCTGACAGCAATACAACTGTACTGGTGAATATTCCTGCCAACCAAACACTTACCTTGTATCAACACCAGGCGCAGAAAACCAATTCCCAGACAAGTGAGGGGAATAATAACACAATCTTCTCTAAGATTGAAGAATTAATTGATTATACACATCATGAAAATGAATTTAGTGACTTTGACAGAGAGAGGTTAATAAGCCATATGCTTTCATCAGAAGGCCCCAAGGCAGCGACAGGTGATGTCAATGGAGATGGCTTGCAGGATTTATACATTGGAGGCTCAAAAGGCTTTGCAGGCTGTCTCATCATTCAGCAGCAGCCTGGCAGGTTTAACAAGCCAGATAATAAGGTATTCGAAAAAGACAAGAATTCGGAGGATTTGGATGTCGAATTTTTTGATGCAGATAATGATGGCGATCTGGATCTGTATGTGGCAAGTGGAGGTAATGAATTTTCCAATGGTTCCCCCCTTCTCGCTGATCGACTATATTTTAATAATGGAAATGGTCATTTTGACCGGTCATCGCAGATTTTACCTTCTCAAAGAAAGTATGTGAGCTCCTCCTGCGTTGAGGCTTGCGACATCGATAATGATGGTGATCTGGATTTATTTGTTGGTGAAAGGCTAATCCCTTTTCTGTATGGAGTTCCTTGCAGCGGTTACTTGCTGCTAAATGATGGTTCCGGAAATTTCAGTGATGCCACGCAGGACATTGCTCCCGAGCTTAAAGAGATTGGAATGATTACCGACGCGGTCTGGGAAGATATTGATAAAGATGGAGATCACGATTTGACAATTGTTGGGGAGTGGATGCCTGTAAAAGTCTTCATAAACGACCAGGGAAAGTTCTATGATGCAACACATAAGGCAGGTTTTGATAAATCAAATGGCTTCTGGAATTGCATCAAAGCCAAAGATTTTGATAAGGATGGAGACGTCGATTTCGTAATTGGCAACCTTGGTGCAAATACCCGTTTGAGGGCATCCAAGAACAAACCCGTCTCAATGTACATCAATGATTTTGATAAAAACGGTACGGTCGAACAATTAGTAACTGTATTTAATGGTAAAAATGCATATCCGCTGGTGCTAAGAAATGAATTGGTGACACAAATTCCCCAGTTAAAGAAAAAATACTTAAAATACAGTAGTTACAAGGAGCAAACGATCAACGACATTTTCACCCCTGATCAGTTGGAAAAAGCCATCGAATTGAAAGTCTATACTACCTTCACATCAATTGCTATAAATCAGGGAAATGGCACTTTTTTTCTTAAGGAGCTTCCAATGGAGGCACAGTATTCTCCGGTTTATGGCATGGCGGTACAGGACTTTGACCGGAATGGGACAGAGGATCTCCTCATAGGAGGCAATTTTTATCGGTCAAAACCGGAGATCGGCATATATGATGGCAGTTATGGGTTACTCCTTTTGGGAGATGGAACTAATAATTTCAAGCCCGCACCAGCCATTCAGTCCGGCTTTTCGGTAAAAGGGGAGATCAGAGACCTCGTAAAGCTGAAAATAAAAGACGAGGATGCCATATTGGTAATAAAAAACAACGATAATGTACAAATGTTTAAATATTGAAAAAAATTGTCTGTTGTACGCATCCCTATTTGGTATGATCGTGCTGGGATGCAACCACCCATCAGCGTATGAAAAACTTGTTGAGAGAGAACTTGGAAAAGGGCATAGGCAGGACAGTCTTTTTTTGGGTGTTACCTTTGGAATGACTCAAAGACAATTTTATGACCACATCACTCCCTTAGGGTACCAGGGAATAGTAAAGCAGGGAGGCGATATGTCGGTCTTGTGTGAAATAGATAGTTTCAGTAATCCCATAAACATTAATTTTTTTCCAAAATTTCGTAATAACCGCATTTATGAATTACCATTGATTTTTACATACCGTGATTGGATGCCATGGCGAGAGGATACGAAAGTCGACCGCTTGCTGGAAGAAGTGTTATTATTTACCAAGCAACACTATGGGGATGATTTCATTGAAATAAAAAATCCCAAAAACGATCAGGTGGCCTATGTAATGGTCGAAGGAAATAGAAGGATATCGGTTTTTATTGATAATTATGACAAAGTGAAGGTGCGGTTTACGGATTTAAGTGAAAATTGATAAAGTACAATGCAGCAATGAAGTTCCTCATATTTAGAGAAACAAATATTGTCATCTTAAGCATACTGTTCCTACTGGCTTGTGTCGGTCCGGAGAAGTCTGAAAAGACTGTCTTTAAAATTTTGTCAAGTGAAGTGACGGGTATCGCCTTTAACAATAAATTAACTTTCGACCAGGAATTCAATATTTATAAATACAGAAATTATTATAATGGCGGCGGAGTAGCTTTGGGGGACGTGAACAATGACAACTTTCTGGATATTTACTTCACTGCCAACATGGAGGCCAACAAGCTTTTCATTAATGAGGGAAAAGGGGAGTTAAGGTACAAGGACATTACCGAATCAGCCGGAGTGCAAGGTGAGCGGGCCTGGTCAACAGGTGTGAGCATGGCGGATGTCAATGGGGATGGGTGGCTGGATATCTATGTATGCAATTCAGGAGATATTGATGGTGATAATAAGCAGAATGAGCTCTTTATTAACAATGGTATTAATGAAAAAGGACAGCTCACCTTTACGGAGAGCGCGGCGGAGTATGGTTTGGCGGACCTGGGATATTCGACCCATGCTGCATTTTTTGACTATGACAAAGATGGTGATCTGGACATGTACCAGTTGAATAATTCCTACCGGCCTATAAGCACTTTTAACCTCCGGGAAAATGAGAGAATGATACGCGATGAAGTGGGTGGTGATAAATTGTATAGGAATGACGGTGATACCTTTGTTGATGTCAGTGAAAAAGCAGGCATTTATGGCAGTATCATAGGTTTCGGCATGGGCATTACCATCGGAGACCTTGATAGGGATGGATGGCAGGATATCTATATTTCAAATGATTTTTTCGAAAAAGATTACGTTTACATGAACAATGGTGACGGAACCTTCCGTGAGGTTCTGGAAACCCAAATGAAAAGCATTAGTGCCACCTCCATGGGCGCCGATATAGCTGATATCAATAATGATGGCCTTGTGGATATTTTCGTAACAGAGATGCTTCCAAAAGATGAACACAGGCTTAAAACAAAGACAACATTTGAAAACTGGGACAAATATCAATTCAATTTAAAATACGATTACCATCACCAGTTTACCCGAAATACTTTACAGCTTAACAACGGTAAACGCCCAAATTCCAATGATATATTTTTCAGTGAAATTGGCAGGTTGTCAGGTGTGGAAGCCACTGATTGGAGTTGGGGTGCCCTCATTTTTGATATGGAAAATGATGGATTAAAGGACATATTTGTAGCTAACGGAATTTATAAAGATCTGACTGATCAGGATTATATCCAATTTATATCCAATGAAAGCACCAGGAAATCTGTTGTTAACAATAACTCCATTGATTACAGCTATCTGGTAGACGTTATTCCATCCAACCCTATTCCGAATTTTGCTTTTGTCAATAAGGGAAATTTGAAATTTTCCAATAAGGCCACTGCATATGGGTTGGCAACACCAAGTTTTTCCAACGGATCTGCCTTTGGTGACTTAGACAATGATGGTGATATGGATCTTGTTGTCAATAATGTCAACATGCACGCCTTTGTTTATCGAAACGATGCCGATCGCCTTTACCCGGAAAACAATTATATAAAGCTGGAACTAAAAGGGCTGGGCAAAAACACCATGGCTTTTGGAACAAAAATTACCGCCGTTGCAGGAAGCTCCAGGTTTTACTTGGAGCAAATGCCATTGAAAGGCTTTCAATCTTCTGTAGATCCCAGACCTAATCTGGGTCTTGGCACAGTAAAGGTGATAGACTCTTTAATTATTCAATGGCCAAATGATGACCAGACCATTCTAACCCGTGTGGATGTCAATCAAACCTTAGCCGTCGCCTGTGGTGAAACTTCCAAAGCTGCGGCTTATGTCGACGAATCCAAAATCCAAAAACTACTTTTTTCCGAACCTTTGGAAGAATTCAAGGACTTATACGTTCACAAAGAAAATGCCTTTGTAGATTTTGATAGAGATCGGTTGACATATTTTATGTTGTCGACGCAGGGACCACAAGCTTGTGTCGGAGACGTAAATGCAGACGGTTTAGAGGATTTTTACATAGGTGGCGCCAAAGGGTTTGAAGGCTCACTATTCATTCAAAGAGATAGTGGTGAATTTATAAAAAGCAACACGGCATTATTTCATAGCGACAAAGCATCAGAAGACACTGATTGCGTGTTTTTTGATGCCGACAATGACCTGGACCTGGACTTGTACGTCGCAAGTGGCGGCAATGAATTTTCAAATACCTCGGCTGCCCTGATTGACCGGCTTTATATAAACGATGGAAAAGGCCACTTTGAAAAGTCGCCGCAGATACTTCCTTCCACCCGGTTTGAAAATACATCATGCGTCAGGGCCGCAGATTTTGATCTGGATGGGGATCAGGATTTGTTTGTAGGCATCAGAATGCGTCCTATGTTGTACGGGGTGCCGGCAAGTGGCTATCTCCTGGAAAACGACGGAAATGGTAATTTTTCCAATGTGACCCGGGAAATAGCACCGGATTTACTGAATTATGGCCTGTTTACTTCGGCAGAATGGAGTGATATTGATAATGACAAAGATTGGGATTTAATTGTGATTGGGGAATGGATGCCCGTTACAATTTTTGAAAACATTAACGGCAATTTCAAAAATATTACCGCTCAGGCAGGTCTTTCAAATAGCAATGGCTGGTGGAATAGCATAGAAGCAGGAGACCTTGATCATGACGGTGACCTGGATTTTGTCATTGGCAACCACGGCCTTAACTCCAGATTTAGAGCCACCTTTGAAAAGCCCATTTCCATGTATATCAATGACTTTGATAAAAATGGAACGGCTGAACAGATCATCTGTGCCTATAATGGTGAACAATCCTACCCGGTTTGTCTGAAGCATGACCTGGTTATGCAGCTCCCCCATCTAAAGAAAAAATACCTGAAATATGAAAGTTATAAGGGGCAACAGATAAACGAAATTTTTAGTGAAGAAGAGCTTGAGAAATCTGAAAAACTGGTTGCCTACAATTTGCAATCCTCAATTTTAATAAATAAAGGAAATAACCAATTCGATCTTGTCCCACTTCCGTTGGAAGTTCAATCGAGTCCCCTGTACGCCTTGTTAGTTCAGGACTTTGACCAGGACGGATTTGTCGATATTCTCACCGGGGGAAATTTATATGAAGTCAAACCGGAGATGGGCAGATACGATGCGAGTTACGGGCATTTTTTAAAAGGTCATGCCTCCGGGTTCACACCTGTGAGTGCTTCGGCCAGCGGTTTATGGATTGAGGGTCAGATAAGGGATTTTAAGATCATTAACAAAAATCATTTAATGGTTATTAAGAATAATGCTCCTGTTGAAATAGTCAAAGTTGGCCATGACATAAGCTTGCCTTCCCCATATCGTCAATGATAACACACCAACAATGATCAAAAGGATACAATAAGATTATTACTAAGCATGAAACGAATAATACCGGTTTTTACAACCATGATGCTGCTTGTAGCGTGCGGCGACGATAATGGAGTTACGGTGACGTCACTTTTTGTCATTGAAAAAACAAATTGCCTGGCGCCATGTTCCCTTGAAGTAGAAAACAGAAGCCAGTATGCCACTACCTATCTTTGGGATTTCGGAAATGGCGATACATCCGTAGAAGAAATCCCCACCTATGTATACACCGAGCCTGGAACATATACCATTGAGCTTACGGCAATGAACGAAGATCAGCGTGCAGTTTTTTCCAAAACCATCAGTGTAATTGATCCCAGCGCTTGCAAAACAGTTAAAGTTTTCTATGTGTTGCCCAGTGATGCCGAACATACCGACAGACAACAAATAGTGGCAAAAGCGGTAGAAAGAAACAGGCAATTGTGGTCCCGTGATGGAGCAACATTTATCGTCGAAGATGTGGTAACCATTAACAGCAGTCTTTCATCAAATGAGTTTTTGAACAATAATGATGACATACATAATAACCCTGACTGGAACTGGTTAGGTAATGCAGTCAACGAGGTTATCGCCAATACAAATGTGATTATGAATGATCCGAACCACAAGAGTATAGTTTTTCTGGAGGTAGATGTGGGGGGATTTTGTCCGTGTGCTGCAGCAGCAAATTTCCATTTTGCCGGGATGCCCAAATGGATAATTGATAGAATAGAACAAGGTTACGATACAGAGGCAGGGGCCATCGGTCATGAGTTGGGACATACCTTTGGCATGCCACATGAAAATTGTGATAGCCAAACAGCGCCAAAGGGGATAATGTGTAATGGGGCAGGAAGTGGATTTGGCGGATTTCCGGATGTTCGATTAACGAATTGGCACTTCAATTATCTGTTCACAGATGAACATAAAGGTTACTTTGTAGAAACGGCCTGCGAATAATCCGGATTGCTGTGTAATAAACTCATTTAATTTAAATCAATTGATATGTTAAGGATCTTATGCTTTTTTTTACTTTACTTATTTTTTTCCGTGTCATGCACCATTCAGCAGGAAAAAGCTGCGCTGCGGCTATGGTATGACAAACCTGCCGAAACCTGGACTGAGGCATTACCTGTGGGTAATGGAAGACTGGGAGCCATGGTCTTTGGTACTGTGGCAAAGGAACACATTCAGTTTAATGAAGAAACGCTTTGGACCGGTCGACCTAACAACTATGCAAACCAGGGAGCGGTTAAATACCTGGATGATATTCGCCGGTTGCTGTTTGAAGGGAAACAGGAAGAAGCCCATAAGTTGAGTATGGAGAAATTTATGAGCATTCCATTGACACAAATGGAATATCAACCCTTTGGTGATCTCTACATTGAATTTGATGGCCATGACAAGTACACCGACTACCATCGTCAGCTTGATCTGACAAAGGCTGTGTCAACCGTTATCTATAAAGTGGATGGAACAACTTACACAAGGGAGATCATTTCCAGCAATCCACATGAGGTGGTGGCAATAAGGCTTAGTTCAGACAAAAAGGGCGCTTTGGATTTTAGATATACCATGGATGCGGAGCATGAGGTTAAGGAGGTTTCAATAAAGGATAGATTATTAAGCCTTGAAGTGAAGGTGAAGGATGGCGTACTCCAGGGTTTAGCCAGCATAAAGTTAGAAACTGATGGTACGGTAGAAACAACTGACCGTCATGTAATAGTCACAAATGCTACCAAAGCAGCCCTTTACTTAACAGCGTCTACCAACTACAAAAACTACAAAGACGTTTCTAAAGATGCTGAAGAAGAGATTACAAAAAATCTTGCAGCTATTGCCGGTTTATCTTACGATCAGCTCTTAAAGGAGCATATAGCAGACTACACGACCTTATTTGAGAGGTTTAATATCGATTTGGGAAGCAATGCCAGGGATTCCCTTCCCACTAACCGGAGAATCATCAAATTTAATGAAGACCCCAATGATCCGGGTTTAATTGCATTATACGTTCAATATGGCAGATATCTGCTGATCTCCTCTAGCAGAGAGGGTACTAACCCTCCTAATCTGCAGGGAATCTGGAACAAGGATTTAAAACCGGCCTGGGGAAGTAAGTATACTACTAATATCAATGCTGAAATGAATTACTGGCTTGCCGAAGTATTGAACCTTTCAGAATGCCATGAACCCTTATTTGCATTAATAGAAGATTGTTCAGCGTCGGGTGCTATTGTAGCCCGGGAGCACTATGGGGCTGACGGTTGGGTGGTGCATCACAACACTGATATTTGGCGCGGCACCGCGCCTATCAACCACTCCAATCATGGCATCTTTGCAGGTGGAGGTGCATGGTTAGCAACGCATTTGTGGGAGCACTACCTTTATACACAGGATAAGGATTTCTTGAAGAACAGAGCCTACCCCTTAATGAAAGGAGCCGCAAAATTTTTTACGCAATTCTTAATAGAAGATCCAGAGACCGGATGGTTGATAAGTACACCTTCAAATTCCCCGGAAACAGGTGGACTTGTAGCCGGCCCAACCATGGATCATCAGATTATCAGGCACCTTTTCAGAGCGTGTATTAAGGCTAATGAAGTCATTGGTGGGGATGATGAATTTGCCTCGCTTCTGTCAGAAATGATACCGAAAATTGCCCCTAACCAGATTGGGCAATATGGGCAGCTTCAGGAATGGATGGAGGACAATGATGATCCCCAAAATAAACACAGGCATGTATCACATCTATGGGGCATGCATCCGGGAAATGATTTCAATTGGGATACAGCCCCTGAGCTTATGGAGGCAGCGAGGAAAAGCCTGGAAATGCGGGGAGACGATGGCACGGGTTGGAGTCTTGCCTGGAAAATCAATTTTTGGGCGCGTCTCCTGGATGGCAATCGCGCCTACAAGCTGATCAAGATGATGTTCAGACCAGTTGCCGGAACTACCACGAGGTATGACAAGGGAGGAGGCTCATACCCTAACCTGTTCGATGCCCACCCTCCTTTTCAAATTGATGGAAATTTCGGCGCTCCGGCAGGAATAATCGAAATGCTGATGCAATCCCATATGGGAAGGATAGATATTTTGCCTGCCTTACCCAAGGCTTTACCCGAAGGTAAGATTGTGGGATTGAAAGCCCGCGGAGGATTCGAACTGGCGTTCTCATGGAAAAATGGTGAGTTAACGGAATTGGAAATCCTGTCGGCGGTCAACAATACTTGTAAAGTAAAGTATAATAATAAATGGGTGGAACTGCCCCTGGTCAAAGGTCAAAGGCTGAAATTGAATGGTGATCTGGAGAAAATATAGCTGCTTTCCGGCAGGATAGATAGAAACATTTAAGAAGTAAGTTAATGTAAAACTCATAGATTTTTAATGCCAAAGTAATTGACAAAACCCTCATAAGCCTGCGTATGGATGGTAAACCTATTTTAGACGGCGGTCTTCCAAAACCTTTTACCCGTTTCCCCGGGTTTTAGCTTGCCGGGCCACTTGCCTGGGTTTTGTCCTGTTTTATTTTTTTTGCAAACTGTTTCTATTATTTTTAGCCAGGTAAATTCTCAATTTTTATGGCTTTGTATGAGAGTACCGATAATGATTTGATAATCCGAATCAGAAATGGTGATAAATCTTCTTTCGAAGAATTGTTTGATCGTTATTGGGAAATGTTATTTAGATTTAGCAACGGTATTTTGGAAGATGAGGAACTTTGCCAGGATATCATCCAGGAGGTTTTTACAGACTTATGGCAGCGAAGAAAAAGACTGCTTATTGAAAATGTAAAAGCATTTCTTTTCCAGGCTGTAAGAAATAAAGTGGCTAAATACATTCGCCATATCCGGTTAAAAAGAAAACATCTGGAAGCGATTGCCAAATTATCGGGAGTTGGCCCCGGTGCAGATGCGATCTACGAATTGAAAGAATTGAGACAAACGATCGATCGACATTTAAAAGCATTGCCGAATCGCTGTTACCAGATATTCAGACTCAGCAGGTTCGAACATTATAGCAATAAAGAGATAGCCCAGCAATTAAATATATCTATTCGAACTGTCGAAACCCAAATCAGCAGAGCCACAAGACATTTGCGTGAATCCCTCAAACCCGAATTGTTAGTAACCTTAGTTTTACTTTTCCGCTAGTCCCCTGGCAACACATTATTCCGGAGGCCTGAATACCATTAATCCCCTGGCTGAAAGTGTATGGATATAAAATCATCAGGGTTGATGAATCTGTAATTTTTTCAAAAAGTTTGAAAAAAGCGTACGTGTTTTCTGCTGTTGAAGGTACTACCAGGCAAAATACGGAATACAATGACCAGACAGGAGTTTTTGAAATTGGCAGAAAAATATGAGAAGGGCACCTGTTCACTGCAGGAGAAAGCATTATTTGAGGATTTTTGTGATCAGTTTAAGGAAGATGCATTGAAATGGGATTTGAAAGACGATGCGGATAAACTTACCATCAAACAAAACATCTATAAGCAAGTAGAAAATCGAATAGGACAACGCAGATCATACAAGGTTGTTTATTGGAAGCAGCCTGCTTTTAGAGTTGCGGCTGTTCTTTTTCTGGTGGTCGGCATGGCTTTTCTTTTTTATAACTACCTCCCCAACACGAATGACCAACCAATTTCAGCAAGTCAAATCATTACCAAAGAAACGCCTTATGGTGTAAAAACCCGGATCAGATTACCCGATGGTACAAAAGTCAGGCTGAACGCCGGTAGTAAATTGATATTTCCTTCTGAGTTTTCAAAGCATTCAAGACAAATAACGCTATCCGGGGAAGCCTATTTTGAGGTTGAAAGAGATGAGCAAAGGCCATTTGTGATTAAATCCGGAGAGATTGAAACCACTGTTCTGGGTACTACCTTTAACATCCGTGCCTTTGAAAATGAGGATATCTATGTAACCGTGGCAACAGGCAAGGTACGGGTAAGTATTTTGGATAATCGGGGAACCGGGAAGGCCTCCGAAGATTTGGTTTCCAACCAGCAGGCGATGTTTAACAGATCTTCGGAGCATATCCGGATCAATGAAACTAACCCGGCGCAGTACCTGGCCTGGACGCAAGGCACCATGATCTTCGATAATGTTTCACTGGAGAAGGCAGCGCGAATCATAGAACGCTGGTATGGTGTGGAAATCTCTTTTAAAACAGAGGCTATCAAAGCCTGCAGGATTAAAAATGAATATACGGATGAGACCCTGGTTAATGTACTGGAAGGTCTCAGGCATATATTCAACCTCGATTATGAAATAACGGATGACCAAAAGGTCATCTTAAACGGCAACGGATGTAACACTTAAAACAATGCCTATGATTAAAATTTGACGATCTCATCGCTCATTTCTCCAGCCGAGGAGGAAATAAAAAAGTCCGGGCCTGTTGGAGCAGCTTACCGGACCGAAAATCTTGGTTCCTGATATGAACAGGAATCTCATCCAAGTTTTACTTTGAAACCTTACAAAATTATGTATTTAAAACTAATTAAACTATTAATGTTTGTATCAAAGCAGGCGTTTTACCTATTTTTAATCCAAACGATCGCCATGCAATTGCTGCTGGCTAAATCTTCCAACGGACAGAAACAGCTTCTGAAAGAGGTAAGCTTGGGGATTAGTCTCACCGATGTTTCTCTTCAGAAAGTATTTCATGTGATTAGTGAGGAGACAGGCTTCGTTTTTGGCTATGATACGGAATTTATCAAGTCTGACCGAAAGAAATACAGCTTACATTTTAAAAAGACAAACCTCCGGAAGGTGCTGGAGGCACTCGCTTACGATGCCGAAATACGGTTTAAGAGAGTGAACAACAACATACTGGTAGTTACTGACAAACGTAACCGGTCGCGAAAGAAAATCATGGTTACGGAGTATGGGAAGATATCCGGAAGAGTAACCGATGAAAATGGCCATGGACTGCCTGGAGTAAATGTAATGGTTAAAGGTACGGACATCGGTACCATTACGGATGTCGATGGGCATTATGAACTAGATGTTCCCAGTGAAGCTACAACATTGGTATTTTCTTATGTAGGTTATATTTCGGAAGAAATAGAAATAACGGGGCGGTCTGAGGTAGATATAGCGCTCACTCCTGATATTGCCTCGCTATCGGAGGTAGTGGTGATAGGCTATGGGAGCAAAGACAAACGTAATCTGACCGGTGCTGTGTCGACAGTAGACGCCAAAACCTTAAATGTTATTACCACCGGGGATATAAGCAATGCGCTGACAGGTAAATTACCTGGCTTGCGTGTGATGCAGGTAGGGGGCGAGCCGGGGCTGTATGATAACCAAATCGATATACGGGGTTGGGGAAATATGTTGGTGGTAGTGGATGGTATACCCCGGGAGGACTTTCAAAAAATCGACCCGGGTGCCATTGCCAGCATCTCTATATTAAAAGATGCTTCTGCAGCCGTTTTTGGCGTGAAAGCAGCAAATGGTGTGATGTTAATTACCACAAAAAAAGGGCAGGAAGGCCCGGCTAAAGTAACTTTGGACACATCTGTAGGATTTGAGGAGTTGCTGAATTACCCAAAACCTATTGATAACGCCATCGATGCGTTGATTCTTAAAAATGAAGGCGCACTGGCTCGCGGACGGCCCATGCCTTATCCTGGCTGGGAGCGCTACACAGGCGAAGATCCGGATTTTCCAAGTGTGAACTGGTGGGATCTTACGATCAGGGAAAGGGTACCCATCTATAAAAACAATTTATCCGTTAGTGGCGGGAGCAATAAAGTAACTTATTTTATGTCGCTGGGAACCCTGCATCAGGAGGGAATATATAAGTCCGGATCGATGGATTACAACCGGTATAACCTGCGTACAAACATTTCGGCAAATCTCAAAGAAGGCCTTACTGCAAATCTGATCTTTACGACTATTTTGGAAGAAAGAAACCGTCCTTATGGTAATTCTTCATGGGATTTTTTTAAGCAAGTATGGATGCAACCACCGTGGGAACCGATCTATCTCAACAATACCGAACCGTTATATTACGACGGGCAGGCCGACAGGAACCCATTGGCTATCACTGACTCGGAACTGACAGGCTATAGAAAATACAATACCAGGCGTTATGAAACAACCCTTTCTTTGGTTTACGATATTCCAAGCATTCAGGGACTACAATTAAAAGGACTGTTTGCCTACGATATGAAGTATGCCCGTGAAAAGCAATTCAGGCGTGCTTACAAAGAATACAGAAGTTTTGACGAGTCAACAAATCAATATGGCGTAAAGGGTCTTCATGATCCCACCAGGCTCAGGCAATATTTTGATGAATGGATATATTACCAGACCCAGTTGTCAATACGATATAACAGATCTTTCCTGAACAATAAGCATAATATCGATGCTTTGTTATTGACCGATCTGCGAAATGGCGAAGGGACCGGATTCCGGTCAGAAAGGTTTTATCAGTTAGATGTACTTGACCAGTTGGATGCTGGCTTGATAACCAATCAGGGCGCTGGCGGGTCGGATAAAATTCTGGATGGCAATAAGGCGTTGGTAGGCAGGTTAAATTATGATTTCGATACTAAATATTTAGTGGAATTTAGCTTCAGATACGATGGTTCATCCAGATTCCCGAAAGATTCCAGGTGGGGGTTTTTTCCAGCGATGTCATTAGGGTGGCGGTTGAGCGACGAAAACTTCATTCGTGACAATATAGGTTTTATGGACAATCTAAAGCTCCGTTTTTCACATGGTAAAATGGGGGATGATCGCGATGCCAGCAATTTCCAGTATCTGACCGGCTACTCTAATTCCGGCGCCTATATTTTCGACGGTACCAACCTTGTCACAGGCATTGCTTCCCGGGGCCTGAATAATCCCCATATAACCTGGTATACAGCTACCACCACAAATTTAGGTTTGGACGGTAGCCTTTGGAAAAGAAAGTTAGACTTCCAGTTTGATTTCTTTCAAAGAAAGCGATCCGGACTTCTAGCCAGAAGAAGTGCCACACTTCCGGCGAGTTTTGGGGCGAATTTACCCCAGGAAAATCTAAACAGTGATTTGAGTAAAGGCTTTGAAATTGTACTGGGACATTCCCATGAAGTTAACGGGATTAACTACTCGGTTCGCGGAAACATCACCTATGCCCGTTTAAAGTGGGTACATCGTGAACAGACTGAGGCAGGGAATAGCTATATTGCCTGGCGGCATGGCGCTAAAGACCGTTGGACAAATATCAGGTGGGGATATGGTTATGAAGGACAATTCCAAACGGAAGAAGAAATTAACAGCTACCCCATCATCCAGGATGGCCATGGACACTCAGAGATGTTTCCCGGAGACTTCAAATACGAAGATTGGAATGGTGACGGAATGATCAATTCGCTGGATCAACACCCTATCGGCCGCAATGAAGATGCTGAAATCTTTTATGGTATGGACATCTCAGCGACCTGGAAGGGTTTATCACTTAACCTGTTTTTTCAGGGGGCAACCAATTACTCATTGAAACCTACGGAACAATTAAATGCTCCGCTCCCGTGGGGTAGAAATTCATCTGCCATGTTTCTGGACCGTTGGCGTCACGAAGATCCGCTGGATTTTAGTACCCCCTGGGTACCTGGTAAATATCCCATTTCCAGGGATGCCTTTGGTTATGAGCCCAAAAAGGCAGATTCTGAATTCTGGATGCATAACGTCAGATACCTGAGGTTAAAAAGCATTGAGTTAAGCTATCAGCTACCCGACAAGTGGATATCCACCATTAAAGCACAGGAGGTCAGGCTTTATGGGAATGCTTTTAATGTATTTACATGGGCTAACAAAGATTTGCTGGAGGTATCGGATCCTGAACACAGGATGAACCAGAGTGGGGCGGATAACGGTTATAAATATCCGATAATGGCCAATTACAACCTGGGTTTAAGTATAACTTTTTAACCATTAGTACAATGAATAGTGTATATAAATATTTATGTGTTTTCATGCTTTCATGCGGACTGACGGTTTCTTCCGGATGTGAAGCCGACTTCTTGGATAAGGAACCGGTTTCCATCATAACCGATGATATAATTCTTCAGGAAAGATCAGCTTTTGAAGCCCATTTGGCCTTCTTATATGCTGAAATGCCATTTGAGCATTTTAGGAACTATGATAATAATCTGCTTGCCCTTTATACAGATGAATCGGTAAGTAGCGGTAGTGGTACTGCAGGGGCAAATACCCATTGGTGGTCCGATGGATATGAACTTATCCGCGCCCTTAACAATATGATAGAAAAGTTTCCTTCCTCTTCTATGTATACCGATGAAAATGAGAAAGCAGCCGTCCTGGGCGAGTTAATATTCTTACGCGCTTATTCCTACTTTAGTTTAGCCAGAAGATATGGCGGAGTGCCTATTGTGACAACTGCGGAACCATTGGCAAAATCCGGTGATATAACAACATTATATATCCCTCGTGATACGGAATCTGATGTTTTTAAATTTGTGGAGTCCGAAATGGATGAAGCGATCGATATGATGCCGGAGACCGCTAATCCGTACAGGTTAAATAAGTGGTCAGGGCTGGCCCTGAAATCAAGAGCCATGCTTCACGCCGCGTCTGTTTCGACTTATGGTGAAGTTCAACTGGATGGTTTGACCGGTATTCCGGCTTCCGAAGCCGAATATTATTGGCAATCGGCAAGGGATGCCGCGAAAAAAGTCATCGCCAGTGGGAACTATGAACTTTATGATGAAGTGAATGATAGCGCTGAAAATTTTCATTTTTTATTTTTCGATGAATCTGAAACCAACAAGGAGCGCATATTTGTGAAAGCTTACAACTGGCCCGATCTGGTTCATGATTTTGATTTACATTTTGCCCCTTTTAGCCATAGAAGCGGTAGCGGATATGGTGGAAAGTATTGTCCCGTATTGGAGATGGTGGAGAGCTATGAGTATATTGATGATCCCGATGGTACTCTGAAGATAACGGATGAACAAGGAGAGCCGATAGCCTATGCCAATCCCGCAGATTTATTTGCCAATAAAGACCCGAGATTTTTTCAGGCGGTGCTTTATCCCGGTGCGCCGTGGTTTGGAACTACCCTGGAAATATACGGAAGTGTTATTGAAGGGGACGTTGAAGGGGAAGGCTTCGGGGTAGATGGTATCGCCCAGCCCGAAGCAACTTCAACAGGGTTTTATATGTCGAAATGGGGAGACCGGGATCAGACAAGGCCGGTCAACATCGGCTCGTCTGACGTCGACAGGATCTCCATGCGATATGCCGAGGTATTATTGAATGCCGCTGAATCGGAATTGGAATTGGACAATGAAGCCGAGGCACGGACTTATGTGAATGCCATTCGCACCAGGGCAGGACTTCCGGTACACAACAGCCCTATATCCATGGAAGAATACAGGCATGAACGGAAAATAGAACTGGCATTTGAGGATAACCGGTATTGGGATATGCGAAGATGGAGAATATTTCATACACTCGTGTCCAATAAGGAATTTTACGCCCTATGGCCAATTCTCAATAAAGATAAGCAGGTATATATCTTCAGAAAGCAATTACTGCCCGGTATCTATACGAAGACCTTTAATGCCACCATGTATTACAACAGAATTCATGACCATATTTTGCAGGCAAACACTTTGCTCGTTCAAAACCCGGGTTACTAAGCCAATACATAAAAAAGACTATGAAAAACATCATTATATTTACGATCATAACCATAGGAGCGTTAATCATATGTTCCTGCGAAATTGATAATTATCAGGCCCCTAACCTGACACTGAAAGGCGTTGTGGTTGATGTCATCACCGGTGAACCTATCCAAACACGCCAGCCTGATGGAATCAGGGTAAGATTACTACAGGATGGATATGAAAATCCCACACCACTTGATTTTTGGGTCAAACCCGATGGCACCTTTCAAAATACCAGACTATTTGCCGGTACTTATGAAGTATCCGTGATCGACGGACCGTTTGAAGAATCAAGTGTAGCGCCGGTAATAGTCGACCTGAACGCAAATAAGACTATTCAATTTGAAGTAGCGCCATTTGCCAGGATTTCCGATGTTACAATATCGGGATCCGGAGGTACAATTACCGCAAAGTACAGGATTTCGGGTACTTCCGGCACAAGGGATATACTAAAAAGTGTGCTCTTTTGCCACACCGGAAATATCGTACATGAACAAACCAGGGGATTGATATCTTCAAGTGCCAATGATCTCAGCACGCTGACGGAAAATGAAATCTCTTCCACCATTTTCACAGATGAGATATCTGACTTAGAAACAGGAAAGACTTATTACGTGAGAGTTGGCGTTCTTTCGGATAATCCCCTTAATCGCTACAATTATTCTTCAATTGTGAAGATTGACCTGTAAGTTATCCAAAAAGACGTCCCTTCCTTGGGTCAGGGACGTCTTTTGTATGACACATCTGGACAACATACTGTCGCCAGATCAGACAACATTTCAAGGAATTTGTCAATGAATTTATCGAGGTTCGAACTTTTTTTGCTGAGCTTCTGAATTTCGATAATAATCTGGCTCTTTTCCTGCCGGTATTTTGGCATATATTTCTCGTAAACCTCCTGGTGACAAAAATAAATCGGGAATTATGAACAGTATTTTTTTCACTGTTAAAGGTTTGATATGCATCATGGATTCCAATCATCATGTTTCAGCGCAGCGATCGCATAGAGATTACAGGATACAATAGCTTCAGATGAAAAGAAAACACCATTAAGGAATATTGTGATGTTATGAAGCTGCCTTAAAATGAGTTAAGGAATTTTTCAATTAGTGATTAATTGGAGATGGATTAGCAAATTAATTGGAATATGGAAAAGGTTGTAAATACTTATTGAAAAATTTTTAAAAGTGGTAATTTTGCACGTTTTTTATATTTCAAAAAGATAAGTGGCTAATAATTCACTTAAAATTTCAAAATCTTCAGAAAAGCCAGTTTATATTGATTTATTTGCCGGGTGTGGTGGTCTTTCTCTTGGTCTTTATGAATCCGGATGGAAAGGGCTTTTTGCAATCGAAAAAAGTCCTCTTGCCTTTGAGACTCTAAAACATAATTTAATTGATAACAAAGCACATTTCCAATGGCCTTCTTGGTTGTCAATCAATTGCCATGATATTGATGAGGTAATTGACGAACATAAAGATAGGCTTATTGATTTAAGAGGTCAAGTTGACCTTGTTGCTGGTGGCCCTCCTTGTCAAGGATTTTCATCTGCTGGAAGAAGAAAAGAAGATGATGAAAGGAATAAACTTATTAAATCCTACCTGCGATTTATTTCTTATGTCAGACCAAAAATTATTTTTTTTGAGAATGTAAAAGGCTTTACCCTTGAATTCAAAAAAAACAAACTTAAAGGTCTTGCTTATTCTTCGTATGTGACTTATGTCCTTAAAAGATTTGGGTATAACGTAACAGGCAGCTTAGTAGATTTTTCAGATTATGGTATTCCGCAGAAAAGAACCAGATTCATACTTGTTGGACTAAGAAATGATCTAGTTAAAAAAAATAAACTGGATACTTCGATCTTTTTTGATGCTATTAACAACAACAAGGAAGAATTTATTATAGCCAAAAATTTGACTATTCAAACTTCTTTAAAAGACGCAATTTCAGACTTGCTATATGAAAACGGGGTAGAAGATTGCGCGGATAGAAAAGGGTTTAAATCAGGAAAGTACACTAAGCCTAAGTCAAAATATCAGGAATACCTTAGAAGGGTAGATACAAGGGATAACCCGGATAGTCATAGCTTCGCTAATCATCGTAATATAACAATTACTAAGTTTAAATTTCTAATAAGGACGGGATCTAAGAATAAATCGGTCGATAAGAAAATAAAGCAAAACCTTGGTATAAATAAGCATACCATTATTCCATTAGCACAAAATAGGGCCTGTCCTACTCTCACTACTTTGCCAGATGATTATATTCATTACAAGGAACCTAGAATTCTCACAGTAAGAGAATACGCTAGAATCCAGTCATTTCCCGATTGGTACGAATTCAAGGGGAAATATAAAAGTTTGTCCCATCTAGCCAATGCATAGGCCATGGCTTTGCCTATGGGACTTTTGGGCAGTACCTGACCGATTTCTTTTTTCAACCATTCACCCATGTCGGTTAATATGTCCACAGCCTGTTGCTGCCTTAGTGCCAGCCTTTGGGCATCATTTATAATTTTGTTCCCGTACCTTTCGCTCTATGTCATAGCGCTTACCAAATTGGCTAAGGGCAATATGCTGTGCAATGAGTGCTTGTTTGGATAGGGGCTCCCTGGCTGTTTCCATCATGAGCAAATATACTAAAAACCCGCTCTTAACCTACTGTTAAAGCTGTTTTTATGCGATCTTTTGCAAGGAAAAACGTTTCCTTTTTCGCACCGAACTTAACTGGATACTATTCAGCTTTGCAAATCCATAGTCTTATTACGCAACCTAGTGTGACAGAGATCATCGTTTCGGATATTCAGATAAAACCTAGTGAAATCGAAATCCAGGGTGTGCGTTTTCAGTTTATTTATCATAACAAACACAGGTTATTCGGAATTGAAAATACTTGGTAGGTGTCAGATCAAAACCTTTTTCAAAATATAACCCTCAATTCAATCAAGGTGTTCTCCAAATGGAATTAAAGAATAATGGAATTAAGTATGTTTTTCTTGGGGATAAATTAGGTGGGCTGCCAGCAGATGATACGTGTTATCATGATGGAAAAGTTGACTATGACCTGGTAAAAGAGAAGGATTTCTTTAAGGAAGGGCTAAGGAGGCTAATTACCGCAAATACCAACGGCGTTAAACTGGCAATCATGTGTAGTGAAAGTAAACCCGAAGCGTGCCACAGAAGCAAATTGATCGGTCAGGAATTACTAGAGATCATATTTCCATTAAGCACATTAGTGCTAAGAGTAAAGCAAAAGATCAGATGAATGTAATAAATGAAGTAACTAAGGGAAAGAACGCAATTGATTGATTTGGTAATGAAACCAATTTCACCTCAAGAAAATCATATACTTAATGAAATCTTTTACTATAGGTGTTTACAATTCAACGAAACAAGAGTTTTTTGGGAAATTGTCAGACAATAAGATTGATACATTCTGTGACATCAGACAAAGGCGAGGAGTTAGAGGAGCACAGTACGCGTTTGTTAATAGCCAGAGACTTCAGGAAACACTCAAAGAGCTAAACATAAACTATTGGCACGTTGCAAATCTTGCCCCGCAGAAAGAAATACGAGAACTTCAGAAGAAAGCCGACTTGGCAAATAAGGAAGCTAAAAGACAACGTAAGAATCTGGGAGAAGCCTTCACTAGTGAGTATAAAAACCGGGTTTTAAAGGATTTTGATTTTCAAGTTTTTCTAAACGAACTAGAGGACAATGGTGCGAATAGAATAGCTCTTTTTTGTGTAGAAGAAAAGCCAGAAGCATGCCACAGATCACTTGTATCAGATCGACTTCGAAATGATTTTAACCTCGAAACGATCCACCAGTAATGGCTCAAGTATTAATACTTTCAAGAAATCATCTGAATGTTTAAAGACAATGGTAGATCAAATGCCACACGATATTAACCGTCATTAAAAATGAAAGAATATACCATCTTTATTTATGGATCTTGTCATATTTCTGAATACCTAGAAAATGACTTACAATTAGGAAACGGTGGTTATGGGATGGTAATTTGTTTGAACGATAAAACTATCAAGGAAATATAGATAAAATCAAAGAAAAAAGTGTATGGTACAAAACCAGAAATCATTTATCTTTACGTCAGATGAAGTTTGCTGTATTATTAAATATATAGGCATTTATTTCTAACGTTAGGGAAGAGATCGGGAAATAAATAGGGCTTCTTATGCGCACTAGCCGTATATACCCTAACAAAAATTTAACGTGTTTTAAACTTTTTGTTAGGCATGACACCAATGATTCCGGGCACCATTCCTCTACCGGAGATACAAGCGTATGTAAAAAGTGCAGATTTGTATCCTGACTGTCACGAAGACAATATTTTAGTAACCAACGGTTCGGCAGAAGCCAATTTTATGGCTTGTCATACGCTTTTAGATAAAGGAGACAAAATCGTGATGATGGTGCCGAATTATATGCAAATTTGGGGTATTGCAGAGGAAATGGGCTGTATACCGAACCGATTCCCATTGCAGGAAGAAAATGGCTGGAAACCCGATTTGGAAGCGTTGGAAACCATGATGACTAACAAAACCAAGATGATTGTATTATGCAATCCCAATAATCCTACAGGCTATGTACTTTCATTGGAAGAAATGCAAAGTGTTGTCCGTATCGCTGAAAAATACAATTGCTGGATTTATTGTGATGAAGTTTACAAAGGAGCAGATTTAGACGGTATTGAAAAACCGAGTTTTTATGGAATGTACGACAAGGTACTGGTAAACGGGGGCTTATCAAAAGCATATGCATTGCCCGGTTTGCGCTTGGGGTGGTTGGCAGGCCCCGAGCAAATAATCTCCGACACTTGGGCTTATCACGACTACACCTCCATCACAGCAGGGATTTTAAGCCATAAAATAGGAGAAATCGTATTGAAGCCCGACATGCGCAAAAAAATATTGAGCCGCAATATTGCTATGCTTAATGAAAATCTGCAAGCTACCGTGGCCTGGGCAAAACAGTATGTCGACCTTATCGAATTTACGCCTCCTAAAGCAGGGGGCATGGTATTTATTAAATATAAATTCCCTATTAACTCCACAGCGTTATCCGATTGGCTGCGTTTGGAAAAAGGGGTTTTTATTTTAGCAGGAGATGTATATGGTATGGATCATCATTTTCGCATCGGCATAGGCGCTGAGAAAAAAGACTTATTGAAAGGGTATACTATTTTGACAGAAGCTTTAAAAGAGCGATTTAATGTGTGATACTGCTTATGTTACATTTCAAATCTATCATACCGTGATAGTGGTACATTGCCTGGTTCCCCGATTTTTCCTGCTGGGTTCTTCATCATTTATTTTCCACTTCAAACCTGATTAAATATGCCTCCGGACCATTGTGCACCATGCCTATACCCCAGGTTAGTCTTTGTCCGACAATTACAGGATCTGTGAGATCAGGTCGGTACGCTCCCGGAGCATTCGGACGCTTTTCTACTTTGGTTCCCAGCTTGTTACTCAGAAAATCAATACCATCCCCGGCATATTCAATCGTACTACTGATAGATGCTAAGGCAGCTACCCCGGTACCCTGGGGCCAAATCATTACTTCATGGCTGCCGTCTAGTAATGGTTTGTCATGTTTTATGAAAGGACCTTCCGGTTTTTTCGAATAGGCTACACCCATCCAAGTATGGGCCGGGCCACCTTTTCCATGACTTCTGCTTCTTCCTTTATAATA
>JAKSDQ010000231.1 GCA_022360015.1 Cytophagales bacterium
AAATGATGGTTGACCTGGACAAGCTGAAGGACGAGGACATCGATGAGGAAAGTGATCAGGGTGACAATGATGAAGAAAACGAATTTGACGAGGAGGACGTTACCATCGACTCCGAAGTGGACAGCGTTACCATCGACGAATACAAGGGGGACATTATTGTGGTCTTGGAAGGAGGTGGCACAAAGGTTATCAAGACCAAAAAAGATGAAGACTCCGGGGAAACGAAGGAAACCCGCATTACCGATGCCAGTGGCGATAACTGGGTGGTCGATAGTGAAGGGAATGTTACTCCTGGCAGTGGAAATGGTACCGATGGAACAACTTCCGGAAGTATAGCAGAAGACACTTCTTATCCTTTCAAGCAGTTTTTAATCTTGGGTTACAATGGACAGGTAGGAAAAGATGAATGGTACTACTGTACAACCAAAGCACTTTCGACCACTCATAAAGATTTATTCGAGGAAAACATTATTCGATTAAGGAAAGGGTATTCTCGTGTGGTATATGGACAGCTACAATTTGATACGGATTGTGAGGTGGATTATAACCCTGATATGACCATCAAAGCCGAATATCTCTATCATGGAAGTGCTAACGCTAAATTTTATATCGCCAAGTGGGATGAAAAGTATGATATCAAGTGGCTGTTAAATGGCTCTGAAATTGCTGATCCTAACTCAATGGAGGATCAACTTAAAATAGGAAGCAATAGCCTTGAGTTGCACGTAAAGCCTAAGGAGGGCGGAAATTATCAGTCCTATGCTTCACTTACGATCAATTATGCTACTTCTGACTTGTCACTATTCAGGGTGAAAGTGTACCGCAACGGAGAGGAGAAACAGTATGAGCATGACAAAAGATTAGGTGATACAGATGAAGGAGAAAGACCTTTAGAAATTGGTGAACAAGTGAGAATGGAATTGCTACAGGCCGATGGGCAGGGATCGTGGCAGGTTGTTGAGAATCCGGTTTGGGACATAAGGGATAATGTAGTGACTGCAACCGAATTTGATCTAGTTGCTGAGAATTCAATGACGTTATTAAAAATTCGGAAAGAAGGACTATTCAGTTCAGACTTCAATTTGTTTTTGGATGTAGAAAATGAGGGTGAAGTTATTACACCTCCAGAAAACAATTTTGCGGATATTGATGTGTCAAATTTGGGAGAATCTAAACAAGAGAACCGCTTAAAAAAATACAAGAAAGCTCTTGAGAAGATCGAGGAAAAGAGTAGTGACTTGTACACGTTGTTCTCGGGTAATCAACCTGCTTTACAAGTGTATGTGGTTCCTGGCAGCCATTCCAAAATACCTTCAATAAAAAGCGGAGAAAAGCTTTATGGGTTTGCTGATGCAAAAGAGAAGATCATAAAAACATCGTTGCTTGATATTGAATACCTTGCTATAGACCTAGCCGGTGGTGTCATAAAAAATTCTGCAAAACTTGTGCGCAAACTGGATGCCGATCAGATCGAGCAGGTAAAGATTGCCGCTGAAAAGAAAGAAATGTCCGCTCTGTTTACTGATATCTACAACCGGATCAAAGAAGATGATGAAGCATTGGCGGAAGAACTTAAAACAAAGACATTGACGGGCAATTATGACGAGACCTTTACAGGTTCGATTCGTTATGAGCTAAAACCTGAAGAAGCCAGCGAATTTATTACCGTTGGTCAGGAACAGATGGAAATCTATCTGAATGACGATGCAGTAGGTACCAGCCAATCCGACTTTAACCGTACTCTGGCACATGAACTCAGGCATTTGGAGCAGGCCTACAGCCACCCGTATAACCGATTAAAATGGTATGTAATCCGTAAAAGAAGTAACAACGAAACTAAGTATGACCTGGGGGATGATATTAATGGAAACAAAAGCCCGGAATGTAACAAGATGTGCAGCGCACTTGCAGGTCATGAGATGTACAACCCTGAAAACTGTGAAGTATGTACCGAGGAAAGCAAATACTAAGTAAAATGGTCTGTAAACTATCCGTAGCTGTCTTTCTGTCTTTCTTGATTTTTGGGGAAGTGAGCGCCCAGAAAAGTTCAAATGATCCTATACCCGAAGCGATCAAATCTAAGATACAAGAGGCTGTAGAACATGAAATATTGTGGTACCGGGCAGCACTTTGTCCCGAAGTTGATTTTGAAAGGTTCGTCACCAGAGGCTATGCCAATAATATCATTATTGCCAGAAGGAATCCGAAGGAAGTATTTTTAAGTGATTCGCTGGGCTATCACTGGCAAGACTATAAAATGATCATGGATATTACAAAGTGGCCAGAGGATAAACCTAAAGTAAATTCTTATCTGATTAAAAAGAAAGGGTTGAAATTTACCAATGGGATCGATACTGTATCATATGATATATGTAATGACTATTTTGATTACGATGAAAATTATGTAGTCTACTATCAAGAAGATGGTATTCCTCAGATGATCAGTGGGAATGTTTTTACGGACATATCCTATCCATTTATAAATAAACTCAAGAAAGTACGCTTAGTAGAAGCGCATAGGTTAGTGGAATTTAGATTGGCGCAATTTAATTACCGATCTGGTGTTTCCCCTTTCGAGCCTTATGAAACCCAAGACTATTTTCAGTTCAAAATCGACAAGTCTTTACTCAGTCCCAAATCGGTATTGGTTAGGGTGCCAAAATCTGACCCTTTCAAGACCATAGAGTTGCTGTACTACACGAATGATACAACTGTCACCAAAGGAGATATTTACGGGCTTTACGAGGTGAAGTATACTCTCAAGAGCAAACCTGAAACCTACGAAGAGACCTTGCCGGTAATCACAAAGATGGACCGGCAGTTTATCAATGAAAAAATCAGGAATGAAAGCAAGGCATGGGGTGATGTAGCCTACTTTATTGAAATGCCTCCTATTATCCAGCAGGAAACGGTTACCATTGAAGGGAAGATCGACAGCGTTTATATTGGTGACGATCCGATCATTTTTGTTGTAGACACTAAAGGTAAGCAAACAGAAATCCCCTACGAAATATCTACAGATTACTTGATCAAAGGTAAAGGCAAACGCCAAGTGTTGGTGAAAGAGAACGGAGAGATTATTTATAAGGAAGATTAACCACCCCTGATGAATTGTGGAACTGGCAAGCGAACCAACGCAAAGGAGTGGAGTTTTTCAATGGTGAAAAGTTAGGAGCAGCACTAAGACATTGGAATAACACATTAAGGGATTTAATTGAGTGGGAAAGAGTAAACCAGGATTATACACAAGATAATTACCCGATGGAAATCGAGGAAAGTTTAGATGCCGATGAAGTAGGTACGGTTATTGATGATCAAATGGTCATAGGTACTATAGCATATAGCTCTCACCATAGAAATTTGCCCAATGGTAATGTAAGCCTTATGGTTGCTGATGCGCTAAAGAGATATAATGGCGGGAGCTACTATTCAATCGAGATAGAAGCTCCTGATGATAATTCCGATGCGGATCCAACGGCTGAACCTGATCTCCCAACTTGGATAATTGACAAAACACAACGAAGAGGATCCCAACAAGCAGATTATGTACAAGAAATTTCAACAACTACAGGATGGTAAAGATGCATATAACAAAAAAAACACTTTTACTGATATGGACCATAAGCCCGATATTGTTTGTATCCGCACAGTCAGATCAATCCATTTATTTTGTTGCAGGCATGCCTGATAAAAACTTTTATCAAGACGACTACAGGCAAACCTACACCGCTAACATTCTCGAATATGAAAGAGATACATTAAGAGAGATAACCACACTCTCAGACTCTTCTCAGTTTTTGGACTTTTTAAGATACTATCCTCATTTAAATGCAGTTTTGGCTTTAAATACGAAAGGGTTTGACGAAAAATACGGAGTAGAATTGATAGAGTTTTCTACGAGAAATCTGACTACCAAGTACCTGAAAATCCCAAAAACCAGGGAATTCCAAGGAAGAGAATACAGTGCATATCTTCAGTCAATTGGTATCATCATAGAAAACGACAGTACGAAGTATTGTCTACGCTATGTCAATTTATCATCTGAAATAAATGACTCTGAATATCTTCCGGAATACTTCAGAATTATTCAGAATTCTGATTTTAGTTTGGTTGATGAAAGTGTACCCGGAGATGTTTATCGTAACGGTGGAATTGCTGGACCTTTGTTTAGATCAAATGGTGGGATTTTAACCTTGCAAGGTGACCCTTCAGAAAAACTGCTGGTCATCCCTTCTTTTTTAGAAAAAGACTCTGTTTTTCAAACCAAAATACCGGAAAAGGCGTTGCCAATTCCACGAAGAAATGCCGCAACGTTACTAATCAATAGCAATCAAATACGTCTGCTTTTTTTTCGTAGAACTAAAAGCAGAGAGGCTTTCTACGATTTTTATAATAAAGAACAGGATCGCTATTATCAGTATCCTTTTGACGATAATAACTTATGCGTCAAGCAATACGGAGACTGGATCTGCGGACCCACCCGGTTGCAATACGTAGAAAAAGGCACATATCAGGGCAAACACCCCGGCCAGGATCAGTGGATAACCAAGCACAATAAGTACAGCCTGTCCATTCCGGAGTACATGGATAGGAATATCAAAAAAATGATCCTATCCGGCTACCTCGCCATCCGAAGTATTTACGACCCGTCCATTTTCATCGAGTGGAACACCCAGCAAGGAGATAGTGAGATCTTAAATGTCATTGATGACACGGTGTACTACCGTAAACACGATGAAATATGGTATGTACCCATCGTCAACGGACAAGCATTAGGAGAACACCAGCTGCTTCTCAAAAACGAGGTAGTGCCTGCCATCCATTTTATGTTCACAAGAGAGGAGTGAAAGTTGAAAACGAATGATGAATGAAAGTGAAATATGCTGAACATCATCGCGCTCGTTTTCAAAACGAGTGCGTTTCAAGCCCCCCCTGGCTTAAGTCTTCTGGCCAGGGATTTTGGGATAGGGTGACCCAGATACGATTTTTGTTGACTGGCAGGTTGATACATTGTTTATTGAAAACCCAAGGATCATTGGGGTAGGTGCTGAACCTCAAACAGATATTGGAGGCCTTCCAATAAGTGGGTTACGTTATGTATTGGATATAGTAGGCAATACGTGGGTGGTCGATAATGAGGGGAAGGTGACCAAGGGGTCAGGAGATGGAGGGAATGCCGAAGGAACAGGCAGCGATCAGCCCGACCAGAGAGATGAACTGATAACTGAAATACTTCAATATCTACAGCAAACTATAACCGCCTGGCAAGATGATAATACAGCTAACTTACCTGAATGCATACCTGCCAATAAAGATCTGCTGAATCCTGTACTGGAACAGATCAACAATTATCAGGCCAGCACAGGAGAACTGCTGGCCAAATACAGTAGTGAGGACCAGTCTACGCTAAGCGATCATGTAAGTACTTACAATGAAGCAGAGAACCTGGCGAGTTACCGGGAAGCGCTGAGTGAAGAAGACTGGCAAGACATTTCCTGCAGAACTTATAGTTACCTTAATGACTTAGCCCAGGGTGTGGGAGAAGTGGTAGACGCTTCTGAAGCAAGCACCAAGCTGGAAGATTTTATCAGTAGCTACAGAACATCTTACAGGCAAGGTTCAAATAGCTTTACATTTAGCGCTACTAATTTTGGGGATGTATATCCCACAGACTATACCATTAAAGGCGTATCCTCTATCAAAATGGGTTTGGTGGATAATCGTGAAAGCGATGACTATGAGCCTTCGCTATCATTGGATTATGTGATGGAAGATGTTACCGGTAAAAAAGAAATAGCAGGAACTAATTTTGAAGCAAGTGCTGTTTTCCAATTTGGTAAACCCGGTTGGAATTTTACGGACGGCCCTAAATTCATGCTCTATGGCTATCATTCAGAACTGGCCAGTGGTTTGGATAGCAAGACATTACTGGAAGATTACCTGCCCGGCAAGTACGATTATGAAACCGTTCAAAACTTCATCAATAAGATCATAGACAGCCATGACAAAGGAGAAGAAAGCCTGGACATGAAAGGTGAACTGGAAGGCCAACAGGTCTACGCCCGGAATGTGGACTTTGGTAATAAAGGCATTTATGATCTTTATATATCCAGGACAGGGGATTTTAAAAAGGATGATAACAGCTTTTACAGTTACTCAAAAACAGAAATCACAACGATTTTTGGCTTTTCCGGATCATTCACACAATACAAATTCATCAATACTTCAGGAGGAAAAACTTCAATTACTTTACCTACTTCCCAATCAGAGAGGTTCGAAACTTCGGTACTGAAATTGCATTCGGTCAGCTCGGGTACAGCCCACATCGACCTGGTGAATGCCATTAGGGCGGCCAATTTAAATGCCGATAACAAACTGGATATTACGGAATACGGTTCGGGTGGCGGGTTAAGCCCGGTATTTGAAATTACCCATGACGGAGAAAAACTGAAACTGATGGTAGCCTATCCATTGCTAGGAAACAAGAAAAACAAAATAGACCCCTCGAAAAGGCCGGAGCCTGTTACAGGCCAGGCCGATAATGCTATGGGCAAAGCAGGCAATTGGGTGTTGTATGAGTTTAAGAACAGCAAAGGGACCGGCACAGGGCATAATACCAAGATTTATGTAATGGCTGCCCAGATAGAGTTATTCGAGTCTTATCTGCTGATAGCTCAGGAAGTGCTGATTACGGGCATTACATGGAGAAACCAAGGAAATAGTTACTTCTCAGGGTTCACTTGCTATGGCCCTCCAAATGTCTGCTGCTTTCAGGCTTCAAAAACTATAGTTGAGCAATTTGGAGTTACAACGAATGCAGCTAAAGCAAACGTCATTACCTTGGCTACTTTATTGTCAGAAAGTGATTATAATAATTTAAAATTTGCGGGAAATTTTGAACAAGGTAGATCGTACTTAGAATCTACGATAAAGCCAAATAAAGAAGGAGGTCAACCAGTATTAGTAGGAGTTCACTATAGTAACGATTATCCCTCGGACAACCATAATAACGCAACGTATCATTTTATTGTAATTGTGGGAAAAGGATACGATAAGGTTACTAGAAAACACTATTTTAGATTTTATGATGTTGGAGAACGGGACGACTCAAAGGCTAAAAGCGTATCCCTTCGGTGCAGTGCATATTTTACGGGATTAGGTTAGTTATTTTCTTTGTGTTATGAAAACAAAAGAAAAGCACAAAGAAATGTTCGCCCATATTAAAGCTTGGGAGGAAAGTGGTCAGAGAAGGGATGAATTTTGCAAATCCCGTGGGCTAAGCCTGCACAGCTTTGGCTACTGGCGCACCAGATACCTTCGAGAACAG
>JAKSDQ010000249.1 GCA_022360015.1 Cytophagales bacterium
CAAACCCTGCTACTACCTGAATCCAACACGAAAATGAACCATGTGGAACAAACCGACAACTCGAGACATCTCTACATCTTGCGACGACTGAGAACAACAAAGCAAGACAAACCTCAAACCTATTGGAACTTTCATTTCGTACAAGCTGTTCAAGAAGATGTAGTCCTGGTAGAATCGATAACTTCACCAGAGGAACAAGCACTGGCAGCAACTGATTTCCTAAATAATGCTTTAACTGGACCAGATATGGAGAAGATATATCTAAGTCGACAACATGTGAAATTACGGAAGATTATTAAGGAATACTCCTTGTTCAACTTGGGCAGCGACTTCAAAGTAAGAGCCCTCAACGCTATGTTGTACAAAAATGCAAATGACTTGAAAGATACAGAGATAATTCAAATGCAATCGACGGACTATAACAATCAAGCACAAGTACCAATCAAATTTACCAACATGGAGCACAATTTTCCTTCAACGCATGTCAACGAAGTAGGCTATGGAGAAAACACAGTACTGGATCCTCAAGAAAAGGCAAAAATTATGGATGCTATCGACCAACACTTAAGAGATATTCCGTACCAAGTACTTAAAGATACAGGATTCACACCACATCACATTGAACTTTACCGACAAACCTTGCGAGATAATTATGAAGCTTTTGGACTGGAAACTTCACTCGCCCAAATGTCCCTGTTGACGCCGTTGGAGGTTACATTAAAACCACACCATCGACCCTGCATGGCCAGAGGGCGTGTCATGCCCTCCCAAGAACAACAACTTTTCCTGGATAAGAAATTACAAGAGCTCACAGCTATGGGCATCGTTCGGCCGTCAAAAAACCCCATATATGGGTGTACGGGATTTACGGTCCCAAAGAAGGGGCCTAAACGCTGGCGCCTGGTTATCGATATGCGCCCGTTAAATGAAATTTCGGAAAGATCAACGTTAAAACTACCCAATTTAGAACAACAATTGGGATTCCTTGGAAAGGCTGGCATTTTCGCCGCCTTCGATGTGCTGTCGGGATTTGATTTTCTCCCGACAGCTGAAAGCTCCAGACAATACTTCAATATAATAACCGCCCATGGTGCGCACCAAATGTGTGGTGCGCCCATGGGTTGGGTAAATACCCCGATGATCTTCCAAGAGCGAATAATGAATGAAATCCTCCGTCCGGCGGGATTATATGGAAAAATTGATACGGGGGTTTGCCAGTGGATAGATGATAGTCTCATCTATTCCACATCCCCTGAAGAGTTTATTAAGGCGGTTCAGAAGTTTCTTCAAGCGGTGAAGAGGAAAAGAGTCCGTTTAAACATACGAAAAACAGTTCTGTTGCAAAGTGAAGTGGAATGGTGTGGTCGATTGATTAAGAAGAATTCCTGGATGTTTCAACCAAAGTTCTTCAACAAAATCTTGGAAGTTCCAAGACCCAGATATGCCCACCAACTTGCACAATGCCTGTATATAACTACTTGGCTATCCCCGTCAATCCCCGAATTTGCAAAACTTCGCTCTATCTTCGCACCTATTGTTAACCTTCGAGGACGAACTCTTAAAGCGCTGGAACGTGATCTCGTGGAAATATCGTGGACTACTCCTTTATTTCTCGCTTGGAAAGAATTAATCAATCGATTATTCCACGCCTCGAAAACCTTCCTCCAAAACTATGACTCAAGGGAAGGCCTCGTTCTTTTCATGGCTGCGTCTGATAAATTCTGGTTGCTCATTGTAGCTCAGACCAGTCATCAAGACATCTCGCGCAACAACTTCCGATTATTACGTCCCAAGCCAATGATTTTTCTCTCCGGCGAATTTCAAAATAGCCAAGTCAACTGGCACATTTCACAAAAAGAATTCTTTCCCCTTATTGTTGGTTTAGAAAGATTGGACTTTCTATTATTGGTACACCCGTCGACGGTAGCTGCCTATACAGACCACAAAAATTTAGTCAACGTCCTTCGCCCAAATTGGAATCCTTCAAAATCCTATTCCACACGGTTATTCCGCTGGTCCATGGCTCTGCAACAACTCGACTTATTTATGCACCACGTAGCCTGTAGTGAAAATCACCTGGCAGATCTTTTTTCGCGGTGGGGGAGAGGCCAGGAATTACATGCAGATGCCGCAGGTCTTCCCGCGCTAAAAGAAGTGCAACCAAGAGAGGAACGTTATCGAGTCAGAGCAGCAGAGATCGACGAGGAAACAAATAATAACAGAGGCTTGCAAAAGGAAGAAAGTCATCGCGTCAGGGCGGCAAAAATAATGGATGAAGACCTGTCGAGCATAACAACAGAAACAACAAGTGCCCCAGGCACGGAGAATGATGATGATACATTGACCCCAAGCAGCCTAACCGATATGGACCTAGAAGAACAAGGATTAAACAATCAACGAGAAATAATGAGCCACCAACAAGAAACCCACCAACAAGAAGCCCACAAAAGACGGGGAGAAAAAAGCAGTGCGACCAATTCAGAAGAAAGTGCTTCGTCGAGTGGCATGTCAAGGATATCTAACCTGTCGACAATCTTGGGACTGACCGGGACCGGTTTGGCACAAATTGCACAAAAGTTCAAAAGTCCGAAAGCTTTGCGGGAGTCCGAACAATCAACGACGATAGTGGACATGGAAGGCGATACTATCTCATGTCCCACCACTGAAGGATCTAAGAATGGAATAATACCCCCAACGATCGAAGAATGGGCAAGTATTGAAGAATTGGGAGATCGAGAAAAACAAAGAAAGGTGCTGGAATTTATGGATAGAACCCAGTTAAGCTATCTAAATCCCCACTTCCGTGGTGGATTCCAACCACTCACGGAAGATCAACTACGAGAAGCACAACGTCGGGCTAACCCGCAGGGAGAATTAACGCAGAACTTGGAAGGATTATACGTAACAAAACATGGGAAGATATGGGTGCCACAACAACTATGGAAACGCTTGCTGGTGCAGGCCCATGTTGGGCTCTACCATCCGGCCGTTCATACAGAAACAGAATACCTCAAAAAATACCACATAGACTTACCTGCGGGGCTGAATTTAAAGGAATTATTGAAGAATTTGCACCAGACGTGCGTACATTGCCAACGCGTCCCTGGAATTATCAGAAG
>JAKSDQ010000223.1 GCA_022360015.1 Cytophagales bacterium
GCATGATCGGCTCAAGTACGAACTTTCAGTGCATTTAGCGAGGTGTCAAGCACGTTGTTTTTATGCATGTTTTGTACCAAGGCGTAGACGCCAGCATTTAGATTAAATTTTGATGACTGCCAGCAGGTTTGTACCTTAGGTTTGCATAGTTAGAAGAGTTTTTACAGAAAGTGTAAAAGACAACAACAACAACAACAACAGCAGCAACAGCAATACCAAAGAACACCCTACAAAACTAGACCTTACCAACAAAAGGAAAACATTTATCGAGTAAATCGACTAGCTGTTGGAGCCATTATGCCAAGAGCTTTAGTACAAGTCAGTAATGCAAATGGAGTGTGGGTAAATGTAAAAGGAATATTGGATAGTGGTTCAGCAACCACTGTTGGGTCTCTCCAACATCACAAACACTTGTTTGTGGAGACCCAACCTGTCCGAAATATAGTGAAAATCCAACTAATTAACAAACAACAACTTTTGGCAAAAGAAATTGGACGCATTAACATCAGAGTTATTGATTCAAACCAAGTGAAACATGAGTTTAACAGACCAGCACTTGTGTTTCTAGTAGACAGCCCAGAATGGGAAGAGCTTATCATCGGTATCCAACCCTAAAGGCTCAAGGGCTGCTACCAGAACAACAATTAACTGCAAAAGGGAAGCAAGAATGAAATATTGGCAACGAGAACTTGACAGGGGTAAATCGAGAGCCAAGAACACAAAAACCTGTGGGGCACCACAGAGGCGCAATCAATAACAAAAACCAAACACAAATGATAAAATGTCATCGTAACAGATATGCTGTATTGGCGGAACAACAAGTCACACAAAGGAAAAACAACAAAGACACCACAATACCACAAATAAACCAAGAACACAAGAATATCCACACGAAACACAAGTACGAAATAGGCCCAGGAGAGATATGTCAACCAATTAAACATGAACAAAAAATAAAACGAAATCAGAAAAAGTTATGGAATCCAGAAAACCCAGAGCTACGTGAAAGCCGGCCAACTTCCTACGATGGTCCACCCTTCAACCTAGAGAATAACAAGCAAATCAGTAACCTAAATGAAGCAGACAAGCAGCTGTTATGGAAACTAAATGAATGGCTAATTAACCCAATGCCAATCAATTACCC
>JAKSDQ010000250.1 GCA_022360015.1 Cytophagales bacterium
AACTGTAATTGCGGAATTGCAACTCCTGAACAAACCGATCTCTTAGTTTTTCTTTTTTTTCATGATGATTAACTTTTAGTTTGTTCTAATAAGTTAATCAATTATCAACTCTACCGACCGCATGGGAGGTTTCGTTCAACACCAGAATATGATACACTTCATGCATCATATATTCTCTATACTATTTCACTTTCATCCAAAATTAGCAAATTCTAAATATCTTTTAAAATTTTGACAAGCTAGGATATGAAACTGATACCTGAAACTTTTACAAGTTAGTTGCTTAGACCGACCCCGAATACCTAAACACCTGGCTGATCAATGCTACCATCCTTTGCAAACCCTTAAAAATACGCAGATAATCCCCCACAATATGCTGCTTAAAAAATGCGTCGGGTTTGCGTCGGTAGCCGGCTTTGAAGGAACTGGCATTCTGATCCTTCAAGCCGTTTAGCTCCTTATCAATTTCAATGCGCTTGCTATCCCTGGAGGCTATCATGGCAAACCGGGAATTTTTGTCGTGCGGATAGCCCTTTTCTATCTCACTCGGTTCAACTGTAAAGTATTGCATCAAGGCTAGCATCTCCTTGAATAAATGCTCCTTATCGTAATCCGGGATCTCCTCATATTTGAAGGCATCTAATGCCCTGGCATGGGTAAAGTCATTTTCGTTTAGGAGATCGATTTTGCGGAGAAAGAGATCACACCGCAAAACTCCGGACATACGCTTGATGATAAAAAAATCAGGGTTGTCGATTTTTTTGAGCATCTGCATGATCGCTAAGCAAATTATTTCTATACTAATAAATTTAGTAAATAGAAAAGCTTTTCCAGGTTTTGTTCGTCAGATGGACAGAAAAAACAGACAGAAGGTAGGCTCAGAACGATAGGAAGAACCACAGGTTGTTGATAGCTGGCCTGTCGGGGGACAGGCCAGGGGATGAGGGTCTTTTGCCTTTTCACAATAATTTATAAATACTTTTCAATCTTGGCAGACGCATGCTTTAACAATATCTGAAACCATAAATCCACCAATACTTCTGAACTTATTGGATTTTGCAGATCGTAATGAATTCTCTTCTCTCTATTTCTAAATAAAATGGGAATCTCGTTGTGGCTGATTTGTCCATAGGTAAATGGTTCAGCCCACCCTTTAATATAAGGTGCTCCACCTCTATTACAGAGGTCTCTTTACTACTACGAGTTTATCCGCCAACCATAGGATAGACTAATTCCCAAGCATTAATTGCAAGAATGACGCAGACTTCATAAGGATAAGGAAATACTGGTTTATTATGGACTTGACATAATTTTAGCTACTACACTCATTTATTCAAGGGAATATTTAATCATAAAGTCATTTGTAAAAATGTATATTTGGAATGTATAATGAATGTTGATGAAAAGAAGCAGATTACAAAAGTTGTATTCCTGGAAAAATAAATCATACAGGAAACCACTTATTATTAGCGGTGCCCGCCAGGTGGGAAAAACCTGGATTATGCAGGAATTTGGTAAAACAGCCTTTGATAAGCTGGCTTATATCAATTTTGAAAGCTCAAAACGACTTCAAAACATGTTTGTTGACGACGTTAGTATTCCGAGAATTCTCACCGCATTACAGCTCGAAACAGGGGTAAAGATCGATAAGGACACGTTAATTGTTTTTGATGATATTTAAGGGGTTATAAATTTTTAAGGAACTTTAATAACATTAGATAGGTCTTCGAAGGGACTATGCCAAGTATAATTATTACCTATTAGAAAGACAGACAGTTGTGCCTTGAAAATGAATATTTTGAGACCACTAATTACTTCAGCCGGATTATAAGCTATTTATCTAATCAAATCAAGAAGGGTTGCCCAATCGGCAACCCTTCTGAACCAGTAAAAGTGAACTAAATTTAAAAACCTGAGAATAGTGTTAGATAAGCTGTTCAGATTTTAGTGCATTAACAATAAACGATTACGTTAACCCATTTGCAAATTTTGTATCAAACTTTTACGGTTCTAAAAAATACTGTTAGCATGTTTTAACCACTTGGCTTGTGATTCAATCCGGATTGACCACAATGGTGAGCGAATCAGTATACCCCACTTCTTTCACGCCATTGGAGACTATTAATGAAACCGCGAATTTACCTTCATTAGTAAAGGTATGAACCGGTTCTTTTTCAGTAGAGGGCATTGAACCATCACCAAAATCCCATAAGTAGCTGGTGCTATGAAGAGAGTAGTTGTAAAACTGTATGGGTTCATCCAAGAAGTAAATGTCGTCTTCATTACCCTGATGCACCTTAAAAAAGCTTCGCATGGCCAGTTCTTTTTCAAGATCATCATCACAAGCCTGATGCGTGCAAACAACTAAACCCAACCACAAAATTAAGCTATATTTAAATACTCTATTTTTCATTTTTCTAATGTTAAGCGTTCATTAATGTTTAGAATCCATACCCCTCATTCTGGATCAGGCTACCACCGGATAAATCGATTTCTGCCTGTGGAATGGGACGTACCAGGTGAAATTCCCTGAGGGTATTGTGGAATTTGACATCTTTATTATAGGCCATCGCCCTTTCGATTAACTTTCCGGTTCTTTTTAAATCATTCCATCGTTCTGTTTCCCCGGCCAATTCCCGGGCACTTTCTTCTAAAATAAAATCGATAGATAATTGATTGACATTGATCTCCATGGCTGATTTATGGGTTTCGGAAATGGCAGCCCGGCGACGAACGGTATTGATATATTCCAATGCTTTGGCTGTATTATTTGCCTTAAAATGGGCTTCGGCGCCAAGCAGATAAGTTCCGGCCAGCCGGAATACGTAAGTGTCACGGGTGCCGTCATTGTCGCCATAGGGCGTAAAATCGTCAAATTTCTTGAAAAAGGGATAGGCATTGTCATTGTATTCGTCCGGGTTTACCACAAGATAAGAAACGGCAGCTTTCTGATCATCGGTCCATGGCACTCTCGGATAATGGGTGATGGTATCGCCCGTGGAGACTTTTGTCCCGTCAACAATAGCAAAAAGGGTATAGTGAAATGACACTTCATTACGGGAGTCTTCCGCATCGAACTCATCAAACAGTGAAAAAAAATAAGGTGTCGGGTTGGTAAATCCGGCCGGCCTGGAGTAAACAGAAGCCACCCTGGCATACCCATCCATGCCATCCAGCGAGTATTTGGCAATCTGGTGTTTGTTATTTCCTTTTCCATTGGCTGCTACCTGATCTGTATATTGAATGGAGAAAATTATTTCATCATTCATTTGATTGTCGCTGTTAAATACTTCTTCATAGGTATCGAGGAGCCGGTATTGATTGGATTGAATGACAAAATCGGCGAGTTCTGCAGCCCTAATAAAATCTGATGGGCTTCCATAAGAAAGATACCCTCTGGTAAGATACACCTTGCACAACAAGTGTTGGGCCATGCCTTTGGTTGCCCTTCCGAACTGATTTCTGCTCACCGGTAAAATCTCAATGGACTCCTTGAGGTCGTCAATGATTTGTTGATAAATGACCTGGTCACTTTCACGCACATAATCAACCTTATCGGTCCTTACTTCTTCCAGCACCAGCGGCACATCCCCGAATTGCTGGATCAATTTAAAATACATGAGCGCGCGAATGGTTTTTGCCTCCGCCGCACCACCACTTCTCACCTCCTCCGAAAGGTCAATATCGGAAGATCTGGAAATCACCGTATTACAGTTTTGAATCACTTTATAATACGCCTCCCAGGCTATTTTAACCTGATTTTCCCGTACGGAGAGATTTTTGTACATGTTCAGGGGAAAAAATGAGGCAATAAAAATATCTGTTCCAAGAAAATCGGTAGGGTATGTTTTGTAGGCATCTCTTAGGTCCATATAAATGGAAGCAATGACCCGTTCAAAGCTATCTTCGTCAAGAAAGTAATTATTACTGTCGGTACCGGATAAGTTTTCTTCCTCCAGGAAGCTTTCGCATGAGAAAGCCGCACAAAGCAAGCATAATCCCATGAATATTTTAAAAATTTTTTTTGTTTTCATCATCAAAGCTTTTAAGAATCAAAATGTTACATCAACCCCTAACTGATAAGATCTTCTCATAAAACCATAGCCCCAGGTATTCCTGTGTGCATTTTCGGGATCCCAGCCTTCATATTCGGTAATCACAAAAGGATTATCTGCGGTGGCATATACCCTGAATTTGCTCATGCCCAGCTTTTCCAGCAATGATTTATGTAAATTGTAACCCAATGTAATGTACCCGATTTTTATAAAGTCAATGTCGGTTCTGTAATTGGTTAGGTTGTTAAAATCACCCCAGCCTGGTAAAGCATATTCGGCATTAGGGTTTTCCGGTGTCCAGTAATCGGCATTTAACCCGTTAAAGCGCGCCGGATAAGGTCCGTGAATCGCAGCGTCGAATACAAACTTATTATGAAATTCGCTACGGAGCATTTCTGTTTTTCTGGTATAGGCAAAAACCGACAAATCGAAATTCTTGTATTTGAACCTGTTTGTAATGCCACCATGCCACGCAGGGTCAGGAGATCCTAAAACCACGCGGTCATTGTCCACATCAATTTGTCCGTCCATATTCTGATCTACCACTTTTACCTGTCCCGGATTCTGATTATACTCTTTGGCTTCTGCTGCTTCCGATTCCTGCCATATTCCAGCCATTTCGTAATCATAGTAAACGGATACCGGTTGCCCGATAAACCATCTGTTACCGATGTCATCTTCTCCGTCACCAAACAATTCGAGCAGTTTGTTGCGGTTTCGCGAATAGGTAACTGTCGCAGACCAGGTAAAATTCTGGGTTTGCACCGGATACACATTCAAGCTTAGTTCTACTCCTTTGTTTTCCACTTTCCCTATGTTCGACCGGGCGTACCGAAAACCAGAGACTCTCGGTATTTGCCGATTTAAAATGACTCCTTCCACTTTTTTGTTATACATTTCAAAGCTACCGGAGATCCGGTTATTGAAAATACCGAAGTCGACCCCAAAGTTCACTTCCCTTCCAACCTCCCAGGTCAATTCACTGTTACTGATAGAAGCTATTTGTGACGTGGCAACTATCTCGTCACCAAAGGCAAAAACATTGTTATCGATCCTCGCCCCTGAACTGTAGGGAGAAACATTGTCATTGCCGGTTTCACCATAACTAATTCTTAGCTTAAAGTCAGACAGGAAAGGAAGGTTTTCTTTTACCACCTGTTCTTCACTGGCTCTCCAGGCAAAAGCCGCGGAGGGAAAAAAGTACCATTTATTGTCTTTTGCCAATTTTGATGAACCATCATAACGTCCGGAGGCAGTCAGTAAATATCTCCCTTTATAGTTGTATTGAATTCTGGTTGCATATGATGCCAAAGACTCCTGTCTGAATACAGATCTGATTTCCCGGTATTCCAGCCCGGTTCCTAAGTTATAAAATAAAGACCGGTCATCTTCAAAATTCCTGACCTGGGTTTTCCCTTCATCTTGCCTTCTGTACCACAGTGAAGCAATCAGGGTGGCAGATAAATTGTGATGTTCAGCAATTTGCGTATGATAATCAATCACATTATCAAAGGAATATTGTAAACGGTTAAAGGAATTATAGTAACCCCTTGTCCTGTCTGCCTGCCCTCTTGAACTTTTTGTATCGCGTCCTCTGTACTCTCCGTATCTGCTGAACTCTGTTTCAGGAGCAAAACTTACCTTATAACTTAAGCCTTTGAGCGGTGTTATTTGTAAATAAAGATTGCCAAAAGCCCTGGTCGCCCGTTTTTCCCGGGTTATATTTTCAGCTTCAAAAAGCGGATTAGAGATTTGCTGCTCTCTTTCCATGGGCCAAAATTTTAATTCACCATTTTCATCATAGGGATTGGCAGTTGGCCTGAGACGGTAGGCACTTCTCATCGCTTCATAGCTATCCTCATCTCTTATTGTATAGGATGAATAGATTTTAAAGCCTATTTTAAAAAGGTCATTGAGTTTTTTATCTACACTAGCTCTCAGGTTATATCTTTCGTATTTTTCATCTCCGACAATCCCTTCATCCGATGTGTAAGCCCCGCCAAAACTATAATTCATGCCGTTATCACCTCCTGAAAAAGATAAGGAGTGGTTAGTCTGAAAACCATAATCGTCCACCAGTAAATCCACCCAGTCAGTAAAATTCCTGGCGCGGATGTTTTCCAATTCATCGGGCCCGAAAATCATATCCATGGTCCAATCTTCACGGCTCGATCCCCTGGCGGCATCAAAGGCAAATTGTATAAATTCCTCACCGTTCATCATGTCAGGTAGATTGGTAGCCTCACTTAAACTCGCAAACCCTTTGTATTCAATTTTTGCCCTCCCTGGCATCCCACTTTTGGTGGAAACAATCACTACGCCATTGGCACCCCTCGAGCCATAAATGGCGGTGGCCGATGCGTCTTTCAATACATCGATCTTTTCAATATCAGCCGGGTTCAAATCATCTATGTTATCAACAAAAATTCCATCGACCACAAACAAGGGCTGAGGTGCCGCCTGATTTTCGTCGTCAAAGTTATAAACAGTATTCACCCCGCGGATTTGAATATCAACCCCTCCGCCCGGCTTATTGTTTGAGCGTATGATATCAACTCCTGCCATCTTGCCCTGCATCACTGCCATTGCAGCGTAATTGGGTGTCTCTGCAATCATTTCAGCATCCATGGACTGAACAGCACCGGTTAAATCCGATTTTTTCGCAGTACCATACCCAATGACTACTACCTCTTCCAGGGAGGTAATGTCAGGCATCATTACCACATCGATTACGGACTTATTTCCTACCACAAGTTCTTCTGTTAGGTAACCCAGGAAACTAAATACTAAAATCGATTCCGAACCGGGCACTTCTATAACAAATCGTCCGTTTGAATCAGTAATGGTTCCAAAAGTTGTTTCCTTGATCATTACAGCCACTCCGGGAAGTCCCTCACCGAGTTCATCTTTTACAACACCTGTTATACGTATCGAATTTTCATCACTTTGTGGGGGGGGGGGAATATCCTGACCCTGACCCTTCAGGGAAAAGAAAGTCATTAAAACTACTAAGCCTATCAAAAAGTACCCCCTCAGGATGAGTAGTTTTTCCTTGTTAAACCTGTAATTTTTTCTCATAGTTTTGTATGTTAAAAGGTTAGAATTGAACCAGAAAAAAGGAGCGAAAACCGGTTGCTCCTTTGTTAAAATGATGTTCCATATGTGATTAATTTTAGGTGGATAATGGTATACCTGATCCTTACCGAAAGGGATATGAAATTAGACATCAAACCAAACTTAAAAGGCGGCTATTAAAAAAAAGTTAATTTTTGATTAATATGGGTTTGAGATTTTATTTAATTTGCAATTAACTGCCATTTTTTAAAACTTATTTAAAAAAATGGCTTGAAAAAATACTTTATTCCCGATCCTATCATTTATATAAATTTTATGTTGGTTGCTTTCCGTTATGACTTGAAAACAAAGGTTTTTACAAAAATAAATTGCTGGCAGAGGCCATAAATACTGTAAGGAACAAGTTTCTATCCGATGTGAAAATGAAAGTACTTCCACTGCTTATCATATGCGCAACATGTCACGCTCTTATAGCTCAGGAGACATCTCTTTCAGGGCTTTACTTTTATTCCCACGAGGTGGTGAAAGACAAACGAACCTCGCTGAATCTGACTGCAAACAAAGCTTTCAACTTCCGGGAGGGCTTTACATTAGAATTTGAGGCCAACTTTAGAAAAGGCGACGGTCACTATGGGTATGTATTCCGCATGTACGGTGACCAAAAAAACCATATAGACCTCGTTTCCAATCTTGCTTCCGAATCCATTAACTTCTGGTTGATACTGAAAGACCGTACGCTTATTTCGTACCGGTGGGCAGACATTCCGGACGGAGGATTTGATAAATGGATGAAGATTAAGTTCCATATTGATCCGCACGATTCAAGGATTTCCCTGTCTTTAAACAATAATAAAAAAGTGGTGTCATTCGATAGTCCCCCGGATCTATCCGATCTCAACATCGTTTTTGGGGCTTGCAATGATGCCCCGTTCTTAAATTCGGATGTTTCACCGATGACCTTAAAAAACATCCGGCTGTATAACAGTAAAAAAAAGCTGCACCGGCATTGGAAATTATCCAAACATGGTCGGAAAAATGTATATGACGAGGTTGTTAATGCTCCCGCAGCAGTATTGAATCCATCCTGGCTGATTGACAGGCACATTCAGTGGAATCACCGGCAAAAAATTCAATTTAATAACCTGGCAGGCGTAACTCAAAATAAGGCTACAGGGCAGGTTTTCTTTGTCGGGAATCAGGCTGCGTACATCTATTCATCCGGTTCCGGTAAGTTTGATACCATTAATTATTTAGATGGGGCACCCCTTTATTGTAAAAACAACCAGGTTTTTTATAACCACTATACAAATGAACTGTGGTCTTATGATTTTAATAAAGATTATATAAACAAATTTGATTTTGTAACCCGGAAGTGGTCCCAACCTGATGATGATTGCTTCGAGCCAGATTTTTGGCACCATATCAGATTTTTTTCACCACTGGATTCTTCCCTGATCACTTTTGGTGGATATGGCCATTACAAATACAAAAGCATATTAAATCGTTTTGATCCGCAAACGGGAGCGTGGAATAAGCTTGATCTAAGCAAAAAAATTCCCCCCAGATATCTCAGTAGTTCTGGCTTTCTTAACAGCAACGAAATTTTGATTTTCAGTGGATACGGAAGTAAATCGGGTAGACAAGAACTCTCACCGGAATATTACTATGATCTGTACGCGGTTGATCTTGAAGACCTGTCTGTCGACAGCCTCTGGTCTGCAGAGAATAACTCAGGCTTTGTTCCTTGTTGTAATCTGCTATTCGATCAGGCGTCCAGTGGTTTTCTCACTTTACTGTATAACAGCGCCCATTTTGAAACCTCTTTAAAGCTTGCGGTTTTCAAGCTTGATTCCCCTGAAAAACAAATTTTAGCGGGTGCTATACCCTATCGATTTCTCGACACAAAATCCTGGTGTAATTTGTTTTTGAACAAAGAGGATTCCGAGTTATTGACGATTACTGTCCATGACTCAGAAATGAACATTTATGCGATGGCCTACCCGCCTTTATTGCCTGAACAGATTTATCAGAAAGAGGCCCGCTTCCATGCGCTGCCAAAGCTTTGGATTTATCTTTCTTATTTCTTACTCTTTATGGCCATAGTATTTGTTGTTTTCAGGGTTAGAAAAAATAAAGTAAATAATGCGCTGCCTGCCGATCAGGCCCATCCTGTTTCTTATACCCCTGTGTCTTTTGGGCAACCGGTACCTAAGCAAAAAATTTCATCCATTTATTTATTTGGTGGTTTTCAGGCTTTTGATAAAACAGGCAAAGATATCACCGCCCATTTTACGCCTACTTTGAAAGAATTGTTTATGCTTATACTCTTGTATTCTTTGAAAAATGGAAAAGGTGTGTCTTTGCAAACGCTCAATGAAACACTGTGGTTCGATAAGCCGGAAGACAGCGCCAGAAATAATCGAAATGTCAACCTTAGTAAATTACGCTCCTTGCTTGATGAAGTAGGGCATATCGAATTATTTAAAGAAAGCATCTTTTGGAAAATTACACTGAGCGAAAAAGTGTATTGTGACTATATTGAAATGTTACACCTCCTGGAAAGATCCCAGTCGCAAGGCATATTGCATGAAAATGAAATCCACAGACTTCTGGTTGTTGCCTCTTCCGGCAAGTTGCTTCCCGATATTGAAAATACATGGCTGGATTCCTATAAAAGTGATTTTTCAAATTTACTGATTGATACTTTAACCTTGTTGGCAGAACAAATAAACGCACGTGAATTTGATCCTAATTTATCGTGTAAGATTGCCGAATGCATGCTTAAATATGATATAGTGAATGAAGAGGCTATTGCTATTAAATGCTCAGCCCTTTACAATTCGGGAAAAAAGGGGTTTGCCAAACAGGCCTATGATGCATTTTGCCGCGAATATAAGAATTTAATGGAGGTTGAATTTTCGATTTCTTTTAAGGAATTATTGAAAGGATGAAACTGAAGGGTGAATTTTTTTATGACAGCCAACCGGGCCAAAACCTGGTTTTTCAATGCCATAAGAAAAGATTTTTGTCCGGCCATTTAGAACCGCTGGACACCTATCGCCGAATGAATTCATTGATATCATACATTTTGCCGGTTTGTTTTCCAATCTTTACCTTTAAGGTTTCACGCCGGGTAAAATCAAAATATTGCACTTCGATGTGGTGATCACCTTTTTCAAGGGCGACAAATCCTTCGCGGAAGATCTCATAATGCACGCCATCGTTGTTAATGATTTCTGCCCCGTTAATCAGCAATCTGCTGCCGTCGTAAGATTCCAGTAAAAAGCGGTACACGCCGGTTTCGGGAATATGGAGAGCGCCTTTAAAACGGACGGCAAAATGATTTTCACGGCGGGGCTGAATTTGGTGCAGGGATATGGAGTCGGGTGAAAATGTCTTTGTGGGGGTAAACTGGCTGAATTCGGGTAACAAGGTGAAAAAGTCTTCAATATATGTGGCCTCAAGCGCTTTATGGACGGTTTTCAGGCCTTTTACCAAGGGTAGTTTTACGAATGTTTTTACTATTTCACGGCTTTTTACGTACTGATTATCCGTAATAAATGCCGTGATGGTCGTAGTATTATCTATTTGTATCTCATGCCGGCCTGATGTAGCCGTTGTATATTCGCCGTCATTAATGCTGAAAATCATGCTGCCATGGCCATTGGGGTTGATCAGGGTAAGGATGGTCTTGTCAGGAAAATAGCGTTCGACGGCTTGGAGCAGCGGGGGGTTGAGGTTTTTTGTGAAGGTTTTTTTTTCTTTAGTCCAGGTATCGAATACGGTGCCTGTGGTATCGATAGCCTCCATGGTCAGCGTGTTTTTCCAAATAGAAAAGCTCAGGAAATGGTTAGTTTTCCGGATTTTGGCGGAGAACCAATTTTTGGCAGGGGCCTGAAATCTCAGGCGTCCGCCAGCCCCTCCGGTAATAATGTGTACTGTTCCTAGGTCATCATCAATGTGATTTTTATGGATGGGCCATGTGCGCTCATATCCATGTATATGGCCTGCCAACACGAGATCTACGCCATAATTATTGTAAAGGGTTTTCAGGTGTAAAATATTGGGATCACCCTTGATGGGTTTGGCCATTAAAGAGCTCCGGTAGGAGGCCATGTCCGAATTAAAGATAGGATGATGATGTACGGTGATTTTCCATTTTTCCTTCACATTTGCCAACAGTGACTCGAGCTGGCGGTATTGTGCAGAGCCTGGAAGCAGATCTTTGTTGGTATCGATAAAGATGATGCATACCTCCCCTTTTTTGATGGAGTAAAAGGCATTGTCGTAGGGAAGGTTATAGTATTGATAGAATTTCGGATCATTCATCTCATGATTACCGATAGCCGGATAAAGTGGTACATGGCTGAACAGTTGGGAGGCCGGCCTGAAAAACTCTTCCGTCCAGTCGTCCTTGTGCGGGCCATATTGTACCAAATCACCGGCATGGACAATAAACTGCGGGGTCTCCCTGAGCATGAGTTCGGAAATCCGTCCCCAGACCTTAGGGTTACCCTGGGAGTCGCCGGAAACAGTAAAAGTGACAGGTGATTTGTAGTAGTTGGGAATGGTTAGTGAAGTCACAGGCCCTTTCAGGGTGTCCTGGGACTGGCTGATGCTGATGACCTGATAGTAATAGACTTCATCGGCCTGAAGCCCCCGGAGTTGTAGCTGGTGCAGGGTTTTAGGGGTATCTTCTTTTGCGGCTATTTTCATTTTAGGGGTTAATATTTCATATGCTGCCTTGGCGAAGAGAATCATGCCGAGACAAGGTTCTGTGGTTTCCCACATGATACTGGCGGTTTCCGTGCCGACATCCTGAATGTAGGGTGAAACCACAAAACCCGGTTTACGATTTTGGGCCGGTGATAGTGTTGCAAAGCTTAGGTAAAACAGGGTATGGATGATGAATAAAAAGCTTTTTATGGTTACTTTTTTGACTGTGAATACTTTCATTAATTGAATTTTTAATTAAACGATAAATAGTAAAGCAGTAGTCATACTATGACTCAAAGTCATAGTATGACTGAAGACTAAATTACAGTGACTAAATACCAGTCATATAAAATAGTGCAAGCGTTTCGTGGCTGTTACACAACGTTTTCGACAAATTTCTTTGTGTCTTAGTGCCTCCGTGGTGAAAAATGGTGAACCACCAAGACACAAAGAGACACTCTCCCCTGATCCACCAGCATGAATGCGCCATATGCGCTTTGGTACATATTCAATAAATTCTACCGGGTCAGATTGGGATTAACCAATACGTCCCTGTCCGGATAGGGAGCAAAATAGTCCGCCTTATCCGGAGGGGTAAAGATGGGCTGCTCCCAGGGGTGTCTGTCTGCAGCAGCCTCTTCAACCCGTTCCAGCCGGACGAGGTCGTACCAGGGGGACGCAGCAAACTCCCCACCGGCATGTTCCCACGACCTTTCCAGGACTACCGAATCCCGGAAAGCTGTGGCCGATAAGCCCGGCGTGAGGTTTTCCAGGCCAGCGCGGTTTCTCACCCGGTTTACGGCATCATAGGCTGATTGATCCGGGCCTTCCGACATAGCCTGTGCTTCAGCATAGGTCAAAAGTACATTAGCATAACGTAGAACAACATTGGTTCTTTCTGATTTCCAGTCCACATATTCCCAGGGCTTCTCCCAGTCAAAACCGGGAATATCCCAGTATTTTTTATAATAAGGGCGACGTTGCAGGGTTTCTGTCCAGTCGAGCACTTCGCCGCTTTCCAGGAAAAACTGGGTGGCGAAAGTAGCCTCTTTCCGTGGCCCTCCGGGAAAATCATTAAAAAAGTTGATTTCAGCGAAATAAACATCCCAGCCACCATATTCGGTGGGCATTTGGCCGAATGGCGCGCGTTGATTGTTACGGAAGTCCAGGTTATAAAACAATCCGAAGACTGTTTCATCATTGAAGCGGGATTCCCATATCCAAAGATCGGAGAAGTTTTCCAGCAACCTGTAACCATACAATGCTTCATTGTCTATCACTTTCCTGGCTTTGGCGGCTGCAAGCGCATAGTTGGACACATCATTTACGGGGTATCCGGCCATGGTCAAATACACATAGGCAAGTAAAGACTTGGCTGCGCCACTGGTAAAACCGATGTCTTCGCGGTGATCGGTCCAGGCGTCGGGCAGCATGGTTTCCGCTTTCTTCAAATCGTCGGTAATTAACGCATAAACCTCTTCAGGGGCCGAGGGTACGATATCTTCAGGCACTTCATTTTCGACATAAAGGGGAATTGCATGCCAAATCCTGGTGAGGGTAAAGTAACTGTATGCCCTGGCAAAGTGGGCCTGGCCCGCAGCCCTGTTTATCCGATGTAAAAAAGTACCGGAAAGTGGTAAAGCATATCAGGATCTAATCTCAAATTCTGTACTTCCTGCTGGTACTAACACATATTCAAAGGTGAAATACATGTGCGGGGTATTGCGGAACCACTCTTCAGGGGTAAAGGCATCTTTGTAGCAACTGATCATTTTTATTTTGGCAAAGTTTCCTTTGGCGGTGCGTACTATTACAGTACGGGTATCCTGCAAGGCGTACGCTACATGACTTTTTTCATAACTGCCATCTCCCATGATGTCTCCCCCAAAATCGTATAAGTACCGGCCTGTTCCCGAACCAAAAGTACCAGAGTCATCGGTACCTATTTCATCACGCTCAGTCATGAATTGTTCCTGTGGGGGAATAGCTGTTACGTCGTCGAAATTTTGTGCCAGTATACAAATCCCGCCAATACCATTGGCACCGTGGCCATAGTTACCTTCATCATCACCATTGTTACCTGATAGAAAGCTGTTGTATATATGACCAAAGGCCAGGTCCCATTTATTGGATTGTCGATAAATATCTTCTCTCCAGGTAGAGTCTTCCAGACTAAAAAAAAGCGGCCTTCTGGGCTTAGCAGGACTGGCATCCGGGTCGTTGGTGGTGGCTTCTAAATTTTCGATACGTATCAGTTGGTAAAAAAGATCCCCTTCTTCATGATCAGGTTCTTCCGGCCCCGGCTCTTCCGTATGGGGATCATCGGTTACAGGAACCGGATCATCTTCTTCGGAGCACCCGGCTATACCTGTAAAAGCGAAAAATGCGATCAGAAAATTGTATTTCCAGTTATAATTCATCTTTTTCATTATTGGCTGTATTAATTGTTAACTATTGAATGATGATATGGTCTGAGCATTTGGTATTATTTTGTGTTTTTGGTCAAAAACCATTGAGAAACAGGCAAAGGGCTCATCCGCTGCCCGATTACAGGATACGTATACCAGGAAGTGCAGTAAGTGTATCGAATACCGGGTCACCCTTGCGTTCATCAGGTTTTCCACTTCATCGGTACAGGCTCCTAAAAAGAATACTACCAGTGAGTAAAGCTATATAAGGCAATAGATTTTGTTTCATTACTAACCGTATTAATAAAAATTGATTTTCATGTTCCATGCTATTTTTGTACATTGAAACCATCACTTTAAAGCGCTGTTTACCTGGTACCAAAAACAGTTCCGGAAAGAGGTAAGGCATATCAGGATCTAATCTCAAACTCTGTACTGCCACCATTACGTATTCAAAGGTGAAATACAGGCGTATTATCGCGTATAAATCTCATTTGGTTTATTACCTTATTCAATGGCCCTATTGAGGGGCTGTAACCGAAATAGGTGCAAAATACGCGATAACTTTTCCTTCACCTGAGCTAGCCCAAGGAGTTGTAACATGGACATCACCCCAATAATCACCTGCCGGAAAATCGTCAGGCACCCTGAGCGTAATCGATTTCGTGGTATAATCCACTATCTCAAATGGAGGAAGCGCTTCTTCCATTGAAGTTTCTGGATTTACAATGAACATCTGCATTTTTTCTATATCCCTGATCTCTACTCCCTCTATTTGAAAATTAGCCCCTTGTTCAGCAGTTATCTGGTCAAACCAGAAGAAAAATGGTTCTCCAAATTTAACCCAGACACTATCGTCTTTAACTGAGTGAATACCCGATACAAGATTGGTTCTATAATATCCTTTTTCAATGTCCACAGGTATTTTCAAAAAAATCTGGTTAATGTTAATCTGTGTTATCTCAAGTTGAGTTTCTTTTTCTGTATCCAGTTTGGTGATATACATTTTGGTCTGCGTTGTATCGGGGATGAAAAAATCTCCATCCAATCTAAGTATTGTTTCTGGCCTATCAAACACTTCAATGAGTTTTAAATCATTACTATTCAGGATATTGCGCCCATACCAAGGCATCGGTTGATAGAAAACCACCTTCAAAATGTACGTCCTCTCACTTTTATCCTCTGCTGTGACTGTGTAGGATGTCCCGGTTTCAAATGGTACACTTTCTCCTGAGGCAGGAGCAATAGATGCACCTTGCGGAACAATGATTTTTGGTGAGATACTGGTCGGTGAATCTCTGTAAGAAGGCCAATATATAATGAGACTATCGTTTACAATGGCCGCCTCCAGTATTGTGTCTGCGCTAAATTCCTCTAATTCAAAAGAGATAATCTGGTTGAGTCCTGATATTGAAATAGTGTCCCCCGGGATGTCGACAAAGCGGTCTACTACTTCGTCTTCACAGGATGTAATGACTCCCAATGCTCCTATGAGTAGTCCACTGATCATAATAAGGGATATGAATTTTTCCCAGGCTTTATAGGTCATTTTCATTTTCTATTTTATAGTTAATTTTGTGATGATTTATTCTGAAATATTGTTCATTGTTACCACTGTCAGAAGCCTTTGGGAGGAAACTCAATACAAAAAACCCGGCTGCCTCCCTAATCATAATCAGGCGAAATTATTGTATTTTAAAAGCCTTTTTAAAGAGCTTCTCTGTAATCGAATATTACCTGGGACGTAAAAGGCCCCCCAGGTCTTGGGCCTATAGCATTCAAGGCATCTACACGAATAGCGTATCCATCCGTTGCCCCTGCAGGATCTGTTGGTGTACCACCTTTCCAAACCACAATTGCTTTGGTTACGTTGGGTATATTATTACCTAGTGAATAGTCGTAATAACCCAATCCAAAGTTGTCGGAACCGAGTGTGCCATCAAACCCAACTACATTACCGGGAGTTGGATTAGGGTTATAACCTGAACAGTTTTCACTTGGCTCGGCACCTACATTTCCAGCTTTAGGAGTGATATTCATCGATGACCAGCTGTTATTGTATTGAGACAATGGAATGGTTCCGATAAACCATCCACCTGTAAGCGGACGAATGAAGGAATTGAATTGGCCTTCAAATGCCATATTCGGACCACCCCCGCAAAATGTAAAGCTTAACCTTCCTGCCGGGCAATATTGGCCAAGTGCAGGGCCAGATAGCTGAATGGTTCCGTTTAGGGTTACATTATCACTTCCACAACTGAATATACCCGATGACTGTCCAATACCTTCCAGGTTTAAACTTCCATCTTCCACATTGGGGGAAGGGTTAATTTCCTCCTGCTGTTCGCAGGATGTAATGGCCATGATTCCTGCCAGAAATAGCAGGACCATCAGCTTGTTGAATTTACTTATTTCTTTCATTTTTGTTGGTTTTAAATATTTAAATAATAATTAAGTTGGATTGGTTTGCCTTTAAGAAGGCAGTCCGGGTTATGTTTTGATTTCTTGTTAAAATTTCATAGCTAAATTATTCAAGTCCGGAACTTTTGTTCCTGCGGCTGGTTCCCCCTCTTTTTTTCAAATAAATTGGGTATTTCATACGAGCGGTCAAGGCATAAGCGCGCATTTCAACCCAATAAAGCCCCTCTGCGAAGCTATCATCTACTATTGGATATGTAATAGAAGTGCTTCGTGCCGACATTTGAGATCCCGAGCCAATTCCAATCGGTCTTTCATTTTCGTTCTCATCGATCAGATATGAAGTGGTGATTGATAAATCCGGTATAAAATTTTCACCTGTAATGATTATGCTCTGGCTACTTGGAAATTCATACTCCCTGGTTTCTTCGCTGGAGGAAAGCTCATCCAGAATGATCTTCGGTTGCTGGACAATCGTACGTACTGTGTAACTAACATCTTCTTCATCGGGCGCAGATACAGTATATACGAATGGCTCTTCACTAAAAACCGGTATAAGTTCATCATCTTCGGGAGCTATGGTTGTACCCTCAGGTAATCTGATTAAAGGGTCTATAAATCCTAATCTATAATAATGAGGCAAATATACGGTAATGGTATTAGTACTATCATCAATGGCGCCGTGAATAACGCTTTGCACATTCTCCACTGTATATTCTAAAATACGTGCGTTGGGAAGTATTCTGACAGTATCATACACTGGATCGCCTTTACGTTCGATAAGGTTTTCCACTTCATCTGTACATGCAAAAGCGATAACCGCTGCAACTAAAGTTATAAAAGGGAATAATTTTTTGTTCATTTTTAATATTCTTGATTGGTAAATATTGGTTTTTGACATAAATGCGATTATTGGGTCATTTAAACTTTTCCTTTACAGTGCTGTTGAACAACACTGAAAAGCTGTAAAGTATTTTAGGATCTGGTCTCAAATTCCGTACTGCCTGCGGGTACCAACACGTACTCAAAAGTGAAATACATGTGTGGTGTATTTCTGAACCATTCCTCAGGAGTAAAGGCATCTTTGTAGCAACTGATCATTTTTATCTTGGCAAAGTTTCCCTTGGCAGTACGTATTATTATGGTCCGGGTATCTGCCAACGCATAGGCAACATGTGCTTTTTCGTAGCTGCCGTCACCTTTGATGTCTCCGCCAAAATCATAGAGGTACCAACCTATTCCGGAACCAAAAAAACCTAAGTCATCGGTACCTATTTCATCCCTCCCTGTTTGAAATTTTTCAGGTGGGGGAATAGCTGTTACATCGTCAAAATTTTGTTCCAGTATGCAAATGCCTCCGACACCATTGGCGCCGTAGCCATAGTTATCCTTATCATCACCATTGTTGCCTGATAGAAAGCTGTTGTATATATTACCAAAGGCCAGATCCCATTTATTGGTTTTTTGATAAAGTTCAGATCTTAAAGTAGAGTCTTCCAGGCTGAAAAAAAATGCCGCCCTAGGTGCCTCAGGTGGAGCATTCGGGTCGACGGAACCATCAACTGCCAAATTCTCTATGCGTATCAGTTGGTAAAAAAGATCTCCTTCTTCGTCACCCGGTTCTTCCGGCCCCGGCTCTTCTGTTTTGGGATCATCATCGGTTATAGGAACCGGATCATCTTCTTCAGAGCACCCTGCTACAACCATAAAGCCAAAAATGGCAATTATAATGGTGTATATCCAATTATAATTAGTCGTTTTCATTTCTCATTTTAATTGTTGTTAGCAACTGTTTTAATTATTTAATGACTACTCTTGTAGTATTTTATTTCCGTGGTCAAATACCTTCGCGAAACATGCAAAAGTCTCATTGGCTGCCCGGATTACGGTGGCCTTTTGCGCTTCTCCGGTGACTTGTTCGTCCATGGCTTTTGTGAAAGCTGTCCACTTTTTTTCAGTATGCTCGCCGTAACCGGAGAAGAAAGAGACTCCCCTGGTGATACCTTGTTTTTCCAGTATTTTGACAATAATCTTTCCTCCCATGACAGAACCTTCCATCACATACAGGGCACCCAGGGCTTCAAGATGATTATGAATATCCGGAACAACGGTACCGGGCAGGCTGCCGTTTTCATAGCCAATGGTTTCCAGGTCTCTTTTAAGGTAGGTTGCATTGCGCCTTTCGTTATAATAAGGTATCGACGATTCGTCGATAAACGGGCCCAGGGCTTTTTCCAGGTGGCTGAAATAAGCATAGAAATAACTCAGGAAATCTGCATAATCCTGTTCGTTGCGAATGGCTTTTAGTTGGCGAATCACTTTTTTCTCCAGATCGAGGTGTGCTTTTTTTGTTGCCTTTTTAATGGTTATACTAATCATCGTTTTGTTATTCAGTGTTATAAAAATCTATTGTCGGGTTGCAAGGTTCCGGCTGCCGTCACTTTGCAGGTAGTATCGAAAAGTAAAGTAGGGCGCAGGCGTATTTACCGTCGGATTGTCAGGACTATCGAGGTACAGCGACTGCATTTCTATTTTTGCATAGCGGCCGTCTGCCGTCCGGACAACAATTGTAACCCCGGTAATGGCCGACATGACATGGCTGTCCAGGCTGTAGAAATACCAGCCTTTATCCCCGGGAGGAAAATCCTCCCATCCGGCCGCTGCTTGCTCTGCCATGAAAGCGTCAAATTCTTCGTTTGAGGGCGCCTGTTCTACCTCGTCAAACAAGGCATCTATAACGATCATTTTGCCCAGACCCTGGCCACCAAAGCCGGGACTATCTTCCATACTGCCGTTATTAATAGTGATATAGGAGTTATAAATGCTAGTAAAAGCGATATCCCAGTCATTGCTTTTTTTCCTTTCATCCGGCAGCTCCTTCAGGATGTCTTCATCATCATAAGGATTGATGATCTTATGGTTTTCCAGATTAAAAAACACGGGTACATGTCCGGAACTAAAAGTGTTACCGACAGAACCGGGCAGGTTCCGGATGTGAATTACCCCGCTGGCTTCATCTATACTGGTATAGTCATCAATCGGTGTTAATTCTACCTCCCGGGGCTGTATATCTTCATCTTCTGAACAAGCGGTAAAAACTGCCAACCACACCGGTAGTAAAAGGATCATGCCTAAATGCCGACAAGCACTGGTTGACCGGTGGTTTTTTATCATCTTGGCTTCATTATTCATTTTATGATTTTTATTCATTTTGACGATTGTTTAATACACCGAATCTCCAGGACAATGCCACCAGAAATTGTCTTCCGGGCAGGTTAGGGATCAGGTGATTGCTGTAATCGGTTATATTGTCACAGATTAACTGTACACTTAATTGTTTTTGGAAAAACTGCTTTTCCACAGTAGCGTTGAGTAATGTATAGCCTTCGACAAACAGGTCATACGGGTCGATGAAATTATTGGGGAAGTTGCGATCGCCCAGTCCGTACCTGCCACGGTAATTAGCCCTGAGGCTGGCACTCATCCATAAGGGTTTATATTCATAAAACAGCTTGGCGTTGGCCATGTGACGTGACCGGTTAGACAGGTTGAAATAGTCTGAAGGTACTGCGATCCGGCTCCGGCCTTCCCGCGTGCGCACCTGCTTGTTTTCTGCTTTGATTTCATCGATAACTCCCTTGTCTTTGGCAAAAAGTAATTGGTACCCTGCTGAAAACCCCAGATCATCCGATAATTTCCAATGTATGTTGGTTTCCAATCCCTGGGTAAAAGCCTCTTCGATATTGCGGTAAGAAAATACCTGGGAGCCATTTTGTTTCATCGCCACCAATTCCTCAAAAATCATGTTACGTATATTGTTATGAAAAACATTGGCTTCCAATGAAAATGCCGGAGAGGGCGTAAGTACAAAGCCGGCATTGAATGAAGCGGAATGTTCGGCCTCGAGATTGCCGATTTCTTCGGAGATAGGATATACAGCGGTAATTTCGCCTGCTTTCTGCATACGGTCCATTTCACTTTCAAACACGGCTGCCCCCAGCACGGTATAACCCACCCCCGGATTGGTAAATGACAAATACAATTGTTGAAAACTGGGTGCTTTGAAGCCGGTTCCTGCTGTGCCTTTTAGCGTAAGCAAATCATTGACCGTGTAGCGTATACCCATCCGGGGACTGATTTGCCAGCCGTAAATATTGTGAACATCATACCGCATTCCAGCCAGTAAGCCAAGCTTTTCTACAGGGGTGTAATCAGCTTGAAGGTAAGCAAAACCATTGTTCATTTGCCTTTGATCGCCATAGCGGGAGGCCTGAAGGATTTCACTGTTGCCACCGATACCTGTCGTTAATTTCAGGTTGGCGGCCATGTCATGATTGGCAAAGGACTCAAAACGGTGAAAGGATTGAACAAAGTTGTTTTGGTTGATGATTTCCCCACTTGGGAAATCCATATTGGTTGTTATAGCGTTGTACCGGGTGAAATAATATTGGGTATTCAGTGCTGTTTTTTTCCCAAGGGTGTTTTGTAACATGCCAGTGACTATCAGATCCCGTTCTATGTTGGTATCTTCGCGTTGTCCTAACCGGTCGAGGTCGTACCGGTTGCGCTGGTTGCGGGAAGCATAACGTACTGATGTTGTCAGGGAACCGGAAGGAAAGACATGATAGTTGAGTTTTCCCTGCAAAGAATAGCTATGAAAAGGAGGGAGGGTGTTGCCAGGAGTTGTGGGGTCGGCATCGAAGCCGTCAGTGCTGTAATAGTTGGCTGAGACAGATGCGGATACCTGGTTTCCTGGTAACGTCGTGCCACCGTCCAGGGTGGCATCCCATGTATTGTAGGTGCCATACCGCAGTGAAGCTATGCCTTTTGTTCCCCGGCTATGCTGTCCTTTGGTGACAATGTTCACAACTCCTGCCAGCGCATCACTGCCATACATAGCTGAGGAAGTACCTTTAATAATCTCAATCCTCTCGATATTGGCCACTGTAATACGTGAGAGATCCAGTATTCCCACTGCGTTTCGACCAATTAGTGGTTGACCATCAATCATTATCATGGTGTATGAAGCATCAAATCCCTGTACTTGCAAACCAAGTGCATTGGAGGCCCCGCTAGGGTCAGTCGTAAGTGCCAGCCCTGTTTGCTCCTGTAGTACTTCATTTAACCTTCGACTGCCCATCATTTCCAACTGCTTTCCTTCAATGAGCATCACAGGCATTGGTAGATCCTTAATAGGTACACTGGTCCTTGTAGCAGTGGAAACAACCGCTCTGTCAGCGGTAACCACCACTTCTTTCATTTTCAGAGCACTTTCCCGCAGTGCAACGGAAATCATTAGTGTTTGGCCTGGCACAACTTTAATGACCTTACTGGCAGTTTCATACCCTATGGCAGATACGATAAGGGTCCATGTTCCTGCAGCAGGTATCTTCATTTCAAAAGTTCCGTCTTCGTCGGTGGCTGTTCCATGGCCTGCTTCTTCCAGTTTTACGGTGGCATAGGGAATTGGACGCTTATCTTGCGCCACCATCACTGTTCCTTTTACTTGTCCCCCGGCAGCCAGGAGCAAAACCCTGCTTCCGGCTACAGAGATACTGCTCAATTTGCTTCCCAGCAGGTCTGAAAGTACATGTTTCAACGGGATTTTATTGTAGTCGACGGTTACTTTACGGTTACTGTCGAGCAATGTATTGCTATAAGAAAATGAACAACCGGCTTGAATGGCAATGGCGTTTAACACCTCATTGATTGGAAGGTTTTCAACCTTGATGGTGATTCTTTTATCGAGGATATCGCTTGTATTTCCCCACACTGCATGGCCTGTGAGAACCTGCAGTGCCATAGCAAGCAGACAAATTCCAATTAAAACTTTTAAACCTTTAAAAGGTAAAAATTTCATACTTTTGAACGATGGTTAGTTAATTCGGTAATACGAGTTATCAATCTCAGCCCGGTGTGAAGTTTGCGAGACCGAAACACCGGGTGCTTTTGTTCTGGCATCCGTGCCACAGTATCATGTGGCACAATCTGCCGTTTTATGACGAATAGTTACTTTGCTTTTTCATATCAATCGTTTTCATCTATTAATTTTATGTATGTAGCCCGACTGCCGAAACGACAACATTCAGTGCCAACAAGATGATAGTCCTTGCGTGTTTGTTGTTTCATGTCAATAAATAGTTAATTTGTTTTTATTCAAATCATAATCAAATTGCATTACCTTGCTCATGTCTTTTATCAGACTTGATAATGTCACACTTTCATAACTTCCTGTAAAGCGATTGACTTTTTGCCTGTTACTTTTGATTTCTACCTCCACATTGAACCATCTTTCCAGGGTTATAGCTATTTCTTCTAATGATTGATCATTAAAAACTAATCTGTTGTCTTTCCACGCCATAAACAATGTTGCTGCAGTGCTATTTCGGGATAGTGTCTGCTTCATGGAAGAGTAGGTACCTAATTGGTCTCTCATAAGAATGAGAGATTCCCCTTTTTTTGTCGATAACCGTACTTTACCCTCCGAAACAGCCACTGTTGTGGTAGTTTCATTGGCATAAGCCCGGACATTGAAAGTTGTACCCAAAACACAAATATTGGTGTGTGAGGTAATCACCTTAAAAGGTCTTGAACTATCGGGAACCACCTCGAGATATGCTTCACCACTAAGGTAAATGACACGGGCTGTATCACTAAACTGCGCAGGCACACTAAGTTCACTATCGACATTAAGATAAATTATAGTCCCGTCTTCCAGTATCATACGCTTCTTTTCTCCCCTTAGCGCTTTTGTCACATGGTAGGAAGTATTAGATGGCCTGTCACCATGGCTCTTGACAGCCTGGAATCGATACACATAGTAGATCGTTGCAAAAGCCAGGATTGCAGATACCGCAATTCTTAAAGGAGAAAGCCAAAATCGTTTTGACCCCACTTTTGTCGACTTAGGCTCAACTTGTTGCCATATATCTGTTTTTAGTGACCTTTTGTCAATTCCCTTAAATACATCATCAACGGAGTAGTCCCTTTCATTTGAGTAAAGCCATGCTACCACCTGCCGTTTTTCTGCCTCGGTACATTGGCCATTGAAGTATTTTTTTAAAAGTTCCGGGGTAATATCCTCCATATATATATGCGTGTTTGTATATATAATAACATAAGGAGATCATAACCCTAGTCGCGAAGGCAAAATTTCTTTTTTTATTTTCAAGAATGCAAATGAAGTTCTTTAGCCAGATAACTCCTGGCATTTCTGATGTGGTATTCTACGGTTTTAATAGAAATATCCAACTTCTCTGCGATTTGTTTGTGACTCAGGTTGCCTTCCCTGCTAAGGTGAAATACGGTCTTACATTGGAGGGGTAACCGGTCAATGGCACCATTTAATTGTTCTTTCAATTCACCGTAATATATTCTATTCTCCGTAGTGTTTTCAGATTCGAGGAAGTTTTGGGAAAAGCGGTCAAAATGCTTTTTGTTAATCTTTTGATTGCGGTAAAAATTATAGACCTGGAATTTTGCTGCCCGTGCCAGATAATGTTTCAATGGTCGGGAAGCCTTTAATTTGGTACGGCGTTCCCAAAGTGATTTGAATATGTCCTGGGTAAGTTCTTTGGCATCTTCATGGGACAGAAGACCTTTATAACATATTGAAAAAACATATTCCCAGTAGCGGTCAAATATAATTTTAAAGGCTTTTTCACTGCCCTTACGCAAGTGCCTGACCAGCGTTTCGTCACTATCTGCATCTGTAAATAACAAAACTGAATTTATTAGTTGGGTTGTGAAACATATATTCTAAAACTTTCCTCTCACCGATCTTTTCTCATTTTAAGTTACCCTGAACTGATTATGAAAAAAATCGAACCATACCCCTATCATTCATGCTTTCCTAACAAGCCATTTTCTTAATCTCAAAGAATTCTTTCATGCTCAGAGCTATTTAGAATTGATCTAAATAATACAAAGGTATGATCAATAATTTTTGAATCAATCCCCAGCAATAGGTAATTTAGTTGACTAATAGTAGTGATTATTTCATGGGCTAACCCGACCTGAAAATGACCGGCAGTTTGTAAATATCTGTGAAACAATCATAAAGATCCTTATTTTTGATTTTGTGAATTATTTGCTGAAAACACAAAAAATTAACGAATGGTAGTCCGCAAATTATTTTTTCAATGGCGATATGCTAACCTGTTTTTAAGCATCTGTACATCAACGGCAAAGTGGCCGAATGGTGACATTTTTAGCTGATCAATGACAAGAAATAAAAATATGCCTGATTGCACCGACAAGATAAAAAGCCTGTTTTCCAATAGAAAGCTGGTGATTGCGACAAAGCATGAAAAGGAAAAAGCCATCGCACCTTTGGTGGAATCGGCCCTTGGCGTAAAGTGTTTTGTTCCTGAAAACTTTGACACCGATGTTTTAGGCACCTTTACCGGCGAAACGGAGCGGAAAGACGACCCCTTTACCACATTGAGAAATAAATGTCAAATGGCCATGTCATTAACCAATTGCGACCTGGCCATAGCCAGCGAGGGCTCCTTTGGCATGCACCCGGCTATTTTTTTTGTACATGCCGATGATGAGATCCTTATGCTGTTGGACAAAAAAAATGACCTGGAAATTGCCGCCCGGGAGCTAAGTGTTGAAACCAACTATAATGGGGCGGAAGTAAAGTCTGAGGAAGAACTTCTGAAATTTGCCGAAAAGGCAGGTTTCCCTTCTCATGGTTTGGTCCTTCGCATGGAAAAAGAGCATGTGGAAGACATACACAAAGGGATAACGGACTGGGATAGTTTGAAGAAGATCTACGAACAACTTATATTAAAATATGGCAGGGCTTATTTGGAAACAGACATGCGCGCGATGTATAACCCAACCAGGATGGCGGTAATTGAAACAGCAGCCAGGAAATTGGTGAATAAAATCAATTCCTGTTGCCCGCAGTGTGGTACACCGGGTTTTGCAGTCACCGGCACCAAACCCGGATTGCCATGTGGATTTTGCGGGTTGCCTACACAATTGCCCCTGGCCCATGTGTGGTCTTGTGTTAAATGCCAGTTCACCAAAGAAGAAAACGCCCCCAACCAAAAACAAGAAGCAGATCCGCAATATTGTGACCGGTGTAATCCGTGACTAAAAGACCACTTCAACCATGAAAATTTTTAAAACCGGAGACCGATTTAAAACCTTTAAGCAACTTTAAAAGAAAATGTTTTATATCTTTGTCACCCACACTGAAAACACAAAAGATTACCCGTAGAGGTGTAATCATACATTTCAGTGGTTTTTTTAAATACGCATCGGGGTGCTTTTTCCCTGCATGAAAAGGCTGAGATAATACCCGGAAACCTGATCTGGATAATACCAGCGAAGGGAATGTGGCAGTTTTAAGGTGCTAAGTCTGCAAAGCCGCATATTCTAAGATCAGGATATGCGGTTTTTTTGTTAAACTGATAGTAACATGGCTTTTGAACTGATCACCCCGGAATTAAAAGAATGGCAAAACCGTAAAGAATGGTTTTTCCAAAGACAATATACCGACACTTACGAGCTTTGGTATGAAGGTCGCTATAAACGCGCTGAAATATGGCAGAAGAAGGTAATAGCCGACCTGATCGGAAGCGATAAAAATATTCAGACATTGCTGGAATTCGGTTGTGGTACCACCCGTTTTACCCGGTGGTGGAAGGAGATAGGTATTGAGGCCACAGGGGGTGATATTTCCCCTTTTATGCTGGCACAGGGTGCGCATTTGTTTGATGGGGATTTGGTTATGGGTGATTCTCATCACATGCCTTTCAAAGATAATACTTTTGATGCCGTAGCTTTCATTACCACTTTTGAATACTATCGCGATCCGGTAAAAGTGATCCGGGAAGCTGCCCGGGTGGGGAGACATGGAATCGTGTTTGGCATGATGAACCGTAACTCCCCTAAATTGATACGCAGAAGGGCCCAGCAGCTTTTTGGGAAAAACCCATTTTACATTTCCGCAAGATTTTATACGCCTGCTAAACTTACAGGTCTGATTGAAAAGGCATTAGCCGGAGAAAAATATATGATCAAGTGGATATGCACCGGTCTGCCCAAGTGGTTTCCTGTGCAGGAATGGCACCTTCCTTATGGTGATTTTTTTGGATTGTATGTAAAAAAAATAGATAGCTACTGACATGGCATCGTTTCCGGAAGCAGGTAAAGTAGATGACGAATTCTTTAAGACCCTGATATATCCTGGCCTGGGGGCGAACAGGCAAGAAGTAAAGGTAGGCCCTGAATATGGCGTGGATGTATCTGTTGTGAAATTACCCAATGGGTTGGCTATGGCCATGACAAGCGATCCGCTTTCGCTGATCCCCACGCTGGGATTGCGGGAGTCGGCATGGCTGTCGGTACAATTGATGGCCAATGATATGGCGACCACCGGTTTTTCCGCCAGATATGCGCAGTTTGTCCTCAACCTGCCCCCCTGGTTGAAGGTGAGGGATTTTGAAATATACTGGCAACATATTCATACGTTTTGTGAAGCATCGGGAATAGCCATTACCGGTGGTCATACAGGGCAGATAGAAGGGCAGCAATCCACCATAGCCGGTGGTGGTACCATGATTACGGTAGCCCCATTTGATGAAATACTTACCAGCAAAGGGGCCAATCCCGGCGATGTGCTCATTGTGACCAAGGAATCAGCCATTATATCTTCATCTATACTGGCCCTGAGCTTTCCCAAAACAGTAAAGGATACTTGTGGAGCAGAGGTCTATCAGGCTGCCTGTGACCTGTTTTATGAGACTACCTCAGTGGAGGAAAGTCTGGCGGCGGTGGAAATTGGCCGGCACCGACAGGGTGTTACAGCCATGCATGATGTAACAGAAGGGGGAGTATTGGGGGCCATTCACGAGCTTTCATCAGCCTCGGCATGTGGCGTGGAAGTGGAGGTGGAAAAAATTCCTGTGGGCCACGCACAACAACAAGTGTGTGGTTACTTTGGCATTGACCCGCTCTTTAGCGTAGGGGCAGGGGCATTGATCATGACAGCCCACCCCGGAAAAGCAGCCAGTATCGTTACCCATCTCCAAACCAAAGGAATGAAGGCGGCGATCATTGGCAAGATGATGGAAAAGGACTATGGGCAGTATTTATTGCAAGGCTCATCCGGAAAGCCATTGAAACATCCAGGTACTGATCCATACTGGAAAGCGTTTTTCCTTGCTTTTAAAAAAGGATTGAAATAAGAAAGTTATGAATTAAAAGTATCATGATAAAATATGAGTTGAAAGGGCTTTATCTTGTGGTGGATCCGTGCATACCCGGCATATTGCCAAAGCTGGAACAGGCCATTAAGGGAGGGGTCGACATGGTGCAAATATGGAATCATTGGCTGCCAGGGCATCAAAAGGAGGAGTTTATTCATACAGTGTGTGACATGGCACACCAGCATAACATTCCGGTATTAATTCATGAGGCCTGGGAATGGCTCAGCCGCACCCCCATAGATGGTGTACACTTCGACCAAATCCCTGCTAATTGGCAGACGGTCAAAAAAGAAATTGATACATCACTGATAACCGGTTTAACCTGTGGTAATGATCTGGAAAAAGTCCGGCTGGCCGCAGAACAGCAATTTAGTTACATTTCCTTTTGCGCCCTGTTTCCTTCCGAATCAGCGGGAAGTTGTGAAATTGTTCTGCCTGAGACTATTCTCAAGGCCAGGCAGATCACTTCTATACCGATTTTTGCTTCCGGAGGTATCGACCATGGGAATCTGGACAAAGTTCTTCCGTTAGGTGTTGATGGGGTAGCGGTTATTTCAGGTATTCTTAAAGCACGTAACCCGTCTATCGCGGCTTACCAGTATCGACAGGTGTTGGCAGGGTTTGAAAATCAGTGAAGGCGTTATAACTATTGGAGCAAATGGGGACATTTTGGTGCCTTTTTACCACTGATTTACAATAAAAGAAATTTATTTTGACAGTATATGAATCAGAAAATGAGTTTAGAATATGAAAGCATCATTGATTAACAAACTGGCATGTCCTTTTGACAAGCAGGAATTACAAATACAGGTATATAAAAATGGCCCTGAGAACAGTATCATCGAAGGCATTCTAACATGCCGCACCTGTAAAAGGTACTATCCTATCGTGCATGGTATCCCGATTATGTCACCCGACGAATACCGGGAACAGGCGTTGGAACAACCCTTATTGCAAAGGTGGAAATACCAACTGGAAGGCAAATTTACCATAACGGATGATTTCAGAATGCTCCCCGAAAGTACAGGGGAGTAACCGCTGTTTTGCCTATCCTTCCCCGAGATGTTTCTTATAGAATTTCCATACCTCACGGGCTACATCTCTTCCTAACTCCAGGCCTGCAATGTTATCAGACTGAATATGGTAACCTCCCAGAACCCGTGAGATACCCGCCATATCGGCAGTCCCTGTAAATGTGGGGAATTCAAGTATGACCTTTTCTCCAAGGTTTTCCGGTTCTGTAAGCGCACCGGCCACCAGTTCCACTTTTACTCCAAATTCGTCGCTACCGGTAAAAAGCCTGAGTGCCTCACCACAGGCACCACTTACGCAACTATGCCCTGATACATAGCTGGGAAAAGGGGGGCAAAGAAACGTTTCAGGGGAATAAGGTCTCCATTGTTGCCCTTTCATCGGTATCATTCCCTTTCCTGGCCCTCCCCAGGCCTCGATCACCTGGTCTTCAAAGTATTGATGAACCAATGCATAGGGCCTTGCATAATCATAATACATTTTTGAATCCCATGAGGCGATAAAAGCATCCATGGCGGTAACCTGGTTAAAAAAGTACATCTTTACGTCCTGATCCAGTGTATGATGGTCCCTTATTGAGACATCCTGGGCAAATTTCAACCAGTGCCCGGCTTGTTGCACCGACTGGGGACCGTCCCGCATAAACTCCACCAGGGCCTTTTGTTTATCAGTTAAGGTAGCTTGCAGCGCTATTACTTCTTCCACCTCTTGCTGAAGTTGCTCCGAACCAATCATAGGCGGTGGTCCGGGCCTGAACTGATCGGCCGATTTTAAGGCCACCGGTTTCACTTTGTCCCAGAAAGGTGTCAGGCACCCCGGGGCAAATTTACCGCCCTCACCATCTGAAAAATACTTAGGTTGCCACCGGTTCGGATCTATGTTTTTATCTGCCGAGTTGACGGGCTCGTAGCCTACGTAATTGAAATAGGGTTGTTCGTTAGAACCAGCTTCTTCCCCATACTGATTAGCCCCGTCGCCCTTTCTTGCCGCTATTACGTCCCTGGCGGCGAGGTTGCCAATGCCTTCCGGCGTATTCGGATCCAATGATGTATTGGCCGGATCAAACCCCAATTCCACCATAAATCTTTCAAAAGATGCTTTGTCAGAATAGTAATATTCATTCATGGCCCGGAATGCCGCATAGCTGATGGCAATTTCTTTGTTTTTTACCGTATGTTCACTTTCCGGCCTTCTGGCTACGGTGGTCAGATAAACAGGGATCGCTTTTTGATCGTACCTGGACCAGGCATCAAAAACGGCAACGAAAATCAACCCCAGGTAACGGGAGGTGACAGTGGGTCTTGGCGTAAACCTTTCGGTATCATTGGCGGTGGCTTCAAGGGCCATTTTTCCCCATTTGTACGCTATATTATCAGCCCCCTTTGGTTGTCCCGGTGAGAGGAAATTGCGCTCATTATGTTGGTTTTTCTCATTTTTACAGCCTATTGCCAGGCACATACCTATAATCAGGGGTACTAATATTCTATTCATTTTCAACTAACATTATGGAAATGGTACAAAAATTTTTATTAAACTAAGGAAAATCAAATGTTTATTCTGATGATACAAGTCATCTTTTTATTTAACTGCACATGCGCTAAAAATGCCTTTACAGCTTATTAGGTTTCAGATAACCAACTTATATCTGACTTAATAAAACACATTATCCTATGCTACACAAATCAGGTTTTTAGCCTGTTCAGGGTCGCTGCGATATCTCAGTAACTCATCTCGTCCATCTTCACTTTACCCTTGAAGGTCCAGAAAACAAATCCGGTATAGATGGCAACGAGCGGAGCCCCAATGGCAGCTATGGTAAGCATGATACCCAGTGATTTCATTGACGAGCTGGCATTGTATATGGTCAGGCTGTTAGCCGGATCGGATGTCGAAATGATAATGGTGGGATACAACTCGAAAGCCACAATGATAAGGAGCATGGCTACAGTAATTGATGAGAAAACAAATGCATACCAGTACTTCCGTTTGGTCAGGAGCCTGGGAATATTAGCAATACTCAGGAAGGCTATGAGGGGAATAATGAAAAACGCGGGATTTTCCTTAAAACGGTCGGACAGATGCGGAAAATAAATCAGTGTAAATATGGTAGTAATGCCGAAACTTACCAGAAAGAATATGATGGCCCTTTTTGCCTGCACGATCATACGGGCAAATAACCTGCCTTCGGTTTTCATTATCAGGTAAATGGCGCCATGCATCATGAACAACGCAAGCGTTGAAATGCCCACCATGATCGCGTAGGGGTTGATAAAACCTAGCCAGTTACCATCAAATTCCTTGTCCGGGCCGATGGCCATTCCTTGAAGAACATTTCCAAGCACAATTCCCAGAAGCATTGCCAGCATGGTGCTGGATACACAGTATGATATGTCCCATAGCTTTCTCCACCATTTCATGGGTTCTTTGCTTCTAAATTCTATCGAGACGGCCCTGAAGATGAGACATGCCAGAAACAACATAAATGGAATGTACATAGCCGAAAAAACAGATGCATAAACCACAGGAAATCCAGCGAACAAGGCCCCTCCGCCAATCACCAGCCACACTTCGTTGCCGTCCCAGACAGGACCGACAGCATTCAGGGCTATTCTCCGGCTTTCTTCTTTTTTAAAAAACAAATGCCAAGCCCCCGCTCCAAGATCAAAGCCATCCAGTATGGCATATCCTGTGAAAACCGCTCCTAAAACCAGGTACCACCAGGTAGGATAATCAATTCCCAAAAATGTATCCATGCTTTTTGTCTTTAGGGTTGAATGACTTTGGCTATTTCTTTTTGCAATGGCCGTTGATCTATCATGGCTCCTTCTCCGGGACCATGTTTGATCTTCTTATTCAGCAGGTAAATGAACAAGGCCAGCAACAAGGTATAAATGACAGCGAATAGTATCAATGAAAACAACACCTGATTGGCAGTTACCACTTTAGAAAGTGCATCAGATGTCCGTAACAAGCCGTATACGACCCATGGTTGCCGTCCCATCTCCGCGGCATACCACCCCACCTGGTTGGCAATTTGGGGAAGTATAACGGCAAATACAAAAACCCAGAGCAGCCACTTTTGATCGAACAGCTTACCGCGCCACCATTGAAAGCTGGCATATAAGGTGAGTACTATTAATGCCATACCAATGGCAACCATGATGTGATAAAACTGAAATATGGCATTTAAAGCAGTGGGTCTTTCATCCTCCGGAAATGCGTTCAGGCCAGTGACCGGTGTTTCCGGATCGTAGTGAAGCAGGAAAGACAGGCCGCCTGGAATCTTAATTCCGGTTACCTCCTGGTTTTTTTTATCTACCCAGCCAAAGAGATACATATCCGCTACCGCCAGACTGTCGAAATGCCCTTCAAGTGCAGCTAGTTTGGCCGGTTGGTTCTCAGCGACTCCTTCTGCCGACCTGTGCCCGGTAAATAATTGAGAAAGCGAAGAAAGGGTGGCTACCACCAGAGCAATTCTGAAGGCCTTTTTGGATACCTCGATGTGCCTTCCTTTCAAAAGGTAATAAGCATGTACACTTAATATCAGAAATGCTCCGGCCAGAAAAGCCCCAATCCAGACATGGGTGAGCCTGTCCATGCTGGAAGGATTAAATACCATGGCCCAAAAATCAGTGATCTCAGCCCTTGACTCCATCCCTTCGCCTACAATATGATAGCCGGCAGGTGTTTGTTGCCACGAATTAGCCACGACAATCCAAACAGCGGAAAACATAGAGCCTAACCAAACGCCCAAGGTGGCGATGAAATGCACTTTAGGGCTAACCCTGTTCCACCCGAAAAGCAGGATACCCAGAAAACCGCTTTCCAAAGCAAAAGCAAAGATACCTTCTGCGGCCAGGGCACTGCCGAAAATATCTCCTACATACCTGGAATAAGTGGCCCAGTTGGTGCCAAACTCGAATTCCATAACAATGCCTGTGGCAACCCCAATGCCGAAAGTGAGGGCAAAAATTTTGGTCCAAAACCTGGCCAATCGTTCGTAATCGGGATCCTTGGTGCGCAAAAACATGCCTTCCATGAAGACCATCACTAATCCCAGTCCTATACTAAGTGGCGGGTAGATATAGTGAAATGCAACGGTAAACGCAAACTGTATGCGTGCCAATATTTCTACTTCCATTTTTCGCTGTCAGATTATAAGATTTTTCTATAAATTTCTATCTCCCAATCTCACTGCAATAGTACCATTTTTATTCCTATTCTATGTAACAAATGTTACCGAAAATAATAGAGAGAATAAGTTAATTGCACCATGATTTAAAACAAAACAATCTTGATAAAAATGGAAACAGCAGAGATGAATGTAACACAGATGCCGAAGATCGGTGATCCGGCACCTGACTTTGAAGCCATGACCACCAAAGGACCGGTCAAATTCAGTGAATTTGCCAAAGAAAAATGGATTATAATGTTTTCACATCCGGCGGATTTTACGCCGGTTTGCACCACTGAAATGAGTGGGTTTGCCCAGAGAAAGTCTGAATTTGAGGCGTTGAATACGGAGCTGATAGGATTGAGTATCGATAGCATTCATGCCCATTTGGGATGGGTAAACAATGTGAGAAAGAATACGGGGGTATATTTTGATTTCCCCATCATTGCGGATTTGGATATGAAAGTATCCAAGTTATATGGCATGCTACAACCCAATGAAAGTGAAACGGCTGCCGTAAGAGCGGTATTTTTTATCGATCCATCTAAAAAGATAAGGCTGATCATGTATTATCCGTTGAATGTCGGCAGGAACATGGATGAGATACTGAGGGCTTTGGAAGCACTCCAAACCTCAGATGAACATGGAGTAGCTATGCCGCTGGACTGGAAGAAAGGGGACAAGGTAATTGTACCTCCTCCGAAAACGCTGGACGAAATGGAGGAAAGGCTGGCTGACGACTCTATTGAGCGAGTGGACTTTTATCTGGCTAAAAAGGAGATTTGAGTTGTATGGGATGTAGGGTAGTAGATGGACCATCTTGAGATGGTCCTCTTTTTACTTTTTCTGTTTATACCGACTTTGGCAAGAGATCTGTTCATTCTTCCCGGAGACATTACTTTTTCAAATTCTGAATATTTCATTTAAATTTTCTTTTTTTTAATCATTTAATATTTATTCATCTTATTCCCGTTCGTCCCTGACAATGTCAAACTTCCGGGTTTCGTTTTTTATAGGAATTCAGTCTTACCTTTCCGAAGGCTTTATATCTCTCACTGTTCACAATACAGCGCTTTCTTATACTTAAATAATTGGGGGAAATTTATTATTACTTCAATCAAAGTTGAAGCGTGCCAGTTTTTTTACAACCGAATGAACTCAATAAAAAAATAGTGTTTTGAGTGATTAAAAAACCCGGTTATATTTGACAGCAATAATATCGGGATTATTTGGATTGAGGGCAACAGATTGAGCAACAGCAACAATAAGAGTCCAGGCTACCGTTACTGTTACCCTCACTATTGCTTATTTTTCCTGTATAGTATGAAGGGAAGGAAATCCAAAAACATAAATATCCTACCCTCTTCGACGGGTTCATGTAGCCGGTCGGAGATAAAGCTAAGCAATATTGGAACGGGGAGGCAACAAGTATCGGGACAAGGGTACGGGATCGAAATACGGGTGGTAGTTATTGTGAGTTTGTTCATAATTTATCGTATATTTTGGGGATATTTAGGAGGGCATACAGGTCTGGTTTGTAGATTAACCTTAAATTTTACATATGAAAAGAAGAAACTTTACAAAACGTGCATCAGCTATAATGGCTGGGGGCTTATTAGCAGGTCCTTCATTGATGGGGGCCTCCCGATATAAACGCTACATATCTCCCAATGATACATTGCAAATAGGTGTAATAGGATGTAAAGGGATGGGTTGGTCAAATACCAGGTCGATGCTTAAGATGGACGACATCGACCTGATAGCTATCAGTGATGTGGATAAGAATGTCATTAAGGAGCGTGTAGAGCATTACAAAGAGTTCAGGGAAAACAAACCTGAGATCTATGAAGACTACCGGAATTTGTTAAGTAATCCGGATATTGATGCGGTAATCATCGGCAGTCCTGACCATTGGCATTGCAAGATGATGGTCGATGCCGTACAAAGCGGCAAACATGTGTACGTTGAAAAACCCCTTGCCAATTCTATTGAAGAATGCAAGATCATGGTTGAGGCAGCTCAAAAAACGGGAAAGGTAGTACAGGTGGGGCAATGGCAACGCAGCGGTGTCCATTACAAAAAAGCACTGGAAATAGTTCAGTCCGGCGTACTTGGTAAAATAAGGTTGGTGAAAGTATGGGCTTACCAGGGGTGGATGAAACCTGTACCTGTATTACCCGATTCACCGGTGCCCGAAGGTGTGAATTATGATTTCTGGTTAGGCCCTGCCCCTAAAAGAGCTTTCAATCAAAATCGTTTTCATTTTAATTTTCGTTGGTTCTGGGATTACGCAGGGGGACTGATGACTGATTGGGGTGTCCATGAAATCGACATCGCGTTATGGGTAATGAAGGCTGTTTCACCTGTTTCAGTCATGGCTACGGGCGGTAAGCTCGCCTATCCGGATGATGCCTCTGAAACTCCGGACACTTTGCAGGCTTTATTCCAGTACAATGACTTTAACATGTTGTGGGAACATGCGACAGGTATTGATAATGGCCCCTATGGAAGAAGAGAAGGCATTGCCTTTATAGGGAACAACGGCACACTGGTGGTTAACCGAGGTGGTTATGAGGTATTGGTTGAAAAGAAAGCCAGAGGTTATGGTAAAACCGAGGAAGGTAAAATGGCGCCAATCGAGGCCTTTGAAAGGCCCAAAGATGCTAATTATCTGGATTACCATACGCAAAACTTTGTTGCTGCGATAAAAGCAAACGATCCTTCGATACTGAATACCCCAATAGCATCCGGTAGTCTGGCGGCCATCAATGCCCAGATGGGAAACATCGCCTATAAAACCGGCAGAAAGGTTTATTGGGACGAGGCCAATGGCAAATTCAAGAAAGACAAAAGTGCCAGCGCAATGGTGGGTGTCAAATATAATAATGGTTGGGAGCTTCCGCGTATTTGATTGGATGAATAACGTTATCTTGAATGTAAGGGAACAACTTCTGGGATAAAATTTCTAATAATTGTGATAATTTTCTATAATTGCATCCGCAGAAAAATCTTTCGTTAACTTTTTTAATTTCTGAGACTGTAAATGGATATTAAGATCGATAATTTAACTAAGAACTACGGTCCCCAAAAAGCAGTTGACAATATTTCCTTTGAGGTTAAAACTGGTGAAATTCTCGGTTTCCTCGGACCAAACGGTGCCGGAAAAACCACCACTATGAAGATGATTACCAATTACATTGCCGTAGATAATGGGGATATTACAATCGGAGGGGATTCGGTAAGATCAAACGGAGAAAGGTTGAGAAGACATATCGGCTATTTACCGGAACATAATCCTCTGTATTTGGACATGGCTGTTTTAGATTACCTGGAGTTTTCCGCTGCCCTGCAGGGTGTTCCGGCACACCAGATTCCTGGCAGAGTGAAGGAAATGGTAAAACTATGTGGTTTAAATGCTGAAAAACACAAAAAAATTGCCGAATTATCAAAAGGCTTCCGGCAAAGGGTAGGGTTGGCCCAGGCGATGATACACAACCCTGAAATCCTTATCCTTGACGAACCTACTACCGGCCTGGACCCCAACCAGATTGTCGAGATACGGAAACTGATCCGGGAGATTGGCAAACAAAAAACTGTTATTTTAAGTACACACATTCTGCCTGAGGTAGAGGCGACCTGTGACAGGATTTTAATCATTAACAATGGCAAAATCGTAGCAGACGGCACCGCCGACCATTTGAGGAAACAGGCGCAGGGCCAGGAATTGCTTGTAACCACCATAGAAGACGGGGACTCGGAAGTTATTGAAAAAGCATTGAAGATCCTGCCTTCCGTGGCTGCGGTGGAACGTTTGGAAGATAACCGTTTTGAAGTGCAGAGCAAAACCGAAATGTCGGCTAAAAGGGAAGTTTTCAATCTGTGTGTAAAAAACAATTGGGTTATCACAGAGCTAACCCCGGAGGAAACAAAGCTTGAAGACATCTTCCGGGATTTGACTACGAAATAGATTTTTGATTACAGGTTTAATTTTTACCCTTTTCTATTCAATCCCTTAAAACAAAATCAGATTAATTATGAAATCAATTTGGATCATTACCAAGAGAGAACTACAATCTTTTTTTGATTCGTTAATCGCGTACATTATATTAATCTTGTTTCTAGGCTTTAGCGGTTTTTTTACCTGGCTATATGGAACAGACATTTTTTTGGTTGGCCAGGCCAGCCTGCAAAGTTTTTTTAACATAGCTTTCTGGACACTTTTCTTTTTTATACCAGCCATCACCATGCGGATGCTGGCAGAGGAAAAAAAGACCGGAACCATCGAACTGTTACTCACCAAAGCGGTGTCAGACCGGCAGGTGATACTAGGCAAGTTTTTGGCGTGCTTGTTACTGGTAGTCATCGCACTGGCTTTTACTTTACCCTATTATTTTACCGTTGCCAGCATTGGGAATATCGACCATGGCGCTGTTTGGTGTGGCTACCTCGGACTTTTGCTGATGAGTGCTGCGTACGTGAGTATCGGGCTGTTTACCAGTAGTATCACTAACAATCAGATTGTCGCGTTCCTGCTGGCCTTATTCATCGGACTATTCCTTCACCTTATCTTCAACGTTTTGGCAGGCAACTTTACAGGCTTCCTGGGACAGTTGTTTTATACATTGAGCTTGTCGGTTCATTTCGACTCCTTGTCCAGGGGTGTGATAGATACCAAAGATCTTGTCTATTTCGCCAGTATTGTGGTTATTGGCATTCTACTAGCAGAATTGAATCTGGCTAAACGAAATTTAACCAACAGTTAATTATGAGAACCAAAAAGTCATACTATAACTCTGTTATCTTAGTTATCGGGATACTTTTGCTAATTAATATTTTGTCCAACGACTATTTTGTACGTCTGGATTTTACCGAAAATAAAAGATATACCCTTAGCCAGGCAACGGAAGATATCGTCGAAGACCTGCTGGAGCCGGTAACGGTGAAAGCCTATTTTTCAGAAAACCTGCCCCCTAACATAGCACAAACCAGGCTTGATTTTAAGGATTTGTTGCTGGAATATGCCAATATTTCCGGTGGCAACCTCGTCTACGAGTTTATTAACCCTAATGAAACACCTGAAAAAGAGCAGGAAGCCGCTCAGTCGGGGATTAATCCGGTGATGATCAACGTCAGGGAGAAGGACCAGATGAAACAACAAAAAGCGTTTATGGGCGCGGTCATAGAAATGGGTGAACAACAAGATGTTATCCCTTTTATGCAGCCCGGAGAAGCCATGGAATATGCGCTTACCTCCAGCATTAAAAAACTTTCTATCACCGACAAACCTTCCATAGGGTTAATCCAGGGACACGGTGAACCGTCTGTTTTTGATATGCAACAGGCAGGGCAGGAACTAAACATACTCTATAATTTTGAAGACTTTACCTTAACGGATACAACAGATATCCCCGCCAACTTCAAAGCCGTAGCCCTGGTTGCTCCCAAAGACACTATACCTCCGGCACACCTGGCAAAGATCGATGATTATCTGGCCAACGGAGGTAAAGTGCTGGTAGCTCTTAATAAGGTAGACGGTAATCTGCAAAACGCCTTTGGGTCGGCAGTTTATACCGGATTGACGGCCTGGTTGCAGGGAAAAGGTATCACTGTGGAAAATCAGTTTGTTATTGATGCCAGTAGTGCTTCCATAGCTGTTCAACAGCAACAAGGTCCGTTTAGGTTCCAGACGCAGATACAGTTCCCATACTTACCGGTTATCAGTAATTTTGCGGACCACCCTATCACCAAGGGACTGGAAACAGTTATTTTGCCTTTTGCCAGCCCACTTACATTTTCAGGTGATTCGACAGTAAATTTTGTTCCATTGGCGTTCACATCCGATCAGTCGGGTACCAGTCCGGTACCCACTTATTTTGACATTCAAAAAGAATGGACGGAGTCAGACTTTCCGCAACAGCGGCTGATAGTTGCGGCAGCTTTGGAAGAAGTGGGTATGCCCAAATTAGTAGTGATCGGAGATGGGGATTTTGCCGTCAACACTCGTGAAGGAGGCCAGCCACAAGCCGTTCAACCAGATAATGCCAGTCTTTTTGCCAATAGTATTGACTGGTTGTCTGATGACACAGGACTCATAGACCTTCGTACCAAGGGAGTTACCTCGCGGCCCATTGACCAATTGGAGGAGGGGACACAGACAACGCTTAAATATGCGAATTTTCTTCTTCCGATATTGGCTGTCATCATCTATGGCATCGTCAGGTTTCAAAGACAGCGAAGTTTAAGAATTAAAAGAATGGAAATAAGTTATGAGTAAAATAAACAATAAAATATTGCTTGGTATACTGGTAGTATTACTCCTGGTATTTTTGGGTAAGCGTTTTTTAGGGAGTAGTGGAGAGCGAAATTTCAGGGCAACACTGGTAGCCATAGATACTTCACAAGTAACCAAAATCGTTATTCAGCCGCGGGCTTCTACCGGTAATAACATTACTTTTACCAAAACCGGAACCAGTTGGGAGGTGGCCAGGGCTGATATAAAAGATGAGGCCGATCTCAATAACGTTAAAAATATGCTGGCCAATATGGTCAACATAAGCCCCAAAAGGCTGGTGGCAAAATCAGAGGATAAATGGACCCAATACGAGGTAAATGACTCACTGGGAACCAGAGTAATGGCCTATGCAGGAGATAAAGTATTAACAGATTTTATTTTGGGAAAATTCAATTTTCAACAGGCGTCCCGGTCGATGTCCAACTTTGTCCGCCTGAGCGACGAGGAGGATGTTTATTCAGTGGAAGGCTTCCTTTCTTCCTCTTTTAACCAGGAGTTTAATAATTTCCGTGACAGAACATTTGTGAAGGTGACTAAAGAAAATATCACCTCTGTTCGTTTCGAATACCCCGGCGATAGCAGTTTTGTGCTCAACCTTGTAGCTTCCAAATGGGAAATTGACGGGCTTCAGGCCGATTCAACAGCCGTGGAAAGCTATTTATCCGGGTTGCGGAATTTAACAAAAAATGAGTTTGCCGATGATTTCACCCCGCAGGGAAAAGTGGCTACCTATCGATTGTCCATAGCCGGTAATAACATGCAACCCATTACCGTTTCAGCCTTTCAGGAAGGCGAAGGCCATATATTAAACGCTACCCTGAATGAAGGCGCCTATTTCCGGGAAGGGAGTCTGAATATTTATGATAAACTGTTTGTCAGTAAAACAAGCCTTCTTCCGGCCGGTGATCAGTAGTATTGCAAAATACCTGAGGACTTCTGCAGCATTGTCCGAATTAAAACCGGCGTGATTTACAGCGTCAAACAGGGAGGTTTGCTTATTGCATAGTTTTACCTACCTTTGCGGCTAATTTAAAAAGCAGATGCAAACATTTGAGGAGTTGGGATTGTCGGGTGAGTTGATAGAGAGCCTTTCGAAGTCTTCCATCCTAAAACCTACAGAAATACAACGTTTGGTTATACCTGTTTTATTACAGAAGCAAACGGATTTAATAGGATTAGCGCAAACAGGTACCGGCAAAACCGCAGCATTTGGCCTTCCGATGCTGGATTTGATTTTTACCGATGAACCTTTCACCCAAGGTGTCATACTAGCACCTACACGGGAACTGGCGCAGCAAATAGCCAGGAGCTTAAAAGATTTTGCTGCTTTGCGAAAAGATATTAACATCGAGGTGGTATACGGGGGTGCGCCCATCGTCAATCAAATTAAATCCATCAAGAAAACACCACCACATATTTTGGTTGCTACGCCGGGCAGGTTAAGAGACCTGTTAAAAAGGAAAGTGGTACTTTTAGAAGCTGTACAAACATTCGTTTTGGATGAAGCAGACGAAATGCTCAACATGGGCTTCAAGGAAGAAATCTACGAGATATTGTCATACTCCGATCAGGAACGAAACATTTGGTTGTTTTCAGCCACCATGGCTGCTGATATCAGGGCTATCATTAAAGATTTCATGCACGAGCCGGTAGAGTTCTCTGTAAATTCCTCCCAAAAAATTAACCAGGACATCGACCATCAGGTGTGTGTCGTAAAATCAGTCGATAAACAAGCTGCGCTGGAGCGCTTTATTGATTTACTGCCCAACCTGTATGGAGTGGTGTTCTGCCGTACCAAAAGGGATACACAAAAACTGGCTGACAGCCTGAACAAATCCGGATACCGGGCCGACGCCCTGCATGGCGACCTGAATCAGAATCAGAGAGATACGGTCATGAAAAAATTCCGTAACCGCCAAACCAGCTTACTCATTGCGACCGACGTGGCGGCCAGGGGCATTGATGTAGAGGACCTGACCCACGTATTTCACTTTGCGCTTCCCGATGATATGGCTTTTTACACCCATCGGAGTGGCCGCACAGCCAGGGCCGGCAAAAAGGGTTTGTCATTGTCTATAATGACTGCCGCAGAGGAAAGAAAACTAAGGGTATATGCAAAAAAGCTGAAATTTGATCTCAATAAAATCGAGGTACCGAGCCTGTCAGATGTCAAAAAACAAAGGATATTGGCGTGGCATGACGAATTAGAGAAAATAGAAACCTCACCGGCACTGGATGATCAGCTAAAAGCGTTATCTGTTCAGGTTATGAATCAAATGGGCCCTGAGGTATTTCTGGAGAAAGTAGTAAGTCTCGAGCTCAATAAACTCAGCAACCTGGAGGAAAAATCATTTGGAACCACCAGTACCCATAGAACCGGCAAATCCAACAAGAAAAATAAGTTTGACAAAAAAAGTGATACCGGTGATTTAAATGGCTATCGGTTTTTTGTCAACATAGGTAAAATGGACCAAACCAATAAAGCTGAGCTTTTGGAATTTCTTTGTGACGTAGGCAAGGTGGAAAAACACCACATTACCAATATTGCCATGGAAAAACGCTGTTCATACTTTGATGTGGACCCATTAAAAGCCGGCACTTTCGCACAAAGGTTTAAGAATTTGCAAATTGACGGCAGAGAACTCAGAGTGAACCGGGATCAACAGAAAGACCAGAAACGCAAACGCAAAAAATGAGCTCTGCCGGTTGGTTTTCATTGATTAAAGTAATTCTGAAACATGGCCATTTTGCTATTCCAGCTTACGATTACCAAAAGGCAAGGCAGAAAGAACTGGAAAAACCGGACTCATATACCCCTGTCGGTGCCATTCGGAAAGAAGCCGGTTTTAGACATAGCCAATCAATTTTGTCTTTACCCATCCTAGGACCTTTAACGGCATTTGCCAGCTACTACAAAACTCAGAGGACTTTGAGAACTTTGGCTATCCTGTCGACCTTTAAACCAAATCGATAAAGATGTCTGTTGCGCCTGTAAGATACCCAACCGATGGTAGATTTTTGATTCATAATCCCTAATTTTACTTTTCGAAACCCATGTGACATTTAGCACCTTCTTTTATGCCAAAATATCGCCTTTTAACCTTAGAAGAATTGCAGGAACTGGAAAAGGAGTTTGTAGAATACCTGGTCTTGAATGGTATCACTGCCGATGATTGGGAAAAGATTAAAAAGGAAAACCCTTCCAGTGCCCGGCACATCATTGAATTGTTCAGCGATGTGGTTTTTGAAAGTATTATGAGGAAAGTTAAATACCTTGAGCTAAGAACTGCCCATGAGGTGAAAGTTTTTCAGTGCCTGGAAAGTAAATTGGTGTTGGTGGCTATGCAATCGACTGTTGATCCGGATATCGATTTTACGAATACAGCGTATATCAAAAATGCCATGAATAACCCCCCTCCGGGGCTAAAGGTTTACACCTCCGAAAAAACCTATGGCAAAGTCAGGGAAATTGAGATTTTTGAAATGATCCGGGCCGGGGCCCTGATTACCGGGGATCAGTTATTTAAATCACTCTGTCTGGCGTTACCATCCCAATAACAAGCCACTATCCACCCAAACCGGTTTGATTTTAAATGAGACTCCGTTACCTTTAATAAGGCTTTAGAGCGATAATGCCACAAGTGGTAACAGTCAGTAAATGGTGTAAGTTCACGCAGTTCAGCCAAAGACCTCTTTCAGAATCCTGTCCTTCAAATTTTTGCTGAATGGTATGTTTGAATTATTGATAATTAGTGTATTGCCTTGAAGTGATTCAACCTTTAATTTATTGATAATGTAGGATTTGTGTACACGCATAAACCTTGAATCCGGTAATGTTTTTTCCAGCCTTTTTAATGAATCCAGGCTGATGATCTTTCCCTGTACGGTGTAAAATGTCACATACTCCCGAAGCCCCTGAATGAAATAAATATCTTCCAGTAAAACCCGGTAAATCTTTCTGTCGGCTTTTACTACTATATGATCTGAGGCATCGTATTGAGCTGATTTTTCATTGATGGCAGCTTTACTTTTCAATGCCAGTAGTCCCCTGGCTTTGGCAACGGATTGATAAAACCGGTCGAATTGAATAGGTTTCAATAAATAATCGACAACATCCAGTTTATAGCCTTCCAGGGCATAATCCGCGTAAGCGGTCGTAAGTATAATCATAGGCCTGGTTTTGAGGGCGTTAATAAACTCCAGCCCTGTTAACTCGGGCATTTGGATATCGAGGAAAATCAGATGCACGGCCTGATCATGTAAAAAATCGAGGGCTTTAATGGGGTTGGCAAAAGTGCCAAGTAATTTTAAATGAGCCAACTGCCCTATATATTCTTTCATCAGAATCCGGGCCGGGTATTCATCATCTATTACTACGCAGTTGATTGTCATCAGGTATGAACGATTAGATGAACATGAAATGATTTTTCCTCTTCTTCCATGGTAAGTTCATGCTTACCCGGGTACAACAATTGTAGTCTCTTTTTGACATTGGAAAGGCCTATACCACCGGTCTGGTCTTTAACAAACGCACCATCCGGCTTGCTGTTACTTACCTGCAGATCTATTTTATTACCTTCGGAAAACAAACGGATGTCTATCCAGCCCTTTTCCGTATTTTCAATTTTGCTGTGCTTAAAGCTATTTTCTATAAAAGGGATAAACAGCATAGGCTCCACTTCTGCACCATCATCGACATTTTTTAGATCTACTTGAATATTAGCCTGTCCTTCGATTTTCAGGGACTGAAACGATATGAAATTTACAATATAATCAATTTCTTTTGCCAGGGGTACCTTTTTTTCATTACTTTCATATAAAACATATCTTAACATTTCAGAGAGTTTCATGATCATTTCCGGTGCTTTTGGAGAATTGGTGTAGGTGAGGGCGTAAATATTGTTGAGGGCGTTAAAGAGAAAGTGCGGGTTGGTTTGTGACTTCAGAAACTTCATCTCGGCCTCCAGGTTTTCACTCTTCAGTGTAATAGCCTGTTGCTTTCGTTGCTGGTTTTGTGTGTTCATCCAATAGGTACTGCTGATAAACAGGATAGCCATGGAGGAAGCCAGACTGATGTATAATCCCCGGCCGAAAAAAAACCTGGCAAAGAAAGCCGGTTTTTTGAGTGGCCTGAATGTCAGGTTTTCGCGGATAGGTAGCCATTCATTGGAAAACCTGATCAGGTAAAATATACCTGCCAATATCAATATGACTACAATAAGGTATACTAAATATCGCCCTTTTTCGACGAGCTGTGGTAAAAGATAGTAGAAGTTAAGGTAAAAAAGCATGCTATGAATAAGTACGATCCTAAGACTGATCAATGCTGCAATATCAGGATTATTCACCTGTGAAAACCAATAAAAGGTAAGGAGGTAATAGCCCACCCAGAACAAGATGTGAAGCGCAATTTTTTTGAGTTTGAAAGCCGGCCCGATCATCGGATAAATTTAAGTACTTTTGCATGATTAAGATTCCTTTTTCAATGAAATGCCTCACTTTTTCAACCTATGGTGTTTTTCACTCAATCAGGTGGCCGGATTAAGGCAATCAGAGAATAAGACAGGCGTCAGTAGCGCTCGGTGATTGAACCGTGGTTTTTGTTGAAAAAACTGATCCATATATTGAATTTATTTTACCACGTTGGCAACAATCGCTATGTTTATTTATTGAAAAGTTAAAAGTTGTAATATTTCCAATCTTTGGTGTTATGAACAGTAAACATATATTTTCAGCCTTTATAACGGGCTGTCTGCTACTGTCTTTTGACCTCCGGGCTCAGCCGGGAATCGACCCTGACGCCATGGTCAAAAAGGAAAACGAACGGATCTTTGCTGAAATCGACGGTTTAACCGACAAGCAAAAAGAGAAGGTAACCAAAATCAATGAGGATTTTGTAGCGGCTGTTAAGGATTTAATGGCTAACCGCAGCGGTGACCGGCAGGAAATGAGGGGACAAATGAGGGCTTTGAGGGACGAAAAGGAAAAAGCTATGCAAAATGTCTTCACAGGTGAACAATTCGAAAAGTACAAAACCCTGATGGCAGAAATCAGGGAAGAAAGGAGGGGAAGAAGAGAAGGCCGGGGGAGATCGGGTGGCCGGCGTTAGATTTAAGCCAATATCGCCAATGTCCCGGGCTAAGACTTAAGACAAAGACATGGCGCAAACGTCCCCTGACTGTTGCACAACATTTTCGACAGAATTCTTTGTGCCTCTTTGTGTCTTGGTGCCTTTGTGGTTAACCATTCTTCACCACGGAGGCACCAAGACACAAAGAGGCACAGAGGTTTTCGCCTGTAAAAAAAATACAAGCACATTCATAAGTTGTGCAACACGCACGAGACGCTACTATTGAAGGGATTCATCTTATACGGTAAAATTTTAAGTTTTATGCGAACTGTTTGTAACCTATTGCGCAATGATTAAAAACTGGTTAATCCTTCTGTTTTTCGGCCTTTTTTCTGCACAGGGCTATACGCAAAGCGGTTTTATATCAGGCAAAGTGACTGATAATGAGGATGAAGAGTCATTAGTTGGTGCTAATTTAATACTTGAAAAGGCAAGTGACACTGCTGCCCGGTACTATGCCGTATCAGATGAATATGGAAATTTCAGGTTTAGTAGCCTGGACTCCGGTGATTATCTGCTTGAAATAAGTTACATAGGCTATCAATCCTTGAAGCAAACGGTGAGCCTCGCGAGCGGGGGGAAGGATTTAGGTATCCTGACCTTAAAAAAAGACACGACACGGTTAAAAGAGGTAATTATTGAAGAGCAGGTAGTCCCTGTACGCATGAAAGGCGATACCACGCAATTTGATGCCAAAGCATACAAAACGAACCCGGACGCCAACGCTGAGGATCTGATTGCCAAAATGCCAGGAATCATTGTTGAAAACGGTACCGTACAGGCGCAGGGTGAAAATGTGCAAAGGGTATTGGTCGATGGACGGGAGTTTTTTGGTGATGACCCAAACCTCGCCCTGAAAAACCTGCCTGCCGAGGTAATTGACAAGATTGAAGTTTTTGACCAGATGAGTGAGCAAGCCCGGTTTTCGGGGTTTGATGATGGGCAAACAACCAAAACCATCAATATTGTTACAAAAGTTGAAACCAGAAATGGTGTTTTCGGACAGGTTTATGCCGGGGGAGGTACCAACGAAAGGTATAAATCGGGAGGAAACATTAACCGGTTCGATAATGAGCAAAGACTTTCCGTCCTTGGCCTTGCCAACAATGTGAATCAGCAAAACTTTTCTAATGAAGATTTGCTGGGCGTTTTAAACAGTGGAGGAAACAGGAGGAGAAGGGTTGGAGGAGGACGGGGACAACCGGGCAGAAGTGGAGGGGGAGGCCGTTCATTTCGTGGTGGCAATAATGCTGATAACTTTTTAGTAGGTCAGCAAAACGGCATTACTACTGCTAACTCTATTGGTATCAACTACATGGATCAATGGGGTAAAAAATTAAGTTTTACCGGCAGTTATTTTTTTAATAAATCTGATAACACCGCTATTGAACAGCTTTCCCGGGAAACTTTTTTGACAAAAGGTAACAGCCAGTTTTATGATGAAAACAACCAAAATGAGACATTGAACCTGAATCATCGCCTGAATCTCCGGATGGAATATCAAATTGATCCATATAATTCGATCATTTTCATGCCCGGAATTAGTTTTCAGGACAATGAAGCCACCTCCAATTTTATTGGCGAAAACTCCTCTTGCACCCATGAACCCATCAGCCAAACCAATGATCTGGCTGTGAGAGATAAATCTGGCTACAATATCAACAGCAATCTGCTCTACCGCCACCGGTTCAAAAAGCGTGGCAGGACATTTTCGGCAAACTTCCGCACCCAATTCAACGAAAGTGACGGTACCGATCGGTTAAATGCGCTCAATGCGTTCTTTAACCCCGGTGGTTTGCAAAACGACAGCATTAATCAGCAGACATTGACCGACGTTAATGGTTATACCCTGGCCACCAACCTGGTGTATACTGAACCTATTGCAGGTAAACTACAGTTGCAATTATCTTACAATGGTAGTTACTCTGAGAATATATCTGACAGAAAGACCTATCATCTCCCGAGTCAGATCAGTGAGGTTAACCTCCTGGACTCTGCCCTGTCCAATGAGTTTGAGAATGATTACATGACGCATAGCGTAGGAACCGGATTAATGTTAAGAACCGACAAGATGATTTTGCGGGGAAGCATCTCCTACCAATCGGCGATTTTACAAAATGATCAGCTTTTTCCTGAAATAGCCTCTTTGGACAGGAACTTTAACAACGTGTTGCCAAGGTTGATGATCAGGTACAATATTTCCAGCAATAAAAACCTGAGGATTTTTTACAGGACACAAATCAACGTGCCATCGGTGAATCAATTACAGCATGTTATCGATAACTCCAACCCCTTATCTATTACTGCCGGCAATAAAGCGCTGCGACAGGACTACTCCCATACTTTTATCACCAGGTATTCACACACTCACACAGAAAAATCCCGGAGCTTTTTCGCCTTTTTCATGTTGCGAAACACCAATAACTACATTGCCAGCAACACATTTACAGCGCCGTCCGATACGATCTTGCAGGATGGTATTATCTTGAATCAAGGGTCACAATTCACACAACCGGTAAATCTGAACGGTTACTGGAATCTCCGGAGCTTTGTTTCCTACGGAGTGCCTAGTGGATGGTTGCAATCAAATCTAAACTTCAACACAGGCATCACCTATAACAGGATTCCCGGAATCATCAACGAGGCAAAAAATATTTCCAAAACCCTGAACCTGAGCCAGGGGGTGGTATTGGGAAGTAACATCAGCCAGCAGGTGGATTTTACAGTATCTTACACTGCAAATTACAATATTGTCAATAACTCTGTGCAGCCGGATCTTAACAATAACTACTTTCTGCATACTTCGGGGGTAAAGTTCAACTGGATTTTTTGGAAAGGAATTAACTTAAGAAATGAACTGAGCCATCAATTGTACCGTGGTCTTTCCGATGAATTTAATGATGATTTTTTGCTGTGGAATGTAAGCCTGGGCAAAAAACTATTTAAAAACCAAAGGGGAGAAATCAGGGCCACGGTATTTGATTTGTTGGATCAAAATATCAGCATTTCACGCACCGTAACAGAAAGCTACGTGGAAGATTTGGACACACAAGTATTGCGACAATACTTCATGTTATCGTTTATTTATAATATCAGGGAATTTAAGTCATCTGTTGAGAACTAATTAGTGCTTAAATACATTGCATTAAAGTCAATGGCTTATGATAATGAAAGGATTATATTTAATTGGTTAACAAAAGCGGGCTTCAGGGTTCCGCTTTTGTATTTTGGCACTTTGGCAGCCATTGAAATGGTTGGGCCGGTTAATGGGCTTCAGGTAACACATAGTTGAAGTTTTTGGCACCCTGACCAATAAATGGCAGAATACTGGCAACATCAGCCTCACTCAGGTTTTCCTTCCATCTTCCCACTTTTTTGGCATGGTCTTTCCTGGAGTAAGGCTTTGAGCATTCGGCTTCTACAAATCTTTCATTATTTTCGTCCTGGATCCGGTTTGCCCATTGCATTACAGGAGCCTTATATTGCTGAAAATCAATGTTTGCCAGCTTACAGACGCTTTTGGCAGTGGCTAATGGATCGTATATCATATCTTCAAAAGTATTGATGATAACCCTGTCCATAACCTGCTCATAGCCATTGGTGTTAATGAAATTCCAGTGGTAGGCACATTTTTCCAGCAATGGCCTCGACATCCGCGCTTTCCAGTCCCCGGGCCTTGGGTGATGGCCCCAGTTGTTGGCAATGCCAACACGCAATGAACTGATAGCATCGAGTGGATGTCTTACCTGCCAGAAGAGCAGATGGTTTTCGGGAAATAGCTGATAAAATTTTTTCAGATCGAAAGAAAGTCCGTCAAAAAAATCATTTTCATCATCCTGCACCGGCACCTTTATGGCAACTGGTGTGGAATAATCGATGGTTTCTAAAGCAGAAAACCGTGGCTCACTATAATAGGTATAGTGGGGGAGGTGATCAAAAAACTCCCCAAATATGGAGGTGCCACTACGCCCACACCCCAGAATACATATATGCTTACTCAAAATGGCAGTTTAAAGGTTTTATATAAAATATAAAGATAAAAAATTATTTTCAGCCAAAAAATAAGCATCCGTGACACTCACGGATGCTATTTCACGAAATACAAAACCAAAATGCATTTGCATTTCCAAACCTGGATTGCGAATACTTAAAAAACGGAAATTTTTTCCGGCAAGTTCTCACAAAATCATAACATTTATGTCGACAGGCGACAAATGGTATAAAGTTCAGATCTTTTTAGCTTTATTAGGAGCCATAGCATGGCCCCAAGCCCTACGATGACTGAGAGTCGGTTTTGTAATAGTGCAAAATCCATGTATTAATAATCCGTCCCCGGTATATTAAGTCTTCATTAATATTTTTCACCGTGGGTTGATGCTAAAATAATTATTGGGGATATTTAACTATACAAAGCGCTTGTTTTAATAAACTTTATGTTATGATGTACCTGCTTAGATTTTGTATGGTTTTTACAATTTTAGGAACCATGAACGGGCCGGAAAAGCCCGTCGATCCCTCAATGCAGGCTATGAATGAACTGGTAATTGCGTTTGGTTCCTGTAACCATGAATATGAGGAACAACCCATGTGGGCAGCCATGTTGAAACAGGAGCCTGATTTATGGATATGGCTTGGGGACAATATCTACGGTGATACCGATAATATGGACACCCTGAAATATAAATACCAGCAACAACGCTCCAATCCGGGTTATAAACATTTCAGAAATAGTGTGGAGATCATAGGCATTTGGGATGACCATGATTACGGTATAAATGATGGTGGGGCAGGTTACCGGCAAAAAACCGAAAGCCAGCAACATTTCCTGGATTTTATCGGTGAGCCTGACCATACGCTGAGAAGGAAACAAGCGGGCATTTATACGTCCTACATGAAGGAGGTTGGCGATTTGCAGGTGAAGATTATTTTGCTGGATACCAGGTATCACCGTGATACATTGTTTAAGAAAAAACGCGCTTACCTGCCCAATGAAGAAGGGGACATCCTTGGCGGGCAGCAATGGCAATGGCTGGAAAAGCAATTGAAAACCAGTAAGGCAGATGTTAATATCATTGCCAGCAGCATTCAGGTAATTCCGGAGCAACACGCCTATGAAAAATGGGCTAATTTCCCCAATGCCCGCCAAAGGTTATTTAATTTGGTGGCAGAAAGCAAAGCCCGGGGCGTATTGTTTCTGAGTGGTGACCGCCACATTGCTGAATTTTCTAAAATCGAACTCTCCTCACCCAATTACCCCTTATACGACCTTACATCGAGTGGCCTGACTCATACCTGGCGCCGTGCATCCAGGGAACGAAATAAGTACAGAACCGGACCCTTGCTCGTCGAGCTCAACTATGGTCTGCTGCATATTCGGAAGGTACAAGGCAAAACAACCGTTGAAGCCTCTGTAAGGGGGTTAAACGATAATCTTTATTTCAAAGAATTGATTTCGTTCCCAACGCCTTAATTAACCCCGGTTTACCCCATTGGTATAGGGGGCAGCAATTGACTGTTTCCTAATGTCCGTAAAATTCAATACTTTTATCTTTTTGCCGGAGAGGCTGGGAATGCCATCTTCCGAAAGATTAAAAATATATAACCTCCAAAAAACGTTGGATTATGTCCATTCAATCAATACAAGACTTAGAAGGTATGACCCTTGCCGGTAAGGTGGTTGGGGAAACATTGAATAAAATGTTGACCTTTGCCAAACCCGGGATGTCTACTAAAACCCTTGACGACTTTGGCTACGAAATCCTGAAGTCCTACGGGGCCAATCCGGCTCCCCAGAAAGAGTATGGTTTTCCGGGATGGAATTGCATTAGCGTTAATCATGAGGTGGCTCATGGAATACCCTCGAACCGCGTCATACTTCAGGAGGGCGACCTTGTGAATGTGGATGTCTCGGCAGAGATAAACGGCTATTATGGAGATAATGGCGCATCCTTTGTGTTGGGCAGGGACACCAGGCAATTAACCCCCCTCGTCAACTCTTCCAAGGAAATACTTTACAAGGCTATCAGCAAAATAAGAGGCGGCGTCAAAATCGCAGCCATTGGTGCCCTCATTGAAAATGAAGCCAAGAAGAGAGGCTTCACCACCATTAAAAACCTGGTTGGCCATGGTATCGGTATGACATTACACGATCATCCCCACGAGATTCCCTGCTTCGCAGACCGCACCAACAAATACAGATTCAGAAAAGATACTGTTATCGCCCTTGAAACCTTTATTTCCACCAAAGCCCGGATGGTCAGGCAGGCCAGTGACGGGTGGACCTTCAAAACCCCCGATGGGAGCTTCGTGGCACAGCATGAACATACGCTGATTGTTACGGACAAAGACCCCGTCATACTCACCGCAAATAATGGAGTTTGAGTGTGGGTGTGAGTTTGAGGGAGGTGGTGGAAGGTGTATTTTATTTGTGGAGATAGGTGGGTAGTTTTAGTCGTTGGGCCGGGGTTTTAGCTTTTCAGGTACGAAATTCATGCTGATGGAGTTTACACAATGACGGAGGTTTTTAGGGGTCAGGTATTCGCCTTTGAAAACGTGTCCGAGATGGGCGTCACAATTAGCGCAAAGGATTTCCGTGCGCTGCCCGTCGGCATCAGTCGCACGCCGTACAGCACCCTCAATTTCACCATCAAAGCTTGGCCAGCCACAGTGGGAAGGAAATTTGTGCTCGGAATAATAAAGCGGTGCATTGCAGCGCTTGCATGTATAGGTGCCACCCGGTTCAAAATGTTTTTCATATTTACCGGTAAATGCCCTTTCGGTACCTTTATGAATGAGTACCCTTTCTTCTTCAGGGGTTAAATGATTAAATGCTTGTTTTGTTTTCATTGTGTTGTAAATTATGTTCCAGTCATAGTATGACTTCAAGTCATACTATGACTTTCACGGGAATATTGTATTCCTATCAATGTAATACTATCCTACTTTCTTCCGGAATACTTTGAACCGAACAGGCATATTGAAATCTTACTTAATAATCACACCACTCGCGACAAAAGCAATTTCTCTTTTGGGGCTCGTGATGGCATCAATTTCCTCCTGGGTTTTCCCGGCATCTTTGGCATAATGTTTTAAAGTCTCTACGTCTGTCTCGATCTGTTTTGCGTATCCTTCTATAATGGTCTCTTTGCCTTCCATACCCTCTTTGGGTACAAAAAATCCATAATCTTTAAAAGTCACCCTTATTTCGCTGTCATCGGCCAAATTCACTTTCATCCAGCAACCTTTTACTTGGCAGGTAGCGCGTATTTTGCTGGAAAATTTCACCTTGACCGAATCTTTACCTTCCAGCGCAGCCAATAATTCTTCGGCTTGTACGGCGCCTTCCCCGGTGATTTTTTCACCGTAGAAATTCATGCCGCTGGCTTCGGCAACCGGCTCTTCGGCAGGTTCTGTACCGGCTCCTTCCCCGGTTTTCTGTGTTGGCTGTTGACAGGCGACCATAACAGCAAGGCACGCCAGCAATTGCATAATATCTTTCATCGGGTTTTTCATAAGTGTTCTGTTTTAGTGTAAAGTATTTTGAGAAGTATTTTAGGCACAAATTTAATCAAACCCTCACATAATTTATAAAAATCAAACCGTAGTCATGATTATTCAATGCAAAAACTCAATCAAACAAAGCGGCGAAGTCGTTATATCCTGTCTCATTGAGTGCTTCTTTAGGAATAAACCTGAGCGCTGCCGAGTTAATACAATAACGTAATCCAGTCGGTTTTGGGCCATCGGGAAATACGTGGCCCAAATGACTGTCGCCATATTTACTTCTCACCTCCGTCCGGGCGTAACCCAGATGATAATCGGTTCTTTCTGTAATATATTGCCCATCGATAGGCTGCGTAAAGCTGGGCCAGCCAGTGCCTGAACGGTACTTGTCTTTTGAACTGAACAAGGGTTCACCGGAAACAATATCCACATAAATCCCCTCTTTTTTATGATCCCAGAATTCGTTGGAGAACGGACGTTCGGTCGCTTCATTTTGAGTTACATCATATTGCAATGTCGTAAGCCGTTTTTTAAGCTCCTCCTCCGAAGGTTTGCCGTAGACTTTTGAAGACTTTGGTTTACCTGATGCTTTTACCTTGTATTCCAAATCGGCACCCCAAACTTTTTTGATGAACTGGTCCCTTCCGGAACCGCGGCGGTAACGTTGGTAATTGTCAGGGCTTTTTAAATAATAATTCTGGTGGTATTCTTCTGCATTATAAAATTCCGTAAACGGAGTGATGGCAGTAACTATGGGTTTATCAAACCTGCCCGATCCTGCCAGTTTGCTTTTTGAAGCCTCGGCCCGGGCTTTCTGATCCTGATCATGGTAAAAGATTTCCGACCGGTACTGCGGACCCCTGTCCACAAACTGACCGCCCGCATCGGTGGGATTGATCTGTCTCCAAAAAACTTCCAACAAATCATTAAAAGATATTTTTTTGGGATCATAAAATATTTGCACTGCTTCGGTATGACCAGTACTTCCCGAAGAAACCTCCCGGTAAGTCGGGTTTGGCTTTTTGCCCCCTGCATACCCGGAAATAACGGCGGAGACTCCCGGTAATTTTTCGAAAGGTTTCTCCATACACCAAAAGCAACCCCCTGCAAAAGTGGCAATTTTTTGATCTTTGTCCTGTAAAATAACTGTGCCGGCCGTTTCCGTCTTTTGCGGTTCATCTTTAGCCACAGAAACCATGTAGACCAAACCCACCAGCAACAAGGCACTTCCTGTTAAAATTAATTGCTTTTTCATCATATTTAACTTCATGTTTTTTGGTCAATACGGATTAATAAAGTTAATAAATGTTAAATGATAATCAATCAGCCTTTTATGTAAAAGACGCGACAATTCCGCAGTTATGTTTTTAAAACAATGATTGCTGTCAAATGTTCCCTCCGGGGGTTAATCATACATGTATTCAAAAGCGCTCGCGTATTTACCATTTTTTTCGACATAATCAATCATTTGCCTGTAAAACGGATCGTTGCCCAGGGTAGCGGAGTCACCGACGATCACAAGGGTGGATTTGGCGCGGGTCATGGCAACATTCATGCGCCTGTACTCTTTCAAAAAACCAATTTCGGATTTGTTATTTGACCTCACGAGGCTGATATAAATCACGTCCCTTTCCTGTCCCTGAAATGCATCTACTGTGTTAATCCTGATATTCTCAAGCACCGCATCCAGGCAATTTTCTTCGCGCAGCATTTCATCGAGCAATTTAATCTGGGCTTTATAGGGCGCTATGATGCCTGCATTCAACCCCGATTCAGGTGGATGTTGACATAAATGTTTGATCAGGAGTTGAGCCTCCTCTTTATTATAAGTAGACAGTGTGCTTTTATCCTGGCTTTCACTGAAGCCGCATCCGGCGGTATCGATAAACTCAAATAAGACTTCATCAGGCCTGGCCAATACTTCCGCTGCCGTTTTTAGCTTGTTTTGATAAAAATATTGGCTTGAAAAACCCATGATTTGCGGAGCCATACGATATTGGACCTCCAGCATGGTGTCTGTTTGGGTATTGGAGATGGCTTTTTCAAATAACGAGACCTCCAGCCCGTTTTTGGCGGTATTAAGCGATTTGACGGTTGGAGGAAGCTGACAGTGATCACCGGCCATGATTACCCTTTGCCCTTTAATCACAGGAATCCAGCAAGCAGGTTCGAGTGCCTGTGAACATTCGTCGATAAAAACGGTCTTAAAAGCTTTGTCTTTTAAAAATGCCTGATTGGCTCCGGTGACTGTACATGCAATAACCTGCGCCGACTCCAGCAGATGGTTGATGATATAAGACTCTATATCCCTACTATAGGCTTTTAACATGCTGGCTTCCTTTAAAATGCGGTCACGTTGCTGTCGCTCCTGTTTGCCAAAATTCCGTTTATACTTATAACCTATTTTTCTAAGCTCCTCTGCCTTCCTGCGGCTTTCCTTCAAATCTTTGAATTGTGGGTGCCGGGAGATTTTTACATCCAGACTGTTTTCTATGACATTTTCAGTTAGCCTCGCCGGATGCCCCAAACGCAAAGTACTAACCGCTTCTTCAATCAGTTTTTCTACCAGCAAGTCCACTGCTGCATTGCTGGGGGCACACACGAGTACCTGCTTTTCAGTGGTGACAGTGGCTTTGATAGCCTGTACCAAAGTGGTCGTCTTACCGGTTCCCGGCGGTCCGTGAATAATCGCGAGATCCCGCGCGTTAATGACCTTTGTTAAAGCTTCATTTTGTTTTTTGTTGAGGGAAGGGGTGTCATAGTCGTATCCGTTTTGAAAAGTTGCCTCCTGTGTCCCATACAAAATCTCTCTCAATGCCGCTATACGCCCTCTTTCCGCGCCAGCCACAATTTCCAATGCCAGGTTCATCTCTTTATAAGACACCTCATCAAATAGCAGATTAACCCCGAGCTTTCCATCATCCAGCCAGTCGGGCACCTCACTATCATGCAATACTACCCGCATTTTTTCCTTGTTCAGATAGCTGATCACTCCTGAAATCTGCCTTTCACGTCCCGCCTCCCCTTTAAAAACACTTACCACAGACCCCACCTGGAAATTAGAGGGGTGCTGTTCACCAGTGGTTCTTTGCAACGATAAGGTAACACGTTCACCGGTACTGATAAATTGCCCCGATTTAATAACCGGATACCATGTAATACCGGCTTCTTTTCTGTCCTCAATGGTATTGATCTGTATTTTCTCCCTGTATTGCCGATAGTCTTCCTCCTGCTCAATTTTGAGCAATTCCTGTAGTTCAATCAAGGCATTCTGCGCTGCTGTGGGCATGAGTGTAAAGTTTAGCGACTCGATTTCAGATCTCATTTATTTGAGAAACCTTCATTCTCACCCCAACTTTACCCGACCTGATCTCAAACCATACAAAAGCACAAGAAATCACCAAAGCAATCACAAAATATGCCATTACCATGACTGTACCATACGGCACAACCGAATCCAGTAAAAACCACCCACCCTGATAAAAGATTAAAAACAGACCTGTTATGGCTTTGATGAGTTCTACCCACCAGGCGTGGATGCTGCGGTCCATTAATGTGCTGTAAGAGAATATGCAAAAAATCAGAAAAAGCCCGTAAATCAATACCCCGGGAAAACCTATCGCCGCAAAGTTGTTGAACAGGTACATCATCAGGGTGAAAGTGGCCAAAAACTGGCTCCATGACCAGATATGCAGCCATTTGGAGGATTTGGGATTGTATTTTTCGTAGGCGTAAACATCTTCGATACTTTCCAGGGGATATTTTTCCTGTACGTCAGGGGGTCTCCAACCGGTGGGCATGAACCATATCTTGAGTTTGGCGGCCAGGGAGTCGGTGTGCCAGGCATCTTTCATCAACTGCCATAAATGATAAAAATTGATAATGACCGGATTCCAGGTTCTGCCGGGCCTCTTTACGCCGTAAACCGGTGGCACTTCATCGAGCTCTTCCTGAAAAGTGCCGAACAGTTTATCCCAGATGATAAACACCTGTGAAAGATTCTTGTCGAGGTAAATGTCGTTGATGGCATGATGCACCCGGTGGTGGGAGGGGGTCACGATGATTTTTTCCAGGAAGCCCATTTTGCCGATCAGGCGTGTATGATACCAGTATTGTGCGAACAAGTGGAGAGGGGCCAGCACCGCCACTGCCTCTGCCGGAATGCCCATTAAGGCGGTAGGGATCATTAAAAAGGCAAAAATGGTGAAAAAATTGGAGATGGATTGGCGCAAAGCACAGGCCAGATTGAATTCTTCGCTGCTATGGTGAATGATGTGGTGATTCCAGAAATAATTGACTTGGTGGGCCAGCCGGTGATTCCAGTAACCGGCAAAATCAAGTCCGAGAAACGCCAGTACATAAACGAGCCAGGTAGCTTCAATATGGAACAAGGCAAGATGTTCAACCATCCATTCGTAAGAGACAATAACAAAGGTAAGCCCAAGTACATCCTTGATGGCATTGGTAAGCCCTGAACCTAAGCTGGAAAGCGTGTCCATGCTGTGGATTACCTTTTTTCCTTTCAGCCATGCAGCGATTCTTTCGATCACAAGCAGCGACATAAAAAAAGGAATGACATAGTTTAATACCTCAGCGTATCTTTCCATGGAGTATAAAACTTTGATTTATGATAACATAAATATAACACAAAAAAAATTGTTATGCATGCAGCGCATATAGTTAATTTCTTTTCAAAGCTATATCTGCCGGTTTTTAATGGTATTTTAGGCATCTAAGTTTTAACAATAGATATATTTGGTTAATTTTGGCTGGGCTGTAACTTACTTTTAAATCTGTGGAAATTACTCTTTTTGAGGCTCGCAAACTGATTTTAGCCAGCCAGGGGCTACTTAACAAAAAACCTTTTGGCAAGGGCAAGAGGGCTGTGCTCAAGGTGCTGGATCGCCTGGGTTATGTGCAAATAGATGCTATTTCAGTAATTGAGCGGGCACACCATCATACTTTGTGGAACCGGGCAGGTAATTACAAGCCCGGGTTATTGTATGCTATGTTGGGTAGGGATCGCACGGTTTTGGAGTACTGGAGCCATGCGGCAGCTTTTTTGCCGATGAAACATTACCGTTTTTGCCTTCATACCATGCATCACATAAAATCCGCCGGCCATCATTGGTATCCTGTAGATACTCAAGTGAAAACCTATGTCTATGACCGGATTGTAGGTGAAGGCGCATTGTATGCCAGGGATTTTGGTGGTAACGGAAAATTATCCGGTAAGATGTGGGATTTGAAACCGGCAAAACAAGCCCTGCACGAGCTGTTTATGGAAGGGAAGTTGCTGGTCAGTGCCCGTGATAACTTCCATCGCAGGTATGACCTCCCCGAGAGGGTTTTACCCTCCGGTATCGATACCTCCCTGCCTGCACCGAGAGAGCAGGCAGCGTATTACCTGTTATCTGCCATCAAAGCGCAAGGTCTGGTTTCACTCGGTGCTATTCATTATCTGCGCAATTGGATTAAACCCCTGATCCAACAGTACTTGCCGGAATTTATTGAGGAAGGTAAAATATTGCAAGTAACTATTCACAAATCTTCGGGCAAAGTGTTTTACACCACCCCTGATCGAATTGAGCAAATGCCAAAGCGTGTGAATAAAGCGGTATACCTGCTCTCTCCCTTCGATAATGCCATCATCCAGCGGAAAAGACTGGCTTACTTTTTTAACTTTGATTACCAGACCGAAATATACCTGCCTGCCCACAAAAGGGTTTACGGCTACTTTGCCCTGCCAATTTTGTGGGGCACCGAATTTATCGGCCGGCTGGACCCCAAGGCCGTTCGAAAAACCGGTGTTTTGGCCATTAACAACCTGCAAATTGAGCCACGTGTCAAGATCAATGACCAGTTGCTTTGGGCTTTGAAAAATGCATTGCATGATTTTGCCTTATTCAATGGCTGCGAAAGCTTTCAAATATCAAAAAGTGAGCCCGCTTTTCTCACAGCGTGGTTAAGTAAGCCATCGGATATTGGGGCACCTTGATAAAAACAGCCCGGGATTAAATGTACTTGAACGGGAGACCATTATCTGAACCTGCAATTGTCGTACATCCTACATTTCAGTTGAAATCAACGTATTGGTTTTTCACTTGTCGAGGTAATTCCTTTATTTACAATATTATTATCGGAGGTTAAAGGATTCGAAGCAATCATGGGGCAGAAAAGGTCAAACGACAACATTCTAAATGAGATAAAGCAATTAAAGGAAGAACTGAAATTGTTGAAAAATCTGCTGCCATCAAAATCAGATTTGGCAAAGGCAAAGGGAGCGTCAGAAACAAGGCCTAAATTAATTGGAAACCAGCCCAATCCTTTTGATCAATTCACCATCATTCAATATTTTGTTCCTGAAACAGGCCATCAGCGTATTTCATTATTTATTGTGGATGAAAAGGGTGACCAGCAGATGTTTTGGGATCATCTGAAAGAAGGAAAACAGAAACTGCTCCTCAAAGATCATGCCCTACGCCCCGGTATTTATTTCTGCAGTTTAGTGGTGGAAGGAAATATTGTAGAAACCCGCAAAATGGAGGTAACACGCCAAACCACGCGTTAAGATAATAAAATTAATAACCTTTTTCATTAAAAAAATGAATAGAGATCATGAAAACTATTCATTTTTAACCCGGCAATTAATTGATTTTATTTGCCATGTGGCATTTTTTCTTCAGAGATTTAAATAGAAAATCCCGAATTCGAAATAGTCTTTTTCTTTTTAAGATCCGTATGAATACATGATCAAACAGAGCAACAAACTATCACCACCGGATTAAACGTGACAATTTACACCAAAGAACAAAAGTATGAAAGTTGATTTTTATCAGGTAGATGTTTTCACTATTGCCTTGTTTAGAGGGAATCCGGCTGGTGTGGTGCTTAATGCTGATGGATTGACAGAGACCGAAATGCAGGCAATCGCCCGGGAGGTAAACAACTCGGAAACAGCATTTGTATTTAAACCCGATGATGAAAGCCATGACCTCCGGCTCCGATACTTCACCCCCAATGTAGAAGTGCCGGGGTGCGGTCACGCAACCCTGGCGGCCTGTTATGTCTGGGCCAGGCGTCAGGGATTCAAAAAACGTGACATCAAAGTTAAACTTTCCGGCGGGATTTTGCCGGTTGAACTGGTAGGCAATAGTATAAACAGAAGAATTTTCTTAACCCAATCCCCCCCTAAATTTGAGCATACCCTCGTCGGAAACAGGAAAGCAAAGGTGTTGAACGCATTCCGGCTGCAGGTTCAGGACCTGATGAAGGCCCCGGTGCAAATTGTAGATACCGGTGATCCTAAAATCCTTGTACCCCTTAAAGACAAGAACATCCTCAACAACCTGACACCGGATTTTGATAAATTAATCGAAATAAGTATTGAAACCGGGTGTAATGGCTTTCATGTTTTTAACCTGGATAGTCAAAATGGAACCATCAGAACGAATGCCAGAACTTTTGCCCCGGCTGTAGGTGTGAATGAGGCCCCGATTACCGGTAGCGGCAACGGACCATTAGGGGCCTATTTGGTGAGATATCAACTGGTGAATCATGATAACCGTTGTTTAGAGTTTGTCTCCAAGCAAGGTGAAGATATGAATCGGGGCGGTTTTGCCTACGTAACGGTAAAGATACAAAATGGAAACCCGGTATCTGTAAAAGTGGGAGGGGATCTGCGGGTGGTTTTTAATACCACCATCGAACTTTAGAAAACCAGCAGGTCAGGCAACTTCCCACTATCCCTATATTAGTTGGCTGCTTATGATCCTGATAGTCGATAGGCGTAATTCAAAAATCAGGATTATTAAATACAGCAAAACTAATTATTTACATAGAAAAGTTAATATTTATTTACATGATAACTTGCTGTAAATCAGAGATATGTAAAAATAGTTATAGTTTTTAACAATTTTTTCACATAAAACACTTGCGCTATATTGCTTTGTCTACTAAATTAGTATGATCCTTGTAAGCAATTTAGCTAATCATTTCAATCCATATTGGCGATTGCTTCTGACAGTTCTTGTCAACCAAAGTAATACCATTTCTGAAAGAATGTGGTTTTTACAGACCATAAGGTATGATACCGGCTAACTTATGAAAGGTGTTTGCTGCCATATATAATATGCATCACGCTTTCAACAGCAGTTTAATTTTATAGATAACCTTTGCTGCATATCCCGGCCTTAGTTTAAGGTATGGTAAATATGTTATTAAAAGTTAAAAGATTGGGAAACGAAAAATCTATATTATCTTTCATTGTCATTTTGCCATTCATCTTTGGTTTGTTGCTGACCATACCATCACCTGCCTGGCAGGTGGTAGCTTTGGCAGACTCTACAATAAGGATAAACACTCAGCTTTTGACAGACAGCCTTCCCAATCTTCCGTCAACAATCACGCTACATGACCTGAAAAACTCCATTGATAGTCTGCAATCCTGGCAATCCCGGCTAAGTAGCTATCCGTTGAATACTGATAGCCTTACTCCTGGCCAATTGCAGCAAGTAATAACGCTGAAGGCCAACGGTGATGGTTTGCTTAACAATTTGGAGACCAGGCAAAACCACGTTGAAACCAAAATAAACCAACTTGAAAATAAGGCGATAAATTTACAGGATTCTATCTACGAGGCCCTCCAACAGAAAATCGGACAACTTCGTGCCAGTGGTAAACTTACCCCGGAAGCAGACAGTCTGTGGCAAAAGCTGAACCATTTACAAATGACCAGGAGATTGAATCATGAAATGGGGCAATTAGAAATTCCTGATGAAGTGATTTCAAAGGACCAGGTCGGTGAGATGGACCAGTTAATTAATCAATTAAAGCATGATAAGATATCATCAGAGTTTATTAGTGACATCGATCAAAAACTTTTCGGGCTAAAAGGCGCCTTACAACAAAAAGAACAGCTCGCTGCTGTAAATACGGAAATAGCTGCGATGAAATCGGCTTTTAAAGAAGATTTTGAACAGTTCAGTCAAAAAATTAATCCTGACTGGCTCAAAAGACAACAGGATCAACTGCAGCAGTGGCAGCAATATACCGACGGGATAAAGGACTATGGAAACGAGGTTGTTAATACGCCAAAAACACTTGGGCAACGGGCCAGAGAACTGGAAGAAATACAGGCTTTTGAAGGTCAGAAAAACACCTTCAGTCCTTACCAACAGCAAATTGAAGAACTAGGTAAAGAAGATTATGTCAAAGAGCAGGCTATGCAAAAAGCCAAGACCATGGCCAGGAACCATTTTGCTGGTCAGCAGGAAAAACTCAAGGCTGCTCAAAGTAAGCTGACCAGGCTCAAGCAGCGTATGGGCAAATCAGGTGGGAGTGGCCTGAATGGGGAAAAACTCAAAAAACAAAACCCCATGAAGGACAAAACCCTGGGTGAGCGCCTGGTGCTAGGTGGCAATTTTCAGTTGCACCCCGGTGAGGAGGTCTCCCTGGACATCTCTCCGACTCTGGCTTACCGGTGGACCAAAATGCTCAGATTGGGACTGGGCGGCACCTACCGCACCACCTTCGACGAAAAAGAACGCTTCTTTTTGTCGGATGAAAACGAAGTGTTTGGCTATCGGGGTTTTGCTGAGCATGAGGTTTACAAAGGCTTTTTTGCCCATGTAGAATACGAAAGGCTGCAAAGCGGCAACAGGTCGGCACAAAAAAGTGCCATTGGAGATGAAAATGGCGATGCCTGGCAAAACAGTGCCCTGGCAGGCCTGGGTAAGAGCTACAAGATACGCAATAAAATTAAGGGCCATGTGATGTTGTTATACAACTTTCTCTACGATGAGCACAGTCTGTATGACAATCCCTGGAACGTGCGATTCGGGTTTGAACTAATGGAACAGGGTTCGAAAAAAAATAAAAGTGGAAAAATCGAAAAGCAAAAAGAATAAAAGCGGACAAGGAATAAATTAACAAGTTATGAAACCAACATAAAATCGATACAATGATGAAAACACAATTTTAACTGGCATCGGGATAACATGCTTTGGCCAATTAAAGCATCAGGTTCAGCGGTTATGACCTCCATTACCTATGCATAAGGTCACCGATCATGATTTTTCCCCGCCAGCCACGAACAGGAACATAGCGAACTAAGCAATCGCTTTAAAAGTGATTGCTATAAGACCGGAATGTGTTTCGGCAAAACGCTTGGATACGCGTGTTTCCAGAACATATATCCGGGCTGGGAATTTTTAAAACAAAAATTCCCAAACAGTCGAGGTATGCCCTGGCACGGGCAGATAGGTTCACCACCTGCCTTCACTTCATGGATCAATCCATAGAAGAATAGAAAAGGTATATTCATACCGTTAGATTCGGGCAATTTATCAGAAAGGAAAAAATAACGATAGAAAACAAAATACAAACGACATGAAAAAGATAATTATACTAGTTGCGATCGCGTGTCTGATAACAGGCCATCTTCACGCACAGCATATGTTGGCCGATAGCGCCTGGACTACTACAAGCACCGAACAAGTGATCAAGACCGGGCTCAACAGCGATCTCACCGACGGTGTTGAAAACATCACCATCAGCTACGATGCAGGCAATTTGGCTTTTACCAATCACAGTGACCCGCAAAAGTCATTTACCATAGGGGTGAAATATGATAAGACAGAGTTGGGGGTGGTGTATTTTGAGCCGGAGAGGGTGATTTATTCGAGGGTAACGGTGCAGTTGGAGCGTAAGGAGGTCGTAGTGGAGAAGGTGGATCAGTCGATGATTTGCTACGGGTATGTGGAGATTACAATTGATTAACCAATCATTTAAAGCATTTAAGATTTTTATTATGAAAAAGTATTTGATATTACTTATAGGGCTCATTGGAGTACAGTATTTGGTGAAAAGTCAAGATAACCCTCTTCATATCGAGATTGTTCCACCTTCTCCAAACGCTGCTTCTTTAGGAAAATACGGCGAGATACCGGTAAACTATTATACAGGCACCCCAAATATTAACATTCCCCTTTATGATATTCCTGCCGGTGAGTTTACGGTTCCAATTTCTATAAGCTACCACGCATCCGGAATAAAAGTTGAAGAAATGGCTTCTTGGGTAGGGCTTGGTTGGTCATTAAATGCTGGTGGAGTAATTACTAGGACAATGAGAGGTTTACCAGATGAAAGAAGATTTTCAGGTATTTTAGAACACGGATACTCTGTTGATGATGTCATAACAGCGAACAGTAACGATAAATTGAACTATTTTGATCAAATCACCAATAACCAATTGGATTTTGAGCCAGACATGTTTTACTTCAATTTCAATGGCCGTTCCGGAAGATTCTTCCTGGAGAAAGAAAATGAACAAATCATTGGTTATAGTATACCTTATCAAGATATATCAATTGTTTATAATTCTGATCAAACATGGACTATAATCGATGAAAAAGGGTTTAAATACACTTTTGGTGAAGGAAATGCACAAGACATAACCATCAATGATCGTCAGGGAACAAGGGTAAGCAGTATTTTGACATTTAATTCAGCATGGTATTTGACCAAAATTATTTCACCTAACAATGACTCGGTAATGTTTACTTATGAAAACTATACAATTAATTACTGTCAAAAGAGTTATGAAACAAGCTTTTTTTTAAACAGTAATGCTTCAGGAAGTGGTTGTTCTTCCGACAGGTCTCAAAAAAGTTACAGTGATGTTAGTGTTGAAGGTGCGAGAATCAAAAATATAGTATTTAATCAAGGTACCGTCAATTTTATAGTTGAAGATCAAGAGCGATTAGATATCATGGGTGATAGCGCACTTCATGCTATTGAGATACGTGATCTGAAGGGTGATTTAAAGAAACGCTTTGAGTTAAGCTATGAATATTTTACGAGTTTTGGGGCTCTCTCAAACGACTATTGTTTGGGTAACCAGGACTCTAGAAAATATCGTCTGAAACTAACAGGTGTTCAAGAAAAGATTGACAGCAATAATCTTAAACCACCCTATTCCTTTATCTACAACAGCAAGAATCTACCTGAAAGATTGTCTAATGCCCAAGACCACTGGGGGTTTTACAATGGCAAGGTCAACAATTCAAGCCTGGTACCTAAATACCTCTATTTGAATCCAAATATGGGTAGTCAAATCACCTTGCCCGGTGCTAATAGAATGGCCAGTGATGGTCACATGCAAGCTGCAATTATAGAACAAATAAAATACCCTACCGGAGGAACCACAGATTTTGAATTTGAGCCACATCAGGCACTTGTTCCCGCAACATTTCTTTGGCAAACTGAACAAACAGTAGATGGTGACTCTCTTTATGCGAATGTTAGAGCAGCCGATGCAGCTGATACAAGGGTAGTTTTCGCTGACTTCACCATTGATGCACCTCCGGAGTTGGTTCAGCCAGGTAGGGTTCCTGGACTTATGATGGAAATTACAATCAGCGGTTTGCAAGGGTGCAATTTTGGAGATCGTAGTGGGCCTAGTGCATGTGGGATTTTTATTGATATTTTTAAGGAAAATGGGGAAATAGCTTGGTCCGCAGGACGAGAAATTGGATCTACTTATATAACAAACCAATTTTTAGAGAATGGTAATTACCAATTGACATTGGAGATATTTGATGGTTTAAACCCATTGGCAAATCATTTTGTCGTAAATGTGAGCGGACCAAAAAGTATCCCAGTTTTTAGCGGGTCAAATTCACATTTAACAAAAAGGAACATAACCGTCGGAGGTTTAAGAATTCATAGGATTACATCACAAGATCCTGGATCTTTGCCCACAATTACCCGGTTTACTTACAAGGACAAATCCGACCCGGAAAAATCAAGTGGGGTAGTGATTACCGAGCCAGTCTATGGATATGACTATCGCAGTGCGGTCAATTGCTATGATTTCGTAAGAACGGCACGAAGCAATGTAATACTTGGGACAACCCAAGGAGGACATGTTGGATATGAACAGGTACAAGTTTACTATGGTGAAAACGGAGAAAGCGGTAAAAGTAGCTTCCAATATACTACTGCAAATGAATATCCGGATAGGATTCGTCCAACATTTCCATTTCCTCCTGCTGAGAGTTTTGATTGGAAGCGCGGGCTACTAGTGAACCAGATAGACTTAAAAAAATCTGCTGGTGACTATGAAAGAATACGCAAGGTAATTAATGACTATGAAATTAAAAATGTTAACACGTGGAATAAGAGAAAAAGGGGATTAAAAGTAGGATGTCAAATATCTTCTCGTGGTGGTTGTACGGATATGGTTTTTGAAGAATATGGAGTGTCCACGGGATGGCACTATTTGGGCAAAGTATATGATGTAAGATATGATCAGAACAATACAACTGATAGTATTTTTACAGAAAGGCAGTTTTTTTATGACAGAAGGGAGTTTCATGTTATGCCTACCTCTGAAACCAAATCGACTAGTCATGGACAAACCGTTGAAACCCGCTTCAAATACCCTCTTGATTATGAATTTGCGGGAGTAGCAGTCGATTCAATGGTGAAACGCCATATTTTGGCTCCTGTAATTGAGGAATCAAAGTGGGTTGATGGCGAATTAGTTTACGGGGTGGCAACAGAATACAAAATTGAAGATAAAATAGTTGTACCTGAAAATGTTTATTTAATCGAAACTAGTGGCGGTTTAACAGGATTAAATGAATCGACGGATGGTGAAAACTTCGACATTAATTATAAAGAAAGAGCAAACTATCTATACGATAAAAATGGCAACCTGATTCAAATAAGAGAAACCAACAATATGCCCACCAGCTATGTTTGGGGTTATAACAACACATTTCCTGTTGCGCAAGCTATTGGTGTGGAAGTAGCATTACTGGAAAGTTCAGTTGCTGATGCTGTTAATAGTTTGGCTACGTACTCAAATGGTTTAGACGATTTGGAAATTTTGTTAGCAGATATTAATGGGTTAGATACCGAAAATAAAAGAAATAACTGGCGTAATTTTAATTTAGCCCTTAATAGTTCACTAGAAGAGGGCCAAATTACCACCTACACCTACGACCCCCTGGTTGGCATAACTTCCCAGACCGATCCCAATGGTATAACCACCTATTACGAATATGATGCCCTAGGCCGCCTGCAACACATCCGGGACCATGAAGAAAACATTGTGCAGCATTATGAATACCGTTATCACAGCGAAGCACAGGGAGGAGGGCAGTAACGTGGAGAAGAACTATCTGAATAATATCAAAAATAATTGGGTTATGAAAAAAGTTAAAGATTTATTCATAAACAGATGGGCTTATCTGATAGGAATATGCCTTCAGCTCAGTTTCTCTACTTGCTATGCGCAGGGAGAAGGTTTGGTGCCAGATGCAGTAGAACATGCGGCATTGGTTGATCTATACAATAACCTGGATGGACCCAATTGGACTAATAAGACGAATTGGTTGCAGGGAACTACCAACACTGATTTTGAAAATTGGTGGGGAGTAAGTACATCCAATGGTGATGTGACTGGTATAAGTTTGCCACTCAATAACTTAATGGGAAGCATCCCATCAACAATGGGCAACCTTACCGCGTTAGTCAACCTCAATTTACACACAAATCAAATCACAGGAACAATACCGACTGAAGTGGGGGATTTGATTAACCTTTCTGCTCTGCATTTGCATAATAACCAACTCATCGGCAATATTCCAACCTCCTTAGGTAACCTATCTAATTTGACTGTATTAGAACTTAATTTTAATAGCTTAAGTGGAGATATTCCTGCCAGTTTGGGTAATCTGAACAATTTAGAACGACTTTATCTGTACAGCAATCAACTGACAGGTAGTATTCCTGCTACGCTTGGAAACCTGGTTAACTTAAAGCATCTAATTGTTTCTTCTAATCAACTATCCGGTAGTATTCCGGCGACCTTAGGGAACCTTACCAACCTTGTTAACTTAAATTTACGGAGCAACCAGTTAACGGGAAATATCCCTACAGAATTGGGGGGATTGAGCAATTTGTCTACCATGTATTTATTCCATAATCGACTTTCCGGGGACATTCCATCTTCACTAAGTAACCTGTCAAATTTAACTATACTAGACTTACATTATAATAATCTTAGTGGAAGTATACCCTCTAACTTAGGTAACTTAAATAATTTGCGGGAACTTTACCTATACAATAATCAATTGACGGGGGCTATTCCTTCCTCACTCGGAAACCTGATTAACCTAAAGCACCTGATAGCTTCCACCAATCAACTATCAGGTAGCATTCCTTCATCTTTAGGTAACCTCGTTAACCTGATTTCCTTAAACCTTCATACTAACCAACTAACAGGAAGCATTCCTGTGGAATTGGGCAATCTGGCCAATCTTTCTACGCTATATTTGTATACAAATCAATTAAGCGGATCAATACCAAGCTCTTTGGGTAATTTGACCGGATTGATCTATCTTCATTTAAACAGTAATGCGCTAAGCGGTACTATACCTTCATCTATAGGAAACTTAAGTAATTTAATTCGCCTCAGGCTTTCCTGGAATAACCTTTCGGGTGAAATCCCCGCGTCTATAGGAAACCTGGCGAATCTCAAAGAATTGCTTTTATTTAATAATCAGCTTGGTGGATCAATACCATCAACAGTGGGGCAGCTATCCAATTTGGGGATATTGCATTTGCAGAAAAATTCTTTAGCGGGCAACATTCCGGATGAAATTGGTAACATGAACTCATTGTATTCTTTGTATTTGACTAGTAATAATCTATCCGGAACCATTCCAAATGCAATTGGCAACCTAACCGGATTACAATTTCTTCACCTCGATGATAATTCCTTTGGTGGTACTATTCCCAATTCCATCGGAAACCTAAATAATTTGCGGCGTTTGAGGCTGCATTTTAACAATTTATCTGGAGAAATACCTGAATCGATAGGTAATCTGACCAGTCTGCAAGAATTGCTTTTATATAATAACCAGCTTATTGGGTCTTTACCACCAACAATAGGCCGACTGTCAAATTTAGGGGTATTGCATTTGCAGACAAATTCTTTAACAGGCGGTATTCCATATGAAATTGGTAACTTGAACTTGCTGTATTCTTTGAATTTAAGTGGGAACCAACTGTCTGGAGCCATTCCGAATACAATCGGTAACTTATCTGAATTATTGTATCTTTATCTTGAAAATAATTTGTTAACTGGTAATATTCCCGCATCTATAGGAAACCTGAATAGTTTGATTTTCCTCCGGCTCCAATTCAATAACTTATCCGGTGAAATACCAGTGTCCGCAAGTAATCTAACCAATCTAACTCAATTGTTTTTGTATAATAACAATTTCGCTTCCTTTCCAAGCTTTGCAGGTAATACAAATGCTTCAAATCTGACTGTTAACATTAAAAACAATAAAATCGTATTTGAAGGTCTTGAAAGTAATTTTACAGCAGTGGATCAGCCCATTTTTGGTGCATTGATTTATGCCCCGCAAAGTACTGTTGGCACCTCTCAAACGATCGGTTTTCAAATTGGTAATCCGGTTACTTTAACCTTCCAAAGCATCGCTTTTAATAACCAATATCAGTGGCAAAAATTTAACGGAACCATTTGGCAGGATGTGTTTGGTGCAACTACCAATAATTATACCATAGCCAACACAACCGCAGGAGATATTGGTACGCAGTATCGTTGTAAGATCACCAATACCCGGGCCACGCAACTGACATTGTATACTGAATCCTACACCTTGGCGGAAGCGTTACCACCCATACCGAATCAGGCCTTGAACTACATCATCTCCAACACCATTACCGAAAAAGGTGTCACCGAAGACAATGCTATCAACAACCTCGCCGTAGAACAACTGGACAGGACCGTGGACTACTTCGACGGCCTGGGCCGCCCTATCCAGTCGGTTATCGTTCAGGGCTCACCCCGTAAAAATGATGTGGTGCAGCACCGCGAGTATGATGCATTTGGCAGGGAGAACAAGGAGTATTTACCATACACAGCATATATGCATGAAGGTAACATCAAAAATAATGGTTCTTTTAAGGAAGACCCGCTGGGTGACTTATATACCTTTTACTATCCTGGCAATAACAGTGATCCTGTTAAAGATGTTGCCCGGGAATTCCATAAATATGCCCTAAAAGTTTTTGAACCCTCGCCCTTAAATCGTCTCATAGAGCAGGGTGCTGTGGGCAACCCCTGGCAGCCTAATCTTTTCACTGGTAAAGGCAAGACCCTCAAATTCCGCTATCATACCAACATCGCCAATCAGGTGCGGCTGTGGGAGTTAACAGCAGGCACACAGCTACCCACGAGCACCACGCACTATGCCCCTAACGAATTGATGCTCAATGAAACCGAGGACGAACATGGTGCTGAGACCCATGAGTTCGTCGACAAGCTGGGCAGGACGGTGCTGAAAGAAGTAGAAAACGTGATCAGCAATACCCAGGTAGAATGGCTGCAGACCTACTATGTCTATGATGAGTTCAACAACCTGCGTTATGTTTTCCCTCCCAAAGCTACCAGGCTGTTGGGTGATGGCAACTTTACCCCATCCGGTCCTGATGATCCCATTTTGAAAAACCTGGTCTTCCAGTACCACTATGATGGCAGGCAACGCATGATTATGAAAAAGGTGCCTGGCGCTGAGCCGGTGTACATGGTCTACGATCAGTTTGACAGGCTGGTGTTTACCCAGGATGGCAACCAGTTTCAAGACAGCGAGTGGAGCTTTACCAAATATGACCCCCTGAACCGGCCAGTGCTGACCGGCACCATGACCCTGGCCAATAGCTGGGGCACAGACAGGATGGCCTACCGAGATGGTGTGGAGGCTGGACTGGATACTTACTACACCAACCACTTACCCAATGATGCCAACTACCGTTATGAGTCCTACAGCGCTTCTGATACCTGGGGTTACACCGACCGCAGCTACCCGCCACTGACCTTGGGCGCCCATGAGATCCTGACCGTTACCTTCTATGATAACTATGACTTTATCGCTGATGGCCGGTTGGGGACCACAACGGTGAATTATGGCTTTGAACCTGAATTGGGGTTGTTGAACATGGATACTTTTACCAGGGTCAAAGGCCAGGTGACCGGCTCCCGCACCCAGGTGTTGGGAGAAAATAAATACTTAAATACAGTCATCTACTACGATGAGCGCTACCGGGTGGTCCAGACGGTCACAGACAATTACACCGGCGGCTTTGACAGGGTGACTACTGAATACGACTTCGCAGGACGGGTGCTGCGCACGCAGCAGACCCACCGGCGGGGTACGGGCAGCTTTGAGGACCTGGTGGTGAACCAAAGCTTTACCTATGACCATGCCAGCCGGCTATTGAATACTTACCACCGTATCAATAGCCAGGACTCGGTCCTTCTGACCGCCAACCGCTACAATGAAATCGGTGAGCTGGTGGAGAAAAACCTGCACAGCGCGCTGATGACCAATCCACAATTCAAACAGTCGGTGGACTACCGCTATAACATCCGGGGATGGCTGATCAGGATCAATAACAGTGCGCTGACAACGGGCGGCATCAATACCGGGGACCAGGCACCGGATTATTTCGGCATGGCGCTGTATTATAACCTGAAAGTCCCCGGTTTAAACTATGACATGACCGGCACCGGGCAGGATCCCATGAACAGCCCTTTGCCCTATTTTGAGCAGCTATTGCAGGGACTGCCGTTAAAGCCGGTTATTTCCTACCAACTACCGGATATTTTTAACCGAAATCCTACTGCTTTCAAACACCCGGTACCTGCGAAAATACAAAATGGCCATAAGGCTGGCTGGGGCCATAAGTTTGGCGTAGATTACCGGGGGGTAAATTCCGGGAAGGTCAACCCAGGAAAGATCAAGGCTAAAATGGCCAAAGACAAAAAACCCGGCATTGGCTTCTACAGCCCGCGGCAGTTGCCGGATAAAACCGGCAGGGTGTCGCATCATAACTGCAGCAGCCAGCAAAGTACTTCTCCGGTAGCCGTAGCCTCTGGCGAAGGACTCGGCACTTCACCTGTTATCTGCTTACAAGAACAGGATGTTTTATCCGGTGATGATGATGAGTCCGAAAGTTGGGCAGTACACCTCACCCCTGAAGTATTCCTGGATGTTGACCCCGCTACGCTGACAGCCTCCCTGGACGGCACCATTTGGGTCACCGGGGATTTTACCACCGGGGTGGCCTCAAAAGATAAGTCTTTGGGAAAGAAGGCTGGGAAGAACACATCCCTTCTCAGTGAGGAACTGTGGCTGGAGGCTGAGTGTGGCACAAGGGGTCCGAACTGGACCATGGCCAGTGATGCCTCGGCCTCTAACAACAACTACATGGTCATGCAGACAGGTACCGCCCAAATGACCACCCCGCCTTCCACAGTCGCCGACCATTTAAGTTATACTTTCGACATCACCACTGCCGGAGATTATAAAGTCTGGGGCAGGGCTTTTACCACTAGTGCCAACGACGACTCGTTTTGGGTAAGGATGGATGGTGCAAGCTGGATCAAGTGGAATGCCATCCCTACCGGTAGCTGGTTGTGGGATGATATCCATGACTCAGATAACTCGGGGGTGGCAGTCACTTTCAACCTTACCGCAGGCAGCCACACCCTGGATATTGCCTTCCGGGAGCCAGGGGCTAAAATTGATAAACTGTATATTTCTTCTACCGGAGTAGCCCCCACAGGTACAGGCCAAGCAGCCACTAACTGTGTGGCCACTGCTCCGCCGGCTGACCCCACAGGGCTTGTCACCCTCCGCACTTCATTCGACTACATCACCTTTAGCTGGGATGCCAATGCACAGATTGTGGATGACTACGCCGTTGAAAGGTCTGAAGATAACATCAATTTCATCGCAGTGGGCACTGTCGCAGGAAATGCCCTTTCCTTCCAGGACCATACCGTACAGGCAGGCACCGGCTATTACTACCGCATCAAAGCCAACAACAGCCTGGGCAACTCAGGCTTTTCAACCTCCCTGAATGCATCATCCCTAGCTGACCCCGGGATCATTAAAGACCAGTTGCTCCTCTACCTGGACGCCCGCAACCCTGCCAGCTACCCCGGGTCGGGCAATACCTGGTATGATTTAAGCACTGGCACCAACGATGCCACCCTCAACGCCTATTCTTTTGATGGCACCGATTTGAGTTTTACCTACAACGGCACCCAGGTGATCACTGGCGAAAACCTGCCCATTGCCCAAAACCAGGCTTTCAGTGTAGGCTTTTGGATCAACCCATCGGACAACTCAAGGCCTAATATGGTGCGGAGCAGCTTTAATGTGGGAGCATTCATTTTCGGGGTGCGCAGTGGTTTTCCAGGTTCCATTCAGGCAGGTATCGACAACCTTGATGAGAATGCCATGATCGCCCGGACAGATTTGCCGGCAGGACTGCTGGCCAATAACCAGGACCAGTATTTTGTATACACCTATGAAAACAACATCGCCTCGCTGTATAAGAACGGACAACACTTCATCAGCAAAGACATCGGCCCGATGACGGCGGCATGGGGCAAGTTTATCCTAAGTTATGCCCTGGGCCGGTTTAATGTTGCCCAGGTCTACGGACGGGCCCTGACAGCGGATGAGGTGTGGCACAACTATTACATGGGTTATGGTCATACAAGCAGCACGGTAACTGTGCCCGCCACCTCTACGGATGTTGTGGCCACGGCTTTATCGGTCAGCCAGGTATCCCTTACATGGAGCGATGTAGCCACCGATGAGGTGTACTACCTGGTGGAGCGGTCAACGGACGGGACCAACTTCACCCCGTTGAAATACCTGCCGGCCGGTGCCACTGCCCATGAAGATGTGGGCCTGAATGCAGCCACCGCTTACACCTACCGGGTGACAGCCGTAAATGCGGCGGGCAGTTCTGCCCCTTCAGCGAACCAAACCGCTACCACTGATCCACTGCCGGTGATCAACATTGTCAGCGATGGCCTGGAGTTGTACCTGGATGCAGGTCATGTGTCCAGCTACAATGGAGCAGGCACAGGCACGGTGTGGAATGATATCAGCGGCAAGAACCACCATGCCACTCTGGATGAAGGAGTTGCTGTTTTATCCGGGCACCTGCGTTTTAACAACCGGGGATTCTCAGCACCGGTACCTGCCTTGACAGCAGGCATAACCAACTTTTCAGTGGGCTTCTGGATGCGGCCTACCCAGGCAGGGTATCGCAACAACAACCTGCAGGCGAGCGGCGCTGAATTTGGTAACGGGGCCTTTTTCAGCCGCAATGATGCGGTCAATTTCAGGTATGTGACGGGGGTGACCGCCACCAACATGTTTGACAGTTACAGTGTCTACATTTTGGATGAATGGGCCTATTTTGTGTTTACCTATGATAACGGTACTGCTCGCATGTATAAAAACGGGGTGGAGTTCAGTAACAGCCCAAAGGTGCAGGACCCGGTAACGGTAGACTTTGAAAACCTGATGTTGAAACAGGGGTATGGTGATTTTGACCTGTTACAGGTGTATTCCAAAACACTGACTGCCCAGGAGGTTTTTCAGAACTATGAAATCCACAAAAACCGCTACTTTGTGCCCACCCAGGTACCTGCAGCACCCACAGACCTGGCTGTCAATACCCTCGGATCCTATGAAATCAAAATCACCTGGACAGACAATGCAGACAACGAGGACAAATTTGTCGTTGAGATGGCTAGTGATATCAACGGCCCTTTTACGGTGCTCGACGAGGTGATTGTCAATGTCAATAACTATACCCATGATAACCTGACCCCCAACCAGATAGTTTACTTCCGGGTGAAGGCAGAGAACAGTCTGGGCAGTTCAGGTTACAGTAATGTACTTACGGCCAAAACTTTATCTGCCAAGACCACCCCACCTTTGCCGCCCACAGGCTTGAGTGCCAGTGTGCAGTCCTACAACAGGATCAGGCTGATCTGGAACGATGTGGCCACCCATGAGGATGAATACCAGGTAGAAAGTTCCACGGATGGCACTAACTACAGTGTTTTAGCTGTCTTGCCGTTTAATACCAGCTCCTATGAGGACACAGGTCTTGAACCCAACACCACCTATCACTACCGGGTAGCAGCACTTAATTCCAGGGGAAGTTCGGGGTACAGCAACACGGTCAGTGGCATCACCACCTCTTTCCCGGATTTCTCCGTGGTCACCAGCGGCCTGGAATTGTACCTGGATGCAACCCTGACGATGAGTTATGACGGCAGTGGCCCTGACTGGTATGATTTGAGCGGCAAGGGCAATGATGCCACCCTGGATGCGGGTGTGGTCAAACAAAACGGCAGGCTGCACTTTACCGATCAGGGTTTTGAGGCGCCCCTGCCGGGACTGCCGGCGGGTACCACCCACTTTTCAGTAGGCTTCTGGCTGCGGCCTGATGCACAGGGATATACCTACAACAATGTCAGTTCTGTCAACGCGGCCCATCTGGTAGGCGCCTACTATGCTACCAATGAAAGCGGGACCAGGATGGTGACCGGTGTGCTGGAGAACCGTTTCGGGCCTTACAATATTTATCAATTGGGTAAGTGGGTATACATCGTTTATACTTATGATAATGGTGTGGGCCGATTGTACAGGAACGGCACTTTGCGTGATGGTCCTGCCAACCAGGGGCCGGTGCAAGTAGATTTTCAGAAGATGATCTATACCAAGGGCCATGGGGACTTTGAAGTGCTGCAGGTGTATAACAGGACGCTGAGCGAGGCCGAGGTATTGCAGAACTACAATGCGGACAAAGACCGCTACCGCAGTACTGTAGCTATACCGGCGGCCCCTTCCGGGTTAGCGGCGAGTGTGGCTTCAAAATCACAGATTAACCTGGCCTGGACCGACAATGCCACTGATGAGGGGAATTATGTGGTAGAGTTTTCAACAGACGGTGGGGTGAGCTATCGGCCCCTGGTGAGTTTACCTTCTGCGGCGGCGGCCTATGAACATGCAGGTTTGTCTCCCGGGCAGACGGTTTACTACCGGGTGCAGGCCATCAACTCAACGGGTAATTCAGCTTACAGCAATGTAGTAAGTGCGGCCACATTGCTGGAAGAACCTGCCGGGTTAAGTGGCACCCCGTACTTGTCTACCCGTATAGATTTGTCCTGGGTAGATAACGCTGAAAACGAAGTGGGCTATCAGATAGAAAGAAAGGGGGTAACCGAAGGTACCTACACCCTGGTCCATACCACTGCGGCAGATGTGAGCACTCATAGTGATGCAGCCCTTCCTACTGAGACGACCTACAACTACCGGGTCAGGGCCGTAAACGGGGCCAACTATTCGGTATATACCCCTGAGATAACCGTGACCACCGGCCTTACCCCGCCGACAGGGCTTTCGGCCTCCGGCGTATCAGCCTTTGAGATGGACCTCACCTGGCAGGACAACACTTCGGCCGAGAGTGGTTATGTGTTGGAGCGGTCGCTGTCCAGCAGCAGCGGTTTCGAACAGGTGGCCAGCCTAGGGGCGAATGTGACTGCCTTCAGGGATGAAGGCCTGGTGCCTGAGACCACTTATTTCTACCGGCTGCAGGCTGTAGATGCCAACGGTCATTCGGATTACAGTAATGTGGCCGGTGCTTCCACCTTGCCGCTGTTATTTTCCAACCCTGACCTGGCATACAAGGCTGAGCCTTATTACAACGGCAACATCTCAGCCATCACCTGGCAGACCTACAATTCCGGGCAAGAGCAGGGCTACACCTATACCTATGATCACGTAAACCGTATCAAGAGCGCCAGCCATGTGTATGCTACCGGTACGAACACCTGGAACATGAATGAGGCAGGGTTCAGTGTGGGCAATATCATGTATGACCGGAATGGCAACATCCAAAGCCTGAAAAGGCAGGCAAAGAACCTGTATGGGGTCTATGTGCTGGATGATCTGGACTACAGCTATGAAGATGCGGAAGTGTCCAACCGCCTGCAGGCTGTCATAGATAGTTCAGGTGTAGGGGAGGGTTTTAAGGACGGCAATACTTCGGCTATTGATTACAGTTATGATGCCAACGGCAATTTGACTAGTGATGCCAACAAAGACATCGCTAGTATCGAATACAACCTCCTGAACCTGCCCAGACGGATTGTGTTTGCCGATGGTAATGAGATATTGTACACCTACGATGCGGCGGGTACTAAGCTCAGAAAGGAGGTACGGGAAGATGTGGAGGGCACGGTGGTGAAGACCGTCACCGACTACACCTCTGGGGTGCAGTACACCATCAACGATTACCAGGGAGCGGGGGAGACCACCAGCCGTGACTTTGTGATGACCCCTGAGGGCAGGGCCACCACAGAGGACGCAGAGGCTGTGAGTACCGCCTATAATTACGAATATAACCTCACGGACCATTTAGGGAATGTCCGGGTGACCTTCACGACCAGGGAGGAGCAGCCCGATGAGTATGTGGCTACTTTTGAAACAAATGAGCAGCCGGTCGAAGCGCTGGATTTTCAGAACTATGGTGATGCTACGATTATCAGCAATACCTTGTATAATCATACCGCAGGCGTTGGATCGGATCAGTCTGTCAGGTTAAGTGGTGCGCCAGGTGAGATTATCGGGTTGGCTAAATCGTTAGCCGTAGTGCCGGGGGATGTGGTCCACATTGAGGCTTATGCCAAGTATTGGTCTCCGACTGCCAATGCTACCAACCTGGGTGGTATCTTAGGCGCTGTAGCTGATGCTTTCGGGGTAGCCAATCCGGCCACACCCGATGCCCAGGCGGCCTATAATGCGTTAAGTGATCTGTTTAGTATAGGCCCGTTTCTGGACGCTTCGGACTGGGAGGATCCGGCTGCTCCCAAGGCCTTTATCAACTATATTTTATTTGATCAGGGTTATGAGCCTTATTTCTATGAAATCGACCAGATCGATATTACTGCAAATGAAGATGGGACGGACATTCCCCATGATTACCTTACATTAACTGCAAATGTCACTAAACCTGGTTATATTTACATTTATCTGTCCAATGAGAATGATAAGTTGGTGGATACGTTCTTTGATGATTTTAAGATAACGCATACCAAGTCTCCTATTATCTCAGCGGATGATTATTATCCGTTTGGGTTGCAAATTGCGCAGAATAGCTATCAGAGAGAAGGAGCGACCGATCAGAAGTACAAGTACCAAGGTCAAGAAAGGCAGTTTGATTTTGATTTAGACTGGGATATGTTTAGGTTCCGAACCCATGATCCTGCTATTGCAAGATTTCTACAGGTTGATCCGCTTTCTGACGATTATGTTTATAACAGCCCTTATGCTTTTGCAGAAAATAAACTAGGACTTGGTACTGAACTTGAAGGAGCCGAGTTGAATTTATTTCCTTGGCTAGCAGCAGATGCTGTTGTAAATCCTAGTGGAGTTGGAGCTCATTCATTGGGGATATTAAAAGGACTTGAGAATAATGTGACGGGTTTAATAGATGCTGTTACGCATCCTATTGAGACGGCGAAAGGTTTGGGTAATTTGGCGTTATTAGGAGCTTCGCAAGGTAATGCGGCCACTTCAATAGCAATAGATAATGCTCTTGGTACGAACTCTTTTGAAACGGGCGCAGCACTTGGAAATGCCATAGAACAAGGAGTCGATAACCTGATTAGTGGAGATGGGCTCGAACGTGGTGAAGTGATTGGAGAAATAGCAGGGGCTGTTATTGGTGCAAAAGGTACGACGGCTGCTACAAAGGCTGTTTCAACGGCTGTAAAAGCTAATAAAACAGTTAAGGTTTTTCGAGTTTTTGGAGGTGATGCTAAAGCCAAAGGTTTTTCTTTTACTCCAGATAATCCAAAAAGTGTAGCTAATTTTAGAGATGCAGCAGGCCTACCATCCGGAGGAGCAAGTGGAGTTACTAATACAGGTCGCTTTGTTATTGAGGGGACGGTTAAAAATAAGCATATTATTAAAAGGAAGTTAGCAGATCCACTAGACGGTAATGCTGGAAAAGGGGTTCGTGAATTTATCATAGACCCTGAGAATGTGAAAATACAGAGAGTTTCAGGAGTAAACCCAGAGTTTTAGTTATGGAGTACAAAAAGTATTATTTATCATCTTTAGATAGTTATCAATTTACGGAAATACGTGAACTTGAAGTTTTAAGAGAAATTGTCATAGAACCTAAATCTAAAGAGGCGTGGTTAGTTAAAGTAAATCCTTCTGTAATTGGGCAAAACTTTGGGTTAGGAGGTGAGGATATTAATTATTTGATTTTGACACCAAGACATAAAGGTGAAAACATGCACCCTCTTCCAAAATTTCCGTGTTTCGTACATATCGCTCGCATATTATCTAATCATTTGCCTCCTGTTACAGAAACAACAATGAGATCAAAAGAATTAGAAACAATTGGATGGGGGGAGATTTATAAAAGACGCCCCTCTCATTCTCCAGACTGACAGGAGCCATATTTGTTTGGTTAAATACGAAGGTGTTTTAAAAAAAACAACAATATAAGGCAAAAAGCCTGGTCTCATTGGCCAGGTTTTTTTCATTGAATAGCCTTGCTTTACATTATTGATCATCGCATCCAAAGCATAAAGGATACAGGCTTTATCTATTTCGGGGAACCTGGTAATGTCATTTAATCGCCTGAGCATAGAAGGGTCTTTTAAAAGCTCACGTTCTTCGGTCTCCCCCAAAAGATACCCTACGGTGGTATCCAACACATCCGCCAGTTTTTTAACTACATCAATAGTGGGTTTTACTTCATCCCTTTCATACTTTTCAATAATGGAATGATAAGAGTCAATTTGCTTGGCAAGTTCGGCCTGAGAAAACCCTTTTTCTTCTCTGCATTCTCTTAATTTTTTACCAAAGGATGTCATGTGTTGTAATATTTATGGTACAAAAAACCTTTTTTCACAGAAATTTCACATGAGGGAAAATGTTATCTTGCGAAATTGCTTCCACCTGTTACAAGTTCATTTAAATACGGGGCTGGTGAAATGAATTAAAAAAACTTTAAAAATGATTAAATTAGTTGCGTTAAGCAATTATAACGAAACAAGTTCATGAATTACACAGATAGAATAGTTATAGACCCGGGGATCATGTTAGGCAAGCCGGTGATAAAAGGCACCAGGATTACAGTTGAGTTGATACTAAGAAAGTTGTCCGAAGGGCTGTCTATTGAGCAGGTAATTAAGGCTTATCCCCAATTATCAAAAGAAGATATATATGCGGCCTTGACATTTGCCTCTGATTTAATAGCTAATGAGGAGGTGATCATACCCAAAGCCTCGTGATCCTGGCAGACGAGAACATTGATGCTCATATTATCGATTATCTTCGCTCGAAGGGTAAAGAAGTATATTCGGTGAGAGAAAATCATCCAGGAATTGCGGACGAGCAAGTAATAGCGTTATCCAAAGACCCACCCAGGATTATTTTAACAGAGGACAAGGATTTTGGGGAATGGGTTTATGCCCATAATGAAAAGCACATCAGTGTTATTTTGTTACGTTATCAATACCAGGATAGAAGTTTAATACTAAATCATTTACTAATGTTAATGGAGAGTCGTAATGAGGATTTATACAGTAAATTTACGACGATAACCGCTAAAAAAATACGCATTCGTTCGCTGAAATGACGCAAGCGATCCCGCTAAGCTAGCCGTCCTTTTTCCATATCACGCAGGTAAAGCGGTGTGGCTGCATTCCAGGCCTTGCGCTGTCAGCCGCGCCACGCCCTTGTTTTTTGCCTACTCTTCTGCCGGCTACTCACCGACAGGCTTCCTTCGGGATGCGGAATGTTGACCTTTTTCTTTTCAATAGAAAACCAACTGCAAGAAAAATGTTATCTTGCTGCCAGGTATTATGAAGGCGCTGAAAGTTCTTTTACAGGTTGTGCCGGTCAGTGTCCGACCGAGCTAAAAACTCCGTGTAGGATTAGTAGAAACGTTCTTTGATGATTTTAGATAACGCATACCAAGTCTCCTATTATCTCAGCGGATGATTATTATCCTTTCGGGCTGCAGATAGCTCAACATAGTTACCAAAGAGAAGGAGCAACCGATCAGAATTATAAGTTCCAGGGGCAGGAACATCAGGATGACCTGGATTTAGGCTGGGTGCAGTTTAAGTATAGAATGCACGATCCGGCCATCGGTAGGTTTATGGTAGTTGATCCGCTGGCAGAAGATTACTTGCATAATAGCCCCTATGCTTTTAGTGAGAATAAAGTTACAGCGCATATTGAATTAGAAGGATTGGAGGCCTTTAGTGTTGCGACGTCGACTTTTATGCTTCAAACGCATACGGTAGCGAATGCCAATTCAGGAGGTAATCCCGGTGTTGGGGATTTCATAAGGGCTGCCGCACAAGTAGCATTTTTTAGTACCAGAATAGGTGGGGGATTAGCTAAATTTTCACAGGGAGCCCAGTTGAAAGTGGCTAATACCGGTGATTTTGCACAAAATGCCGGAAGTAATATCCAGAAAGCAATAGATTCCGGAACCGATCCAAATGCAATACAGCAAAATTTTGAACAAGTCGACACGGAAGCTAATGCACTAATGCTTGAAGGCGGTGCGGATATTGCTTTGGGAGCAGCAGAACTTCAATTTCAATTGGCAACAGGAGCAATGTCAGCAGGGTCATCTTCTGCAACGGCTGCTGGAGCGGTTGATGATGCATCAAACTTAGTAAGAAAATCAAGCCCATTTGATTTACAAACTACTCATGGGCTGACTAAATCAAAAAAACAATTTAGTTTGTTAAAAGCAGATATAAAAGAAAAAGGAATAACGGAGTCAATTAAATTTGTAGAGCATAATGGTACTAAGTTCGTAGTTGATGGTCATCATCGTTTAAGGGCAGCGAAGGAGTTAGGGATCAAAGAAGTGCCAATTGAACAAGTTCAGTTACCTTTTAGAGGTTATAAATCGGTAGACGACCTAATATATTCTTATTGATTAATGGCAATCTGGCAATATAGAATGATATTATTACCCAAGGAAAGCTTGGTTAAGCATTTGGGTGAACTTCATGAAAAAGTAAACGATAAAGATTATAATAGAATTGATTTTTGGGCTGGCACTAAATATTCCAGCTCAATTTTCAGTTACTTTGATCAAATTCTTCCTAAGAACAAATCTTGGAGTGATGAAATAATCCTTTATGGAGATACTAATTCTAATTGTATAGAAATCGTTGAAGAAAATGATTCTATTTCAGAAGCAATAATCAGAATAGATTTTAGAACAGAATATTCCTTGGCTTTAAATGCGGTATTAGAATTCTGTATTTTGAATTCATTAATTTTATTGGATAACAATTTACGCATTATGGATCTCAACGAAACAAATATTAATGCACAAATTTTTAATAGTAAAGAGTACAAGAAATATAAGGTTTTAGAAGATCAATAAAATAAAGTCTGGCTAGTTTCCGAACCCAAATACTGAAAGAACACTGTACAATCGAGTATACAGCTCCGACCAATTTAGTCTGGGTGTGCCTCTCACACCACCGTACTTTTTCTTACGTCGAAACTTCGGTATTGGCACTACAGATGTCATGTATGGCGTTTCACCGGATCTGAAAATGATATTTAAGGTAATAGTCAAGTATAGATTAATAACTTCTGTGTCTAAACCTGAATAGGGTGATTGAAGTAAGTATTATGAATAAATATTTGCGCTAAATTCTATGGGCTAAAAGCACTATTTCCAAATAGCGTCTGAATCTTATTCATTTAATATTCAAAATTAGAGACTAGCCGGCGGCATTTTATTTTTACATTATTTACAAAGTGATAAATAACTTAGATATGAAAATAAATATAATTTTTACGACAGTAATGCTGTCAATTGTAACTTTCACAAATGCACAAATACAAGAGGTTTCACCTCCATCTACCAATACAGCTGCCCTAGGTAAGTCTAATGCCACCGCGTTGTTTAATTTAGGCTACGATGGCAGGAACGATTTATCGGGGGGAAGGTATTTGGATAATTTACAAATAAAGAATAATGGCAATGAAGAAACAGTAAAAAGATTCACCTTTGATTATACCTACATGTCTAGTGATAATTACTGTGAAGAGGCGAAAAGCGTATGTGATAATCATTGTCCCCCAGGTATCCAAGAGTGTTTTGACGAATGTTACAACATCTATCAAAGCTGTGCCGGGCTTGCTGATGACGGAAATTTTCATGACAAATATAGGATGTTTTTGTCAGCAGTTTATGAAACTGAGGCGGGAGTAGATGACCTTTGCTATTGTGAAAAAAGACTAGAATCATGCAATAGCCAGTGTCCAAATGTACAGGAGTGCTTCGATGAATGTTATGTAGCTTTTCAATCATGTGAAATAACTAATCAATCCGGCACAGATTGTTCTCAAGTTGTCTTATCAAAATTGCCGGCTTATCAATTTAGTTATAATTCCTTATCACTTCCTCCAAGACTATCAAAGCAACAGGATTTTTGGGGATATTACAATGCAAATGCTGAGAATTCCTTAATTCCTCGAGTTTATGTTTATCCAGCCTACAATGAAATCAGAAAAAAATATAGTTATCTCCCTCGTGATAATTATCAAGGGAATAGTTACCTAATGAACGGTGCAAATAGAAGAGCGAATCCGCCATTTGCACAAGCTGGAATTCTAACCAAAATCACGTACCCAACAGGTGGATCGAGTACCTATGGGTACAAATCAAATGAATATTATGACATAGATATCCAAAAAAACATACAAGGAGGGGGCCTAAGGATAGAGCAGATAACCTTATTCGATGGGATTGATCATGGAAATGATATTGTGAAGAATTACTCTTACAATAAATATAGTGATTCTAGTCAGTCGAGCGGAGTTTTGGTTAATTATCCATCTTTCGTTAGTGTAGCTCTAATTGAAAGAGAATCAGTTAGTAAAGTTGATCATCCTTTCAAGGAAAATATTATTTATAACAGGTACGATCATGCAGGCAATATTTGTGAGTATCGGCAGGCAAATGGGATCCCTGTTTCTATGATATGGGGGTATAACAAGCAATATCCTATTACTAAAATAGAAAATGCAACCTATGATGATGTGGCTAATAGTCTATGAGTTTCTATAGAGAATGTTTTGAGTTTAGATGAAACCGATTTGTCTCAAATAGAGTCTTTGAGAAGTAGTATGCCAAATTCAATGGTAGAAACATATAGATATAAACCTTTAATTGGAGTTACTAGCATTACGGATGCAAACGGTCTTACAATATACTATGAGTATGATGAATTCAATCGTATAAAAAACATTAAAGATTATGAAGGAAATATTTTAAAAAGTATTGAATACAATTATAGAGAAAATTAATGAGCAAGCGAAAACCAGGTCTTGACGCCTATGAGTATTGCGGTACTTTAAAATTGAAAGAGGATGCTTTAGCGATCCAAAAAAGGTTAAGGGATGAGTGGGAATAAACTGCTTTTAGCTACCAATAGCATTTTATATTTATTATCGGGCGATGAGACCCTTGCCGACATATTGGATAAGAAACACAACTACGTATCTTTTATCACAGAACTGGAGCTTTACAGCTTCAAATTGTTGACAAAGGCAGAAAAGCAAAAGATAGACGCTGTGCTGTCCGCATGCACGATCATAGACATCAATACGGGGATCAAGCGACATGCCATTGCGATCCGTCAATCCCATTCCTTAAAGTTACCGGACAGCATCATTGCCGGCACTTCGATGTATTTAGATATTCCACTCATTACCTCTGATAAGGCTTTTAACAAGGTTGATGATCTGGGCCTGGTATTCTACGAATACGAAAAATAACTGAGATTAAGAAACATCTTCAACTTCCTTTGAACACTCCTTTCAATGACGTATTCGTTCCCGCTAAGCTAGTAGTTGCTTTTTCCATAGCACGTGGGGAAATAGCTGGTAGCAAAGCTGATTATCAAGACTTCTATAAAATGCTTTTAGGGTGCGATATTTAAATGTAGATTAATAAAATAAAAAACCTGGCTAGAGATAGCCAGGTTTTTTTTACCGCAAAAGGGAGTCCATTTTATACTTAGCGAAGAAAGCGTCCATCAGGGCGTATATATGGTTTTTGTCTTCAGGGTTGAGCTTTTCCAACAGCTTTAACCTTTTAAGCGCACCCTTATCGATATTCTGATATTCTCCGTCTTTTACCAAAAAATCAATCGTAACGTTCAGGGCATCGACAATTTTAGCGCCGGTGTCGATGGAAGGTTTGATCTCGTCCCTTTCATACTTGCCAATGATATCGCCGGAAGTACCGACAGCCTTTCCTAAGTCGGACTGTGTCATTTTCATCTGCTTTCTTGCATAGGCAATTTGTTGTCCAAACGTCATGATATATCGTATTTATGAGCTAAAAAATGAGAATTATGTAAAAATAAATGAATTAAAAGTCAGAAAAAATTTTAATAATGCTTGTTTAAAACGGGGAAAGATATAAGGGTAGTACAGGTATTTGCAGGGCATAAACAGACCTCATCGACAGAAAGGTACAAACAAACCCATATAGAAGAATTAAAAGCGGCAGTGATGAAAAGGCATCCTTTGGGTTGACAAATGGCATTTTGATGGGTTTACTATTTTCAATGAAAGGGGATTTAAGAGTAATTACTGATCAGTGTTCATGGTCTAACTGGTTAGTGGTGTTACGGGGAACCACCCTGGCCGGCGTCCGCTGGCCAGGGGTTCCTTTTAACCACGCAAGCGTTCGCGCTGAAAGAGAAGTTAAAAGAACAACTATTAAAATAAAGTCGTATTTTTAAGAAAAAATAAGCGAATAAAGATGGCAGAAAGAACGATAGATACTGAATTACTGGGATATTTTCATTCATTGCCCAAACCTCAGCAGTTGGATGTGCTCAACTATTTAAAGTCTTTGATAAAGAAAGGCTCCCGGCCACAAAAAGGTTTATTGAAGCTTGCCGGCAGTATATCGCCAAAGGATTTAAAGCTGATGAAAGCGGCCATAAACGAAGGTTGTGAGCAAATCGATGAAGATGAGTGGTAGTTATTTGCTTGACACCAATATTGTTATTGCTTTTTATGAGGCAGAGCCCAAAGTGGTAGAAAAGGTAACTGGATCAGAGATATATCTTCCATATGTAGTGATCGGGGAATTAAGGTATGGTGCTGAGAAGTCCGGCCGGAAGTCCTCTAACCAAAAACAGATCGATGCGTTAGTAGAGCAGGTGACCATTTTACCCGGATCAGCAGCAACTGCTAAACATTATGGGATTATAAAAAGCCAGTTAAAAAAGAAAGGTCGACCTATTCCGGAGAATGATATATGGATAGCAGCCATCGCCAAAGAATATGATCTTATATTGGTTACACGAGACGATCATTTTTCTCATATTGAAGGGATAAAACAAGAGGCCTGGTAACATAAACCTTGTCACCCATTGAAACAGCCCCTCAATAACCTTGTTCATTTAAAGCCACCAACATTTATCCGTTCCCGCTAAGCTAACCGTCCTTTTTCCATAGCATGCTCGTAAAGCAGTGTTCAATCGTTTAGGAAGCTTGCTTGGAGCATCACGGCTCAGGGTAAAAGTCGAAAGCATCCGGTATAACTAAAGGCGTTCATCCGGATTTTTACCCTTCACCGGAATGTTGACCTTTTTCTTTTCAATAGAAAACCAACTGAAAGAAAAATGTTA
>JAKSDQ010000333.1 GCA_022360015.1 Cytophagales bacterium
AGGAATGGAAGGACTATCAAAATGACAGGGATCAGTTAAGTATTGCCATTGTGAGAAAACCAACCCTGCTTAAAACAGGAAAAGGCAATTTTATTATACCCCCGCTAAATCCTAACACGGTCATCGGTTATGTTATTGGTGATCATAAAGGTATAACTCAAATTATCACAAAAACAGGTGACACCGTATATGCGCCCTCACAAAATCTAAAATTGATATAATAATGGACAGACTAAAACTATGGATTAAAATCTACCTGGTTCCATCCATTAAGAATTTATGGAACTACATCAAAGTTTGGAGGGAATTATCCTCCATAGCCATTGCCCTCTTCCTGTGGGCTAATAGTGCATGTTTCCTCCACATGATCGATCCCACTGCTGCTACCTATGATGCGGGCGTTTTTCAGATCTATCTCTTTGCGATTATTGGGTTGTTCATCCTGCACGGGGTAGTCCGGATCCTTATGAAACTGATCTGGCCGACCTCAGATGATTATTTAGACCATGAATTTGCTAATGACTTTAAAACTATAACCAAATGGCAAAAGCCAGAGCTATCTACTTTTATCTTTTTTGCTTTCTTGTTTGCTGTGGTGCTTTTGGCCAGAGAGATCTAGCTCAAAGCAAACGCACTTTGCTAAAGCAAACCTTCAGTAAAGAGGTAGGTGTAAGAGAGCAGGGAGCAAACCGGGGCGAGCGGGTAGAGCAATATTTAGCTTCCGTTGGTTTTGGTCCCGGCTATGCGTGGTGCGCCGGCGTGCGCTGTGAAACGCACTAAAGAATTTTCACAAAAGTGAAGGATGTTCAAAGCAAATGACATTCAGACCAACACCTTACCTAAGTCCGAAAGGGCGAGGGGACAACAGCATGGTAGTAAAGCGACGGGTTGAAGAAAATATGTATTCAATGGTATCCCAAGGTCTGTCCGACATGGTTAAAACCAGACTGTTTGAAATCCAATTTCCAGTGATGATACACCACATCCACCGGAAGCATATTTGAAAACAGTGCCAGTAGTAGACAGGAAATAAGGCTGCTTTCTCTGTTACGCTTTGACTATTGGAACGATGCCCAGTGAGGGCATTTAAGGGAATGAATGGATGACCTAAATCGGACTAACGTTCTTTAGTGACGGAACACAGGATGGTCTAAGGAGGGAGACCTGTAAGATCACGGAGTTCCCATAGTAGTCGTGGGGGTAACGTCCCACCAAGGCGAGCGGTAACACCGCTTACAGGGCAAAGGGGAACAGGTAGTTTTGATGAATAAAAATGAGAGGTACGCAGGATGCGAAAAGCTGAAACATTATTAAACATCATACGGGATCGCGGAAAGCGAGGCTTAGTGGTAAAAGATATTTACCGCATGCTCTATCAAAAGGATTTGTACTTAACTGCCTATGCAAAACTGTACAAAAACAATGGAGCAATGACAAAAGGAGCAACAATGGAAACTGTAGACGGAATGTCAATGGAAAAGATCAATAATCTGATTGAACTACTAAAGTTCGAAAGATACAGATGGACTCCTGTAAGGCGTATCTATATACCCAAAAAGGGTAAAAACCAGATGCGCTCTCTAGGACTTCCCAGCTATAGTGACAAGTTGCTTCAGGAAGTAATCAGGTTAATTCTGGAAGCTTATTACGAACCTCAATTCAGTGAATCATCTCATGGATTCAGACCGGGACGAGGATGCCATACTGCATTACAGATGGTAGCGCAGAAAGGTTCTGGTACAAAGTGGTTTATCGAAGGGGATATCAAGGCATGTTTTGACAGGATAGATCATACTGTTCTGATAAACATACTCAAAAAAGATTTCTAGGATAATCGGTTCATCTCTTTGATGAAAAACTTACTGCAAGCAGGTTACCTTGAAAATTGGGTGTATAACAGGACTCACAGTGGAGTGCCACAAGGTTCCATAGTCGGCCCCGTCCTGACCAATCTTGTCTTAAACCAATTAGACAAGTTCATGGAAAAGGAAATCGCTCAATTTAATAAAGGAACCATAAGAAAGAGGAATCCCGAATACAAGAGAGTCATTGACCGAATCTCTTACAGAAAATGGGATAAAAAGTGGGAAGAAGTCAAAGCACTGAGGAAGGTTGCCAGATCAATACCTTCCGTGATACCGGACGACCCGAACTTTAAAAGGCTGTGGTATGTCAGGTATGCCGATGACTGGCTTGCAGGAGTTAAAGGAACTAAAGCAGATGCGGAATGGATCAGGGGTAAAATCAGAGACTTCTTAAAGCATGAATTGAAGTTAGAACTCAGTCAGGAGAAAACTTTGATCACACATGCAAGGAGTGAACAGGCGAGTTTCCTTGGTTATCATATCCGCACAATGCACTGTGATGCCAAAATCACAAAAGGTAAACGCAGTATTAATGGAATCATTAGCTTTAGCATTCCTCCCAAAGTAATCAAAGAGAAAAAGGCAAGATACATGAAGAATGGGAAGCCCATCCATCTTGCTCAAAGAATAAAAGATGAGCCATATAGTATTATAACCAGTTACCAATCGGAATACCGTGGAGTGGTGCAATACTATAAGATGGCTCAAAACCTTAACCGGTTAAACCACTTGAGGCATACTATGGAAACATCACTGGTCAAGACACTGGCAAATAAGTATAAAACTACTTGCCGGAAAATTTACCGGGAATATGGTGCAACCAAAAAGTTAGCCGAAGGAACCTATAAAATACTTCAGGTTACTGTTCCCCGCCCCGGTAAGAAGCCTCTTGAAACTCATTTTGGAGCAATCCCACTTATTGTTGATAAGCGGGCGCAAATTAATGATAGTAAGGATATATGGGCTTGGAATAAACGAACCGAAGTGATAGAGAGGCTTCTGGCAGACACATGTGAACTCTGCGGCAGTCAGGAATCCATCGAAATGCATCATATCCGCAAACTGGCGGATATTAAAGCAAAGGATGGAAAACCTGTCACCGAATGGAAATACCTCATGAATGCGCGCCAAAGAAAGAGCCTTGCCGTATGCAGGAAGTGTCATAATAAGATCCATAGAGGAGAGTATGATGGCGCTTCACTAAAACGTATAACTACTGGAGAGCCTCGTGACTTGGAAACTGTCACGCGGGGTTCGGAGAGGGACGGTTGGAAAAGTAACTCTAAACTATTGCAGGTATGAAAAATAGTATGAGTCAACTCGCTGGCCGTCTACTCTACTTTGTGAGCTGGTGCTTTCAGCAGGCAGGCGTTAAAGCACCGAAGAGTGCCTGGGTACCGAGCTATGCAGTAAAGCAAAATGTAATTTACCAACGAGGAGAATTTATCATGCAACTGCCCCGATCCGGTGATGTATTTATGATATGGTATTCCAGAGTGAAGCGGCCGGCCCATATAGGGTTTGTGGAAAGATGGGAGGATAAATGGGTTATTCCCGTTGAGGGGAATACTAATGATGATGGATCTAGGGAGGGTGATGGAGTATATCGAAAACGAAGGTTACAGCGGCAGGTTTGGGCAGTCAGTAATTTCATTGATTAAATGCTAAATAAAACCAGGCAAATATTAAGGAGCAAAGGCTATAAGTTGTACAAGCAACCTTACCAGTTAAATATTGTTGCTTACAGGAGCAAAATTGTTCGCAGCAATCAATTCGATGATGAGATCCATGTCTTTTACATTCATAGTCAGGGTAAATGGATTTACCACATTTTTGCAGCCACTACCGATCCCTGCCAGTATTGGCTCGACAACCCGGTGCATCCGCAAGGGACCGCTTTTCTAAAAAAAGGCCAGTATGAGGGCGCTTATGCTATGGGTTATCATCGTGGTATTTACCAAGCACTGGTACAGGTGCAAGATGTAACTGTTATCCGTGATTATGACCGTAAAGGTATTTTTAAATGGTTTGAAAGTGGTTACGAAGATACCGGTAGGTTCGGTATTAATATTCACCGGGCTAGGAATGAAGGAAAGGTGAAGGTAATTGATGATTTTTCTGCCGGATGCCTGGTATTTGCCGATGCGGAAGAATATGACCTCTTCATGAAACTGGTAAAAATTCATCGGGATAGGTACGGCAATCGCTTCACCGTTACGCTGGTTGATTTTCGGGATGAGCGAAGGAGGATCTACCGCAAGGTAGCCTGGACTTCCTTGATCACCTCATCCATACTCTTTTTTGCAGATTTATATTGTAGGCAAACCAGGGATGAGGCTGTCTAAAAATAGTAAAAAGGCGGGTCTGGCTTTGACCGGAAGTATGGCAGGTTTTCTGGCTGCCAAATGGTTGAAAACAGAGGAGGTTTACCCTTTTATTTTGATCGGTGGATTTGTAGGAAACTACATTGGGGAGGAGTATATACCAGAAGAAGGATGTGAGCCTTTGGGGAATCCGGGACAGGTGAGGTTAGCTTATTTTGACAGACAAGGAAAATTAAAACTGATACAACTTTGAAATACGAATATGGGAAATCCAGTATACAGCACCGAACTTTCTAAAACTAAATTGATGTCGGTTGAGCTTCAGGAAAAAGATTTACCCAGGGTCAAAGCATACTATAAATACGAGTTGGCGGGCATGTATAATGTATGCACTAAAACTTTCTCCTCCTGGATAGATATGTACCTCGAAGAACTGGAGCAGTTTGGTTATACTAAACACACAAAGTTACTTCGTCCCGAAGTCGTAAGATTTTTGTTTGAGAGGTTGGGAGAGCCTTGATTTTATTGCGATTAAAATTACTTATAAGTAAAAAATTCACAATTTGAAATTATAGTTGACGGCTTTTTTGTATGTTATACACTGAACATTTTACTGTTCATTTAAACAATCCGGATAGTAGGGGAAATAGACATAATCTGCAATATCCAAGGTTTGGTATTTTTGATGGTTTTAACAAACCACGGATTTATGAAACTTTCCGATTAATTTATTTTAACGACCTGGCAAGTTTCATAAATTGGTATCATTAATTATTCTCACGGTTTCACCTTTTTTGATACTTTTATTGGTAGTGATATATGCTGGTAAACCTACAAAATTAGTAAGCCTACATATAGTTCAAAATGAGCTGTTGAACCATTAGAATAGAAAAACCAAAACGAAACTTCAATTTTGAGTGGCACGATAACAAGGGAAACTTACATCAATGCGTGATCAAACAATATTACTACTTTAGAATAGTGCGCTAAACCGCACTATTTATGGAATTTTATCGTATTTTCTTTATTTAAATTTACAAAAGTGCATTTTAATGCTCTTTTTTATGACTATCTTAATGCATTGCTTATCTTTACAAGAAAAAGAGCCATATAATGCACTTAGAAGAACTAGTCGAGACCCTGAAAAAGAGACGCGAGGTATTAGGAGTAACACAAGAACATCTAGCCGAGCTATCTGGTGTGGGGTTACGAACACTTAAAGCACTAGAAAGTGGCAAAAGTAATCCAACATTTGAAACGCTGACCAAGCTAGCAGAGGTGCTAGGGATGGAGCTAAAATTGGAAGTTAAACAACCAAAATTTTGATAAATGCGCAGGGCAAAAGTTTACCATAATGGTCAGTTGGCAGGAATTTTAAGACAGAATAATCTTAAAAGTTATGAGTTTCAGTATGACGACGCCTGGTATTCTAATGATGCATTACCTCCCATAAGCCTTACACTTCCAAAAAACCGGAGCATGTATAAAGCCGATCATTTGTTTCCTTTTTTCTTTAATATGCTATCTGAAGGCGTGAATAGAAAGCTTCAATGTCGTCTGCTGAAAATAGATGAGAGGGATCACTTTGGCTTGTTATTAGCCACAGCTTCGTATGATACTGTTGGAGCTGTAACTGTCGTTCCGGATCAAAATGTAAATAAATGAGTTTGCCTGAGATAAAATATTGCCCGGGAACATTGGCCAAAGGTTTTGATACCTACAGTAGAACTTGTCTTAAAAAGATATTTAATGGCAAAAAGGTTAGCCATATACTTCCTTATGATCCTCCGCGATTGAATGAGGAAGATGCAGAGAGATTTATGGAAAACCGGAGACGCATTTCAATTTCCGGAGTTCAGGAAAAGCTTTCACTGATTCTGGATAAGAATAAATTGCGCCTAACCAATGAGGGAGAACAGGGAAACTACATATTGAAGCCAATCCCAAGAGATCTTAAAAAAGTGGATCAGGTGCCAGCTAATGAGCATTTGACCATGCAAATTGCTAATCAGGTTTATAGCATCAATACAGCTGAAAACGCACTTATATTCTTTAAAAATGGTGAGCCTGCATATATTACCAAGAGATTTGATGTAAAGGATGACAATACAAAGTTGGGAATTGAAGATTTTGCTACGCTTGCTGGAAAAACAGCAGAAAATGCTGGTCCGGATTTTAAGTATAAGTACAGTTATGAAGAGATCGCTGAATTGGTAAGAAAATTCGTACCAGCATATGTGGTTGAACTGGAAAAGCTTTTTTCTCTGGTGGTGTTTAATTACCTTTTTTCCAATGGAGATGCCCACCTGAAAAACTTCTCTCTCTTGGAAACACTTAATGGTGATTACATTTTAAGCCCAGCCTATGATCTGATAAATACACGAATACATGTTGATGATACTGATTTTGCATTGGATGACGGGTTATTCGAAGATAGCTTTGAATCAAAGGAAATGAAAAAGAATGGACGGGTTGGCTTGGAAGATTTCCAGGAATTTGCCAAAAGATTGGGAATTAAAGAAAAAAGACGGGATAAGTTGCTTGCCCCCTTTTTAAGTAGGCAACAGCTAGTCGAAAGTTTAATTCAGCAGTCATTTTTGAATGATCAAACAAAAAGAGCTTATCTTCTACATTATCAAACGAAAAGAAACCAGTTAAACGCTTGGTAAGGATGATAAAATTGAATAAGTAAATAACCTCGATTAATAAGGAATACTTTTCATATATGGTAGTTTACGAATAAACAAGCCCAGTAATTACCTTTCTATATTAGTTTGCTTTTGCGCAAAGCACCAAATACCGGAACCAATCGCAAAGGGGAACTAAAAAAATGATTTTTTTATATTGGCGCATGCAATCACATTTCAGTATCCCTTTTGACATCTTCAAATCCACAATGCTACCCCAATTTAGGCCGGTGCCATTTAAAAGCTGAATCTTATGAATAATATTGTCAATTTGAGTTCACATTTATTTATAATGGAAAATTTTTGCATTAATCGGCCTTATACTGGAAAATTTTTTACGAATTTCTAGTTTTCCACTTTTTACTGGAAAATGTTTAATATTCATAATAAGGCTATTGTTGATGAAATGCGTCCTATTGAAATCAAATTGGATCAGAATACCACATTTAATGAACGCAATCAATGGAAGGTGAGGTAGTCTAGATTAACCGATATTGCAAGACTGAAACGGTGCTTTAGATAATTGAAAATTAAAAATGCATTCGTTAGCCTGAATCAATCTCATAGAAATAATTCCGCAAAAAGTACCAATCAAAGGTAATGTATGCGAAATAAATACCACTTGCTTGTTGGTTTTCGACCCCAATAAATGCTGTAGCCCATCACTTCAGCAACTTAAAACCCTCTCATCCTTTAAATACCATTCTCAATCAATCCGGTCTGGATATGCTGTGAGAAACCAATTTAAATAGCTGTCTATTTGAGCAACCAGATAATACGGCAAATTCAGTAAGAAAAAGGCCTTTCCATTAACCGTGGTTAATTTATCAATTTGAAACTTTCCGGAATATAATCGTATCGCTATGGTATGCGGTGCTCGATCCATAAAAATATGTAAAGACTTTAATTTGCCAGTAGCACCGGATTTAACTTCCAGTGGTATCAGGAGATTATTATACAGGTACAAAAAATCTATTTCTGCCGATGATGTCCTCTTTTCTCTTACCCAAAAATGAAGCCCTCCCAGCACATTGAAGCTGGATGCCAGCAATTCCTGGCCCACAATATGCCCTGTAATACCACCCTGATAAATACTATTCAAGTCTTTGGTACCCAGTACTTCTTTTTGTAATCCTGCGAAGTGGTTTAATAACCCTGTATCCAGCACTTGCAAGCGCGGGGATTTTTTACGGTCTTCCAGTATCGGCAAAGTTACTTGTGTGGCTGGATAAACTAAATTGACCAACATGGCTCTTTCCAAGGTCCTTATCGCCTCACCCATTTCCCGGGACCCATAATTAGATCTACCAAATCCCTGAAATTTAATTCTTTGACCTGCTTCGGCAAAGGATGAGCGAATGGCATGGCGCATCACCTCTGCCAGGCTTTGGTTGCGGGCATATTTTTCTACATCCTCCAGATAAGACACTAACAATGACTCATAGACGGGCTGTAAGCCGACTATATCTTTAGTAGCTGCATAGGTATCAACGACCTCCGGCATTCCACCTATCAAAGCATAACGGTGAAACAACTCCAGCAATTTATCATGGGCAAAGTCGGCAATAGGCACATTTTTCCATTGCTCTAATGCATTTGTTTCCCCTAAAGCTTCTAAAAACTCAACAAAACTTACCGGACGTACTACCATGTAGGTTACCCTACCTACTGGAAAATTAATGTCCTTATTAAATAATGTCTCCAGTAATGAGCCTGCTGCCATCACCCACAATTCAGGTACCTGCTCATAAAAATAGCGAAGTTGTTCAATGGCCTGAGGGGCCTCCTGAATTTCATCTATAAACAATAAGGTCCTTCCTTCGCTTCTGGATTTGTCCTTCAGAAAAAATATGGCATCGAGCAAAGTTTCCACATTCTGGAAATCTTCAAATACTTTTCTGTCCTCCGCCAATTCCAGGTTCAGGTAAATATATTGATCGAAGTTCTTTGAAAACAGGTTGGCTACCGTGGTCTTCCCTACTTGTCTGGCACCTCGTAAAACAAGCGGTTTGCGTCTTGGTTTTTCAGCCCATTTTACAAGTTCAGAGATGATTGTTCTATTAAACATGACACAAAGTTAGGGTAATCTCTCTGGTTTTTTGTCATAAAGTATGGGTAAATTATTGTATTTTTTGTAACAGAGTTAGGGTAAATAGAATAAAATGCACCCAAAAAGTGGAAGGGTTAGATAGCTAACAAAGGAGCTTATTGCAATAGAGTGATTTTTTACGAAAGTAATCAAAATATGATAACTACTGCAAAAAATTACACCGCCTGATTACGCTTTTATGATTTCAATTTGCAGCAATGTCTGAATTTTGAAACTTATTGTCATTGTAAACGGCCGTAAAACGAACCAACCCGAGTCAACCAGAAACCATAACTCACAATTTTTCTATCCTTATTTAAAAAAGTAGATAAGGATGAAACATTACAAAAGAAAAAAATCTACTGCAGGCAAGCGTGCCAATACCCGGCGGGTAACCCTGATAAGCCACCGGGCAAAGAAGATTAGAAAAAAGAATGAACCCTGGACAAGGGCTATACAACGGGCTACCAAAGAGTTGAAACGAGAAGGTAATTTGTAATGGTCAGAAAGCGATTAGATGAGAGGTTATTGAATTTATCAGATTTTAACCCCTACACCATTCTCTGTGGAGATGTGATTGAGATGATGAATACCATTCCGGACTCATCCATTCATTGCATCATTACTTCACCACCCTATTGGCAGAAAAGAGATTACGGGTTTAAAAACCAATGAGGGTTGGAAAAGACCATTGATCAATACCTGGGAAATATTCAGAATTTCATGCAAGAATGCAAACGGGTGCTCAGAGATGATGGCACCGTTTTTATCAATCTTGGGGATACTTACCATAACTCTACGAAATGGACAAATCAAAAACAAATTCCTCAGACTATCTATCGTGGCAAAAACTACGATAATATCACTACAAGGATCATAGATCAGGGACTTCCGGAGAAATGCCTTTCTTTGATCCCTTCCAGGTTTGCCATTCAATGTATTGAAGAGGGATGGATATTGAGAAATGATATTATTTGGGCCAAGCCAAATAGTACGCCAGAAAGTGTAAAAGACCGCTTTTCAACTCGTCATGAGCACATTTTTTTCTTTACCAAAAATGGAAAGTATTATTTTAATCTGGATGCAATTCGGGAAAAATACAGTCGGGCCAGTATAGAGCGAAATCAATATGGTAAATCAGAGGAGCAAAATAAACAACTGGCCGTAAACCGGGAGATCAAACCTGGTAATCACCTACACCCAAAAGGTAAGAACCCCGGTGATGTGACTGATTTCTGGAAGATTTCTACCAAAGGTAACCGGGATAATCACTACGCGGGTTTCAATACTGAATTGACCACCAAACCTATCCTGGCCGGTTGCCCTGAAGGAGGGATAGTATTGGATCCTTTCTGTGGTAGAGGAACCACCGGGATTGCAGCCATTGAGCTTGGGAGGAAATTTATTGGTATTGACGCTAAAAGGGAATATTGTAATCTAGCAGAAACCAATTGTGAACAGGCCGTCCAATCGAAAATGTTAAAACCAGAATCATTTTCCGGATTAGAGTCACCCCTTGAAGGCCTGGATTATATCAATGTGAAAACCCCCATTACCTATTATGGTGGTAAACAAAAAATGGTAGGCCTGATTCTTTCTTTAATACCTGAACACAAGCTTTACTGTGAGCCATTTGTAGGCGGTGCTGCAGTTTTCTTCGCCAAAGAAAAAAGCAAAATAGAGGTGATTAACGACCTCAACGGAGAGGTTGTCAACTTTTACCAGGTTTGCAAAACTGATTTCAACAAATTAGAAAAGCTTATCCAGGCAACGCCTCATAGTCGTAAGATCCACCGCGAAACGATGGAAATCTTAAAAAATCCAAAGAATCAAAGCAAAATAAAACGGGCTTGGGCATTTTGGGTGCAAACCAATATGAGTTATTCCTCGGTAATCTTTGGTGGCTATGCTTATGAAAGAAAGGGCAATGGCACTTTGAGAAAATTCGTTAATAAAAAGCTGCGTTTTACAAAAGACATTGCCAATCGGCTGGATATGGTATCTATCGAGTGCAATGATGCCCTTCAGGTAATCAAAAGCCGGGATACCAATGATAGTTTCTTTTACCTTGATCCGCCCTATTTTAATTCAGATATGGGGCATTATAAAGGTTACACCCAGAAAGATTTTACCAATTTACTTGACCTGCTAAGTGGTATCAAAGGCCAATTTCTACTTAGTAGCTATCCGTCAGAGGTGCTAACCAAATACACTCGGAAAAACAAATGGGCCTTCCACAGCATGCAGCAATATGTGTCTGTACCTGATAAAAAGAAAACTAAAACCGAGGTATTGACGGCTAATTATGATATCCATGCTTTACTAGAAAATAATCCAAAAAAAGTTGCTAGTTATAATCTCACTGGTATTGGAACAAGACAGCTACAAATGAAAGCCCGTAGCCTGAAGTTGAGGCTGCAGTTACAATAAATTTTTGGCGAGTAAATGCAAACGGATAGCTACATACAATTGTACTTGGTATGCGTCAGGTTTCCCTTTCAATGAGAATGTTGACTATAACTTTTATCATCATATCTTTTTCTGAGGCATCACTTTCTGCTATTAATAAAGTTAAAGCCACAAGAGCATTATCAGATATACGTTTTTGTCCATTACTTTTTATAAGTAAGTTATTGCGTTCCAAATACCAGGCAAAAAGAAATGCGGCAATCCTTTTATTTCCATCAACGAATGAGTGGTTTTTGGTTATAAAGTATAGTAGATGAGCTGCCTTTTCTTCTATTGATGGATACAAGTCTTCGCCATCAAATGTTTGATATATGTTTTCTAATGACCCCTTAAATGAGTCATCCTTTTCTAAGCCGAAAAATCCCTGAAAATCTGTTTTTTCACCTAGTACTTTGATTGCTTTTTTAGCTTCATCGTAACCAATGTGATATACTTCCTTTGACTTTACTTCAGGTAGCTTTAGTCGTTGATGATCATAATCATCCAGCAGATCAAGTGCAATTGAATAGTCAGTAATAACCTTTATTAATCCTTCAGCCTCATCACCCGCCAAGGTGTTTTTGGAGATGACTTTCTTTTGCAGTTGCACAACTTTCTTCAGTTCTTCAAACTGTTGTACTTTTTCCTCTAATCGCTTTTGATTAAGAACATAACCACTTACTAGATATTCCTTTAATATCTTATTTGCCCATATTCGGAATTGAGTGCCTCTCTTTGATTTAATTCTATACCCAACTGATATAATAACATCAAGATTGTAATGATCTATATTCCTACCAACTTGTCTGTCACCTTCCTTGCGAACTAGTCGGAATTTCCGACTAGTTGCTTCTCTATTAAGTTCTCCTTCATCAAATACATTATTAATATGTTCTGTAACATTAACACGACTACTATCAAAAAGCTCCGACATTTGATGCTGAGTTAACCAAACCGTTTCATCTTCTATTTGAACATCTAATTGAGCTTCTCCATCTTCTGTTTGATAAATTGCTATTTGCTTATCACTCATGTATTTAGACAATTGGTATAAATCAACACTTAATTATAATAAACTTTTTTATCATAAAGGTCTACTTCTTTACCTTCTTCCATTGTGATCAAGTCCTTGTACAAAATGTTCTTAAATTTATCAAAATCCTAAGTCGCCTGAAAAGTGTATCGAATTTGGAATCAACAGTCAATAAATCATTCTTAGATTCATCACCCTTGAAAGGGCCCAAAGCATTGTGATGATGATACAAAAAGTGACTAAGATTAAAAGATCATATATTTTTCTCATTACAAACAATAATCAACCCGAACCAACCGGAAACCACATCATTTATTCCACCTATTATTGCTAAAAAGGTAAGGAATGATTTCAGCTTCCAATTACTTAAAATCCATAGAGATTATTGACACAAGAAAGTTACCGCAGGTTTTACAGGAAGGACACCAGTTCTTTGTTGATACGGTGCATTTGTATCAAATAGATGAAACTGTTAAAGAAACCTTGGATCTATATCTGAAAAACCTTAATGAACATCTGGCAAATAAAAAATCTAATATAGTTAACTCCAGTAGGTCAAAAAACAGGCCTGCTAAAGACCTGACTTTCATTGAACGTTTTATCAATCTGCACAACAAAATTCAGACGAAACAACAAATTGGTATTTACATCAAGGCATTGCAACAAGCTATTGTCCGAAAGGAAATCAGAAAATCCTCGCCTTACGCTGATCATATTGAGCAGATTCAAAAAAACTCATCAGCCGGTATAACATCTTGTCGGAAAACGGCTCGGTTAAGATCAACATCAATAAACAATGGTTGGCTGAGCTGAAGAAAATTATAATGGAGCGGCCTTATTCCATAGATTATTTAAATGGCCTTGATGGCATCGATGACAATAACATAGCCCCTATAAAGCCTAAGAAAAGAGCCCTCGAAATCTTCGACTCAATGGATGAGATAGAAAGTGAGCCTTCCGAAAATACCTTCCGGCTGGAGGGTGAGCTAGGGAAATTTCTTGGTGATTTGGAACGCTTTGAGTTGGCCATAACTATAGAAGGCGATCAGGGGGGAGGAAAAACCAGGTTAGCCTATCAGTTGGCCAATGCCTTTGCAGAATTTGGAGATAAGGTAGCCGTCTTTTCTCTTGAAATAGGAAAAAAGTCCGACCTGATCAGACGAATGCGAGAAGATTATATTCAGCCTGAAAACCTTAAAAATATATTTATTGCCGATCAATCACCTAAAGGCCTGGATACGATCAAAGAGGCTGCTAAAAAATTTGATGTTATCGTCCTGGATAGTTGGAACAAGGTTGGCGCACCATCCATCGAATTTGACCGGCTTAGAAAGGAACACCCTGATACCATATTCCTGGTTATCTTCCAACGTACTACCCAGAAAACGATCAGAGGTGGTACGGCTCCCCTTTTTGATGCCGGTATTAATATAGAAGTGGTGAAAGTGGATGATAGCTTTGTGAATAATTATGCAGTTGCCACTAAAAATCGCTATAGTGCCACGGGAACCAGATACAATATATCTCAACAAGCAATTATGGGGAACCATATCGAAGAGTCAAGTGAGATAAAGAAAAAAGAACCAGACATTTTTAATAGTTAATAATATGTTGCAAAATATAAATCAACCCATACTGGCCATTTTAGGGTTTATTGCCATGGTACTGATTGGTATTATTGCTTTTTTCCTTCGCAACCTATACCTGGAACACAAGGAAGCCATCCGTAACTCAAAGGATGCTCTCCATGCCACAGACCACCTCCAAAAGAAATATGAAGACCTAAAGGCGCATGCCAAAGAGCAAGACGACCTGCAAACTCAGATTATTAAGGTAGAAAATGAAAGTAAGCTATATTGGGAAACGCTTAAAACCACAATGGAAAAGCAGTATGAGCTCCTATTGGAAAAAGTGGAGAATACCAATCAATATGTAAAAATGCTATTGGAAAATTTTAATAAAACCAACTGATGATAGGTCTCATAAATCTTTTAACACTCCTGAAAAAATACTTTCCCCTGTTGGCGTTAGTTACGGCGGCAGTGCTATTCTACTTACTGAAACAAGAGAAACGAAAAGTAGATGATTTTAAAGAAGTCTACAGGGTTCAGCAAAAGAAGATCCGTATCTGGAAAGATGAAGCTGGCAAGAATAGGACCAGGGCTGAAATTGCAGAAATCACCGCTGCCAATGCCAGGCTAATATTGAAAGCTGACTTGAAAAGAACCATTGAAAGGGAAGTGGGTAATCTTAAAAGAAACCTGATTAGCTATTCAACTATAAAATCCTCAACAGCCGGATCCTTTCATACAGTTGCTACAGATACCATTTATAAGTTTAATAACCTCGAACCTCTTCCGGCCAAGAAATTTGTTTTGAACAAACCGGATTTAAAGTTTAATGCTTTATACGTTCCTACCATAGATACTTTGATAGCTGATTACAAAGTCATTCATAACTTCGATTTTTTTTACTATTACAAACGACCGGGTAAGGCTCCTTTTAATATTTTCAAAAGAAAGCGGGCCATAGCCGAAATTAAGTTTGACAATCCAGGATCACAAGCAGATAGTTTGTTTACTTTGGTTTTGAAAAGAAGGAAAGGTTTTTGAGAAAAATCTTTTGAAGTGAAAGAATAAATTAG
>JAKSDQ010000147.1 GCA_022360015.1 Cytophagales bacterium
ATTACAAAAGTGGATCAGGGCTGGATTCGGATAAGTTGCGAGGACATTTAGTTGGGAGTCTTCCGTCGTATATGATACCGGGATATTTGATAGAGGTGAGTCAGTTTCCACTTACAGCAAATGGCAAGGTTGCACGAGACAAGCTTCCCTCACCGGAGGAGAATATCAGGGATTCAGATGCTTATATGGCCCCTCGAACCCATGTGGAGGGTGAACTTGTGCGAATATGGCAGGAGGTTCTTGGGCATGAACGGATAGGGATTAACGACAACTTTTTTGAGTTGGGTGGTAACTCTTTTAAAATAATCAAACTCCATAAAAAAATTAACGATCTGCATCCGAATATCTTGAAAATAACCGATATGTTTCTGTATTACACCATTAATGTCCAAGCCTTAATGATAAATAAGAAAACAGGAAATTTTAAAGGTGACTCAGAACTCGAAGAGTTATCATTCTGAATTTTTCGATAGCCTTGGAGCTATCATATTACTCATCATACATTCTCAAAAAAATGGATATTGCAATAATAGGAATGGCTGGAAGATTTCCAGATGCTGCAGATATTAAAGAATTTTACCGAAATCTTTGCTCTGGCAAAGATAGCGTGCAGCCAATTCAAACCAAGAGAAAAGAAAAAACGCTCTTAGATGCAAACGCCAATTATCTAGTTGCTGGCTACCTTCAGGATATAGATGTTTTTGATTACAATTTTTTTAATATATCCCTAAACGAAGCGAGGTATATGGATCCGTGCCAGAGACTTCTTTTAGAGGTGGCTTATCTCACATTAGAAAATTCGTGTTATAGTATAGATTATTTCGATAATTCGAACACTAGCGTTTTCATTGCGGATACAACTCTCAACTATAAAAACTTCGTTGACACTTATGATCCTACTTTATTGACCGGTAATCTTAATTCAGCCGTTGCCGGAAGGATTTCCAGATTTTTCAATCTAAGGGGCAATTCATCTATGATTGATACTGCCTGTTCGTCCGGATTGGTAGCAGTCCATTATGCTTGCAATGATTTGATTTTGAATAATTCTGAATATGCATTCGTTGGAGGAATAAACATATTGCTATCTCCTCCGGTAATCAGTGATGAAGATATTGGTATTGTCTCAAAAGAAGGTAAGGCCCGAAGCTTTTCTTTAGAAGCTAATGGCACAGGGTTTGGTGAAGCCGTTTCCGGTATTCTATTAAAACCATACAATAAGGCGGTGATTGATCAGGATATTATTCATGGAGTAATTAAATCTATTGGAGTAAATCAGAATGGGGCACTTTCGGGGAGTTTTACAGCACCTAATAGCATTGCCCAGTCTGAGCTATATAAAAAAGTATGGAGTCAGGGGAATATTATGCCTGAGTCAATCACGTACATTGAAGCCCATGGTACCGGTACAAAACTAGGTGATCCTATAGAAATAGAAGGTCTTGATTTGGCGTTTAAAGAATTTACAGATAAAAAGAGTTTTTGTGCTATTTCAAGTGTAAAGACTAATATAGGACATACAGATAGTGCTGCCGGACTAGTAGGACTGATTAAGGTCGTTCTATCATTAAAATTTTCCAAGTTATTTCCTTCACTTCATTTTAATGTACCAAACCCACTTATTGATTTCAAAAATTCTGCGACATATATAAATGATAAGCTAAAGCAATGGAAAACAGAGAAAGGATTAAAAAAAAGGGCTGGTGTTAACTCTTTTGGTCTTTCCGGTATTAACTGTCATGCGATTATAGAAGAATATGTCACAATTCAGGATCATGCAAAAATTACAAAACCTAAAGAGCATGTAATTACTATATCTGCGAAAACCCCGGAATCCTTGCAACTGAATATTGATTCCTTGTACGAGCACCTAAAAGAAGAAAAGAATCTCTCACTTAAAGATCTAAGCTATAGCTTGCTTGTAGGTCGCAAACACTATACTTATCGTTATGCAACAATTTGCTCCACAGTAGATGAATTAATGGATAGGCTTTCTACATTCAATTATGAAAAAAATGCTAGCTTATCTATCGGGAAAAAATATATCATGCTTTTCTATGATCAACCAGTTATCACTGAATCTACTTTATTATTCTTTTGCAAGCGATATTCAGATTTTGCAAGGTTTTATAAAGAATGTCTCAAGTATCGTATAAAGGAAGCAGATAATAATAATTTTTTTTCATTTTCATTTCAATATTGCTTCTATAAACTTCTTAAATCATATAATATCCAAAGCAAATACTTAATTGGAAGTGGACTTGGTAAGCTGATTGTTGCTGTCCTGAAAGGCGATGAGATTTTGGATAAAGCTTTAATTAAAGCACAAACTTCAAATAACGTAAAAGACGTTGCTAGTAAATCAAGAATACAAAAATTTTTAAACCAGGAACAAAACCAGGATGCTTTGTTCATTGGCATGGGCTTTATGACCCACACCGCTTTGGATATAAAATTACTTGCAAATTCAAAAAATACTCCTAAAATTATAACCCTCCAAAGTCTGGATGAAAAGTGTAATCACCTCCTTGTTTTTTTGAAGGATCTATATTTAACAAGCTATTCCATTGATTGGTCAATAATCCCACTAATCAAAAAATGTCAAAGAATTGAACTGCCGGGGTACAATTTTTTGAAAAATAGATGCTGGTTTGAAAAGAAACCATCAATTGAAAATCATAACAGACCGTCTTTATTTGTACCTAAATGGGTTTTAAAGAGAGTAAGCGACTCCGGCAAAGTACAATTTGGATATCAGGGGATTTTGTTTTTTGGTGATAACTATGGGATAGCTGAAGAACTCTGTAGCAAACTTCATTTACAAGACAACCCGTGCATAATAGTTAAAAATGCGAAGAAATTCAGAAAGGTTTCCAAATTTGAATATAGATTAAATTATAGTTCTGAGGCAGCCTATGGTCTCCTCCGGGATTCAATCAAAGATGATGGCATATCGTTTAGCTCGATAATTCACTTAGGGGGCTACTCCGAATCTCAAAAACTGTCCTTTGAATTATTGAATGAAGGCCTTAGCGAAACCATTTATTCCTATTTACACATAACTAAAGCATTTGACCATATTTTACGTGATGATGGCTTTAAATTAATATTTATTACTTCAAACGCCTATGAAATTGGATCGGAGGTGGCTTTGAATTCTCCAATCAATACTATGGCGACTCCATTTCTAAAAGGGTTGCTCACGGAATACACATCACTCAATGTATTAGGTGTTGATTTTGACTTTAATTCAGATCAGACCAAAGAGTACTGTTCGATTATCATCGACTTGATGCAACGAGAGAATTCCCATCGGTTTGTTTCAATTCGTCAAGGAAAACAATATGTTTTGAACATAGATAGAATTTCCGGTAATGAAGAAGCCGAGCAGCCTGATATTGTTTCAAAAGGAACATGTTTGATAACCGGTGGAGCAAGCGGTATTGGATTTGAAATAGCTAAGTTTTTCGCAAAGTATAATTATCACATAATAATTCTTGGAAGAACAAAAATAGATTTTAATCATGAAGAAGTAGAAACTGCTGATAAGATTAATGCTTTCAAAGAATTAACAGAATTAGGAGCTACATTCGAGTATCATTCTGTGGACATTGGAAATTTGGAAGAGGTTGATTTGACAATTGCTGAAATTAAAACAAATAATAAAAAAATAAATTACATCATTCATTCGGCTGGTACAGTCGACGAGCTGGTCCCAATTTATGAAAAAAAATTCAACAGCTTCAAAAAGACCCTAAATTCGAAAGTAAATGGGATGCTTTTATTGGATATTTTTAGTGCATCTTTTTCTCCCGATACTTTTATATCCTGTTCTTCTTTAAATGCGCTCATTCCACATTGCACGAATATAGATTATGCTTGCGCAAACGCATTCTTAGATGGGTACACTTATCATAAGAACTCTTCCACTACGCGTTATATTTCAATTAATTGGCCTGGTTGGAATGAAACAGGAATGGCGGTAAGGAGTGGAATGTCAAAATACTACAACGAAGAAAATAACATTAAGGCTTTGAATAATAAGGAAGGAATTGAAGCTTTTCGACGCATTTTATCATTGAATGAGAAAAATGTCTTGGTTCTGCATTCAGAAATTAATGAATTTACGGTTGAAAATTTCTACAAGAGGACAGAGCAACCCAACTTAAATATTTCTTCGTCACTGCAAACAACTTCCGTATCATCTGAAGATAATAATTCTGAAGAAATACTGTCAAAAATTTGGCACGATGTGTTAGAAGTAAATGACTTTGATGAAGACTCCGATTTCTTCGATTTAGGGGGACATTCTTTAAATGGAACCCAGGTAATTAGTAGAATTGAAAAGTCTTTTAATGTTAAAATTGAGTTTGAAGAACTGTATGATTATCCCACTATTAGAACTCTTGGGAACAGAATCAATGAACTAAAAACTAGAAAAAGCGTCAATTTACAGATAATTCCTATTGAAGAACAAGACTATTATTCCATTTCTCATCCACAGAAAAGACTATGGCTCATAAATCAGCATTCACCCAATAACAATAACTACAACATGCCAATTGCTTTTACGCTACATGGCGAATTTGATTCGGAAATATTTGTACAATGTTTAGCTAGAATAATTAAACGACATGAAAGTCTTAGAACCAATTTTATAGAAATTGATGGGATACCAAAACAAAAGATTAACAACTTCAATTCCGATGCAGTTAGGCCTAAATATATTGATTTACGTAATGAAAATACTTCTGAGGAAAGAATAAATGAACTGGTATTACAAGAAGGTTCTGTAATACTCGATTTAGCAAAAGATTCACTTTTTAAGACCACTCTAATTCAGATAAATGATTCAAAAACTTTAATAATTTTTTTAATGCATCATATTATTTCAGATGGGTGGTCAGTGAAGGTATTGCTGAGCGAACTTGAGTTTTTATATAAATCTTATTGGAATAACGAGCATTTGGAATTGAATAATATGGCAGTTCAATATAAAGATTTTGTTCTTTGGCAAAAGAAACTAATTATTGAAAAGGATGAAGTATATTGGCTTGATAAACTTTCCGGCAATCTGCCACGTGTTAAATTACCACCAGATTTTATTAGTCAGTCATCTATTCAGCGAAGAGGAGCAAATCAAAAAATTCATGTCGATAAAGACCTTACGAAAGGGTTAAAAGCTTTTGCAAAGGATCAAAATGTTTCATTATCGAGCTTGGTGCTAACTGTTTTTTTTACGCTACTTCATAAGTTAACAAATCAAAATGATATTTTGGTTGGGGTAGCAGTTGCTAACCGAAATCATAGAGACATTGAAAATTTAATTGGCTTTTTTGTCAATACTGTGGTTTTGAAGTGCCATATATCAAACCACTTGCCATTTGAGGAAATTCTTGGCAATGTTTTTAGAAATATGATAGAGGCACTAGATCATCAGAACTATCCATTTGACCTGCTAGTCGAAAAATTAAACCCCAAAAGGGTCAGCCATACTCAACCTATTGTTAACGTTATGTATAGTTTTCAGAGCTTCGACAAGTTGGAAATAAAATCTTATGAAGATAACAAGGCAAATGTGTTTTCTGGCTTTTCTGACCACATTTCCCTGGAAGCCATGAACCCTAATTATTCTTTTACAAGATTTGATTTGACGCTTTACGTTTCTAGTGTTAATGATTCACTTCAATTGAGTTTTGAGTACGATTCAGATCAATTCAAATCAACTACCATTGAAAAATGGCTTTCATATCTTAATAAGTTCCTGAATTTATTAACAGAACGCAATGAAGATCTCCGATTTTAAATTAATAGATTATTCTGAAGAAGAATTTGTATCGTTCATAAACTCTTTCAATAATACCTATCAGAACGGGTTTAATTTATTGTCTGTTACTGAGCTTTTTGAACAACAGGTAAAAGGTACTCCAAATGCTGTTGCCGTTGTTGATAAATGTAACGCTGCGATAACGTACAATAAGCTGGACGAAGAGTCTAATAGGTTTTCTGGTTTTTTGCAGTCCAATGATTTAGTGATTGAAGATCGTGTTTCAGTTATTCTTAAGCCCTCTTCAAACTTTGTAATTAGTATTTTGGCTGTTTTAAAAGCTGGAGGTGCTTACGTCCCAATCAATTATCTGTTACCCTACAAAACGATAAAATATTTAATTAGTGATTCGGCAAGCAAGTTTTTGATCTCCGAAAGTAAGTACATAAATCTGATTACTAGATTATTGTGGGATTGTCCTAGTCTCAAGGGTTTCATATGTATTGATAGTCTAGATGCCTATAGGGAAAATGAAAGTGAAAACGAATTGATGCGTAAAGATCTGTGGGACTATGTTGGTAAGCAAGCTGAGGATGATATTAGCGCTGGTGGTTGGATAAATAGTTATACAGGCGAGAATTTGAGTAGAGCGGTGATGGATGAATATGCTGGTAATATTTTTAATAAGCTATCTCCGTTGCTAATGAAAGAACATAAGGTGCTTGAGATCGGTTGCTCGAGTGGAATATCAATGTTTAAGCTGGCACCTCTGGTAGAAAAATATTATGGAACAGATTTATCAGAAGAAATATTAAAAAGGACAGAAAAAGATATTGAATTAAAAGGATATGATAACATCGAATTGAGATGTTTACCTGCTCATCATATAAGCGAATTAGGTGAAAAGCAATTTGACGCTGTCATCTTGAATAGTATTATTCAGTGTTTTAATGGATATAACTATTTCAGACAGGTATTTGCAGATGTTGTGAAATTAACTGCCGGTAAAGGAATTATTTTTATTGGTGATGTAATGGATTTAGAATTGAAAGATGATTTTATATGTTCATTAGAAGTCTTTGCAAGTAAGAGAGAAGAATTTAAACATAAGGTTAAGATAGATTGGTCAAATGAATTGTTTTTCCCTCGCGATTTTTTCATGGATCTTAAAATTGATTACCCGGAAATAGAGAGCATAAGTTTTTCTGAAAAACAATCCACAATTAATTCTGAGCTTAGTCTATTTCGCTACGATGTTATTATTAAGATTAATAAAAGTAAAAGGTCAGACAGACAGACTTTGGACAGACAAAAATTTCAGTATGGAAAACTGGATTTACTGAATCATATCAATGATTCAGCTTCTAAACCCATCGTTAATACCTCTAATTTGGCCTATGTGATGTATACTTCTGGAAGTACAGGTTTTCCTAAAGGAGTGATGGTAGAACATGGCAATGTTGTAAGATTGGTAAAAGGAGTTGATTACGTAAACTTTGAGACTCATAACCGGCTGTTACAGACCGGTTCGTTATCTTTTGATGCCAGTACTTTCGAGCTTTGGGGGATGTTATTGAATGGGGGGACATTGCATCTTTCTGATAGGGAGTCACTGTTGGATGTTCAACAATTAAAGGCCCAATTGATAGCGTCAGGGATTAACATAATGTGGCTTACATCGTCATGGTTTAATCAATTGGTAGACATTGATTTGGATATATTTTCACCGATAGATTGTTTGGTAATAGGAGGGGAGAAGTTATCAGTTTATCATGTGAATAAATATAAGACAGCTTATCCTGCCAAAGAAATTGTGAATGGCTATGGACCAACAGAAAACACGACATTTTCGTTAACCTATCGGATTGATAAAGTTGGGCAGGAAGACATTCCGATTGGTAGACCGATAAGTAACAGCACTGCTTATATTACCAGTAGTTCTGGGGAATTGTTACCGGTAGGTGTTGTGGGAGAAATTTATCTTGGTGGAGATGGAGTTTCCAGGGGATACCTAAATGCTCCTGAGTTGACTTCAGAACGTTTCATTCCGGATCCCTATAGCCTCAAAGGCGGCCGTCTTTATAAGAGTGGAGATATGGGTCGTTGGCAGGAAGAAGGTCTGATAGAGTACAAAGGTCGCAGGGATGATCAGGTAAAGTTACGGGGTAACCGTATAGAGTTAGGTGAGATAGAACAGGTTATGTTGAGTCATTGTGGAGTTGACCAAGCTATTGTGATCTTACGAGAGGTCCATGCTGAGAAAGATCTAATAGGTTATTACAAAAGTGGATCAGGGCTGGATTCGGATAAGTTGCGAGGACATTTGGTTGGGAGTCTTCCGTCGTATATGATACCGGGATATTTGATAGAAGTGAGTCAGTTTCCACTTACAGCAAACGGCAAGGTTGCACGAGACAAGCTTCCCTCCCCAGAGGCAGTGGGTATAGGCCTGGATACATATGTGGC
>JAKSDQ010000219.1 GCA_022360015.1 Cytophagales bacterium
CTTCAACGGGGCCCACTATACTTCCATTGTCCAAGTCAAACTACGTTATAAATACTTAAAAATTTGTATATGTGCCTCCTTCCTCTCTGTCGTAATCATATTCAATTATAAAACAAGGATCCACCACTGACACAAAGGTTGAAACCATCGTTTCAAACTCTTCATAAACACATTTTTTCCCCAATAACATAATGTTAGACAGATTTATTTCATACTTATACTAAATACACAATTGATGTTGGGCCGTGAAGTAGAGGACCTACGTGGTCTGCGGAATACTGTGTCGAGCATGGGCATAACAGGCGGCGCTCTCTCAGTCTCCACGCAAAGTGCCGTCAAGGCGGTAGGAAAATGGTGACGTGGTCGGCAGTCAACCCCTGTGGCGGTATTTCACACACCATCGGCACTTAGACACATCAACGATACCAAAGACTTGTCCACTACAATAGTTGGGGTGCCCGCTTACATCCAGTGCCGGAGCACCCCCTGAAAGATCACATCATCATGTCCAAACAGTTCTCGAATCAATGAAAATTGCATCTGCATGTGTCTCCCCCAATCCCCGTGCAGATCAAATCAATAGAACCAGCCGTTCAGCTATCTCGTCAATTCCACTGAAATAATACATAATAAAATCTTCCCCAGAGAGCCAAGCACTTGAGACGCGCATATCTCGGCGGAAAATGATCGGATTCGGACGCTATAGGCTGCATTGGACTTTTGCAAGATCGAAAAGGGATGACATCCAATATTTACAGAATTTACCCAGTAGCAGAGGCCTGATTACCAGATGCAAGTGGTCCCTCAGACATCTACTATAATAGTGTATGATTAAAATCAAATAGAAAATATGCACTAAACTGTTGAGTTCTATATTCCAAAATCTGATGCTTTAACGCTGTATCTTGTTTGGGGCGACATTCTGTACGTTACTGTTTTTTTGGAATGAAACTTAAGGCATGGCCCAAATCGCCCAAAATGCTTAAGACGCGGAGAAAATATTAAAAATACGTTAAGGAAAACATACAGTTGCCTGGCGTTGCGTTGCATTACGTATCAATCCATATCAAATGCATTTCATTCTGTTTCAA
>JAKSDQ010000286.1 GCA_022360015.1 Cytophagales bacterium
ATTCGTCGATGGTAACGCTGTCCACTTCGGAGTCGATGGTAACGTCCTCCTCGTCAAATTCGTTTTCTTCATCATTGTCACCCTGATCACTTTCCTCATCGATGTCCTCGTCCTTCAGCTTGTCCAGGTCAACCATCATTTTCGAATCGGGGTTGAAGATGGTCTTGATGCCGCCACGGATCAGTTGGTAGTCAGCGTTTACAAAGATATTATTACCTTTTGCTTCCTCTTCATTCCTCTTGCTCGTTGGTGCAAACACCAAACAAGGGCTAAAAAGGGAAGGCTTTCTCCCTTTAGTCATATTTCTTTAAAGCTTTGTCGATCACCTCCAGGTTTTTAGTATCGGCTTCAGTAAGCAAACCATTCATATTCTTCGTGCGGCTGGCTCGCATTTTTTCATCATTATAAAATTCGAAAAGGTTGAAGTAAGCCTGGTAAAAATCAGTACTAAAAGCGTAATTGTACTTTGCAAAAACCAGGTTCTTCAAAATGCCTAATTGCTCTGCATTCAAGGGTTTAACCTGGTCTTTGTAAATTAAGTGCCCTTTAAATATTTGGTAAGCGACCTTTTCAAAAGCCTTGTCCAACTTATAGCTTACAATAACTTTTTCTTTATTATCAAGCTGGGAGCGCAGGTAAAAGAATTGGTTCTTTCCTCCCTGGATATTCTCACCCATGATTTTCCAAGGCTGGTGCTTCTTGATACTATGCGTAATATCTTCTAAATCTTTGGAAAAAATAAGATCGGTATTTCCGGGTAGATTGCCGTAATCTACTGCCGCCATAAGAAAATCATAATCGTAATGGGAGAAGTAGAAGTTGATCCGAAAGTCTTCTTCTTCTTTAGCAGAACGAGTTTGAATGTCTGTTTTTAGATTATTGAATGACAACTCATATAGCGTATCTGAGGATGCATAAAAATACCGATAATATGAACACCCGCCATCCCAAGGACAACCTTCCACAATCACAGTATTATCATTAACCTCTGTCAAAGACCAAATTTGATCTGCTGAACGAAGCGTTTCGTAGTATTTGAATTTTTCATAATCAATCTCTATATTAATTTTTCCGGACATTTTCAGGTACTTATTGTCTCCCCTATTATTAATAGGGCCCTTAGTAAGTTTTCCTGCCTTTACTTGTTTCTCTAACCTTTTGAGCCCCCGTTCCCTATTATGCTGATCTTTTTTTGCCCTCCTTTGCGAATAATTGATAATCAGGCGTAATCCATTTTGTTTATCAATAACAATTGTGTGACCATCTGTAAAATTACAGGCGTGTATTTTGCTTTTTCTAGCATCACTTTCATTCTTAACGCTGCCTCCCAGTATAAACGGATAACCATATTGGTGCAGGGTAAGTATGTTAGCATTGGATAGCAAACCCGCATCGGCGATGAAATAGGCTTAGATAAGTTGAATTTGTCCTCAAAATGCTTCAGGACAGGTAATGGGGTATGCCCCTCAAAGGTGTTCCCTTCAAATAGTTGGTAACCTATCGGATAAGCTGACAGGCCTACTAGCAGCCCTAGTAATATCTGAGGTTTCTGTGCCTTCCCATCCTTTGAAACCCCTGTTTTACGCAGATCGTCTTCATCTGAAGCCTCAGAGTATAGCGTAGTGATGTCGTAAAATACAACGGTGGGATGTTCGCCAAGAACCTTGCAGGTATATGTAAAGGCAATATGCTCTACCTGCTCCTTATGGTAGCCCTGTAGCTGGTCCAGGCACCGATACACTTTATTGATATCGATTTTAACCCCTTTATACCGCGCCAGATAATCTACTGTCTTCAGCTTACTGGCCGGATAAATGAGCCTGGTTATGACAAGATGACGGAACAATTCCTGCTGAATCTGACCAAAACCAATATCATCAAATATCTTTCCAAATACCCGCTCAGGGCCATCTACCTGGATTTGGTTGGTCTTTATATCTCGTAATTGGGCGATAAAATGCCTGGTACTCTCTTGGGTGAATTGCAAGGGAGACTGACCCACAAGTGTTGGTAGAATAGCGTGAGCCTTTTGCCATAAATAGGCGATCTGATCGGGATCAGAGGAAGCCCCAATAGTCTTCACTACCTGGTATTTCCCCCGGCTTTTGTCAATAATTTGAATACTAACGGTCCCGCTTTTATTTCTTTTCTTCCTGACAAACATCCATGCAAAAATAGCGGGACACCCGTAAAAACGAAAAAATTAGCTTATACTTTCAGTAAACAAAGATTTTCCACCCTATAAAATCTTTGGGACGAAAACAGGACAGGGGGCTATTTCAAAAGCCCTCTATTCAACTATTTCCGGTCGCTGGCCAGCATCAGTTTGTATTTTAAAAAAATCACCTCTGGGTCTAGACTCTGATGAGATCAATACCTATCCGGTTTTTGCGAAAATGGTGCAAAACCTTTCAAAGATTGATTCAAATCACATCAGTATAGCGGAAATCCTTATTAGTCAATTTTGTTTTTCCAAGTAAATCTTTTCTCATTTCAAGGATAATATTTCCAATTACTTGTCTTCCCCTAACTGGGTCAGGTGACTTACCTCGTTCTTCAATCAATAATCTAATAAATTCATTAATTGCTTCGACAACTTCGTCTGAACTGTACAGCCAAGATTTATATTGTTCCTCGAAAAACTTCACTTTAGTTTCAGGCGAAACAGTTGACCCAATAAATCCTTGAAGAGGAATTATTAGGTTAGAGTATTTCTCCTCCTTGAACTTCATCATCGCCTCTTTTTGCTTTGTTCGAACAGCAAAAAAATAAGTTAAAAAGCTGCCTAGTGCAGCAGTTACAATTGGAAGTATTATTAGAAGAATATCTTTTATTTCCATAGGCTCTAGTGCCGGTAACAACTGGTTATACACAGCATACGTGGTATATGTATTTATTTTAAAAATTTCAATCTAAAGGATTTTTAATAAAATTCATATCTATATTGGCGACATGTATGTATAGTTCTGTGGTTTTGCTTGAATGATGACCTGCTTGAAAAGTCTTTTTCATTTTCCGGGTTAATGTTTTAACTAGTATGTTTTTAAAATCAAAATGGTGCTATCACACAAAAAGACAAGAACTTACAGCGAATACCAAACGGTTTAAACCAAAAAAGCCCACTTTCTCCTCTTCAGCAATATGGGTTTTGCTAAAAACTATCGCGCCTTGCCCCCACGAAGCCCCCCTGCCTAGATAAGCGCTAAAGATAAGTTATGAGCATAAAAAAAAGCCCACCGTCGCCTTTCAGGCTATGGCGGGCGAAGTCGGGATAATAGGATCTCAATCGAACTTTTTGGTGGAAGATTTGAAGAGATTAGAGAAGTATTTTGAGGGACTTAATTAATAACCATCTCAGTTCTTCCTAAGATAGACTTGGTAAGGTTAAAACCTTTATCAGGGAAGCTTTTTGCAGTGTTTACAAGTTAGCTAGTGGATGTTATTCTTTGTTAGTTTTCTTTTTCAGGAATATTTCAGTTAGCCCGTTCGTTGAGTACCTTCCAAATACCCGCTGGGTTCGCTGATTCATATCAAACAATGAAATCAATATTCTTTGGTTTAAGTTCATTAGCAAAACCCTCTTTATCAAATGGTACCCCATTTAGGATGTAGGTCTCGCAGTGGTTTACCGTATCCAGGTCTAAGTTAAACCGCGCCTCAACCGCAGAATGAACGAAGTCTAAGATCACCATCAACGGGAAAATTTTCTTTGGTCCAAATGAAGTCAAGCAAAATCAAACTTGCTTCATAATAGCCACCCGCTGTCAACATGAATAGGAGCTTTTCTCCAAATTTTTCAATCTCAGGAAGAATATTCTCAAGATTTTTTTTTGCCAGCGAGTATAAATCTCCTCCAAATGAAGTTTTCTTCAATTTGTCCTTATCGAAATATGAGATGCTGTTTTCAGTGTCTTCTGCAAAAAGAATTACAAGTTCTTCATTCAGCTTTTCGTAAACAAGACTAATTTCCTCACTCTCTGTAAGCCTTTTAACTTCTTCCAGATATAGGATGTCCTTAATTATAGAAACAATTTTCGTAGTATCTAACTGTTCGTCAGATGCATAAAGGTCACCAGCTGAATTTGAATATGTTTCTAGAATATTGTCAAGTTCCGAAGGTTCTTGAGAGTAGGAGTTAAATGCGTTATTCAAAAAATGTGTAACTGTTTGACCATTTTTTTCCGCTTCGATTTTTAGATCTCCAGTTACTTTATACTTAACATCTGGATATTTCTGTTTTAGCACCTTTGCATAAGTTTTGGTGAATTTGGCTTCATTCATTTGTCCTTTACTTTGACAACCAATGCAAATCAATAGAATGGTAAGTATAAAAAACTCAGATTGGTTCATGTTCAATTATTGAGGCTCCAATTCGCTATATACCAAAGCGTGGCAATTATATCAATTTAAAAACCTCAATATAGTGGATTTTGAGAAATTCATATCAGTTTTAGCGACATGTGTGTAAATTTCAGTGGTATTGTTCGAGCCATGCCCCCCAACAACACCCGGATGTGCCATAAGCTTACATTATCTTCTAATAAATGGGTAGCAAAAAGCATGGCGCAAGGTAGATGTATTTGTTTTCTTAATAATATTCAATTTCATGGGGAAACCCGATCGGGTCTCACCCGACGTAGCCCCCTACCAAATTAAGCCTGAAAGAAAAACAAAGCATACAAAAAAAGCCCACCTTCGATCTACAAGTTTCGGCGGGCTACCCCGGGCTGACTGGATCTCGATCCAACTTTTTCGTAGAGGATTTGAAGAAGTTGGAGAAGTATTTTGAGGTATTCAATTGATGAGTGATAATGTGGCCTTACTTCTTTTTTAGACAGGGCCAAATTAGGTGTGATAGGACGGCAAATAGCAATTTAGCTTAGGTGCCCATTTTCTATCTGATGTTCACTTAGATGCCCCGGATCACTGATCCTGAACATTCTAAAAAAATAAATGTTTTCTAATCTGTTCTTTACTTTTCAAGTCTATTAGTTCAAGGAGATTTTTGTATAGGAATTAATTTAATTTATTGATAATGAGATGCTTACTATTAATTCTTACAATGATTCTACTCTCCCAAATTATTAAACTTGACACTTGTTTCATAAAATTCTAATAGCCAATGACCGCTTTAAATTTGATGAAAGTCTCAGGTTTTAATTACGAATGTACTTTAGTTTACCCGGAGAATATCCTGTCTTTTTCTTAAATAGATTAGAAAAGTAAAATGCCGATTGAAATCCACATTTCTTTGATATCTCTTCTACAGTTAAGTCGGTTGATGACAGCAGCCGTTGAGCATAACCCAATCGCTCGTTAATTAAAAATTGTTGCAGAGAAAACCCCGTTTTTTGTTTGAATAATTTTCGGAAATGACTGTAGCTAAGTCCACAGTTTGCCGCCATTTTTTGAAAGTCTACACCGTCTTTGATGTGCTGTCGTATGATACTTATAGATTCTTCATAAATGTAGTCTGCTTTTTTACCAGCCAATGCCTGGTAACCTGGGTAAATTACGTATGCCACAAGTTGGAATACAATACCAGTGATTATTTGGGTAAAACCCGGTGAATTTTTTCTCGTGATATTTAATGCCTGATTGAATAGATACATTACTTCATCGTGATGCCCGATATTGCTCACTTCGGATTTATTTTCCGGAAACAAGCTTTTTAAAAGAAAGTCTTCTAACGCTGCACCTTCAAAACCAATCCAGTATTCTTCCCAACCTACCTTTATATCCGGCCGGTAACGATGCCAGTCTTCAGGATACAATTTGATTACATCACCGGGAAGAATATTTACTTTTGAATTTTTTGTCTCGAATTCTCCTCTTCCTGAAGGAATATAAACCAGGTAACACCCCTTTAATTTCCGGCCTTTTTCCCATTCAAGGTTATGACTTTCAGGATGCCCCTCAGAAGGATATTTGTCACCACTGCCTCCATGATAATACCCACAGGTGATTATTCTTAGTCCCCAGGATTTATCATTAAAAAACTTTAAGTATTTAAAGTAATTCTCCAATAGTCAGAATTTATATATTATTAAGCAAAATGATCATGGAGAAATATAGTATTAAATAATACATTTGAAAAGATAATTTTCTAAAAAATAATCTTATTGATTCAATATCTGAATATGAATACTACTTTAACCACAGATAAAATAATTTTTTTTCAGGAAAACGGCTTTATCATTCAAGAAAATTTCCTTAATGACGAAGAATTAATTGAGTGGCGTACGGCTGTAACCGAGGCCGTAAGTGAAAGAAATGGCCTTAAAATACCAGGTCAAATGATTAAAACAGATGATGATGACGGAAATAATGAAGATCCGGAATATTTCAGTAATGTATTTGATCAATTAATAAATCTTTGGCAAACCAATGACCGGATCCGAAAGCTCATGCTTGACGAAAGGCTCGGTAAAATGGCAGCAACTTTGGCAGGAACAACAGGCATTAGAATCTGGCATGATCAGGCTCTGATTAAAAGGCCATGGGCCAATCCTACAGCCTGGCATTTGGATACGCCATTTTGGTCTTTCAGTGAAAGAAATGCGTTATCTATATGGGTCGCGTTAGATGATGCTACAGTAGAAAACGGATGTTTATATTTTATACCTGGATCACATAAGAAAACCAGTTTTCAAAATCCTGGAATTACAAAAAACATGAACGCTGTTTTTAAATATTATCCCCAATTTGCTAACATCAATCTTCTGGAGGTGCTATTGTTGAATTTGATTATACTAAAGGTATCATCGTTGCTACAATATCAGGCATACTTTCTGCGTGTTTTGCCTTTGGGTTGGCATCCGGAAGGGAGATTACGGAAATAGTTACCCCTTTATCATCAAACGAACTTTTCGCCAACAGCTTTTTACTTGCTATTATCATGATCGGAGGATTAACAACCAATTTGATTTTTTGTATTTATCAGATCAAACGAAACAGGTCCATTGATTCATTGCTGTTGGTAACATGGCCCAAATCTGTCCGAAATTTTATTCTTTGCATAGTTGCCGGTTCGACCTGGTATTTTCAATTTTTCTTTTACGGTATGGGATCAACTCAAATGGGTAAATTTGATTTTGCAAGCTGGAGTTTACATATGAGTTTTATCGTACTGTTTTCGAATATGTGGGGATGGATTTTAGGAGAATGGTATGGCAGTTCCTCAAAAACCAAAAAATTGTTGCTATTTGGGTTATTCATGTTGATTTTATCTACAATAATCATTGGCTATGGAAACTCCGTTAAATAATTTTTCCATTTTAAACCCCCAATCTTAGCACATTGTTTTAATCATAGTAATTTTGTTTCCTTTCTTATCAGCTAAATTTCACCCATAATTTTGACTGTTGCTTATATTATTCGAATTGTAACCAATCCATGTTTTCGTGCTTCGAATAATAGCTTTCCTACTAGCCAAATGCATTGCTTTGTAATTCTTGAAAATAGCTTTCAGATCATATCCTTCACTTTTCAAAAGTTAATATTGATCCACTCTACAATAGCCAAATAATACAAATTATTAGACAAAATGATTATGGACAATGGCAAATTTTATGGATAGTTTTAATAATATTTAATCACTAAAAATATGAGAAACTTAAAGGATGAGTAAAATGCTAACATTAATACTACCCAAAGTCATATCACAATAAATGCCATCAAAAGACTCCTTTTATTGCCTTTTTTATTCATTTTTTGTGAGACCAAAGCCCGTTGAATAATCGTCTGCCCTTGAATATTTTATGGTAACTACCAGGTAATTCAGTCTTTAATGCAAGAATTATCCTTCCGGTTAAAAACCTAACAATCGAAGGTTGGGGTGACTTCTAATTTGCCGAAGTTAACTCTTGAATAAGGTTTGGCATCCGTTGAAATCCGGTTGTTGAAGCAGCAATCACAATGCTTTAAAAATAAATCTGATACAAATTAGCGCGTAACTACTATGCAAAAAAAATAACACGTCATCCACAGACCATTAATTTATGAGAGAATTGTGGCTGCTTAAGCCACAGATAACCGATCACCAAAATAAAACCCTTTATGAAAACAAACATTTACAGGGAGTCATCGCTGGTATCTAAAATCTGTATTTATGGCATAATTATACTATGTTGTTCGGGCCCACGCATTGCTTTAGCGGGTGGAAATGAACAGCCTAAAGATAACCTTGCTGAGCCTAGCGAACAAATCAATATCAGCGGAAGGGTACTTGACGAAACTGACCAACCCTTGCCCGGTGCTACGGTATTGGAAAAAGGTACTGAAAATGGGACAATCACAGATTCTGAAGGCAGGTTTACCTTGTCTGTTGCTGACGACGCAACACTTTTAATTTCATTTGTGGGATATGTGCAACAAGAGGTAAAAGTTAACGGAGCAACTGATTTAGTAATCAAGCTAAAGGCTGACCTGACTAATTTGGAAGAAATCGTTGTGGTGGGTTATGGCACCCAAATCAAACGGGATGTAACGGGTTCTTTGGCACAGATCGATGCACAAGAATTGTCAGAAATACCCGTTCCTAGTGTTGCTCAGCAGTTACAGGGACGATTGGTAGGCGTGCAAATCAATGAGAATACCGGTGAACCGGGCGGGGCGCTTTCATTTCGTGTAAGGGGTGCTGCGTCTATCAATGCAGGAAACTCGCCCTTAATAGTCATTGACGGATTTCCAACCACCAGTGGACTTGAGACATTAAGTCCCAATGAAATCGAATCAATATCGGTATTGAAAGATGCTTCGGCTTCCTCCTTATATGGCTCGAGGGCTGCCAATGGGGTTATTCTTGTTACCACTAAACAGGCCAAGGAAGGGCAAAAATCAATCGAATTTAGCTCATACACAGGGATACAGATTGTACCTGAAAGAGGCAGGCCCGATTTAATGAATGCACGGGAATTCGCACAATTTAAAAAAGAATATTATGAAGATGCTGCGATTTACGAGGGTTATACCGGTGGAGTACCAGCAGAATACGCCAACCCTGAACAGTATGGACCGGATGACGGAACAGATTGGTTTGATATTCTTCTAAGGGATGCCCTGACCCAAAGATATGATTTAACAATTTATACCGGAATGAAGGACCTTAAATCAGTTATAAACCTTAGCTACAACAATGAGGAGGGCGTCATATTAAATTCATATTCAAACAGGTTTAATGCAAGGGCTAATAATACTTTTAATGCTTCGGACAAGTTGACATTGGGGCTTAACATGTCGGTTTCTCATATTAGAAGTCAGGTAATCCCGGGTATTGGTAACGGGCGTAATATTCTGGCTAATGCCTTTAATATGGACCCTACGATTGAATATCGAAATGAGGACGGCACATACCCTATTTCATTTTCCAGACCGGGAATGTTCCCTAATCCAAACTATTACCTGGTAGTAACACAAAGGCAAAATCCACGAAAAGAAACCGCAGTGCTGGCTAACTTATTCGCAGAGTATGAGATTACAGATGACCTTACATATAAACTCAGTGTCAATGCCAATACAGGCAACACAATAAACAGGTCGTTCACTCCTTCCACAGCCCGGGGAGGTTTGGGCAACCCACCACCTCAACCTCCGATAGGTAGCTACGGAACGGATAATTTTCAGAATTGGTTGGTCGAAAATACGTTGAACTATAATAAGACCTTCTATGAGAAACACAACCTCGAGGCATTGATTGGGTATACAGCTCAAAAATTTTCTTCTGAAAACAGCCTAATCAATGCCTCTGAGTACCCGGATGACAATATTGAATGGATAAATGTGGCAACTATCAGAATAGGTAGTGCGGAATTCAGTGAATCATCACTATTGTCATATTTGGGGCGGATCAACTATAATTATGATGGTAAATACTTAGTTTCATTTGCCTTTCGAAGAGATGGTTCATCGAGATTCGGCTCCAATACCAAGTGGGGAAATTTTCCTTCCGTGTCCCTTGGGTGGGTATTATCTGATGAGGTATTCATGAGTAGTATCGATGAAATTGATCTTCTTAAACTCAGGGCTAGCTATGGAAAGGTGGGAAACAATAATATTGGCGATTATACCTACCTCGCAGCTCTTAGTACCAATAATTATGTATTTAATGACCAGGTAGCGCCGGGTAGATCTCTAAATGGTATTGGTAATGCCAATTTGACCTGGGAAACTACTACCAGTTACAATCTGGGGTTGGACCTTGACCTATTTGATGGCCGCGTATCATTCACCTATGATTATTATTGGAAAAAGACAGATGGGCTTTTATATGGTATTGATATACCGATTCAATCAGGTTTTAACAACATTACCTCAAATATCGGTGAATTCAATTTTTGGGGGCATGAGTTCTCTGTGTTCTCCAGAAATTTAACTGGAAAATTAAAGTGGAATACAAACTTTAATATTTCTTTTGATCGAAACAAAGTCATAAAGCTCGGTACAAATGATGCGCCTATCGGTGGTTATAATTTGTTCTGGGATGATAACAGAACTGCGGTAGGAAACCCTATTGGCCTGTTTTATGGCTATATTAATACAGGTGTTTATATGACGCAAGAAGAGTTCGATACGCAGCCGGTTGGTGCAAATTCAATGGTTGGAACGGCAAGATTTGCCGATATCAGTGGCCCGGATGGAGTACCCGATGGTATCATCGATGCCCATGACAGAACTTTTATAGGCGATCCGAATCCCGATTTTATTTATGGAATAACCAACAATTTAAGTTACGGAAATTTTGATTTAAGTATTGTAATGGCTGGAACCGTCGGGAATGATATTTCGGATAACCATTTTCAGTCGTCCGAAAACTTTGACGGTGTGTTTAACATCAGAAGAGGATACGCGGACAGATGGAGGTCTCTTGAAAATCCGGGAAGCGGCCATTATCCCAGAACGCGATCCGGTACTACAGCCGATTATCGCAATTTTACTGACAGGCAGGTCTTTAAGGGTACTTACCTTGCGGTAAAAAATATTACCCTTGCCTACAATATCCCACTACCGGGGCATAAGTTCATAAAAACAGCCAGGGTAAACTTTAGCACACAGAACCCATTTATATTCACTAAATATCCGGGCATGAACCCGGAAGTTGGAATTCAAGGTTTAAATGGCTTGAATCAAGGTCGCGATTTCACATCTTATCCTATTGCAAGGATTTACACGGTGGGAGTAAATGTGAGCTTCTAATAAAATCTATAGTTAAAAATCAAAGAGACAATATAATGAAAAATAGATTTATATATATATTCCTGGTTTTGATGGCCTTAAGTGCCTGTGGTGACGACTTTTTGGATTTGGTTCCGGAAACTTCCATAAGTTCGGCTTCGTTTTTTCAAAACGAAGATCAGTTTAATCAAGCGCTAATCGGAGCCTATTCCAACTTGCGTGGGGTGGCTTTTATGGGCATTTACATGGATGAAATGCGGTCTGACAATACTTTTTTCACGAGATATGCGGCCGATAGGGGTACCGAAGCAAGTGTTGAGGCCATGGCTTCATTTTTAGATGATAGATTAACAAGTTCGCAAAGAAATAACCCCGGAAACAGATATGGTAATGCCTATCAGGGAATTGCAAAAACCAATACAATCCTCCATCGGTTGAAAACGAATGACACAGAAATGAGTCAGGAATCTATGGATGCCATCACAGGGGAGGCATCATTTCTTAGAGCTTTTTATTATTATGACTTAGTACAACATTTTGGCGGCGTCCCCTTGCAACTCGAAGAGATACAATCCGAGGAGGATGCTTTTCTACCAAAAAGTTCTGTAGATGAGGTCTATGCCCAGATTATCTCAGATTTAGAAAATGCCATACCCAAACTTGCTGTGCCGACATCATTTCCACAATCCGGCCGGGCGACAAAGGGGGCCGCAAAAATGCTTTTAGCCTATGCATATATGGCCAAACCTTCACCGGATTATCCAAAAGCCGAAGCTGAGCTTATTGATATAACGAATATGAATTATGCACTGCTGGATGATTATGCCGATGTATTCGATCCGGCCATAAAAAACAATCAGGAATCTATTTTTGAGGTGCAATATCAGTCGGGAAACGAAGGTCAACAGAGTGATTTCATTTGGCGGTTTATTCCAAAGACTACCAATACAGAAGCTATATTGGGAATACAAGGTACTAATTTGAGGGGAAGTCTTAGTAGTGGGGGATGGAATGTTCCAACGCAGGAATTAGTAGAATCCTATGAAATGGGTGATCTCAGGCTGCCAGCCTCTATAGCCATTGCAGAGGGAACCCAGGATGGTGATGCTTTTACTACTGAAAGGGTTGTCAGTCCTGTAGGATATACCCCGGATCCTGACAAAACTTATTATTACTTTATCAATAAATATCTTCATCCGCCTTATGCCATTGAATGGAATACAGATGACAACTGGCCAGTATACCGGTATTCGGGTGCCTTACTTTTATTAGCTGAATGCCTGGTACAGCAAGGTAAGAATGGGGAAGCCCTGCCATATATAAATCAGGTGCGGGCAAGAGCAGGTCTGCCTGATCTTGCCAGTGCAACATTTGAGGATGTTGCTTCGGAAATGCGTCATGAATTAGCTTTCGAGAATCATCGTTGGATGGATTTGATACGATATGGCACTGCCATAGAAACAATGAATGCGGAAGGTGACAGATTAAAAAAACTATATGGATGGTTATTACCAACATCCTTTAATGTAACGGAGGATAGACTAATCTATGCAATACCTGACCGCGAGATTCTGATAAATAACAATTTGGTGCAGAACCCTGGTTATTAGTCTAAATTAGCAGTAATTTAATATTTGATGCGATATTTTAATTGATTGTGATGATTATAAAATCATTAAAAATTTATCTTATTAAATCAAGAATAAGTGCTTTTAGACAGGAGAAGGCCTGGAATGTTAAGGAATTTTACAGTTTAAGTTAGTTTTCCAGTTGGGTGGACCTGAGCAGTTCGCCCATTTAGTTTCAACTTACTATTAAAATTTAAAGTGTAATTCTCAGAAGGTTTAAATATAAAGTTCATACCAAATGTTATTGGTTACCTGATCCGGCGCTATTTTTATAAAACAGATGTATAACCGATTAAATCACCCATGAAAAGAAGAGAATTTGTTAAAAATGGCTTACTAGTTACCTCGGGCGCAGTAATGATCCATTCAGTTTCCGGATGTGTCAACACTGAAAAACCGCTATCAGGTCTCGAGGAAATATACCGTAAATTCCAAAACCCTCCCGTTGATTCCCATGTGTACGTGCGATGGTGGTGGAACGGAAACCGGCTTACAAAAGAGGAAATTTTAAGGGAGCTCGATGTGATGAAAACTGCCGGGATTGGTGGTGTGGAAATTAATCCCATTGCATTTCCGGGAGATACCGATCCGGTAGGCTATAAGGCATTGACCATTTTTGAAGATGATTGGTTGGAGATGTTGGAAACGGCGCTAAATGGCGCCAAGAGCCGTGGTTTGGTCTGTGATATGATTGTTGGGTCAGGTTGGCCTTTTGGGGGTGAGTTTCTGAAAAAAGAGGAGCAATCGCAAATGGTAACAATTGAGACGATAGATTTACAGGGAGGTAAGCAGTATCAATTTAAAATAGATGAATTGTTAAACCGGGTGGATCCCGATCTCCATTCCAAACATAAAAATGTCTACAAAGATTTGGTCATGGTGCGACTCCTTCCAAAAAATTCCAATGAATTTACGGAAGGAAAAGATTTAATGGGCAATATACACGACGGCCTTCTGAAAGTGGATGTCTCCGAAGATGATGTTGTATTATATTATGTGGTAAAACTTACGGGTTACATGGCGGTTATTAACGGTGCGCCAGGAGCTGCGGGTCCGGTATTAAATCATTACAGCAAACCTGCGACAGAAGCCTATCTGAACAGGATTTCCGGATTTATCACAGGCAAAATTGGAAATATGGGCGATTATATCAGAGCCATGTTCTGTGATAGCATGGAACTGGAAGGTGCGAACTGGAACGATGATTTACCTGATGAATTTGAAAAAAGAAGGGGTTATTCATTACTACCGTACCTTCCATTTGTGCTGAAAAAAGTGGGACACATGGGAAACCCACTGGATGAAGATTATGGAACCGTATTTCCTGATAATGTTGTGGGCATTCTGAAACGTGTTGAACTCGATTTTTATCTAACCCGCATAGAACTGTTTAAAGAGCGTTTTATAGATACTTTCAACAATTGGTGCCATCAAAATGGTGTAAAATCAAGAATGCAGGCCTACGGCCGTGGTATGCACCCCTTAGAGGCGAGTATGGATATTGATATTCCCGAATGCGAAACCTGGTTGTTCAAAGATGTTGGTAGAGAATATCCCGATACGGGATTAAAAGGCCGGGCACCAAGAATGTGTAATAAATACGTATCATCAGGAGCAGTACTTGCAGGAAGGAAAATAGTGAGTTGTGAGGAAATTACCAATACCGCAATGGCGTTTATGGCAACCCTTGAAAATATTAAGGTAGCAGGTGATCAAAGCAATATTTCAGGGGTCAATCACTCGATATTACATGGTTTTAACTATTCACCTCCCGAAGCTATTTTTCCGGGTTGGATCCGTTACGGCGCCTATTTTAATGAACGGAATACCTGGTGGCCCTATTTCAAAAAGTGGACGGACTATAAGGCCCGTATTTCTTTTCTTTTGCAGAACGCTACGCCCCAAGCCAATATCGCTATACTTCAACCACTCACCGATTTGTGGTTAAAAATGGGGCCACAGCGCGATCCTTTTCCACAAAAGTGGTATCCCGATTATCAGAACAACCTTTGGGAAGCCATCAATCAAAATGGCGGCGGATGCGATTATGTGAGTGAAAATATAATTAAGAAATCGACCTTCGAAGATGGTAAAATGAATTTTGGTAAACGCTCATATTCCACGCTTCTTTTGCCGGAAATTGAAACTTTGGATGTGGAAACGGCCAAAGCTTTGGTCGCTTTTGCGGACGCAGGAGGAAAAATTGTATTTATTGGGAAAGTACCCTTTAAATCAGCTTCCTATCATGATGCAAAAAGCGAGGATGAAAAGGTCGATCAATTAACTAAGAAACTATTGAACAGCCAAAAAGGGAGTGTATTGAAATACCCCATTCCAAATGGCGATGTGATCGGATGGTTTGGAAAGCTGCAAGATGATTTAGGGCTCAAACCCTATGTGAGGTTTAACAAAACACATAAATATTTGAGTCAAGCCAGTTATCTGGTACAGGGTCATCCGGTTTTTTTCATAGCCAATAGCAGCTTATCGGAACATATATCTGTGGAGGCTGAATTTGAAGCGGACGCCAATCTTTATCCTTGGATTTGGGATCTTGAATCAGGAGAAAGAATGCGTTATCCCCATAGCAAAAATAAACGAAGCATTCGTTTGGAGCTTCCCAGAGCCACCTCAATCATGATTGTATTCGAAAAAGACGCCAGGGGAAATGTGTTCCAAACCTTCGACTTTCGTAAAAATGGTAAAGCAATAACAGGGCAATGGGAATTGCAGTTATTTCATATGAATGGAGATGAGCGAAGGCTGAAATTGGAAACGCTAACTGATTTAATCGAAATGGATGAGACGAAAAATTTCGCAGGTGATGTCATCTATGAAAAGACAATCATCCTTGACGATGATAACTATCGGCACCTCGATCTGGGTGATGTTCAGGGAATTTCCGAGCTATCCGTTAACGGCAAATCGATGGGAACACGTTGGTATGGGGCCCACATTTATGACATAGGCGGTTCTTTAAAGAAAGGTGAAAACAAATTGACGGTTA
>JAKSDQ010000163.1 GCA_022360015.1 Cytophagales bacterium
ATAGCACCCCACAGGAACATCGGCTTCCAAACGGAGGGCAACCGCCTCTAACAATTCCTCTTGTACTCTTTTGATGTGAAATGCCGCCGGTTTGCTTAGATCCCGCTCATTTTCTCTTGGAAAATCCATATCCCAGTACTTGCGATCCTGTATATCAAGACCGTCATTATTACGCCGGATGATCAGCATATGGCCAGGTTTCAGCGCATGGATATCCTTATAAGCGCTAGTCCCAGGCACCATGGTGTGCATCAGTTGGTGCAGAACAGCCTGATTATTAAATGCTCTGGGTACATCCGGATGCGCAAATAATGATTTGATCTCAGAACCCCAGTAAATGTTACCATTGCTGATATGGTAAAAAAGTGGCTTAATTCCAAATCTATCCCTTACCAGAATAAGCTGGTTATTTTTTCCGTCAAACAAGGCAAAAGCATATTCACCTCTCAGTTGCTCTACAAATGCCAATCCATATTTTTCAAATAATGGGATGGCAATCTCGCTGTCACTCTTGGTCTTAAACCGGAAACCTTCTAGTCTTAGGTTGGTCCTTATTCTTTTGTAATCATAAAATTCACCATTGACTGTCAAAACTTTCTGATTATCAGATCCGTACAAGGGCTGATCCCCGGTTTCCAAATCAATAATTGATAACCTGGAATGACCCATCGCCAGTCCATTTTCCTCATCCACATGATAGCCATATCCATCCGGTCCCCTGTGATATAGCGTTTCGGCCATGTTACGTAAGTGTTTATCTGCTTCAGGTTGAAGTCCTTCAGCTTTCCAGTATCCCGTTATTCCACACATTATTTTATAGGTATTTCTTCTTTTGGTAGTCGGTTAAATCGATTTAAGATGGAGACAAAAAGTGCCTGTCTGATAAAAACAGCTCCATGTGCCTGGGTAAAGTATAAATTGTGATGGGTGCCATCCAGCATGGGGTCTAATTCATCCAATCTTGCAAGGGGATGCAACACTACCGCGTCGTCTTTTAACTTTGTCTTTTCATCTAGCTTAAAGCGTGAATCCAAAGATTTATAACTATCACCGAGAAAGGCAATAGAATTCATGTATATAATATCCAGGTCACTAACCACATCATTGACATCATTGGTAATGATTATATCCATTCCGGACTCTTTCACTTTATTGGTTAACTCCTCACCCAAGGGATCCGCCATTTCAGAAACGATAGAAATTTGTTTGATGTTTTGATTGAAGAGCAGGGACATCCTCAGGAAACTGTTCACTGCCCGCATACTTCCCGGGGTTCCCAGAATACCAAGGTGCATTCGATCTGCAGCGTTCAGGGTTTCTTTTAACTCGGGTTTCCACTTTAATATGGCGAACCAATCTGCCAGAGACTGCGTAGGGTGTTCCCCGGTGCCATTTCCCGCATTGATGAGAGGTATCCTTAAATTATGCATTATCTCACCCAAAGCAGAAGTGTCTTTATGCCGTATTACCACACAATCCCCGTATGCATTAAACATCTCACCTATGTCTGATAGAGATTCACCCTTAGCCTGTCCGGTGGTTCCCCCTTCTGGAATACTGATGATTTTACCATCTAGCCTTAGCACGGCACTTTCAAAAGAGAGGCGTGTTCGTGTACTGGCCTCAAAAAATGCGGTGATAACAATTTTACCATCCAGTGGATGTGATTGGGCAATTTCCTTACTTTCAAGCAATGCTGCAAACTTGCATATCTCAAGTACAAGCTCCTTATCAAATTGATTCACAGAAAGCACGCTTTGGCCCGTCAGTTTTTTCAAGACTTCAAAATTAATAGTATCTTCTTTTATCAGCCTTTCCGGATCCGGATTAAGTCCTTCGGACTCCAATGGATCCCGATCCAACGTACTTTCTTCAGGTCTAAATTTATCACTTACCATAACTTTTTGGATTTAATATCCCTAATAAGAAGCGATACAAGCACAACAGCCGCGATACTTATTCCCGCTAACGCCACCATGATCATAATGCTTAGGAATGTTTCCGAGAAATACATTAAACTTTAGATTTTACTTTCATTGATTCTTTATCTACACTGGCGTGAGCCTCATTAAGACCCTTCCACTCAAAGTCTTCGGGGAAAAAATAAGTGCATATCAGTACAGTTACCATAGACACAGCAGCTCCTATTAAGGAAGCCGTATACCACCCCAATTGGAAGTACGCAATCAGTCCCAGGCTGCTACCTAATAACATTCCAAGCAATGCTCCCTTGGCATTAGCTTTTTTCCAGAACAGACCGGTAATGATCGGCCAAATTGTACTCCCAACCATAGGTCCGGCAAAAAACAAAACTGTGGCAAGTGTTCCGATCCTTGGCATGCAAACAGCCCAGGATAAAAGCCCTAGGCCAATAATAATACCACCTGATACCTTTCGTAGCAAATTTTCCCCTGCCCTGGGGTTGATCATTTTCCTGTAGATGTCTTCAGTGATAAGATCCGAAGTAGCAGCCAGCAGGCTGTCAATACTTGACGCCAACGAGCAAAAGAAAACAGCAAATACAATGACAGCGCCCGCCTTTCCCAAAACATGAGCAGAAACCAAGGGACCAACCATGTCGGGGCTGGTAATGTTAATACCAAGAGAACTGCTTGTCAAAGCAATAAATCCTGCAGCAATCGGTACCGGAAACCAAAAGAAACCGGACAGAATATAGGCTTTTTTCCCTACCTCCTCGCGCATGGCGAATGCCCTGCTCCACCAAACGTTACTGTGGAATACTTCTCCTAAGCCAAACAGCATATTGTTAAAAATTGCCATTATAGCTGCGGGCATCAAGGCATTCATAAGCATGGGCTTTTCATTAACCACATTGGTATATATCGTGTCAATATTCACCTGAGTAAGCACTCCTATTCCTACTATTACAATGCCTACTAAAATGATCAATGATTGAATATAATCGGTCCCGATTACAGCATATAAACCCCCAAACAAAGTATAGACTACGCAAACCAGCAGTATCACTGTCATCCCTAGCTCATATGGGATCCCGGCAATGGCGTTCATCAGGATACCACCGGCCATGCCCATGCTTACCAGCCAGGTGAAACCATAAAAAATACTAATCACCAGGAATAAAAACCAGGTGGACCGGCCATAACGTAATCTAATGAAGTCACCGCTGGTAAAACCGAAGGGCATCAAACGTCTGATCCGTTTTGCCAGGGGAGCAAATAAAAATAGTCCGAATGAAGCCGTAGAATATGCAATCATTCCCCAGATACCTAATTGTAAAGCAAACTGTGGGGCCAACATGGTAGTATTGGAGGTCACCCAGGTAGCCATTGCCGTTGCAGCCCCGAATGCCAGGCCAACATTACGTCCGGCGACCATAAAACCTTCCATGTTTTTAGCCTTTCTTCCCCAATACATACCCAGAACGATCCACAAGACTCCAAGAACAGCTAAAAGTAACCAACCTGTTTCAGGGGAAATAATATATGATTGATGCTCCATTATAATTTTACTTTGCCGGTTGATTGGGCACCCCGGATAACCACGAATGTAGTCAGCGCAAAAACAACAAACCCAAGTGCAAATAAGGTATAGGCTAACTTCATAGATTGATGTTCAACGGTGACTTGTAGTGTTTCGGACCAATCTCCGTTTTGAGCACGTACACGATAATAATAAACACCATTTTCCAGGCCGGAAATAAAACTTGCTTTATCCGGTCCAAAATAAATAAGTTTTGCATCTGAAAAATCTTTGTTTGTGGATTGCTGAAGTTCAAATTCCTCTGTGTCGATCTCAGACCTCCATTCCAGTTTTATATATCCGCTGGAAGAAGTCGTTTGATCAGAATCAAGTGAAAATTCTACTTCGGCGGCTATTACCGGTGATACCTGGCAAATTAATATAAGCAGGAGAATAATACCATAAATAGAGGCATTCGAATCAATTCTGTGTTTTGTTCCCGGCATTATTGTTTTGGTCTTTTGCATTGCGGTCTTTTTCTTCGGGCGGTTCTGAAATAATATTTCCTTCCTCATCAAGGTACGCAATCATATCTTTGAGTTGGCCACTTGACTCCTCCTTTTTTCTTTCCTCTTTCTTCAGCCTTTTCTCATCTTTCCTTTTTCTCTTTTTTTCAGCTTTTTGTTTCTTTAAAAAAGCATTGAAATTTTTTCTACCCATATCGTCTGTTATCGTTTTATTATTTCAACTTTTTGTGCCAGACATTCATACTTTGTAAAGTATCTCCTATTAAAGTATTGTTAATTAATGTTCCTCCAAAGTGGTAATGATACCTTCCAAACACCTTATTAATCCCATGTGAACTTGCCGGAACCATTGAATAAAGCGTTTTGATTAATTTCTCTTTGGCAACATTTTCAAGTGACCTAAGGA
>JAKSDQ010000251.1 GCA_022360015.1 Cytophagales bacterium
ACCGTCACCACATAATCAACCGGTGTACCGGAACATCCTCCTGCTGTAGGGGTGATCGTGTAAGTCACTGTCCCGGGTGTATTCCCCGTGTTGATGGGTATATCAGTAATTGTACCTGTACCAGAAGCTGTCACAGAAGCGCCCAAAATCGTACCACTTGTGCTGGAAGTCCAGCTATAGGTTGTACCAATTATATTAGAGCCCGGTAGGAAGTTTAAGGCTAAGCCACTGCAGATTGTCGTGCTTAAAGATGCGGGTATATTGGTGATCTCTGGGATTGGGTTCACAGTCACTGTCACATCAAAAGGAGCCCCTGAACAGCTATTTGCCATGGGTGTGATACGGTAAGTCACACTACCACTGTTGATCATATCACTGCTCGTTAACGTCTGACCTATCAATGAGCCACTTCCGCCAGTCGCACCGCTAACATTCGTGCTACTATGTACAACCCAGCTAAAGGTAGTGCCCGTAACACCATTCGGATTGCTGATCAAAACATTACTCGTCTCACCACTGCAAAGCGTCGCATCACTCGCCGTTGCATCAGGAAGTGGGTCTACGGTCACCACATAATCCACCGGTGTACCGGAACATCCACTTGCCGTAGGGGTGATCGTGTAAGTCACCGTCCCGGATACACTCCCCGTGTTGATGGGCGTGTCCATAATCGCCCCTGTACCCGAGCCTGTCACAGAAACGCCCGAAATCGTACCACTCGTGCTGGAAGTCCAGCTATAGGTTGTACCTCCGACTGATGAATTGGGTATGAAATTTAATGATTCTCCGCTGCATATGGTTGTGAATAAATCTACCGAGGGATTAGTAATTGCCGGTATCGGATTTACCGTAAGGGTCATATTATCGCTCAAGGTGCACCCTGTAGCATCGCTAACGATAGCCGTATAAATAGTGGTGGTAGTTGGAATAGCATCGGGATTGGGGTCTGTAAAATCATCTAAATCTGTCGTGGGGCTCCACACATATGTGTAGGGTCCTGTTCCTCCTGAAGCGGTAGGACTTCCTCCAATATTAACAGATGCCCCATCACAAATGGCTTGAGGGCCGCCGGCATCTACAGTTAAAGAAGTAATGAAAGTAGAAAGGGAAAGGTGATTCTGATTGTCGGAAGGTTGATTTCCGCTCTGTGTGGAAGTTCCGCCTGTTCTTCTTAACTCCCCTGCAAGCCCAAAACTGACAGCCCTGATCCGTAAATTAGAAATGGTAAATTCATCACTGGTGCCGCCCGGGGAATGGTCGAAAGTTACTGTTATCGACCCCGGATCTACATCCATAGATATAGCGCTCAGACGGTTGCCTCCGGTTATTGCTATTGTACCAATGTTGTCTTCAAACTCATAATCAGCAGATGGCAATGAAAGGATATAGGTAAAACCAGTTCCATTGTCGACAATATCATTGGGATTGGTTTCTGTAATCACGATGTTGCCCACATTCACATAATCGCCCCCTACACAAAGACTCACCGCAGAGGGTGGTGTCACAACGACCTGACCATGTAAAAAAGACGGTATAAAACCAAATACAGCCCACAATACAGCTATCAATCCCCGTTTTCCAACACAAGAAAGTACGCTGAACGTATAAAATATATATTCTGTTTTCAAGTTCTTTGACATATTTTAGCTATTCACCACTCCCGAATCAGGCAGTTATGTCTAAAAAAACCGTCTCCATTTTGCTTTTAGATACTAGCAATAAGATAATGGGAATATGAAAAGAAAGCTTTATGAAGATGGTAAAAAACATAAGAAGTGTAATATTTTCAGCCATATTACAGCCAATATTTATCTTAAAAGTATACCTTGCCTATTGGTTTTAATCAGGTTTAAAACGCGATTGTCGGTGGCCTCAAAAAAAGTAGCCGTAGCAATAAGTGCAAATCCATCTGCGGTCTGAACAACGGCATTACCTTCGTCTGCACCTTCTCCTCCAAAAACCCTGGGATTAGCTTCCCAATCTGGCAATACATTGCCCGATAAGTCTGCTTTTACCAGGTAAATATCGGGATTAACAGAAGCATTTGTATAGGAAGTTGTCGACCCAACAATAATAAACCCGTCATCATCCGATTGGACGAATGATACCCCACGCTCGTTTTCCACACCGCCAATAGTTTTGATTGAAAACGCTTCAAGATCCTGATTAATTTGTATCAAAATAATATCTTCTCCACCCTGTCCATTACCCAGCCGGGAACTGGAAGTTCCCAGAATCGCATACCCCACATCAGTTTTGCATATTTTACTTCCAAGATCGTCGTTTAGCCCTCCAAAGAACCTGTTACCTATATTATCCCCATCGGCATTGATCTTGTAGGCAAATATATTTTTGCCGTTTTGTTGATCGTTTTCCCTGGCATTTTCAGTAGTGCCAATGACAATGTAATTATCATTATCAACCTGAACCACAGAGTTCCCTTCTTCTTCGGAATTTTCAAACCCTCTTGTCCTTTGCCATTCCATGATGCCATCACGATTGGTTTTGACCAGGTAAAAATCTGTCGGACCGGTTTCTACCCTGTCCGGATTTGTTGTCGAACCCACAAGAATAAATCCCCCGTCCAGCGTCTTTTGCACTTCATTACCATGTTCATTACTATCCAATGAGTTATTTCCAAATGTGTGTTCAAATACTATCCCACCATCGGAATCCACCTTTAAAAAGTACATATCTGTGGAGTTATCACTGTTTTGGTAGTCGCCCAATATTACATAACTACCATCGTCGGTAACCTGAATTGATTTTCCTTTGTCGTTATCAGGGCCACCATAGGTGTTGGACCAGATTTCATTTCCAAATTTGTCCACTTTTACCAGATAAATATCGGACCCTCCATGCCCAAATGAAGTGGTTGAACCCAACAGGATAAAACCTTCGTCCGGCGTCTGCTTCATATCAACACCTTCCTGATCCCGAATTCCACCATAAAACTTTACGAAAGATTTGGATTGTTCCATTTTAATGATGGCATCATCATTACAAGAAAAACAGAGCAAACACAGGCTGAACAGCGTAACCAACAAGCAAATTTTACTATCTCTAAACATCATGCTTAACCCTTTCATGTTCTACAGCTTTTTCCTTAATTTTTTAGGTCTGTAAAAAGGCTTTACATAACCGATAGATATAAGGGCTCCGTTAATAGTAAAATCGTTATCAATGTACCCATATCTGTATACAAGCTCATTGCTCGCATCAAGGGCAGCCTCTTCATTTCTTAAGTTATTGATCCCCAGATAGTATCTGAAATCCAGCATCAGATAATCAGTACCTACTTTATACTTAAAACCCGCACCTGCCAATAGTGAATAGTGGTATTTTTCCCTGATTCCTGCCCTTAACAATTTGACAGATGGTCCTGTAACCGCCCTTTGTGGGGTTTCTACATCTGAAGGATCAATATTAAACCTCGTGACATTAAGGTTGGCACCTAACAGGTAGTACATTGAAACACCCCCATAAATAAAAGGCTGCATTTTGTATTGGGTGATGCTATATTTCATCATCAAGGGAACACCTACCCAAATCTGACTTTCGGAGGCGTTGATTATTGAAAAGTTATATCCGAGCGGCCGTTCCACATCAGTAAAAAATGTGGTTTTCAAGGAATCAATCTGATTAAACCTGCGATTGACAATATTGAATTCAGCACTGACCTCAAAGTTTTCCCAAATCCTGAAATTAATCCCCAAACCAACCTGATATCCCATTTTACTCGAGTTCCGTTGATAACCAAGTGGAATATTTCCTACACCATTGATATTCAGCGAATTAACAAATGTATTATTCATACCTCCTTTTATAGCAATGGAAAAATAGGATTTGGTTCTGAAGCTGTTGTATAAATAAATGAACTCCGGCGGATCAAGCTGTGACACTTCAAATTGCGGGTTGGATTTGAGTAATTTTAATAAATATTCCTCGGCTTTATCTATGTCATCAAGAAATATATAGGTCAATACCAACAGTTTATAACTTTTTTCTCTCTGCGTTTTGTTGAATCCACCTGTCAGGCATTTGGAGAGAATCCCGGGAATCTCCCTAAGCTGGCCGTTATCGTAATTACTCTCGGCTTTTCTAAGTACTCTTTCACATTCCTGCCCCTGAATTCCTACGTTTGCCGACCCCAACAGCACCAGGCCCAGTACTACGGTCCTAAGTATACCATGATGTATGTGAAAATAACTTGTCATGTCAAAAATCCCTCAATTCCGTTTCGCCCATTGGTAAGCCGGGGCAGGTAAAAATATATTCAATATCCTCATCCGGGTCCACGTAATCGTGCCACTCCTTCACGCTCAGGTTTCTTTTCAGATCTCCGCAAAACTGATCTGCTAACATCTGCGGATCGGTAGGGAAAATTCTGATCAAACTATTCACCGAACCTGTAACCAGATATTCACCTTGCGGTGAAAAGGTCAGGCTCCATATCCAATCATCATGATCGCTTAAGACCACCGGCTGCGTATTCAATTGATCCATGAACCAAATCCTGGCCTCCCCATCAAAGCTTACCGCAGCAAGCATACGGTCATTAGGGCCAAAAGCCAGATCATTTACCCTGGCTTTAAATCCAGGTAAATTGGCTTTGACCCTACTCTCCTCCAGATCCCAGATCTTCACAAGGCCATTTTTTTCACCCACTGCCAAAAGATTTCCCCCCTGATTAAATGCAATGGATTGAATAGGGATATTACCTTCTGTAATCGTATAAATGCTTTCTTTGTATCCTTGTGTTTTATCCAATAACACCAGCTTTCCATCTTCCTGCGCAAAGGCGATTGTTTTACTGTCAGGGCTCACTGCCAGATTGTTGATCCTGCAATTGACTTTTTTAATCTCAGTTTTTTCTTTTAAATCACAAAAATATACCGTGCTATCGGCACCTACCGAAACAAATCCACTGTTATCGGGCATATAAGCAACATCCCAGATTAGTTTATTATGAATATTTATTTTTAATGGCTTTTTCCGAAGGTTTCTCAAATCGAACACTTCAATGAAAGATGCGTTATGCCCACTTACTAACCATTTTTCATCCGGGCTAATGGCCAAGACCCTGTTAGAAAGATCATTTCTGCCATTATTTGCTACTTCAGAAACTGTTTTTCTCTCATTTTCAAGGTTCCACAATAAGATTTTTCCATCTCCACCGGTGGTAAATAACCTTTTGCCATCTTTAGTAAATACCATGGATCTGATAGAGCCCGTATGGCCGATCAGGCGATTGATTGAGTCACCTTTTAAAGTTTTATAAGCGTAATAGAGACCATCATAAATATCATGGTCATGGTGATTTCTGTGGTATGTCTCGTTAAAATGGTAAGCCTGCAGCGCCAACAACCCTTTTAACTGTGTTTCATCCTCCTGCAGTGATTTTACAGCCATGGTTCTGGCAATAGACAAAAGTCTAAGCCGGTAGGCCTCTTTTTGTTTATTATTGGCAATGTTTCTTTGGCGATTCGCCGCATCCCTTTGCAATTTGGCTTCGACCTCTTTACCCTCTGCGTAGATCCTGGCTTTCACAGCTTCAAGCCTTCTTTCTTCTGCCAGCAACGCCTGGTCTTGGGCCAGTTGGGCGTTATAAAGTGCATTCTTTTCGGCCTTTTTGGCTACATTTCTCTGGTCTTCGGCCATTTTACGCGCCAAAATAGCATCCTTTTTCAACTGCTCCTCCTGTTGACGCAGGTTCAGGGCTACATTTCTTTGCGTTTCCGCTTCTACCTTTTCTTTTTCAGCCAGCTTTCTTTGTTTTTCCGCCTCCAACTGTTGACTAAAGCCGTACACCATCAACAGGATAGAAAAAATGGCAATTATACCAAAGATCAGGGATAGAATTCTGGTGGTTCTAAGTCTTCTTTTTTGCTGGGCTTCCTTGTTTTTTACTTCAATTTCATAAGCTTCATGACTGGATCTGAGAAATACCATGGCCCGTTCAAAAGCCGGGTCAAACCTTTGAGCCCACACCAGGGTTGGGTTATATTTTTGCTGCCAGTTAAGTGCCAGTTGCAAATCCGGTGGCCGCCACAGTGTGGTTAACCCTTGCTGATATTTACCGGCGGCATCTGACAGGCGCAGGTACATTTCAATGGCTTCATCTTCTTCCGCTACCCACTGATGCAGCCTTCCCCAGATACGAATCAGACTTTCATGTGAAACATCGATGATAGCATCTGATGTTAAAGGAATATCCTGTGGAGGCATCAAAAGGGAATGCCCGGATTTCCTGAACTTCTCTATTACCTCAATGAGATCAGCCTCCAACACGCCTGCAATAGCAGCGATCAGGTCCAATCTGCTGGGTTTTCTGACACCCCGGTCGTCTTTTCCCTTTTCAGTGATGGTTTTAAAAAGTGCCTTGCATATCTCCTTTTCCGAATCAGATAGTTTGTCATAAATCTCATTGGCATGTTGCGACAGGGCCAGCCTGATCGTGCCGATCGCCTCATAATGCTTGATATCTACGGGTTCATCCAGGGATCTGTTTTCGGTCCAATAACCCCATGTACGCATCAAGGCATGCTGAATGATTGGTAATTGATCGGGATCATCTTCCACATCATTTAGCAACTCTTGCACCAACCTGGGAGAAATTCTGCCCCTTCCTACGGCCACTGGTGCTTCAATGGCCTGCCTTCGCTGATCCCGCGACATTTGAGGAATCAAATAATGGCTTTTGTTAATCTTTTTCGTCAAGCCAGGGTATTGTGCGAAATTGCCTGAATAATCGGAACGTATGGTAATAGCCACGAATACAGGCAATTCATTTTGTGCTATGGCCTCTATGAGCAGGTTGATATAGGCAGTGGTTTCATTGATATCATCGTAAATGTTGTCCCCGATCTGGAATCTGAATAATTCTTCGAACTGATCTACTAGTAAAAAAATGTTTTTACCTGTCAAATGGGATGATTGTCCGATCAGATCAACCAAACCCAGCGAACTGCTTCTCAATACAGTGGAAGCGAAAATCTTCTGAAATGTTCTGTCTTTCTCTTCTGTCTGCTTAAACTGCCTGTCGGTTGACAGAATGGATTTTGCCAGATTTTCAACCGGGCTGGTTCCCGGCATGGTGGTTATTACTTCCCAATCCTTATAATTTGCAGGAAACAGTCCACTGTAAAGTTTAGGTATCACACCGCAATTCATAAGGGAGGATTTGCCACTTCCCGATGAACCCATGACTGCAACAAAACGGTTTTCTATCAATTTGTAAACCACCTCATCACTTTGCCCTTCTCTGCCAAAAAAAAGATGGCTCTCGTCAACCTCAAATGGCCGCAGTCCCGGGAATGGATTGGAAACGGTTTTAACCGGCCTCTTAAGATCGTTAGCAAGTCCTGAACCGTTATTATTCATCTTCTTTTATAAACTTTTTCAAAAAAGGTTCCATAACCTGGTCCGTTATTTGTCCTTCGTGATTGATTATAATGGTGCCGTTTTCTGTCGGTAGGCTGTCTTCGTGTCCGGATCCGTTGGCAAGGTAAACCGCTTTGGCCTTTATCGGCCGGAGCCTTCCAAATCCATGAATTTTATCAATATCTTTTAGTTTAGTTGTTAACCAGTTTTTATTCGCTTTTTTTGCGATGACCATGCAGGCATCACAGGAAATGAGATTGGTTTTGTGTAAATTTTCAAGCTCAAAAAAATCACCATAGAATGTCGGTACCAACACATCAAAGCCATGATTCACCAAAAACCGCTTCACAGTTTCAGAGGTGTCATAATCTTTACGGTCAAAAATCAAATAGATACTGGTTTTCACTTTTGACACAGATTCCCGGGGTTCTGCAAAAGGCTTTTCAGGCTGGTTTCTTTTATTGACGGATGTTCTGATAAAAGCCTTGAGTTCTTCGATAGGCGATTGTAATAATTCAGATTCCTGCTTGGACTCGATATCCCTTTTTATGTTATCCGTGAATTTTTTTTGTCGTTCACTCAATATCTCAATTTCGGGATTAATCCAGATGATCCTGGAAAATTTTTCCTTATTCCGGGCACTGTTGATCCTGGCACTATGCTCTTCAGCCAGCTTGTTTTGCAAATCAACGATGGATCTGTTATCATTCGTAATTTCACCGTAAGCTTCACCTATCAAGTGGATGGATGTTCTGGCCTTAGACAGGTAATTGTTAATAATCGTCTGAACTTTTGAGGTGTTGGTTGGTAAAAGGTGGTCAGGGATAACCTGATAGCCATGCCTTTTCAGCTCTCTTTTGATTTCATCCCGTATATCAATTAAATCGGGCGTTGTTTCTGCTAAATAGATGGTTTTTACAGGGGTTGCCTGTATTGTCGAGTGGCTCTCAAACTGCGCTAATTTCGTCTCAATATCTTTTGCCAGATCAAAAACTTTGAGCCACAACGTCCTGACTGACTTTGAGTGCCCGTAAGTTTCTTTTTTCTCCTGAATCATTTTTTCACGCAGCCTTACGCTGGAGAAGTCATAACCCTGATGATTTTTTATTAATTCGGGAAACAGCGCTCTGGGCAAGCCTGAGGCTATTATGGGGAGCAATCTATCAGGCAATGGCAGTATATTCTTAAAATTAACCTGATTTTCCGCATAAACGCGTAAAATTTGATCTGAAATATTACTTTCCAAAAAAGGATCATCTATAAGAAGAATGACCAGTTTGGCAATATTCAGTTCCTGTTGAACATTTTCTGCTGAAAGCTCTATGAGGGGAATGGTAACCGGGGCCCCGGTTACTTCTTCCAGTGTAAACAAAAGGCATTGGACAAAATTCTCCCTCCAAACACTGTTATTCACATTGTTTTCTCCGTCACCCTGATTATAAACAAGCGTTATATCATGCGCAAATTGCATTCCCTTTTATTTATTCTGTACAGAAAACCGGCTAAATTTCCGGCGCTTTTGCTAATAGACAAGTTAGATAAAGATGATCGATAAATTTGTCAGAATATTAACAGATCATTACAAATGTCAATTTTTAAATTGTTTGTCAGATTATGTCAGTCAGAGCAGCACTTCCGGCTTTCATCTTTTTTCGCAAACTATTTTTAATTTCGGGTAATACATGCCTGAAAGTCCTATGTTTAGTGGGGATTAAATCATACAAGGTTTCTCTGTTAATCGTGTAAAGTATGCAGTCCGAGACCGCTATGATTTTAGACATACCGACATTATTTTCATATTTCAACAGGTCACCGATAAGCGCTGATTCGCTAAATCGGGTTGTCACCTCCCCGTCAGCATGGCTTTCTGCTTTGCCCCTAACCAAAATGTACAAAGTGCTGTCCTTAACGTTGCCATAGTCATATATTAATCCGCCTTTCAATATTTTAACCTCCATCATTTGCATGGCTATGTTGTATAGTATCATGGCTGGTAAATGTGAAAAGATTTTAACTTTTCTTAAAAACTGCACCCTGTGGAATTTTGTAGACCTGATAAAAATTGTCCCGGTATTATGGGGAATAATGACTTCATCCAGTTCTTTTTTAATTTTTTCAGGTATCCTTTGAGTATGTTGCTCATAAGCAGCCGGATCAATCTGATAAATGGCCCATGCGGCCATCTCCCTTATCAGGCTGTCCCGGTTAAACAGATTGGCAATCAGATCATCACTTACCTTTGCCTCGTCCATGAGTCCCAGGTTATAAATAGCACAGGTTTTTGTCCATAGATTGATAAAGTTGTAGTCCCTGTTTATAATTTGAATCAACAGACGCTGGGGTGAATAGCTTTCCCGCGGAAAATGCTCCTGTAGCCGCCTTATCGCCTCTTCGGTGGAAATATCATCTAAAACCGGAACCAATACATTTTTTATATCCTCTGACACGAAAACATCCAGCAATTCGATAGCAAATGTTACACCATCCACCGTACCACTGTTGATATTTTCCCTTACCAGTTGAATGGACTGTTTTTCATAGATTAAGGACAACAGCAGATATAAGTGGTCATAATTAAATTCATTTTCTTCTTTAAGGGAATCCTTGAGAAGATTCCAGTTGGTACCACCGGGAAGCTCCCTTATTGCCGCCATATTCCATGCGATAAAACTTATATATTTATTGATGTAACTCTTCAGCTTAATTACCTCCGGGCCTTGTGCCAGAAAATTACCGGTACCCAGGGATCGCAATACTTGTGATCCTACGTCCTTGTTGGGGTAATCGATTTTTTTCCAAAGGTATTTTATGGCTTTTTCTCCCCCTATTCTGCCATATATTTTGACAATTTGAACCAGGGTGCTGATTTCCTGATCTGTCTTGTAAAAGGCATTTTCAAGAACATCCAAAACCGGTGTACCGATATTCACCAGGGCTGCGAATGCGGCACCACTATAAGGGGACAAAGAAAGATTATCGATCAAATTAGGCCAAAAAACACGGTTCCCCAACCGACTGGCACTGATCAAAGCCGTGCCCCTCACATTGGGATCGACGTCACTTAACAATTCTGCCATAAAATGGCGGTAGTCTTCCGAGTTGTACTTCGTCAGGAACCTGGCAGCGAACTCTCTGTCTACAGGATTTTCTGATTTTATCAAAATGAAGAACTGAAACTGGGTGAGTTTTAATTTATCAGACTTCTGCATCTGCCGTGACACTTTAGAGGCCAGTTGCTTAATTTCCTCAGAGCTTTCATTGCGAATCAGATCCGAAATCTTATCAACGGCCTGAATGGATTTGTTTTTCTCAATTTTTCTCAACACATACTCCCTTACCATATCAGATCGATGTCCCAGTGAGCTTACCAGCCTGGACTCAAAGGATACCGGCTCAATGATTTCCAAAACCTTGAGGGAAAAAATTGCGGTGAAGGGATCCCCATGATCTGTCTGCAACTCGAGCAATTTTGTGATATTCTCATTGCCTTCTATCATCGAATCAATCGACTCTTTTTGATTTTCTAGTTTTTGCTTCAGGCTGGAACGGTATTGATTATACAGTTTATATACCACATATATCATTCCTATCAAAATGAACACCAGTAAAAACGAGTAATGGATCAACTGAATGTAGGTAAAATACCCTACCCCCAAAATCACCAGAATAGCTCCGGCTACTATGTTACCAAATTGGTTGATCACACCCTCGACCTTTGCCTGAATATCAAATCGCACCTTCAGATCGAGTGAAAGAAAAAACAGTTTAAACGCAGGATTCTCCAATGCATCACGAACAGATGTTGCAAACAGCTTGCTTAAGGATATGCAGAGAAAAAAATAAATAAACTTGCTTTCGGCGCCCAGGGTATAACCAAAAATGCTGCCGGTAATAATAGCAGCAAATGTAAACACCATTAAAATTGTCGGTAATACCAACAAAGATACCTTCAAGCCGTAATTCATGATAATTCTGTCGTTGACAAAAGTCTGGATAAGAAAACTTAAAATCATGATGCCACCGTTGAACACACTTAAAAATGTGAGTCTGAGTTGTTCATCCGGAAATTGCATAGGTGTTACCTGGAGGAAGGAATAATCCACAAACTTGTAGACGATGACAGAAACGGTTACAAAAACAGCCAGAAGTATCACATACCGGTCTTTCAGAATCTTTCTGAATTTGGTTTCTGCGACCTCCTCCTTGCTCTTCTTCTTGACAATATTCAGGTCATACAGCTTACTGATTTCCAGCAAAAAAATGATGGCGCCAAGTACGCTGACCGCGCTTACAAAGATCAAATTGGAGGAATCGTCGATCACGTTGAGTTTTGAAAGTAATGAAACAACGATAAAGGCCATGATTGTGCCTGTAAGCTGACCGGTGTCTATGCCTCCAATGATTCGTTTGGATTGCCTCAAGTCAAACAGCCTACCGAAAATACCCCAAAAACTTAGCAATACAAGCGCTGTCAAAGGTCCCATCATCACAAAAAGCAAATAAATCATGTAGAGGGAGGAGTATATTTTGAAATAGAGAATTATTCCAACCAGATAAAGGAAGATGCTGACATATATGAACAGTATGAGGGTGGAGAATTTAATTCTGTTCTGAAAATAAGCAAATAGAAAAGTGGTAATTACCCCAAGAAAACCCTGTGTCAAAAAAGCTTCGTCCAGTCTTTCTTTAAATTCCGGCACACCGGTAAATAAAGTTTCTGCTGAAAGCTGGTAAGTAGCTATGAAAATACCCATGAAGAAGCCATGGCTCAAAAGCAGCGTAACCATTTTTTCCTCGCCGGGCTGGGTTCCGATAATTTTCAGTAGTTTTTTAAACATCCTGTACCAAAAGTGTGAAATCCTTTTCTCCAAAAAATCTTTTAAAAGTATCCAAATTTCAAAGAATAGCAGGTACATGGTAAGGAAACCTGAATTTTTGAATTTTTGCGCAATCTTGTATTAAGATCTTATCTATTAATTACTTATCCGGATCACCTGTTAACGCAAAAAGCCCGGCTTTGCGATGGCAGGAACCTTGTACAGGGCCGTGCCAGGCACATACTTAAAAAAAAACCGGCTACTGCCGGCTTGTATATACTTTTTTCGGAGTTGCTTTTGATTAATTGGTTTGAACGGAATCTGCCTCCACAGCGTTGCTATTCCTGTAGGACTCATTGAGGCCCGCAATTACTACCTGTGTAATATCAAGGCTGTCATTTGCATATAGCACACCGCTATTTCGGGTATAGGACAACACTATCTCCATTTGGTGCTGCGTTCCATATTCTTTTAGGTAAGATGAAACCTTATCGTACAATTCGTTATTAATCTCAGACTCTTTTTTTAACAGGTTTTGGGCGAGATTTTCACGGTACTGTAACAAATTCTGCTGCTTTTTGTAAAGATCCTCTTCAATCGCCCTGGCCTGATTAATGGTCATATTGCCCCGGGTTCTTTGAAAGTCGCTCACCTGTTTCTCAATACCCCGGGCACGGGTTTCCAGATCTGATTCAGACTTGATCCTCTCCTCTTCCAGCTCCTTGGATTTTTCAATAAAAAAATCAAAGTTTGAAATCAGGCTATCGGAATTTACATAAGCAATTTTAAGTTTGCTCTTGTCCGGCATGGAAATACCTGATTCCTCTCCGGTTTCTTCTATTTTATTGTCTGATGAAAAATGCAGAAAATATAATATAGCCACCGCAATGAGTAAAACAATATTTAATATCAGGGAAAGATTTTTCACAATCATCGAATTTAAATGTATCAACAGTCGGCAAATATAAGCAAAGAATGATTATTTACACGGCCAAATTTCAATTAAGTCCAAGTACCTCTGAACCCTGTTCAAAAACGATATCTACCGGAATACCCTTCCTGGCCAATTTGTCCAGATCAGCCTGTAATCCCGATTTGATATGACCTGACTCCTTTACCAGGGCATCTACCCCCTCATAGTCCCCATCCCCCTGCAGGGTCAGTATATTGTCAGATAAGGAATTCATGGCCTGCCGCATCTTTTCAAAGTTAACTTTGTAGGTTCCGGTATGGTTGTCTTTGGCAAAAGCTCCCATTTCCTGAAAATAGTTAAACCTGATCATATTCGCTTTTCCATGAGCGCTGGAAGCCCCAAATCTTACCGATCTGAAAATACTGGCCATGAATGTCGTGTAAAAACTCATCAGTTCCTCCCGGATTTCCCCTTTTCGATGCAATTCAGTAATCATGTACAATCCCAGCACATCGGCCTTGCCTTCCTCAAGGGCAGCGGCGTGCTCCTTTAAAGCCTCACGTACGGTACCTTTTCCTGTAATCGTGTTTTTTATGCCTAACCCATGCGCTACTTCATGAAACATGGTATTAGAGAAAAAGGCATTGAAGGTTATATACTTACGTTGATCTTTATCAATCAATTCCTCCGCAATTGGCAACAGTATTTTATCAAATTTTGCCCTCATGGCATTTTTTAACTGCGACCTTCTGGTACCTTTTTCCAATTGGACTTTTTCGTCATTGGGCAGGTTAACGGCGATGGTTTTGCTTCCTGCATTGCAATCCCCACCGTAATAAATCACATCGAAGGCAGCCAGTTGCGACTCACTGCCAGGTACCTCGAGTTTGTATCGATCGGCTACCGGAAGCCCTGCCTGAAGTTCGGGTAAAAACTCCGTATACTTTGATAAACGTTCACTCCATTCCATATCCTTGATCAACACATAGGTCTCATAAGCAGCTTTATAGCCAAAAAGCCGATCTTCATAGGTTTCGATGGGGCCGGTAATTATATCAATCTTATTGGATTTCATGTCCATCCACGCCAGGTCACTTTCAAAGTATTCATCTGTTAATAAAGCTTCAGCTCTTAAATTCAGATATTTTCGAAAACCTTCATGTTCTGCCAGAACTGCCGCTTCACGCAATAACCTGGCCGCCTTTTTCACTTCCTCAGAAAATACCTGATGATATGGAACAACCACCAGATTATCCTGATTGTCTCTGCGAATCAGGGTATACAAAGACTTTTTTCCGGGAAGGTCACTCTGCTCAAACTCTTCTTTGGTCATATCGACCGGGTAAAAACCGGCTCCGGCAGGTTTTGGGCCTATTCCTTCCACAAAGGGCCGGTTATTATCTAACCGGTCCCAGGGACCGTAATTGATTTTTGCAAACTTTTTGGTACGTGGGTCGTTGATCCTGGTAATCAGATCAGTCTTGTCACCGTAAGCCTGCTTCCAGAATATTTCATCCATTATTTCTCCTACTTTGATAAGCAGACCGATCATTTTTTTTTGGTCTTCCGAAAGGTGACTCAGATCGGCGGTGAGTTTTACAGTGACATATTTATCCAGATTCTTTTGCATAAGGGTCTCCTCAGGTGTGAGCCTCTCCTCTTCCTTTTGACTGCGGTCCTGATTAACATGGCATGAAAAAAGAGCAACTAAGAAAATGAACAAGGAAACACCGGTTATTTTTTTCATGGTTACATTGTTTTTGGCGTCAATTTAACAAATTTTTCAGATACCATTTTCATGAATCGGAAAGTTGGCTGTTATCGCTGACCATTTCCACCATACATGCTAAAATGAAACCGTATATACATTTATTCGGAGTGATCCATAAGGAAAAGTCGACACAAAGGTTCTGATTCAGAAATTGTAATTCAAGCGAATCACTATAAAGAAGCCGGGGGTAATTGGTGCCAAAATTTAGTCACAACGTAAACCATTATTGTTTTAGCCTAACTTTTTTCTAGAGACAACCTCTTTTTCTGTAAAAATTTTAAACTCCAGGCAGAATAAAGACCCTTGCCCCAGTTCACTTTCACACCACACGGTGCCATTCATGGCTTCTGTGTATTTTTTAACGATAGACAACCCTAGTCCGGAAGATTGTTCATTGCCTGTTGGCCGGGCACTTAGTTTTTGGAATTTATTGAAAAGCATTTTTTGATCTTCCCTGCTGATTCCAGGTCCCTCATCTTTGATTCCCAGACACACTTTATCATCAATTATTTTTATAATAACTGTTACCTTTTTACCTGGCTCCGTGAATTTTATGGCATTAGAAAGCAGGTTTTCGATAATCTGGATAAGATAGCTCCGGTCCAGCTTTACCGGGCAGGGTTGTTCCACAATTTTGGTAACAAGATCGATGTTTTTAAATTCGGCATCATTTTTAAAGTTTTCTATCACTTCAAGGGCGGCATCCCGTAAATCAAATACCTGATAATTAAAGTTAAACTCTCCGGATTCTATGGCATTGATATCAAGAATTTTTGAAATCATCTCTCTCATTCTTTTAGCTGACCTGGCGATGTACGAAAAATTTTGTGACTGCTTTTTATTCAAATTTTCACTGGATAATTCAATAATCTGGACAAGCGCAATGATCTGATTCAAGGGGCTTTTCAGATCGTGAGCAGCGATACCGATGAGATAATCTTTTTCTTTATTCATTTCATTGAGTTGGTCCTTTTTCAGCGCTAGCTCTTCACTTTGCTTTTTAATATCAATTTTGGCCTTCTTCAGGGAAGCCGATCTTAAATAACCCAGATAAGAATAAACAATACAAAACAGACTTATGACCAGCGTACTGATAATATCTATGGACGAGGAAGCAACGATTTCAACAGCAAAACCGTTGAAAATGCCAATTATGAGTACACCGATGATAATAAAGATGACACTAAACAAAACCCGCTTAAAGCCCTCTAAGGCTGCATGACTTGAAATGATCATAGCCCCGAAAACCAGACTGGGAATAAAAGCAAATTGCATGAGATTGATGAAGCCACCGAGTAGCACGGCATCAAATGTCAGATTAAAATTTTCTACATTCCGCTGATTACCTGAAACCTTAAATAGCAGGAAACCCAAATGAGGATAAATCAATACGACCGATATAAATCCAATTAACAGTGGGGTCAGATTGAGGAAGCCTTCATAATGGGTAATCAAAATGGCCAATCCAAAATAATAACCTATAACTCTGAAGGGATAGGTAATTTTTCCCAAACGCCCTGAATTCCTATGACGAATCTCGACCATCAAAAATTGTAAGCTAGATACGGTTCAAAGTGTTATAAACAAAAATATTCACCCAAACTCCAATAAATTCTATGCCTGCACCTGGTGAAAGTTTTTCAAACTACTAATGTTAATGAGAAAAGTTAGCTTTAGTAACCCTGTATAATTAAGTTATTTTAATAAAACAGGTCGTTTTATATCAATAAAAACGAAAGTCCGTATTTTAAGTTTTCCAGGTCCGGGGTTTTTGGACTGATAAGCCGCCCCTGGGTGAACATAAAGGTTGAAAGATTGGATTAAAATGGAGACCTTCTTTGTGTCTTGGTGCCTTTGTGGTGAAAAATGGTCAACCACAAAGGCACCAAGACACAAAGAGTCATAAAGCCGGTATTTGGAGATACCGATGCGATAGGGGGCTATGCAGATGAAGCATGCCGTCATAGAAAGGTGGATTTCACCGGTCGTGTGGGGCAAGGTCTGTGATAAGACCACCTAAATCCGGGAAAGTTGCCCTGAACCTTGATTTAATGCCTAAATAACTATTAATTCATCGCAGGATACTTTATTTTTATAAGACATTATGAGGAAAGACCAGACTTCAAATACAATATATGACAATCACGGTCGGCCTATTACTTACGTCCGGCTATCGGTAACAGATCGCTGTAATTTGCGGTGTTTTTACTGTATGCCTGAAAAAGGCATGAAATTTTTGCATAAAAAGGAATTACTTACCTACGAGGAGATGGAAAGGTTGGTAAACATCCTTGTACAGTTAGGTATCACCAAAGTCAGAATTACGGGTGGGGAACCATTTGTCAGAAAAGATCTGATCAAATTCCTCACAAATCTACGGAAAATACTGGGAACTAAGGAGTTACATATCACAACTAACGGTGTACTTACTAATTCTCATGTAAAAAATTTGCATCAGTTGGGTGTTTCGTCTATCAATCTAAGTCTCGATACATTAGACCGGCAACGATTCAAGGAGCTTACCAGAAGGGATGAGTTCGACCGGGTGATGGAGACCTTTTATTCATTGCTCGAATACAACATCCCCACTAAAGTTAATGCGGTTGTGATCGAGGGTAAAAATGACCAGGATATCATTCCCATGGCAGAGTTGGCCAGGGTTCATCCGGTTTCGGTCAGATTTATTGAGGAAATGCCATTCAATGGCGACGGGGCCAAGTACCAATCCCTGACCTGGAACCATCGTAAAATATTGGACACGCTGAAAGTCCGCTACCCTGAAATCAAAAAGCTCACCGACAAACCCAATGCCACTGCCACTGAATACGAGATACCTGATTTCCGCGGAAACATCGGCATTATCGCTGCTTATTCAAGGACATTTTGCGGGACTTGCAACCGGATAAGGATCACTTCACAAGGGGTATTGCAAACCTGCCTTTATGATGGCGGTGTGTTTAATATCAAGAATTATATAAGAAGCGGAGTGGGTGATGATGAGATAAAAAACATGTTCAAAAAAGCCTTCGGGCAGAGAGCAAAAGACGGCTTTGAAGCAGAGAAAAAAAGACAGATATCAGCCATTCATGAGTCCATGTCTGTCATTGGTGGTTAGCATAAACTATTGAAAATATTCGAACCTTTCCAGCTGAGATATTTAGTATCTTGCACTAGAGAAAGTGGTATCATCCGGTATTACTTTTATGGTCTCAAGAGGCAATATTTCTTACGTTTTTCCTGGCAAAATACCTGAAAAACGGGGTATTTCAACCTGACTTAATTCATGGCGAAAACCCGCCAACATTACATTATACAATTAATGCTTGTTATAATACTTTTTTTGATTTTTTTTTTTATTAAATTATGATCTCTAGCAAATTAGCCGGAGGTAGGGTTGAAAAAGTGGAAACAATCACCGCATGATCCAAAATTTTGGACATTTCTCTTATCAATCTGATAAATAGTAATGGGCTAATAGGATGCAGGATCATGCTGTTTTGACGGTCGGTTTGTATGAAAGACGTAATATTTAGGAGTAGTTTAACTTAATACCCTCTAATTTTTTATATTAGATTAAGGTAGTTTTGAGTTTTCAATGGGATTAAGTTTTTCTATGGGGTTTAGTTCTCCGCAATAAATTTATGAATTGTGTTGTCGGCTTGAGTTTAGAAATTGTATTAAATCATAAAATGAACAAAAGATTACATTGTTGATTTATGTCACAGGGGATTTACAATTAATGAAAAAAAATCAGAAACATCGAATCTTTTGGATCTTCATTATCTTCCTGTTATTAAGCGTGACAACTATCGCACAAAACCAGGAAATCGACAGTTTAAAATCCCTTTTACGAGACAATAAACTGAAGGGTAAGGAAGAGGTTGATTTATTGATCAAACTGGGTAAGAAGGTCTTCAACCACCACCTGGATTCGGCAGCAGCTTTCGGGGAAAAATCACTCCATTTATCCAAAGGATTGGATTACAAAACAGGCATCGCAGAAAGTAATTTTTTACTAGCGCGTTATTTCCACGCCAAAAACAAAACCCAAACCGCCATCCTCTATTTCAAATCTGCTGAGGAATTGTTCCTGCAAACCGATGCTTTTGACAGGTTGGGAAGTTTATATAATAATCTGGGACTCATGCACAAAATCAATGGAAACTTTAAAGAGGCCCTAAAATATTATAAACAATCGTTGGATTATTATGTCAAATCCGAAAACAAGTATGGTGAGAGTGTGATACAAATGAATATTGGCATCATTTATTACCGGACAAGTAACTTTGAAAAGGCCATTGAGTACTACATCAGCGCCATAAAAAGTAAAGAGGAAATCGGTGACCTGAAAGGAATCGGTTTGGCCAATGGGAATTTAGGTAATCTTTTCAGGGATCAAAACGACAATCAAAAGTCCCTGGAATACTTCCTCAAGGCAAAAACAATTTTTGAAAGTATTCCTGCGCCATTTGAGCTGGCCAAGATATATAATGGCTTGGGTAGCATATATCAGGCGCTGGACAGAAAAGAAGAGGCCCTGGACAGTTATCAGCAAGCCCTCAAGTATTTTAAAGCTGTGGACAACAAGCTGGAAATCGCCAATGGTTTAAACAACATAGGAAAGTTGTATTTTGAGTCGGGTGAAATGAATACGGCCTATACGAGTCAAAAAAATGCCCTGGTTTATTATCAGGAGATCAACAACCGCGACGGGGAAGCCCTGGCCTTATGTTATCTGGGGTTGATCAACATTGAACGCAATAACCTCGCTGACGCACAGCAAAACCTGCAGAAAAGTTTGAACATTGCCGCTGACATAGGTGACAAACAGATCATGTTGAGGTGTTATGAAGGCCTGTATAAATATTACAAGGTTTCAGATAATTTGAAAAAAAGTCATGAATACTTTGTCAGGTATTCAGAATTGAAAGATGAAATCTTCAACATTGAAAAAACCAAGCAGATTGCCTCGTTGGAAAGACAATTTAATATAGAAAAGCAACAAAAGGAAAATGCCGTGTTAAGAGAAAATCAAAAGGCCCAGAGAGCTATGATCGAAAAGAAGGATTTTCAAATGAAGGTTTTAATTGTTGCGATCATCTTATTTTTTCTGTTCACTGTATATTATTACAGGGTCTACCAACAAAAAAAGAAAACCAACCAACTGCTGTATTCCCGGAACGAAGAAATCAACAAAAAACAGGCGCAAATCATTAGTATCAATGAAAGTTTGACAAAATCTCAAAAACAGCTACATAAAGCCAATGAGGAACTGCAAAGGCTTAATACCGGATTGGAAAGTACGGTCAAAGATCGTACGGCGGCCCTGGAAACAATTAATCAGGAACTGGACACTTTCCTCTATCAATCCTCCCACGCCCTAAGAAGACCCGTAGTGAGTGTTATGGGATTAACGCAATTGGCCAGAATGGAACGTACCAAAACAGGCGTCGTGCATTTGTATGATAAAATCGAGGATACTTTGGTAAGGATGGACCTTATGCTCAAAAAACTGGTTATGGCCAGTGAAATCAACTTCATCGATGTTGAACGGGAAAACATTGACTTTAAGGAGATGATTAATAAAATTAAAAGCCAGCTTGTCGAAAAGTTAAAAATCGATAAGTTGTCATTTAACTATGAAGTCTCACCATCCCTTCAATATGCTGCTGATAAAAGACTGGTTTCCGTAGTTTTTCAAAACCTTATAGAAAATGCCATGCTATATCACAATGACGGTCTTGGACGGCAGGCAGAGATAGATGTGAGTGTAATTGAAAAAGATCCCGGGATTCACATCAGAATCCACGACAACGGAATTGGCATTTCTGAAAAAGTCATCTCCCATATTTTTAATATGTTTACTGTTGGCAATGATCGCGCCCAAGGTTACGGTCTGGGGCTATATCTGGTTAAAAAAGCAGTGGAAAAGCTCAACGGAACTATTAAGGTGACGAGTAAAAAAGAAGAGTTCACTACCTTCGACATTGAATTACCCTATCAGGACAACACAGGTAAACCAGACGGGAAACCTGAAGAAGTAAAAGTCAAGGTGAATATCATCTGACAAACCTACGACCGCTTTTGGCAACCTTACATTCAACCCATTTATCGATACTGTTCCCATCAACACCGGCACAAGCATTTTTTCTTAGAATAATTATAGATTCTGTCAATTTTTAGTTTTATCACCACTTTTCGGGATTTTTGAAAAACAGTTATTAATATCTTCTTGAAAATCAATTAATTACTACTTCTATTCACAAGATTTCATTCAGTCAGCCTACCCCTGTTTTAAGTTTAAAATACAATTTAACGACATTGTCAAGATTCGTTAAAAAAACAACTTTTTCTTACATGAAATCATCTTAGCTTTGAAATATCAAATGCTTCAACGCAGAAAATTGTTTAAACTTTATACCAAACCATTGTACGATTATGAAAAAGCTACTAACTATCTTGTTCAGCGCCTCAATCTTATTTATAACTGCTGCTTGCGAAGATCCGGGTGAAGAATTATTACAGCCTCAGGATGATATGATTCAGGTGAACGATACAGAGTCTTTAAGATTAAATACTGATTACGATCAAACTACCGACTAAAACACATTCTTAATCATTTTTTACTAAAAAGTATTTGGGATGAAAAAGAGACTGTATATCATTTCCGGAGTATTTCTGATCACACTCCTGTCATTTCAGACCCTAAAAAGTAGTACACAAAACCAGGCGGTTAACACCGTCGAAGTGGAAGAAGAGTTGACAGCTATCGACTACAGGGCTGAAGATAATTTTAAGGATTTCGATGGCCTGACAGATTAGATAAAACAACTCCTGAACTACTGCGATTGCCATCTTTCTTCTGCTATCCTAAAAGGGATTATCAGAACAAGGCAAAAACATTTGCAATAGTAGTTAAATGTGAGCCAAAACTAAATTATACTACCCTAAATGCTCAAAAGTATTAATAGTAGAACTAACTGTCTGAGATACATGATAAACTGTCTTAAAGACTTTATAGTCCCATAAAAGCTATCTTAGTCTGTTTTTGAATATTGAAAGCCTGGTATGACCCCAAACATATCAGGCTTTCAATTATTTAACTTAAAATCTCCAATATATACTTGCACATGATAAGCAGAAATAATAAAACCGGTGAATATCAGCACATCTATCATCGCCTATCCGATTGATGTAGTCCGTTTTGAGTGATGGATCTTCCTCAGAAACAACAAAATCACTGTAAATTAAGTGAACTTATCACCCATTCACCTGAAAAGTAAACAAAAAACAGAATAATCGATTGTTCGAAAATATTGTACAAGAAATCAGCAAAATTAGATTATTTCGATATTCTGCTAAAAAGCGAATTTTAAAAGGACGCTGGATTAGATGTAAGATTTGATTGCTTTTATTGATTTTTTCGCTGGAAATTCCCCATTTCTAAAATAAAAGCATGTTAGTACCAATATCTTAAAATAATACAACAAATGAGGGGAAAACAGTGTTTTTTGAACAAAAAATTGTATTTAACTGTATTATTTATTGATTTATAGGCCTTTAACAATTCAAAAACGATTTTTAACCTGATTTAGTTCATTTTCATGCAATTTGTTACCATTAAATTGAATTTTCCATCAACCAGCGCACATGTGTAATATATGATGACTATCTTGCAACAGTTAAAATAGTATTATTCAAGGGATTAACTATAAAAATCATAAATTTAGTAATATGAAGGAGGCACAGGATAAACGATTTACCCATCTCGACAAAGAGGGCAATCCTAATATGGTCGACGTTAGTCACAAAATAGTTACGAGGAGAACAGCCAAGGCGAGGGCATTGGTCCAGCTTACCGATGAGATTCTGGATCATATGCAAAAAGAAGATATTCATACAAAAAAAGGCCCCGTTTTTCAAACCGCTATTCTAGCTGGTATTATGGCCGCAAAGAAAACCGGTGAGCTTATTCCGCTTTGTCATCCGCTACCATTGGAAAACTGCCACCTTACGATCAGGTTACATAACCAAAATAATGTTGAAATTATCGCGACGGCGAGTATTACTGCTAAAACCGGCGTAGAAATGGAAGCATTAACAGCAGCCAGTGTTGCAGCTTTGACAATTTATGATATGTGCAAAGCCATGTCTCACCGTATTGTCATAAAAGAGATAATGCTCTTAGAGAAAAGTGGCGGGAAGAAAGACTTTAAACCCTGATCAAATGCGCCTTTATGGATGGGCGGCAACCCATACTTCGCCATCTTCAAAGATTTCCTTTTTCCAGATCGGAACAGTTTGCTTTAAAGTATCTATCACATATCTACAGGCTTCAAAAGCGTCGGGGCGATGGGGTGTAGACACAGCTATGACAACCGGCAGATCGCCCAGGTTTAACGTTCCAACGCGATGAACAATGGATAATTGGCACACAGGCCACTTTTTTTTTGCGGCTGTTGCAATCTTCTCCATCTCCGAAAGTGCCATTTTTTCGTAAGCTTCAAATTCAAGTCTTACAACTTTTTTTTCACTGGTCTTATTCCGTACCGAACCGATAAATACATCGACAGCCCCGGCTCCTGCATCATAAACCGAATCAATAACTTCATTGACTATTATAGGCTCACTCGTAAGCTTTATCATATTATTAACCTCCACTTACAGGCGGAATAATTACTATTTCTTCTTTGTCACGCAATTGGTAATCGTCATCCACATAATCCGCATCTACGGCAAAGGCAATTGACCGCAGCTTGCTCATCTCAGGATATTCGGCGATCAACTGTTTTTTTAAAACTTTTACAGAAGCCCCATCAGCCAATGTTAACTTGAGCTTTGAGCTGCCTGCAATATCTCTGGCTATACCAAATAACACTACCTCTAATTCCATTTTAATTTTTTACTATGGTGAACTCTACTCTTCTGTTCAGTTTTCTGGTCTTCTCACTGGCATTGCTGGCAATGGGCCGGGTACCACCAAAGCCTTTACCAGAAATTCTTAAGCTTTCAATACCTTGCTCAACCAAATAAGCTTTAACTACATCTACACGCTTCTGAGACAATTCCAGGTTTAGTTTGCCACTACCCTGATTGTCTGTGTGTCCTTGTAGCTCAATGTTAACACCAGGGTTTTCCATCATCATTTTAACGACGCTGTTCAACTCCTCATAAGATTCCTCTAAAAGGTTAGGGGTACCTCTTTCAAAAAGCACGTTCTTAAGATTGACCGTAGTCCCAACCTCCAGCGGGGTCAGCAGATAGTATTTTTGCAGTGAAGGAGCGCTGGTCTGAGAAACCACCAGCCTTTCTTCAGTACTCATGTAACCTTCGGCTGAAACTGTCAGGTGATAAGCATACCCTTCTTTGAGATTAATCTGGTAAGCCCCGGATGAATCATTTGAATAAGTACTGGCAATCCCACCATTATCATCGATTTGCCTGTATGAAAGCAAGGCCTTAACGGGCTGTTTCAAATCATTGGCATTGACCACTTTTCCCTGTATTTCGATAAATCGATCGGTTTTCTCTATGTCAATCTGAGGTAAGTCCGGCTCTTGGGCGGCAACACCGATGGAATCCACGGTTTCAAGTAACTCCAGATCCACAAGATTATCCGGCTTGTCAATATCTTCAGTGATCTTATGCCGCTGAATGTCACCGAACCCCTCGCTATTCTGGGTGGAAACGTAATAGGCATAATCCCCACCCGGCAGGTGGTAAGAAAGCTCTATGCCTTTTGTATTCACTGATTTGCCGAGATTGGTAGGTTGCGTCCAGTTTTTCCAGCTATTGTCAAGCCTTCGTGAAATAAATATATCACGGCTTCCGTATCCGCCATGTCCATTGCTGGCAAAAAACAGTGTGATATTGTCCTCGGCCAGGTAGGGGGTCATTTCCTGAAACGTTGTGTTAATAGTATTACCGAGGTTCATGGGCTGCGACCAGGAGTTGTCCTTATTTCTGAAACTTACGTAAATATCTTCAGCTCCTTTTGTATCATAAGATTCAATCGAAAGCAGCATAATGCGGCCATCTTCTGAAATTCGCATACTTGTCTCTTTCGAACGATTGTAGTAATAGGAAATGGTTAGTTTTTCAGGAAAAGTCCAGCGGCCATTGACCAGCTTCGAGATGGAAATACCCTGGGTCCTGTTCGAGCTACCATCCTTGGTATAATGATTCTGCAAGTACATTAATTTACTGTCATTTGAAAAGCCAATGATCGCGTTATAATCTTTGTTGTTAACAACGCTATTCAACCTTTTAGCCGTAGTCCACTTTCCATCTTCACCTAACTTAGAAAACCATATGTCACCGTCGTCTTTTTTACCACCAATGTTTTCCGGATGGTTTTTTCTGGTAAAATACAATGTTTTTCTGTCCGGGCTTAATATTGGATTCTGTTCATCATACTTAGTATTGATATTTCCTCCCAGGGATCCTGGCCGGCGGGTGGAATCATATTGCAAAGGATGGCTTGGGACATTTTCTGTCAAGAAAATACATAAAAATGCCGCAATTACGCTAAATCCTAAACTTTTCATAAACAACTTTTATTGATCAAATTTATAAAAACAATGTACTGTTAACCAAATTGGGGCCAGGGTAATTTTCACTTATTTCAATTTTGATTATATATTTATGCGATTTCATAGTTTATATCAATAATATTGCCATGAATTAAAATAAAGGCAAATCATGTTTTTTAACCAAAACGTTCTTTTGAGACTTTACATATTGTGCAGTTTTCTTTGTGCCCCATTGCACTTTATCGCTCACGAAGTATTGGGAACGCCCTTTCTTAGTATACAACAAAAACGCCCGAAAGTTAATTTTCCGGTTGCCGATGAGCAAAAAAAAGACTCGGTTCATCGAATTATTAAACAGCTTCTTATTAAAAACAACGAGATAATCAAGCGTACCCTTAGCATTGAAAGTCTGTTGAATGAGTTGGAAGAAAGTATTAGGCTACAGGAGATTTATGAGTCCATTCAAAGTCAGCAGGCTTTTAATGAAACTGCCGAAAACCTTAAGCGATCCATTAAAAGGCGTTCTTATTTTTCACTGGGGCTTGGCTTACTGTCTTCCGCCTTGTTGCTGGCAGGCAGTGACAACGACAATGACAATCTTCGCTATGGTGGCGCTATCATTTCATTAAGTATTCCGGTTATTGCCATCATTTCCATGAAAAGACAGCTTAACACGTTAGCGCCCACCGTAGAAATTGATTATTCCATGTTACAAAGTGGCTCCTATCCACACAATCAGACCAGTGAGGATTTCTTCAGAAATTATATGAAAGCAGAAATTTTTGCTTTGAAGGCTGGTATACAAAAACTAAGTGAAATCAACCTCTCATGCCTCGATAGGTTAAATAATGAGGAAAACCGGGATTATTTGAAAAAGGTAATCGATGATACCGCTTATATCATCTTTCAACTGCAAGGCTATTATATATTCCAAATTCAGAAATTTAATGACCTCATCAATAACAGTTATGTTACCTATCCGTTTGATCAGGGGACCCGGAAAAAACTGGAAAGAATCAATAGAACGATCGATGATGAATTAAGCTATTTTCGAAAACAAAGCCCGGGGTTATTATCCAACCAGGAAAAAATTAATCTGCTTTTTGAATAAATTTCCCTTTACTTACATATTTATTGTTGTCAATATACAACCTCCATGGCAGTAGGGCGTCAGTGCCTGCATAGGCTACGCCTATTCTTGGCGTAGATTTGATGTTTTCCAGGCTGACAGTTAAACCCCTGTCCTCGATCCAGATATTCTCTTCTGTGTATAGTTTGGCACCATAATGGCTCAGATTAATTCCCATTGCCCGTGATAGTGAACCCGGACCCGATGTGAGCGTGTGGTCCGGATGGCTTTTATTTCTCCTGGCCAGCATGGCGTCTACGCCATCCAAGGGTTCCAATGCCCTCACCAACACGGCATCGGCATAATTTCTGACATTGGTCACAATGTTGAATAGATGGTGAATTCCGTAACAAAGATAGACATAGGCCACTCCACCCTGATCATACATGACACTGGTGCGGTTGGTCTTGCCATTACTTGCGTGACAGGCCCTATCGCGGCAACCACTGTAGGCTTCGGTTTCTGTAATGATTCCTGCAGTTAACTGGTTATCAATATGAGTGACCAGCACTTTGCCCAATAATTGTCTGGCAACATTGACAACATCCTGTTGATAAAAAAAATCCGGCTGGAGAATCTGATTCACAGTATAGTATTTAATATCGGTTACCTTGTTTTGACGCGCAACGATTTTTTTAAATTTCGTATAATACAATAACAAATTTATATTTACAACCTTAATCAAACCTAATAAGATAATGAAAAAAATACTTACCGTTTTTACCGCGGCCCTGGCATTCAGTTTTATTTTTCATTTTTCCAGCGCCCAGATTCAAACCCCCGCGCCCAGTCCGGCTGGCAAAATTGAACAGAAAGTGGGGCTGACAGATGTTACTATCAACTACTCACGGCCCGGAGTGAAAGGAAGGAAGATATTTGTGGATGTAGAAGAATATGGAAAAATGTGGAGAACCGGCGCCAACAATGCGACCACCATAGCGTTTAGCGATGATGTTAAATTGGAAGGAAAAGAAGTTCCGGCAGGGAAGTATGCCATCTACTCAATTCCCGGCAAAAAACAGTGGACCATTATGATTTATAAAGACCTTGGCATCGGCGGTAATGTCAGTGCTTATGACGAGTCTGAGGAATTAACCAGGTTTACGGTTAACTCGGTTAAAAATCCAAATCATGTGGAAAACCTTACCTTTGATATTGGGGATTTAAAGGATGAAAGTGCTACCATACGACTTAAATGGAGCGATATTATCGTTCCCATACAAATGACTGTCGACACCAAAACCAAGGTGATGGCCAGCATAAACCGATTTGCCAAAAACCCCAATGCTTCCCTTGTCAACCAATACGCCTCTGCCGCTAACTACTATTTTGCCAATGATATGGATTTGAATAAAGCCCTGGAGTGGATCTCCAAAGCCGTTGAATACAATCCCAATGCATTTTGGCATGTACAAACCAAAGCAAGGATACAGGCTAAAATGAAAGACTACAAGGGCGCCATTGCGACTGCCAACCAATCCATGGAATTAGCCAAATCGGCTCAAAGTGATTTTGGGTATATCAAATCCAACCAAAAGTATATTGAAAAATGGTCTAAGCTGCAGTGATGGCTAACCTGTAGCGTAGTTCTTAAAGTGGGATAGTCATAGTATGACTTTGAGTCATGCTATGACTTGGTGAAGTGATTGTTTCGAACGCCTAAATTCCTGATTATCTGGATCAGATAACTTATTATTATCACCAGTAGGCAGCCCATTGCATTATACCAAAGAAAGCCCATTGTAAAAATTCCCGCTGTTCCTTGTATGTTTAAATAATGAATGATTCCGATCGCCACCTGGCCGATGATAGCCCCGAAAAAAACTGCATTGCTTTTAATGGATTTAAAGAAAAAAGCCACTACAAAGATTCCCAATACAATAGGATAAAACAATGAACCGATAAGGTTAACTGCCTGAATCAGGTTTTCGAAAAGTGAAAGCGTGGAAGCAAACACAATCGCAATAATACCCCAGATCAGCGTAAATAATTTTGAGGTACCCAGATAATGTTTATCCGTTTTTCCTGAATTAAGCCTCCGTTTATAGATATCGATGGTAGTGGTTGAACCGAGTGCATTGAGTTCAGAGGAGGTGGAAGACATCGCCGCTGAAAATATTACGGCAAACAACAACCCAATAATACCTACCGGCAGTGTATTCATCACAAAATGCATAAAAATGTAGTCCTTGTCATTGGTTTCCGCATTTGGTATTCCCTCACGGATTACTTGCCTTGCCCTTTCCCTGATCTGATCGGATTCCATTTGCAAACCGTTTAATTTCAACCGGGCCTGATCAATTTCGTTTTGGTTTCCACTGTTTACTGCACTGACTAATCCCTCGACAGCCAGCCTCTTTGTTTCGAATTTTTGCGTATAATCTTCTTCCAGCTTCCGAAAGTCACGGCCTTTGTCTGTTTGCCTGATTTGTTCCCTGACAGTGCTGTTAAAAAAAATGGGAGGAGGACTAAATTGATAAAATACAAACACCATGGCACCGATAAACAATATCACAAATTGCATGGGTACTTTCAAAAGTCCGTTCATCATTAACCCCATCCTGCTTTCTTTTAACGACCTTCCGGTAAGATATCTTTGTACCTGGCTTTGATCCGTACCAAAATAAGACATAAACAAAAACACCGCACCCGTGATACCCGACCAAAAATTGTAGCGATCACTTAAATCAAAGGAAAAATTCACCACATTCAACCGGTCCATTTTGCCGGCCACATGCAGGGCATCTATGAAGCCAATTCCTTCAGGCAGGGAGGTGATCACCAGAATACCCGCAACCACCATCCCCACCATCATAATTGCCATTTGATGTTTCTGCGTCTGTGTAACGGCTTTGGTGCCGCCGGAAACCGTATAGATGATTACTGCCAGGCCGATAATTACGTTAGTTATTCTCAGGTCCCAGTTCAACAAAGTAGATAAAATAATCGATGGTGCGTAAATAGTGATGCCTGCCGCAAGCCCCCTTTGGATCAAAAAAATCAAAGCGGCCAGCATCCTGGTTTTAAGATCAAACCTCGACTCCAAATACTCATAGGCTGTGTACACCTTCAATCTGTAATAAAGCGGCAGGAAAAAAATGGATATCAATATCATGGCCAGCGGCAGCCCAAAGTAAAACTGGACAAAGCGCATACCATCGGTATAAGCCTGACCGGGTGTGGAAAGAAAGGTGATCGCGCTGGCCTGTGTAGCCATTATTGACAGGCCTATTGCCCACCATTTGGTATCGTCTCCTCCCCTCAAATAAGAATCCATGCTTTGGACTCCTCTCGTTTTATAGACTCCATAGAAAACTATGAGAATCAACGTACCAAAAAGTATCAGATAGTCTATATTGCTCATTCAAAAAATCTGGTAAACAGATAGAACAGCATAATCAAAAAAGTCAGGTTCGCCATCAAAAACAGGTAGGCCCCATTCCAGGACTTAAAAAAAGGGGGTAAATCATCTTTGTCGGGGGAATTATTGTCAAATTCACTCATGGTTTGATCTGTTTTGTTTTCACCGGACCGTTACCCATAGATATAATATTGGTAAAAAGCCGGTAGGCTCCCGGAACGCCGGCCGGCAACTGCCTGAAAAAAGAGATCGCGCAGTACGTATAGTAGCCCTCTCCATATTTGGCGATCAGAAGGCTACCCTTTTTCGGATCCTCACCTTTGTCATGCCACGATAATATCGGAGCATATTCACTGCTCCATTCATTGGGAAAATAGAGCCCGCGTTCCTGAACCCAGCCTTCAAAGTCTTCATGGGTGATCTTGTTGGGCATATTCAAGACTTCATGTTCCGGATTTAAAAACTTCACCCTGGCATCTTCCTCAGATACCCTGTCCCTGGAGAGCTTCAGAGGGTAAGGTGAGAACGCTTCTGTCACCAACCGGAAACTGGTGTTATATTGCACAATCAGGTTTCCACCACCACGCACATATGACAATAATTTGTTCTGATAATACTTCAGTCTTTTGTGGGTATTAAGCGCCCTTACACCCAAAATGATGGCATCGTATCGTTGAAGGTTAGGCACTGAGATATCGTCATCGTTCAGTATATCCACCCGATAGCCAATCTGCTCAAGGCTGGAGGGTATATCGTCGCCCGCCCCCATCACATAACCGATTTTGGTGCCGTATCTGGTTATGTTCAATTTGACCAGCTTTATCGAAGACTTGAATAAATGGGTCTGTACCGGAATATGGTCATAATCAATAAACTTCACGCTTTGGTCATATTTACGGCCATCATATTCAAAATAGGCTGAAAGGTTACCGACACTTTGCTCCCGGGAAGGAAAAACCTTGAAATGAAAAACCTGCTCGGTTCCCTTTTGAAGCGTTTTCACCGAGTAACTTTCAGGAGTAGTAGTCCACCCGGCAGGTAACCTGGGTTTCAACCGGCCACTGATGCTATCTGCACTGGCCGCGACCGTAAAATATATATCTTTTGGATCATCACCTGCGAAGATCATGACATTTTCGGAGGCATTTACCGCGATGGGAGGAACAATAATAAAAGGTCTGTAAGACTCTCCGTCCACGGGATCGTTCCATTTATAGATAACCGGAACCTGAAAATCAAAAACGTTACCTTCAATTTTGATCTTGAAGGTAGCCAAAAGTGCCGGCCCATTTTCAGGTTTACCAATAAGCTGAAGGTCATTTACCTTAAACAAACCGTAAGAACCTTCTTCCTTAAGCCAATAGGGTATTGTAAAGGGAAAATCCCCGGGTATGGTGATATCGAGGCTATGGGCCAACCGGATATTTTCCTGCAGTGGTTTGTTGATGATAACCAGCTCCTCTGTATGCTCAAACTGAAAGTTTTGCACATCCAGCCTATTTCTGGCCCTGGTAATCATTTCAATGTCAAGTTTTACTGATGATCCGGGCGTCGCATAATAGTCATGAGCCCTGATTTCCAGGTAAAGCCCCAGACAATCCCTAATCAGTTTTTTAACCTCTTTTTGTTTTTTTCCCCTCCAGAAATCATTTTCCAGATTATCCAGGGAATTGTAAAGGTTAACCAGGTCAGGTACCGACAAAGAGGGGTTTTCCGGGTCGAAATTTTCAATTAGCGCATTGACCTTCTGCTGATACACCTGTCCGTCTTTTACCCTGTTCCAGGAATAATCGATATTGTCAAAAATGCCATCGCGTGGCTTGCTTCCCTTGACAAATTCCAGAAATTCCAGACTTTCCCCGCGCGATCCTGTAGCGCCAAATCCCTGACTTTTATGCATACTCCTGCTTGATGCCGCTATTTCCGTATATGATTTACCTAATAAAGGGTTGTACTTCCCAACATCCACTGTTGTGACACCTTTGGAATCTTTTGCAATATATTTATTCCACCACCTCCCTGTGTTGATGAATAGTCTTTCAGGTTGCCATGTATCAGTATACTGCAATTGTTCGGGAAACGCCTTGGGGTCGGCAGCCAGATCAAAAGCCTCGATAGCAATCACGGCTGAGGAGGTATGGTGGCCATGACCCGCTCTTTTATCCGGAGGGAACCTTGTGATGATTACATCGGGTTTAAAATTTCTGATTACCCAGACGACATCGGCCATTACTTCATCTTTGCCCCAGATGGCTATTGTTTCTTCATGGGACTTTGAATACCCAAAATCATTGGCCCTGGTAAAAAACTGTTGTCCGCCATCCACGCTTCGGGCCTGAAGCAATTCCTGTGTTCTGATAATCCCCAACTGCTCCCTGATCTCCGGGCCTACAAGATTTTGCCCGCCATCTCCCCGTGTTAGCGACAGATAACCGGTATTTACCAGTTTTTCATTGGCCAAATAGGCTATCAATCTTGTGTTTTCGTCATCCGGGTGCGCGGCGAAATACAATACGTTGCCGAGCACGTTTAACTTTTTAAGCGCCAGCTTGATTTCAGCGACATTGGGTTGTTTGGGCTTTTGGGCAAAAGCGTGATAAAAAATTAACTGAGAAAGAAAGAGCAAAAAGAATAAATGATGGAATGGTAATGTTAGTTTTCTCATTAAGCAGTCTGTGGTTTGAAGGGTAAATATAACTGTTATTTGTTATACGAAAAATTCAAAATTAAGATGGGCTTGTTTGAATATTGTCAAAAACAGGCGAAATCAGGTTTGTTTAAATTGAAATTTCAGATATTTGATACGCTCACCGAGTTCGTAAAATTTCTGTTCATATTTGGTTTTTATCCCAAAATGTCGATTGTTATGGGGTGATTTGTAGAGATCTCTTGTGAAGATCAGGTTTTCAATGTCTTGTCTTCCGTTCAAAATTTGCAAAGTATAATCAAATAAAGCAGTATTGTCTGTTTTAAGGTGGATATAACCGCCTGACATCAGGATGTCCTTGTATACATCGAGATAATGGTTGTTAGTCAGCCTGTGTTTTTCATCCCGTAATTTAGGTCTTGGGTCGGGGAAGGTTATCCATATTTCGCTCACTTCTCCATTAGTAAAAAAGCGAGGCAGGAATTGTATCTGTGTCCTTAAAAAAGCCGCGTTATCCAAACTTAATTGCAGTGCCCTGGAGCTGCCTACCCAAATTCTGTCACCTTTTATGTCTACACCTATAAAGTTTTTGCCAGGGAATAATCGGGCTAAACCTACGGTATACTCGCCTCTGCCACAACCTAATTCCAGTACAAGCGCATGCTCATTCCCGAAGTGATCCTTTCCCCAGCGGCCCTTTATGCACTCATAAATCTTTTTTTCAGGGCCTATCACATTGGGCCGGACAGCGATTTCCTCGAATCTTTTTATTTTATCACGCACGTTATTGTAGAGCCTTTGCAGGTAAAAATAAAAAACATATTTCAAAAAACAGGCTCCGAAATGCTATAAAACCAATTTTCGAAAGATAAAACTGTTTAGTCAGTTACAAGGTGCTACCGGTTGACGGCAGTTAGCTTCTGTCTGGCTGTTACCTGTACAGCCGGTGGTCGATACTGGCTAAAGGTCCGGTACCTGGTGTTTACCGTGTATGGAGCTGTAATAATCTTATGGCTGGCAAAACTTATATTCCTGGTTCATTAAGGTAGTAAGTACCGGAAAAAGTGCCATATCTTTGCGCCGTACTATGGGTATTGGAGAGGTGTTTATTTCCCTTTAGCGTACTGGTAGTTTTTTGCTGAGGGGGGAATAGGAAGCCCTTCCCGGAGCCACTCATCGGCCACCGGTGTGCCTGCGATCATTCGCAGGGGAATGATACCGGCCCAGATGTCCAGGTCGTAATCTTCTTTCTCATCGTTAGGGCCACCGGTTCTGATCTTGGCAGAGGCTGATTCAATCTCAATGGCCAATACAGTTGTTCCCTTTAATTCCTTTTCGTGGGGAGGTCTCGCCTCTTCCCACCTGCCATTGATAATTTGGTTGGTAATTACCTCCAATGCGTAGCTTTTCCGATCATTACCGACCGGTTTTGCCTGGCCGAAAACCATCACAGACCGGTAGTTGACCGAAGAGTGAAAAGTCGATCTGGCAACAACTATGCCATCCAGATGCGTTACAGTCAGGCATACGGGTAAGCCTTGTTCCATATGGGCCAGCATCCTGCTTTTAGTGGCCCCATGAATGTAAATCTTATCTCCATCCCGGCCATAAGCGGTTGGAATAACAAATGGCTGACCTTCAACAACAAAACCCACATGACACACAAATGCTGCATCCAGTATCTTGTAAACAGTCTCCCGGTCATAGCTGGCTCTTTTAGGCAGCCTTTTCACTTGATTTCTTTCAGTAATTCTGTAAGTATTCATGGTGGTGGTTTTTAGTTTTGGTCAAAGGTAGTAACTTAGCGGACTGTCATAGTAATCCGATTTTAAACTTTCAAATGGTCCGGTTATGTTTCCTTTCAAAAGTATTGTTGCTATTGACAAATCACACAAATCCCCTGTATACCTTCAAATAGTCAATAGCTTCATCCGGGAAATCAACCTGGGCCGCCTTGTTCCGGGACAGCGATTACCGGGCTCCCGGGAAATGGCAAGATTGCTGGAATTAAACAGAAAAACGGTGATTATGGCATATGAAGAACTCATGGCACAGGGTTGGATTGAGATTCATGCCTCCAGGGGTAGCTTCATCAGCGGTGAATTGCCAAAAGTGAAGCATCAGGAGATTACACCGCAATCCGGTTGGAAGGGGAAGCCTGCACTCGATAAGTGTGGTTTTACCATTACGCCCAACCCAAAACTGGTCACCCCTCTTTACACAGACCATAATTTATTGGAAATCGATGAAGGCTCGCCTGATGAACGGCTGGCACCGGTAGCATATTTATACAGGTATTGTAAAGGTATCGCCAAGAGCAAGGCAGGTCGAAAACTTCTAAAGTATCATGATGTTCAGGGTGAACTATCCCTGCGCCGGGCCCTTTCAAGGTATTTGGCCGATACCCGGGGGTTAAACTACCCGGCAGAGAACATTTTTATCACCCGTGGCAGTCAAATGGCCATTTATTTACTATTTAATGTGTTAATTCAGCGCGGTGCCCATGTGGTAGTCGGATCGACCAACTATGGCGCCGCCAATGCTGTGATCCGCAATATGGGTGCTCATCTTTTAACGGTGCCGGTAGATGAGCACGGAATTGTTGTTTCGGAAATTGAAAAAATCTGCAACAAGGCGAGGGTAAGTGCGGTTTATATCACTCCACATCACCATTTTCCTACCACTGTCACTTTGAGTGCTCAACGAAGGATCGAACTTTTAAAACTGGCTGAGCAATACAGGTTTGCTATTTTGGAAGATGACTATGACTACGATTATCATTATTCCAGCAGTCCCATTCTTCCCCTCGCCAGTTTAGATCAACAAGGGTTAGTAATCTATGTGGGGGCCTTCAGCAAATTACTGGCACCATCGATCCGGATCGGTTACCTCGTGGCACCAACGGAATTAATTACCGCATTAAAGCCATTAAGGCGAATTGTAGACAGGCAGGGAGACCCCATTATGGAAATGGCCATAGCCGAAATGATCAAAGACGGGGAAATTCAAAGGCATTTGAAGAAAACCGTTAAAATTTATAAAAAAAGAAGGGATTTGTTTTGCAGATTGCTAAAAGATAATCTTGGAAAGCATGTGAGCTTCAAAATACCGGAAGGGGGTATGGTAGTTTGGGCCTGTTTCGGCCCGCATATCGATCCGGAACAACTGGCGGCGGAACTAAAAAGAAAGAGACTTGTGATCAACATCCAAAAGGATTTTGTGTCGCAACATAATGCAGTACGTTTTGGTTTTGCTTCCCTTAACGAGGAGGAAATTCATAGGAGTATAACACTTCTCAGGGAAACGGTTGAAGCACTGTTCGGGCATCGGGTTTAGACTACAGGTGCCTTTATGGCCCTTGCCAATCGATACGAATATATGAGCGGGATAGGGTTGTTGCACAACGTTTACACCAAAATTCTTTGTGTCTCTTTGTGTCTTGGTGCCTTTGTGGTTCACCATTTTTTACCACGAAGGCACCAAGACACAAAGAGACACGGAGGTTTTTGCCTGTAAATATAAAATACGGGCACATGCTTTAATAGCCGGGTTAATCTCCCTGATACTTGCTTTTATACTTTTGATAAAGTGCCTGCTGGGTGGCGTCGAGCTGAATTTTCCGGCCATTGATGAATGCATGGATCAGTTGATTTGATCGCATATCGAGGGCATCTCCCTCTGAAACAAACAATGTTGCGTCCTTGCCAACTTCCAGGGATCCTACACGGTCGTCAATACCCAGAATTTTAGCGGTGTTGGAAGTTATCAGCTTCAATGCCTCTTCCCTTCCGAGGCCATACGAAGCGGCAGTTCCGGCAAAAAATGGCAAGTTGCGTGAATTTTGGGTACCTCTGTAGGCTAATCCGGTTAAAATACCTTCCCGGTGCAGCAGGTAAGCCATGCGATAAGGTAAATCCACGTCATCATCAGGTTTCCGGGGCAGGCTGTGAACGTTGCCCAGGATAACAGGTATGTCCTCTGCTTTCAAAAATTCTTTAATCATATAGGCTTCGCCCGCACCCACCAGCACAACTTTTTCGACACCCATATTTTTGGCAAATTTTATGCTTTCGATGATACTTTTGGCATCATTAGCATTGATGTATAGCTTTTTGCCCCCTTCCAAAAGCCCCTTCATCGCTTCCAACTTTAAATTCACCTTATTACCGTAATCACCTTTACGATAATTGCGGCTTTCAGCAAATATCTCAGTCAATTCGGCGATATATTGATCATACCTTTCATTGGGTGAAGTCTTGAAGGTGAAAGTGCTAAAATCAAATTGCCTTGTTTCCCGGTTTGGCCAGTTCATGTAGATACCCTCGTCGGCCTGGAAAATGGCATCTTCCCAATTCCAGGCATCTAATTGCACAATGGAAGAAGTACCGGAAATCAATCCTCCGAAAGCCCTGATCTGAGCGATTAGAATGCCGTTAAATCGCAGCGTAGGTATTAATTCCGAGTCTGTATTGTAAGCTATAATGGATCTCACGTTGGGATTTACCAACCCGGTTTCATCATTGTCAAGGGTTGCCCTGACCGAAGATACTTCCGCTAATCCCAAATCTGTGGCGGGAAGGATAAAGCCTGGATAAATGTGTTTTCCGGTCACATCGACAATCTCATATCCGGATTTGTTTACCGCTTCTCCGGATTTGGCCACGATGGTTAATTTGCCTTTATCAAATCCTATGATGGCATTCTCAATAATCTGTCCGTTACCCAAGTGAGCAGTTGCGCCTGTAAGAAGCAGAGGCGTTTCCTGGGGTCCGGCTGGAGTCACCATCGTTTGTGCATTGACCCGGTTGACGAAGCCGGTCAGCAAGCAAAATAATAGGATATGTATTTTCATAGTTTTCAACATTTATCTCATCAATTTTCGCCCAGGTACAAAAAGTTATCTCCGACAATAACATCGCAATGAAAACCGATGGTAGAGGTTTCAAAAGGTTTTCTGGTGGGATCGCCGCCTTTTTTCGCCGCTTTCATCCTGGCAGTCAATCTTGCCCTTTCTTCCCGGATAGCTTTCCTTTTTTTCCGGTCTTCATCCATGTCATAATAAATCACACCATCTACCATTGTTTTTTCCGCTTTTGCATAAATAGAAAGCGGGTTGTCATTCCATAATACCAGATCGGCATCTTTGCCTGCTTTGACACTACCCGTACGATCATCTAAATGCAGCAGTTTGGCAGGGTTGAGTGACACCATTTTCCAGGCATCCTCTTCGCTCATACCGCCATATTTTACCGATTTAGCGGCCTCCTGATTCAACCTTCTGGCCATCTCAGGATCATCTGAATTGACGGCCACCGTTACCCCGGCCATTTGCATCAATTGAGGGTTATATGGAATGGCATATCTTACCTCCCATTTATAGGCCCACCAATCAGCGAAGGTGGACCCCCCGGCACCGTGGGCCGCCATTTTATCGGCGACTTTGTAACCTTCCAGTATATGGGTAAAGGTATTGACTTTAAACCCGAAGTGCTCCGCTACGTGCATCAGCATGTTTATTTCCGATTGTACATAAGAATGGCAGGAGATAAACCGCTCGCTACGGATGATTTCCAGCATGGCTTCGTGTACCAGGTCCCTTCTGGGTTTTATGGCGGTGGCTTTTTGCCTGGCATTCAGCTTGTTGTAAGCCTGCCATTCTTTTTCGTATTCCAGGGCATTGGAAAAGGCATCCATATAAACCTGTTCCACCCCCATACGCGTTTGCGGGAAACGGGTCGAAGATCTGCTCCTCGACCTTTTGACATTTTCTCCCAATGCAAACTTGATGTATCCATCGGCCCCTTCGATTTTCATTCCCTCGGGCCCTGCCCCCCACCGGAATTTAATCAGGGCCGATTGTCCGCCAATGGGGTTGGCTGAACCATGTAAAATCTGTGCTGCAGTGACCCCTCCTGCCAATTGCCTGTATATATTGATATCATCGGGATTGATGACATCACCAATTCTTACCATACCTGAATTGGTGGCCACGTCATTAATGCTGGAGGCCGCTATGTGGCTATGTTCATCAATAATTCCGGAAGTAAGGTGCTTGCCGCTGGCATCGATCGTTTCGGCCTCCCGGTCAGTCAGGTTGGACCCAATTTTGGCTATTTTTCCATTTTTTACCAGTACATCGGTATTTTGCATGATGCCTTCCGCTTCATTGGTCCAAACTGTGGCATTTTTGAATAAAACTGACTTTTGCCGCGGTAACTCCGCATTACCATAACCCAAAAACGGAAATAAGACTTTGCCAGTTTGTAAATTATCTTCCTCCCGATCCTCGCCTTTTTTCTCTTTTGGAGGGAGTTTGCCCTGGTATATGGCACTCCAGTTCACCCATTCCCCATCTCCCAATTGACCACTTCCCTTTATGTTATTGTCCGCAATCCATCCTGAAAACCTGATATCACCGGCTGAAACCTCTTCATCTTCGACATCGAAATTAAGTGTTACCAGTTCCCCACGGACTTTGGCATTCACTTTAATACTTGTGGTATCGTTCAACACGATCTTTGCTTCAGGTTTTCCGGGTTTACCACTTATTTCAAGGTTATAATCATTGCCGGCAAAGCTCAGGGTATATTTACCGGCAATTTCCGGTTGATCTATAGGGTTGACTATGTACTTTTTACCCTGTATCCAGTTTTCATAAATGATCGCTTCTTCTGAAAAAATATTGTCGGAAGTAATCAGGAAGTTGGCTACCATGCCCTTTTTCAGGCTTCCAACTTTGTTTTCCATCCTAACTAATCTCGCAGGTGTGGTTGTCAATGCTCTTAAAGCGCTTTCTTCGGACAATCCATGCTTTATAGCTTTTCTCAGGTTTTTCCAAAACCTGCCTCCTTCGGTTTTGTAGGTAGTGATGGCAAAAGTTATCCCGTTTTTTTCTAATACCCCGGGGTTAGTTGGGGCCAGTTCCCAATGCAACATTTGTTCCAGCGAAAGCTTCCTGGCATCCAGGGGATCATCCACATCAAATGCTTCAGGAAAATTTAGCGGAATAATCAATGGTGCCCCGGTAGCTGTTATTTCCTTCATTCGCCTGTACTCATCACCGTTTCCTTTAATTATGTATTGGTGCCCAAACTCGTCCCCTACCTTGTCAGCACGCAAAAGCCCCAACCAACTGGTGGTTTCAAATATCTGGGGAAGTTGCTGGTTTTGGTTCCAGGCGATCAGGGATTGGTCAATAAAAGGTTTTACCGTAAGACTTTTATACCAACCGGCATCCAAATATGTCTGCCTCAGCAGGGCAATATACCCCATCGCAGAAACCGGATAATCCTGTGTTGAACTGCCTTTATTAAAGGAATAGTGAGCTGCCACCACGGGATTGAGCATTAACTTATTTTCAGAATCCTGCCCCAGGGTAACAAAAACAGATGTACCCCGGGCGACGCCATCGGGACGAAAACTAAGCACGGAACCAAACCCGAGATTCCTCAGTTTTTTGGCAGCTTTGTCATGGGCGGTAAACTCTTCTGAGGCGGCATATTCAGACTTAATGGCCTGATTTGCATTGTAGGCCCCTTTGGTTTTTGACTGAATTTGCTCCGGGCCTCCCCACTGTCTTTTGGGGGTTTTCACCTCCGGCAAACCATAGCTGGAATAGATGTCCACTAGTCCCGGATAAATAAATTTTCCTTCCAGATCCACCACCGAATATCCATCCGGAACATTCAGTGATGTTCCTACATCCATAATCTTTCCGTCCTTAATGATCATTACGCCATTTTCGATTGTTTGCTGATCATCTGTTACAATCGTAGCGTTTAAAAACGCAAAGGCACGTCTCCGCTGGTCTTTAACATCGTTTCTTGGAAAAGTCTCCTGTGCTGGCAACTCCGGACAGAAAACCCCAACTAACAAAAATAGTAATAAGGCACTCTTCATAACGCAATAATTTCGGTTCACTTATTTTCCTTTTAAACTATTAAATAATTTAATATTTATTGCCGTATATCAAAAATAAAAATGAGCGCGCTAAAAAAAATGAAATGGCAGATCAATTGGGCGGGAAAGGAAGGGGCTAAAGTTTGTACGTGTTAATGTATTTTTTGTCCGGGTCGTTTTTGGTATTGGCAGCCGATTTTTCATCCTGGTTATTGGTGGCTATTTTGGATGGCACAAAATCATATTGAAAAGAGAGGGCTTTATCACTCAAATCCGAGTTGAGTGTATGCTCCAGCTCCTTCTCATCGTTATTTTCAGTGGGTAACTTCCCTTTTCCGGCAGCATCGAAAGTAGGAACACTTCGAAAATAAAAAGCACAGAACACCCCTGCCAAAGAACCAAGCAGGTGTGACTCCCAGGAAATGTTATCATTAGTAGGAAAGATGCCGTAAATCATTCCTCCCAACAGGAAAGTCACTACCAGGGATACGGCAATAGATTTTGGGTCTTTGCGAAAAACACCACTGAAGAACAGAAATGAAACCATTCCATAAACGATTCCGCTGGCGCCGATATGGTATGCTTCCCTTGCGGCAATCCATACCCACACGCCGGTCATCAGGTATATCAGGGCTATGACTTCAAAGGCAATTTTGTTGTAAAAATAGATAACGCCGATGCCAAGGATCAACAGCGGTATGGTATTGGAGAACAGATGATTAATATCGCCATGGATCAAAGGCCCTGTAATGATGCCAATAGCGCCCGAAATCTTCCTTGGTAAAATGCCGTAGTCGCCAAAATCTCCTGATATGCTGAATTCTATGGCTTTAACGATCCAGAGTAACGCAATAAACGCCAAAGAATAAAAAACACTATCTTTGAATTTCACTAAGTCTGATTTCATGTTTTGTTCAACTTCCGTAAGCAAATAGATCCGGTACATTAATATACAAAAAAAAACCAATTTATGTTTTCCATGCTTAAACTTTTAAGGAAAAGGCGTATAAAACCGGGGTGCTTTGGAAGGTATATTAATATAAATAGACGGTGGGGTTATGGATTTTAAACGAATATTAAAAGTATATTTCCTGCGCCAGTCTGAAGGTGTTGGCGTGTGCTTCAACAATATCGGATAATTTTTCCGAATAACCTCCGCCCATACTGATGGCCAGGGGGATCCTGTTGCGTTGGCAGGCATTCAACACGATCGCATCCCTTTTTTTACAGCCTTCCCTCGACAGGCCCAGCCGGCCCAGCTTGTCAGTTTTGAGTACATCCACGCCGGATTGAAAAAACACAAATTGCGGTTGAAAAGCTTCCATTAATTCCGATAAATTCGATTCCAAAAGCTTAAGATAGGTTCGGTCATCCGTATCGTCCGGTAATGCCACATCCAGATCGGAATCTTCCTTATGGAGTGGATAATTTTTTTCCCCATGCATGCTGAAGGTAAACACATCCGGATTACCCCTGAATATTTCGGCCGTCCCATTACCCTGATGCACATCGAGATCCACGATCAGAATCCGTCGGCAAATATGATTGTTTAACAGGTGGTTAGCTGCAATTGCTATATCGTTGAGGAGGCAAAAGCCTTCTCCCTTATTGGAAAATGCATGGTGAGTACCACCTGCTATGTTCATGCCAATGCCACTTTTCAAACCATGCAATGCCGCTGTCAAAGTGCCTTTCATGATAATAATTTCGCGGTTCACCAGATTTTCAGAAAGCGGGAAACCGGTTTTTCTTTCCTCCTTTGCCGACAATAAACGGTGTTTTAATTTATGCCAGTAATCTGGTTGGTGGGTTGTCAAAATCTCATGTTCCCCAATTTTGCCCGGTGTAAAAAGGTTTTCGGAGGAAAGGGTGCCTTCGTAGACCAATTGTTCGGGAATCAGGTCGTATTTAATCATAGGAAATCTGTGATTTTCGGGCAAAGGATGGTTGTAAACCTCAGACCAGGCTACTTTTAGCATAGATAATCGGGAAATATCAAGAGTTGAACGATATAGTTATACTATTGTTTGGTGGGCGTTATATATCCTGCTCCATTTGAAAAGAATACAAGGTATCGTCAAGTGTGAGGTTATCTTCATTAAAATCCGAAATAAACTTAATAACCACATCACCGGTAATGCTACTTACATGAAGCCCGGCATCCAGCCCCACCCCAAAATCAATGTTCGGGTCAAGTTCTGCGTGTTCCTTCACTTTTACCGCACCTTCTTCTTCCAGCTCCATAATAATCTCTGCCATGAACAAGCCAATTTCTTCTTCATCCCCATCCAGCACCCTCATATCACCGTTTTCGTCCTCCTCGTATTTGATTTTTTTAAAACCCGAAAACCTTTTGGCGGCTTCATGCTCAGCAATTTCATACAATTCGCTTTCATGTTGTAACCGGAGTGTGTAAATCACTGCGTCATAGATGACCTCTCTGCCTTCATAAAACCCGACAAAATAAAAGTTAAGATATTCTTCATTGTTTTCCTCCGAATCCACAACAATGTATGGCTGATTGGACTTAGCCATTTCTTCTTTGAATGCCTTGATCTTATCAATACTGAACCCCTCGTTTGTTAAATACATAACTGGTAATCTTTATTATTTATGTTTGTTATCGGCAAGATAATCTTCTCTTTCAAGATAGACAGGTAGCTAGATCCACCCTTGAATAATGAATATTCGTATTTAAAATAACAAATAAAAAATATTGATGCAACAAAAAAATATTGAATCTCAACATGATAGAAACAGGCTTTATCCGTTCGTAAAAATACCATTTAAAATAGCGTTGATAACCGATAGCACTATGCTGAAAAGTAACGCCCAGATAAACCCCGAAACATTAACACCCGTAACAAAATAATCTGCCACTAATATCACAACCGCGTTGATCACCAGAAGAAACAATCCCAGAGTAAGAATTGTAACAGGAATGGTAAATATAATCAATAGTGGCTTTAAGGTGACGTTTAACAGGCTTAACACCAGGGCAAGAATCAAGGCAGAAGTGAAACTGGCCACAGATACCCCTGGCAACAGATATCCTGTTGCCAGTACTGCGATAGAAGATAGAAGTATTTTAATTAAAAAATTCAAGTATGCGTTTCTTTACTCAAATATCTGTCTCTAATAACGTTAACATGATGTTCAACGTGTCCGGCAATAATATAAATAATTGCCCGGACTGAAAAGAAAAAATCATTGGCATTGCCTTTTCTGTCGATCATATCATCTGTAAAGCCTTGAATAAGCGCCAGATTAGACTCCCTTAGCTTGGCAAACTCCAGGATCAGATCCTGTATATTCTTTTTGTTAAATGAAGCTTTCTCCACATACTCATTTTCGTTAAACCCGGGAATGGGCTGTCGCTCTCCACGACTGAAAACCAAAGCCCGGTAAGCCATAATCCTTTCTGTGTCAATCACATGACCTACTATCTGCTTGATCGTCCATTTTCCCTCGGCATAACGATACAATAATTGATCTTCCGGAATGGAGTCAATCAATCCGGTAAACAAACGTTTTTGCTTTTTAAGAAATTTGATCACGTCTCCGTCAGGAACCAGGGCAATATAGCCCTTATAGAAATCCGGATACTCGGCATCTGAAGGTTTTATAATCATAGTTAATGATGGTATTTAAGCTTGGGCTTCTATCGAAACTTTAGTCCTTAAACCACTGACTATACTTTAAATAGTTTTGTGCGGTGGTATACATATTCAATTTCATGGCTTCGTTCACATCTTTCACTTTTCTGGCCGGAATGCCGGCGTAAATGGTTTCAGGTTCCACTTTTGTGCCTTCCAAAACCACTGCTCCTGCTGCAATAACTGCGTAAGCCCCGACATGGACGTGGTCCATCACAATAGCCCCCATGCCAACAAGGACATTGTCTTCTATGGTGCAACCATGGACTATGGCATTGTGACCAATGGATACCTGACTACCTATTACAGTTTTTGCCTTTTGATAAGTACAGTGAATAACGGCCCCATCCTGAATGTTGGTATAATCCCCGATCGTAATTGAATTGACATCTCCCCTCACCACGGAATTAAACCAGAGGCTACATTGTTTACCGATTTTCACTTCACCTACTATGGTCGCATTATCTGCTATAAAACATCCTTCCCCAAAAACAGGGCTTGTGCCCCTTACCGATTTGATGATAGCCATTTAAAACACTTAACAATAACCCGGTTAATTCAAAAATTTCTTAGAACAATACAAATAATAAAAAAAATATGTACTAATGAAACAATTTCTACATAATATTATTTTTTCATTAAAGATTTCAACTCAACATTAATTTTAGTAAATTATTAAATTCAATACATGACAGATGAACCCGGAAACAATGATCACAGGACCCGGAGTTACCCGATGGATCGTCTTTGGCCTGGCCATTGGCCTTACCTATTGTGTTTCTGACCCTAAAAGTCACGAGGCTATCGTTGCCAACGCACAGCAGGTCAAGGAGATAACCTCCAAGGCCCTGAACTATACAGTAGCAACCGAAATCAGTGAAGTAACCTGGGTGGGCACTAAGCCTACTGGCAGGCACAATGGGATTATTCCGATCAGCGAGGGCAAAATCTCAACAGAAGAAAAGCAAATTATCGGGGGAGCAGTCACCTTAAACCTCAACCAAATCGACATTCTTGATTTACCCACCGGATCAGAAGATTATGCCAAGTTAAACAATCATTTGAAATCTATTGATTTTTTCGATGTAGCCACTTATCCGAAGGCCCTGTTTGAGATTACCGATGTGACTGACATCAAAAAAAATGATCGATGGTTGAAAGAAGCAAAAAAAGGAGAATTTTTTATTGAAGCCCCGAGTCACCTTGTAACAGGCAACCTTACCATAAAAGATGTTGAACTGAGTATTACCTTCCCTGCAAAAATTGAATTCTCGGACAATTTAATCCACGCCAGGGCAAAATTTAACATCGACCGTACCAAATGGGGTGTCTCCTACAATCAGGAAAGTAAGTTTGTGGACAAAGCCAAGGATGGGCTGATCTACAACACTGTGAATGTTGGCTTCGATATCAAAGCCAAAAGCACAAAATAGGAGAGATTCTGTACCCGATACGACAAAACCAAAAATCACCATTCTGAGCGTCAGTCCAAAGATTCGGACCAGCAGATAACAGCCGGAAAATACTAAGTTTTTTACTGACAAAATGTCATTTTTGTTTTTTCTAATTGTTATCTTTGTCCATATTCTTATATAAATAACTGGACGCAGAAAAGATAGAAAGCGAAAAAGAATTTTTTAGAAAAATGACGGAAATAATCAAGGATATTGATATAATAGAGGAAAACCATCAGGAAGCATCCATGGTATGTGAAACCATAAAAGTTTCGCAGGAGACCAATACGGGCCAGCGACGAAAACTATATATTGAAAGCTATGGTTGCCAGATGAATTTTTCGGACTCGGAGATAGTCAGCTCCATTATGAAAAAAAATGGTTTTGACACCACTTCCGATTTTAACAAAGCAGATGTAATTTTTCTCAACACTTGCTCCATCAGGGAAAAAGCGGAACAAACAGTAAGAAACCGTTTGAGCCAGTTTAATACACTAAAAGGGAGGAAGCCTTCGCTCATGGTAGGTGTGCTGGGATGTATGGCCGAGCGCCTGAAGGAAAAATTGCTGGACCAGGAGAAGATTGTAGACCTGGTGGCCGGTCCGGACGCTTACCGCGACCTGCCTAATCTGGTGGACGAGGTGGATAGCGGCCGGAAAGCCGTTAATACATTTTTATCCCGGGAAGAAACTTATGCGGATATTAGTCCGGTCAGGTTAAATTCCAATGGTGTCACGGCATTTATTTCAATCATGCGGGGTTGCGACAATATGTGTTCATTCTGTGTAGTACCCTTTACAAGAGGCCGGGAAAGAAGCAGGGATCCGTATTCGATTGTCAACGAAGCGCAAACACTATTCGATCAGGGATACCGGGAGGTCACATTGTTGGGGCAGAATGTAGATTCTTACAAATGGTCACCTAACACTAGTTTGAAAGGAAAGGCCCAAATTGAGAAAGCCGGGGAATCGAATGTCGTCCGTTTTTCCCAATTGCTGGAAATGGTGGCCAGGGTACATCCTGACCTTCGCGTGCGGTTTTCCACATCACATCCCAAAGACATAACCGATGATGTGCTTTACACCATGCGGAAATATGAAAATATTTGCAAATACATCCACCTGCCGGTGCAAAGTGGCAATAGCAGGGTCTTGAATTTAATGAACAGAACCTACAGCCGTGAGTGGTACCTCCAAAAAGTGGATAGCATAAAAAGCATTCTTGGGGATGCCTGTGGTATATCTTCCGATATGATAGCAGGGTTTTGCTCAGAAACAGAAGAAGAACACCAGGATACGCTCAGCTTAATGGAATATGTAAAGTATGATTTTTCCTACATGTTTTTCTACTCGGAGCGGCCAGGCACACTGGCTGCCAAGAAATTCAAAGATGATGTTCCCCTGGAGATCAAAAAGAGAAGGTTAAATGAGATTATTACACGGCAGCGGGAACATTCTTTGATGAGAAATCAATTGGATTTAAACAAAGTACACAAAGTATTGATAGAGGGTAAATCCAAAAGGTCTGCTGATTATTTACAGGGCAGAAACAGCGCCAACAAAGTGGTGTTGTTTCCAAGGGAAAGCTATATGAAAGGCCAGTATGTAAATGTATGGGTAGAAGAATGTACGGCGGCTACCTTAAAAGGAAGGGTCGTGGAAGGATAAGGTACCGAATCACACCAGAGGGTTTCTTTAAACTAAGTTAGAAGTGACAGATTCAGAAGTATTAAGCGTAAAACAAAGGTTTGGCATCATAGGAAATTCTTCTTTGCTCAACCTTGCGATAAAAAAAGCGATACAGGTCGCCGGAACGGAAATGACGGTTTTAATTACCGGTGAAAGTGGAAGTGGTAAAGAATCATTTTCAAAAATCATACATAGCCTGAGCGCCAGGAAACATGGGCCATTCATTGCTATCAACTGTGGTGCCATACCGGAGGGAACCATGGACTCGGAATTGTTTGGCCATGAGAAAGGCGCTTTTACAGGTGCTTCGGATTCAAGAAAAGGGTATTTTGAAGTGACCAACAAGGGAACCATATTTCTGGATGAGATCGGGGAAATGCCCATGGGCACGCAAGCGAGATTGCTGAGGGTGCTGGAAAATGGTGAGTTTATCCGGGTTGGGTCTTCAAAAGTTTTAAAAACCAGTGTCAGGGTGGTAGCGGCCACCAATGTGGACCTGTATGAAAAAGTAGAGCAGGGCAAATTCAGGGAAGATTTGTATTACCGGTTAAACACTGTGCCCATTAAAATTCCACCACTCAGGGAACGGGGCGAAGACATCTATTTGTTGTTCAGGAAATTTGCCACTGACTATTCCGAACAATACCGGGCCAAACCTATTCATCTCACGGAAGAGGCCAAATCAGTTTTACTAAGGTTTCCTTTTCCCGGTAACATCAGACAACTAAAAAATCTGGCAGAACAGATTTCTGTCCTGGAAACGAACCGGGAAATAGATATCGATACGCTGAAAAAGTACCTTCCGCCGGTAAAAAGTAATTTGCCGGCTTTGTACAAATTACAGGGAACCGGGGGGGATAAAGGGTTAAACGAAAGAGACATACTTTACAAAGTTTTATTTGAAATGAAACAGGATATGAATGATTTGAAAAAACTGGTTCATGAAGTGATAAAGAATGAAAATTATGAAATATTAAAAGACCATTCCGAGTTATTTGAACGAATGGATAGTGATTTTGAAAAAACAGACAACAACAATACCCTGGTTATCGAACCCAAAGCCGATAACGGTAATATATATGAAGATGAAAAAATTGAGGACGTTTACCATATTGCAGAAGAGGAAGACGAGTCCTTGTCCATAGAAAAGAAAGAAAAAGAGCTGATTATCAAAGCGTTAAAGAAAAACAATAATAAAAGAAAATATGCGGCACAGGATTTGGGGATATCGGAAAGAACTTTATACAGAAAAATAAAACAGTATGAAATCGAAGAGTAATCGCATAGGCATATTTTTATCAGTTGGCTTGTTGGCGGCCATACTTTTTATGCAGGGGTGTGGTGTGTATTCATTCACAGGCACCAACATAGACTACGACAAAGTAAGCACGATTTCTATTAAGAGATTTGAGAATCTTTCCCCGGGAGGTCCTCCTACAATCACGCAAACATTATCCGAAGGCTTAAGGGACATTTATCAGCAAAATACACGACTGACCGTACTATCCGGCGATCAGGAAGGGGATCTGCAACTCGAAGGCGAGATTGTCGGTTACAGAACCGCCCCCTCTACCCCGCAAGCCTCCGGCAACACCGATGGTGTCGACATTGCCAGCCAGACAAGATTGACCATTACGGTGAAGGTGTCATTTGTGAATACAACAAACGAGGACGAAGATTTTGACAGATCATTTTCATTTTTCGCTGACTTTGATAACACACAGACATTAAACTCGGTAGAAGATGCGCTGCTAGAAGAGATTTTCGAGCAGATTATTCTTGATATATTCAATGCCACTGTCGCCAATTGGTAAATTTTATTATCTTTAACATTCGTTAACTAATTAATATTCAGTCACGTGAACAAAGAGAAGCTGCTAACATTAATTAATAATCCGAAATCAATATCCCAGTTTGATTTGGGTGAGCTGGAACAATTGGTTGACCAGTATCCATACTTCCAAATTGGCCATGCCTTGATCGCTAAAACCAAAACAGACAACAGAACCCTCGACTACCGGAATAAAATACATCTGGCAGCGATCACTACGGCTGATAGAAATGTGTTGAAAACCCTGATAAGAAATCAGCTATTCAATCAGGCTGATACTTCGGTATCCGCAGATAGTGCGGCCTCAGAATCAGCGGCTATAAGCCCGGAACCGGAAACTTTGGAAGATACATCAGCAGCGGAAACCGTGGCGGCTGACCAGACCATGACGGAAAAGCCCGAATGGAAAGAAGAAATAGCTGATAAGGTGTCAGAACCAACCATGGAGGAGATGACAGGGCTAAAGGTCGAACAAGAATCAGCCGATGAAAATATCAATGAGCAGGCAACAGAGGCAAGGATTGAGACAAAAGAGGCCGATACCTTTGAAAAAGCGGAAACCCCGGAGGATAAGGAAGCAGCACTGCCACTAGGCGATTTGGACATTAAGAAGTCCCTGGATACCGATAAGACCAAACTCAGTATAACCGACGATACAAAAAAAGAGGATGACAGCAAGGATAACCTGTACAAAGAACTGGAGGAAAACCTGAGGTCATTACAACAAAGTAAGGCCAAAACCGCTCACGAGGCTGAAAAAACCGAACCTCCCAAGAAGAAGACCACAACCGCCTCAGCAAGTACTACGGACAAAAAGTCCACTACTACCAAGGCATCCTCCACCAAGTCTGCACCCGCTAAAACGAGTGCAAAGACAGCAACGGGGAGAAGCAGCCGTACATCGACAAAAACCACGACTTCGAAAAGTACCACAACAAGAACGTCGGCCAAAACTACGTCGGCCAGTACACGGAAAACTGCCGCTACAAAGACCGGCACTACCAAAAAGGCTGCAACCAAAGCGCAGACAGGTACTGCAAAAAAGACGGCAGCTTCAACAAAAGCTACCACCCAAAAAGCGGCAAGCAAGACCAGCACCGCAAAAGCAAAGCCAGCTTCGGTAAAAAAGACCGAAACATCTAAAAAAAAACTCAAAAAAACCGTAGAGAAGGATCAGGATAAAGCGTCAAAAAAAAAGGATAAAAACTCCGGCCGGAACGAAAACATGCATAAACAAACCGAAATCATAGAGGAGTTTATTAAAAAAGAGCCGACAATTTCCAAACCTAAGCCTGTAAAAGGGCAAGACAATGTACCACAGGAGGATTTATCTTTGAAAAGTGTTGAAATCAAAGAAGACCTGATCTCAGAAAACCTGGCCATCATCATGGAAAAACAGGGCAAAATTCAAAAAGCCAAGGACATTTATAAAAAATTAATTTGGAAGTTTCCCCAAAAAAAAGCTTACTTTGCATCACGGATCGAAGAATTAGAAAGATCATAACATGGTACCACTCATAATAATCATAACAATTATCTGTTTTCTGTTAATTTTGGTGATTTTGGCACAAAACTCCAAGGGCGGTGGGCTATCCAGTCAGTTCGGAGGATCTTCCACCAGTCAATTGATCGGTGTAAAAAAAACAGGGGATTTTCTGGAAAAATTTACCTGGGGATTGGCCATAGCATTGCTGGTACTTACTTTATCCACGGATTTTTTAATACACAACGACGGAGACAGTGCCGATGTAACCACTAGTCCGAATATTGAAAAAGCCCAGGATCGTACGATAGTGCCCCCAACTGATCTCAATATTGAGCCGGCAGGTGAAACCGAAGATACCGGTCAATCAGGCGGTGAGGAGAACAGCGGCGGAACCGGCGAAGGAGATAGTGGCGGTACTGAAAACGAACAATAGTACAATCCGAACTTTGGTCAATTGTCTGATCTAGGGGAATTTTGTGGTTAATCATTTTTCACCACAGAGGCACAAAGACACAAAGATTCTTGTCGAAAGTGTTGTGCAACAGTTGTGATAGGGTAAGCTTAGCTCATAGTACCAGGTGAGCAATACCGGGCTGAAAGCAATCTGGGTCAGGCAGTGAACAGTTTTGCTGTGCTAGCTGTTGTCTTGGGTTGTTTGGTATTGCAAAATTGAGTTTTGCGAAAAAAATCAAACCAATTGGAATTCGAAAAGTAATGGGTGCCGAAACATCAGGGCTCATCATGCTTCTGCTAAAAGACTATTCAAGGCTGGTGATTGCCGCAGTTTTAATTGGAATTCCAAATGCTCAAGTCGTGTAACACCCACGAGCCACTTGCGCCAGTTCATAATTCGGTAGAGATTTTAATAGCTGTATAAAATCGATTGCGTTTTATCGCTTCATACTGGAGGCCACTGTCTGCCGGGAAGCGCCAACAAGATCCGCTATGTCTTTTTGTGTTAACAGCTCGAAAATGTCATAGTGATGGTTCTTCTTCAACTGCTCCTTTAATTTGGAAATTCTGGATTTTATATTGCGGGAACTGATATGGAAAAGCCTGGTTTCGGCACGGCACCAACGATCAACCACATATTGGTTAAACCACTCCGACATGACCGGGTCATGAACTATCATTTTTTTGAAAAACTTTAATTCATAAACCCTCAAAATCACTGGTGTCAATGTCTTGGCAAATTCAAAGAACTTACCATTCAGGTAATGAAAGTTACCGAATATATCCGGTTTTCCAAGCACATCATATACTACCTCCTCCCCTTCTGATGAATAACTGCCGAGCTTAATCCCTCCCTCCAAAATTTCGAAGATATAATGAAAATCATCTACCGGCAGATATACATAACTGCCAGCACCTATCTCCCTTCCGGTGACATATTTATCGACCTCCTCCTTATAATTTTGTGACAGGTATTTATAAAAGTCAAGTCTTTCCATTTCCCCTGTTGATCTGCCCTGTTAAAATTAAATCATATTTATTTCGCAGATGGTACAGGAAGATTAATTTATTTTTAAGTTTTTTTTATCGGCATAAAGCAAATTCGAAAAGGTTACAGGGTCAAAAATCTTTTATGCAAGGATGTCATGATAATGAAAATAAAAATGAATGCTAAACCTGTAAACAAGTAGCTTGTTTTTATGGGATCACTTTTTCAGTTGAACGTGTACCGGGCACCCAATTGTAGTCTCCATGGTATTCCTCCGATGGGTTCGGCGCCGGCGCCGGTTTGTACATTGTAACTGTATCTTTGCGTTACCTGGTCAAAGCCTGTAATCCTCATGAAATCCCTTCTGCGGCCAAAATTGTTGTCATTGCCCCAATCCCGGTTCAATAGATTGGCAAAATTGAAAAGATCGGCCGATAGCTCCAGCCCGTGTTTTGAGTTCAGGAAATTAAACCTTTTGACTAATCTTAAGTCAATCGTTGCCGCAAAGGGATTTTTTCCCCCGTTTCTTTCGGCAAAACCTCCAAAGCTCTCCCTGAGATAGTCTTTGAAGTTATCAGGAGTATCCGGATCGGACAATATTTCATTATAACCTGCGCTAATTTCTGTGGGAGTTTCAGGATCATTGGGGTCAAAGATATAGGCAATGTCATTTCTTAGATTGAAATCCCCGTTGGCACTTGTGTTGTCATCCACATGCAGGGAAAACCTGGTTCCGCCGGTTCCCACAACAGTCAGACCAAGCACAAATCCTTTCCAGCCTGGAGTGGCACCGTTGAGTACCACCTTGTTGGAAAAATGATTGTCCGAAAACCCGTCATTAAGACTCCTGGGATCGCCTTCCACAGGTAAAAAGGTCGAAGTATTGGCAACACAGCAGTTGTAGGAAGAGTTATCCCTGGCCCTGTTGAATGTATAGCTGGCACTGAGGTAGCCGTCCTCTCCCAGTCTGGCCGTGCCTTCGAGAATCAGGGCCATCTGGTTGAGCTTTCCATCTGAAGTCAGTACGAGTGTTCTTCCCACCTGATCGGATTTCCTTGAATTAGTCCAATCCACAATCCCATTATTACTGATCGTTTCAGCCGGCACAAATACCGGCCGCCCTTCCCCAGGAACTACAAAGTACGGATCATCTACGAGGTTGGCTTCCTGGTAGACATAATTATTGATGGTTCTGCTAATTAATGCATTGATCCCCAAAGTAAACCTGTCGCCAAAAAAACGGGTATAGTTGATATTGGCTTTCATAACAGTCGGCACCTCAAAATTAGGGCTTACTGCATTGATAGTGGAAAAGGGTTGCTCGCCCGGGGGAATGCCAGGTACGGAGGAAGGATCCTGCCGGTAAGCCACAAAGTCGGGAAAAGGCACTGCGTCGCCGGAAACGTCAATAGCACCCAGCAGTACCCCACTGTTTTGAATATTGTTTACCTGAGCGTAATAGTGGGGTTGTGCGGAAAAGAAGCCACCACCTAATTTAAGAATATCGGTATCCCTTCCTTTTACATTCCAGGTTAATTGAAAACGCGGTTGGATATTATCCCAGTCCGAAGGTTTTTCATCGGTCCGGATGCCTAATTCATCAAAAACGGTTTGATTAAAATCAGCCGCATCATTGAAAATGGTAGCATCCCACCGCAAGCCAAACACTGTGGTTAAATCAGGATGCGGGTTAAACGCCACTTGACCGAAAAGCGAAAGATCTACCACCGTTTGATTCACAACCGGCAATCCCCGTAATGGAACTTCCCTTGCATAACGGTTGGGTGTCATATTATCAAAATCATCCAAAGTGTTGAAAAAGAACCGTCCGTTTTGCTCATTGGATAACAGGGTTTCCAGGAAGGTAATCATATTATCGGTTCCAAAAGTAAAGTTAAATTTACCTGTACTCAAATAGGAGGTATTGGTGAAGTGAAGCTGGTTTTCCCTGTTGGTTTCCGGCGTAAACCGCTGCCCGCCAAGTTGCACGGTAATATTTCGGTTACGGCCATTGGGCAAGTCCGATCTGACAAATACTATGGCCCTTGGGATATTGCTGCCTGGCAACTGACCACTTGGTACAAAGGCCCGTTCCGCATGCTGATACTGTAATTTAAGTTCGTTGGTAAAAGCCGGGGTAAATGCGGAACGCAGGGAAACAAGTGTACTGTTCTCCTCTGAAGAAAAATCAGACCAGGATTCTGCCAGTTCGATATTAGAGTTGTCACTAACGCTAAAGGGATTATCCCATTTATTCCAATTATTCCGCAGTGTCAATCTATGCTTATCATTGATCTGCCAGTCCAACCGGAGAAAAAAAGTGTTGGCGGTTGTTTTCCTGTCAAACTCACCTACTTGTCGATCATCACTTACGCCATATTTACTTCTGGCAATTTGCAGAAACCGGTCCAGGTTTTCCTGGGTAATGCCTATGCGATTTTCGTCTTCTTCATTGATAATATCGGCGATGCCAACCGGCTCTCCGGCATCTTGCCTTTCATATACGGCATAAAAGTGAAGTTTATCCTTTATAACGGGACCGCCTACGCTGAACCCATATTGGGAGTTATAAAAGTCAGCCGTTCTGCTTTCCCCACGAATATTCAAATCACTTTGCAAAGCGTCTGCCCTGTGATAAAAAAAGATACTGCCTTCAACATGGTTGGAACCGGATTTTGTTACCGCGTTAATAGCACCTCCCCCCTGGCGCCCCTGGGTAACGTCATAATCATTGGTAGATACTTCAAATTCCCTGATAGCCTCCTGAGAAATGGTATACGGTCCACGGCCAATTTCTCCCGCCGTTAATTGATTCCGGGCATTAACACCATCTACAGTAACATTGGTGGAGGTCCTTCGCTGACCACCCAGGTTAATGCTGCCTCCTCCCTGCAATGGGGATAAGCTGGTCAGCCTGGTAAAATTACGGCCTTCTGTAGGTAGATTTTTAATCTGTTGAGAGGAAATAGCAGTAACACCCCCCATCTTTTCTACCCTGGCGGAAAGTCCCTGGGCTGAAACCACCACTTCTTCCAACTGCGTAGTATTTTGTGTCAGTTGCAGATCAATCCGGATTCTGTCTCCCTGATTGACCATGTATCCGGTCTTTTTTTTCTCGCCATAGCCTATGAATGTGGCCGACACCGTATAGGGTCCCCCTAAGGGCAATTGCCTGAATTGAAAATCTCCGTTGGGATGAGCAATTGTACCCGTGGTAAATCCTGTCGCCGTATTTCTGATGATAACCGAGGCCCCGGGTAACCCTTCCCCGCTTTCGTCCAGAATCCTGCCGGTTATAGCGGCATTGGTAGCCTGACCATAAGTATTATAATACAGGAAAATGCTAAAAATCCCCATCAATAAGATTCCGGCAACATATCTTTTGGTAACCATTTCTGCTTAAAGTTTAGTGTTAGAAATATCAGAATTATGGTCACTAATTTATTGTCACCGGCTCCGGCTTAAATGTTAAATTTTAACAATCCACAATCTTTAACAGAGCCTTAACACTACGTTCATCTTTCTTAATACCTCACACTCACACCCAAACCCAAACTCACTCTCAAATACTTCCTTCTTCAATGAGCCCCCAAGCGATGAGAGCCACGCCGATGATGATCGCAAGGCCGCCTAGGGTTCCGGACACTAAAATGGCAACTATAAGACCGGCACCGGCTACGATGAGCCCGCTGTAAACTTTTCTGTTCATAGCGGCTTTCTTGTTTTTAGCCTCCTTTTTGAGTGTTTTGTGCGCTTTGAGGGTTTCTTTAAATTCCTGTCGGATGTTTCTCTTTAAGGCTTTCTTTTCCTGTTTGTTTAATTTCGTTACTTTTTTATCCCCCATTTTGGGAAGGGTAATTACTGGCCGGGAAGTGATCACCGGATCAAGGTTTGGATTAGTACTGGCAAGTGGCTCAAAATAAAGTTCTTCCTCCTGATTGATATCAGCAGGCTGGTTTTTTTGGTAGCTGTAATTGCTGAATTTATAGGCATCCTGGTAACTAAATCTGGAGGACGAGCATGCAAATAACCCGAGACCAAGAATGAGAGTCAAAACTCTGAAAACAGATGTTATCATAATATAATTGGCTTTTCAGTTGAAAGCCCTGAATATAACAAATAAGGTTTTGAAGACCAAGGTAAAGCAGGCAGGCAGGTATTTTAATGTAACATATCAGCCAAAATAAAATGATCGCACAATCATATGGCACCCATGAAATTTGGTCCTCAACCCCATCTGCTTTTATCATCCGCCTGCTTGATCCGGCTCATTGAAGCAGGTCCCATTCTCATTGAGTTTTACAAAGTAAAATGTTTCCTGCCGTGAACATGCTGACTGCCAAACTAAATCCAATCGAGGTACCCAGGTAGGTATAGCCAGCTAAAGCAGGACTAGAATTCATCTGAAATTTGTTATCTTGAAGCATTTAAATCCCAGTTTTAATTTTTTTTTAGATCCAAGGTAGGAATTTGCAAGGTTCACCGGTTTAATAAGCAAAAGACAAAAAACAAAAATGAATAAGATAGATCTTCACCTTTTGATATTACCGGCATTACTGCTTCTACTCACGATAAGCGGATGTCAGGAGGAGAGAATGGAAATCATCGAACCACCCCGGGACGAAGTACTGACTCCCGGTAATGCCGTGGTTTCCCTCATGCGAAATACTGTGCAAAATGACGGTTCCGTTGATAACATTCTTGACCGGTCGAGTTGTACGCAGATTGTCCTGCCTGTAACCGTGATGCTTTCGGGACTTGAAGTAATCGTGGAGTCGGAAGAAGACCTGGAACTTATCGAAGAGATATTTGATGAATTCGATGATGATGAAGACGACCTGTCATTTTTGTTTCCGATTACAGTCATCCTGGCCGATCACGCTGAGGTGATTATCAACAATGAAGATCAATTGGAAGACCTGAGAGAAGACTGCGCTGAAAATGGAGATGACGATGACATAGAATGTGTTGACTTCAGGTATCCTTTTTCTGTGTCCCTATTTAACACCGATAACCAGGTGGCTGACGTCATTACATTTGAAAACGATAAAGAACTGTATGTATTTCTGGACGACCTTGAAGACGGAGACCTTGTAGAGATTAATTTTCCCATCACATTGATCCTTTGGGATGGAAGCGAGGTGATAGCCAATGATAATAATGATTTAGAAGATATTATTGAAGACTCTATGGACGACTGTGACGAAGATGATGATAATGACTATAATGATGACGATGCAGACATCTCCGAATTCGTTAATGTACTGACTGACGGCGATTGGATCATCAGCAGGCTGATTGACGATGAGGATAAGACAGCGAATTTCACCGGTTATGTATTTACTTTTAAGGCTGATGGTTCAGCTTCTGCCACTAACGGCACCAATGAAATCACAGGCCGATGGGAAAGTGATGGGGATGATGGGACAGTGGAACTGGAACTGTTCTCATGGAACAGCCCGGCATTCGATGATATTGAGGAAGATTGGAAAGTGGTTGAATTCAATAGCACTATCATCCGGCTGGCTGATGATGACAATGATGACGAGTTACTCACTTTTGCCAGGCCCTGATCAACATTGTAAATGTTTTATTTTCCATAAATTTTTGTAATTCTAGCAGTTTACTGCCCTCTTTCGGAGGGCAGTTTTTTTTAAAAAAAATATCATGAAATCAACCTCATCGAAAGTCTTACCTTTTTAATGCTTTTGCGGTTTTCATATTTCAAGCTTCCGGCGTCATTTGCATACGAATGGCATATAGACAGCACTGCCACCATGGCACAAAGCCAAAATCCCTGTAAATAATTTCTCATGTTTTGTTTAGTCTTTGATTATATCAATCGCAGCCTTTCCCTGTTAATGTTACTTTGTGATCTTTCAACGCATAATCGATGGGAAGAATCACTTTGATATTCTTCAGTATTTCCTCCAAAGACTTGTTGTTGAAATTTGCCGTGATCCTGCATTTCAGAACTTTCTTGTCACGCACATTAATCCTGACATTGAACCAACGTTCCAGCTCTTTGGCTACCGCCCTGATTGACGCGTCTTTGAATATCAATTCCCCCCTGGTCCAGGCAGTTATCTCGCCGGTATCGATCGGCTGCTTAATCAATACCTTGCTGGATTTACGGTAAATGACCTTTTCTCCGGGTAAAATAGCCGATGCCTCGGCATCTTCAGATTGAAAAGCTACTTTACCTGTCAACACAGAAGTTTCAATGTCCTGATCCCCGGGATACACCCGGACGTTGAATGAAGTTCCCAATACTTTGATCCGGCCTCCGTTCACATGGATAACAAAGGGCCGGGCCGCGTTCTGCATAACATCAAAAAATGCCTCACCTTCAAGATATACTTTCCTTAGCGGATCGTCGAAAACCTCCGGATATTGCAGTTTGCTTTCAGCATTAAGCCATACCACTGTGCCGTCAGGTAACCGGATTCTGGATTTCCGGCCCGGCGGATTTTCCTTACTGATGGTGGGTGCTGTAACGCTTTGCTTTTCCTGCCCTAACCAGTCGAGGGCTACATAGCTGATTAGACCAAGGATCAGAACTGCCGCAACCCTGTATAGCAAACGATGATAGGGAAATTTGACCACGTTAGCGATAGGAACGGGATTGGTTTTTGAACCACTTTCATAATCCCGCCGCAGACGATCCGTAAGTTGCAGGAAGCTACCATCTTTATCAAAACCCCCGGGCGCTCCACTTTTTGAGGGAAAATCGTAAAGATGTTTCATTTCCTGATAAAGACGTAAATTGTCTCTATCCTTGCGGATCCACGCTTCTACCTCATGGGCCTGTGAACCTTCCAATTCACCTGCGATGTAAGCAGCAAGCAAATTCCAATTTACTTGGTCTTTCATTACTTTAAAGATCAGTATTTGTTATAGGGACGGCTGGTTTTTAAAATGCCCCTACTTCCCAATCGAAAATACCGAACACCGGGGGCCCGGGTTGGAAGGGGTTATCGATGGGATCAAAAAAGGTTACCGGTCAATTAAGAGACCACCTTACGAAGTTTTTTCAACGCCCTACCCATCTGGGTTTCAACCGTTTTAATAGAAATGTTCAACTGATTGGCAATTTCCCTGTACCTTAATCCTTCATCACGGCTCATCCTGAAAATCATACGGCATTGCTGGGGTAAATTTTCTATGGCCTTCTCCAGGTTGAAATAGATTTCATTAAAAATTGCCTCTTCCAACGGGGAGTGTCTATCCGCAATTTTTGATTTAATGGCTTCGGTGTCATCGATGTAGTTGACCCTTCGAACCTTTCTCAGATAGTCGAATGCCTGATTCCTTACTGCAATAAAAAGATACGAGCGGAAAGAGGTGTTTACATTAATCTTTTTTTTGTTTTTCCATAATTTAAAAAAAACTTCGGATACCACCTCTTCTGCCAACTCCTTCTCATTTACAAACTTCCAGGCGTAATAACACAAGTAGTCATAATAGTGTTTGTAAAGGGTCTCAAAATCGCGGTAGCTGTTTTCATGAGTTACTTTTTTAAACAATCGGTCGGCATCTATGCTTTCGGCCGGAAGTTCTTTTTGCTGGTCAACAGTCTGCTGGCTGGGTGAAAGGGTTTCCATTTCCGTACTATGCGTGGACCAATCGAGGGATAAGGTAGTAGTAGAAAGGAGCATAAGTTTGTAGTGGTTTAGTGCATTGACTTCTCAATCATCTACGAGTCTAATGATTTTTTCTCAAAAAAGCTTTAAAATATTTGCTTTTTATTGAAAAGTTTTTAAGGGAACGATCCCGGGATCGTTCCCAGTATTCGATAAGATTTTTTAACTTTGAACATTGCCCATTAAAACTATCTTTAGGGGGATGAATCCGACCATAAAAGACATTGCCCGGAGGCTGAATCTTTCTACCTCTACGGTTTCCCGTGCTTTGACAGACCATCCTGATATCAAAAAGGAAACCAAAGCCCTGGTATTGCAGCTCGCGCGCAAGCTGGACTATCAGCCTAATCCCATTGCACTGAGTCTGAAACAAAAACGCACACATATCCTCGGCGTGATTATTCCTGAAACCAGTATTTCTTTTTTTTCAAAAGCCATCAGTGGTGTCCAGGAAATAGCTGCCAGCGCCGGATACCAGGTAATGATCTGTTCGTCACACGAATCCGTGGAAATAGAAAAGCAAAACGTGCAGACCTTATTGAACAGCCGTGTCGACGGCCTGATCATTTCGGTTTCCAAAGAAACCAGAAATATTGAACACCTGGCAAAAATCCTGGATAAAAGAGTACCCACGGTGTTTTTCGACAGGGTATGTGAGTCGCTCCATGCCACTAAAGTAGTGGCCGATAATTTTACCATCGCCTTTAAAACAACTGAGCATCTGATTACTACGGGACGGAAAAGAATTGTCTTTGTCGCCGGCCCTCAAAACCTTTACAACAGCCGCAAGCGCCTCGAAGGTTATCGGGAAGCCCTGAAAAAATATAACTTAACGGTTGATGAGCGGTTGATTATTTATTCCAACTACGAGGGTGAAAATGTAAAAACTTATACCGAGTCCCTGCTGGCACTGAAACCACCTGTCGATGCCATTTTTGCCATTAATGATCGCACAGCCATTGAAATAATCCACCTGATCAAGCAAAGACAACTGAAAGTGCCGGAAGACATTGCTGTGGTAGGCTTTAACAATGAAAGGTTTGCAGCCTTTTTTGACCCTCCCCTGTCGAGTGTAGACCATCCGGCCTTCGAAATGGGCAAAGCAGCGGCTGAACTGCTGCTGCAACACATCGACAACGCGAAATTACCCACACAAAAGCGGGTAATCAAAAGTGATCTGATCATCCGGGCGTCTTCTTTTAAAAACTGATACCTGTACCACCGTGCTGAAAAAAGGAGTCGCTGGCCTGGCGTAAGTGTTTGCGGCTGATCATCACCCGGGTATTTTCATTCCATTCCTAAACCAAAACCTTCATACCTCTTTGTGTCTTGGCGCCTCCGTGGTGAAAAATGGTTAACCACCAAGACACAAAGAGGCACAAAGAGGTTTGTTCAAAGCGTTGTGCAACAGCCAAGGGGCGCCCATATTATCAGATGATCTGACAAAAAAGTAAGGGCAAAACCAACTTCTATCGTCTACTAATTAGTCTTATCAGAGGTATAATCCTTATTAAAAGGATCAAATTAATGGATAGAAAATCATTTTTAAAAAATTCGGCCCTTGGGCTGGCGGGTGTGGCATTACCCTTTTCAGGCAGGGCTGGAATGGCAAATAATAATACCACCGATATTTCACTACCGGATGATATTAAAATAACTAACCTAAAAGGTTATCGATTTAAAAAGGCCCACTTTGTTAAAATCGAAACCAACCAGGGTGTCTCAGGTTGGGGTGAAAGTGATGGCGCTAACCGGAATTTCAGTGCCACTTATCCGGACAAGGCTTTTAAAGATTTGATTGTGGGTAACTATTTTGAATTTGAAAATGGTTTTTTAAAACTGCCCGATACACCTGGCCTGGGATTGGTGGTCAATGAAAAGAAATTAAAAAATAGTTGTAGGGGTAAATCCGGGTTTTTGAGTCCTGAATAGGTCAGGGATAGTATAGTGAATTGAACAGGTATAAAACATTGATAAATAATTTTATATGATTTTTATGAAAAAAGCTTTTGTAATTTTAGTGATAGGCACTTGTATATTGCAAACCGCCATGGCTCAAAATGGTGGAGAGGGATGGGTTCAACTTTTTAACGGTAAAAACCTGAACGGTTGGAAAAAACTAAACGGGGACGCGGAATACAAGATAGAGGGCAATACCATCACCGGTTACTCCAAACTGAATACCCCCAATACTTTTTTAGCTACTGAAAAAAACTACCGGGATTTTATCTTTGAAGTAGAAGTCAAAGTGGATAATCAGTTAAACTCCGGCATACAAATCAGAAGCAATAGTCTGAAGGATTACCGGGATGGAAGGGTGCATGGTTACCAGGTAGAAATAGATCCGAGTCCCAGGGCCTACAGTGGCGGCTTGTACGACGAAGCCAGAAGAGGTTGGCTGTATCCACTGGGCATTAACCCCAAGGGAAGAAAAGCATTCAGGCCCGGTGGCTGGAACCAATACAGGATCGAGGCCATTGGCAACCATATTCGGACATGGGTCAATGGGATCATGTGTACCAATCTGGTAGATGACAAAACCGCGGAAGGTTTTATTGCATTGCAGGTGCATAGTATTGGAAAAAAGGAGCAGGAAGGAACACAGGTAAAATGGCGGAATATTCGAATAAAAACCGAAAACCTGGAGGAAGAAGCCTGGCCGGTCGACCCGGAAGTAACGGAGGTAAGCTACCTGGTCAACGAATTATCGGCGAAAGAAAAGAGACAGGGTTGGCGCTTGCTTTGGGATGGAAAAACCGCTCATGGATGGAAAGGTGCGAAGTTAGACGGGTTCCCCCGATCAGGCTGGGCAATGAAAGATGGGATACTGAGTGTACTTGCTACTGACGGAGGTGAATCTACCGGCCCCGGAGATATTATTACCGAAGACCAATTCAGTAATTTTGTGCTGGAGCTTGAATTTATGATGACCGAAGGTGCCAACAGCGGCATTAAGTACTTTGTCGACCCGGAAATAAACAAAGGGCCGGGTTCGGCCATAGGTTGCGAATTTCAAATACTCGATGACAACAAGCACCCTGATGCTAAAAAAGGTGTCAAGGGTAACAGAACATTGGCCTCATTATATGATTTAATCGCTGCCGAAAACCTGAACGTGCCGCAAGTCCCCAAATCCAGGATATTTAAAGGAATAGGGAAATGGAACAAAGCGAGAATTGTATCGCACAAAGGAAAGGTAGAACACTGGCTTAACAATGAAAAAGTGGTATCGTATGACCGGTGGTCGCAAACATTCAAGGCACTGGTAAATTACAGCAAATACAAAAACTGGCCTGAATTCGGCCGATGGCCCCAAGGTCACATCCTACTCCAGGATCACGGAAATACGGTCCATTTCAGAAGTATCAAAATAAAAGAACTTTAATTGTCATGAAAACTAACAAATTTAATCGAAGGGAATTTATTGTGAAATCATCGGCCGGAGCCCTGGGGTTATCTGTGGCCACTACTGCCGGAAGTTACGCGAATATACTCGGGGCAAATGACCGGGTAAATCTGGCAGTAATAGGCGTCCGGGGACGGGGAAAGGCCCTGGTATCAGCCGCAGGGGTACAAGACAACACGGCTATGCGTGCAATCTGTGATGTAGATAGTCGTGAATCGGCTATCACCGGGAATCTGGTACAGGAACGATTTGGGAAAAAACCAAAATTCTACACCGATATCAGAAAGCTCCTGGAAGATAAAAGCATCGATGCTATTATGATCGCGGCCCCCGACCATTGGCATGCACCCATGTCATTAATGGGATTGCAGGCTGATAAACACGTTTATGTAGAAAAGCCCTGCAGCCACAACCCCAAGGAAGGAGAACTGCTGGTTGAAGCACAGGAAAAATACGGAAAAGTGGTACAGATGGGCAACCAACAGCGATCAGCTCCGATTTCTATTCAGGCTGTAAAGGATATCCGGGAGGGAATGATCGGCGAAGTTTATTATGGCAAAGCATGGTACGCCTCAAACAGGGATTCCATCGGTACCGGTAAGGTCATCGAGGTGCCATCGTGGCTGGACTGGGAATTATGGCAGGGGCCCGCCCCAAGGATGGCCTACAAAGATAACTATGTTCACTACAACTGGCACTGGTTCCGGAACTGGGGTACCGGTGAAATCTGTAACAATGGAACCCATGAAATCGATGTCTGCCGGTGGGCATTGGGTGTCGGTTATCCAAAGACGGTAGTTTCTTCCGGGGGAAGGTATCATTTCAAAGATGATTGGGAGTTTTATGACACACAGGTGGCAAGTTTTGAATACGAAGACGGGAAGATGATCACCTGGGAAGGAAGAAGCTGCAATGGTCTCAAGCACTATAACCGTGGCAGAGGTGCCACCATTCACGGAACTAAAGGTACCATCATGCTGGACCGCAACAAGTACATGGCCTATGATAAAGGGGGAAAGATCATCAAGGAAATGTCCGAAAAGGAGAAAAGTGCTACCCTTGATACCAGGGGTGAAGGTATACTGGACGTATTGCATGTTAAAAATTTCATCAACGCCATAAAAACCGGTGAGAAGCAACATTCTCCTATCCGGGAGGGACACATCAGCACCCTGATGTGCCATCTGGGCAACATTTCCCAACAGGTAGGCAGGAAGTTGCAACTGGATGTTTCCAATGGGCATATTCTCAATGATCAGGAGGCTATGCAGCACTGGAGCAGATCGTATGAACCCGGTTGGGATATGAAGGTTTAGCACGGTGGTCGGACAGCGATGCGGATCCGGCCGGATTTGTGATGCGCTGTCCGCAGACCCTGGCCAGACAAACCTTTTTGGACGGGCTTAATTACAGGATAGATGCCATTGGTAAAAGGTCGGGTGGCCCGCTTTAATCAGGTTAAACAATTTGAATAGCATACTCGCGGCAAACCCAAAGCAACCCATGACAGATCAATAAAATATTGGCCGTCAATGCATAAATCGTGCGTAAACGCTACTGCAGGAGCCAAATATTTGGCTACCAAATAGCCGGGTAAAAAAGAAAATACGCTACAGATTTTGGTTAACCCGGGAGATTTGTATTTTTACTTTGCATTATAATTTTTTATGGTTAAGGATAACAATTATAGTTAGGCATATTAAGTTTTTTCTACCCTAACCAAAACGATCGCGGAAAAATCAAATATGAACCTAAACACCATTGGTTGCTGCTATTTTTTACTGGTTATTTTTGGTGGCTCATGTCAGATCAAAGACCAGGCTGTTCCACCCCGGGTTCCAACCAAACTGGAGTGGTATGAATCCAAATTTTATGAACATTTGGAAAAAAATCATGATAGCGTCTTCTACTACCTGAATTTGCGTAAAGCCTTGATAGGTAAGCATGACCATACCAAAGCCGGCTGGCAACTTGTATACGACCATTGCAAATATTTCTTTAGCACAGGAGATTACGCAGCTTCAAAAGATTATGGGGTAAAAGCATTGAAGGTGGCCGAAAAGCTGTCGGACAGCATACTGCTTGGCAGGTCATTGAACATGCTGGGCAACGTACAACATAAACTGGGAAATTTTCCCAGCGCCCTGGACCATTTACACAGCTCCTTAAACATATACAGGCAAACCGGTAATCATGGCCATACCAGTATTCCGCTGAACAACATCGGACTGGTTTACAAGGACATGAGGGAATATGATAAGGCAGAAGAGGCCTTTAAAGAATCGTTAGAGATCAACAAACAGTTGAATGATACATTCGGGCTTTCCCTCGATTACAATCACCTGGGCATTACTTTAAAGAAGGCGCAAAAATATGAAGCGGCCAAGGATAATTTCTTTCGATCCCTGGCACTGGCCCAACAACTTAATGATGCGTTTCAAAAAGCCATCGTATATAACAATCTGGGGCTTGTGGCTGCTGAGGAACGTGATTTCCGGCAAGCTATCGAATACCTGGAAGAGGCACTGGTCATCAAACGGGAACTGAAGATGAAAAGTGAGATTGCCATTACTGCCAACTACCTGGCAGAAGTTTACGTAAAAAACGGAGACTTTTCGCCCGCACTCGCGTTAAGCAGGGAGGCCCTGGAAATAAGCGGTCAGTCAGGGGCAAAGGATCAGACCAGCAAAGCGTTTCAGATCTTATCTACACTTTCTGAAGCTAAAGGAGATATCGGCAAAGCCCTGAGCTATTACAAAAGCTTCAAGATGTACGAAGACAGCATGTTTAATGAGACCCGGGCACGACAAATTGCCGAAATGGAGGCAATCTATGAAAGCGGCAAAAAAGAAAAACAAATCATCCAACTGACCGTTGCCAGGCAGGAAGAGACTTTAAAACGTACCTGGTATGTCACCATTTTAACGGCCTTACTCGGTCTGCTGATGGTTTTTGGATTGGGCATGCATTTTCGAAACAAAAAAAACAAACAGCTCTCAGATGCCAAAATCAAATCTTATGAGCTGGCCCTGGAAAATTTCACCCAAAATCTGTTAGAAAAAAATCAACGCATCGAAAAATTAAACACAGATTTGGCAAAAGCAAGGGATGAAATTTCCAATACCTGCCCCTCTTACACCAACACCATGGATAACCTCATGCAGTCCCCTATTCTGACCGATGAGGACTGGATGCGGTTTAAAAAGCTTTTCCTTCAGGCTCATCCCGGCTTTTTTAATAACCTGAGGCAAAAATTCCCCGACATCACACAAACCGAGGAAAGACTGATCGCCCTGACCAGACTAAAACTTAAAACAAAGGAGATAGCCTCTATGGTGGGTATTTCAGTAGATAGTGTAAATAAATCCCGGTACCGCATGAGAAAAAAACTGGGGGTTTCATCAGGAGAAATGGAAACGTTTGTTTCCGGATTTTAAAATAGTCTCCTGTGTCGATAGTAGGCCCATACCATTTCCCAAATGAAACTTTCATAGCTTTTTCCGGAGAATAGTAAAGATTTTCCTCAATTGTCCATTGTTCTGTCCATACCCTGCATGCTATATTTTTAGGAGTTTCGGATTTATTTTATACACAAATTAATCTAGCAATCCGGACTCATAATATAACTTTTACAATGGGTAAATTTTTTTATTCTTTTATTTTGACCAATGGCATTTTTCTCTATTCCTCATTTGGACAAAACCCTGATAAAATCGATAGCCTTGTCCATAAGCTCAGTACTGCTGTCGGAAGTGACAAAGCGATACTATTGAATCACCTGGGCAGGAAATATCTTTATATCGATCTCCAAAAATCCAAAGAGTACCTGGACAAGGCATTGGATATGGCCCAAAACGAAAAATGGGATGAAATTATGGCCGTCTCCTACCAGAATCTCGGGGCGTTTTATTTGTCGGCGGGGCATTATGACAGCGCCATCGATGCCTACAATCATGCTGTTACCTTTTATGAAACCAAAGGCGATGCACTCAACCTGGCCAGGATAAATCAGGAAAAAGGTATATTACACTTCAGGAAAGGAGAATATTCGGACGCCCTGGTTATTTATAAAAAAGCATTGTCATCTTACCAAAACCTGGAATTTACGATAGGCATTTGCGCAATTCTTTCAAGCATTGGAGATGTTTATCGTTATCTTGGAGATTACCCGACAGCACTGGAGTATTATTTGCGAGGCTTAAAAATCGCCGAAGCACTGGATGATATCCCGAGAAAAGCCGGTCTGCTAAATGGCCTGGGCCTGATTGCTATTAAACAAAAGGATTATGATAATGCGCTTGAATATTTCCAACAGGGCCTTGTCCTTGCTGAAGCGCTGGGATTTGAGGTTTACATGGCAAGTTTTGTACACAACATAGCCGATGTTTATTCCAACAAAGGAGACTACGGGAAAGCGCTGAAATTTCATCTTAAGTCGCTGGAAATCGAACAAAAACAGCAAAACCTCGATGGACAGGCGCTGTCACTCACCAGCATAGGCATCATGTATGAATCTATGGGAGACAACCTGAAAGCTATCGAAAGTTTCAAGGCCTCCCTGGCTATAGCCGATAGCATAGGCGCAGCCCGGTCAGTAGCTATGAATTGCAACAACCTTTCCCGTCTTTACCGGAAGGAAGGCCAGATACAGACCTCTCTGGCATATGCGCAGAGAGCATTCGATTCGGCTATGAAACAAGGCTTTAGAGAACAAATTTATTCATCCCATCTCAATCTTGCCAAGAGCTATGCTGCTATGAATGAGTATAAGAAGGCCTATACCAATTACACGGTCTATTCCTCCCTTAAAGATTCCGTTTTCAATAAAACAAAGACAGAACAGATTGCAGAGATGCAAATAAAATATGAAACTGAACAGAAAGAACAACAAATTGCCAACCTGCAGGTAGAAGCAAGCAATGAAGCGTTTAAAAGAAATGCTTATGCCCTGGGGCTTTTCAGTACATTTATCATGGCAGGCCTGATCATTGCCTGGCTTAATGCCACGGTCAAAAAGTCTAAAAAAATCAGGGAACATGAAAATCTCCTGGTCACAGAAAAGTTTCGCGCCTATGAAACTGAGTTAAACCGGTTCACACAGAATGCCCTGGAAAAAAACCAACACATAGAACTGCTTAACGAGGAACTTGAAAAAATGAGAGAAGGAATTCCTGGCGACTGCCCGCAGTACACCATTCATCTGGATAAATTGATGCAATCCACTATTTTAACCGGGAAGGAATGGGATGAATTCAAAATCTTGTTTGAGAAGGTGCACCCTGGTTTCTTCATCAACCTGCGAACGAAGTACCCTGATCTGTCGACTTCGGAAATAAGAATGGCCGCACTTGTAAAACTTAATCTTACCAGTAAGGAGATCTCCGGAATGTTAGGTATTTCTCATGAAAGTGTCAACAAATCCCGTTACAGGTTACGAAAAAAGCTAAACCTTCTCAAAGAGGAAAAACTCGAGACATACCTAAAGGACCTGTAAGCTTTAAGGGATTGATGACTGATTTTGAGAATGGTCTGTTATCCCGGTTGAGTTAGTTTAAATAAATGAATAATGTAAAAAGCATTTTACCATGTCTCTATGGAAACGCTTTTCTCACCAGAGGCAACTTAAAAGCCATTTATATGAATGTCCATCAAATTGTCCATGGCCAACATTAGGATACCTGCCTGCTGCTCACCATCTTACTGCCATTAAACCCTTAACATTACTTTTTTACCTTTTATACCCAATAGGTAATTTTTCTGGGTGGGGACATTGTTGTGTAACAGTCGAATGACCTTACTAGGGGCCTGCTAGGGATGTACTGTAATCGCGATCGATGTCCCCTTATTTATTATAAAATGCCGGAGGTTAACCCAAAAAGGATAGGGTGATCCCTACTCATTTCTGCAGGGTTATCAAACAGGTTGTCGAACCAGTGGCAACTGAATATAGCCCCATGCTACAAATATCCTTTGAGCGACTGGCCCGGTGAAGGTGCTCGCTTCGGGATCATCGGGCCGGATTTAAGGTTACTTTTTCAAAAGAAAAAATAGCGTTGACGGCTTTCCGTTAAGTTTTTGATCATTATTTGAGTTCTAATTTTTTCGTCTTGTTGTATTCCTTACCACGGATCTGCTCGAAGGCAGAGATCATTTCCCGGAGCTTTTCAGGGTTGCTTTCAGCCAGGTTTTCCTGTTGACCGATATCTTCTTTAAGATTATACAGGGCATACTCAGCGGAGTTTCCCAACTCGATATTAACCATCTTGTTTTTTGCCGGCCCCTCATAGGGTGGAATCATGGCCCAGTCACCCTTTCGAAAAGCAGTTCTGGTGGTTGCCTCCAAAATCAACGCATCACGGCCCTCATTTTTTTCCCCCAAAAATACAGGCATCAGGTCTTCACTATCCTGGCCGCGTACCTCACTATGAACCAGCGAAGCCAGCGAAGAAAGCAGATCAATCTGCGAAACCATAGCATCGGAAGTGCCGGGTTGAATACGTCCTTCCCAATAAGTAATAAAAGGCACCCTGGTTCCTGCTTCAAACAAGCTGTATTTACCACCTCTGAGTGGTCCGGCCGGTTTGTGATCGCCTAGTTTTTCGACAGCATCGTCGTAGTAGCCATCGTTGAGCACCGGGCCGTTGTCACTTGACAACACAATCAATGTATTTTCCAGCAATCCTTCAGTTTCCAATGTTTTCATCAATTCACCAATACACCAGTCAGCCTCCACAATAACATCACCGCGCGGGCCCATTCCCGATTTTCCTACAAACCGGGGGTGAGGTGTTCGTGGTACGTGTGGTTGTTGTAAAGCATAATAAAGGAAAAAAGGTGCATCTTTATGCGTTAAAATGTATTCCTGGCTGCGGACAAGAAAGGTATCCGCCATATTTTCGTCTACCCATCTGGCAGCTTCCCCCCCTTTCATATAACCAATACGCGAAATACCGTTGACAATACTGCTGTTGTGCCCGTGATACCATTTCATTTTCAGCATCTCGGGATTATCTTTGCCAGTAGGCTCACCGGGAAAATTCTCCCTGTAATTCACTTCTATCGGATCATTGGGGTCTAATCCAACCACCTGACCATTTTCAATGTATACCGTCGGTACCCGGTCCTGCGTAGCAGCCATAATGTAGGAATAATCAAAGCCCACCTCATTAGGTCCGGGGGCAATCTGTGCGTTCCAGTCAACATTTCCACTGCCGAGGCCCAGGTGCCACTTTCCGACAATGCCGGTATGATAACCTTGCTGTTTGAGCATTTTCGGAAGGGTCATTTGAGCCGTATCGATCAGTAAGGGGGCGGTACCCGAAAGAATTTTAGCCCGCTCATTTCGCCAGGGGTATATACCGGTTAAAAGGGCATACCTGCTGGGCGAACAGGTGGCAGATGAGGCATAACCATGGGTAAAACGCACCCCTCCGTTCGCCAGTTTATCTATATTAGGCGTTTTCAGCGTTGTTGCCCCATAAGCCCCTACATCACCATAACCCAGGTCATCCGCATAGATGACGATAATGTTGGGTAGTCTTCTTTGGGGGGTATCGGATTGATTTTTTGTCCCGTTCCCGGGATTACAGGCACCGAGAATAATCATGGAAACGAATACAAGACAAAGGGAAAAGTAAGGTTGTTTGTCGATCATACGCTTAAAAAATTTATAGCTGGTAAATTACTAAATCAAAGTGATTTTCAAAACATATTAGCCAGGTTAGTGTATTATGTTGAAATATCGTCATGGATTGTCCAATAAGTTGGCTCATATCAAACTTAAATAGCGCCAGCTTCCCGTCGTTTCCGCCAAAACTCTCTGTGTCTCTTTGTGTCTTGGTGCCTCCGTGGTGAAAAATGGTTAACCACAAAGGCACCAAGACACAAAGAGGCAAAGAGGTTTTCGCAAATAAAATAAAAATACAAGCACCGTCTTAAGTTATGAAACACCCTAGATCACCAGGTAGTCATAGCATGACTTCGAGTCATACTATGACTAAAACGAAAATAAATACGGCACCTAATAATGAGTTGTACAACCCCCACGGACGCTCGCGCCATCGGATGATTGATAGTTTATCATTGCTCAGTCATAGCATGACTGGTAACAGATTTCCAGCGATAGATTTTAAGTGATAAACCTTACAGGACAAATTAAAATAAAGTTTTCACTATCTGCAGCCTTTTGAATCAGCTCCGGCAGGGATGGTAAGTTCCGGGCACAAATCCGCCGCCCAGTCTGCTGATAGCGTCGTAGGGGCTCATGCTTCTCACGTCAAAATGCATCATATCGCCTGAGGCGGAATTGCCGAAGTCGACACCGCCCCAGGCAAGACAGGAATGATCCCTCAGGGCAATTACCAAATCCCGGTGAAGGTTAAGGAAACCTTTGGCAGGATTACGGTTGACAAAGTTTCCTTTCCTGTTCAAACGGTTAAAATCACCCCGAATGGTATTTCTCCAACGGCGGGCGGCCTGGGTCACTGTTTCACCACTGCTGATGAGTCCAGTGGGCAATGAAGGGCTGTTCAGCCGAGAAGTTATAGCCGTTAAATCATTTCTTAGCGCCAGGTAACTCCTGAATTCATCATGCAGTTGTTTCAGGTTGTCGTAAATCGCAGCCGTACTACCTTCATGTCTCGCCAGGTGATGATAATAGGCAGCGGCAGAGGTGATAGTGGTGGTACCGATTTGCCAAAATTGCCGCCCTGAAACAAAATGTACGGCCCTTTTCAGGATTGTCCAGAAACTGTTGCCTTTTACCCATGGGTTGCCGGTATAGTCAATGTCTATCGCCAGTCCGTAGTTGTGCATACTGCCATTGGTTTTATTAGCGCGGTATCCTTTGTGCTTTTCGGGAAGGCCCAGGGCATGCCCCAGTTCTGCCGGCGTCATATCTTGATAAGTGGTCTGATCAATCAGGTGGTTTTCTGCCTGGCGTAGTTTTACAGCCAGTGCATAGTGTATGCCAGTGTTACTTTGCCAGCCAAAAAATGTAGGGTTGGTGATAAAATCAAACCAATTTATATGATTTACATTTATTCCCGAGACCGTGATCGAGGTTCCAAGCCGCCTCAATCTTCCCTTTGAAGTATTGTTAATCTTGTTGTAAGGGTTCATGCCGGTCCGGTCGATAATGCCCAGTGAATCAAGACTCACCGGCCCAGCCTTTCCATCATGCTGTTTGGTATCCAAAAAGCATTTTAGTTGAAACTGGTGTACAGCTTCGACAAATACAGCATCCATAGGCTCTGAACCCATGGCAATCGGCTGATCAGGATTAGCACTGTTATGGTTCACTATTGCCGTCGAGACCGCAGAAAAATCGATGTATCTGGTCAGCTCATTTCTTAGTAAAGTTCCATCTACGCCCGAAACAGTCGGGTGTTTGGCAGCATTCCAGGTTATCGCCTCAGCATTTTGCGTTGCATCTAAAACAGGCGTTTTAATCTCACGCCTTTTGGAGCTACTGAAAATGCGGACTGCTATCGTGCGATCGACAAGTTCGCCGGCATCCTGGGCATATTCAAATCCATCCTGATGCTGATGGAGCATAGTAAAAGCGGGAGTGGCTTCAAGGATACGGATGACAGGTCCGGGAAGGCCGCCTAAAAAATACCGCCAATAAGCCTCTGCCACACGCTCTCCCCGGCCAAGTGTGACTCCACTGTAATTGAGCTGTAAAAACCACCTTTCCAATGCCTCCTGATGCGCAATATTACGCGGATACATGCCCAGTTGCCAGTCCACCCAATGTCCGACCTCATGCAGTAAAGTGAAACAGGCCGGCCGGCCATTTACATTTCGGATTTTCCTGTCCAATGCGAAATTGGTAATTTCCAGCCGCCAGTTTGCAGGGCTACCCCTTCTTGAAGAATTGCCACCACGGGTAATGCGTCCGGTGCCTATTGGACCTACGCGGTCACCTGCCACGATCCTTGGAATCTGACGGATATGCAAAACCGGAATAAAATTCAGGGTATCTATGATGGTATCGATCCTGGATTGTGTGGCACCGTAAACTTCAAGATCTACCCCTTTTACATGGATCATACGGAGTGCCCCCCAGCGGCTGCGGTTTTCGTGCAGATCAGTAGTATCAGCGAAACCGGCAAGTTCTGAAATATCGATATTTAATTTTGTTTCAAACATTCTAGGGTATGGTTTTGAATTAAAAAACAGGCCTGATGATCATCTGGTCGTACAATAAACGGGTCCCTGCTTCTGAAATCATCTTGGCATAGTTGTCATGGTAAGTTTTAGGAAAGACGCCGGTAGCGACGACATGCAGGTATCGTCCGTCTTCGTAGGGCACGAGGGTATCGGTATTATATCCGGCCTCACTTCCGGATATGAGGGCCGAATCTGTGATCAAACTGGCAAACACATCACCGGTTTCAGATCTTTGCAACAGGATGTCACCGGATCTTATTTCATCTGAAATCAATTCACCGGGCCTGTTGATCACAGTAATAGGGTCATCATCGGCATTTGATTCCTGCTGGCTCAGGATATCAAATAATTTTGACAGATTAGAAGCACCGTCCGGAGAGTTTGTTCCGGTTTTTTCTTTAATGGCATTTTCCAAAAAGTGTTCAAAAGATAATCCCTCATCGATAAAATCACTCATCTGCCGGGATAGATCATCGTCGGGAAAATCCTGCAGGTCTGTAAAATCTTCAAATGCGGCAGTGTCGGTTTCCTCCTGCTGACCCAATGCTTCATAATCTTCATTTCCACAATTACAAGGCGTTAAACCCGACTCCTCGTATTCAACCGGCACTCCGGTAGGTTCATCAGTTTCAAAATCACCTTCCTTCCATTCCTTGTAGTCGACATCGTCATAAGGAAATGCCTTCGTATCGGCATGGCTATTTCCAGTATGGTTTTCTGCCCCAACAGCCGCGGCGGTTTGAGCCCTCATGCGTTGAATAGCATCGTGGATCGCATCAGCGTGGTCGACCTGTGATCTTAGCCGATCCCTCAATCCCTGGCAGGTATCGGAGGTGGTATTCAGGGCTGTTTCCCAGTTAGATAGTTTATCGGCAACAGAAGCGTAAGCATTAAGCCCATCGATGAACGGTTGCAGGCAACCACTAAAACGGACATAGGTGGATATCAGCAAGGATTTAAGGACAAAAGCATCACGGTCAGGATTACTGGTATTCAGGTCGGCCAGGCCACTGTTTCTGATCCTTGTCATCCCTGGCTGGGCCCACCAGGAGCTGACTTCCAACACCATTTCCTGTACGTGTGGCCAGGCCAGTACTTTTGCAAAGCGGCCGGCCATGGTTCTTCTGAAATCAGGTACAATCTGGGCCCAAAGGTGCCGGTTCGGGTCACCCGACTGAAAATACCCGTAAGTTCTTCGCACTTCATTATTGGTCGTACCGCTCAGTTCAAAGGAATCAGGTGCCCCGGTATTCACTGTAAGCACCGGATTACCACCTTGTAACCGCAGGCTCCAATTATAATGGCTGCCTAATTCACGGTCAAAAAGTACCCTGTCCCTTGTATACAAAATGTACAGCCACTTTAATATAGCTCCGCGTTGGGCATTGAACTGAATGGGGCCGATGCTGATACCAGCCCTGTAATCCCAGGCATTGATACTCTCCATAGCGCCTTCGGCTTGTGAAGTTACGGAAAAGTAACATTCCGGCTCCCGCAGTGGATAGGTAAACAGTGGCTTGGTGACGCCATTGACAATCCCCCCTTTGTCACGCAGCCTACCGGATGAATCCCTTCGGCGTACTGTACCGACCGGGTAGGTGTGCCCGGAAAAGTTGGCCAGCAATAAACGCAAGGCAGGGGCAGACAGGGAACTGAGATAAGTGTTGTTAACGGTTTGGCCGGGAATGGTTATGTGTCGTCTGACCTGGTTTAATCTGCCTATCCAACGGTTGCGGTGCCTGTTCCGATCCTGTTGGGCAAGGGCATAGAATTCCCTCATTCTAGGCATCAGCAACCACCGGCTGGTCTTGTTAAGCGGATTTTCCGGGAAATAGGCATCCATAGCATTCAGCACCAGGCAGCAAACAGTATTATTGAGGTTTGAAATAATTACAGGACGGGTAATGAAACTCACCATTTTCCTGTAATCAAAAACTGAGTAGTTTCCACCATTATAAAGGTGGCCGGTGATCACAGAATGCGCCTCCCCGGTCCTGCGCAATGCAAATTGAAGCGCCGCATCAAAGGAAGTGCCACTAAAAAGCGGGGAGGCGTCATCGATATATACCCGGTTAGGGAATGAGCTATGCGGCAGCAATTTGAAGGTGCCTGCCGAACGGCGGGCTTCCGTTAAGGTATGGTCATTTACAAACTCACCGGTTGGCAAATCTTCACTAAGGAATTCCCCGGTTCGATCATTGAATTTCATGATGTCTTGTGTGTTAAGCTGAAGAATATGGTTTTTAAAGTTCCTTTGTTTTTCCGGCCAGGGCAGTCCGGAGGCCAGTCTTTGGGCAGCTTCAATGGCAGCCGGTATTTGCAGCGCCCCGCTTCCTGATCGCATGGATGGCTTTTCGAATTCACGGGCAGTACCTATGATCAGGTTGCGGATTAACCAGTAAGGCGTTCCCCTTGGCAATACCTCAAGCAAAAGTGCTGCGGTTTTGGTAACCTGGGGTGCCGCCATACTGGTTCCTGACATACGGGTTAGTTCATCGGTAGGTTTGGCAATTCGCCGGGGACTCGATTTTGCCGCCAAAATGCCAACACCCGGTGCGATGATATCGGGCTTATGACGACCGTCTGTGGTAGGGCCCTGGCTGCTGAAAGGGGCAATTTCAGGCTGTGGGTTTAAAGCATTGTAGGCACCAACCACGATGGTGTTGAAACCGTTACAAATAGAACCATTGGTATAGTAAGTACTGCTGTCTTTGGCGTCAAACATAACTTTGCAACCCTGGCAGTCCCGGTCCCTTTCCACCCATGCATGGTATCTTCCATCTACAATTTTCTTTCCGGACAATTTAATTTTCCAATTTCCGGCCGGTGCATTTTTATAAAGAAAGATATTAACATGGTTTTTACCGTTATTAGGTTCATGGCTTCTATGATAAATCCTGCCTGCTATTTCACCATCGTCACGTCTGAGCACCGTTTTTTGTTGAATACGATTTCTGAACACCCTGCCAGTGCTTTCATGAATCAGTGTTACGGCAAATTCATCTTTTCCGGAATACCAGATTTCAAGTTCATTAGGGGTTTTATCGGCCCGGTTAACATAAAATGAAAAAGAGCTGGTTTTTCCCGGTCTCACCAACCCCATACTGTGAGCATTGGCCTGATAATAATTACCGGTACTCTGGCAAATCATGGTATCTGGCCTGGCTTTCAGAAAATTATCCATTCCCATCTCAACCAGTGACAACCCGTCATGAGAACCACCATGCTTGCCCATCGACAAATTAATCGCCAGCGGCCGGTCATCAGCCACCCGGTCTACAAAATCGAGGGCCTCTAATATTCTGGTGGCATCGCCCAAATTGGCCAACCCGGTGGAGTTTTTAGTGGCCATATGTACAAAGATCAACTCCGCGTCTTTGGCCGGCATCGGGTGGTTTCCTACCCCGGCATTCCCCGCAGCTAAATCTGCCACGTGAGTGCCATGAGCGCCTATCCCGGCAGGATCACTTTTGGCGGGATGATAGCCAAGGGTTTGATAAGGCGATTCTGAAGCCAGGGCCCGGTCGATGTCATCAGCGGTATACAGCCGCCCGTAATCATAAGGCTCAAAACCCGGACTGTCTACCGTCTGGTCCCACAAGGCCAACAGCCTGGTGGTGCCGTCTTGGTTACGGAAATTAGCATGGGCAAAATCAAAGCCCCAATCCAGGACAGCCACAACCACACCTTTTGCAGTTGGGGCCTTTAGATCTGCCGCGTCGTAATTAAGGGCAGAGTTATCTGAAAGGTGATCACTTGTTCCCGGGTAGTTAAAAGAAAAATGGCGGGAGGCTTTTAAGCTTTTCTTTAATGGTGACTTGTATACTTCCCGGATATCCCCTCTGCGGATACGGCACGTTATTATATCGCCAAAACGACTGATTACCTTTACATGATCCGGAACCCGGTCAGGGTCATGCAAACGCATCATCGCTTCCACCTGTTCATCAGGATCCAAATGTGGTAATATTTTCTCTTCCAAAAACGGATCCATCGTGTGTTAATCCGGTTGTTTCGAAAATCCTTCGATTTTTTTGGCGTTCGCGACCTGAAGCTGATGTTGAATTATGATTCTTTTCGCCAAAACCTTTTTCGTCAAAGCTTTTAACTCGTCTTCGGAAAGTATTTCCAGTTTGTCCGATACATTCGCCAGGCTCCTCATCTGTTCTATCTGCTGGTCCATCAGACTTTTGACTTCTGAAGGGTGATTGGTGATAATTTTTTCCACCAATTCTTCCAACTGACCGCTTTTAACAGCGGCAAGTGCCTTCCATAACGGCTTGTCGCTATTATTTTTTATCAGATCCTTGAAGACTTCAAGTTTTTCATCCATAAATAACAGCATCTCCTTGTTTTCGGTCTCCATCACTTTTTTCCATTGGCTTACCAGGTCTTTGACCAAGCCCGATACCGATGGCCGCCGTACAGAAGGTGTCATATCAAAAAAAGCAGACGCCCCTCCATCCAGCCTGTGTTTCAGGAACCTCACCAGCCGGCTTTTGTTAACAGTAGAAAGAAGATGGTCAGGTAAATCTTTTTGTATACTATTTTCTATAAGCGTCCGGCTTTTCTTTTGCTGCTTATCCAAATATTCAATTTCATCAGAAGTCTTTTTCAACATATCCTGTGAAGCCTTGAGCTTTTTTGTTATCGAAAGTTTATCCTTTTTCAAGATCTCATTCTCTTTTTCAATGGCTTCCAGATCAGATTTCAGTTTTTTAATTTCTTCATTAAACCGGTCTACGTTTACCGCATTAGTGCTTATTTCCGCCAGTAACTTACCATTGACCCTGCTTAACTCAGCCTCTTTTTTCACCAACTGATGTCGAATTTGCTGAGTCTCATTCCTCGCTTCCTTTTCAGATACACTTGATTTGTGGTATAATACAGGAGTTAGCACTGACATAAGTTTTGTTTCATCAGCCACCGAAAGCATCGTCAACAGCGAAAGCTTATCCCTGGAAGAGGCCACACCGGCGTCACCGTTTTTATTGCTTTTTTTCAGATACAGCAAACCCAACAGGACATTAGTATTCATGTATGATAGATTTAAATTTCCAATATATCCGTCTTGTAATCCCTGCCGGCGATAGCAGGCAACGATCCAATCAATCACTGCCGCTATCACACCAACAAGCAAAGGTTAATACGAGTAATGGGGGTCAGGATCGTTGGAGAAAATTTCAGGAAGCCGCGATTTAATAATCTTTTTAGTCTCCTCATCGTCCAGGTCCTCTACCACCGTGACAAATTTCTCTATATGTTGCCGGGCGATGAAAAATCCTGTCCGGGCATCCTGGGCTTTGATTTTATGCTCTTCTTTTTCAATCATTTGCAAAGGCAGCAGCATTTTGGTCAATGAGTCTCCTTTTACAAATCCTGAAATGACGCCTATTCTTTGGGATTCTTTTTTCGGCACACCTTTGTTTTCTCCGATTTTCTTAAAAATCAGGAGATTGGTGATCATTTCATTCATATTATTTACGGAATTCATAATTATTCATTTTTAAAGTCAAAAATACCAGGGATCAAATTGCATCGGATAACAGCAAGAGCATCATAGGGTTCATTCCACCCATGCTTCCACTTCCTCCAAGCCCACCTGACAGCGCCAATATTAAGGCCAGGTTGTCATCACCGGCGTCCGATTCGGAAACTGACAATGTACCGACACCCGTTGTAGGATTAAATGGTGTGGGGGAATCTGCATCCGGCCCTACCGTAATGGACGAAAGCTCAGGCTGTAGTAACAGCGATATCATCATTTGCATTTGTGCCTGCTGCTTGGTTTCTTCCAGGTCTTTTTTTAGCTTCCTGACCCGGCGGTTCAGCGCACCCATAACGCGGTTTTGCGTCTTGGAAGCCGCTGTGTGCTTTCGATCCACACTTTTAATTTGCCTGGTAGCCTGGACTATTCCGGAGATATTTCGTTTTACACCTTTGGAATTATTCAGGGCATTTTTGGTATTGGTACGGATCGCCTTTCTGAGTGTGGCAATATCTTTTTGGGTAGCAATGGATTTTGGCAACCTGAAAGGTATACTTCGCCCTGACCTGGTTCGAAGACGCCCTAACAGACGGGACTTCCCTGAAACGGCCGTACTGGGAATAGAAGGTCTGGGGACAAATGGCCTGACAGACCTCCGGCGACGTGACCGCCTGCGGTTCAGAATTCTATTGATGCCACCTATTGCTCCACCGATTCCTTTCGCAATAAAGGGCGCGGCGATGCCTAACGCAGGCAAAAATTCCGCTGCATCGTCGTCATCGTCGACATCAAATTCTGCGGAATCATCGTCATCAATGTCAAATTCGGCAGCGTCATCATCATCATCGATGTCAAATTCGGCAGAATCGTCATCATCAATATCAAATTCGGCAGAATCATAGTCGTCCATGTCAAATTCTGCTGATTCTGTGTAATCTTCGGTCAAAGCTTCGGTGTCGCCACCATAAGCTTCTCCATTCATTGCATACATAATTTTAACAATTTAGTTTAACAATTTTTTTTACTCAGGCGCTGGTTGTATCAGTCACTTTTTCCCCATCTGTCTCGAGATGGTATAGTGAGGGGTGCTTTTTTAATGAAGGTTTTATGTAATAATCAAATTGCTCCTGATCCAATTCAAAATATCCCGGCTCTCCCTTACCGTTGCATTTTTCACAATCAGGATCACCTCCCCAGCATTCACACGCACCCACTGCTCCTGAAAAAGCCGCGTTTACATCAATAAAAAAATCGAGATAATTAAGAATCTGCTTCTTTTCTTTAATCAGTTTTTGAATTTTTTTCTTTAGTTCCAGATTGATGTTAAGGAGCTTTTTTGTTTGTCCTTTGGTTTTATCATTCTGAATGCTTCCCGGGTCTCCGGTTCCCTGCCGGGCCTGTTGCGCCATCAACTGCGCAATCATTTGAGCTTTGGGATTCTTACCCGCCATTTGATTGATCATGGCAGCGATTGGATCTTGCACGTTGTTGTTCATGGTTATTTTGTTTGCTTGTTTTCTGTTAGTTTTCTAAAAACACATCCGCAAATTGGCGGGCCCTCGATTCGGGGGACGAAGGGTCTGCCACATATTCTCCTGATTCATCCAGAAGGTAATCAGCATCGTCTTCGTGATGATCCCGGATAAATTCCATCTTCGCCATCTTGGCATATTCGGCAATGGCGTTCAGTGCTGCACCTTCCCTGACCTCGGTATCGCTTTCACCGATCCTGGTCGCTCTGCTGACTCCGGTGCCGGCGAGGTTGGTTATCATATTGATGATGTTCGGATCCTGTAATATCGATGAAAGCACCTGTAAGGCCGTTTGCCCGGCCTGACCAATCTGCCTGCCTGCGGTCCTGCCTGCTGAGGGGACGCCTGTATTGCGGTTACGACGGACAGGCTGTGCAGATCGCGAACCCACAGGCCGTACCGCGCGTCTGGCAGGAGCTGCCGGCCGCCGTGCCGGCCTGGACGGCGCCCTCCGTGAAGGCGCCCTTCTTCGATTCAACAATCCGCCCACAGCCTTGATAGCTACCGGGGCCAATGCCGATACCAGGGGCCCGACCAAAGCTCCCCAGGCGATTTCCATGTATGCCTCAGCGTCTACCGGATGCATTCCGGCCGTATCATGGTTTATTTTTTCTGCCAAACTGGCCATTTCGGCTTTGAATTCTGGGCTTACGTGGTCTTCCCAGTCCATTTCCCTCCCTTCCATTTCCAGATGGGAGTCGGTGGTGTCATAAACATCATCAATAAGTTCACCGATCCATTCATCGGGAATTGCCTCCTCGTGGTCAGTCCATGCATCGAACGGGTAATCATCTGGTTCAAATGTATCGAAGTACATATGTGTCAATATTTAAAAGTTAAAACTGGTTCAGGATATTTCTTTTGGCATGAGGGGAAACCAAATCAAATTAAAATATCATCAGTGTGAAGGTAATAAGTACACCGGCTTACCACAATCCTAAAAAATGAGGATTTTACAGAAAAAGATACAGAAATCAGCGCTGGAACAGCCAACAGGGTATTGGTTAACAATGATTTACAAAAAAACTCAGGGATCGATACCATTAGTTTAGCCCAGCCAGAAATGCTTGGAGGCTTTGTTGATAAGCTCTGCGGTGTTTTTGGCGGTAAACTTTTGCAGCAGGTTTTTCCGATGGGAAATTACGGTGGTATTACTAATAAAAAGCTGATCGGCAATTTCTTTGGTAGAAAGCCCCGTGGCAATGAGTTGCAATACCTCTTTCTCACGCCTGGAAATATTGAGATCCGATTTCTGATCAAGCATAATTTCCATGAGTTGGGGAAATGAAGTATCACTGGAAATTTCGCTAAAAAAGGCGCTCCTTTTGTTCGTAAGCGCTGCGAGGCCATTGGGTGGTGCCCCATGAAGGGCTTTTGCCAGGTTATTGGAAAAGTTAATCCATGTTTTTTGCCGGATTTCAGAGGGAGAATAACTGAGTTTTTTTAAAAAACCTATGCAGTTCTCAGGTTTATTGTCTGCTCCGTAGGTTAAGATGATTCCTGTGTTTTCTACCCAAACCCATTGCTGCCGGTCATGTTGCAAACGGTATTTATGATGTATGATGTTGATGCTGTCATTTCCCTTTCTGGTTATCTGATTGACAAAGCCGGCATGCTCTTTCAGTATCCTCGGATAATCGGCAGGATGAATGAGGGAATACAGATGTTCTAACCCTTTATCTAAAAATCTTTCCGGCAGATATCCCAGTAAGTCAAAGATGGATGGGCTTACATACAGGTACTTGCCCTGACGGAAATTCAGTAAATAAACGGTTACGTCTTTAATCTTATCAATATGATTATTCATAGTATTGAAATAGATTTTACCCGAAAAATATTTACGAATTCCTAAACCGGTATATGCTTTATGAAAAATCAAGTGGAAAGTAACCTTGTTTTTGCAATAAAACTATCTTAAACTGTATTTTTTATTGAATAGGCAACCGGGACAGCGGCACAAAATTTAGACAGACCGTTACAATATTTTTCAGACTGGTTTTTCAGATCGGCCAATCAGCATCAGAAAATCCATTTTTAAATAAGATTGTCCATGGATGAGCGGTCGGGCATTCCTTAAATTGTAAGAATTTAATATGAGAATAAAAGTGTATTATCCATCATTCTACAGGATCCAAATACGCTTTAGTTAACAAATTTTTAACGACTAAACTATCTTTATATGGAAAACTTATTACCAAGACCAAAGCGCACTGTATATTGGTTTTTGGCCCTCTTACTTTGTTGTTATGGCACGGCAACCAACGCTCAAACTACTGTATCCGGCACGGTCACAGATGCTGAAACCAATTCGGGCATGCCCGGTGTAAATGTGATCGTAAAAGGTATGGTTAATGGCACTGTTACCGATGTTAACGGAAAGTACAGCCTCCAGGTACCGGAAGAAGGTAAAGTACTGGTATTTTCTTCGGTCGGCTATGAAACCACGGAAATTGAAATTAATGGACGCAGTGTCATCGATGTGGCCATGGCATCTGATCTCCAGTCACTTTCAGAAGTGGTAGTGATTGGGTACGGAACCGTCAAAAAGAGTGACCTTACCGGTTCCGTTGCCTCTATCAAAGGCGAGTCGGTTAAGGAGTTTCCTGTTACCTCCGTAGACCAGGCCATACAATCCAGGGCACCGGGTGTACAGGTAACCCAGGCCTCTGCCGCACCGGGCGGCGGGGTTTCAGTAAGGATCAGGGGCTCCAACTCCATTAATAGTGGCAGTGAGCCCTTATATGTCATCGATGGATTTCCCATTTATCCTGACAACAATGTCTATGGCCTTGGGGGTAACAGGAGATCGTCTAATGTACTGGCTTCAATCAATCCCAATGATATCGAGTCCATTGAAATCCTGAAAGATGCCTCCGCCACATCCATTTACGGGTCGAGGGGTTCCAATGGTGTCGTATTGATCACCACAAAAAGGGGCAAATCCGGAGAGACCAAAATTGACTACGACGGTTCGGTTTCTGTTCAAAGGATCGCCAAAAAAATTGACAGGCTGAATGGCGCCGAGTTTGCTACCTATCTGAATACCCTGGAAGAAAGCCAGGGTGGCGCCCCGATCTTTTCACCCGATGAGATCAGGGAAATCGGTGAAGGAACCGATTGGCTGGACGAGGTATTGCAGACAGGAATGATTCATAATCATCAGCTCAGTTTTACAGGAGGAAATGCAAAATCCCGCTTCGCATTAATCGGCAACTATCATGAAAATAAAGGTATTATCAAGGAAACAGATTTTCGTCGGTTTGGTATACGGCTAAACCTCGACAATGATGTTTTAAATGACCGGTTAAACATCAGTTCAAGCTGGACTTATAACCGGACCGTTTCCAACAATGCTCCCACCGATCGTGGCGGCCCGGGCGGAATTATCATTACCGCGCTTGGCCTGGATCCAACCGTTCCCGTACGCGATGCAAATGGTGACTTTGAACTGGCCTCGTATGACGGGCGCTTTTTCACCAATCCCCTGCAGGAACTGGAATTCGCCACAGACCAGGATTTTAACAACCGGGTGTTGGGTAATACGGCCTTTACTTTCAAAATACTGGAAGGGCTTAATTTTAAAACCAGTATCGGCGCAGACATTATCAGTGGTAACAGGGTATCATTTTTCCCGGTAGATATCTCAAGGCTCGGCCGTGAAAGAGGCGGTGACCTCACCAATGCCAATAGAAATTCCGCCAACCTGTTGAATGAAAACATCCTTTCATTTAACAAGCAGATTGGCCAGGATCATTTTATCGATGTGGTGGCAGGTTATACTTTCCAGAAAGAGGTAAACCGTTTTTCCAGGGCCAACACCTGGGGATTACCGGCTGCTACGGTGGACCAAGCCCAATTACAAGGTGGCACCAACATCCAGATTCCCTTTTCGGAAAGAATAGAATGGATCCTGAAATCCTATTTAGGAAGGGTTAATTACAATTTTAAAGAAAGGTATTTATTCACTTTCACATTCCGCCGGGACGGATCATCCAGGTTCGGTGAAGAAAACAAGTGGGCCAACTTCCCCTCCGTTGCCCTGGGTTGGAGGATTGCGGAAGAGAACTTTTTCCGGAACTCAGGCCTTTCATCAGCCATCTCAGATGTAAAACTGAGAACAAGTTGGGGGATCACCGGAAACTCAGAAATCCCGGTGTATAATTCCCTGGCCAACCTGCGTGAAAGAAATTATGTACTGAACGATGAACTGGTGCTTGGATTGGCCGATGAACGGCTCCCCAACCCTGACTTGAAATGGGAATCGACGACCATGTTCAATATTGGCCTGGATATTTCCTTCCTGCAGAACAGGTTGAACCTCACAGCAGATTACTTCTTCAATGAAACCGAGGATCTGTTGTTGTTCGTTTCTATTCCTCCCAGCCTTGGCTTTGAAAATATCCTGAAAAACTCGGGAACACTTGAAAACAAGGGCTTTGAACTGGGTTTGAACTATGTAGTGATGGACAGCAAGGATTTCAAGTGGGAGCTTTCAGGCAATGTTTCAGTGCTGCGCAATGAGATTACCTACCTGGGTGGCAGTGCCCCCTTTTTCTCTACCTCCACCAGCGGACATCTGGGTGTGGATGGAAGCTGGGTCGAATCGGGCAATCCGATTGGTGTATGGCGGGGTTATAAGTTTACGGGCATATTCCAAAGCCAGGAAGAGGTCGATACCAACCCCTCCAGATCCGGAGACAGGCCTGGCTACCCAAGATACCAGGATACTGACGGCAACGGGGAAATCACCCCGGATGATTTTGTGATCATTGGCGATCCCAACCCCGACTTCACCTGGGCACTCAACTCAACTATCAATTACAAAAACTTTGATTTCACCTTCTTTTTCCGGGGTGTACATGGCAATGATGTAAGGAATCTGCAGCAATCCGAAATAGGTGATGGCGTTCAAAAGATCAATCATATCTCGACCATTCTTACTGATTCATGGTCACCTGCCAACACCGGAGCCTCACGCCCTGTTATAGACGCCAACCGCGATTTTGCCAACTCTTACCGTGACTCGGACTTTTTCATAGAAGATGGTTCGTTTATCAGGTTGCAGAATGTTATGATCGGTTATAACCTGCCGGTCTCCAAGTCATTTATTCGCAATGCCAGAGTGTATGTCAGCGCTCAAAACCCTTTTGTAATTACTGACTATACCGGTTTTGATCCTGAAGTAAACAACCAGGGACAAAATAACCTTAACCGGGCCGATGACTATGATGCCTATCCAAGGGCCAGGATCTTTACACTAGGGGTTAATTTAGGTTTATAATAAAATATAAGTTCGATATGAAAACGATCATTTATAAATTTTCAAAGCTTCTGTTGGTAATCGGTTTAATGATACCATTGGGATGTGAGGAACTGGACGAAAATCCTGATTTTTTGACCCAGGATAACTTTTTCAGTACCGCCGAACAGTTGGTACTGGGTGTGAATGCCGTGTATGACGGCTTAGGAGAAGGCCGGGATTGGTCCAATCACTTTTACAACAGATATGTGTTCGAGTGCCGGGTCGGGTACCAGGTAGGATGGGAAAAAGGACCTTTGGATTTCCAGAATGGAAATGTCGACCCTGCAGATGTTTACATCGCCACCTACTGGAGGATTTCTTACGAAAACATTAACCGGGCCAATGCTGTTATAGAAAGAGCCGATGAGCTAAAGGAAGCGGGCGAGCCCAACACAGGGCTTTTGGACCGTGTGAAAGCAGAAGCTATGTTTCTGAGGGCATTTTACTACTTTCATCTGGTCAGATACTTCGATAACATTCCTGTTACTGCGGAAAAAACCATCAGTGACCAGGATCTGCTATCGAACGAAAATGGCTTTCGCAATGCCCTTGATCTGATTGAAAGTGATCTCGTAGCTGCTGCCGGTGTGTTACCTGAGGAATATACCGACGCGAATATTGGAAGGGCCACCAGTTGGGCTGCCAAGGCGCTTTTGGTCAAGGCCTACCTGCAGGATGAAAAATGGATTGAGGCCCGTACTGTTGCGGAGGACATTATGAACAATAGTAATATAGCGCTTTTCGATAATTTCGGTGATAATTATGCTGTTGAAAGTGAAAACTCCGGTGAGCGGATATTCGAAGCGCAGGTTTCTGCCAGTGCCAATGCTGAAGAATTCACCAACCATCACGCCCATTTCGTGCCCGGCGATTTACCGAATGAGGAAGGCGGTGTGGGCTGGCATTGGCTGAACGGCACCCGGGAATTCAGAAAAAGTTATGATGAAAACGACCAACGCATCCCAGCCACCTTTATCAACGAGTATACCACCACGCGTCTGGGAAAGAATTCGGCAGGAGAAATGCCTAAAGTGCGTTGGAGCCCTGATGCTTCCTATGACCTAAGCAGGTTTGGAGGTATGGTGCGCGCCGACGTAGATCCCAACGACACCGGTAACCTCGTCTTTAGTTCTGCATGGGTTTCCAAGTGGGTAGAACCGGTTGATAACTTTAACAATACAGAGAGAAATGTGGTATACCTGAGACTTGCGGACGTATTGCTGGGCCATTCTGAAGCGGCCAATGAAAGTGGCTCCGGAGACCCTTATCTGGGCATTAACATGGTAAGGGAAAGAGCAGGGCTCGATCCGCTTTCCGGGTTGAGCCAGTCAGAACTGCGGGATGCTATCGTACAGGAAAGGGTCTGGGAATTTGCTTTTGAGCAGGAGACCTATCCCGAGCTTAAACGGAAGAGTACTTTCGGTGGCGCTCAGGATTACCTGGGAGATTTCATCAACAATTTTATCTCCACATACAACGTCGACAGGCAGCTTTCGCCAAAAGATTATGTACTGCCCATTCCATTGAATGAAATCCTGGGTAACCCGAACGTGACGCAAAATGAACCTTACCGGTAAAAGTATTTGTACCACGATAACTTGATTCCAAACCTGACGCAAGCGCCCATGGCTGTTGCAAAACGTTTTGGACAAAATTCTTTGTGTCCCTTTGTGTCTTGGTGCCTCCGTGGTAAAAAATGGTTAACCACAAAGGCACCAAGACACAAAGGGATACAGAGGTTTTCGCGGAGGAGATGAGAATATAGGTGCATGCCTGCGTTGTGCAACAGCGACGGACGCTCGCGCTATGAGGGGAGAGGTTATCTGAATTTGAGGTTCGATCCCATCAATCATAGGAACTTTGTTATAAAGACTTCATTAAATTTGTAAAAAATTAAAGACCTGCCAATCACAGGTCTTTAATTTATACTGTATCTTCGACATTTTTAAAACTTACTCCATCTGTCCCATGTCTAACAAAAATCCGGATTTCAAAGGCTTTCTTCGGGCGACTTTCCCGGTATTGCTTTTTTTCCTTTATGCCTGTGGAGGGCAGGTACAGGATGAAACAGACACACCGTCCAGGTTATTCCGGCTCTTGTCTCCGGATATTACCGGAGTGGATTTTAACAATACCATCGTTGAAAACGATACTTTTAATATGCTGGATTACATCTATGTCTACAATGGCGGAGGTGTTGCGCTGGGTGACATTAATAATGACGGACTTGCCGATATCTATTTCACCGGAAATATGGCAGACGATAAACTCTATCTGAACAAGGGGAATTTGCAATTTGAGGACATCACGGAAAAAAGTGGTATCCGGCATGCCGGATGGGCGACCGGGGTGACGATGGTTGACATCAACCATGACGGTCTTCTCGACATCTATGTTTGCCGCTCAGGCAACTACCCGGCCGGCAGGAGAACCAACTTGTTATACGTCAACAATGGCGACCTCACATTCATGGAAAAAGCTACGGCCTATGGTATCGCCGATACCAGCTACGCTACACAGGCTGCATTTCTGGATTACGACAAGGACGGTGACCTGGACATGTACCTGCTCAACCATACCAATGTCATCAAAAACCCGAATAAAGTACGGCCATTGGTCAAAGATGGAAGCGGCCCTGCCAACGACAGGCTCTATGAAAACCGGATGGATCTGTCTCAGGGCCATCCCGTATTCACGGAGGTAACCAGGCAGGCAGGGATCCTGTATGACGGATTTGGCCTGGGCATTGGGATTGGTGATGTCAATGACGACGGTTGGGATGATATTTTTGTGACCAATGATTTCATCGCCAATGATTATCTGTACATCAATAACCAGGATGGTACTTTTTCAGAAATGGCCCGTGTATATTTCGATTATGTGAGTCATTTTAGTATGGGCAATGACATGGCAGATATCAACAATGATGGCCTGATAGACCTGATTACCCTGGATATGTTACCGCTGGACAACTTTCACCTGAAGAAAATGTCGGGGCCTATGAATTACAACCTATTCGGGTACACATTGGCAGCGGGTTATATGCCCCAGTACATGCGCAATACATTGCAGGTCAATCCGGGCGCTCCCGGCAATAAGCACTTTTCATTTTCGGAAGTGGGTCAGTTGATGGGCGTTCACGCCACGGACTGGAGCTGGGCGCCTTTGTTTGCTGATTTTGACAACGATGGCTGGAAGGATCTTTTTGTGACCAATGGTTACCTCAGAGATATCACCGATCTTGACTTTATCAACTACACCGTATCACTGGGCAGCACCATTCCGCCCGATAGCCTGGACGATATCCTCAGACAAAAGGCCAAGGCCATGCCCTCCATCCGTTTACCTAATTTTATTTTTCAAAACCGGAAAGGGGTTTCCTTTCAAAACGCTGTTGAAAAATGGGGGGTAGATCAACCGTCACTCTCCAACGGCACCGCCTTTGCCGACCTGGACAATGACGGCGACCAGGACATTGTGGTGAACAACATTAATGCTCAGGCTTTTGTTTATGAAAACCTTTCCAATACACTAGGCCGGAATAACTTTTTAAAAGTTCATCTGGCAGGTGACAGTTTGAATCCCTTTGCCATCGGTGCTAAGATTTACCTTTTCTACCAGGGAGGCCGGCAGTCAGCACAGCAGGCTGTAACCCGTGGCTACCAGTCTTCAGTCGATTACACCATACATTTTGGCCTTGGAGAGGCCGACCGGACTGACAGTGTTTACGTGAAATGGCCCGATGGAAAAACGACAGTCCATTATGCCCCGCCTGTCAATCAGGTGCTGACAATCCATAAAAACCAGGCCACTGAAACCCCTTATGGCCAACCCGGCAAACCGGTCACCCAATTGTTTCAGGAGGTCACCGAAAAATATCAACTCGCACATGAGCACCGGGATCCCGAATACAATGACTTTAGCAGGCAATTTCTGCTGCCTCACAAACATTCGAAACAAGGGCCGGGTATTGCCGTAGGAGATGTCAATGGTGACGGCCTCGATGATTTTTTTGTGGGAGGTAGCTATAACCAGGCCGGTCATCTTTTTTACCAGGCAGCCAACGGCAGGTTTAAAAAGGTCGCCCTGCCTGGTAATGAAAAGGAAAAATATGAAGAAGATACCGGCGTGTTGTTGTTCGATTATGACAATGACGGCGATCTCGACCTGTACGTGGTCAGTGGAAGTAATGAGTTTTTTCCCGGATCGGACTATTACCGCGACCGGCTATACAACAACGACGGACATGGTAACTTCACCCTGGACCCGGAAGCGCTACCGGACCTCCGCGTCAGCGGATCATGCGTAAAAGCTGCCGATTTCGATCAGGATGGAGACCTCGATCTGTTTGTAGGGGGAAGGCTGAGTCCGCTGGCCTATCCATTGCCTCCCGACAGCTACCTGCTTGTCAATGAGGGAGGAAAGTTTAAAGACCTGACCCATATACTTGCTCCCTCTTTAAGGCGTGTCGGTATGGTAACAGATGCCCTGTGGACAGATTATGACAATGACCTCGATGCAGACCTTATTGTGGTGGGTGAGTTTATGCCTATACAGTTTTTTAAAAACACAGGAGGCAAATTTGAAAATGTTTCAGGAAAAACAGGACTTACCTATACCGCAGGGTGGTGGAACAGCATGGCCGGTGGTGATTTTGACAATGACGGCGACACGGACTATATCCTGGGAAATTTAGGATTAAATTCCAGGTATAAAGTTTCTCCGCAAGAGCCGGTTACGGTATATGGCAGTGATTATGACAGAAATGGGGCTGTCGATCCAATTATGACTTATTATATCGATCACACAGAGTACCCGGTACATACACGCGATGATCTTATCAGTCAGATACCGTCCATGAAGAAAAAGTTTCCCGATTATGCCAGTTATGCCAGGGCAACCATTTCCGATATATTGTCTCCTGAAGAAAAAAGCAGGGCATACATTGCTAAAGCATTTCATTTTGCCTCCAGCTATCTTGAAAATGAAGGCAACGGCCGCTTCAAGCTCCATACTTTACCGGTGCTGGCACAACGGGCACCGGTATATGGCATTTTGGTGCAGGATTTTGATAAAGACGGGTTTTTAGATGTTCTGCTCTCCGGAAATAGCTTTGCTACAGAGGTGATAACGGGGAGATATGGTGCTTCCCGGGGTGCCTTCCTGCGTGGCGACGGACGTGGTAACTTTCAGCCGATCACCCCGCAGGAAAGTGGCCTGATGATCAATGGTGATGTCAAAGGGGCAGCTACGATAAAAACCGGTCCGGGACTGATACAGGTGTTTACAAGAAATTCAGGAACCATGAAAGCCTACATTTTCGGGGAAATGAATGAAAACAACACTTTTATGGAGGTACCGGATGGAGCCATGAAAGCAAAAATCACCTACACCGACGGCACCGAACGCGTACATGAGTTTTACTTCGGCTCATCGTACCTTTCCCAATCAACACGGACATTACAGCTCACAGGGCGTGAAAAGCAAGTGATATTTTTCAATTATCAGGGGGAAAGCTCTTGAAGTGATATGACACGTAAAAGTCCGGATGATCGCGCGTCATCACCCTAAAAACGACCCCTGGGGTCAACAACATCAACCGGCAAAAACACTTTTGACAGGCAGTATATATAGCCTGGTGTTGATTTTTGAGTCAAAATTCGGTAACGGCAAGGTGATTGTCACCGGCGTCGACCTTACCAGCCGAATGGACCGGAGACCTGAATCCAGCCAGCTTTTTACAGTTTATCGCAGCATATGGAAAGTGAAGATTTTAATCCGGAAGCGAGGGTGTCAGCCGACGAGTTAAAAAGTATGCTGAGATGAAAGGGTCCGAAAGGTGATCGACATGGTAATATCCATATTTTCATCAATTTGTCTATGGCTTAAAAGACCTCAACCTGCTATGTTTAGAATTGTTTATTGACTTTTTAAGCCTGGTTAACCGGGATTTATTCAGAGGTCGAATCAGGTTTTGAAACTTCTGGCCGGCCAGGCTTCTTTACCTGGGCCCGTTGTAAAAAACACGGACTGAAAACACGGATGGAATAAACGAATAAAATGAAGGAAAACAAATACAACTTATCTTATGTATTTTCACTGGCCATGGTATCAGCCTTGGGGGGCCTCCTTTTTGGATATGACTGGGTGGTTATAGGAGGCGCCAAACCGTTTTATGAAGTATATTTTGATATAGCCGGCCAGCCTTCCTTGCAGGGATGGGCCATGAGCAGTGCACTTATAGGGTGCATCTTCGGAGCGCTGGTGGCAGGCGCCTTATCCGATAAATACGGCCGTAAAAATCTGCTTATCGTCGCGGCAGGTTTATTCGTGATTTCTGCTTTTGGCACAGGTGATACGAATGATTTTATATGGTTTATCATATACAGAATGATTGGTGGTGCAGGCATAGGGCTTGCATCCACCCTGTCACCCATGTATATTGCCGAAATTTCCCCTTCTGAATTTCGGGGACGTTTCGTTTCCATTAATCAATTGACCATTGTGATAGGCATTCTGGCCGCCCAGATAGTAAACATCCTGATAGCCGAACCTGTCCCCGGGAATGCTACTCCTGCGGATATAACCGGGTCCTGGAACGGGCAATCCGGGTGGCGGTGGATGTTTTGGGCAGAGCTGGTTCCCGCGGTTTTGTTTTTTATCATGATGTTTATGGTGCCCGAAAGTCCACGGTTTCTGGTAAAGCTGGGTGATCATCGCGGTGCCGTTAAAACCCTGTCAAAAGTAGGAGGAAAAATTTACGCCGACAACGAAATCAACCATATAAAGGCGTCTTTGAGCAACAATTTTGATGATAAAGTAAGCTACAAAGCACTATTTTCGCCAGAAATTGCACCGATTGTTCTTATAGGCGTTGTGCTGGCGGTCTTTCAGCAATGGTGTGGTATCAATGTAATTTTCAATTACGCCCAGGAGGTTTTTCAGGCCGCTGATTACAATATCAATGACATGTACCTGAATATCATTATCACAGGTGGGATCAATCTAATCTTCACCCTTGTAGCCATGCGTTTGGTAGACCGGGTGGGCCGAAGAACCCTGATGTTGTTCGGTTCCATAGGACTTGCACTGATTTACCTGATTCTTGGTTCCCTGTATTATTTCGCCTTCAGCGGTTGGCCGGTCCTGCTGATCGTGGTAATAGCCATCGCTATTTATGCCATGTCCCTCGCACCTGTTACCTGGGTGGTTTTGTCAGAGATTTTCCCAAATCGTGTGAGAGGTGTAGCCATGTCGCTGGCGACATTATCCTTATGGGTGGCCTCCTTTATTCTGACATTTACATTCCCGCTGCTAAATGATTTGTTAGGAACGCACGGAAGCTTTTGGATTTATAGCATTATTTGTTTGGGTGGCTTTTTATTCATGCATAAAAAACTTCCGGAAACCAAAAACAGAAGCCTGGAGGAAATAGAAAAGGAGCTTACCCAAAATAAAATTAACAGTGAATTGGTAAATGCCTGCGAAAATTAAAATGGAAAACACACCCACTAAAACGGATCATAAACCGGTAAAAGCCTGGAAGGAAAAGGTTATCATCCCAACCTATGAGGTCGGTAAACCTGAAAAGGCGCTGAAGCTGTTGATGCAGCGCCAATTTCATCCGTGGGAAGGAGGTGAGGGCGAAGGTAAATTGCATGGCGTGCAGGAGAACGATAAAATCCTGTATCAGGGACTGGCCCTGCTGAAAATTAAAAAGAAGCGGGAAGCAGAAGCCATATTCCATAAGCTGATCCAATACGGAAAAGAACACATGTACGACGAATTCAAAATCGACTACTTCGCTGTTTCCCTTCCGGATTTATTAATATGGGAAGAGGATCTCCATCTGAAAAACAGGATGCACTGTCATTACCTGATAGCGTTGGGAGAATTAGGATTGGGAAATTTTGAAATGGCCATACAAAAATTTGAAGAAGTACTTCACACAGACCGTTATCATACAGGTGCTGTTTTACATAAGTCATTGGCCCAACAAATTCAAAGCCGGCTTCATTACCTTTAATTGTGCTGCTTTGTATTGATGCAAACTAAAAAACTTGTATTTTTACAGGCACTATCTTAGCTCTATGTTAAAAAAAAAGGAAGGTTTTGAAGGTCAGGTTCATGTTGTTTTGCCTCGTAATACCATACAGGAAATAAAATCAAATAACCTGATCAACTCCTTATATATCACAGACATAGGGTATTATCCGGATGCCAGGTATCACCACAGAATCAGAAAAAAGGGCGTAGATCAACACATTCTCATTTACAATATTGAAGGAAAAGGCTGGATAAAAGTGGGTGGGCTGAAACACAACATAGGGGCTAACGCTTATTTTATCATCCCTCCCCTGATGCCACATCAATATGCTGCCGATGAGAATGAACCATGGACCATCTATTGGGCACATTATAAAGGCAAAAATTCCAAGTTGTACAACAAGCCTGACATGGTCCACCATATCCCGCCAACTCAAAATTCAAGAATTGAAGACCGAATACAACTATTCAACGAAATTATCGCCACTTTGTCCGCTGGCCATAATCGTGAGGATTTGGAATATGCCAATTTATGTTTTTGTCACCTGATGGCTTCTTTCCGCTATATCCATCAATTCCGGACGCTCAATACCTATTCCGATAATGATTTGATAAAAAATGTCATCAAATATCTGAAAGCTAACATTGACCAAAACCTGAAGCTGGAAGATATGGCCAGGCATTTTAACCTTTCAGCCTCCCATTTTTCTAAAAAGTTTAAGCAACGTACCAGATACTCCCCCATCAATTACTTCCTGCACCTTAAAGTGCAACATTCGTGTAAATTGCTCAACCTGACTACCATGCGCATTTCTGAAATTGCAAGGGCAGTAGGTATTGAAGACCAGTTTTACTTCTCACGTTTATTTAAAAAGGTGATGAACCAGTCCCCAAAAGACTACAGGCAGGGTGGTTGACAGGCATAAAGTCGTGTTGGGTACGCGAAACTTTATTAACCTGAGATCAGGACTAACTTAACACAAAGTTGACATTAAAGCGGCGGAAAGTCGGGAAAATTGTACTTTCTTTATAGCTGGATAATCACCCGAATTCATATTTTTGTACTTCAAATTACCGATTGGTATACATAATTCTCAATAAAACAAAAACATCCTGTTAATAACTTTTGAATTTTTATGAAAAACCTATTTACTAACCGAATGCAGGCATTGGTATTGATTTTCTACTTCATCACTCCTTTTGCCTACGCACAGGAACGCACAGTTTCCGGTACAGTTACTGATTCAAATGGTGGGCCTTTGCCCGGTGTAAGTATCCTGATAGAAGGCACTTCCCGGGGAACCACCAGTGATGCCGATGGAAATTACAGTCTGGCCGTGCCTGACACCGAAAGTACGCTTATATTTTCCTTTGTTGGCTATACAACTGAAAGAATGGTTGTTGGTAATCAATCGGAAATCAACATTAGTTTAATAGAAGATATAAGCCAGTTGGAGGAACTGGTAGTGGTAGGTTACGGCACCCAACAAAAGCGTGACGTCACCGGGGCCATTTCACAGGTCAAGGGCCAGGACTTTGAAAACCTTCCGGTTGCATCCTCTTCGCAAGCCCTGCAGGGGCGGGCTGCCGGGGTGCAGGTTATAAGAAACGGAGGTGCTCCGGGGAATACGGGTTCAATCCGGATCAGGGGTACCGGAACTATTAATAATGCAGAGCCCCTCATCATCATAGACGGTTTTCCCGGTAGCAGTCTCGACGATGTTAACCCCAATGACATCGAGTCTATGGAGGTACTGAAAGATGCCTCGGCATCTGCTATCTATGGGACAAGAGCGGCCAACGGTGTGATTATTGTCACGACCAAAAGGGGTAAGACCAATGAAAATCTTAAACTGAGTTTAAATGCCTATACCGGCGTTTCCAACGCCATCAAAACCGTGGATGTGTTGGATGCCCCAACCCTGGCACAGCTAAAACGTGAGAGATATGTAAACGATGGTCTTCCTATCGACCCCATTTGGGAAGACCCCCAGTATCAGGTGCAAAGAACCGACTGGCAGGACGAATTGCTCGATCAGGGAATCACCCAAAATATTGATCTCAACCTGCGAGGTGGCGGAGAAAGTTCCTCATTTAATATGTCGCTGGGCTATTTTAATGAAGAAGGAATGATGAAAAACTCATTTTTCGAACGCTTCAGCCTCAGGCTAAATTCAGATCACAAAATAAACAAACGTCTCAATATTGGCCAGAGTTTACAACTTACCAGCAGAAAGGGAAACTTTTTGAATACCAACTCTGCGCAAACCGGTGTGCTGTGGAGTGCCATCCGTTTTCAACCCAGCCTCCCGGTTATTGATGCCGATGGTAATTACGGTTCTTCACAGGTGAGCGGTGAGTTTGGAGATATTAACAACCCGATTTTTACCGTAGATACAGAAGATGATCAGGAAACAAGACACCGGATTCTGGGGACTTTGTATGCGGAGCTGGAAATAATCAAAGACTTAAAACTTCGTGCAAATTTTGGAATAGACGGTGAGATCTTCGACCGTGATAACTTCGAAATCATCATTAATGACCAGATAAGGGCAAGGGACCGCAATTCCCTAATCCGTTCTTACAGGGAGACTTATTCATTACTTGCCGAATATTTTCTTTCTTATCAAAAGACCTTTGCTGAAAAGCATACGGCAGGAATTGTTGGCGGTTATGCCGCACAAACTTTTGATGAAGCGTCTTTTTTAGCCAGGCGCCGGGACTTTCCCGATGAGGCTGCTTTGCAAAGATACCTGGATGCCGGGAATACCATCGATAATGCCGAAGGAAACCGTACTTACGACGGGCTGGAATCCTGGTTTGCAAGAGCCAATTACGAATATGACAATCGCTACCTGCTTACCCTTACTTTCCGGGCCGATGGCTCATCACGTTTCGATGATGGTAACAAGTGGGGTTACTTTCCCTCATTTTCCGCCGGCTGGAGGATTTCCGAAGAGTCGTTCTGGAACGTAGGGTTAATCAGCGACCTGAAGCTGGTCGGCGGCTGGGGCGAACTGGGTAACCAGAATGTCGACCGCAACCAGTTTCTGGCTTTGATTGCTACCGGAGAAAGATATTCTTTCGGCGGGGAACAGACAGTTGGCGCCGCGCAATCCCGTATCCCTAACCCTAACATCACCTGGGAAACCGTGCAAATGACCAACTTCGGCGTAGAGATAGGATTCCTGCAAAACCAGGTACTGGCTGATATTAACTATTTTATCAAGGACACCAAAGACATGTTGCTGCCTGTGCCCGTTATCGGTTCACAGGGTCAGGCTTCGGTACCGGACAGGAATTTTGGCGAGATGCGGAACCAGGGCCTGGAGATGGAGCTTAGTTACCGGGGTAACAAGGGGGATCTTAGCTATCGAATCAGTGGCAATGCTTCGATTATCAGGAATGAGGTAACCCGACTTAATGCCCCTTTCCTGGAAACCAGGCGATATGGCCGCCCTAATGAGGAAATTGCGCGGGTTTTTCCCAATGAACCACTTTCGCCATTTTACGGATGGGTAGCCGATGGCATTTACCAAAACACCAATGAGATAAGCGCCGACCCATCTATCGCGAATGATCCCCGAAATGAAGCAGGATTGATACAACCAGGTGACGTACGTTTTGTAGATCTGAATGGCGACGGCTTGATTGATGAAAATGACCGTACCATCATTGGCGATCCCAATCCGGAATTAGTGTATGGCCTCAATGCAGGAGTCAACTACAAAGGTTTTGATCTCAATCTGTTTTTTCTTGGATCTGCCGGCCATGAAATTTTTAACGCCGATCGTATGCAGGGCATCGACCCTACCTATCCTTTCAACATGTATGCCGAAACAACCGGGCGGTGGACAGGTGAAGGTACCAGTAACACCATACCCAGGATGACCACGCGGCGCGATAACCTGAACCACCGCAGCTCTACCCTGTTTATTGAAAACGGCGGGTTTTTCAGATTGAAAAATGTGACGTTAGGTTATACCATCCCATCTGAGCTAACAAGTCGCATTGGGATTTCAAGAGCCAGATTCTATGTAACCGGACAGAATGTATTCACCATCACCGACTACTCCGGCATGGACCCCGAATTAGGTTACGTGGATAATAACCTGCAGTTAAACGTCGATTATGCACAATACCCTCAGGCACGTACCTGGACATTGGGAACGACCATTGATTTTTAAGCATCATTTACACCAACACAAGACTTCGAAATAATAATGACCATAAAAATGAAGAAACTAATTTTAACCGCATCTACCATTTGCCTGGTAACATTTTCGATTATTTCATGCAAAGATGATTTACTGGAGTCCCCTCCCTTCGGCCAGTTCACCTCGGCTACCTTCTGGCAATCGGGAGAAGATGTAGTGGCTGCCACCAATGCCATCTACGAGCCTCTCAGAGACCACGACTTCTACGGCCATGCAGAACACACCTTTTCTATCGTCGAAGACGACCAATGGCGTGCAGGCGACCATGGGGAAGACCAGGCGATAGAAGAACTCACGTTCGATCCATCCAACGCCCAGCTTGCTGCCGGATGGCGCGAGAAATATGAGGTTATCTCCCGTGCCAACGCGGTGCTGATCAATGCGCCTGAGGTCGAAATGGACGCTTCACTGAAAGACAGGTCCTTGGGTGAGGCCTATTTTCTGCGAGGTTTTTCCTACTGGCGGCTGCATGTTATCTATGGAAGTACTGCCATCATCCTGGAAGAAGACGTTTTAGCAGGAGAATATAACAAGCCCAAAGCTACCATTGAGGAGATGCAACGTCAGATTGAGTCCGATCTGCAAATGGCCACACAACTATTGCCGCAAAGTCATTCCGCTGCCGATCTTGGCAGGGTTCACAATGGTACGGCCTGGGGCCTGTTATGCAAACTCTACATGTATATGGATAGGTTAAATGACGCCATCACAGCAGGTGATAACGTTATTAACGGTCCGTACCCATTAGCGGAAAACTATGCAGATAACTTCAGGATCGAAACAGAAAATAACCCTGAAATGCTATTTGCCGTGCAAGGGCTGGATGCCTGGGCAGGCACAGCACACCGGATTTATACCACGCCCAGGCCCTGGGGTGGGTGGGATTTCCACGCACCTACCCAAAACCTCGTCGACGAATTTGAGCAGGATGACCCGCGTAGAGATGCCACGTTGTTTCTACCCGGAGAAATGGTCGATCTGGGTGGTGACCGCGGCCTTACCGAATACACTACAGAACTTTCGCAAACAGGCTATCATTTTCAGAAATTTGCCTCATGGCGTTCGGCAGGTGGTCTTGACGAAGGACAAAACGTTCCCATTTTGCGTGCCGCCGATGTCTATCTGCTGGTAGCCGAGGCAAAAATAAGATCCGGGCAAAATGGTGATACTGAACTCAACGCAGTCCGAACCAGGGCTGGCCTGGCGCCTGTGACTAATGCTACAATGGATGATGTCATTCATGAAAGAAGGGTGGAACTCGCCGGGGAAAATCAACGCCACTTTGACCTGATGCGATGGGATAAGGCAGGCATTGTGGATATTGTTTCGATTTATGGGGAAGACAGGGGACAATTTGACCCGCCGAGAAGCTTTGACAGAAACAAACACTATTATTTCGCCATTCCTCAGAGGGAAATTGACGTCAGCAATGGTGTCCTTGAACAAAATCCAGGTTATTGATGGCGTATGCGCTATGTACGCCTGCAACAGAAGACTGTAGATTTAATGCTTCGGAGCTGTCCAATAAGTTTGATTTGGTTATGAAATGAAGAATTTTGTTTGGCTCAACGTTCATGATACCCCCTGCCTCTCTCAGAGAAGGAGTAAGTTTTGAATGCCCCTCAAAGGGGGCGTTATGCTCCGATGCGAGGGAACTTCTCCCTTGAGGGGCAGGGGGTGTTCTCATCGCTAAAAGCAAATAAAATTGGGTGGCAAGTCGAAACACAATACTTATTGAACAGCACTTCGTTATTAAAGGAAACATAATGATGAGAACTTTAATGCTGCTTTGTTTGACGGCATTTGGCTTATTGGCTTGTGAAAGCAAAAAGCCTCATAACCTGATTGTCGGAGCCTGGAAAATAGACTCTACTTATACTTATTACAACGGTTTTGACTTCACCCGAAGGGCATCGGACCGCAATTGGGCTACCTACGTGTATGAAAAAGATGGCATGATGAAGGAATTAAAAACGGGCCATTTCCGGCAATACTTTTTTGAGCTGCCTTCAAAAGACACACTCGTTGTCAGCGCTACCCAAGGGGGTGAAAATGTCAGGTTCAATATTCTGCACATCGACGAGCATCAAATGACCCTGAAAAAATCAAGAAAACCTGTATTCCCTGGTGGCAAACAGGAACGTTACGAAATAAGGTATTTTTCCAGAATTCCCCTGCCGGCAGACAGCCTTACACTCTTCGGCGATCCTCGCGATTAAGTATCTCGCTTACAACGTAGGTGCCCTCTGTGTCTCTTTGTGCCTTGGTGCCTCCGTGGTGAAAAATGGTTAACCACAAAGGCACCAAGGCACAAAGAGACACCAAGAATTTTGTCGGAAACGTTGTGCAACAGCCACGGGATGCTTGCGCCATCCGGTTGACAGTGCCGGTCATACTATGGCGTATAGTAAAGTGGTTATTAATACCGGAAACATTTCAACGGCCCGTTGCTCTGTGCTGCCATTATCAAAGGTTTTCCATCGACCCCCATAAGCCTGACCAAAGCCCGGCCCTCACCAGGTACAAAAAAACCGGATTGCTGCAACGATACCGGGTCAAAATTCCCCAGCCCGTCTCCCAAAAGTAAAAGCCCGTTAAAAGCATCGTATTGGCCGTCAAAAGGATTGGAGGCTGACGAATTACCGGTTAACAATATATCGGGGCGTTGATCAAAGTTGAAATCACCGGCCAATATAGCATATACCGGGGCCATTTGTGCAGCCAATGGCAATGGATGCACCCTGAACTTACCACCGCCCAGGTTTTCAATCCAACTGCTGGTAAACAGGTGAACATCTATGGGATTGACCGGCAAATCAGGAAAAAAATCCTCCCAATTTGCATTAGCATAACTTTCATAATCCGGAAATCTTTTTCTTAAAGGAAATATCCAGGTAAGCATATCATCTCTGAAATGTACAGGCACCTGCCTGTCCTGAAGGTAATGAACCATAATAGGATCCGGTTTTTCATTTTTGTCATAGTCAGAGACAAAAAGGGATACAGGTTTATCAGCGCTTGTTTTGTAGTGGGTATTCAAACCCAGGTTTCCGGCAATGAGGTCGGGGTCTCCATCTTTGTCAAGATCACCGACAGCCAGGTCATTCCACCATCCAATGGTTTGCGATAAGCCGGTCTCCCGGGTTTTGTTGACCAACCTGCCTTTTTCATTCTTAAATAAGGATAATGGCAGCCATTCACCCGCTACAAAAAGATCAGTCCAACCATCCTGATCTACGTCTGTCCATGTGGCTGCTGTAATCATACCATATCTGACAAGTCCAGGGGCTTTTTGGGTGGTAACGTCCACAAAGTTTCCGGCCTGGTTTTCCAGCAAAAAACTCTGAGGTGCCTCCGGATACCGGCCGGGTACAATGCGACCTCCTACAAACAGATCGGGATCTCCATCTTTATCATAATCTTCCGCCGTAACACACGAAGTGCTGACATTAATTACCGGTAGCGCGCCGGGATCATAAATAAAATCGCCCTTCCCATTGTTCCGGAAAAGTTTGTCCCGGTAACTTTCAGCACCCGACGTAAATTCGCTTCCACCATGGCATATATACAGATCCAGGTCACCATCCATATCGGCATCAAATAGCAGGCATCCGGTATTTTCCTGCGATTCGGTAACGCCGGCAATATTTTCGGACTTAAAATTTCCATCAGGCATTTGAATAAAAACCCGACCTTTTTGCCCGGAAGCTCCTCCAATATAAAAGTCATCTAATCCGTCCCCGTTTACATCTCCTGCGCTCATGCCAGGACCCTCCTGGGAATGTTTATGGGGTAGCAGGGGCATCTCATTAAAGTCAGCATGATGGGCTTCTTTATGGACATAGGTAACCCCTTTTCCCGGTTGAAAAATCTGAGTATATCGAAGGTTGGAGAGGGGCGACGCTTTGCCGGATTCCTGATAGACCGTAAGCAACTGATCCCGGGCAGGGTTATGAATGGTTTGCAAACGGCTGTCAGGCCATTGAATTACTATCGAATCTATTGGCTCTTTGCTGCCCAGACCAAAATGGACGACAGGCTCGACACTTGACCGATATCCTCGGGAGGGATAGTGTTCGTAATATTGTCGCGTCGAATCACAGAATAACCATACTTTCGTGCCGATTGCCCCCAGGTTTTCAGGTGTTCCTTTCAAATCTATTCTCAGGTAGTGATTTTCCGGATGCTGCTGTGAATGGTTTTCATAAATAAATACCTTGTCATAAGAATTGTTGGTGATATAATCCAAATCCCCGTCATTATCCAAATCAGCCACTGCCGCACCATGTGAGAACGAAGGCTGTGTAAATCCCCAGGCGGTTGACCGGTCCTTGAAGGTAAGATCTCCCTGATTCTGAAAAATAAAGTTGGGCAGGTAGGCGCCTTTAATAGTGTTTACCTCCTTGATCAGTTGCATCAACACATGCTCATTATCCCCGGCTTTCATCATTTTATCTGCCTTATAGGAGGCAAAATCCATGTTTGTGATATCCCTTGGGTAGCCGTTGGTAATGATCAGATCTTTCAGGCCATCATTATCCACATCCATAAGCAAAGGGCTCCAGCTCCAGTCCGTGCTGTGCATACCTGCCAGCAGGCCTATTTCACTGAAAACTGTCAAACCACCGGGCATTTTACCCCGGTTAAGCTGAAGGGTATTCCGCATATATTGCGGAAAGTATCCATTTAACATCTCGGAGCGAAACCTGTTATAGTTGTATGAACCAATCATTAGCTTACGGCGTGTGTGATCGGGGGTTAGCATATCCAAAGCCACAATGTCGAGCAGGCCGTCATTGTTAAAATCTGCCATGTCACAGCCCATAGAAGAATAACTGGTATGTTTGAAATATGCCTCGGCCTGATCGGTGAATGTCCCGTCACCGTTGTTGATATAGAGCAGGTCGTTTGAAAGGTAGTCATTGGAAACGTAAATGTCCGGCCAGTTATCCTGATTAATATCCCCTACGGCCACCCCCAGTCCGTAACCTTCCTTAAGGATTCCGGCTTCGGCGGAAACATCGGTGAATTTTCCATGGTCGTTTCTGTAGAGCCGGTCGGTGTTGACCATTTCACCGTTGACTCTTTTGGGGCGGATAATGTTGGGGCCCAAGTCATCGGTTGTGTTATTGAGCAGATAGACATCCAGGTCACCGTCCATGTCATAATCGAGAAACGCTACGTGGGTTGTATGCGCATCATCATCCAGGCCATAAAAATTTGCCTGCTCGGTAAAAGTCAGATCGCCGTTGTTAATGTATAACCTGTTTTTTCTCCTGGCTGCCTCATATGGCCCTGAGAAACACAGGTATAAATCCAGCAGGCCGTCGTTGTTGATGTCTATCATAGAAACGCCTGTTCCCCATTGGCCCGAAGTGTGGATGCCCGCCTGGTCAGTAATATCTTCAAAACTAAAATTTCCCTTGTTTAAATATAACTTACCAGGCACCATGTTGCCTGAGAAATAAATATCCGGCAAACCATCCTGATTGATATCACCAACCGCTACCCCGGCACCGTTGTACATGTATTCATAGGTAATAATGTTGAGGTCGGTTGTTTCATATAGTTTATTGGAAAAATGTATGCCTGTCGTTTCCGGAGAACGAAGCTCGAACAATGGTTTGCCATGCATTTTTTCATGGGAACCGGTGGTGCATTCGACTGAAGAAAAAATAATCAGGAGTGAAAAAAAATGAGTCCACGATTTCATATAACAAATTTCGTTGGAGTGATAGTATGGCTCAAAGCCATGCTATGGCTGCCAATATCGATAAATGATGTACCCAAAAACATCTTGCCTAAGCGTCTTGCAGCTTTTTCGCAATGGTTCCCGCACAAACTCTTCGTGTCTTGGTGCCTCTGTGGTGCGCTTTTTTAACCACGAAGGCACGGAGGCACAAAGAGTCACTAAGTTTCTTGTTATCCCCTGGCACAATCCTCTCGTGGGTATTGCACAACTTCAACATGTGCCTCTATTTTTATTGACAGGCAAAAACACCTGTGTCTCTTTGTGCCTTAGTGCCGCCGTGGTGAACAAGGGTTAACCACAAAGTTTCCCAAGGTCAGACAATTGACCAAACATCTAACAAAAATAACTAATTCATAGATATTTGATAGTCAATAATTTACGAATTACTTATATAGTAGTTTCCCAACAGCGTTGCTCCCATCCGCAGAAAATAACAGAACTTTAGTTATATGAGAGGCACCAAGACACCAAGAATTTTGTCGAAAACGTTGTGCAATACCCACAAAATGCTTGTGCCAGAGCGTAGCACGGAATTTTCAACATAATTCGCTTGTAATAAACGTCGCTAATGTACTGAAATTTAACAAAATGCTGTATTAAGTAATTGTTAAGACTGGAAATGTTTTGGGGTGAAGCTAAAGCGCATGTTCTATGGCCTTTCTCAGGGCTTTGCACAGAGCAACGATAGTATGATGGTACTTCTTAATCCGCTCATGTGCATCTTTTTGCAGGTTATGCTTTTGTTGTTCATTCAGATGCCTTGCTGCAAGCTCCCTGTCCAGTCCGGTATTTTCCAGTAAGATACTCAAATCTGTCTCATGTTTTTGCAAAAACGAATGATGTTCCGCAATCGATTTTTCATGATGGTCTGTGGCTTCGAGGTGTTTCTCAGCCGCACTCGCAATGACGATTAGGTCCTCTTTGAGCTGGTTCAACTCCTTCTTCCAAAACTTCAGATCTTCCTGCCACATCCTGATCTCCGACTCCCATACCGTATGATCCTGATGCATACTTAGTTGTGTTATCGATTTGTTTTCACGCATGTCCGTATCTTTTTGGTTTAAATATGTCACTTTTTGGGAAAAAACAGGATGACTGAAATCACTCGAAAATGTGATTTGAGACTATGTTTATGTTTAATACTTTTGATGAAATGCGGGGCTTCGATCACTACAAAATGGCATATAGCAACCGGTCAATGACCACGGATTAAATCAGGGTACCTTTTCGCTAACGATATGAACATTGGTATAAGATCATTGATTAATCCCGATTTCTAATAAGATGGACGCAATTTTTTTGATTTCGGCTTTTGTGAGGTTTAGCCAGGAGTCTTTCATGGGAAAGGTACTTCTGCCGAGGATGGCCGTGGCCGCTTTAATAGCGGGAACGCCTTTTCCGGTTTCGGTGATAATTCGATACAATCGGTTGAGTTCTTTCTGATGAAACCACATAGTCTCATAATCTTTTTGCAGAAAGGCCTTATAAAGCGCCACGTGATCCTCGATGCTGACATTCCCAAGCCCGGTCACAACTGATGCCGAGCCCGCCAGCAAGGAAGAGGCATGCAGCAGGTCATCACCCTGCATCCAGCAAAATTCATCTGACGAATGGCTTTCGGTTCCCTGCACAAATGATAAAAAATCACCCGAACTGTCTTTTACACCAATAATATTCTCCAGCTCCGCAAGTTTTATCAAAGTCTCAAGATGTAGCGGATTATTAGTCATCTGGGGAAAATTGTATAACACCAAAGGGATGGAACTGGCAGCGGCAATTTCTTTAAAATGAATATAGATCATATCCTGATCCCCCGGGTAATACAATGGAGGGACTGCCACGACATAGTCGGGCCCGAGGATCTGCATCCTTTCAAGATCTTTTATGACCTGGTGGGTGGTGGGCCGGATACAACACGCATAAAGGTCCACTGCTCCTTTTGTAATCTCCTTGATACAACTCAGGGTTTCACATTTTTCCTCAATAGTCAATAGCAGGCCTTCTCCGGTCGAACCGTTGACAAACAGCCCGTCCAGCCCTCCATTCATCAGAAATAACGTTTGCTTTTCCAATAATGAAATATCTATTCTTCCATCACTTTTGAAGGGTGTAAGAATTGCATTTACGACGCCTCTAGGTATGTTCATTTTCATGATTGTTTGAATTAAATAACCCGGATAACCAATGGATCAGCAATGCGGATATCAGTAGAGTCAGAGTTCCGAAAAATCCGGCCAGTATTTTTTGAGGTTGCGTTAAGCTTTCATTAAAAGTAATCCAGGATATGGCTATCATGCTTAAAATTACGGCCGGTACTGCTGCGGCATTACCAATTTTTTTTGTGAAAATTCCCAACAGGAACAACCCCAAAATTCCTCCACCGAATATGCCGGATATCTGCCATGAAATATCCAAAGCCGTTTTCACAGACATCATGGCAATGGCTGTCATAGTGCCTGTGATACCAAATATAATGGTGACGATTCTGAGATACATGACGATCTGTTTATCCGTCAAACGGCGTTTTGAAAAACGTTTGGTAAAATCTTCGACCGTTATTGTTGCCACACAGTTAATGCTGGAACTCAGACTGCTCATAGCTGCCGCAAAAAGGGCGGCAATCAACAATCCCCGGACACCATCGGGAAGTTCAGTCACGATGAAATACGGAAAGACCGCATCGGCCTTTTCGGGCAGAGCGGGATCAGGGTAAACCTGGTAAAACACAAACAGGCCTGTGCCAATCATAAAGAATAACAGGGTTAAAGGGACATAGGCCAACGCACCCAGCCATACCGATTTAGCCGCCTCCTTGTCTGACTTTGTGGCCACATAGCGCTGAATGTAGGTTTGGTCTACGCCAAAGTTTCTGAGGTTCTCGGTAATTCCGAAAACCATCACCAGCCAAAATGAGGAATTTGTAAAGTCAAACGCAAATGTTCCCAGGCTCATCTTGTCATATTGACCCGCAATACTGAATACCTGCGAAGGCCCTTCCGGCACTGAAGTCAGCAATATCATTCCACATAAAACAGCCCCTCCAAAAAGCACGAATACCTGGGTGACGTCAGTCCAGATGACCGCCTCGATGCCGCCGACAAATGTGTAGCCGGTAGTAAAAATACCGGTGACCACGATAAGTGTTACCATGTCCCAGCCCAGCAGATGGTGAAGTGGCAGGCAAAGCAGGTAAAGTATCACCCCCACCCTGCCGATCTGATACATAATAAAACTAACTCCTCCATACAACCTGCCCCAATAGCCAAAACGGTCTTCAAGAAACTCATAGGCTGAAATAATACCGAGCTTTCGGTAAAAAGGCAGAAATACACCAACTGCCACAAAGGCAACCATAACCACGGTAATACTGAAAACATAGGCATTCCAGTTACTGTCATAGGCCTTTCCCGCATAGGCGATGAAGGAAACGCTGCTCAACAAGGTGCCTACGATCGATAAACCTACCGAAAATCCTGACATAGACCTCCCACCCACCATGAAGCCTTCCGGGGTTTTGGCCTTTTTGGAAAAATAAAAACCTATCCCCAGCACCACCAGGATATAAAGCACTAATACAATGACATCAAAAGTCTGAAACATATTTACCACTCCCCTTTTTGCCCGAACTTGTCCTTGGTGGCCTTTTTGAACCGGGCTGAAGCCTCATTAAGGTTTTTTAAAAATTCCGCGGCAGTTTGCCCTTGCGGTTTTCTGGCTACATCTATCATGGTGTTACATTCATGATGCTATTACTAGGTGAATTAGAACCTTCTGTTAAAACCTAAATCCTATCAGTTAATACGCACTTCAGCAGCATTTGTACTACGCATTCCATTAAATATGTCCTTCAATAGTCATATCGGTCAATTTTTTCTCCATATTTTAGCCTGGGTTTCTCCGCCGTTGATCAGGTAAAGTAACGGTAATGGCCTGTCTGCCCCTTCTTCAAACTCAGGCCTGGCGGCCCAGGGCGTTACCGATAACACATTGGCCATATCCATCCAGTATTGCATCCGGGCCCGTTTCAGGCCCCAGGTCATATGAAAGTGATTGGCGGGCGCGTAATGTTTGTACTCCGTCATCGTAGCATATTTGGGCATCACAAAAGTGTGTGGCCAGGTAGGATTAGCCGTATTACATACTGCTTCCGCCAGCCCTTGAGGGGGCAAGACGGTTTCCGCTTCATCCCAAACCATGGAAAACATGCCTGACAACGAACTATAAGCCAGTCTTGCAGCAATGCCCTGAATACCTGCCGGAGAAATAAAATGAACCGAGTTACCCAAATAGGAGAAATAGTCGACCGCTTTCGGAAAACTGATTTTCCCGAGCGTTTCCTCAGGCGATGTACCGGGAGTAGCAGCCCAGTCAAATGATGCCGACCCTGAGTTAACCCCGTCTACAAAACCTTTTTGTTCCCAGGTGGCATTACCTGCTAGCTTAATGCCATTGTTTTTGGCAAGTTCTTCGATTTCCGAAGGTTCCCATACCTTTCTGAAGTCCATAAACAGCGGCGGATTGCCGCCTGAAAGCCATGTCATAAATAACTGGGTAAGCAACGCCTGTACATCGGCCTCGGTGGCATAAGGTATCACTTCTTTAGGCCCATTGTGGTCAAAAGTGGAATTGAATAGCGACTCCATGACATCTGCTACCGGCATAGGAATACCCCTCGCATCAGACCCCCATTCCAACTGGCTCATAAATCCACCTCCCACGGCATTTAATTCTTTCATCAAATCCCTTACTATCAGATAAAGTGCCAGGCTTTTGTCAAAGTTTTCGCTATCTGTGGCTTCCGGCAATTCAATGCCAGCCGCCCCCTCCTCAAGCCAGCGCCTGAGCCTTTTTAGCTCATCTTTGTCATAAGCTTTCCTGGCCAGAAGGTCGGCCGGTAACTTCATATCGAGCCGGGTAATTTCCAACCCAAATTGATTCCTGGTAGCCGCTACATGAGGAAGTGCCGTTTCCATTCCCATAGAGTCATGTCCAAAGACCATCACCCTTTTGCCCTTCAGCCCCTGGAAGGTAACAGCGGCATAACACCAATCGATCAATGCGTCCCTGGTTTCTTCCGTCATGACCGGTTCAAGACCGGTATCTGCCCAATTGCCTACGTTGATATGAACCAATCTCCCCGACTGGGCCAGCGCCCCCCCGGTGGCATGTGTAAAAACAACACCCGGCCGGGGACCACTGTTTCCTGTAGTAAAATTAAACGGTGTATCCCGGGGAAAATGGGCCAGCATTGACATGACCGTCAATTGTGGAAAGGCCCATGTATCAGGCACGCAAACAATAATATTGACACCTGCTTTTTTGAATTGTGTGGCCACCATATCGGCTTGTTGTTCCCCGTCTACCAGCACATCGGCGTATACGACCGGTACCTGGGTTTTGCCAGGTGTGATCACCTTACCCGCGATCTGGTTGGCAGCCATTTGCACGATGTTACCAGCCCTGATTCTCGACTCCTGGTCAATTCTCGGGTCACCGGTGGCAAATACCCCTATCACAGGAAGGCCGGAACCTGCATTAATACCATGATCTAATCTTATTGCTGACATCTTTTTTTAGTGATTTGATATATTTACCAATATTTACCAGGCCAGTTGCCTGTAGCATTTCCCGAAAATACATCGCAGGGTTTAAAGGTCTTCCATCCGGAACATGGTTAAAGACAACTGTAAACCTGTGTATCTATCCATTAATCATTAAAACTAATGACATAACCCCTTTTGTAAAATGTCAACTTCTGCTATGTTTGTGTATATTCTGATACTTCTATCAAATGCTTATCACACGGGAAATATCTGTAACCGGGGATCCCTCCAACAGTAGTCAAATATTTAAAAATTTGAAATTCAATATTTTATGTTGCAGATATTGGTGGTTTGAAATCTGGAAAGGCCATCGGATGTCATTCCCTTACTGGCGGTTATACTGGAACAGAAACAAAGGCGCATATGTATATTACGAAAAAAAGACAGATTTATTCCCCGATAAAATATATCTGATTCCTCCGAACACACCTTTTGCCACAGGCATCCACCACCAGCAATTGACCGGAGAATCAGCGTATTTCTTCAAATGCGGAAGGATCAAGTCGAAAACCTCGGAAGAATGGCATCTGAGTCGGGGTAATGTACTCCATTTCTTCACGCATTTCACATTGGGGTTTCCTTATGACTATGTAAAACCGGGTGTGTATGTCGTAGACCTGTCTCAAGAAAGGAAAAATGATTTGACCGGTATTTTAAATATGCTCAGGACAGGATCTTCCAATTTTTCACTAAAAGAAAGTTTAAGCATTTACAATCTGGTGCTTTCTTCTATCAGCAGTCTGCCCGGAACTGTATGGCTATCCAGGAAGGTAGACCACCGCATTACCGATGCCCTGGATTTTATGGAAAGGAATATCAAAAACAGGATGACCAGTGAAACACTGGCCAAAAATTTGCATATCTCATCCAGCGCCTTTTCACGCTTATTTAAAAAGAATATTGGCAAAAGCCCCAGCAAATACCTGACACAAATCCGAATTGACAAAGCCTGTAACCTGCTCCTTCATACCAATACCAGTATGGATATCATTGCTGAGCAATGTGGTTTTACTGACCGTTACCATCTTACCAAAGTCTTTGGTAAAATCAAAAAGACATCACCGGGGCTTTTCAGGAAAAGAGGGGGATATTATTAGGGAGTTGTGTGATCATATAGCTCCATCACAACTTAAAATATACGCAGTAGAATCCAAAGGTACTGAACAAATCATCCGTTATAACAGTATCTTTAATGAAGATAGCCACCCTATTCCCTAAGAATAATATGTTAGCCTGAGCAACTAATCGGGGTTACAGAATTACTTTTTTAAATCAATTGGAAGGTCTCTTTATGTAAACTTTATTGATGTTTATTAGGCAACTCAAAAAATGCGATTTCTTCGTATTTGGTTCTAATGGAATGTCCGATTAGTTTTCTCCACGAAGAACTGAAATTTTTAATTACTCCATCTTCATTATTTATTTCTAACTCAAAATGGCTGTAATTCGACCTTGTTGGCTTATGTATAGGTTTTACACTAAAACAAAACTCCGCCTGGGGAGCATTATATGGCTTTTTGTATTTATCTTGATAACTTACATCCATTACCGAAATAAAAAAATAATTTCGATTTTTATAATCATAGAAAAAATCCGATCGATTCACTTTCTGACAGTTTTCACCAATATTCCAAAGTTCTTCATATTGCTTTTTGCTTTTAAATTTGATAAAAATATCATTTACTTTTGCCGGAGGTAGTTTATTGTGAGAAAGTCCTGGAATTCTTTTAATTTCTATTAACTTTTCAGCATTTAAAATACCGTTTATTTTGAGGGGATATTTATTGGTGACCCAATGAATAAGTACATCTTTCGGATTTGGATCTGTAATTATTTCATCATGCGGTTTGGGCAAAAGTCGACTCGGGTAACTCAAAGGAAAATTGAAATGTATCCAATCCATTGTTTTGACCAATGATCTTTTGATCCAGGCTTTCAAGTATCTCATGAAGTTTGCCATATTCCTTTACTGGTTCCTGATCCCAGGACTTAAAAAATAAAATTGCCTCTAAATCCTCGTCATCATCAAAAAAAATTTCCAAATCAAATAAGCTTTCATTTGATTTAAATCGAATAATCAAGCTTTCAGAAAGTGATAAATTTACGCTGGTATTTTTAATATTATATTTACTAATTTGGCTTAGGACCTTAAAAAACAAAATACGTGCTTTAACTAAATCTTTAACTAACTCAGGATGCTTAGAAATTTCATGATCAAACTCTTTCAGTAACGCATTACTTTTTAATATTCTGGTTCCCAATGCTATATTTGAAATTTTGTCCCTCCTTTCAACTGCACTGTTATTGTTTAAATAGTTTTCTAATAAATAACAGATAAAATGCGATTGCATAGCATCATCTTTTGTACTTAACGGATAAGGTTCTGCCATATTTTTTCCAAAACCGTCATCTATAATAGTATTCAAAAATTTCATTCGTTAAAGGTTTTATTTAGAAACTCTGACGCTGTGTTTTGATTAGAATTACGTAATGACACAAAATCATTAAGATCACCTAGGACCTGCTTATTTAAATCATAATGAAAATTGAACTTTACGCTAATTGAATTTGAGTCATGATTGGCAATCGTAACATTCGCAATTCCTTTATCAATTAAAAATTGATAGATTAACTGCGTTAATCTTGAATCCTTATAATGAATATGATTCTTTGAATCAAACCATTTATTTGCGTTTAATCCTTTTACAAGAAAATCAAGATTTATACCAAATGCTTTCCCAACAATATGCGGTAAATTTCTGCAATATAATTTACCAACCTGAAAGGGGGCAGCAGATGAGCCAGCACCTGAAATTTTTAGCATACCTGGATCAAGAGTAATATTTACTAAATCATTATCCTTTTTGAGCACAACATTTGTAAGAGCAGGTGTCAAAACATAGGAATCCCGGTCTATCTCATCATTTTCACCAATTATTTCAGATTTCATCAAAAATGAATCGGTTAATAATGATGGATTATGACTATCTGCAAGAATCACCAAATTGCTGGATTGTAAAGTGATTTGAAGTTCCACAAATTAAAAATTTAGATCAAATATAATAAAAATAACATAACGACAATGTTTCAGGTATTTTATTCATCCAATGGGTTGGATGTCCTCAAGCATATCAATAGTAATCATGCATTTTCTAAATGGTTTACTGACACCATTTTTAAAAGCAACAGGCTGATGGATCATTTCCAAATAGAAAGTTAACCCTTCGGATCGCGTTGAAGGGTTAACTTGATTGGATGGGAATTTTGTGCTTCGCACGTTTTTCTTTGCATTACCCGTATTCAGCCAGTCATTGCAGACCGGCGTATCCGGGGTTTTGCGGACGGAGATTGGGATTATTAATCATCTCGGTCATAGTAAGCGGGAATAAAAGATGTTTTTCCTGCAAGGGCTGGTTGGAGCTCAGGTTAACATGGCCCACAAAGTCGTCGAACCCGTTGGTAAGACTGTTGTAAACCTTTCTGAGCCGGACCATGTCAAACCAGGTAATCCCCTCATAACAAAGCTCATGCCACCGTTCCCGCCAGATGGCTTCCCGGAAAGTCACCTGATCATAAGTGCCGACACCAGGTGTAACCAGTTGCGCCCTGTCCCTGATTCTTTTAAAAGCCTCATAAGCCTCCTGGCCGGGGCCGTTCACTTCATTTTCGGCTTCAGCATAAATCAACAGCACCTCCGCGAAACGAATCATTGGCACGTTGAGATTATCCCTGGCAGTACCTTCTACCCCAAAGGTACCATTGGCTATTACATTAAAATGCTTAAAAATGTAAGGCGCTCCCAGATCAAAGGGCTCCCCGCTGCCATTGGTATAATAGGTCGTATAAAAATATCCTTCCTGATCCTTCGCGCGAAGGTCACCGGGTTCATAAGAGTTATAAAACTGAATAGTCGGTATAGTACTTCCCGTGCCGGAGGGGCCACGATAGGTAACTGGCTTAAAATTGGGAAACATGTTACCCATCGGATTTTGAGCCACTTCCGCATTATATTGCAGGCTAAAAATGTGTTCTACCGTATTTTTCAAACGTTCGTCATGCACTTCACCATAGGTTTCAAACAGGTCGATCGACCCTGGGTTATCAATGATTTCTTTCGCTTTTGTGGCGGCCAGTTCGTAATATTGAGTACCCAAGCCAAGGGGAAAACCAGCCATGGTGAGATAAACCTTGGACAACAAAGCTTTCGCCGCAGCCTGTGAAACACGACCGGATTCATCCATCCGGGGCAATCCTGCCGCTTCCGCAACTTTCAGGTCTTCCACAATCCGGTTGTAGACTTCTTCCCGGGGAGTACGGCCTGGGGAAAAGTCTTCTGAGGTGAAGGATTGTGGTAACAATATGAGGGGTACATCGCCCCAAATTCTAACGGCATAAAAATAGGCCCATGCCCGTAGAAAGCGGGCTTCACCCAACACACGGCGCTTGTGACTTTCATCCATATTGATTCCCGGGACATTTTCAAGGACGAGGTTGGCATTGGAAACGACCCGGTAAATCCGGCGCCACCAATTTTGTATATGGCCGGTGTTGGGATCGTATGTCAAGGAATAAAGATTGTTCAGATCTGAGTTTTGAGCGGTCTCTGTGGTTGAAGTTCCCGTAGGGGCCTCCAGCAACTGCCAGTTTGAGGAAAAAATACCCGCGCCAAAACCATAAAACCTTGTATCGGCATAAACCGCTGCTATCGCTGACTCGGCATGCGCGGCAGTAGTATAAAAACTTTCCGGGGTGAGGTTCGACGGATCTTCTTCATCCAGAAAATCCGAACAGCCTGCGATAACAAACAGTAAGGTTACACAGTTAAACACCTTGCCTGAAAATCTCAATATATTTTTCTTCATGGTAAATGTCTTTTTAAATTAATTAAAGGGCCAGTTGCAGACCTATCATGTAAGTGGTGGATTTAGGATACTCATGCCACATCATGCCCTGAGAGAAAGCATTATTGTCATCATTTCCGCGAATGGGCGTTACCTCGGGGTCACCGATCAGTTCGTCATCGACAATTAAAAAGAAATTTTGTACAGAAGTATAAAGTCTCAACTTGCCCAGGTGAAGCCTTTCGAGAACGTCATTTGAAAAGGTGTAACCCAACAATACATTTCTACCCCGTATAAAGGACCCGTCTTTGATCCAGTGGGAGTCCACATTGGTCACATAACCTGCGCGGGTATCGCGAATTTGTGCCACCATGGTATGCTGATTTTCCGGAGTCCATGCATTTAGGACGGTTCTGTAACTATTAGCCAGCGCCTGCCGGTCTTCGCTGGGGTGGAGGTTCATATCCATGATATCATTGCCATATGAATACTGAAGCTCGAGGGTAAAATCCCAGTTCTTGTAGGTTAAATAGTTAGTGAAGGCTCCCCAGGCATTGGGATTGCCATTGCCGATAATCATCCTGTCGGCATCGGTAATGGCATAATCGCCGTTCACATCAAGGTATTTTACATCACCCGGTAAAATGGTCAAGCCATTGCGATAGCTCACAAATTTTGCCGCTTCATCTGCTTCTGCGGTACCCCATACCCCTAGCCTCACCAGACCCCAGAATGAGCCCACAGGTTCACCTACCCGGATAATGTTGGTAGGATTGGTAAAATTAGGGCCGCCTACACCGAAAATGTCGGAAGGGGTGGCTAATGAAAGCACTTTGTTGCGATTCATGGAGATATTGAAAGCAGTAGTCCAGGTTAAATTATTGGTCTCAATGTTCACGGTGTTAAGGGAAAGCTCAATCCCTCTGTTTTCCAAAGAACCTACATTTTTTCTGATGACAGCATATCCACTGGTTTGGGGAACGGGGGCATCCAGTAGCATATCTGTCGTCTTTCTATAGTAATAATCCACTTCGAGACTGATCCTGTTATTGAGTAAGCCCAATTCCAGACCTATATCGGTTTGCACCGTTTTTTCCCATTTCAGATCGGGGTTAGCCAACCGGTTAAGACCAGTACCACCTACAGGGTTATCATTCCAGACCGCACGGTAATTTGAACTCAGCAGCGACAATGAAGAGTAAGGTGGTATTTCAGAGTTACCGGTGCGGCCATAGCTAGAACGCAATTTCAGGTTGGAAATCAAACGTTGATTGGCCATAAAATCTTCATCTGAAATCCGCCATGCCAAAGCCGCGGAGGGGAAAAATGAATACTTGTTGTTATCACCAAACTTCGATGAACCATCCACACGTCCTGTGACTGTTAACAGATATTTACCCATTAAGCTGTAATTAATTCTGCCAAAGTAGGAGTTCAACGCGTGCCTGGAGTCATTGGAGGAAACAAACAGGTTATCACTACCTGCCCCTAAATTATTAAAAGTAAAATAATCGGTGGGAAAATTCCGCGAACCCTGGTTAATCAAAAAGGTATTGGATTCCTGCCAGGATACTCCCAAAAGCCCGGTAAAAGCGTGGATCTTGCTGAAAGTTTTGTTGTAGGTCAGGTAGTTTTCCCATGACCAGAAGGTTTGTTTCTCATTACTGGTGGAAGCAGAGGCGATACCGGCATTACTTAAGGTGCTGGCACTGAACTCGTTGTTTTCCTGTGTAATGATATTAATACCCAAAACAGTCCGTAATTCCAGTCCTTCTGCAAGTTTAACATTGGCGTAGGCACTTCCTAAAGTTGTTTGTGTATTGAGCATGTAATCCCTTCCAAACAACCGGTGCATCGAGCTTCTGGTGCCTTCTGCAAAAGGGTAGTCCCGGTTATCGGCAAAAGTACCATCTTCATATCTGACCGGCAGGAAAGGAAAATCTTCCACAATTTGCCGCGCCACGGCGTCGTTGACGTCCACAAGGTTCTCAGTTTGATAATTGTAGGAAAGGGTACCGCCGATTTTCAGCCAGTCTTTAACCTGGTCATCCAGGGTAAACCTGCCTGAATACCGTGTGAGGTAGGAAGTCTTTAAAAGACCCTGATCATCCCTGTATCCGAGGGAAAGCGAATAGGTAGTACGGTCATTTCCGCCAGTGAAACCCAGTTGATGATTTTGGGATATTTTATGCTGAGTAGTCTCTTCAAGCCAGTCGGTATCGTATTTAGGGTTACCTTCACTGTCAAAAATTCTAGGATCGGTCCTACGCAGGGCCGGATTCAAATAAGCCCATTTACCGGCATTCCACCCTTCCGGATCAAATTTCTCCATATTAGCCCAGGCAAGGTCTTCTACCGCCAGGTATTCCTCGGCATTCAGCACTTCACGCTTGTTTGGTCCAACAGTCGGGACGCTAAAATCCACATCATAAGTTATTCTGCCCTCACCGGATTTTCCACGCCTGGTGGTAATAAGAATAACACCATTGGCACCTCTCGCACCATAAATGGCTGTGGAAGAGGCATCTTTCAACACCTCGATAGAGACAACATCATTAGGGTTTATGTAATCTATAGCCTGGCTAAACTGGTCCTGATTACCTTGGGGCAGTTGTACACCATCCACCACATACAGTGGATTGTTGGAAGAATTAATAGAACTGAATCCACGTATCCTCACGTTGGTTCTACCCCCCGGACGGCCGGAGTTAGTGTTTACCTGTACACCCGGTATTTTACCAGACAAGCCCTGGTTAAGGGAAGTGGCAGGGCGTTCCTTCAGCTTTTCCTCACTTACAGACCCGACAGCTCCGGTGAGATCAGACCGCTTTTGATAACCATAACCGATGATCACCACCTCATTGAACATCGTCACGTCACTTTTCATGGCAACATCGATAACGGTTTTGCTTCCTACGGTAATCTCCTGGTCATCATAACCGACATAACTAAATACAAGCACCGCGTTCTCATCAGGCACCTGAATCGCATAATTCCCCGATACATCGGTTACAGTACCCATCGAAGTACCTTTTAAAACAACATTTACCCCAGGCAGATTCTCTCCATTTTCATCAGTGACCTGCCCCGTCACTGTGATATTCCTGAGCAGGATATCGATTGGGTAATCCCTCGTATGGTCGTCCTGTTTGATGCTGTTGACATTAATATTATTGTTTATCTGTTTAAAATGTAGCCTGGCATGCCTGGAAATATGGAGCAAAACTTTTTCAACAGTGGAATTATGCTTTACATAGCTGATCTTCCGGGTGTTACTTTCAATGGTGTAATTATCATAATTGAATACATAGTCAGTTCTGGACTCTATGTACGCAAAGGCTTCCTGAATTGAAATGTTATTGAAATTAACTGAGATTGGCACTTCTTTCACACTCAGACGCTTTTGAGCATGTGTTTCACCAGCTATCAAAATAGCGAGGAAAAACGTTTGAAGGATAAATCCAACCAATAAATACTTCATCAGTACTAGCAGTAAACGTTTAAATTTCATAATTTTAAAAGGCTAAGTTTATACAATTATTTAGCAGTCGAGAACTCTCCTTTCCAAACGGCCAATTTGCGACAGGAGAGTTTTTTAACTTGAATTTGATCGTTTAGTCTTGTTGTATCATAGGCAGTTATTTAAATTTTATGGTTACCAGTTTGTCTTTGATCTCAAAATCAAAAGCTTCGTTATGGGCCATGCTTTCAAGAACTAGCTCAAGGCTTTCATTTTTATGGTAGGCCTTATATACCCACTTGTTTGAAGGCTTGTTTTCTACAATGATTTTTACATCATACCATCGCTCCAACTTTTCTATCACTTCCCGCAGGGATGCCTTATCGAAATAAATCAATCCATCTTTCCATCCATAGACATAGTTCGGATCGAAGTCAGAAATCTGCCCGAAGGCTGCCGCTGTTTTGTTGAATATCACCGCTTGCCCCGGGTTGAGCGTCACTGTTTCGGAGGCTTTTTTATTGGTTCCCGCATCTGTAATCTCTACCTTTCCGGTAGCCAGGGCAATGGTAACCTCATCAGAATCATTAAAGGTTTTTACATTAAATGATGTTCCCAAGACCCTGAGAGCCAGATAATTTGTCCTGACAATAAAAGGTTTGTTTTTGTCCGGTGCTACTTCAAAAAATGCTTCTCCTTCCAATTGAATAATACGTATGGCGTCTGAGAAACGATCCGGGTAAATAATTTTACTTTCGGAATTCAGGTATACGGTGGTTCCATCTGCTAGTGTTATGGTGGATTTACGGCCTCTGGGATTTGATTTTATCACTTCCGTCATACCATACTGATCTTCCATCACTTTTGGTGATCGATGGCCGAAGTAATACGCCAGTAGTCCGGTTACTACAAAAAAAGCCATAACGGCTGCCGTCCTCAATGACACCCGGTAGCGGGTGTGTGAAGGTTTTTTATGGGGCTTTCCAATTGTGTGTTGTTTAAGAATTTTTTTCCGGATATGAGAAAGATCCCGGTATTCAAATGGCACCATATCATAAGCCTCCTCCAGATCATCGGAAACCATCTTTTCCAGCGCTGCTTCATAGTTTTCTTCTCCCAGCCATTTGATGATCTTTAATGCTTCTTCCGGACTGCACTTTCCCTGAATAAACTTTTCAATTAGCTTTCTGTCCACAGTATTCGTTTTGGTTTACTAAATAATAAACAATCGACTTCCGCCTGACACCTAGTCTGTAAGGAAGAAAAATGTGATAACGGCAAAAAGTAAAACAATAGGAATTGAAGGGGATGGGTTCCGGCTCAGTAGATAAATGTCAGGCTGAGCAGTGTCAGATGCGGTATGAGGCTCAGATACTTATATTCCTTCAGGTAACTTTTCAAGTCTTTCAGGGCTTTGTTGATATGATTTTCTACGGTACTTTCCGAAACCACCAGCTTTTCAGCTATTTCCCTGTTGCTCAAGCCTTGTTCCCGGCTCAGCTTATAGATTTGCTTTCTCTTTTCGGGCAGTTGCGAGATTTTAATTTCCAGCAAATCCTGAAGTTCTTTAAGAACTACCTGGTTGTCAGTAACATGATGATAATTCATGCCGCTCAGTGTCTTATGCTTTATATAAGCCTCCTCATAAAGTCGCTTTTTGGATTTATTGATGACAAGGTTTTTGGAGATTTTAATAAGGTAAGGCACGAAAGGCAGATGAGGCTGGAGCCCGGACCGGTAAATCCAGACCTTCACAAATACTTCCTGCACAATTTCCTCGGCTTCTTCCGGTCTGCCTACATATTTAAGCGCAACATGGTAAAGTTGCGACGCATATCGGTCGAACAGCCTATTAAAAGCTGCTTTATGTCCACGCTTTACAGCTTCTAACAGATATTTATCGTCCGGTGTCATATTTTTTCCCAAGGTTGCACACCAAAATTTATTCCAATGTACAAATAATCGTTGATCCAAACAATCTGTCTTCAAGCAACTTTTGTCTCAAAATATCTCAGTTTCAAAAACTGATGATACCTCCCCATTTACGGCTTCCGGCCGTTTTGGCATCTGTTTCTATGTGGCTCTTCAGGGAAAATAATTTTCATTTATTTTTCAAAGAATATACCATTAGCTATGTATGTTTGTTGTATCCCTGTAATCTGACAGACCAAAATACAGACGTATAAACAATGATAATCAAGACAACCTTATTATGGCTGGTATCGATTTGTTTTTCTTTTTCCCTGCTGGCCCAGGGAAAGAAAATGGAGCGTGAAAAGCGAATCAGGAAAGAAGAGATACCCGCTGTGGCGCTTACCCTGCTGAATAACCCGCTCGGTAAAGCGAGAAAGGTAAAGTACTTCCTGGAAACAGATGGTGACAATAAGAGCTTCGAAATCAAGTTTTTGCTTCACAGAAACCAGTATAGCGTAGAGTTTGACAGCGAGGGTCGACTAGAGGATGTGGAGGTGTTGATAAGCTTCGGAAAATTGAACAAAGACATCAGAAAAAATGTAACGGACCATCTGGGACAATACGATAATTTTAAGGTAAAAAAAACACAGAAGCAGTTTTCTTCCCAATCGCAAACCGCAGAAGAAGTGATAAAAATGGCACTGGAAGATTTACCTGCAGAGACCGTACGTTACGAAATGATTGTGGAAACCAAAGCCGGCAGTACCTGGACAACCTATGAAATGTTGTTTGATGACCAGGGTAATTTCATCTCTCAAAAAGAGGTCATAGGCCGGCTTGAAGATAATATATTGTATTAATGCGTTTTTTCATCACACTGATACTATGCCTGTGCATAGCTCAGGAAGCCTTGTCCCAGACAGAAACCATCAAAACCAGATTTGTTTGGGAAGGGGGTACTGCACTGAATTATAAGGTGACTGATAACTGGTCTTTCAATACTTCAATAGGAAAACGAAGTGTATGGTCAACGGTTGAAACCAATAGCAATGAAGAATTTGAAGGAGAGCTGGCATTTCTGGAATTCGACCATTTTGCCACCTACCGGTTTAACCCTTCCACCAGGGGCTCTTTGGGCTACAAATACCGCTGGCGCGACCCATCTGAAGGATTCGGCGAATACGAGCACCGCATCACCCAACAGCTTGCCCATACGCATTTCAAGGAAATTATCAGGTTGGTAAGCCGTCTGAGGCTCGAACAACGTATCCGGAATGAATCATTTGCCATGCGCTATCGATACCGGCTGTCGGCTGACCTTCCTTTGTCAGGCGAAACACTGGATGCCAGGGAGTTTTACCTGGTCGGATCAAATGAAATATTGTTTGAAGCGGTAGATGTGGAGGAGGATACCTGGGAGAGCAGAACCAGTGGAAGCATCGGTTATCTTTTTAACCCCGACCTAAAGCTCGAAATGAGTTTGACGTACCGGCTTGAAAACTTTACCGGCTCCACAGAGGATTTTTTGTTTATCAATACCGGAGTTTTTATTAACCTCAATTAAAATTCAGGCCTTCTGAAGTTGATGGGATCATGTTTAGAAGGCACAAAGACACGAAGAGGCACGAAGACCATTGTTTATGTAAGGAGGTGGCATCAGTAGGGGCGAATTATTTTTTCATCAAAAACCAGCAGCCGAACACAACCGAAACAAATAAAAATTGTTGTGTCAGTAACGATCGAATATTTCTCTATTTTGGTATGGAAAAGATCCAGAATTTCCCGGAAATACAAAACTATCTTCAAACCGCAAATCTGAAAATAGATCAAAAGTTGCCTGATTTCATCATTTACAGTTTTGACGAAATCAATGCCGACGCGATGTTCGACCAGTCAGCCTACCGGCATAACTTTTTTGAAATCACCTTTGAAATCACCAAAGGATGCAGCTTTCAGGTTGACAATTTTCATTTCCCGGATGAAAGTAACAGGATTTCTTTCATCAGTCCTCGTAGGCTACAATCGGTGCAATTGCATCAGGACTATAACCTGTACAGCAAAGGTTTTACCTTGTTCTTTAGCCACGATTTTATCAACACCCATTTTGACAATTTCAGATGGCTCCGTGATTATCCGTATTTCAGGCACACCCGTTCACCTGTCATGTACCTCGATCACAAACTGAGTGAAGAGATAACGGATATTTTCCGGAGAATCCAATACGAATACACTGAGTATGGCAACAAGAGCCGGGATATTATCAAATCTTACCTTCAGATTCTCCTGCTAAAAGGGAAGCGAAATTATCAATCAGGGCAGGCATATTGTGCCGTTTCAAGCCGGGATATTGAACTGACCCATCAGTTCGAATCACATTGCCAACAAGACTTTCTAACCCATTTTACGGTGAAGGAGATCGCCCAAAAAATGAACGTATCACCCAAACACCTTTCCGAAACTATCAAAAAAGTGACCGGCCAAAAGGCACTGGATATCCTTAACGGCTACCGGCTCACCAATGCCAAGGCCCTTTTGCTACAGACCTCATTGACCTCCACACAGATTGCCCGCGAGCTTAATTTCGATAGTCCTGACTATTTTTTTACCTTCTTTAAAAAATCCACCGGCTTAACTCCCAGCCAATTCCGGCATATTTAAAGGTTCCTCCGGCAATTTCAAAGGTGCATTGTTAATATACGCACCGACTTTTGAAGAAAAATTGGTGTTGTATGAAAAGATATCTCCTTTTATTGCTTTTGACTTTCAACGCACTGCTGGCAGAAGCACAAATTCCAGTGTTATTTTTTGGCGGGCATGAGGCCGCCGAATTTGAATTCCTTTGGTCAAAGGACATTGATCAACAGGGAAAATTTAACTTATTCAATTATACCCTCTTTATCGCTGACTACAACGAAAAGCAGGAAAACTTTTCAAATATCTGGCAGGTTATTACCTATAATGTTAACAAAACCTGGGGAATCGCCGCAGGAGGTGCTTTTTCCAACGGCGAATTTTTGCCGCAAATTGCCCTTTCATACCAGGTAGAAAGCAATGATTTGTATGTTAACCTTTTTCCTTCCGTTCAGTATTTACCTTCTGAACAGACACTGGGATATGCAATGTTTGGATTACTATTTTACCAACCTAAAATCAATGACAAATGGTCAGCATTCAGCCAGTTGCTTTTTGAACCCCTTTTTAGCAAGGACGGACACGTCTCAGGTTTTCAGCAGATACGGCTGGGATTAAATTACCAAACACTGTTTCAGTTTGGCGTTGGGATAAACCTTACCCAGACAGGCAATTCGTTTAGTAATTCAACCAATGTGGGGCTATTTCTGCGAAAAGAACTCTAAACGCTCATTTGTAAAGATTTTCGCTTTGAAGTTACTACCGGTTAAATTACCTTTAATGGTCACAGTCCATTGACAAGGAAGAGCAAAGTCTGCATGAAAATAACGAACTCATACCCTAACAGCCATCTTTCTAAGATTGACCTTTATGGCGGGGTGCTTTGCCTGGATTTTGTAAACACCGTGCAAAACCGCACAAAAGATCCGTTGGTAAACTACCTCGACTCACCGGAGGACTGGATAGCCTGGTTGGTAAGGGTTAATTTGATCAGCTTGCCCGCAACATTGAAAGCTGAAAAAATTCAAATCCCCACATTACTCAAAAACCGGGAAAATATATACCATTTGATCACATCAGTTATAAACTCCCGGCCGATACAGGCAAGTTTATGGGCACGTATTAATGCGGGAATGCAGGAAGCATTGAGCAAAGTGGTTCTGACGAATGTCAATGATAAAATCTTATCGCAATGGTCATTTGATCCATCTAATCCGATGAATTACCGGTACCCTGTCTTCAAATCACTCTATGAATTGCTTTTGTCAGAAAATCTTCACCGGGTAAAATCCTGTGAGGGATGCGGGTGGCTGTTTCAGGATACCTCCAAGAACAACTCAAGAAAGTGGTGTGATATGAGATATTGTGGTAGTCAGGATAAATCCAAAAGATATTATCGGAGAAAGACGAAAAGGCATGATGCCCCCGGTAAATAATTCCTTCTTTTAGTAGTCAATTCTTTTGATATTTTGTTTTTTGTGGCTTGAAAATTGTAGATTTTTGGATATCATGAATCTTGATTTCAACTGGATAAACCTTCTCGTTCTTTTCGGTGCACTGCAGGGATTGCTATTCGGCATCATTCTGCTATTCAACAAAAAACATCCAGGTGCAAAATTCTTGAGTATTTTCATGTTTGTGCTGGCATACAATGGCTTTGAAACCTTTAACTGGATCTCTCAAATGGGTAAATACTTTATTTTTTTTGACCTGTTTCCTTTTGTCTTGATTTATGCACCGGGCCCCAGTCTTTATTTGTATATACGGTCGTTATTTTATCCTGAGGAAAAATGGTCCTGGAAAAACATTCTACCTCATTACGCTCCGGCAGCATTTCAATTTACTTTCAGATTCAGTATCGTCATTGTTTATCTTTTAATCATCAATCATGTTATCAATGATAAGTCACTGCTCGAATCCATGGTCCGCCTGTATTATCTTTACTCAGAACCTTTGAGTGTCATCGTTTTTATAGTTTATTTATACCTGTCGCTCAAAATGTTCATGAAAGCGCGCACCACGAACAAAATACCATCCGTTTCGAAGGAAATGCAGCAGGAGATTTATAAATGGGTAAGGGCATTGTTGCTATTCATGATCATCATAGGTGTAGCCTGGCCACTGACAGTGCTGGCGCCTTATATATTTGATGTATCGTACGATGTTCATTACTATCCGATAGAACTGGGGCTGGTAGCTTTCATTTACTGGATCGCCTTTGTTGGATTTCTCAGAATGAAAATAATCTTCAAACAGACACCAAAGATTTCAACAAATTCCATCTCAACCATAGAAGCGGAACGATTCATGGTACAATTACTCGATGCCATGAAAAATGATAAACTCTATCTTAACCCTGCGCTCAACCGGGATAAACTGGCGGCATATACCGGCATCAATGCCAAAACCATTTCAGCAACACTGAATCAACATTTGCAACAAAATTTTAACGACTTCGTCAATAATTACCGGGTGAACGAAGTCTGTGAAAGGCTGTTACTGGATGAAAACCAACACCTGACAATTTCCAGTATCGCGCTGGAGGCTGGTTTCAATTCCCAAGCTACCTTCCAACGCGCTTTTAAGAATGTTACAGGCAAGTCACCCCGAGAGTACCTGAAGGAACGGACAAAAAAGGAATCGCACTGTTAATTATTATCTCCCGGTTATTTAATGCCGGTTGTGCTATTAGCTGGCAAAAAACCAGGGTGTCTCGTGGAACGAGTGGACGCGGGAGTTGCACAACAGCCATATCCTGCCTTGCTTCCTTCGCGGTAAGCGGTTTCGACACCAATAAAATTTGTCTCAAATCCTGATTTGAGAAGATTATCTGCTTTTTACAGGGCTTTTTTGTGAGGAGTTTAAAGCTAGACCAACATAAAATGCCGCGAAAATTATGCATAAACACCTAGCCCTGAAATTGCTTATTTTAATCATGTTTAGCTGGGTATCGAAAGCCCAGGGACAAAACATCACCATAAAAGGAAAAATAGTTGATATAGAAACTTCAGAAGCTATTCCTTTCGCACATTTACTGGTTGAAAATACAGGAATAGGCACTATTTCTGATTTATATGGTAATTTTATCCTCAGCTATCCAAAGCAATACAAGGACGCCAGGCTGGAGATATCCTGCCTGGGCTACAAACCGGTAAAGATTTCATTACGCCAGTTGAATCAGGGAGTAACCGAGATTAAGCTCAAAGCAGATATTTTGGAATTAAGCGAAGTAGTGGTTAAGCCTGAAAATCCTATGGAACTAATCAGGGAAGCATTTCGCCGGATACCTGAGAATTATGATACTACTGCCAATGTACTTTCAGGTTACTATAAAATGTCAGCCAGTTTGGGTGATAAAAACATCCGGTATACTGAAGCATTGATCGATATCTTCAAACTACCCTATCAGGTTTCCGGCAAAAACAATAAACCCGGGAGTGACTCAATCCGGTTGAGGGAGGTTAGAATTAAGGCCAATGAAATTGAAGACTGGAAACTTCATGCAATGCTTCCCTGGGAAAGGAGCATATATCATTTAGAAAACCGGGATATCATTAAAGAATTTGTTTCCGAAAAAAATGCGTTCGAACGTTTTATGCGCAATTATCAATTTGAGCTCGAAAAGCTGGTGATGATTAACGGACGCAGCACTCATAAGATTCAGGTAAAACCAAAAAAAAATAAAAAAAAGGGATATTGGAACGGCCATATCTTTCTTGATAAGCAAACCAAAGCTTTTGTAAAAGTCGATTTTGTATCTACCGATAAAGTGTTTAAGCAGTTGAAAAGCGCTATCACCTACATCATTGCCTCTAAGCTTTATAAAGTAAATTATGACCGGGGGGAGTGGAAAGAATCGATTAACTTTCAGTTACTTGGAGACAAATGGTATTTCAAAGAAGTTAATTCCAGCAAGCATTTCCTGATCTCCGGCAAAAAAAGAAAAATGGAGAAAGTACCTGTAGATGTTAGCCTTCATTACAGCACAGACTCCGTCACCAGCCATACAGCCTTTTCCGGCACAGTAGATTTTTTTAATCCAAAGAAAGCCTGGTGGGTCGAAGAAAAATACATGGCCGGCAAGTATAGCGCTTCATTCTGGAAGTGGTTCGATAAGCAAAGAGGTGTTGTATCGGATGATGTGTATCTTGGAAAGGAAGATTCTGTTACCCGAAAAAAGCAAGTCTACGTTTTTACACGGCTCGATACATTGCAGGGATCACTGACGCCGCTCCGTACATGTTTTGACGTTGGGTTCTATCACCTGGATGTGAAACTCCTGCCCCAACAGGAGATTATCAAAGGAAGCAGCCTTATACGGTTCAATGTGGTGAATCCCACCGACAGGATACAGGTCGATCTTTACTCCGGTATGTCAGTTGATAGCATCATGTACCATGGCAATGCGTTAAGCTTCGAACGGGAATTTAATGCTATCTATGTGGATTTCCCGGAGATACTGCGAAAGGACGCGGTGGAGGAAATCAAAGTTTATTTTTCAGGACGCCCTGTTGATTTTAATCCGGAAATTCCATTATACGGCTCTTTTCTATGGGTAGAGGATCTAAACGGAAATCCATGGTTACAGGCTATTTGCCAGGGATACGGCGCCAGCGGGTGGTGGCCTAACAAAGACCATCTTTCCGATGAGCCTGACAGTGCCGCCATCAGTGTAACTGTTCCCGCTGATCTTGAGGTGGTAGCCAACGGCAGACTGAGCAACAAAACACCACTTGACAACGGTAAAACCCGATTCGACTGGTTTGTTTCCTATCCTATTAACAATTACAATATTACACTGAATGCAGGAAAGTATACGCATTTTGAAGACAAGCATGTCAACGGTAAGGATATCCTTGACCTGGATTACTATGTGTTGTCCTACAACCTGGAAAATGCCAGGAAAAAGATCGAAATAGTAAAGCCCATGCTTGCGACCTATGAGAAGTTTTTCGGGGCATATCCCTTTCCAAGGGATGGATTTAAGCTTGTGGAAACACCACATGCTATGGAACACCAGAGCTGTGTCGCTATAGGACATGAATATTTTAGCGAGGCTGACAACCACGATCCTGAAACGACAGCGCCGGACTTCGATCAAGGTGTAGTGGATTATCAGATAGTTTTGCATGAAACAGCCCATGAATGGTGGGGCAACTCCATAAGCTGCACAGACAACGCCGAACTATGGATCCATGAAACCTTTGCTACTTACGCAGAAGCACTATACATCGAAGACCACTATGGCTATGAAAACTCGCAGGCATACCTTAATGCTATGAAAAAGTGGGTCAAAAACGAGGTGCCGGTCATTGGTAAATTCGATGTAAACCATATTCATTATGACATCAGCGACATGTATTACAAAGGCGCTCTCATGCTAAACACCCTGCGCCACACAATCGATAATGACAGCCTCTGGTTTTCGCTGCTCAAAGGCCTGCCATCTGAGTTTAAATACCAGATGGTTACCACGGAAGACATTGTTTTATACATTAATCAAAAAACAGGAATCGATTATAACTGGTTTTTTAATCAGTACTTACGAAACACAGATATTCCTCAACTGGAATTGATCTTTGATGGCAAGAAAGAAAAAAACTATCTGAAATATCGTTGGGTAACCAATGTCGAAGGCTTTAAAATGCCCGTCAGGTATACCAAAGGCGGAGCAAGGACGCACTTTTTATACCCGACAAATGACTGGAAGAAAATTGAGCTTTCTGATTCAGAAAAAGTTGATTTCCGTGTGAATACCGATCAGTTTTTTATAAAAGTGGCTATCAAAAATTTGACTTCCTGAAAGAGATAAGAACATGCCTCTAATTACCTTGATTCTGCTCCATTTCCCTTCTTCGCATCGGCATTGAATCGATCAGACGAAATATTTTTTCACAGCTTATGGGTTCTTTTTCCCGTAGTTTAATCCCTCCGTCAAGGCCGATGAGCAAAAGTTCAAAGTCACTGCCATCACTTTTATATTTTGAAAACAAATGATCAGATTTCTTCCATTTGTTCGGATTATCCCAGCCCTGCTTGAATCTTTCCGGGGTTACCTGGTAAACCAGGACTTTTCTTTCTTGCAACCCGGCAGCAAAGTGCCTGAATTCATTTAACTGTTTCTTCACACCCACATCACCCGGATCATGGCACAAGAGGATGATCAAACGGTTTTCCCATTGATGTTGTGTTAAATCCTGAGCATGGACTTTGATGGATAACAAAACAAACATGGCGGACAAGCAAACTATTGAAACAGGCATGGTTAATAAAATTCGATACCCCGGCAGATCGTCAGCTTTTAACCCTTGACATCTGCCAGTTTATCTTTCCTATAGTCTAAAACTACGAAATGAAGTTTTTGTTTGCCGCATTACTTGCTGCCCCCCGATACCGTAACGATTTTCGCGGTTTAAGAATACTGGCCGGATGCGACTAAAGCGAATCATTTTTTATGCTTCACCAATGATAAAATCATCCTGAATAACCCTCTGTCAGAGTTTATAAAATGGGTAAGGGCCTGGTCGGTTTTGTTAACTACTTCCATCAATTCCCTGGTAACCCTTTTGAATTCCTTCGTATTCGCCGATTTGTCGTCCTCCAGCATATTGACCCTGTTAAGTACTTTCAGAATCGGCTTTATTTCCCGGTCCTTCCTTTCCTCCGCTACCCTGCGGCAAAGTGCCCATACATCCCTTTCACAGTGAAAGAATTCTTTTCTCTCACCTTTCTTTGTGGTTTTTTCAACCAGATTCCATTCCATCAAGGCCCTCAAATTCATACTGGCATTACCCCTTGAAATAGAAAGCTCCGACATAATATCCTCAACCGATAGCTTTTCAGGTGTAATAAGCAGCAATGCGAAAATCTGGGCCATTGTTTTGTTAATACCCCATGAAGTACCTAAAGTACCCCAGGCCTGTATAAACGCTTCTTTGGCTGAATCATAATCCATTGATTATCCGAATAAATTAAGATTTTTGCAATTTGATCTGATCATTTTCATACAAATCATGCATAATAAATAAATGGGGGACAGTTAATGCCGAAACAAACATGATAAATAGCATATAGGGCGATAAATCATTCCATAAATAAGGGGCAAGATAATAACTTATTACAAGAAAAATAATGGCAAGAAATGAAAAAGGAAAAATGTTTAACAGAAAGTTACGCAGTGAATAGCCTTTTATGGCAAGATTCAGACTTTGATATTCAATAAAAAGCGATCGTAGCGAATGCCATAAGCCAAAGTAAACAGAAAAAGTAAACACCGCATTGCTGAACGTGGAAAACAATACCAGACAAGCAAGCAAAAAAAGCTCAAACAACAACTTTTGCTTCGTGAAATGTCGATGCACCCATAAATACAGAAAACCTGCCATCAGTACCAGCCCGCTGGCGGATGCAATGATTGTCCATAACCCAACTGACATCCATTCGTCAGCATTCAGCCATTCCAGACTGGCGATGATAGCCAGGCCTTCGTGATAATTCAAAGCAATAATGGAGGATAACACAAAAACACCCCAAAGTGTGAAAATTACATGCCTTACCACACCAGGCCCCTTGACATAAAATAATTGAGACTGCCCGAAATGATAAGCAGAAATGGCCATAAAAAGGCCAAAAGTGGTCAGCGGAAAGAAATACCAGCAGCAACAAACCACCAAAATCAGTGCTATGTAGCGTGCATAAAAGTTAAAAGTATGCATTTTCGAAACGGATTTGTTACGAAAATGAATAACATGATCCAACGCACCATGGGGGATACCAACTAACCCGATGATAATCAAAAACAGGGTGTTGCTATATGCCAGTATTTGTGGTAAGATGAGGATTAACAGCAACAGTAGTACTGTAAAAACCAACAACCACTTGTCTACCACTTTGAGAATCATAGCTTAAAAATTAAAGCAAGGAGATCCAAGTAGATGAATCTCCTTAAGCTGTCTACCAACTACTCCGCGGCTGCCGTCACACCAACCCTATCAGATTTTGCCACAGAGTACACCACCAACCCAAATCCGATTTTGTTTACCGCATCAGCAATGTTGTAAAACAAATCTACACTGGAAGCGGTCCAACCCAAGGCTATATTCAGCCAACCACCCGGCATACACATGTATCCGATGGGATAAATCGCCCAGCCTGCCAGCACAAACCACGCAAGAATTCTTATTCCTTTCACCACAGTCGGATTACCCGAGGCATCTCCCAGTTTTTTAACTTCACCAAACCAAGTGGTGTAAAGTATGTAGATGTATCCTAATGTAGACAGCACCCCATAAGTCACACTATGGGCAGTGGCTCCGGCCGCCGCAGTACCATCTTCATTTAGCGGGACAAAGGCTTCGCCTATGTAACCCATGACCAGCATCCAGGCCGAAGCAATGATCAGTTTCCACAATAAACCGATTCTTGCGCCGGCTGCCTTGGTAAGCAGGTAAAATTCCACACACATCAAAGGCACTGTCAGCGTCCAGTCTATGTATCGTAAAGCAGTCGGATTTGAACCAGTTGCTGCATAGTAATCGCGCATGTAATAATAATGTACGGCAGCAATCATGGTAATTAAACCGGATACAAGCAGTGAAGTCTTCCATTTGCCTGAAACATTTCCCCTTTCGAAAAAGAAGAAGATTGAAGCAGCAAACATTGCCATGTAACCTGTAAAGAAGGTAAAGGCTACAGGATCATCTTTGGGTATAGATACCACATCTATTAATAATAAATCTTTCATTGGAAAAGTTTTTAATTTATTATAAAACTCATTAGTTTCAGAAATGTTTGAAATTTCAGATTTAAAATTACAAATTTTAATTGCTTTCAATTTCCTGGCTCAAATAGAGTCAATCAGTTTTTGAGCAGATTACCATGTATCTTCAATTCCCTCCTTCTCAATAGTATTGAATGGATAAGGCGCACTATTTTTTACAACCGATAGGCTTTTTCTATGATTTTATGGATTGCCTTATGGGCCGGACTAAATTCAAACCCTTCGGACAGGTACGATCCTCAAAAAAACCGGGGATTTGAAATACTTGTCAATTTTTCGGTTGCCATTGAAACTTTCCTTTACTCTTTTTGCAGAAAAAAATATGAGCAACTATAAAAAATTTCTAACCCTGTATGAGAAAGACACCCCTCTCCTGCTTGGGAACGTCTGGGATGCCCAAAGCGCCGGAATCATGGAGGCAGCGGGTTACGAAGCGCTGGGTACCTCCAGTGCCGCGGTAGCCAAAACCCTGGGATACGAAGACGGCGAAAATATGTCCTTTGAGGAATTGTTGTTTGTCGTTAAGAGGATTATTAATCGTGTGAGTATTCCTGTATCTGTGGACATGGAGGGAGGATATAGCAGAAATGTAGATGAAATTATCGGCCATATCGAAAAAATACATGACCTCGGTGCCGTAGGTATAAACCTGGAAGACTCGGTGGTACATGATCAGAGAGAGATATTACCCATCGATGATTTTGCAGAAATGCTGAAAACCATAAAGACTGCCCTGAAAGAAAAAGAGATGGACCTCTTCCTGAATATCAGAACGGACACCTATCTGCTGGAATTACCATCTCCGTTAAAAGAGACTCTTAAAAGAGTCAGGGCTTATGAAGAAAGTGGTGCAGATGGTATCTTTGTACCTTGTATCGTAGACAGGAACGACATCCGCGAGGTTACACAATCTACCCGGCTGCCGGTCAATGTCTTGTGTATGCCAAACCTCCCGTCATTTGAGGTTTTGAAGGAGGAAGGTGTCAAAAGGATCAGTGCAGGGAGCTTTCTATACAATCACCTTGTCCGTGCCACTAAAAATGCTGTGAAACGTATACAAAGTGAGGAGTCATTTCAATCGTTATTTTCATGAGATGTTGGTAGAAAACAGAAAAATCATTCGTCAATACTATCAGGCCCTGCTGGACAGAGACAGTCAGTATTTGGGTGTATTTTATGTAGCGGTAAAAACCACAAATATTTTTTGCATAGCCACATGCCGCGCCAGAAAGCCCAAGTTGGAAAATGTTGTTTTTTACACCACCGCCAAAGAAGCGCTATCGAATGGCTTCAGGCCCTGCAAAGTCTGCCGTCCTACTGAAAATGTGGATGAACCACCGGTAGCGGTAAAACGTGCCATTGAGTTGGTGACTAAGAACCCTGACAAGAAAATCCCGGACGATCATCTCAAGGAACTAGGGTACAGTCCCGAAAAAATAAGAAGGTGGTTTAAAAAACATCATAACATGACATTTCAGGCCTACCAGCGCATGATTCGTATCAATATGGCCTATCAAAATCTGAAGAAGGGGAATTCGGTAACAACTTCAGCCTTTAAATCCGGTTACCAATCGTTAAGTGGTTTTGGGTATACTTTTAAAAACCTGCTGAAAACCGCTCCTGAAAATGCCGGCCTGATTAATATCATCTATTTACATAGGTTTACAACACCCCTGGGGCCCATGTTTGCCTGTGCGACAGCGAAAGGATTGTGCCTGCTTGAATTTACCGACCACAGAATGCTTGAGTCTGAGTTGAAGGACTTGGGCAGGCGATTGAAGGCCATGATCATAGCCGGCAAAAATGAGCACCTCACAAATGTTGAAAAGCAAATCCGGGAATACTTTGACGGCAAGCGTTATGTTTTTGATGTGCCTTTGGATACACCTGGCACTGAATTTCAACAAAAAGTATGGCATCATCTCAAAGAAATCCCTTTTGGATCGACCCGTTCTTACAAGCAACAGGCAGTTGCTATCGGTCAACCCAGCGCGGTGAGGGCCGTAGCCAGCGCTAACGGGCATAACCGTATTTCGATCGTCATTCCCTGCCATCGTGTGATTGGTTCCGATGGTACGCTTACAGGTTATGCCGGAGGGCTTCCCAGGAAACATTGGCTTTTGGAACATGAGCGTAAGATAAAAGACTCCTCTTTAGAAAGGGGATAGACTCCTCCTTCCCATATAACCAGTTTCGTCGGAAGTCACAGACGCCCGCGCTATGAGGATCTTTGTGTCTTTGTGCCTTCGTGGTGAAAAATGGTAAACCACCAAGACACCAGGACACAAAGAGACACCAAGAATTTTGTCGAAAACGTCACGCAACAGTAACAGACGCCCGCCCTATGAGAATCTTTGTGCCTTCGTGGTGAAAAATGGTAAACCATAAAGACACCAAGACACGAAAGTGCCATACCAGTATCCCGAAGTTTTCCCAAAGAAAATTTACAGTGAAGCGGTTTCATAACTGTTGCCGGCCGGTACATCTTCCCGTTCTCACCAAAATGCTTCCCATTCGCCACATTTTTAAGCGTAAATCAAACGTCTCTACTGATTTATGGTTAAATCGGATACGAAGTAGCAATTTGTTACTGACACAAGGATGCAACATTTAATAATTTATTACTATGGGCTTTTCAAAAGGAGAAAAACAGCGCTTAAAAAACAAATACGGTTCCTGGGCATTGGTAACAGGCGCGTCATCGGGGATCGGCCGGGAGCTAGCCGGACGGCTGGCAGAAGCAGGCATAAATTTAGTACTAACGGCCAGGCGTGTTTCACTGCTAGAAGACCTCGCCGGGGATTTGCAGGCACTTTATGAGGTTGAAACCTTTGTCATTGAAGCCGATTTAACCAAACAAGAAAGTATTTATGCCCTTATCAAGGCGGTTGAAAACAAAGACGTCGGCCTGCTGGTGGCAACCGCCGGATTCGGAACCTCAGGCTTGTTGATTAAGTCACCTTTGCAGGAAGAGCTGGATATGCTTCAGGTAAATTGCGCAGCACTGTTAACCCTTACACATTATTTCGCAAAAAAATTTGCTGACCGTCAACGTGGTGGCATTATTCTGATGAGCTCCATGCTGGGTTTTCATGGGGCGCCATTTGCCGCTCATTACGCGGCTACCAAGGCTTATGTGCAGTCGTTGGGAGAGGCGTTATCCGTAGAACTTCGCAAGTACGGGGTAGACGTGCTGGCCGCTGCCCCAGGCCCTGTGCAGAGCGGTTTCGCAGACAGGGCAAATATGCGAATGGGTATGACCCTGAAAACTTCAGATGTCGGTATACCCATTCTCAAGGCATTGGGCCGTCAATCAACGGTACTTCCGGGGTGCCTGACCAAATTTCTCGTAGGCTCCCTGCGGCTGTTGCCACGCTGGGGTAAAGTGAGAGTGATGCGTGTGGTGATGGGGGGTATGACCCAACATCATTCTTCAAATAATCCTATATTATAATTATGGCAAAAAAACGGTTATTCAAAACCTTTTTTTAACAAAAAGTCATAATATATTGATATATTTATATTTTTACCATTCATTTATAGTGAATTTTTTAATAAATTGAGGTTGTTATTGAATAATTTTTAACCCTTACTTCCTCTTTTTATTATGAATAAAACTTTACAGACTACAGTCATTACAATTGTTACTGTTTTTTACCTCGCCATTGTAACGGAGGCAAGTGCACAGGACCGAACTGTGACAGGTACGGTAATAGCATCCGAAAACAACGCTCCCCTCCCCGGGGTAAATATCCTTATTAAAGGTTCCAACACGGGTGTGGTGACCGATATAAACGGCACCTACAGCATCAGCGTGCCAGAAGATACGCAGATACTGATGTACTCTTTTATCGGTTACAATACCATGGAGATTGAGATTAACGGCCGGTCAGTGATAAATGTATCACTGATACCCGATTTGCAGCAGTTGAAAGAGGTGGTGGTTACGGCAGTGGGTATTGAAAGAGAAAAGAAAGCCCTCGGCTATGCGGTTACTGAGCTGGAAGGACAGGCGCTTTCCCAGAAATCCGAACCCGACATCGCCCGTGCGCTCAATGGCAAAGTGGCTGGCGTAGTGGTACAAGGTGCCGGTGGGGTAACGGGGGGCAACACCAGCATCACCATCAGGGGTAATTCTTCACTGACCGGCAATAATCAGCCTTTGTATGTGGTGGATGGGGTGCCTTTTGATAACTCCACCCTGGGCTTCGATGCTGCGGCAGGCAACACAGTCACCAACAGGGCCTTTGATATTGACCCGAATAATGTAGAATCGGTCACGGTATTGAAAGGTGCGGCAGCGGCGGCGCTTTATGGTTCCCGTGCACAGAACGGTGCGATTATCATCACCACCAAATCCAGGGGCAAAGCCTCAAAAAAAGGATTGGAAGTTACCTATAACGCCTCTTTTGGAATTGAGGAGGTGGCTGCGTTACCCGATTACCAGAATGAGTACGGACAAGGGGGAAATGGAAATATTTACATCGAGCAATACTTCGGATCATTCGGCGCACCCTACAGCGCCTATGACTCCGTGCCACATCCTTACACCAATCCGGGCCTGGGGCCATTGCTTAACAGTCCCTCCTACCAGGCAGTAGCTACCCGCGGTGATAATGTCTTGTACGAACCTCACACTGATAAGTATGAAGACTTTTACGATACCGGTACTTTGCTGGAACACGCATTTTCTGTCAGGTCAGGTGGAGATAAAACCAACCTCTCAGCAGGTTTGTCATGGATGAGGAACTCAGGCATTATTCCCAACTCGGAGGTAGACAGGATAAGTGCCAATTTTGGCGGAAATGCACTACTTGATAACGGACTTTTTCTCACCGGAAGTATCAATTACGTAAAGACCCGACAGGACAACCCCGCTCTGGGCAGCGCTAACTTTGGAGGTTTCAACAACTCGGCCTCCCAACTGGTCTTGTGGATGCCCACCAGCTTTGACTTGTTTGGCTTCCCCTATCAACGTGATGAAGATGGTGGTGTCATGTACTATCGCACTGTCAACAACCCCCTGTGGGTTGCCAACAATACTGAAAATAACAGTGAGGTAGACCGGTTTTATGGCCATATGAAACTATCATACGACATCACAGACTGGCTGAATGTAGCCTATCAGATAGGATTTAACGGCTATACCGACAGGCGGTTTTTTGTGTTGCAGCCCGGAGGTTTTGGCAGCGCTATCAGCCAATCGGGCATTATGCGCAACAGTACATTTTACCGATCCGAGCTGGACGGCAACCTCCTGGTTTCGGCCGACAATGAACTTGGCGGTGATTTTCACCTGCGTACGGTACTTGGGTGGAACCTGAACCAACGTACTACCGATTTTTATACCGTCGAAGGCAACGGCATCATCGACCGGGGTGTCAATACACTTAACAATACTTCCTCCCAGTTTGTGGTCGACGACCGGTTTGTGAGAAGGCGGTTTACCGGGGTTTTTGCCGATGTTTCCTTGTCATACAGGGATTGGGCCTTCCTGAATCTGACCGCCCGCAACGACTGGTCTTCTACATTGCCAAAAGACAACCGAAGTTACTTTTATCCGGGCGTTAGCACTTCCGTCATCTTTACCGATGCCCTCGAGATAACCTCCGATTTTTTAAGTTTCGGTAAAATCCGTGCAGGCATTGCCCAGGTTGGAAATGATGCAGATCCATATCTCACTGCTAACAACTTTCTGATCAACCAGGCGGTAAATACCAACACAGATGCCACCCAATTCCCGTTTACCAGCGATCTCGGAACCGTCAATGGCTCCACTTTAAACGACAACCGGGGAAACCCCTTGCTAAAGCCTGAACAAACCACCGAGTGGGAGTTGGGCACCGAATTAAGACTTCTGAACAACAGGGTAGGCATTGACTTTACCTTCTATAACAGAGAAACCGAAAATGGTATCACAGCCATCAATGTACCCCCTTCCTCAGGTTCAGCCACTCAGGTTATTAATATCGGTAAAGTACGAAACCAGGGCATCGAGTTAGGCATGGATTTTACGCCGGTTAAAACCCGTAGTGGATTCATGTGGAACATGTATGCCGCCTTTACCCGAAACCGCAACGAAGTATTGGAACTAAGCGAAGGCGTAGACCAGATCGTTCTGACACAAAGGGCGGCAGGTAGTGAGATCGTGCAATTGGTACATCGCAATGGCCAACCCTTCGGAGTGCTGGTCGGAAGAAAAGCCATACGCGATGCAGATGGTGATTTGCTGATCGATGGCCTGCCCGGGCAAACATTCGGTAAATACCTCGATGACCCGGACCTTCAGATCATAGGCGATCCAAATCCGGATTTCACCCTGGGGTTAACCAATACCCTCAGTTTTAAAGGATGGCAATTGAGCGTATTGCTCGACTGGGTACAGGGAGGGAATCTTTATTCCAAATCGAACCGGGAAATTGTAGGCAGGGGGCTTACCAATGATGCAGGAGACAGAATGGTGTCACGGATCATGCCCGGTTATATAGCCGCCAGAAATCCCGATGGCAGCCTGGCACGGGATGAAAGTGGGAATTACCTCGCCGCTACCGACCAAAACGGGAATAAAATCAGAAATACCATTAACATTTCGAACTTTAACTGGTGGTATAACCGGGGTGGATTCGGCTGGAATGCAGCGGAAGAGTTTCATACTTTTGATGCAACGGTAGTCCGGGTCAGGGAAGTTGCTATCAACTATACATTTTCCAAAGCCATGTTGGAAAAAACACCCTTCGGCTCAGCTACCATTGGTCTTTCGGGGCGCAACCTTTGGTTCAACGCCCCCAACTTTCACGAGGGACTGAACCTGGATCCGGAAACCAGCTCGTTTCCGGGATTACGCGGCATTGACTTCATCGGGGTGCCTTCTACCCGCCGTTACAGTGTGAACCTGTCAGTTACTTTTTAAGGAATTTTAAAAGAAAAATCATTATGAAAAAAATAAATACATTACCTTTCAAAGCAATTATAGCCGCGATCTTTCTGCTGCTTTCGACCGCTGCCTGTGAGGATGAATTCCTGGATATCAATGACGACCCTAACGCATCCACCGATTTAACCCTTTCCAATACCCTCGGTTTTGCCCAGGTATCACTGGTATCAAACCTGATGGAGGAACTCAACACCAATGCGGGCTCATTTACCCGCATGTGGTACACCACAGATATCAGGGATTATGACCAGAACCAGGGAACCTATAGCACGGTCTGGACCAGCGTCTACGCCGGTCCACTGGCAGATCTGCAAACGATTATCGATGGCGCAGAAGAAGGCGAATCCGGTTATGCGGGTATCGCTCGTCTTCTTAGCGCCTACACTTTTAGCCTGTTGGTGGATATGTTTGGGGATATTCCATATTTTGAGGCTTTGAATGCAGAAATCCCTTTTCCCGGACTGGATAGTGGCCATGAAATCTATACGGATTTAATAACACAAATTGACCAGGCCCTGGGTGAAATCGATGCGTCATCAGGTACTATCCAGGGTGATTTGATATATGGGGGAAATCTTGCCCGGTGGAAAAAAATGGGCAACACCCTGAAACTAAAACTCTACGCCCAAACCAGGCTGGACAGAGGCATTGATTCGGAAAGTGGCTTCAACAGTATGATAAATGCCGATATTATTGCCAGCCTGCAAGATGATTTTCAACTACAATACGGATCCCGGCAAACCCCCTTTCAAAACCGTCACCCGTTGCATGTTAATCATTATAATGAGGCTACAGAATATTGGATGGACAACTGGACCATGGCCAATCTGCTAAATAATGGGATGATAAGCGCCACCACCGGCCAACCGGTTTCCTACCGAAGCGTAGAAGACCCGCGCCTGCCTTATTATATTTTCCGGCAGGTCCCCGATGACGCGGGAGGCGCAGTGGCCACCTGCCAGGGGGGAGGCTGCCCCATAGGTCTCCTCGGTAACGGCTATCTGGGCAGGGATGCCGGTGACCCTTCTGCTTTTTCCAATGAAGGGGCCCTCATCGCCACTTTCGGTGTTTACCCGGTAGGGGGACTGGTCGATAAAGGCAATGCCAAAACCGTAGACGCCTCAGATGGTACGGGAAAAGGAATTTTTCCCATGCTCACCACATTTATGGTGAAATTTCTGCATGCTGAAATGGCTCTCACTACAAGTGTTGACGGTGATCCCCTGACCTTGATGAAAGAGGGTATCCAACTGTCTATGGACAAGGTGAAAGCTTTTGGCGCAGCGCAGGACGCCTCAGTGGCAGGCTCCGTGTTTGAGATTAATCAGTCAGACGTAGATGCCTATATCGCCAATGTAGAAGCCGCATATAATGCCGCCGGTGATGATGCCGAACGTTTGAATATCATCATGACTGAATACCAGTTGGCGTTGTGGGGCAATGGGATCGAGGCATACAACAATTACCGCCGCACTGGTTATCCGGATTTTGCAGAAACCGCCCCGGTGATGGGTAATCCCCCCTTCCCCTTACGGTTTATCATACCGGTTTCGGAACTGGAAACCAATCCTAAACTGGCCAACTACACACCTAATGCTTTTGAAGCTGTATTTTGGGACAAATAAAACTCTGACAATCATGAAAATACTATCATTAAAATATCATTTCGTCATGTTCAATTTGCTTATACTACTGATGAGCAACACTGCCTGCGAAGAAGAAGAATCTATCAGGATGCCGGACTTCGAGGTAGGCATGGTAGCCAGCGCCGACATCGCTGCCGGAAAATATTGGTTCAACGCCAGTGCACTGGATCAGGCAGAAATTGAGTTTGACCTGGATTATAATGGCTTTGACACGCACACTGCCGAAACAATAGAACTCTACATTAGCAACGGTACCGGAAAAGCTACTGTTGGAGCCTACAGCACATTTCCAGCCAGGATTACCATAACCGCCAGTGAGGCCTATGCATATTTCAATGAAAGCCTCACCGACTTTGATGATGACGGCAGCGGAAAGGATGAATTTCAGTTTACCTATAAAATCACCACTACTGAAGGCTTGGAATTCTCGCAATTTGGCCAGTACTATGCCTACAATCCATCACTGGATGGGCGTTTTACCGGTAAATACGCCCAATTCTACACAAATTTGCCAGGTTTTGGTGTGCTGATATTTGACGTTAGACCCCCTAACCCTGATCACCCTAATGAAAATTAGGCACATTCCCTGTGAGCTTAAAGCGATAAAGGGGCTGCCCAATAAGTTTATTCAGGCCAGAAAATGGTGAAAGCGTCCCGCTTGTGCTCCCCCTTCGTTGAAAGGCACAAGCGGGACGTGGCTGTTATTTTTATTTTATCGGCGAAAACGTTGCGCAACCCCCAAGGACGCTCGCGCCATAAAATGTTTTTTCTTAAACTGATGGTTATGTCCTCAAGGGGGAGTTTCCATGCACCGGAGCGTGGCTCCCCCCTTGAGGGTCAGGGGGGGCTATCGCCAAAAGCAAATAAAATTTGATAAAAGTCGAAACATAATACTTATCGGACAGCCCCTTTTGTTTTATTTGGTCGCAAAATGAACCTCCGTAATGAGTTCATTATGAGGCACCTCGCCAGGATCATTGGCGTATGTTTCAAAAGGGTCTATTTTTTTGTTTGCTTTAAAAGACTTATTGCGTTCCATGCTATACAAAGTACTCCAGGCATTCCCAAGGTGCCCATAGGGGCCGGTATGTTTTACTGTATAGATCGGGGTTTTAGGTATTTTACCCGTGATAAAGCCATCGGGTAAATTATCCGGAATACGGCTAACCGGAACCCCGGAGGTGTAAGAAATTTTGTTTTTAACCAAATCCCATTTGTGGTAAATGGAAAATGGATGACCGCTAATCAAATCTTTGTGACCGGACATGAATGCCCATATTTCTCCAAAATCCTTCTCCATCTGTGTACCAATGGTTTCCTTGGTGCAGGCTGTTTTGACCCCAACATAGGTGCATCCCGGATAGGTCGAAGAACCGTTAAAATCCAGTTTGGAGTGCACAGTTCCATCTTCAACATACTCTTTTAACATAGACAATCCCCTTTCATAATCCATTCCTACATAGGCTTCCATCATCTTTTTCATCCAAAACATAAAAACCGGGAGGCTACCGTCCATCAGCCACGTAACCTCAGTTCCTTCACCCTGGGACTTCATTTCAAATCGCACCTTGGCTGATGATTTCCAGGGTTTGACAAAGTTCAGGTCATAGTCAATAGACTCATTGGACTTTTCAGCGGTCACTTTCATATTACCCGTACCAATCCGGTTACCTTCCCAGGAATAATATTTCGCATCGCCTGCCACTTCTACCTTTGCCTCGGGTTCCTGAATTAACCATGGCGACCAGGGAGTCCAATGATTAAAGTTATTGAGTGTATTGTAGATTTTCTCAACCGGGGCGTTGATCACGGTTGATTTCTCGATGTGCATCTTTGGCATGACGTTTTAGATTAGTTTGGTGAAATAGTAAATTACAAAAGAAATCGGAATGATGCCAGTTTTGGAAAGAATAGGGTACATGCATTTGATAAAATGTTCATTAGGAGAATCGTTGTTTGAAATTAACAATGGACAGTGGACAATTGACAATAGAGGTTGTGTAAAAACAACAATGTTGCAAAAAATGACCAAATTAAATTCCGGTTTAGTTAATTGAAGGGAAAAACAATTAACATATGCTCATTTTATCGACTTTTATCAAAATAATATTTTGATAAAAGTTTTCAGCGTTTCGTTTTTACACAGCCTGAATGGACAGTGGACAATTGACAATGGATGGTTCAGCGGGTTGGGAAGTGGAATGGGGGTGTATGGCTAAATGTAAAACTGTACCATCGACAGGAGGCAATTTGTCAAAACTTGTGGGCCGGGGTTACCGGGGCTTTCTATACCGCGCCAACTGCCGGACTTCTTATTATAAAAATAAAACAAAATATACTATGAATTTTGCCAAACAAGACTTTGAAATAATTATCATAGGTGGGAGTTATGCAGGCTTATCTGCAGCAATGACATTAGGAAGGGCTGCCAGGAGCGTGTCGATCGTCGACAGTGGAAAACCATGCAACAGGCAAACGCCTCATTCACATAACTTCATCACACAGGACGGACAAAAACCCGCCTCCATAGCTAAAATTGCAAAAAAACAAGTCCTCGACTACCCAACGGTAACCTTTCTCCATGACACAGTGGTAGAAATCACCGGAACCAACCATGATTTTATTACGAAAACCGACTCAGGAAAAGTGTTGGGAGCCCGAAAAATATTATTTGCCACCGGTATAAAAGACATTATGCCCGACATTCCCGGATTTGCCGATTGCTGGGGAATTTCTGTCATCCATTGTCCTTATTGCCATGGCTATGAGGTCAAAGGAGCGAACACCGGTATTCTTACCAATGGTGATGCTACCCTCGAATTTGGCAAACTTATTAATCATTGGGCAAAGAGATTGACGATCTTTACTAACGGGAAGGCTACATTGGACGAAGAATCGAGGCAGAAAATAAGCCATATGGGTATTGAGCTTTCAGAAAAAGAAATCGCAGCCATACAGCACCAAAAGGGAAAGATCAGCAACCTGACATTTAAAGATGGTACCAAGGTGGAGCTGGAGGCACTATATGCAAGGCCTTCCTTCGTACAACATTGTGAAATACCCCAACGTTTAGGATGTAAATTGACTGGGGAGGGTTATATTGAAATCAACAACTTTCAACAAACCACCATTCCCGGGATATTTGCCGCAGGGGATAATACGGGTCCATTCAGGGCGGTTTCAGTAGCGGTAGCAGCAGGTACCAAAACCGGGGCATTTATCAATCATGAACTTATTCAGGAAAAATCAGCTGTATCAATCTAATGTTTAAAGCTTTTGGATACAATATCACATTCAAAACAAAAAATACACTGACGGCGTGAGCCCTATATGTTATGGCACAAGCGAAATGAGGCTGTTGCACAACATTTTCGACAAAACGCTTTGTGTCTCTTTGTGTCTCTTTGTGTCTTGGTGCCTCCGTGGTGAAAAATGGTGAACCACCAAGACACAAAGAGCCACGGAGGTTTTCAGGAAAGGAAATCATTTTTAGGAGTTAGCAATTAACAGTTGACAGTTGACAATTTTTTCATATTTCGTCCACGACCAATTGTCCATTATCAATTGTAAATTGTAAATTTGACCAACAGACTCATAATGCGGATACTACATACCGGCTATTGGATTACGTACACATTCTGATTATATTCAGGCCATTAGGTTTTTAAGATTATTTTTTTCTTTCATTATTAAAAAATCGTCATGTTTGGCTCAACCGCATTGAATATTGTAATTGGATTGATCCTTATTTATTTGTTGTACAGTCTGCTAGCCACGATCATTGGCGAAATAATTGCCACAGGCCTTGGCCTCAGGGCACGCAATTTGGAGAGGTCCATTAAAAGGATGCTGGATGATCATACGAAAGATGATGATGACAGGAATAAGATAGTAGCATTTTTTGAAAGTCTTTTTCAAATGGTGAAAGGTTTCTTTTTCAAAAACCGTCAGGGCCTGGTTAAAAAGTTTTATGATGAGCCTGTGATAAAATATCTTTCGAGCAACAGTTTTTTTTCGAAACCATCCTACATCAGCCCCGAAAATTTTGCCAAAGCTATCATTGACCTACTCAAAAGGGATGGAGAAGGTGTGGGCGAGGTAGAAAAGATAAAAAATGCGCTGAATGTTGATCAGCAGCAGGAAAACAAGGAAGAGGCTATTCGGAAAATTTTAAACAACCACGGGTCGGAGGATGAAAAGATCAAAGAAATAAAAAGGGTTTTTCAAAGTCCTTTGGAGAAAGATACGGCCAGGCACATTTTATCTCTTCTGGAAGAAGCTAAAAATAATCCGGAAGAATTTAGGCTCCGCCTCGAGCAGTGGTTTGACGATACGATGGATCAATCTACCGGATGGTATAAAAGAAACATGCAGGTCGTATTGCTCGCAACGGGTTTTTGCCTCGCAGCCTTGTTTAACGCGAGTACTTTTGACATCGTCACAAAGCTTTCCAAAGATAAAGACGCCCGCGATCAATTGGTGCAAATGGCCTCTTCTTATATGAAAGAAAACGACTCATTGATAGCCAACATTACAAAAATCCAGGCCGATTCATCATTCAAAAACTCCGGTGAACTAAAGATGATTGATACGATGCTGGATATTCATAAAAACCTGCAACAGGACATTGATGATGCCGGTTCTTTACTTGGCAACGGCTGGGAACTGCCAGAAAGTTTATATTTTACCCATTCAAATGCCAAAAGGAACTCCTCCATATCAAAACAACAACTAGTGGACCCCAATCATGCTATTGTTATATACTTTCCTGAAAACCTCGATTTTGAACTGGCAAAAAAATGCTACAAGGTAAAACTTAATCGACAAAAAGAGACCCAAACAGCAGTCATAAGCGTTAAGTTTCGCCGCACCGCTTATTTCATCAGGCAAGTATGGGCAGATATCTGGGGTTATTTTATCACTGCCCTGGCCATCTCTCTGGGTGCCCCCTTTTGGTTTGATTTACTTAGCAAGCTGGTTAAAATAAGAAGCGAAATCCCCAAAACCCCCAAACAACGGGTTATTAATTGACAATGGATAATGGACAATTGATAGTTGATAGTTTATGGTGAATAATTGATTTTATGTACAGTTAATGGTGGCGTGTTTTAAAAGATGTTGTTGATTGTAAGCTAATTATTAAAAAAAGAAGAATTGATTGGTTGGCACTGAATTGTTTCTCAAATCATTGTCAATTGTCAACTGTAAATTGTCAATTACTAAACAAGATCGAATGCTTGCGCATATTTCATCACATCTGCGAAATGTTTGATCTCCAACTTGCGGTTGATGTTTTTTCTGTGTTGTTCTATCGTTCTGCGGCAGAGGAAAAGCTGGTCGGCAATTTGGGGGTTACTATGGCCGCTGGCCCATAAGCTAAGTATCTCAACTTCTCTTTTAGGCAGGGTAGCGAATTGTTTGAAATGCTTGCGGGCAAATATCTGCTCGCCCAGCATTCTTTCCAGCTTTTTAACCAAAGACTCGGAGTGCTCAACAGGATGAGAAATAGTGAGTTAACCAAATATTCATTACTTTTTGCGAGTCAGGGACTTAAACAGATACTCATTTTGTTAACTCAGTGTCCAGACAGTCTTTCAATATACGGACGGTAACAGCCCGGTATTTCCGGTCTGCCGCATGAAAAATTTAAATTTATTTGGTTGATTAGTCCATGCGGACTAAAACGGACGGTATGATTCAAAACTAAATCCTATGAAAACCAAAGACAGGATCATTGATGCTGCTATCAATTTTTTTAATCAGTTTGGCATCGAGCGGGTCTCGTTAAGGCAGATTGCCGGCAGCGCTGGCATCAGTCATGGAAATCTCGCTTACCATTACAAAAGCAAAAACGAAATTCTTCACGCGATTTACACCAGAATGGACACCGAAATGTCGGATGCCGTATTTCCAAAAGGAGACCATTCGCTGGAGCACTACCATAATTTATTGAAACGAATCAGTGCTTTTCAAAAAAATTATGAATTTTTCTACATGGATCTGCTTGCCATTGCCAGAGAGTATCCTGAAGTTATCGAACGACATAGAAAGACTATCACCAAAAGAAGCAAGGAATATGATCATCTGATCAAACACTTCATCGGTAAAGGCCTGGTAAAAGCGGAGAAAGAAGCAGGTTTCTATAAATCCCTCTTCCACTCCATCTGGGTAATGTCAACTTTTTGGCTGCAACAAAAAAAGATATTAGGGGAAAATCACCCTCTGATCAGCTCTGGCAGCGACATCAAGCATGTCTGGGAAATACTCCTTCCGCACCTCACATATGCGGGGCTGAAGGAATATCAGACTTTTGTTAATACGGACATTTATGAACTCCGTCCCATTCAAAAAATGTATCTGAATCAACTAAACTAAGGACCATGAAGGAATTCATTGACCTCAATCAAATCACGATAAGGACCGATATCAGACCCGGGGATATCGGATACATCACCTATCTGCATGGGGTATTGTACAATAGGGAATACAGTTATAATTATCATTTTGAACGTTATGTAGCGATCAGCTTCAGCGAATTTATGGAGAATTACGACCCCGGTAAAGACCGTTTATGGATTGTGGAGGATGAAAATACCATCGTGGGGTCGATTCTGATTATAGGCCGGTCGGGCAATGTGGCCCAGTTACGGTATTTCATTCTGCATCCTGATTACAGGGGCATGGGACTGGGCAAAAGGATGATGCAACTGGCGATGGATTTTTGCAGATCTGCAGGATACGGATCGGTATATTTATGGACAGCCAGCGAACTGGATACTGCCGCCCACCTTTACCAGCGATTTGGATTCAAAAAGACAAAACAGGTCATCTCCAACCATTGGGGAAAAGAGGTGGTCGAGGATTGCTACGATGCGATTATTTAACCTTTTTAAATTTCAAAGCACAAGGCTCGATACAAAATAAATTAATGATCAGATGAGGTGGCTGTAGATCGTATCCCAGTTCAAACGCAGGCAGGCTTTTATCATCCCGGCAACCTTCCGGCATCAAAGCCTTCCTTTCCTGATCAACAGTACCTGTGGTTCCCGGATTGGCTACACCATCTGCATAACACAAGGATTCGCTTGACGTAAAGGTGCCGTTTTCAAAAAATTCAATGGTATGATCGCTGTTGACAGGCTGGAAAGTGCCACTGCCATCGCCCGGATCCATCAACTGCTCTGTCAATTGCCATTTACCGGATAAGCTATTGTCAATGGTTCTCTCGCGTTCCAGGTTAGCGTCCTCGCTTTGTGAGCAGGCCCACGTAAGCGTCAATAACATGATCATCAATGAAATGTTTTTCATGGTTACATTTTTAAGTCCCTGCTCCTAGGACACTGTATCTCTGGAAAAAGTTGGTACTGCCGTCATTCCTCCTTCAACGCCATCATCCAATCCGAATCAGAAGAGCCGATATAGGCTAAAAGCGGAAGAAAGACCGTCTACTCCATGACGATCGATGAGATCAAGGAGATTTTCGATATCAAGTACGCCCTGGGAACCATAGCCAAATGGGCAGCGAAACGCAGCTCGAGGGAAGAGTTCTCCGAGCTTCAAAGGAACATGAAGAATTTGTGAATTACATCATTGGAAATTGACAATTAATTGTGGATGTTAAATAGTTGGAAAGTTCATTTTTTATCCCATTGTCAGTTGAGGTTGTGTAAAAACAACAATGTTGCAAAAAATAACCAAATTAAATGCTGTTTTAGTTAATTGAAGAAGAAAATAAATAACATTTGCTCATTTTATCGACTTTTCTTAAAATAATATTTTAAGAAAAGTTTTCAGCGTTTCGTTTTTACACAGCCTGAATTGATAATTGACAATTAATTGTGGACATTAAATAGTTGATGAAAGTTCATTTTCTATCCCATTGTAAATTGTCAATTGTCAATTACCAAAGCCCTTTGTATCAACTCCTTTCCTTTCCCTTCAAATGCTATCTCCAGCGCCATGCTTCTCCCCTTTTCCGTCATTTTTCCCCAGGTTTTTTGCAGGATGGAAATAACCTTTTCATCCTCGTGCTTTTGAAGAAAATCAGAAAAATAGTATTGCAAAAAAACCAGGCAAACCACATCTTCCAACTGCTGTGAAGGAGGGTCTGTTTTTAGTTTGTTTTTGTTGATCAGTAGCTTTACCTGATTGATGATGTCCGTTCCATATCCGTTTTCGGTCATTATTTCTTCCATCAGGTTGGCATGCATGAGTTTTAACTTAGTTCTCCATTGCAGATAACCTTTTCGATCCATCGGATATTCGTTTCTCGGAATGACCCAGCGTTTGATATGCTGGCCCCTGGCAGCCAGTTGAAGGGCTTCTTCCGGATTCTGATCGTATTTGAACAGGATTTCGGTCATACGTTGACTGTACAACAGTTCATGGCTGATATTTTTGCCATGGTGCAAAACTACATGGGGGTCATCACTATTGGCTTTGTCAATGGCTTTGATGGTCGCTTCAAAACGATCCTGATCGTCAATCATTTTTTTCAGGTTTATCCAACCAGTCCTGCGTCACTTCATTCAGTTTTTTCACTTTGTATTCAAAATCACCTTTCAAGCGGGACCTGAGCTCTTCAAGATTATCCAATAATTGCTGAACATCATCCGGCAGGGCCTCTTCCAGGTATTGCCTGATCCTTTTCGTTAGTGTCGGTGATTTACCATTGCTTGAAACGGCAATTTTAAGATCCCCCTTTTTCACAACAGAGCTCAGATAAAAGTCGCATAAGTCGGGGGTATCGGCCACATTGGTCAGAAGATGGCGTTTGGCTGTTATTTTTTTAATTTTCTCATGCAGTTCCCTTCGGTTGGTAGCCAGAATAACCAGGTCCATTTTGTCCAGATCCTTCTTTTTAAACTTTCGTTCCACCAGCTTCACCGTAGGGTGTTCCGCAGCCAACTGTCTGATCTTTGGCTGTAAAATCTCTTTTGCCACCAGTGTGACATTCGCTTCCGGGCTGTTTTTTAAAACTGCTTCCAGTTTTTCCAGGCCAACAAAACCCCCGCCTACAATCAATAACCTTAGTTGATGAAGTTTAAAAAAGGCGGGGAATAGAACGTTTCCTTCACTCATAGTAAAAAATTTGTATTCCTTAAATCAATACTTAAAGAAACAAACTTTCAATTAAATTCCCGACATCACCGGTCAAATAATTATTTTTATTTTTCACTCCCCCCTAATGGCTTCACCGCTTGGAATTACACCTTTCCTTAATCACCTCATAAGCTTTCAAATCGCCCAGCTCACCTGCCTTGCTAAGATCCAGGCAGCCTTGTTCCAACTGCCCGTGTTCAATTCTTAAAATACCACGTAAGTAGTAAGCATCCACATTATTGGAATGAATTTCCAGTATTTTAGTGCAATCGTTGATAGCATCCTGGTAAGCTTCGAGTTGGTGTTTGGCCTTCCCCCTTTTGAAGTAAGCATCTACATGCGTTACATCCAGTGCAATGGCTTGTGAATAATCGGAAATAGCCCCGTAATAATCCTGTAATTCGTATTTGATATTTCCCCTGTCGAAATAGTAGTGGGCAACTTTCTGATCAATACTGATCGCATGGTTAAAATCTTTCATAGCCCCGTGAAAGTCTTCCAGCACTTGTTTCACCCGTCCCCTCATATAAAAAGCATCTGCATTGGCCTTATCGGCTTCAATGACCTTATTGAACTTTAAGAGTGCATTTTTATAATCCTCTTTTTCAAAATGCTGCATCCCGCTGGCTAAAAGCTGACCCTCCTGGGCATTGACCTCCATGAAGGTCATCACCCAAAAAAACATCCAGATTAATTGTTTAAAACACATTTTTAACAGTTTTTTTTTGCCAAATAAAGGATAAACCACCTATTTAAACCACTTAAAAAATCAATGCCTCATATGGGTGTATGGTTTTCAAAAATATTCAATCTTTTCAATGAAAATGGTCATTTTGACCTGATTAGCCAAATACTGACGGAGCCATTTGAAGGGCCTGCTCAAAAGCAGTTTTGTCGAGCCCGGTTTCGACACTGATTTCATCAAAAAATGACAGCATTTCCTCTGTAGCCATATTTCCCACCAGTTCATCTTCAGCCATCGGGCATCCTCCAAAGCCTTTGATCGCCCCGTCAAATCGTCTGCAACCTGCTTCCCATGCTGCCTTTACCTTCGACCGGATATCCCCTGGACTGGCATGCAGATGGGCCCCGAATTCAATATGGGGAAACTGAGGAATGGTGTTTTGAAAAATGTAGTTAATACTTTCAGCATTGGACACGCCCACTGTATCGGCCAGGGAGATGGTACCAATGCCCATATTAGCAAGCTTTTCTACGAAGTTCCTGATATAGGAGGTATTATACGGATCACCATAAGGGTTACCGAAACCCATAGATAAATAGGTAACCAACTGTTTATTGTAGTTTTGACAAAGGTTTTGAATTTCCTGCAAATCGGCCATGGCAGTGGCGATAGAACGGTTAGTATTCAGTTGCTGAAATGTCTCTGACAACGACAAGGGATATCCCAGATAGGTGATTTTTTCAAACTGCACAGCATCACGGGCACCCCGGAGGTTGGCTACGATGGCCAAAAGTTTGGTCTGGCCAACTGATAAATCAAGCTTTTCCAGAACTTCTGAGGTGTCGCGAAGCTGAGGAATGGCTTTAGGCGAGACAAAACTCCCGAAATCAATGGTATCAAAACCCACTTGCAATAGCTGGTTGATGTAATTGGCCTTTACATCTGTTGGAATAAATCCATGTAATCCTTGCATGGCATCCCGCGGACATTCGATAAGTTTCATTGGGCAAATTTAGAAATAAGCCCTGACAATTTGAGTAGGATAAGTTTATCTGTTAGGAAATTTGGGTATAATTGTATGGGCCCTATGCTCATAGCATGATTGCCAATGGTTTTTTATCAACCTTGAATGATCCTGAATGATTGAAGTCATGAAATTTTATTCCTGCTTTCTGTTACTGTTGGCCCTGTTAAGTTTACAGGCTTGTGGCCCTGGCGGCTCACCCCCCTTACGGGTTGCCACTGCTGCCAATGTACAGTATGCCATGAAGGCGCTATCACAGGATTTCGAAGAAAAAACGGGTATTGAAACAGAAGTCATTGTAGGCTCTTCGGGCAAACTTACTGCACAAATTCAGCACGGGGCACCTTTTGACATTTTTGTATCAGCCGATATGAAATACCCTGCGAAACTTTATGAAAAAAACTTTGCGGTAACTGAGCCGGTGGTATACGCTTATGGAAAGTTGGTGTTGTGGACGCTGGGAAATGATGTTTCCCTGAGCCTGGATTCACTATCCTCGGAAAATGTTACGCATTTGGCGGTAGCCAATCCCGAAATCGCCCCTTACGGGCAGGCAGCGGTGGCGGCCTTGAAGTATTTCCACCTGTTTGAATCGATCAGGGGAAAAATCGTTTCCGGCGAAAGCATTGCCCAGACCAACCAGTTTGTGTTAACCGGCGCTGCCCAACTGGGATTCACGGCCAAATCAGTAGTTTTAGCCCCGGAATTAAAGGAAAAAGGCCGGTGGGTAGAGATTGATCCCATGAGTTATCCGCCTATCCGGCAGGGAGTGGTAGTTTTAAAAAATCCGAAAGGTGACAGGGAAAAATCACAAAAGTTTTTCGAATATTTACTTTCGGCGCAAGGCCGTAAGATTCTGGCTGGCTTTGGGTACGAAACAGCGGTTAAAAAATGAATTCTTTGCCGGGAAAAATAAAAGAGGTCACTTCCGAAGGCAACATTTCTTTGGTAAAAATTGATGTGGCGCATATCGAATTCAAATCAATTGTAGTGGAAACCCCTCAAACCACCACTTATTTAAAAATGGGTCATCGGGTTAAAATCCTCTTTAAAGAAACAGAAGTGATCATCGGTCATAGCACCACCCACCCTATCAGCCTTCAAAACAGGATGTTGTGCAAAATTCTTGCCATCAACAAAGGAAAGCTGCTGAGCGAATTACAATTATCCTTTGGCATCCATGAGGTAACGGCTATCATCACTAGCCATGCTGTGGACCAGCTTCACCTACAGCCTGGCCATGAAGTGTCGGCATTTGTAAAAACCAATGAGGTCATGTTATCACCGGATTGATTTCAATTATCGGGCTATCCCACTATTTTTCTGCCATGATATTCCGTGGCATTGATTTCCCTGTGCAGATGCGCAAGGTTATCATATTTGACTTTTCCTGCCACGACCACTTTCAGATCATCTCCTGCGGCCCGGATCATCTCTTTAATCATTTCCTTTCCTTCCTCCGCTGTTAATGCTTTTCCTGAAGTCAGCACTGCATCGACGTTGTTTAAGGACTTCAATTGCTCGATGGCTTGCACGGGATCATTGGTTTGATCTATGGCTTTGTGGATAGTAACAGGCAGGGGCGCTGCCTTCTCAGCCAGCCGGCGAATAGCCCCCAAATCCAGGTTACCTGAGTGGTCCAGCACCCCTACCACTATCCCGCTTACCTTATTGATTTTACAATAATCGATACTTCGAAGCATAGTGGCAATTTCATCGGAGTTATAGACAAAATCACCTTCCCGGGGCCTTATCATGACTTTTACCGGTATCTGTAACGAATTTACGGCCTCAGTGATTGTTTTCTCAGAAGGTGTGAGCCCGTCCAAATCCAGCCTGCTGCAAAGTTCTACTCTGTCTGCGCCAAGCTGCTGTGCTTTTAAAGCCTGGGCTACCGTCTCCACGCAGGCTTCCCTGATTATTCCTATAATATCCAATATCCAGTTACCTTATTTTTCGAAATTCAGGTGCAAAAAGCAGACCGTTCAATTCATGGTTGTTCCGCTTGCGAAGTTAATGAATAAGGTACCGCATCCCCGGATATCGCCCAATTTTCATTGGGTGATTTTCCCATCGTCAAATTCAACATACCACCTTGCTGAATCGTTTCATGATCAATCCAGGTGCGATCATATTTTTTCCCATTCAATTGGGCCGATTGGATGTAATAACTGTCAGGGCCATTATCGGTAGCATTGATGGTGAATTTATTTCCGTTTTCCAAAGTAAGTGTCACTTTATTAAAAAGCGGACTCCCGAACACATATTGATCTGTGCCCGGGCATACCGGGTAAAAACCCAATGCGCTAAAAACATACCATGCGGAAGTCTGGCCGTTATCTTCATCGCCGCAGTAACCGTCAGGCGCATAGCTATACAATTTCTCCATCACTTCCCTAGCCCTCTGTTGTGTCTTCCATGGCTGATTGGCATAGTTATACAAATAAATCATATGTTGAATCGGCTGATTACCATGTGCATACTGTCCCATATTTACAATTTGCATTTCCCTGATTTCGTGAATAACAAAACCATAGTAGGACTCATCAAACACAGGCGGCAGGCTAAACACCGAGTCTAACATACTGATAAAATCCCTTTTTCCTCCCATCAGATTGATTAAACCTTGTATGTCATGAAAAACGGACCAGGAATAATGCCAACTGTTTCCTTCGGTGAAGGCATCGCCCCACTTAAAAGGGTTGAAAGGTGATTGGAATTGCCCGTTTTGTTTTTTTCCCCGCATCAACTTCGTAGTGGGGTCAAACAGATTAGCGTAATTTTTGGATTTTTGAAAAAAACGTTCCGCTTCTTCACCTTTACCCAGCGCATCTGCCAATTTGGCAATGGTGAAATCGGCATAGGCGTATTCAAGGGTACGGGCGGCATTCTCGTTGATACCCACATCATAAGGAACATAACCTAATTCGTTGTAATGATCAACCCCTGCCCTGCCTACGGAGTTAACCGGCCTCCCTTCATTTACCGTAGCATTTTTAAGCATGGCTTCAAATAATACCTCCACATCAAAACCCCTGATCCCTTTTAAGTAGGCATCTGAGATCAACGAGGCGGAATTGGAGCCAATCATGGAATTTCTGTGTCCGGGACTGGCCCACTCAGGTAACCAGCCTGACTCTTTGTAGGTATTGACCAAACCCTGCATGATTTGCCCGTTTAACTCCGGGTACATCAGTGTAAAAAAAGGAAATACGGCCCGGAAAGTATCCCAAAAGCCGTTGTCAGTAAACATGTAACCGGGCAACACTTTTCCGTTGTAAGGGCTGTAATGCATCATTTTGCCGTTTTCATCAAATTCGTAAAACCGGCGGGGAAATAACAGCAATCTGTACAGGCACGAATAAAATGTTTTGATGTGATCCGTATCAAAAGCCTCCACCTGAATTCTGCCCAATTCATTTTCCCACACCTGCAGGCCTTTTGCCTTTGTTTCATCAAAGGAGTCATTGCCAATCTCATTTTTCAGATTCAACGCTGCCTGTTCATAGCTGATGAATGAAGAAGCTACCTTCACATTTATCTGCTCACCGGCCTTTGTTTTAAAACCTACAATGGCCCCGACATGATCACCTTCATTATCCGTAGTGTTTTTCTGTAACTTCCAACCATCACCCCAGGTATGTTGCGCTACAAAGGGTTTGTCAAATTCAGCCACAAAATAGTTATGAAAGTTATCAGGGACCCCACCACTATTGTTGCGGCAATAACCCACTATTTTTCTTTCCTCAGGGATAATCCGCACCTTTGATCCTTTAAAAAACGCATCTAACAAAATGTAAGAGGAATCGCTTTCGGGAAAAGTAAACCTGAATTGCGCGGCCCGTTCTGTCGGTGTAACTTCAACCTCCACGTCGTAATCGGCAAGATAGACTTTGTAATAGTGCGGTTTCACCACTTCGGTTTTATGAGAAAACCACGAAGCCCTTTCATCCTCCTGGTATTTTAACCTGCCCGTAACTGGCATGAATGCAAAAGCAGCATAATCATTGATCCACGGACTGGGCTGGTGGGTTTGTTTGATACCCCTTATCGTATAATCATCATACTTGTAAGCCCATCCATCTCCCATTTTTGCTGTCTGGGGTGTCCAGAAATTCATGCCCCAGGGCAAAGCGATGGCTGGATAGGTATTGCCATTGGATAGTAAAAACTCTGAGTCCGTTCCCATGAGAGGGTTAACCCAATCAGTGAGATGACCATCAATTACTGAAAAACCCGGTTGTTTTTGAGCAGGCCTGTCTGTTTGATTGCCACAATTAAAACTTGTCAGACAGATAATCAGCAATAGCAGGCAGATGGTTATTTTTCGTTTCATGATAAAAAAATGTTATGGAATTGACAATTTACAGTTAGTGTTTGAAAATTGGACAGATTTTGGAAAGTTTCAGGGTGATGACCGTTTCAGACTTATAAAGTCTGATAAGCCGATAGCCGGATCCTGTTTTTATCGTTAGTGTTTTTGTCATGGTTTTGTAGGAAGCAGAATGGCTAAATGTCTTCTGAAGTGGTAATACCCCATGCTTTATTGGGCTTATTTCCCATAACAAAGACTATTTCGCCACCATCAGTTATTTGTTGATGTGAAAGATAAGGTTTGTCCCAGTCTAAACCATTTAAAGTGACTGACTGAATGTAGCTATTGTCCTTGCTCAGGTTTTCGGCTTTTACGGTAAAAGTCTTACCATCCTGAAGATGTATGACCGCTTGCTCATGCAGGGGCCTGCCGATGATGTAACGGCCATTGGCTGGGTTAACCGGATAAAACCCGAGTGCGCTGAACACATACCAGGCTGACATTTGACCACAGTCATCATTTCCGCACAGGCCGTCGGGGCGGTCTGAATATTGAGAATTCAATATTTCTGTAACTCTTTCCTGCGTTTTCCAGGGGGCCCCGGCATAATTGTACAGATATGCTACATGATGGCTGGGTTCATTGCCATGAGCATATTGGCCGATAAGTCCCGAAATGTCTACGGATACATTTTCACCTGTTATTTCTGAACTGATGGTAAAGAGGGAGTCCAGTTTGGCTATAAACCGATCATTACCTCCCATGATCCCGATCATCCCGGACACATCATGAGGAACATACCAGGTGTGTTGCCAGGCATTGCCTTCAGTATAATCGGTATTCACCCTATGATCCGATCTTTTAGGGTCAAAGGGCTCTCTCCAACTGCCATCACTCAACTTGCCCCGCATAAAACCCGAAACGCTGTCATACAGATGGCGGAAGCCCTGGGATCTTTCGATATAATAGTTGTAATCTTCCTGATAACCTAATGCACTGGCAACCTGAGCGATGCACCAGTCATCATAGGCATATTCCAATGTTTTAGTAACCGACTCTTCGTTAAGGTCGGCAGGAATGTAACCGTATTCTTTGTAGTACTTTACACCCCTGATATCCTGCATAGCACTGGCTTTCATAGCTTTGTAAGCCAGTTCAATATCAAATCCGCGGAATCCTTTCAGATACGCATCAGTAATCACAGGAATTGCGTGGTACCCGGTCATCGTATTGGTTTCATTACCTAAAAGTGACCAAACGGGCAGTAATCCATATGCTTCATAATGGGCCAGCATAGAGTTAATCATATCATTCACGAGGTCTGGCTGTAAAATGGTAAATAAGGGATGGGATGCCCGGTAGGTATCCCACAAAGAAAAAATATCATAACGGGTATAGCCTTTAGTACGCATTACCTGCCCATTTGCGCCTTTATACTCCTGGTTGTGATCTGAAAAGATAACAGGGGCCAGCTTACTATGATACATGGCTGTGTAAAAAGTGCGTTTAAGCGCCAGGTCGTCTGATGTTATACGGATTTTGGACAGCGCTTTCTCCCATTGCTTTGCTGCTGCTGCGCTGGTTTCCTCAAAACGCCACCCGCTTACCTCATCCAGGCTTTTGAGTGCTCCATCGATAGAAGCGGAAGACAGGCCGGTTTTGACCATCAGGAATTTATCTCCCTGTGTTTTTTCAAAATTTAATAATGTTTTCAATTTTTTTCCGGTATAAGCAGTATGAACAGGTTGCCTCTCGGTACTATCGGCTGTTTCGTAGCTGACTACCGGTTGTGAAAAGGCCATAGCAAAATAAACCCTTTGATCTTTGGCCCATCCCTGAGAGTACCTGTAGCCGGTAATTAATGTATCGTTGACAAATTGCAGATGTGTCATGGTAGGTTTATCCCAATTCACATGGTAAGAAAGGTCAAGCACGACTTGCCTTTTTGCGTTTTCAGGATATTCATAGCGATGCATGCCCGTTCTTTTGGTGGCGGTAAGCGCAACATGAATGCCTTGATCTTTTAAATATACTTCATAATATCCCGGAGAAGCTTTTTCCGATTTATGATCAAAACGAGACTTAAAATCATAGTCATTGCGGTCATTGATCACCTTAGTCAAATCGATGTCGCCGGTGGCGGGCATGATCAAAACATCGGCCAGATCGCCAATCCCGGTACCACTTAAATGGGTATGGCTGAATCCAACGATGACACTGTCCGAATAATGATACCCCGAACACCAATCCCAGCCTGAAATCCCATTATCCGGGCTGAGTTGAACCATGCCAAACGGAACAGTCGCCCCGGGATAAGTATGTCCGTGGGCGCCGGTACCGATGAAAGGGTCCACAAACTGTACGAGCGATTCTTCCACCCTGGCAGATTGTCTGTTTTGATGGGCGCAGGAAAGCATGAAGGCCAGCAAAAGGCAAAAAGCTATTGTATTGTAAAAGTTAAGGGTATTCCACATTTTTTTAAAAAATTAGGTCACTCGTTCCGATAATTGTTGTATGGATTTTTCTGTTTCAACAACCCTATGTCCCCATAACCCATAGGATAACACATAAACATAACAAAACAGCGGCACCAAAAAAGATAACTGTATACTGTTTAACGCATCAGCCAGGGCCCCTTGCAATGGCGGTACAAGGGCGCCTCCTACAATCATCATGACAAGGAGTGAGGAAGCCTGACTTGTAAACCTGCCTAAATCTTTGATAGCCAGGGTAAAAATATTAGACCATAAAATAGAGTTGAATGCCCCGATGGCAATGGCACTCCAGAAAGCGATCTTACCGTTGGTAAAAATGACCATCACCAGTAAACTGATCACAATTAAGGCAAATAAGGACAATGTTTTGGCCGGATTCGATCCACTAATAAAAAACGCCAGATAATTCAGTACCAAAAAGAAAACAAACAAGTAAATTTCACCAAAGGGGATGAAACTAATGTAAAACTCTCCGCCATCATTATTGATACTGGTGACAAAATACACTACCAAAAAACCGATAACAGACAAACCTGCCATAATAAAATATTTTCTTGCCGTAGCTGTAAGGCTACCCATGGATACAGACCCCAGGAATCTACCGATCATAGCGCCTCCCCAATAATAGGAAAGGTATCTTCCTCCTTCCACTTCCTCCAGTCCCATTATATTATCCATGGCAAAAAAATTAATGAGAAAGCTGCCTATCGACACTTCACCACCCACATAAGTAAAAATAGCTATCATACCCAGCATGAGATGGCGAAACTTAAAAACGGGGGCTCCTTTTTCGATCACTTCTTCATTAACAAAAGAAGGGAGATTCACAAACCTGATCAATATAGCCAGGAAAAAGAAAAGACAACCATAAATCACGTAAGGCACCTTAAGGGAGTCCACCGTAATAGTACCATCGGAGAAAACCCTGTAAATCAGTATGGCCCCGATAATCGGTGCCAGGGTGGTTCCGAACGAATTGAATCCTTGTGCGAGATTTAACCTGCTGGATGCCGTCTCGGGTTTTCCCAAAATCGCCGCATAGGGGTTGGCAGCAATTTGCAGAATGGTAACCCCGGAAGCCAGAATGAAAAGGGCACTCAGAAAAAATCCGTATTTCTGAAATTCGGCGGCGGGATAAAACAAACAACACCCTAAACCGCATAGTATCAGGCCTGTGATAATCCCGTTTTTATAACCAAATTTGGCAATAGGGTCACCCCTAAACACCGAAATCAGGAAGTAAAGGAGGGATATGATAAAAAAAGCACCAAAAAAAGCGGATTGAACCAATGAGGCCTGAACGTAGTTTAGTTCAAACGCTGATTTCAAATGAGGTATCAGCACGTCATTCATCACGGTGATGAATCCCCACATGAAAAACAAAAAGGTAATGGTGATAAAAGGACCCCTGAAATTAGAACTTGTACTCAAACTGAATAAATTTAGCGCCTAAAGTAACAAAATTTAAAAGAAACAGAAAGCTATTTTGAGAACAAACAACTATTTAATCGCTGGTATTTTATTTTGGCATAGGGTCTGGGATATGGACCTGTTTGATTTGCACAAAACAATCAGTAGTTTCACATGTCATGTGATGAACGTTTTAAAACGTATTAATCATGAAGCGCCGTATCAAAAAAAACGGTTGCCAAAAATTTATTTTTCATGTTGCCTGGTTCCCTTATTCGCCAATGAACCTTTCAACAGGCAGGCTTTGTACAGAGCGCATGAAAGCAACAGAACTATCGGGGTCGGCAAAGGGAAACCGGTTGCCATACCTTACAAAGAAACGAGAAAAATTGACCGTGTCGAGCAGTTACTATTAGAAGAATAGGAACGGTATAACACGGAAGAAGATCGTACGGAAATCGATCATCTGGCCGGTCAATATCCGGAAAAAGTAAAGGAACTATCTGCCAAATGGATGGAATGGGCTGAAAGAGTTTGGGTCATTCCAAAACCCAATAAGCAACTATAAGGACAAATATTTAATGAAAAAATTGAAAATCCATGGACTGGAGTCCGATATCATTAACTTTTAAGCTGGCGTTGACCACGACTTTGGTCCTGGTGGTTATCGGCATCCCTATGGCCTATGGGCTGGCATTCTCCAGGTTCCGGCTAAAACCGGTCATCGAGGCCCTGGTAAGTATGCCACTGGTACTGCCTCCTACGGTTTTGGGGTTCTACCTGCTCATAGCTTTCAGCCCTAACAACGCATTGGGCCGTTGGTTGAATGAGTGGTTTGGCTTCAGTTTGGTTTTTTCCTTCGAAGGTCTGGTGGTGGCTTCGGTCATTTACAGTTTACCGTTTATGGTTCATCCGGTTCAATCCGGATTCCGCAATGTGCCGATAAGCCTGAAAGAGGCCTCACACCTGCTCGGAAAATCCCGGATGACCACCTTATGCCGTGTATTGCTGCCAAACATGAAACCGGCTTTGCTGACAGGGGTAGTGCTCAGCTTTGCACATACCATTGGGGAATTTGGGGTGGTTTTAATGATTGGAGGAAACCTGTCGGAAGAGACCAGGGTGGCCTCTATCGCCATATATGACCGGGTAGAAGCCCTGGATTATCCTACTGCCAATACTTATTCACTGGTATTGTTTATTGTGACTTTTGTCATTCTTTTTACGGTCTTCTTGCTCAATAATGGTTACGCCTTAAAAAGGAGAATATGATCAATATTCGTTTGAAAAAGGAGCTTCAGGGCGCTCATGGCAAAATGACACTCGAAGTCGATAGCCAGATTCACCCCGGAGACCTTACGGTGATTTATGGCGTATCAGGAGCGGGAAAAACTTCGATTTTACGAATGCTTGCAGGTTTGTTTAAACCCGATAGTGGCAAAATTGAGGTGAATAATAGCTGCTGGTTTGACAGTGAAAAGCGCATCGATGTCAAACCCAGGCACAGGAAAGTTGGTTTTGTGTCTCAGGATTACGCGCTTTTCCCGAATATGACAGTCAGGCAAAACTTGCGATATGCCCTGGACAAGGGCCAACCGGAAAAAATAATAGCCGAGCTCATGGATGTTACCGGCTTAACCCAACTGCAGCACCGGAAACCAGATACATTATCCGGTGGTCAACAGCAAAGGGTGGCACTTGCCAGGGCCTTGGTCAGACAACCCGAAATCCTGTTGCTCGATGAACCGCTTTCAGCCCTGGATGAAGGCATGCGGGTTAAAATGCAGGATTACCTCCTAATGCTTCACCATCAATTCAACCTCACCACCATCCTGGTTACACACGATATGGCCGAGATTTTTAAGCTGGCCGGCAAAATATTCATCCTGGATCAGGGCCAATTTGTCAGACAAGGCTCCCCTCAGGAGGTTTTTTCTTATCAGGAAATAAGTGGTAAGTATAAAATCACTGGTACCGTACTGCATATCGAACCCAATGACATCGTATATGTGGTAAGCGTACTGATAGGCCATCAAATTATTAAAGTAATTGCTTCCGAAGCAGAAAGAAAAGGCTTGAAAACAGGTGACAGGGTTTTGATCATTTCCAAAGCTTTTAATCCCATTATTTTAAAGATCAATGGCTAAAAAACACCTGTAATCGTTGATCATGGGTAGGAAGAAGTTCTTAAAATAGCAAGGTGGTTTTAACGCGACTAGTCATAGTATGACTTGGAGTCATACTATGACTCATTTAACTTGAGTCACTGCCATACAAAAAAGTGGTTTCACAGCATTTAAAAAGAATACCTTAAGTTACTGTTAACAGAAGAAGCGATATAAATCAATAAATTGTTTTCACTGTCGAATATTTCGATTAATTTTAATACATAATCCTGCAGGCATGGGCGGAAATAACTATTTCAGCCCAATGCTTTTGTATAAAAGAGAGAAAATGCGTAATTCTTATTTACCCAGTATCATCAAACAATTGGCCTACTATCGGCTGTTGGGTCAAAAAACCTTCGATCAGTTGGATGAAGAGGCGCTTTTTAAACAGGTAGAGGAAGCCAACAGTATTGCCATCATTGTCAATCACCTGAGTGGCAACATGTTGTCGCGGTGGACTGACTTTCTCATCAGTGACGGAGAGAAGCCATGGCGCAAAAGAGACCAGGAGTTTGAAGACCTGATCAGGACGAGAGCGGAACTCCAGGAAAAGTGGGACAAAGGTTGGGATTGCCTGTTTATGGCCATCAAAAACCTGAAAGAGAAGGACCTGGAAAAAATCGTCTATATCCGGAATATGGGACATACGGTTTTCGAAGCCATTAACCGTCAACTGGCACATTACGCTTATCATGTGGGGCAAATAGTTTTTATAGGAAAGATGATAAAGCGGAAGGAATGGCAAAGTTTATCCATTCCAAAGGGTGAATCACAGGCTTACAATATTGAAAAATTCAGTAAAGAGAAAAAACGGCAACATTTCAGTGACGAATTTCTCAAAGGAAAACCCGGTGCATGAGCTAGCATGCCATTAGCCCTATTGTATTCAAAGCTTTTACACGATGGATAGAGAAAAAACCCATAAAAAGCTACGGTTCATTCCTTCGGCCAAAAATCTCATTTTAAACGCGACGGACTTCTGTAAATCCTCACTGGTCCCCAATCGGTTCGATGAGCAGGTTGACCCAAAAAAAGCAGGAAACTATGATTATATCCGGGTTTTTGCTATTGAGCTACAAAAATGGGAGGAACCGATACAACTGGCCAAACCAACAGGAAAATATGATGCGGTATTGGGGGCCTGCTATGCCAAAGGAACGGGAAAGATCAAAAGCGCTATCAAAAGAGAAACCGTTTGGGAGGCATACGGCTGTTGAGCCGTTTGGATTCGTTTTCAGAAAAGCAGAAAACCGATGGAAGCCTTATCAACAGCGGAATGAAATTACTAATTTAAACCCCAGGGAATTATTGGTGTAATTTTGGTGTTAGTATCACTGTTTAACCTAAGGTTATTCGGAAATTCTATTTCAGTTATAGTTTGACTTTGCGTCATGCTATAACAAATATGTTTTAAACAACATGGAATTCGACTCCCATGCATTTGGAATTTAAAGAAAACAAACTGGACGCAATTTTTCACCTAACCGATGAATTGGAGCACGTCAACAATAATTACTTTTCACAAAACGGACTGATTAACATCCTTTGGAACAGGAGTAACGGAGACATAACGTTCCACATTGATAACATCCCAATTACCCTGAAACCTCAGCAGATCACCACCAGTACCTACCTGCAAAAAGTATCCTTTAAGGGTACGGCCGATGGTTTGGTAGTATTCATGTTCAACCGTGAATTCTATTGTATTCAGGATCATGACGATGAAGTTTCCTGCAATGGCATCATATTTTTCGGCACTCAGGATATTCCTATTATTACGCTGGAGAGCTCCGAAGTTGAAAAATTCGAGACGCTGTACCAGGTTTTCCTGGATGAGTTCGGAACGAGGGACAACATTCAGGGAGAAATGTTGAGAATGTTATTGAAGCGTTTGATAATCAAGTGCACCCGCATGGCCAAGAAGCAATTAATTACCAAAGAGCTGCATAATTCAAAGATTGAAATCGTCCGTCAATTTAATGTATTGGTGGATATTCACTATAAAACCAAAAAACAGGTGAGTGACTACGCTGAAATGCTGAACAAATCACCTAAAACACTGTCCAATTACTTTTTACTGTACAATAAAAAATCACCACTGCAAATCATCCATGAAAGAATTGTATTGGAAGCCAGGCGTTTACTGGTATACACTGACATGACATCCAAGGAAATTGCCTATGAGCTGGGCTTTGAGGATGTGACACTTTTCAACAAAATGTTTAAAAAAATTATGGCTTTCACCCCATCTGATTTTAAAAGATCTCAAAAAGTAGTGAATTAGGGAAAAATTGACAATCCTTAGGGAAATGTGACCTATTACCCGGACTGCTATGTGCCGTAAAATTGTATCAAAAGTTAAATAAACAATTTTAAAACTTTAACAGATACAAAAATGACACAATTTTCAGTTCCTACAAAAGAAGAGGTCTCAGCTAATAATCAGGCCATCTTTGACAATCTGCAAAAAGGTCTTGGCTTTGTTCCAAACCTCTATGCCACTTATGCTTACTCAGATACTGCCTTAGGTGATTATCTGGCTTTGCAAAACCGGAAAAGCTCGCTCAAAGCCAAGGAGCGGGAGGTAATAAACCTGGTAGTCAGCCAGGTTAATGATTGTAGATACTGCCAAAGCGCTCACACAGCCCTTGGTAAAATGAATGGTTTTACCGATGATGAAATCCTTGAAATTCGCTCGGGAGAAGCCTCGTTCGACGTGAAATTGGATGCCTTGGCCAGGTTTGTAAAAAACATTACAGTTAACCGGGGCAAACCGGACGGAGAAGTTTTAGAAAGCTTTTTGAATGCCGGTTATACAAAGGAAAATCTGGTGGATGTCATTGTAGTAATCGGAGACAAGATCATCAGCAATTTTCTGCACGGTGCCACAAAAATTCCTATCGACTTTCCAGTGGCACCTGAATTAAAAACACAAACTATTTAAATTTAATATCTCTGAAATCATGAAAAGAATTAAAATTTTATTTGCTGTTGCAGGGCTCTTGGTGAACTTTGCAACTTTAGCCCAGGATCAGGTTAAAACAGTAAAACTGGAACAAACACCGGGTGAGTTTAAAACTAAAACCTTAAAAGTAAAACCGGGAACTTACGTTTTCGAAGTTACCAACAATGATGTAGACCACGAAGTTGGCTTTGTGCTGGCTCCCAAAAAGGCGAATATTGAAATGGATGACCATATAAAACAGGCCTATCTGTCAAAGACAATCAAAGCGGGAGAAACCGCATCATCGAAAGAAGTGACGTTGGAAAAAGGTGAGTATGTATATTTCTGTCCTTTGAATCCGACACCACAATATACTTTGATAGTTGAGTAACCAAATTGAGTGTGAGTGTGAGTTTGAGTGTGAGTGTGAGTTTGGGTGTGGGGGGCTCACGCTTCTTTTTATTTTTGGTTATTGGGTTTGGGTTGTAATTATTAAATGTGAAAAATGAATGATTATTTGATGAAAGATAACTCATCGGTACTGAGAGTAGCGCTTGAGGGGAAACGTTTGGAGTGGGAGGCAACAGCTCCGGAGGCGACGAAGGTCATTTACAATGAAGGCGTTTCGGAAGTTCGGGAAAGTGGTATTTTAGAACATGCACTTCAGGTGGGGAGTAAAGCACCGGATTTCAGGTTAACCAATGCTACAGGCAAGGAGGTAGGATTAAGTGAGGTACTCGAAAAAGGACCGGTGATACTCACCTGGTACAGGGGTGGTTGGTGTCCTTATTGTAACATAACTTTGAGGCATCTGCAGCAACATTTGCAGGAATTTAGAAATGCCGGAGCCAGTCTCATTGCCCTGACACCTGAATTGGCAGACAACTCACTGTCGACCCGTGAAAAGCACGAGTTGCAGTTTGAAGTATTGAGTGATACAGGTAATAAGGTGGCCAAAAAATACGGCATTGTTTTCAAGCTTAACGACGAGGTGGCCAACCTATACAAAGAGGCATTTGATCTGGAAAGTTATAATGGTGATGACAGCCATGAACTTCCGCTGGCAGCTACCTACGTAATCGACAATGAGGGGGTGATCCGGTATGCTTTCTTAGATGCGGAATATCGCAACCGGGCAGAGCCGGGCGATATCCTGGATATGCTCGAAAGATTAAAATGATCTGGGGAAGGGCGATGGGTTTATTTGCTGCTTCGATCCATTTGCTGCAGCAGTTTTAGCGACCTTTTGTTTGAAGGCTCTATGGCCAGAATCCTGTCGACAAGGGTTCTGGCTTTATCTTCTAACCCAATAAAGTAATAACTTCCGGCTAGTTGATTAAGCAGATGAATGTTGGCGTTTTCCACTTTTAAGGTGTTTTCCAATGCCATAATGTTTTGAATGACAGCCAATAATCTTAAAGTTGTCCGATCAGCCCGATTGTCTTTTGCGGCATCCCTCAAAAACTCCAGGGATTGTACTAACCGATTTTGATGAATAGGGCACAATGCTGCAAAACGGGCATATACAGGGGATGGTTCGTATTTGTAAGCCTTCCGAAAGTAAACAGCTCCCTTTTCAAAGTCCTTCAGACGTAAACAAATGCTTCCTGCCTTAGCATAGAACGACGCCCCATACGGGTGTTCCATAATCACGGCCTCTGCGACTCGCAGTGTATTTTGAAAGTCGTTTTTTTGGTGATAATACTGGTAAAGTTTTTCCATAGCCCGGTCCCAGCTTAGTTGTTTTACTACGAGGGTTCGGGCCAGGGCTTCCGGAATGGTCCGGTGAGCTGTGTCTGTCTTAATTTTTTCATAAAACGGCCAATGCTCTTTTAAGATCCGGATTTCGTAAGTTCCCGACAATGTGTCTACTTGCGTCAGGGTATATTGTGCCCGGATATCGGAAATCCGTATTTTGCGCGGGGAGGTGCCGATGATTGTACTGCTAAGCATTGCTGCATAAAAACATTCAGCCATCGTAGCAAAACCTTTGCGGGCTTTACCATAATTGTAAACCTAACAGTTTTTCCCCCAATTCGCTAAGCTTTGCCCGTCGATACCTGGTTTGCTCCCAGTTTCTCGGATCTCCCGGAAAAGGGTAACCTTCGGGGATGATTCGATCTCGCCACGATCTGACACGCCATTGTCTTAGTGCTTCATTGTCTGGCCGGGCAGGTGTCATAGCAATGTATTGCGCTAATCTGGGCTGATCGGATAAATTAGATCTGATGCCATGAGCCAACATACTGTCCCAAATCAATAAATCTCCTGCCTCTAGGGCAACTTTTTCAATTTCAAACCCACTGATATCAGGTTTAAAAGGATCCCGGTCAGCAGGCTGGGTTTTTACCCATGCGTCAAATTCCCTGTATAAAGCCGGGATACACTGAAAACCACCCATTTGGGGATCAGTCTGTTGGTTAAGGGCTAAAACACCCTGCACATTCACCGGTTTGGGGTCGAGTGAAGTATCGATATCCCAGTGTATAAAGCTGGGCGTTCCCTGCCGCCGGGGGTGTGGCAGGTTCAAATTGGCTCTGTCTATTGACACCCAAAGGGACTCTGTTCCCCATATATCCACAAAGGCGTCATATACCCTTTGATGCTGGCGGTTGTTCCAGAGGGTCTGATGGTTGTATACCTCTACCATACCGGTGCCCTTGAGCTCAGTCATTTTTATCGCCCGTTTGGTGTTGGTGGTCCGGTACCAGGTCGTACGGTCTTTCGGATCTTTTTCCTCAAACTCCCAGATAAGATTTACTAGGGCTTCAATATTCCCGGTTGGTACCGCCTGCTTCACCACCACATAACCATTGTTTTTCCAAAACTTCCAGTCCTCCTCTGAAAGCACACGCAGCGGTTCATGATGCGGTCTTGTGTTGAAATGATATTTGGAAGTATACGATACTGTGGCATTACCTGGCTGCGCTTTGGAATCCAGTTTTGTATTTCCCATAATTACTAAAGCTAGGTTTATCATTATTTATTATTATTAAGTTCGTTATAAATCAGGAGAAAATCAATGAAACAGCCTCAATCTCCTAAAGAAGCTAAACACGGAGTTCTAATCTCAAACAATCAGGTGAATTGTTTGTTACCTGAGATTGAATTCTTAAAACAAATGAAAACATGATGGTTGCATTGAAATTAACTTATGCCGCTAACCTGCTGGTAGCCGGGTGGATCGGAATTTATTCCTTGTTTCTCCCAAAAACAGCTATAATCACCGTTTTCAGCAATGCTTACGAACCCACAGAGGTCGTCAGGCTTGTAGGCTGCCTGTGGTTAGCCATTGCATTGTTGTCGGCTTTTGGACTGTGGAAACCCATGATATTTTCTCCGGTTTTATTCATTCAACTGATCTACAAGGGCGGTTGGTTACTATTTGTGGCGACCCCAGCCATTGTTAAGGGCGAGTCCTTTCCCAGAGGTATGGCTGTATTTTTTGTGATCTGGGTGGCGGTGTTACCCTTTGTCATTCCCTGGAAAGATTGGTTTTAAGGGTAATTTACCTGTTTTACGGCACGATCATACTGAATTTTGTGTTTTCTGATATTCTACAAAACCGATGACCATTCTAATTTGGCCGTAGGTGATCTCCCTGGGCAGGCTCTCCTTAATGGGCTTTAATCCAAAGTTTTGATTATTGGCAAGTTTCTGTTGAATGATGTCGACCCGTTTCTGATCCATGACCTCGTTAATTTTAATTTCACCAAACTGAATTAACCTGGCCATATGCGACTCGATCGTGCTGATTGTTAACATTCGATGCGCCGCAATACGCGCGATGCTCATCCCATTTCTAAAACACTGTAAGGTATCCCTGTGTGTATCAGATAGTCCACCGGTGTCTTTTGCGGGTTGTTTCGATACAGGTGGCTGATGCCAACTCCCTGAAATACCATTTTCTTCACAATACTTTTTAATCAGTGCCATTACAGGCCGTCCATACCTGTTTACCTTCACCTGTCCAAACCCATTAATTTTGTAAAGTTGCCATTCATGAAGTGGAAGGTAAGTAGCCAGATCCTTGAGGGTAGCATCAGAAAAAATCATGTAAGGCGGAAGATCCTGGGCCTTTGCCCAGTCTTTCCTTAATTGCAATAACTGATCATATAAGGGTTTTTCATAGTTCTGAGTTTCCGGGACCGATTCGGCAAACCAGTTGTTTTGAATCTGGCCCAGCCTTACTTTTTCTCCCTTTTTCAATACCCTCCAACTGGCATCGTTTAGCTTCAAAACCGGATACATCCCTTTTTCCAATTCCAGGTAATGCTGTCTTACCAACTCCCCGATATAGTTTTTCCATTCGTTTTTAGACAAATGCGCCCCCTTCCCAAAGGTTTTTAATTTTCTGTCGTCTTCCTTGATCTTTTGTGACCGCGAACCTCTTAAAAAATCAATCACATAGCTAATACCATACCTTTGGTTAAGCCGGGCCACAGCAGACAGGGCCATTTGGGCAATCACTGTGCCATCGAAAGTTTCAACTGTATTCAAACAGATATCACACCCACCACAGTGATCGGGAAAATCCTCATCAAAATACCGTAGCAGAAACTGGCGGCGGCAGGTGTTTATTTCACAGAATCTTGCCATGGTTTCCAGCTTTTCGGTCATGATCCTGGTTTGGTCCTCGTTCCCCTCTATGGAGATAAAATATTGTAAACGTGCTACATCGCCATAACCGTAGAATAACACCGCCTGACTCGACAATCCGTCCCTACCCGCCCGTCCGGTTTCCTGGTAATAGCTTTCAATATTTTTGGGCAGATCCATGTGAACAACATACCTGACATTGGATTTATCAATGCCCATACCAAAGGCAATGGTCGCTACAATGATTTTAACATCATCCTTTATAAAGTCCTCCTGGTGTTTGTTTTTCACACCTATTTCCAAACCAGCATGATAGGGCTTGGCGGAAAAACCTTCATAAGCCAGTCTTTCAGCCAACTGTTCTGTGGATTTCCGGCTCAAACAATAGATGATACCGGATTCTTCCTTATGTTGGTTCAGAAACTGCAGGAGCTGTTCATATTGTTGGTTTTTAGGCAGAATGTGGTATTGGATATTTTCCCTGTTAAAACTGGAAACAAAAACATTTGGATCGGACAGGTGCAATTTTTCCACAATATCCTGCCTGGTAAGCTTATCGGCGGTAGCTGTAAGGGCCATTACAGGAAATTCCTGCTGAAACAATGCTTTCATCTCACCCAGTTTCAGGTATTCCGGCCTGAAATCATGGCCCCATTGGGAGATGCAATGGGCTTCATCGATAGCAACCAACGAGATAGATTGCCTTTTTAAAAAACTCACAAATGAAGTGTTATCGGAAAACAGCCGCTCAGGAGCGACATACAACAGCTTAATTTCACCCAGTTCAATTTGCCTCAAAATGGCCTCCTGCTCCCGGTAGTCCTGGGTGGAGTTGATGAATGCAGCCCCAATGCCATGTTGCTTAAGTGCCTCCACCTGGTCCTTCATAAGCGCAATGAGTGGTGAAATGACCAGGGTTATCCCGGAAGCCATTAGTGCGGGTATTTGGTAACAAAGTGACTTGCCCCCGCCTGTTGGCATTAACACCAATGTATCCTTTTTGTGATGGATACTCTCAATAATCGCTTCCTGGTGACCCCGGAATTGGGTGTAACCAAAAACTTTTTTAAGTATGTCCTGAGGGCCAGGCTGGGATCTGGTTAAAATATCGGTCATGGCTTTAAAGATAGAAAAAATAAGGCAACCAACCGTACAATAAACATTTGTTACCGTTTACAAATGTAAATTAAATGTTTATAAATGGATAGAGGGCCCGGACATAGGCATAAGTCATACCTGGAAACTCAAGACTTTGGAGAAGTCGAATGCAACGGGTTGATCTTTGGAAGCAGGGGCGAAGCCATCGTATTCGATACACCATGGATTTATTGGGAAAGGATTTTAAAAAAAACAAAACAGGATGCTATTGTAATCGCGACCAAATGATTTAATCAATCGATATGATCAAGGGATTATTTGAAACACATATTCATGTCTCCTCCTTGAACCGGTCTGTGAAATTCTACCGGGATGTACTGGGATTGCAGTTGGGGACTTATGAAAAGGAGAGAAAAGCGGCCTTTTTCTGGATTGGGGGATGGGGTGAAGCCATGCTACCCGGTGAACCGAAACCAGCACTTGGTATTGTAACCTATGAAAAATGGAAAAAGGTGACAGCACCTGATTAGACGCGTTGAAGTGATGGTTCGAAAACGCAAAAAGAACATAATTAATTCACAAAATATGACCACCCAGTCACTTTTATTAAAAATTTTTTATATTTGTGACCGGGTGGTCATTTTATGGAAACTATGCCAAAAGAAACCTTTCACAAACTCAGTCCGGACAAAAAGAAAAAAATCATAGACCGCTTCCTTCGGGAATTCAGCACCAACAGCTACGATGATGCTTCCCTTACCACAGTCGTGAAATCCCTGGGCATAGCCAAAGGCAGTATTTACCAGTACTTCGATGGAAAACTCGACTTGTTTCTGTTTTTGCAATCAGAATGTGCCGCTATCAAAGCAAAATATATCGGACACGTAAAAAGGGATGATTACCCCGATTTCTGGGCTTATTTCAGGGCCCTTTACCTGGAGGGCCTCAGGTTTGACCTGGAACATCCGCTTGAAAGCAATTTTTTGCACAACCTCGCCAGGCATATCCATGCGCCTTCGCTGAAAGAACTGACAAAGCAATGGTTTGATCAGGTCATTGAAATCATGTGCAAATGGATTCAGTACGAAGTGGATACAGGCCATTTCAGGAATGATTTGCCGGTCAAATCCATGGCATTTTTTTTATATACGGTCAGCATCAGTATCGGCGATTACATGCGTACCATGTATGGGCTGAATCTGGAGGAAAATATCAAAAGTGGAAAGCCAGTCTACGGAGAACAGCGAGGCCGAATCCTGATGCGTGCTGTTGACGACTACATTAACCTGCTTCGCAAAACCTTTGAAAAATAAATACCAATGATACAAGTAAAAAACCTTTCATTTACTTACCCAGGCAGCACACAACCTGTACTACAGGCGCTAAATTTTGAGATTAGCGAGGGGGAAATCTTCGGCTTTCTGGGACCATCGGGTGCAGGTAAGAGCACCACACAAAAAATCCTTTATAAGATACTGCATAATTTCAGTGGGGAAGTTTTCATTCAGGACAAACCCCTGGATCAATGGGGAAAAGCGTATTTTGAGCGCATAGGGGTCGGGTTTGAGCTTCCCAATCATTACCTGAAACTCAGCGGCAAGGAAAACCTGGAGTTATTCTCTTCCTTTTACAAAAAGGAACGCCTGCTGAAAATTCCCGATCTTTTTGAAATGGTAGGACTCCAGGACAGCATGAACAAGAAAGTGGAGGCATATTCAAAGGGTATGAAAATGAGACTGAATTTTATCCGTGCGATCATGAACAATCCGGATATTCTTTTTTTTGACGAACCGACTGCCGGCCTGGACCCGGTAAACGGGCATAAAATAAAGGAACATATCGTCGACCTAAAAAACCAGGGAAAGACCATTTTTATCACGACCCATGACATGGCGACCGCCGACGAAATTTGCGACCGGGTCTCTTTTATCGTCGACGGCAGGCTGCGGGTTACCGAGACCCCCTCCACACTAAAACATCAACACGGCGAAAACAAAGTCAGCGTTGAATCAAAGGATGGAAAATCAGCCGAATTTTCTCTGGAAAACCTGGGAAAAAACCTCCAATTTCTGGAATTCATACAGGAAAACCAATTGCTGAGGATTAACACCATGGAGGCCACGCTGGAACAGGTATTTATACAGGTAACCGGCAAAACACTAAAAGTATGAATGAACTTATCCAACAGATTAAATGGCAGTTTATCCTTCTGCAAAGAAATAATGTCATTACCATAAGTATCGTTGTAACCGCCATTTATGCGCTATTCTTTTTTGTGATAAAAGACCTTGGCAATACTGACAAAATACTGACCCTGTTAATCCTTAACGACCCTGCCATCATCGGTCTTTTTTTTATCGGCCTTTCTGTTATCATGGAAAAAGACCAGCAGGTATTAGCAGCATTGTTTGTCACTCCTATCAGTCATCACTTTTATCTGATATCCAGGGTGTTGTCACTTTCCATTATAGGCTGGGTATGCGCACTGGGAATGGGCTTCGCAGCCGTTGGCACCTCGTTTCATTTCATTCATTTTTCTGCCGGCGTTTTGGGTATTTGCATACTCTCCTGCCTGGCCGGCACCTGGCTGGTATGTTATACAGCAGCGTTTATGCGTTTTATGCTGAAATCAATTCCGATTCTGTTGATCTTTGTCAACCTACCACTTCTCAACTACTTCGGAGTCACCGATATCGGTCTTTTTAAAATTATGCCTGCGCAAGGCAGCCTGAACCTGATTGCGGCCTCACATGATACCAGCCTGTCTCTGTCTGCCATCATTTACGGGTACGCGTCCATTGTTTTTTGGATCTCGTTGCTGTACTGGTTGGCTTACCGCACTTTTATGTCCAAAATTGTCAACGTCTGATGCTATGAAACAATTAATTAAAATATCCATGGCCGATTTCAAACTGATATTCAGGGATCCGTCGTTGAGGGTTTTCCTGTTATTGCCCGCTTTGATTTTTGTGGTTATCAATGTTTTTCTTCCATACTTAATCGACAAATATGAGGCAGTCAATGAATATGTGCCTTACGTATTGATTGTAGCCACTATTGAAAATACACAAATGTTCGGGTTTATTTACAGTATGGTTTTAATTGAGGAAAAGGAAACGGAGGTAGCAAGGGTATATGGCGTTTTGCCTGTATCAAAAATCTGGTTTGTACTGTTCAGGCTTATGATTCCATTTCTGATTACGGTCAGTCTGACCTGGGCCATATTACTGTTACAACCATTTTATGATTTATCTGTATTTTTAACTTTACTGTTTTCAATATTATCCGGACTCATCGTCCCTGTTTATTGCCTGGGCATTTCCACACTATCGGCCAATAAAATGTCCGGCATGGTTTGGATCAAGATTTTCAACATATTGGTGGTATTACCGGTGATCGCCTTTTTTGTGCCTGACAGTTTTTCTCATTTATTTGGGATGCTTCCCACGCACTGGGCTTTTCAGGGTTTAAACAACGTTATTGAAGGTGAGGCGTTTTTTTTCAATGCATTTATTGCCTTTATTTACTTTCTTATCTTGACAACATTTACCGTCCGAAAATTCGCCAGTGTCCATTTTACCTGAGAAGATAATTTATTTTACAGGCGAAAATGGCTGTGCCTCTTCGTGTCTTGATGCCTCCGTGGTGAAAATGATGAACCACAAAGGCACCAAGACACCAAGAATTTTGTCGAAAACGTTGCACTACAGCCAAGGGACGCTTATGCCTTTCAACCACGAGGGAGCACAAGCAGGACGTGGCTATTGCACTACTTGAGAATTTAGCTGTATTTTCATTCTATCGGGCAAAACCTCTGTGCCTCTTCGTGTCTTGATGCCTCCGTGGTGAAAAATGGTGAACCACAAAGGCACCAAGACACCAAGAATTTTGTCGAAAACGTTTTGCATTGATTTAGTATGTTCAGTACAAGGTAAGGTACTATTTTCAGTTCATCTGGCAATTATTATCATTTTGACCCTGACTAAAAATCAATAACTTTAACGATCAGTAGGTTTTGAGTACAAATCTTGTGACGACAAGAAAAGCTGAAAGACCTCGTTGACTTTGTAACCTGATAAATAAATGAAGCTCACCCCATGAAAAAACTGTACTCCAGGATCATCATGTTGTTAGCCTTAACAGGATGTACCAGACCCGAATACCTCATTTTTTCATCTGACCGGGATGGCAATTCGAATATTTATAAAATGAAAAATGATGGAAGCACCATTGAGCAACTGACTGGTGACGAATGGAAACAATGGTCACCACAGGTAATGAACAAACATGAAATCAGCTTTCTTGCGCTGGAAAATGGGAAGTTTAAGCGTTACAAACTTCATTTAAAAACCAGGGAGCGACAGGAAATCCGGCAGCCGCAGGCATGCACGCTTAAAGATAAAAACAGTATCCTTTCGCCCAATGGAAAATGGCAGGCCTACGTTTGCAACGGAGATATTTATTTGTCAGATATGACCTTTGAAAACACCAGGAATTTAACACAAAACATTAGTTCAAGAGACTTCAGCCCGGATTGGTTTCCTGATAGCCAACAAATTGCTTTTACCAGCAACCGCGACGGAAACCTTGAAATCTATACCATCAATACAGACGGAACCGGCCTGAAAAATATCAGCCATTCACCCCACAATGAAGCGGCACCCAAGGTTTCTCCTGACGGCCGGAAAATTCTGTATAGCAGCGACAGGGACGGCAATGGAAACCGGGAAATCTACCTGCACAATTTGCAATCAGGGGACTTGGAAAACATCACTCAAAGTCATAAATGGGAGCTTTTATCCACCTGGAGTAAAAAAGGGAAATACATTTATTACAGCAGCAATCAAGATGGAAATTGGGAAATCTATAAGTACGACCTGAAATCGAAGCAGGCCAAAAATATTACCAATAATCCATCATTTGAAGGGGATCAGCAGGTATTGAGATAGGGAAACAGTTACAAATAATTGATCATCAAATAAATATATCGATCGAATGAAAATGCATCGGCTCATTGTATTTATGATACTGAATATTTCGACTCCGGCACTAAGCCAACACCTAAGTGTGATGACGTACAACATCCGCTATGACAACCCCAACGACGGTGAAAACCGCTGGGAAGCCAGAAAAGATTTTTTGATCGCACAGATCAAATTCCATGCCCCGGATATTTTTGGAATTCAGGAAGGTTTGGCACACCAGGTGAATTACATAAACAAAGAACTCGCAGGTTACAAATATGTAGGTGTAGGGCGTGATGACGGCAAGAAGAAGGGAGAATTCAGCGCCATATTCTTCAACGCCAGCAAGTTCAAAACCATTGAATCCTCTACATTTTGGCTATCGGATACCCCGGAAAAGATATCAGTGGGCTGGGATGCAGCCCTGGAAAGAATTTGTACCTATGCCCTGTTTGAACATTTGGAAACCGGACAAAAAATATGGGTTTTTAACACACACTTTGACCATGTTGGTAAAGAGGCCAGAAAAAACAGCGTCACACTGATTTATGATCGCATCGGCAGCCTCAACAAAGATAATCACCCATACATTTTAATGGGGGATCTTAACCTGGAGCCCGGCACTGAGCCAATTCAGTACCTGTCTCAACACCTCGATGACACCAAAAAGGTCAGCAAAGAAGTGGTTTTCGGACCGGAAGGGACTTTTAATGGCTTTCAATTCAATAAACCGGTGACCAGACGAATCGATTACATTTTTACCAGTAAATCCGGTATCGAAGTCCAAAAGTATGCCGTTCTGAGCGATTCTAAAAATCTGAGGTATGCTTCGGATCATTTACCGGTGTATGTGGAATTGGTGGTGAAATAAAGGTGAGCTGGCGCTACTCATACACAGTCGGTGTGCTGGCTGGAATCATTCCTATGTATCCCCTTACTCCGCATGGTATCGAAGAAGCGGTTATTAACATGAATAAAATTAAGATTATCAAGTAGGTTGAGTTAAAAGGTATTCTTCCTTAACCACCTTTTGGTTCCTCCCCTTCATCTTCCTGCCAATCGATTTCTTGTTTCTACTTATCTGATAACTTAAGCAGCTTTGCAGTTTCTTTAGTTAGTTTTACTCAACTAAATGGGCCTTCTCCGGATAATAAAATCATGAAAAACTTTAATCCCCAGTCGCCAGGATGGATTACCAAGTCAACCAGTCATTATCAGACGAGCGGCAGGGAGCTATCTAAAAAGTAGTAGTCAGAACAAAACTTAACGCCTAAAAATATACCGGGTAATAAAAATCCCCTGGAGGTCGGTCTCTCCTCCGTCACTTTCTACGCCACTCACCACAAACACCAACTCCCAGCCATTAGCAGCCATTTGACTGAGTTTGGATGAAATTATAGCATCATTAGATGCCACATTTTGGAAATTAATACCAGTGGCACTGAAAAAATTAAGCATTTTGGTTTCTTCAATGTTGTCAATTTTCAAATCCCGCCTTTTGACCCGGCCCTGTTCCGTGTCTGTTCCAGCTTTTCGTTCCGTGGTGAATTCCTCAAGATTAACATCCTGTTTGTTGCTAATCATGCGTGAGCGACCTATACCCATAGGCACAACGGATTCAATCGTTGTGATAACGGAATACTCCTGACCGTGGGTGGTAAAGATGCAAGCTACACCCAATACCATAAGTAGAAATGGTTTTTTCATAACAAATTTATTTAACTAAAAAATTGATGTGTCTTCGGTTACCTTAGCCATTGACAAATACCCTGCCAGAACACTACTCTACCAGCAGCACTATACTCTGAAGTTATGGGATAGGGTAGTTTTTGGGCCAGAGTTGTTTTACTTTTTCAATGAGCCTTCACCAAGCTATCCGGTATAATGTGCATGGCCACCGACCGTTTTCTCTGAACTCAAAAGGTATACTGGTTTGACCGGTTGTAATTGTCAGTCTGTGATCCGGGATGGTGTGTTCAGAGAATCCACCTTTCGAAACCACAGGTTTCTAACCCGGCCTGAAGAAACTTTGCAACCGTTAATGAGACCGTCCGAATCTCTTGTAAATTCAGCTTGGCCGAAAAACCACACGCTTCCGGAAAACATGTCTTTTTTGACGGGGTTTAATTGGATATTGCTTAAACGATCATGTTGTGCCATCAGTTTATCACCGACATGAGTAAAGCTGTACGTTGTGGACAGCTCCGGGCTATAAAATTGGCCGGTAAATTCCGCTAAATTTACGGCAGACTTATCAAATGGTATGGCTCTTGTCGCATCCATGATCTGTCCGTTTTGATGAAGTTTTAATGAGGTAACTTTTCCACTGCTATCCGGAAAAAATGCGATGACTGCCTCGATGCCTTCAACAGAGAATCTAGTGGTGGATAAAGGTTTTAGCAAAACCTTTTGTTGATTGGTAGCCTGGCCAAATAATTCACCATTATTTGCTGTAATATTAATGGTAAAACCGGGCTGTAATTCATATGCTCCAACATAGGTATTTAACGTCTCCGGATCAACGGAAACGTTTTCATCGGAAGTCTCACCGGTTTTTGTATCATCGGTTGACTCGGAGACAAATTCGGTTTCAAGATAAATATCAGCAAGTTTATGGGCCAGGATTCCTGCCCTGAAAGAGGCATCATTGCTAAAAACAATTACGGCAAAATTCTGATCGGGAAAACGTCCCAGATAGCTGCGATAGCCCGCATCTGCACCACCATGCTGTATTTCATTCAGACCTTTGTACTTACCGACAAACTGGCCCAGTGCTCCGCCAAATGTTTCCCCATTGTTTAATACAGCCATGGCATTCATTTTATCTATCATTTTAGCGTCTCCGACTTTTAAGGAAGAAAAATTCATGGCCCAAAGGCTTAGGTCCTCCACAGTGGTAAACAGGCTGGTGGCCCCGACGTTGGCATAGCTCAGCACTCTTTTTTTGTATCCATTATTATCTGAATAATAGGAATAAGCCCTGTTTTTTACAATTTTTTCATGATCATCGTAAAAAAGCGTATTGGACATTTTCAAAGGTTTGAAAATGTTTTGATCAGTGAATGCTGAAAAGGGTTGCCCGGATACCCTCGATACTACTTCTGCCAGTAAGGTAAATCCTGTATTGCAATATAAAAATTCATTGCCAGGGTCAAAATTCAACTCCTTTTGCCGGCTCACAAGTTTCAGGATATGTTCTTTGGTGATTACATCGTCGAGCCGCCAGCCGGCCAAAGCCAGCAAATTCCATTGATCCCTGAGGCCGCTTGTATGGGAAGCGAGGTGTTTTAGCGTGATGACCTTTCCAAAGTCGGGTACTTCCGGGATATATTTTCTGACATCATCTTCTAAAGAAAGTTTACCTTCTTTCTCTAACAACAGGATTGAAAAAGCAGTAAACTGTTTTGAAACCGAAGCGATATGAAATATGGTGGACGGTGTGACAGGAATATTGTATTCCAGGTTAGCGCTGCCATATCCTTTTTTGTATATAATCGATCCGTCTTTTACCACCGCTATTGCTGCTCCTGGTGTTTTGTTACTATTCCAGGCGGCAAAGAGTTCATCTACTTTGACATTGGTTGTAACCTTGCAGGCATAAAAAAGAAAAGAAAAAAGCAGGGAAACACAAAAACGAATGATTACTGGTTTCATAGTGGCGCTACCTTATGTTTAACGGCATATGACAACTTACAAATATAAACGGACAAACACAACTGTATACCTGCCTTGGTTCCTGCTGTTACCATCAGATGGCGTTAAAGCGCACAGGTTCTCTTTTTTAGATTTCAAAGAAAACGCCCATTACATTTCAAATACTTCGATTAAAAAGCAAGGGTGGGTTCCGGGCTAAAATTTAAGGCAAAAATGATCCAGGCTTCCCTTAAATGATAATTATATCGCTGATTTTCAGTATATTGAGAATTGTGGATATAGCTACAGCCGGTATTCCTAACCTCACTATTGAGCAGCACTTTTCTTTAATTTGAAGACGCCGCCATTGGCATTATCGATATATATAAAATAATCCTTAAAAAAACTTATTCCAATTCGCGGTTGACTTGAAGGGTTAATATTCACATCGACATTTTCAAATACAAATTCCCCCAATCGAATTTCGGGTATTACCCCAACTTTTTCTTGCGTTTTTTGCAATCCGCCCAGGGTGTATCTGTCCCTTGTATTTTCAGAAAGTTCAACGATTTTAGCCACATCTTCCGCAAACTTCGAGCCTTCCGGTAAATTGAGGGTCGATGAACTTCCAAAGTCAATCATCACCTGATATTTCTCGCCATTCATCTCAATAAAAGTAAAGGGTGATCCATCTTTCCTTATTATTTCGATCTCTTTAAAAGATTCACCCACTAGGTTTGCATTTGATATTTCAATTTTTTTGCCGGGGTAATTAATAAGCCAATTCGATTTTTTAATAATGGGTTGCCCAATTAATCCTCCGAAGTTGGGGATTTGTTCTTTGAGTCCAACCAAATCACCATTGAGTGCGTAGGTATCGGTGAATTTTGTGTTTCCAATCCGGATCAATGGCACTACCCCCCGCCCTAACTTCATTTTCCTTTTTGAAGCGCCTGAATATTTTGATGCTCGCCCTTTCACTGTATCTCTTTGCACCAAACTTAAATCCGCACCGGTATCTAAAAGGAATTTTTTAGTTTGTCCATCGATATCGACATCAAAGGCTATTACTGATTGATAGGTTTCAAACTCAATTTTAGAATAAAAATATTTGGGTTTGACATTTCCTCTTTCCTGTAATTTGGCCACTGAGCATCCTAAATGAGGAAGTAATAAAATTACCAGTATTATTTTTTGATATTTCATTGTTAGTTTAACGTTCACAACAAACATACATTGGCAAAGCACTGGCCTGACTACATAAAATTTGACTAAATGCCCTTTACCCAATGTAGTTTCCAACCAAAGGCCGCGGAAATTTAATAAAAAACTATAATATCCCTTCGACTCCGTACCGGAGAGGTCTAAAATCGTCTTAATGTATTTCTTAAATTAAAAGAATACTGTTATTTTTACTCAGCAAAGGAGCTTGCAAAGCTTTTGACAAAACATGGAAGACCTTACTATTGCCGTCGCTCAATTTGAGCCAAAGGACGGAAACAAAGCCTATAATTTGTCGGTAATTCATGAACTTGCCCGGCAGGCCAGCCGGAAAGGCGTGGATGTCATTAGTTTCCATGAGATGTCGATAACCGCTTATACATTTTTTAAAAACCTGGACAGGAATCAGGTGCTGGATTTGGCAGAGGAAGTGCCGGCAGGGGAAAGTTGCCGGCAATTGATCAGCATTTCCGAGGAACATGAAATAGCCATTTTAGCAGGGCTGGTCGAAGTGGATGGGGACCGGATTTTTAATACCTATATTTGCGTAAATGAAGGCGAAGTAATCGCCAGGTATCGTAAACTCCACCCTTTTATCAGTCCATACATGTCAGCGGGTGATGAGTATGTAGTATTTGACCTGAAGGGATGGCAATGTGGCATATTGATTTGTTATGACAACAATGTCATTGAAAATGTCCGGGCGACCGCGTTGCTGGGCGCGGAAATTATTTTTGCCCCGCATGTTACAGGCTGCACCCCATCATCGATGCCCGGAAGAGGTTATGTAGATGACAGGCTCTGGCAAAACAGAAAAAAAGACCCTGTTCCACTTAGAATGGAATTTGACGGCCCCAAAGGCCGGGAGTGGCTCCTGAGATGGCTCCCTGCCAGGGCCTACGACAATGGGGTATATTACGTTTTCTCCAACCCTGTCGGATATGACGGTGAGCATTTAAAAAACGGGAATTCGTTAATACTTGATCCCTACGGGGAAATTTTAACTGAGATCAGGGATTTTGACAACGCCCTGACCATCGCTACTATTACGCATGATAAGTTAAGCCTGGCAGGTGGGTTTCGCTACAAAAACGCGCGAAGACCGGAACTCTACAGGGATATAATCGGCGGGGCACATCAATCGGAAACGAAACCGGTTTGGTTGCAGAAAAACTAAGCCGGACGATTTTTTGAAGCGAACAAATTTTTAAAGATTCGTCAGCTAACCTAATGAGCCTGTAACTAAACCGCTAAATCTGAATGACAAGTTTCATTGCACACCAACTTGCAAAATTTGGTATTGCAAGTAGATGAAAATGCATTGATACGATTACCTGCCCTAAGCCATCAGTGACGTGGGACTTGATCCGCTGTTAAAAAACGGGCCAGCAACCGGTGAAAATGGTGTACCCCCTGTTCTCTTTCGGGCGAAAACCTTCCTGTGCCATAATACCTGGAGCCAACACCGGTCTGAACACTTTCTACAATTAATTCATCTTCCTGTTCAACACGGTCAAGCGATGCACCGGCCCCCTTGTCCAGCTTTGACTGGTCGTAGACATAGGTAAGGAAGGAAACCCTGGTTCGGTCGATGGATTGCGGCTTTACAATGTTAACCGATAATCCCCAAGGATAAAAATTGAACATCAAATTAGGAAAAATCCAATAGTAATATGCGGCCACCTTTTGGCCGATGTCCACGTGTCCCTCCGGCAGGTCGAACACTTCGTCATGACCATCTGAATAGCCAATTTGCAGAACGAAGTAATCGTCAATTAGTGTCGCATAGTTACCATAGTGCAGTACATCATTTAAACGCTTGTGTACATAAGGAATATGAAATCCTTCAAGGTAATTGTCGCAATACAATGCCCAATGGGCATCGACCGTGTAATCCTTTGATTTTTCAGCATCGTACCTGAATGTTTCCAGGGGCAGAAACCCAACTCTTTCGTTTATTTTGGCGATAATTTTATCTAATCGAAATGCAGGTTCAGGCCCGGTAAAAATAAACGGCCCCCATTGTGCAAGCATAAATTCATGCAAATCCTCGCAAGGCCGTGGAAAATCCATAGCCTCGCCGAATTCCGGCATAAACTCAAACCGCCCCGCCAGATCAAACCGCCTGCCATGATACAGACAGACAAGCTTTTGAAGCTTCCCGGGGCGCTGCACAACCAGATTAGCCCGGTGAGTACATACGTTGCTCAAACATCTTAAATGACCGGCCTCATCCCGGACTAAAACCATGGGCTCCTCCAAAAAGCCCTCTAACAGGGTAAACGGATACGCAAAGGCGCCATGCGGAATACAGTCTTCATCACCTGCCCATTGCCAGGTTTGCATAAATACTTTTTCTTTCAACCGCTCAAAAATATTCCGGTCCCTGTAAAAAATGCCGGGAAGCGTTTCAGCTTTGGTAATGTCAGGATCGATATAAAAATTATATTTCATCTAAGCTGACCATATTTCTTGTTTCTGTTATGATAAATATAACAAAGTATGGTACAACTATGGGCATTAATTTTTACATCCTCCCCTCCAGCACCATTTTATTGAATATCGATTTGTAGGAGTCCCCGATAGGCAGATATTTGTCTTTGATTTTTACTTTGCCTTTCCGGTAGGATTTTATCTTGTTAATCGACACAATATAGGACTTGTGAATTCTCACAAAAGCATTCTGTGGCAACGCGGTTTCCAGGGCTTTTAAGCTTTTAATCGTCAAAATCGGTTGCTGTTCCCCAATATACACTTTCAAATAATCTTTATACCCTTCGATGTATTCAATATCGCTTAAATTCACCTTGATAATGTTGTGGGTTGATTTCAGGAAAATGTAATCATCCACCCGAGGGGTGTCTTTTTCTGTAATGGTTACAGGGCCTTTGTGCATCATGTCGTATAACTTGTCGGTAGCCCTCAGGAGCCTGTTAAACGAGAAGGGCTTTAACAAATAATCTACGGCGTTTAGTTCAAAACCTTCAACCGCATATTGGGCATAGGCCGTGGTCATAATAACCCTTGGCGGACGCTGCAGGCTTTTAAAAAAATCAATACCGGAAAAATCCGGCATATGGATGTCGAGAAAAACCAGATCTACCTCATGCTCCTTTAAAAAATTAAGGGCTTTAAACGAATTCTCAAAACTTGCCAGCAATTTCAAATAAGGTATTTTTGCTACATATTCCTCCAATAATTCAATCGCCAGGGGTTCATCGTCGATGATAATGCAGTTAATGATCATACTAAAATGGTTAACTTGGTTTCGTAATAATCGGGTGACTCATTAATCCTGAGCTCATAGCGGTCAGGATAACACAGGTTTAATCGTCTGATTGTATTGGAAAGTCCAATTCCGGAGTGTCCGTTGGTGGAATCCAGTGTAGAGGTATTGGCTTGTTTTTTAGTATTATATACGTCAAATTTGATGACACTTGCCTCCACCTTCAGGTTAATAGAAACCAGCGAGACCCGGTTGTAGGAGACCCCATGTTTAAAAGCATTTTCTAAAAAAGGGATCAGGATTAAAGGCTCGATGTATATGGTGGAAAAATTGCCACTTTCAGTAAAATCTATCTTTACAGACTCCTTTCGTGATATTCTTAAACGCTGAAGTGCGATGTAGTTTTTCAGGCATTGAATCTCTTGTGTTAGTTTAATCTTTTTTTGAACGGAATCATACAGAATATACCGCATCAGGTCGGAAAGCAACAGTATGGCCTGGCTGGCATTTTTGGAGTTTCTTTGGGTAAGGGAATAAATATTATTCAATGAATTAAAGAGAAAGTGAGGGTTGATCTGTGACTTTAAAAAAGAAAGCTCCGAGTATAGTTTTTCTTTTTTTATCTCTTCCTTCTCACGGCGCTGCTCTTCGGATTTTAAGATCATTTCAAAACTGGTTCCAATAGAAAAGGTAAGGATGAAAGGAAAAATCAACTGCAGGGGAATGGTAAAAGATCTTGGCCTGACCCCTTCCAACCCGACGGCTTTTGCCTCCAGAATCTCTGCAAAGAGAGAAAGGGTTTCGATTTGGGTATTTATCAATAAAATCACCAAAAAAGACAGGACAATAGCACCGATATACCACACATAACGCTGGCCATTGAGAAACTTTGGGATAAAAACAAAAACATTAAGTAAATAAAATGGGACAAACAGCGAACCCCGGATGGTAAGCAATTTGGCAAACTCGGAATTTGAACGCAAGGGTAGCACGAGCCAGGGTAATGACATCATTACCACCAAAACCAAAATATGGAATGCTAAGCGGTATTTTTTAATGTGCACTTTAGCCATGCTGTTTTCCATGGTGCTTGGTGATCAGATTCTAGTCATCTTCTTCATAGACCTCATCCGGCCTGAATTCATAAGTATCGTCAAACCTTCTCGTACCATTTTGGCCTGTTGTGACAAACACCCTGCCCTGCAGCATATAGTGCACCGCCACTATCCTGGAGGCCCCTTCAAAGTCAGTTTTATCTTCCCACACATCGTTGCCAGGATTAAACTCCCAGACGGAACTTTGAACGGTGCCGTTTGATCCTCCAACAATGTATCCCCTGCCATTTAAACCAAAAGCAATAGCATCATGACGGTTTACTGCAAGCAGGAATTCATCATAATAATCGTCTTCATCATCCAAAGAACGGTCAATCCATGTATTGTCAGCAGGATTGAACTCCCACAGGTCACTTTCATATAAGCCATTGTTTCTTCCGGTGCCTACATATACCAGGTCATTCACAATAAAAGACACAGCTTCTTCCCTTTTTGGGCCAGGCAAACTTCTGATTTCTGTCCAACTGTCAGTTCCGGGATTATATTCCCAAAAGTCGTTATTAAAATTATCCCCATCAAAACCTGTTCCGACATACCCCCTACCGTTTATGGCAAACCCCACTGCGTTGTATCTTCTGGTTCCTGCAAAATCCCTCAACTGGGTCCATTGGTCTTTGGCAGGGTCATATTTCCAGAAATCCCTCAGCTCCTCGATATCCTCATCGCGGTTATAGCCTAACCCCACATAGCCGATACCGTCGATACTAAAAGCTACTGACCTTTCACGCAAAACTCCGGGGAAAGAATCTTTTTGCTGCCAGATACCGCTTTCCAGGTCGAACTCATAAAAGTCCGCCAGGTAATCATCTCCATCGTAACCTAATCCCACATAGGCCCTTTCATTGGCCACAAAAGCTATGGCGCCGCCCCGGGGTCTTCCTCTGAAGGGAAGGGTTTCTATCCAGTTTCCGTCATCTTCATCTTCATCGGAATCTTCACAAGCTGTGAAGCTGAAAACTGAAGTAACAATCAACAAAAAGTAAACCGGCCAACGTACAATAAATTTCATTTTTGTAATTAAATTAAGGTTCATTTCAAAAACATCAATCTTCCACAAGTGATATATATAAAACCGTGAGTTCCATCACGTATTCATGGCTTGAATCCCCAATAAAAAGCCTGTTAACGGTGCTGTTAAAAAGACTGTCAGGTGGCATGATTAACAAGGCATTTTCGTTGAATTCATCAATATCTAATTGACTGTTAATAAATGGTGTAACATTGATTTCGTAGCGGGTTTCCCTGTCCAGTACAATATCTTCCAAAAGCCTAACCGGGTTTTCCAGTCCCCCGATGATCTCGTTTTCCTCATCGATTACATAAACAATGAGATTTTCAGGCAAAGGGGTGCCTGTACCGTAAGAATGATTGATTGGTCTCAGGGTAAGCACCGCATTGTTGATAAAAAAATCATCACCGGCAAAAATCAATGCGCTGATATGCGGAATCCGTATCTTGATGCCCAACCCGGCGCCGGCCTGCATGTATACCTCGTTGTCTGTGACTGTTGAATTCAAATCTTCTTCAAGGGTAAACAATTCCGATAGCCTGGTATCGGACCGGTCATAAATTATCTGACTGAAATAGGGCTCGTCACCAATGGAAAAAGTCAGGTATTTTTGATCGGTAGGGATAACAGATTTGTCCTGGTAATATATTCTCAACTGGGAATTTGTAGAAAAACCAATGATGCTGTTGCTTTGAAGGGAATCCGGAACCAGGGCAAAGCCTTTAAGATACTCTGAAAACTCAATGGCATTGGACAGAATTTCACTACCGTCATAAGCCAGTTGGATCAACTCCCGCCCTAATGCATCAGAAATTCTAAACTCGACTTCGTCATCCCTGAAGGGTCTCGGAGAGATGTTATAACTACCCAGTGGCTCACTTTCAAGATAACGATCAGGAGACAACTCGCGGAAAGTGGTGTTGTAAAGAAACCCTGTTTCATCATCATACTCCAATTCGTCAGTTAAACTATAAAGTGTGTATACCTGTTCCTGTAAAGTATCGTAATAATAATAGCCGTCGAACTCCAGGTACAAGGTGATTGAATCATATACAGCCACGTCCTCATCCAGCGCATAGGTAGCGTCCAGCCCCACCTCGAAAAAGCCGGTTGATTTCAGTTTTCCCAGTGTTTCATCTTCGGCATAGCCAAATAGTATTCTGCCTGTGCGGCTGGTTTGTAAACAGTCGAACTGAATGGTCGAGGTTACCAGTTCCATCGTGTCTACATAGGTAATCTCAAATGACTCATCATTAAAAAAATCAGTATTTATCGTATTCGGATCTTCAATGCAAGCCATTAATACCAGGGGCATGATGATCGATAGCCATAAACTTTTTACCAAAATCCGGGGTTTATCCATATCCGAAACTAGTTATTGACGGTTTAACCCTTAAAATATTATATACCAGATTAACTGGTTTATCTACCTGGATACGGACTTTATAGAAAACCCCGGTCTTGTCAGATGAAACCGTTTTGGCAGGTAAGCTTTCCGGTTTGAACCCGAAAACCAGCGTGTTCATCTAATATAATTGTGAGCCATCGAATAGCTCCTACATTAGCATGATCAACATCTGGTCATACAATGAAATATTTCAGGTTCTTCAGGCTGCTGATCCTGGTATCTATGCCATTGATCATTTTCGGCCACAGGCGTTGCGGGGCGCAGAGCATCGCCGGATCTGCCTACACGGTATTTGGGATAGGCGATTTATTACCGCGGCAATCGGCCGTAAACAAAGGTCTGGGAGGGAGTGGCATAGGGTTGAGAAACGATTTTTTTATCAATTTACAAAATCCGGCTTCTTACACAGCGATCAGCAGTCCGGTCACCCAATTGTTTGAAATGGGGGCCCTGGTGGAATTTGATCGGTTCAGAACCACAAGTTCGGAAGAATCAAGCGCAAGCGGTGGTATCGGCAATATCAACCTTTGGTTCAGACTTTCACCCAAATGGGCCACAACCGTTGGCTTTGCGCCTTACAGTAAGGTGGATTATGATATTACCACGCAACGGAACCTGGGGGCACTGACAAATCAGGGCATCATCAACTACCAGGGCAGTGGCGGATTCAACCAGGTATACCTCGGTAATGCATTTCAGGTCACGAAAAACTGGTCTGTAGGTGTTAACAGCGCTTTGATTTTTGGGTCTATCCTCAAGACCGAGCTCATCGAGTCACTGGAGCTGGCCAACAACTTTTGGGTGGAAAATCAACTGTACATGAATAAGTTCTACTTTGATTTCGGTACCCAATACAGCATATTTCTGGCAAAGTCCAACCTCACCTTAGGCGCTACATTTGCTTATGAAAGCGAGTTTAGTGTTACCAACGAAACAACCTTGTTCGAATCCAGGCTAAATACCATTAGTGGTGAAACAACCACCGAAGATAATTATTTACTTCCCTTATCCGCAGGGTTTGGCATGTCCTTTAACACTTCCCGATCTACCATTTCCGCCGACGTAAAATATCAAAACTGGTCTTCTGCTTCTTTTAGCGATGACCACGGCTTCCGCGATACCTTTCACTATGCCCTGGGTTATGAGTATAAAACAAACTTCAATAGCGACCACAACTTTGATCTGGTCAACCTCAGATCAGGTGTATTTTATAAGGACAATTACCTGGATCTCAGCAACGGCACCTTTAGCGAATGGGGATTCAATATCGGTGTTGGCATTCCGGTACAAGGTAATAAGACGAGTATAAACCTTAACTACACTTATCACCAACGGGGAACTACTGAAAACGGCCTTATAGAAGAAACTGTTAGCCAGATTAACTTTGACGTTGTTATCAGGGACGTATGGTTCATCAGAAGAAAGTTTGATTGATAAACGTTCAGCAATGTGGTGAAATTGAAAATTGACAATTGACAATGTATAATGGACAATTATTTTAGGGTAGTACCCTTGGGGCTGCGATTATGGAATCATTGCATTCTCTGATGATTAAGGCTATCGGATAGGGTGAGCGGCTCGCTTGTGCTCCTACAGCGTCTGAAGGCACAAGCGGGACGAGGGTGTTGCACTACGTTTTTGACAAAATCCTTTGTGTGTCTTGGTGCCTCCGTGGTGAAAAATGGTGAACCACCAAGACACCAAGAGACACAGCCGTTTTTGCCGGGGAGATGAGAATACAGGCAACCTACAACTTAATCGGGGTTACTTGTATTACAAGGTACCGGATATGACAATATAGATCAATTTTTTGCATTATTCTTCCAAAAAAGTCTGGTGTCTTAAATATGCCGGATTTTCACAAAAGTTACTTACAACGAATACTAAATTTAAAGCGTCTTTACAATAAATTATGGATTTACAGGGGGCTGATGAACAATTTTGCCTGTAAAAGCCGTTAATTAAAAATAATAGTTGAATTATGGTGTACAATTACTTAATCTATCTTCCGGTTGCACTTTCCTTATTCCTTGCCAGTATTGGACAAAAGGCTCCTGCGGAGGATAAGATTCACTGGAATAACAGCCGTAAGTTGTCATGGCAGGATTTTAAAGGCAACCCACGGGAGAGCAGTCAATTCAGTGCCGAATCAAGCCTTCAAATCTCCTATGGACTGAAGATCAGCCAAGAAGGGGGAGTTACAAATTACTCATTTACAGTAGACTGTTATTTTGAAAAGAAGGACAGTTGGGTGAAGCCCGATAAAAAAACCGACGCCCTTCTAAAGCATGAGCAAATACACTTTGATATTGCTGAGTATTTTGCAAGAAAGTTAAGAAAGGAATTCAAAAAAAATACCTTCACAATAGCCGATTATCAAAGCAAATCCAAGGCTATTTTCAACAAAAACTTCACAGAATATCAAAGCTACCAGACTGCCTATGATGAGGATACACGACATGGCAGTATTCCTGAGGAACAGGCTAAGTGGGAAGAGAAAGTCGGGAATTTGCTGGTGAAAAGCAAAAATTATAAAAAAATGTGACCTTTTAAGAAATGCCTAATTGCTGTACATGATCAGGATTTTTACCTTATTTTTTACCTTTATCTCTATAGGCCATGCCTGCTGGGTTTACGGTCAGCATCCGGCCCCTGCCTTTACAGGATTAAAATTTATCGAAAACAAAGGCCAGTGGGATGCTTCCGTCAAATATGCAGCCGATATCCCGGGGGGAAAACTTAGTTTAAAAAGGGATCGACTTCACTACACATTCTATGATACCAGGGCCCTGGCCAGGCAACACCATCCTCACACCGAAGCAGGCGACAACGCGAGATCATCGGGAGGTGTCGGTTTTGAAGAAATCCCGATGGAGCAGATACAGGTTGAATTCAAAGGCGCAAACGACTATCCCGGTTTTAAGGTAAAAAAACACGGTGGGGAAATTTACAATTATTACCTGACCAAAGACCCTGATACATGGGCTTCAGGTTGCAGGGCCTACGAAGAAGTAATTTATTCGGAATTGTATCCCGGCATTGACCTGCGGTTTTACTCGCAACATGATTTTCTAAAATACGATCTGGTGTTACAAAAAGGGGCAGATCCGGAACAAATCAAATTCAGTTATCAGGGGTTGGAAAAAATATCTGTAAGGAACAGGCAGCTTTATTGTGAAACTAAAATAAATACCATCATAGAAAACATCCCTTACGCGTACCAGATAGACGCGAAAGGAAAAAAACAGGAGCTGAGTTGTGAGTTCCGGTTAAAAGACAATGAAGTTTCTTTTCATTTTCCCGACGGCTATGATCCCCAAAAAAGCCTGGTTATCGATCCTCAATTAATTTTTTCCACCTTTTCTGGCTCTGTTGCTGATAACTTCGGTTATACTGCCTGTTTCGATGATGCGGGAAACCTTTACAGTGGTGGTATTGTTTTTGGCAATGGTTTCCCTTCCACAGACCATTCCGATTTCCGGGGCGGTTCGTACGATATAGGAATCCTTAAATATGACTCCTCAGGACGACAGTTGTTATACGCCACGTACATTGGGGGAGCTTCGCAGGAAAACCCACACAGTCTGATTGTGAATAACCGGAACGAACTGCTGATCCTCGGCACTACAGGATCATCCGACTATCCGGTCGCGGGCAACCCTTATGACCAAACCTTCAACGGTGGAACTCCTTTTGTTATTTTTGATTCCCTGAAAGTCGGTTCCGATATCGTACTGACTAAATTAAACACCAACGGTGAACTGATAGCATCTACTTTTATCGGCAGTAATGGAAATGACGGGATCCTGAAAATGAATACCATTGGTGCTTATGAGAACGCCTTAATACGTAATTATGGTGATTACATTCGTGGAGATATCATTGTAGACAAAGACGACAATGTTTATGTTGCAAGCAGTACAGACGTCGATGGATTTCCGGTAACCAGTGCCATTCAACCTGTCTATTCAGGTGGTAATTCCGATGCCGTGGTTTTCAAGATGAGCAGCGACCTGGGCAACCTGCTATGGAGCACTTACCTGGGGGGAGTGGCTGATGACGCGGCTTATTCAATCAAAATTGACTCCTCCAACTTTGTCTACGTTGGCGGAGGCACCACCAGCAGTGATTTTTACACCACCGCCGGCGCTATTAACGAAAGTCCTCCCGGAAATATCGATGGTTTCATTACCAAAATCGACGTTGACAATGACTCCATTGTTTACAGTACTTACCTGGGCACAGATGCCTATGACCAGGTTTATTTCATTGACCTCGATGGATCGGAAAACATTTACGCAATGGGCCAAACCAAGGGCAATTACCCTGTAACCTCCGGGGTTTACCACAATCCTAACAGCGGCCAGTTCATTCACAAACTTACCAACGAGATGGACTCAACGTTGTTTTCCCTTGTTTTTGGGGCAGGCACCCGGGAACCAAATATTTCACCCACTGCATTCCTTGTCAATGAATGCGAAAACATATTCCTCAGCGGCTGGGGAGGCAATACAAATTTCCTTTTCAGCCCTAACAGAGGTTCTACCAGTGGCTTACCCGTCACGGATGATGCCATCTTTCCCACCACCGACGGATCGGATTTTTATTTAATGGCCCTCTCGGCAGACGGAAAAGATTTGTTGTATGGAACGTTTTTCGGCTCCACCAACTCCTCCGGCGATCATGTAGACGGCGGCACCAGCAGGTTTGACAAAAGGGGTATTATTTATCAATCAGTCTGTACCTGCGGTGGAAGTGCTGACAATTTTCCTACTACACCCGGCGCCTGGTCCAATATCAACCGCGGTGTACGTGGCGGTCAGGAAAGGTGCAACAACGCCGCCTTTAAGTTTGATCTGGCCTCCCTGGAAGCCCATCTGGAAACCAATAATCTTATCGGCAATGATTTAGGCGTGAAGGATGGTTGCGCCCCACTTGAAATAATGTTCTTAAACCAAAGTGTCGGTGGTGTGGAATTTTTCTGGAATTTTGGTGATGGTAATACTTCCACTCAGGAAGACAGTGTTATCAATGTGTTTCAAAATCCCGGCTCTTATTTTGTGACCCTGAAAATCAGGGATATCAATACCTGCACCGTGGAAGACATCGCTTCTACCATTATTACCGTATATGATGACGACTTTACCATTTCAGAGGATGTGGAAATTTGCGGTGGTGAAAGCACACAATTGTCTGCTTCAGGGGGCGTCGGTTATATTTGGACTGATGACCGGAATGCCTTCGTCAGTGATATACCCAATCCTGTCGTAAGCCCCGATACCACAAGTGTGTACAAGGTTAACGTCATTGACAGCAACGGCTGCATCTTTGAAGATTCCTTAACAGTTTCGGTAGTTCCCCGGATTACTGCCAATTTTGACGTGAATAAACTATTTAATTGTGAGTCCATTCCCCTGGTAAGCTTTGAAAATACCTCTGTTAACGCCGATACTTTTCTCTGGGACTTCGGTGATGGCAATACTTCCGATGAGGATAGTCCCCGCTACGAATTCCAGGGTTTTGGTGATTTCGAAGTGACACTCACCGCCTTCTCCCAAGGATGTTTGCACCGGGAAAAAACAGTTGTGTCGCTATCAAATCTTTTTATCCCCAATATTGTTACTTTAAATGATGATGGCAAGAATGAAAAATTCCAAATCTCAACCGGAGAGCCAATGTCTGTCACGATATTTAATCGCTGGGGAAGAAAACTTTTTGAGTCCGGCAACTATCAGAACGATTGGCCCCCCAAAGACATCTCAGCCGGTGTATACTACTACGAAACCCTATTCCCCGACGGCACACCCTGCAACGGATGGGTACAAATTATGAGATAATGAAAATGGAAATAAAAATTAAAAGGGGATTAAATGGGACTGCCAACCATCATTTTTATTTCCATTTTCATTTTAATTATCACTTCCCCCCGTTTGTGCTCGAGAACTTGTTGGGGTTTGGAGAGATTTTTTTAGGGATAAAAATTTTTAATTCAGATAAATTCTTCATTTATTGCCGTCAGATTTTTTAAATCCCCTTCTATGTTATTACAAACTATTGATTGGGTTATCATATCCGGATTCCTGCTGCTTTCGTTAATTATCGGTCTGGCGGTCAGTAAAAGGGCCGGAAAAAACTCATCGGAATTCTTTCTTTCAGGCAGGACCATGCCATGGTGGTTATTGGGTATGTCCATGGTTGCAACCACCTTTTCGACAGACACCCCTAACCTGGTGACAGATATAGTCAGACAAAACGGCGTTTCCGGAAACTGGGCCTGGTGGGCCTTTTTGATCACGGGGATGCTCACCGTTTTTGTTTATGCAAGGTTGTGGAGAAAATCGGAAGTATCTACAGACATTGAATTCTATGAGTTAAGGTATAGCGGGAAATCGGCTTCCTTTCTCAGGGGTTTCAGATCATTATATCTGGGTATTGCTTTTAATGTGTTAAGTATGTCGGGTGTCACACTGGCAGCCATTAAAATCGGTGAAATTATGCTGGATTTGACGCCCATTGAAACCATAGGGATTGCATCATTAGTTACAGTTATATTCAGCACACTGGGTGGATTCAGGGGAGTTATCCTGACAGATTTTATTTTATTTTTCACGGCTTTGATCGGGGCCATTGCGGCTGCCTTTTATTCGGTCAGCCTGCCGGAAGTAGGCGGGTTAAAAGGATTATTGTCGCATGAGATAGTCTCAGACAAATTATCAATGATCCCTGATTTTGAGGATAAGGAAACATTTATCTCTATCCTGATCATTCCGATAGCCATACAATGGTGGAGCTCCTGGTACCCGGGATCAGAACCGGGAGGCGGGGGTTATGTCGCCCAAAGAATGCTGGCGGCAAAAAATGAGAAACACGCCATTGGCGCCACCCTGTTTTTTAACGTGGCCCACTACGCGGTCAGGCCCTGGCCATGGATTATCGTTGCACTGGCATCGATGATCGTTTTTCCGGATCTGGAAAGCATCAAAGCCGCCTTTCCAAACATTTCTCCTGATAAGCTGGGACATGACCTCGCCTACCCCGCCATGTTAACGTATTTACCCGCCGGGTTATTAGGTCTGGTACTGGCATCGCTCATCGCTGCCTATATGTCCACCATATCTACCCATCTGAATTGGGGATCTTCCTACGTAGTGTATGACTTTTATAAAAGATTTGTCAACCCGGAGGCTTCTGAAAAGGAGCTGGTCAATATAGGTAGGGTCTCCACGGTGCTCATGATGGCAATGGCGGCAATAATTGCCCTGTTCCTGACCAATGCGAAAGTATTATTCGACTTCATCCTGCTTTTTGGGGCAGGTACCGGGTTAATATTCATCCTGCGATGGTTCTGGTGGCGAATCAATGCCTGGAGTGAGATCGCGGCTATGACATCTTCGGGGATCGTGGCATGGATATTAAGTCTCGATACGATTACTGCTTCCATGGAAAGCTATGCATGGCTGAAGTTACCATTAGGCGTGGGCATCACAACTGCCATCTGGCTGATTGCAACCTTCCTTACCGCACCTGATAATGAAGAAAAACTGCGGGATTTTTACCGGAAAACCAAACCGGGTGGGCCCGGGTGGAAAAAGGTTATCAAAGATGCCCAAAAAGAGGGGCTGGACCTGAATGAGGGTGAAATCGGCAAATGGAACGTGCCTAATGGCATAGCTGCAATGTTTGCCGGTTGTTTTTTTGTATACAGTACCCTGTTCGCTACGGGCTATTGGCTCTATGGCCAAATCGCCAGTGCTTCGATATTAACCCTGGTAGCACTGCTCTCCGGCTATTTTCTCAGTAAATTATGGTCGAAGGTCAGCGTCGCCTAAATTTGGTTTAATTCATCCTCTCAAGAGACAATCACTAGCTTAAATCCGGGCTTTCGAAGTTCCAAAGAAAACCATTATGCAACAAAATTTGTGTCAGCCTTACATTTCCACGACACATCCTGACTTTTTATCAACAATTTAAGATGAATAATTTTAAAACAGTTAAAAACAAATTAAATTCACGTATGAGTTTAGTACAGAAATCTTAATCACTTATAATTAGGCGTATTGTTATGACCATAACTGAAATTAAATCAAGTTTTAAGCCCGGTGTTTTATCCGGAGATGACGTTCGAAATTTATTGAATTATGCCAATGAAAATAACTTTGCTTTGCCAGCCGTAAACGCTATCGGCAGCAATTCCATCAATGCCATCCTGGAAACGGCAAAATCAGTGAACTCACCGGTCATCATTCAATTTTCAAATGGAGGGGCTGCTTTTATAGCGGGAAAAGGTCTTGACAATACCGACCAACGGGCATCCATTGCCGGGGCTATTGCCGGGGCCAACCATGTACACATTTTGGCAGAACAATATGAAGTGCCGGTAATTCTTCACACTGATCATGCCGCTAAGAAACTTTTACCCTGGATAGATGGTCTGCTGGACGCAGGGGAAAAATATTATCAGCAAAACGGCCGGCCTCTCTTTAGTTCACACATGCTGGACCTGTCAGAAGAACCCTTGGAAGAAAATATAGAAATCTGTAAAAGATATCTGCAACGAATGAACAAGCTGGAAATGACTTTGGAGATCGAACTAGGGGTTACGGGAGGTGAAGAGGATGGTGTGGACAATACGGATATCGACAGTTCCAGACTGTACACACAGCCTGAAGAGGTAGCCTATGCCTATGAAGAGTTGGGTAAGGTAAGTGACCGGTTTACGGTAGCAGCAGCCTTTGGAAATGTCCATGGTGTGTATAAACCCGGAAATGTTGAACTCAAGCCTATTATCCTGAAAAACACCCAGCAGTATATCAAGGAAAAATTCCACACCGGAGAAAACCCTGTGAATTTTGTTTTCCACGGTGGTTCTGGCTCACCGAAACACCAGATTAAAGAGGCTATCGAATACGGAGCCATCAAAATGAATATCGACACAGATATGCAATGGGCATTCTGGGCAGGTGTGAAAAAATATTATGGGGAAAAGAAAGACTTCCTGCAAAGTCAGATAGGTAGTCCTTTAGGTGACGACAGCCCTAACAAAAAATATTACGACCCCAGGACCTGGTTGAGAGAAGGCGAAAAAAGTCTTGTTGAAAGATTGAAACAGGCCTTTGACGACTTAAACTGTATCAATATCAACCCTTCATAAAGTTGGTCGATGAAGGCAAAAAAAACTATTGCATTGGTGGCCCATGACAATGAAAAAGAAGCCTTGTTGTCTTGGGCCCTTGAAAACAAAGAAAAACTACGAAAACACTCCCTCTACGCTACAGGCACTACCGGCAAACTGCTGCAGGATAAATGTGATTTGAAGATCAGAAAACTTCAAAGTGGTCCGTTAGGGGGTGATCTGCAGATAGGGGCACTTATCACTGAAGGAAAGATTGATCTTCTCGTTTTTTTCTGGGATCCGCTGGAATCCCAACCGCATGATCCGGATGTGAAGGCATTGCTGCGGATATGCGCAGTATGGAATATACCCATCGCCTGCAACCGCTCCTCAGCAGATTTTATGTTTAGCTCTCCCCTGATCAATCTGTCTTACGATCACGAAATCAAGTCTTTTGACCACCATCATAACCGGCCGGTTTGATCATCAGCCCATTCATTCCACCGGATCCGAATACCCAAAAGAACACTCCGCTAACCCAATCCTGTACGGTTGTGCTTTAAACACGTTGCTTTTTTTCCTCCTCCAACCTCATAAAATATTTCTTCGCCTCTTTTTTAACGTTCGGTGACAGCAGGATGGCAGAAATCATGGTGGGAATTGACATCAACGCATAAGAGGCGTCGATAAGACTGATGATAGCAGCCAGAGAAGCCGTGGCCCCAAAAACTATCGTGCCTACATAAAAATAATTATAGAGCTTTTTGTATTTCGCTCCTACGATAAATGACAAACATTTGGTGCCGTAATAGGAATAGGAAAATAACGAGGTAGTGGCAAATATAGTCACGCAAAGCACCAGTATATAAATGCCGATGCCAGGAATAGCCTTATTAAAAGCATTGACAGTAACCGTTACACCATTACTCTCACTGTCTTGCCATGAACCGGTGATCAGAATGGACAAGGCTGTTAAAGTACACACCACAATGGTGTCAATAAAAGGGCCTAACATAGCTACCAGCCCTTCCCTTACCGGTTCCGTTGTTTTTGCTGCTCCGTGGGCCATTGGCGCTGTACCGATTCCTGCTTCGTTGGAAAAAGCCGCCCGGCGGGCACCGGCAATGATCACTGCCCCCAGAGCGCCTCCGAGTACGGCATCACCGGTGAAAGCATCTTTTAAAATGAGTAAAAATGCCTCCGGTACTGCGCCAAAATTCGTCATAATAATATAGATCACAGAGGCAAAATACAGCACAACCATCATCGGCACCATCCTTCCGGCCACCTTGCCGATTCTTTTAATTCCTCCGAATATAACTAATGACACTACGAATGTAATGATCAGGCCGGTGATTAGATTGGTTTTAAAACTGCCTTCAATGCCATGGGGCACCAACAATACATCCCTTAAAATCTGCGTAAACTGATTGGCCTGAAATATAGGCAACATGCCAATCAACCCGGCTACTGAAAAAAAAACAGCCAAAGGTCTCCATTGGTTGCCCAGGCCCTCGGTAATCACATACATCGGGCCACCCTGCACCTCCCCATAGCTATCTTTACCCCGGTACATGATAGCCAACGTACATGTGAAAAATTTGGTAGCAATGCCTATAACGGCACTGACCCACATCCAGAATATGGCCCCCGGTCCACCGGTGGTAATAGCTACCGCGACACCACTTATGTTACCCATCCCAACTGTAGCCGCCAGCGCAGTTGACAAGGCTTCGTAGTGATTGATCTGTCCGGGGTCATTAGGGTCATCATATTTACCCCTTAAAACATCGATGGCATGACGAAAATATTTGAAAGGAATAAAATTTGAATAAACCACAAAATAAACACCTCCACCTAATAATAAAAACAACAGGGGTGTTCCCCATAGCCAATTGCTGAAATCTACAATAAGCGTTTCAAGAATTTTCAATAGACCCGAGATTAACGTTGACGAGTAAAAACAATTCCCTAAGATAAAAGATTTCAGTTAAAAGCAGAAAAGCGGTAAAAACTAAGCTCATAAAATGGTTGCCGGAACTTTTTTGTGTGGTGATGTTTCTGTGTAAAACCCTTAATGGATGGAGGCCTTTTCATCCTTATCTTTTTTATTTTTTTCGTTAATTCCTAAAGAGGGTTTGATGCCACTCAGCAACGATTTCCATAAAAAGTTAAAAATTGATTTCTGTTTATCCCTTTCAAAATAGATTTCCCCTACCCTCATGTTTTTGCCGTTGGGATTTTTGTTGTTGATCACAAAAGTATTGGCCAGGAATGAGGCAAAACCTCCCTTATCACCCGTTTTCTTTTTCATTACTGTGATCTTCAAATCATTATACCTGAAGTGCATTTTACCGACGGAAAAATTATTGTTACCATCAAAAGAAAAATCCAGCCTATCATTCTGACCGCTTTTAACCGAAACATTAGCCACATTTTCCAGCATCGGATTAATGTTTCTCAAATCCATTTTATCGATAGTTCCGGAAAGACTGAATTTGTTTTGAATGTTGGATATGTTACCTTTAAAATAAGCCTCAATTTTGCCCTTGCCCATTAACCTCGCCTGCGCATTGATGGTCAGCACATTATTTCTTTTCCAGGCCTGGGGAGAATTGGTTATATTTCTTATTTCCGCATTCAGATGGGTAAATTCGATTTTGCCAGGCCTTTGGCCATCTTCGGTAAACTCTTCGTATGACACATAGCCATTTTTTAATTTCACCAAATCCAGTTTTAAGTAGTGGCCAAAATCCCTTATCCACTGCTGTGGCATAACAGGCATTTGACTTTCAGGAAACGGCAGCCGTTTATCCCTGAAATTTCTTGCCCGGAAATCGTTCACGTTCACCACTTGCGCCTTCACCTTTCCCAAAAGCAAATAATCCTCAAAATTAAAATTATTGAACTCTATCGACCTCGCATTAAATTCCACCCTGTCTTTTTCATGCCCCAGACGATTGGCAAACTGGTATTTTCCATACTTCGGAATCAACCTTACAGAGTCCAGGAATATTCCGGATTTGGCAAGACTGACCCCGATTTCATCTGCCTTGATAGCGTATAAACTATCCGGTAACAGATAAGTATAATCTTTAATCCTCAGGTCAATATCATCGGCATAAAACAACCTGGAGTCTATTTTTCTGGATTTCCGATTCAAATTAAAATTTTTAACTTTTCCTGAAATCCTCTCCAGCACCATGTCTTTACTGTTGGGATCATTTACTTTTTTCAGGGAAAAGGTAGCATTGCTGAAGTCAAGCCTTTGAACATTCAGAAATTTCAGGTTCTTGGATATCAACTGATCCAGGATATCTTTCGGATCAATCCTTTTTTCCTCTCTGACAGGTTCCTTATAGCTGATCAGGCTGACATCCGGGTTTTGGATGAAAGCATTTTTGACTGTATAATTCTTTTGCAAATAAGCCCTTTCAAGATCGATGCCCGTAAGCTCGACCGATGGAAAGGTGATATCAAATAAAAGTTTGTTTTTCTGATTCCTGAGCAATTTATTGTAATTCCTGTTTTTCCTTGGCTTTAACATAAAGTTTTCGGCCGATAAAAGTTTTTTGCCGGAGGAAATATGAATGTTTTTAGCTGTTATATTATGGATACTGTCTGGCAACCTAATCTCATAATCTGTCATATCGACGTCAATGTCATCTGCAAACAGAATTTTTTTATTGTTGTTCAAAATGACAGAATCCAGCAAAAAATCATCCAGCTTCATGGAAAATCCGGTGGTAGAAAAGATCTGCTTTTTGTTGCCCAGCAGATTACCTAACACCATTTTCCCATCAGTTAATTTTACATCTTTAATTTTAACACCTTTCAGCAACGCCGGCATTCTGGCCTGGTGTGTGCGGGTAATAAATTTGTTTTTCCCTTTTATATCAACTTGGTTGATGATCTCGAAAGTAGGCTTACTCAACTCTATATCATTGATTTCGAGCATATTACGATAGTATAATTTATTGATATCCACACCCTGCATCACAATGTCAGGTACGGCAACATTGTAAAAAGCCGGCAGATCGACAGTATCGAGCCGGTTGCTTTTAGGGTATAACCTCGATGATTTTAGGTAGATTTCGGATTTTGCCGTGGAAATGCCCACTTCCCGGGTCTTTAAAACATGTACACTGTCCGGCAGGTTGATAAGATAGTTGTTGAGTTTTACTTCTATGTCATCAGAATAAAATATTCTGTCTTTATTCTGACTCGATCGGCTGTCGAGTATAAAATTAGTGGCTTCTATCGATACGTTATTCTGCGATAACGTATTGGCATCTTTGGACGTATTGGTGACAACGTTAAAAAAACCATTATTCAGACGCATTTTGGTAATATTGACGGACTTTAAATAGTCTTCGAATAACGCGTACAGATCATCCTTTTTAAAAGTAGCATTTCTCCTTTGCCTCGCCATGTAAGAATACCGGTTCAGTTCTACACTGGGCCTGTCGATGGTAATGGTGTTGATATTCAGAAGACGCCTGAAATACGCTTTACGGATATCAGCACCGTTAATAACCAGAGAGGGAATATCGATGTTGTACAGTACCGACTTGTTTGACCTTCGTAAAAACACATCTATATTTCTGACAGGAATAGGAAACAACTTGATACCATGGGCGTAAATTCTTGACCGGTCGGTGGATATGCCAATTTTTCTGGCTTTCAATACGTGCAGGTCATCTGATAATTTCATCAGGTAATTATCAAGGGTAAAAGTGATATTGTCAGCAAAGAAAATACGGTTTGAGGTATATTGCCCCACTGAGTCGAGTTTGAAGTTATCCAGGGTAAAGGCAATTTTACCGGCTCTCAGTGTGTCCTTTTTGGCTCCTTTGTAATGGGCGTATTCAAGGCTTCCGTCACTGAGCTCTATCTGCTTTACATTTACAGACTTTATATAGTTTTTGATAAGCCGGTATAGCGAAGCTTCATCCATATAGCTGTTGCCGGGCTTGCGGCGGCTGTAGTCAGAAAGCTTTACAATAGGATTCGCAACCAATAGTCTTGAAAATTCCAATTCCCTGCGATTGTAAACTTTCCGGAATTCAACGCCCTGCAAATCCAGTTGCGGAACCGAGATATTATATAATTCCTGCCCTTGTTGCCTCGCTAAGGCCTGCTTCCCCGGAATAGGTTTTAATGAAACCGATGCGGCAATTGCTGTTTTGTCAAGGGTCGAAAACTCGACTTTTTCGGCGGTTAACAAGTGAATGCTATCGGCCAGTTCCATAGTATAATTTCCAATATTTACATCCAGATCATCGGCATAAAATATTTTATCCGCGTCCCTCGAAGAAGTAGAGTCCACCAAAAACTTTCCTATGGCCACAGAAATATCGTTGGCAAGGATGTGAGGTTTACGCTGATCTATCCTTTGGGTAATGACAAACTTCCCCTCTTTGATTTTAAATGAATCCACGCTGATCCTGTCCAGGTAAGCTGAACTCAGAGAATACAGGTTTCTGGAAACAGAGTCCGAGTCGATGTCTGTAAATTTTTTTCTGGTAATAAACCGGATTTCCGGTTTCTCCAGGCTGACCTCCTCCATATTGAAAATCTTTTCGAAATAAGCTTCGTAAATATCCGCACCCCGGATTTCCATCTCAGGAATATAAATATCATAGAATTCCTCATTTTTATCATTTTTAATGCTATCCGGAGCCATACTTGGCAACAACCACAATTTCTTGCCGGTAATTAAAGATTCCGAAGTCGAAACCTTCACTTCCTCAGCCTCAAGAACATGCACACCGTCACTTAATTTGAGCCGGTAATCTTCAATATCGAGATCGATGTGGTCAGCAAATAAAAGCCTGTGGTTTTCGCGTGAAAAAGTGGAGTCAATGCAAAATCCGTTTAAAGTGATAAATATATCCCCTGCTGTCGATAGCGCGGTTTTCCCATACTGGCTGTTGTCCAGGATCATAGAGCCATTGGAGAATTTCAGCGTTTCAATCGTGAGTGATTTAACATATTTTCTGAGAAACGGATATATGTCGTTGTATACCTTGTTATGCCTGTTACCCCCGTTGCTGAAATGGGTCGTTCCTAAAAAATCAATCTTAGGTTCCCGGATTTCCACATTGGCTATATCCAAAACGCGGCTGTAATAAAGCTTGAGCAAACCTATGCCACCCACCTTGAGTTCAGGAAAATGAATGTGATAGTAGGTATTAATCGTATCGGATTTGATTTTATCCCTGAAGGCTCGGTTGGGCCTGATGGTTAAATCCTTCACTTTAAAGCCGCGTCCAGCGAGGTTGATATGGATTTTTTCAAACTTGATTTTGTATATGCCACCACTTTGTTCCATCAGTTGCCGTTGCAATAGCTGCCTGATGAAAGGATCGGAAAAGTAAAAAAGGATCACTTGAAATATCACCAGAATACCAAAAAGGGACAGCGATACTCTTAAAAGTCTTCTCCTGGTCCTGCCAGGCCTTATGGCTTTTTTTTGTTTAATATTTGTTTTTTTATTACTCAAAAAACAGGACTTATTAGTAAAAATAAGACAATCAGTCTAAATAATCACAGCATCGCCGGAATTTCAAGTGCCAACTACGTATGGTAATATAGTACCTTAAAACAAAAGATAATCCGAATTTATCCGGATAAAAGGGTTGTTGTAAAAATATTTTTACTGCATGTGCAGTGATTTCCGAGATGGTACAGGCCGATCTTATCAAAACCTATCACCTGGGGAAACCGGGTATCGACAGGCAGTTTTCCGTATCCAAGCGTAATATGCGGCCAATAATGTTCCCGTGTGCCCTGATCCCCATATGAATTGACATAGTTAATACTTGCCTCGCTAATTACGGTGTCATGATTAAACATGCTACCGGTTACTGTCGTCGCCAAATAGTCACTATATGCATAGATCAGGGTTTCATGAAGGTGCCGCAGATCCTTCATATTTTCAATATTCAGGCTTGTACATTCATTTCGATAAACAATTTTATCGATGTTCAGATGAAACTGGCAGAAAGACGCTGCTAACGCCCGTATTTTCGCCTTCACCGTCTCAAGCCTTTTGACCGGCAACCCGCACATCAATAACGATAAATGCGGCAGATTGCCGGTTTGGGAAAGAATAATTTGCCGGTCTTCAGGTTGAAACAGACACCTGTTTAAACGGACAATATCTTCCATGTGCTCATCTGATGGTAACAACACAAAATCAACCGCAATAATTTCTGTTAATTGTTGATATAGTGGATCAGTTTCCAGATTTTCGATAGACTAAATTACCATATTTCCAACTCCAGATAGAGTTCACCTTCATTGTCAAAAATACCGCTATCGATATCATTGCACCTTAACTGTAACAATTTAGGATAGTCGGTTTTAGGGATTAAGATACCATCCCTGCCGATGGCAAACACCGTTTCCTTATTTTTTTCCCCGCCATTTTCCAGCTCGGGAAACTCCATCACAAAATGCCCGTTTGATCTGATTTCACTGGAGTACAATACCCTGCCTATGAGGCAACCTTCGTTTTTACCCGGCACAGGATATTCAGGTTTTTCCGCTATCACAGGCCCTCCTTCGGGGCCATATTTATCGGGTCCGTGCTTCCGTGGATTTATATTCCATAAACCCTCTTTGTAATGCACAAATACAGAATACCCTGAAGGAATAGTGATCCCCTCTTGCCAGGTTTTGAAGGCTACGACTTTTCTAGGTATTTTAGCTCCCATAGTAGGCTATGTTTGTTTACATCTTTAACCAAACCCAAATATAACCATCATAGTGCTTTAAAACGGCTTAAATATGGATAATACCTCACATGCATAAAATATCCCCGGCAATGCTCTTAATTCTGTCTCTATAATACGCCCAAATAGGCTCAAAATTGCCCTTCCTGATTATTTTAGCTTCTTTTTAATTTCTCTTATATCATTTTCAATCTCCAGGATCTTTGCTTCTACCGTAGAGGGCGGGTTTAAATAAGTACTGTAAACGCCATAAACCTCCCATAATTCAAGAATTTCGTCAGTATCGAGGTACATGGATGAATAATTAGGATCATCGGAAGAAAATTCAATCTGCTTGCTAACGGCCGTAACCCTCCGGATAATGATATTTTCCCTTTTAACCACAACAAAAACCTTCCCCTTTTTAATGTTTTTTGTGGTCAGGCTTTCGATCTTATAACAAAGCAAAATGTCACCATGATGAAGTCCGTTATGATTATATTCCATTTCACTGCCACTGAGCTGAAAAGCCCGTGATTTTTCTTTCCGCGTTACCGGCAGGTAGATTTTTCTCAACTTGGAAATAAAATCCTTGTTTTGGTAATTGACAATATACTCCAGGTATTTATCCAGTAACACCAAGGCAATGCCTCCCGGTGGCATGGGATTGGTTTCCTCATCCTTATCAGCCAATTTGGTACCGGCCCGGTCTCCTACAATTACGTCAAATTTATAAAGATCGTTTATAGTCAACTCTTTATTTAATAGCAAGTCAATTGAAAGTCCAAAATAGTGAGCAATTTGAACAATTGTATCAATTTTTGGCTCTGCCCTACCCTCTTCATAGGCCCCGACACTTGGCCGGGCAAGATTAAATAATTCAGCAAAACTGGCCTGACTAAGCTTTTTTACCGTTCTAATCTTCTTAATATTCTTCCCTATAAACGACATATTGATAAAATTTTTATGCTAATTTTTTGAGCTTATCTAAAAATTTTAGTATATTTATTTCGTAAAAGAAAATATATTCAGTCTAATTTAATCAAATAGTATCTAATTTTATTATCAAAGTAAATAAAATTAGCAATATTGAATCATTGTCATAAAATCTAAAACCAACTTACACACGCATGAAAAAAAGCCTGGATCGATATTAAATGTCCATGACCTGAAGCCAACCCGGTTCAAATTAATCGGATAAATCAATTTAAACCAATTTTATTTCGAACAGAACTCACTAAAACTTAAACCATGGACAACAATTTTCAGAAAGTAAAAAACTACATTCTAGAGCTAAATTATTTGATAACCATAGAAAATGAAGAAGACGGCCTGATTGTCATCGAAAAAGAAACGGAAGGTATTAAAAATTTGGTATTAGGAATAGCCGACCCTTTGCTGATCGTGGAGCAATTCATTTTGCCAATCAGCAACACACGCTTTGAAATTTATAAGCGTCTTTTACAAAAAAACCGCGATATCATACACGGTGCCTTTGTATTGGACGAAAGCGGCAAAAAGATCATTTTCAGAAATACACACGAATTAGAAAACCTCAATTTAAATGAAATAGAGGGCACATTAAATGCTTTGGGGCTGTTACTGAGCGAGTATTCCGAAGAATTAATAAAATTTTCCAAAAACTAAAAGTCCGTACAATTATGAACATTTTCAAGAGAATCTTTAAAATCGGCCAGGCTGAGGCACACGCTGCCGTCGACACCCTGGAGGATCCCATCAAGATGACGGAGCAGGGCATCAGGGATATGAGACAAAACCTGGATAAAAGCCTGAAAGCCCTGGCAGAAGTAAAAGCTTTAGCCATCAGGGCACGGGATGAAGTGGAAACCAATAAAAACCAGGCCAAAGATTACGAAAACAAAGCCGTGCTACTTTTAAAAAGGGCACAATCAGGCGAGATGGAAATGGCCGAAGCTGACAGGCTGGCTACCCAGGCACTGGAAAAAAAGGAACAGTGCCAGCAACAAGTGACAAGGGCCCAGGCAGAACAGCAAAGATTTGAAAACAACGTGGCCAGTCTGGATGCGAATATCAAAACTATCAGAGGTAACATCAGTAAATGGGAAAATGAGCTGAAAACCCTGAAGGCCAGGGTAAAAGTAAGTGCTGCGACTAAAACCCTGAACAAGCAATTAGCTCGAATCGACTCATCCGGTGCCTTGTCAATGCTGGAAAAAATGAAAGACAAAGTCTCGCAGGAAGAGGCCCTGGCAGAATCATATGGTGAAATAGCCAATGAAAGCCGTTCGATTGATGAGGAAATCGATAAAGCCCTGACCGATACCTGTCAGGACAAAGCCAGGGAAGATCTGCAAGCGCTTAAGAAAAAATTAGGAATAAGTAATAACGAAGATGACGATAGTGACGAGGTGAAGAATTAATAGGTAACAACGTACATGAAAGAACTTTTTAATGCTGCGATTTCATCGCCCAACATTATACCAACTGCCTTGTTGGGGCTGGTGCTGCTATATTGGTTAACCGTAGTAATAGGGGCGTTGGACTTTGATGCACTGGATTTTGATGTCGATACGGATATCGATACTGAGGTGGATGCGGGGGTGGGTGCGGTAACAGATGCTGAGGTAAATGTGGCGGATGTAAATGCGGATGGTGGCGTATCGTTGTCCTGGTTCAATTCGATCCTTGTATTCTTTAATATGAGCAAAGTCCCGTTCATGCTGTTTTTAACCTCGCTGATTTTGCCTCTGTGGGCGATTGCTATCATGACAAACCATTACCTGGGCATTGACTCGTTTTTGGGCGGATTAATCGTATTGGTCCCGGCATTTATGCTAAGCTTGTTTTTTGCAAAATTGCTGACTTTGCCCTTTGTAAAGCTGTTTGCACACATGCAAAAGGAGGACAGTGAATCAAAAACGGTTATCGGAAAAATCTGCGTAGCATCTACCTTAATTACGGATACAAAAATCGGTCAGGCACAGGTAGCAACCAGTGGCTCACCGCTTTTACTCAACGTAATTACCAGCACGGGACATGCACTTAAAAGTGGTGACTCGGCACTTGTCGTCGAGTATTTAAAGGACAGACATCTGTACCTTGTAGAACCTTTTAGTTAAAATGGACAATTGACAATTGGTGAAAGCAAAATTAATAGCGGAAAGCCTGTAATAGGTAATTGGCGGTTAGGTGGAGATAACAATTGAGTTTAACCCTATAACCGACACCTTAAAACCTGCACCTATCACCACATACAAAACCCAACTATCAACACGAAACCATCAATTGTCAATTGTCAACTGTAAATTGTCAATTATAAATAATAACACATGGGAACATCATTGCTTTGGACTGTAGCTTTAATTACAGCATTTATTTTAATGGCCGTCGCGATACTCATTGCGAGAATGTATCGCAAGGCGGTGCAGGGAGAAGCCCTGGTGAGGACAGGGGCGGGAGGCACTAAAATATCGTTTAACGGGATACTTTCTTTTCCGGTAATCCACAAACTGGAGATTATGGATATCACGCTAAAAACCATGGTGGTGTCAAGAACGGGAAAAGACGGCCTGATTTGTAAAGATAACATGAGGGCTGATATCCAGATTACCTTTTTCATAAGGGTGAACAAAACCGGGGACGACGTAAAACATGTAGCCCAATCGATAGGTTGTCAGCGGGCTTCCGACAAGGAGCAACTTGAGCTGCTCTTTGATGCCAAGTTTTCAGAAGCCTTGAAAACTGTGGGCAAGCAGTTTGATTTTGTAGCGCTTTATAATTCCCGGGCAGATTTCAGGGATAAAATCATTGAAGAAATAGGGACCAACCTAAACGGCTATATCCTCGACGACTGCGCCATCGATTACCTGGAGCAGACACCCCTGGAGTCCTTGAACGAAAATAATATTCTGGATGCGGAAGGTATCAAAAAGATCATAGATATCACTTCACGGGAAAAAATAAAGGCCAATTTAATTGAAAAAGAGAAGGAGAAAACAATTACAAAACAAAATGTGGAAGCGAGGGAGACAGTATTAGAGCTGGAAAAACAATTAGCAGCATCTGAAGAAAAACAACGAAAGGAAATAGCTACCATAAAAGCCTGTGAAGAAGCCGAAACCAAAACAATACAAGAGCAGGAAAGGCTGAAATCAGAAAAAGCCCGTATTGCCACTGACGAAGAGGTGCAGGTGGCCGAAGAAAACAAAATGCGCGAAATAATTGTGGCACAAAAAAACAAGGAAAAAACGGAGGCTGTGGAGCATGAAAGAGTCGCGCAGGCACGGTCGCTGGAAGCTACGGAAAGGGAAAGGATAGTGACACTAGCGCAGATTGAAAAGGAAAAAGCCGTAGAAGAAGAGCGAAAAAATATACAGGATGTTATTCGTGAAAGGGTCGCAGTAGAAAAGGCGGTGGTAGAGGAAGAGGAAAAAATCAAGGATACAAAGGCCTATGCGGAAGCAGACCGGTTGAAAAAGGTCGCTATTACACAAGCTGAAAAAGACGCTGAGGAAGCGCTTGTAAAGGAAATAAAGAGCGCAGAAGCCAGGAAACAGGCTGCGGAGCACCTGGCCAAACAAAAGCTGATAGATGCCGAGGCAGAGCAGGCTTCAGCAGGGCAGCGGGCAGAGGCCATCAAAATCCTGGCCGAGGCCAAAGCCGCCGAGGCAGCAGCCTTGGGTATGTCTGAAGCACAGGTAATGGAAGCCAAGGCAGATGCCCGTATTAAGCAGGGAGAAGCGGAGGCCAGTGTCATCGAAGATCAGGCCCTGGCAGAAGCCAAAGGCATTCAGGCCAAGTCTGAGGCACAGGCATTGGCCAATCAAAAGATCGGTCTGGCCCGGGCCAGGGTCATTGAAGCAACCGCCGAAGCTGAAGAAAAGAAAGGTTTGGCTGAAGCAACCGTCATGGCTGAAAAATTTGCGGTAGACGCCAAAGGCATTGAGCAAAAAGCCGGTGCCATGAAGCAACTGGATGGCGTTGGAAAAGAGCATGAAGAATTTAAGTTAAAACTGGGGAAAGAGAAGGAAGTCGAACTAGCGACTATTCATATCCAGAAAGACATCGCCGAAGCCCAGGCCAAAGTGATTTCCGAAGCCCTGAAAGCAGCAAATATCGATATTGTAGGTGGTGAAACCATGTTCTTTAACCAGATAGTAAACGCCGTAACAAAGGGTAAATCCCTCGACAGGATGGTGAATAACAGTCAGGTGATTGGAAACATTAAAGACACCTTCTTTAATTCCGACACAGGCGGCAACTTCAAAACCAGGCTCAGACATTTCATAGACCAATTTGGTATCAGCACCGAAGACGTCAAAAACCTGAGCCTTTCCGCCCTGCTGTTGAAAATGATGAACAAGGCCGAAGATGATAGCACCAAAGGCATAATCAGCCAATTGTCCGGCGTTTCAGAAGCACTGGGAATTGCCGACAAGCCCGCACGAAGCATTGGTATGTAGCCGTACCGTTCGCTCTCCCGGAAAATCCGGGCTTTAGCCTGAATTCCATCATGGCCATCACCTAACACTGATAACTAAAAATAGAAAGACAGTCTTGTCGGATTTGTATGGAAGAGGTATGCGTTGTCATACTTAACGCTCGACTCAATGAATAGTTCAAACGAAAAACTAGCTTGTAAAATAAGTGGCCTGATCATCAGCATTTTTATCACAGGCATGCTGTTGATACTATTGACCAATGCAGACCATTATAGTGTTTCGACCTGGATTGCTTTTTTTATGGCTATCCTGGGTTTGGTTGCACTGAATATCGTTTACCTGAATTTAATAGAAAATGTATTTAGAAAGCTCAATCACAAAAATTAACATGAAAGACCCTATCAGTAAGTTTGAAGAAGAAATGCACAGGTATGAAGTGAAGGGGTTGAAAAAGAAGATTAAAAAGTCAGCACAAGAAAATTTCAGCAAGTATAAGCTTAAAGCTTCTCGTAAAAAGCAGGTAATACAAAAGCAAATAACACTGGTATTGCTGGTTTTTACCTTGATGTGGCTTATTATGTGGGTCATGATATTATTCAATTAAAAAAATCGCACGATGATAAAATATCTTATACATCATCATTGGGAAGGTGCTGCCAGGACTAAAAAACCCGGAAAACAGGAGTATAAAACTTGTCTGTTGGTTTTGCACCGGCCTGTTGCCTGCCTCAAGCCGCCACCGGAGCCGTGTCAGCCGTCCTTTAGCGTAAAAACACCATCGACGATCAAAAAGGCAAAGTAGTTACAGATTAAACGCAACAGATATCAATGAAAGAAACAAATACCGATACCCATGAAGAAGCCCCCGGCCGGCCGGTTGAGTTAGAAGCAGGCACCTATGAAATATTAAGTAAGAGGCTGCAACTCAATGGGCAGCAACTCCGGGAAAAGTTGAATCTTTTGAATCAATCCAGAAAAGAGGTTTTTGGATCGATCGACACCGAACTACTGGCCACCGAAAGGGTAACTACGGAAAACAATTGCATTCCCTTTGATATGATACCGGTCAACAACCACTTTATATTCGGATATAATGTACACATAGGACTAAAAACGGAAACACAACTTTCTGACGTGTTCAGCATTTATGCGTACAAAAACCGCGGCTTTCAACCCGAAGGGCTCGATTTGATCGATGACACGGCCTTTGTCGAGGACTTTAAAAAACTCTACAAATACTACAAAAACACCAGGTTTGTGAAGTTTGCAACCATTGGTCGTCACCTGTTTATGGTTTTCCAGGTCGGCCAAAACAGCAGCGATATCAAGACCTTTAAATGGCGGGCAGACGGCAACAGGTTGGTCTATGCAGATAACAGAAGTGACCATGAGTACGTGTTTCCCCATCAGCATGCCTTCAACTGGAAAAAAACAAACCGGAACTTTCATCGTGAAGGTGAATTTCCACACATATCTATTGAGGACAAGGTTTTTGTAGAAACCACCGGGGGTGCTCTCACCATTAAAGTAGAAGACAACACAGATCACGGGCAGGGGATTTATACGGAAAAAGTAGACAAAAAAGAGCAGCGACCGGAGGATGCAGAAATCTACTATGCTATCCTGGGCAACATTATTATTCTCAAAATCAGGCCTTATCAGGAAAAAGATTTCCGGTATCTGGTCTACAATGCCAAGCTGAAGGAGGCAAGGCGTGTCGATGCCTTAAAAGATGCCTGCGTCCTGTTGCCGAATGACTATGGCATCATTTTTTCAAACGGCTATTATTTGCAAACCGGCGAATTCAAACAATTTGATAACCAACCGGACAATATGTCCTTTGAAAGAAGAATCACCTCACCCAATGGGGAAGATTTTCTCTATGTTTTTTATAACAAACAATCCGGTATTTACCTGCTATTGCCTTATAACCTTATTGAACAGACGGTCGATAATCCGCTCATCTGTCACGGTTACTCTATTTTTGAAAACGGTGAGCTTATTAACTTCAAAGCCGATGATGAAGCTAAAAAACACCATACCATCCAAGTCTGGCAGACCCCCTACATGGGACCCGACTACAAGACCGAAACTTCCGGCGACTCCTATTTAGTTAAAATAGGGCATAAGGAAATAGTCAGGGCCATGGCTGCGTGCCATGAGATCACCACCTTGATTGATAAAGGAGACACGTATGAGGACCTTTATGCAGATTTAATCAGAACTACCACAGATCTGCAGGATAGCTACCACTGGTTAGCCCGAAAAGAAACCCATGATCTGGCTTCTTCGCTATCGGCAATTCGCGAGACGGCCTCATCGGCGGTTTCGGAGTTTGAAAAGGTGAGTGTACTGAAGAAGAATACCCGCGAACAGATGGACCTGGTGGCTGATGAAACCCATGAACTGATACGAAAAATAAAGCGTCGACACACCAAATCAGTGGATGAATATGTGAAAAACCTGGGAAACCTGAGAAATGTAAGGGGAAAACTGATCTCATTAAAAGAATTAAGGTATGTGGATCCGGAAACACTGGGAGGGCTCGAAAAAGAGATCGAAACAATTACGGTGACCACTTCACAACATTGTATTCAATTCCTTTTGAGAAAAGATGCCTTGCTACCTTACAAGCAAAATGTCGCCCGCATCGAAACTGCCATTGACCAGTTAAAGAAAACGGTCGAGGCCAACCGGCTGGAGCAAGAAATTTCGAGCGTATCAGGAGAGCTGGAATTGTTGATAGAGATTGTCACTAATCTTAAAATCGAAGATGCCACAGCAACCACCGGGATCATCGACAACATTTCTACCATTTATTCCGGCTTTAACAAAATCAAGGCTGACCTGAAAAACAAAAGAAAGTCCCTCCTGAGCGTAGAGGGAAAAGCTGAATTCAATGCACAAATGAAGTTGGTGGAGCAAGGTGTGATCAATTATATGGACATCTGCGATACTCCGGAAAAGTGCGATGAATATCTGACCAAATTAATGGTTCAACTGGAAGAGCTGGAAGGCAAATTTTCTGAGTTCGACGAGTTCATAGAACAGCTCAGCATTAAGAGAGCAGATCTATACAATGCATTTGAAAGCCGCAAGGTAGGATTGATCGAAGCCAGAAATAAAAGGGCGAATACCCTGATGCAGGCAGCAACGCGTATCCTTAACGCTGTAAAAAGCCGGCTTTCAAGATTTAAGACCGCAGATGAAATCAATGGCTACTTTGCCGGCGACATGATGATCCAAAAAGCCCGGGAAATCATTACCTCATTGGCATCCTTGGGTGATACGGTGAAATCTGACGATATCCAAAGCAGACTGAAATTCGCCCGGGAAGAAGCTATGAGACAACTCAAAGACAAGCAGGAACTGTATGTTGCCGGAGAAAATGTCATTCAATTGGGAAATTACCGGTTTTCGGTCAATACGCAACCCTTGGATCTCACCATTGTACCTAAACAGGATGACATGTATTTCCACCTTACAGGGACCGGTTTTTTTGAAAAAATCCGGGATCAGGACTTTCATAATTGCCGGTTGGTGTGGGATCAAACCTATGTTTCAGAAAACGCCTCGGTCTACAAAGCTGAATACCTGGTCTATAAAATTATACAATCTGCTTCTATCAATGCCCACAACAACAGCGAAATGGCGGTGCTTTCCCTTGGAGATCTCATAAAATCAGATGACAAAAAGCTGGGCAATTATGTGAGGCAGTTTATGGCCGTGAGGTACAATGAAGGCTATATTAAAGGCGTACATGATCACGACGCTACCAGGATTTTAAGTGTTTTGCTAAAATTTCTGAATGCTGCGGATCTCTTGAGGTATTCATCGGAAGCGAGGGCTTGTGCCATGTTGTTCTGGAAAATCTTCATTTCGGAAGAAAACAAAAACCATCTCAATCATCAGTTGAAAGGGGTGGGCACTATTCTGAAAGTATTCCCCAAAACACATGAATTCGATGATATTAAAATGGAATTGCGAAACATGCTGGAGGCATTTGTTAGCAACACGGGGTTATTCGATCCGTCTGTTACAGCGCAGGCAGCCGAATACCTTTTTCACGAGGTCAACCGGGGAGACCACTTTGTGATTGATATGGAATCCGCCAAAATATACGAGCAATTCTTTTCATATCTCGATAAAAAGAAGGCGAAAAAAGAATTTGATCACTCCATCGGGCAAATTGCCAACGGTCCTTTGGCCAAATACCGGTTGATTAAACATTGGTTACAGGCTTACCTGAATGCTGACGCCAGTATTTCAGGGGAAGCATATATCAATGAAACTGCGACGCTGATTTTAGCTGACGCATTTAAAACAGCTCACATAGTTCATGTAGCTTTAAAAGAGCCGGTCGAAGGTTTGCTGGGCACACACCCTGTCATACAGGACAAAAAGTATGCACTGGACTACCATACATTTATGCTCAAACTAGGGCATTTTGAAAACCATGTTGTGCCGCTATTCAATCAATTTGTACAATTGAAGAAAAAAATGACCGAGGTATATGGTGACACTTTGAGGTTGCGGGAGTTTAAGCCGGAAATCTTGTCTTCTTTTGTCAGAAATCAACTGATCGACCAGGTATATTTGCCCCTCATAGGCGCCAATCTCGCCAAGCAAATCGGGACCGTGGGAGAAAACAAAAGAACCGATCTAATGGGCCTGTTGCTCCTGATCTCCCCTCCCGGTTACGGGAAAACTACTTTGATGGAGTACATGGCCAGCAGACTGGGGCTGGTGTTTATGAAGGTTAACGGTCCTGCCATCGGTCATAACATCACCTCTGTCGATCCGGCCGAAGCTACCAATGCTGCCACAAGGGAAGAGTTGGAAAAGCTTAACCTCGCTTTCGAAATGGGCGATAATGTGATGATCTATGTGGATGACATCCAGCATTGTAACCCGGAATTCCTGCAAAAATTCATTTCACTTTGCGATGGGCAAAGGAAGATCGAGGGTATTTATAAAGGAAAAAGTAAGACCTATGACTTTCGTGGTAAAAAGGTATGCGTGGTAATGGCAGGCAATCCCTACACTGAAAGCGGCGAGAAGTTCAGGATCCCTGACATGCTGGCCAACCGGGCTGACATCTACAACCTGGGCGATATTATTGGTGATAACGCCGCAGTCTTTAAGCTAAGCTACCTGGAAAACAGTCTCACTTCCAATCCGGTGATGAGTAAGCTGGCAGGTAAAAGTCATCGAGACCTGTATACCCTGATTAAAATCGCCGAAACCGGTAACAGGGAGGGGCTCGATTTTGAATTTGCCTATGCTGCGGCTGAGATCGATGAATACATCAACGTGTTAAAAAAGCTGTTTAAAGTCCGGGATGTTATCTTAAAAATAAACCTGGCATACATTTATTCGGCTGCACAGGCAGATGAATACAGGACTGAGCCCCATTTTAAGTTACAGGGTTCTTACCGTGACATGAACAAAATCGCTGAAAAAGTGATGCCAGTCATGAATGACAAAGAACTGGCCACCCTGATCAATACCCACTATGAAAATGAGGCCCAGACGCTGACCACAGGCGCCGAAGCCAATTTGTTGAAATACAGGGAGCTTCAAAATAAGTTGGGCAAAGAAGATAAAAAAAGATGGGAAGCCATCAAAGAGGCCTTCCTGCGTAAGCAAAAGCTCAGCACACCGGACGGACAAAACCAGGTGGGCCAGGTGTTGTTGCAAATGGAAAACATTAATGAAGGGTTAAAAGGCATTGTAAATGCTTTGACGCGGGAAGAACAAGCATAGATTTGAGGGTTAAAACAAAATCATCCAAACCGGGCCATGCCAAACTGTACCGAAAAAAGCGATCCGGTCATGTCGGTGACACTACATCTTTCGAGGTATTTATTTCACCGGTAATCGTGGTCGCTGTATTAATTATCATGCATGTTTTAGGGATTTTGTAATCGCCGAAGGCGAATCCTCAATCATGGTTTTCAAAGCAGATAACAACATGTTTACATGATTTTTAGTACTGCTTTCTCCCATAAGACCGATTCGCCAGATTTTTCCTGCAAGGTCACCCAGCCCTCCGCCAATTTCAATATCATACGCTTCCAAAAGTCTCTTTCTAACCTCAACTTCTTCGAGCCATGAAGGAAGCACCACCGAGTTTAACATAGGAAGTCTGAATTCCGGTTTAACCAGGAAGCCAAAGCCGAGCGCCTGTAATCCATCCCGTAACAACTCATGATTTTGCTTGTGACGCATAAACCGCTTTTCAAGGCCTTCTTCCATCACCAGTTGCAGTGCTTCCCTGAGGGCAAACATGGCAGATACCGGGGCAGTGTGATGATAGGCTCTTTTGGCACCCTGCCAGTAATTCTTTACCATCGTCAGATCCAGAAACCAACTTTGAACCCTGGTCTTTCTTTCTTTCAGCACTTTGATAGCCCTTTCACTAAATGAGACAGGCGATAAGCCCGGAGGGGCGCTGAGGCATTTCTGCGTTCCTGAGTAAAGGGCATCGATTTGCCATTCATCCATTTTTATTTCCGTACCACAGAATGAAGTCACCGCATCTACCACAAAAAGTGCCCCGGCCCGGTGCGCCAATTCGCTTAATGGTTCCAAAGGTTGCAAAACCCCGGTAGATGTCTCCGCATGAACCACCGCCACTAATTTGGGAGAACGATTCCGTAATGCTTCTTTCACCTGCTCCGGATCAACGGGCTCTCCCCAGGGTGCATCCACCCTTACCACTTTCGCCCCACAGCGTTCAACAATATCACTTATCCGGTTCCCAAACACCCCATTTACACATACCAAGGCTTCATCTCCCGGCTCCAGAAGATTTACCAGGCACGTCTCCATCCCTGCGCTTCCCGGAGCCGAAACCGCAAAGGTCAGATGGTTTTTGGTTTGCAACGTTTTTTGAAGCATGACCTTAATATCGTCCATTACCTCCAGAAACTGGGGGTCAAGGTGCCCTACCAGGGGTGTAGACATGGCTTTTAATACACGGGGGTGAACATTGGAAGGCCCCGGGCCCATCAGGATTCTTGTGTTGGTGTTTAAAGGATCTCGGTATGACATATATATTTTTGTAGTTTATTTCCCGGTGTGCCGGCAAAATTAAAAACTTTATCCATTTCAAGCCCTATCCAGTTGCCAAATCCCTTTATTATTTTTTCATCGACCCCCGAGAATACACTCCGTTCACAATTTCCCCAATATCCCAACACGCCACCATTCCAACCAAATACTCCAAGATTCCACAACGCCACTACCTTACAAAGCAATATCCTTTCCCCATTACCGAGCTATCCCCATCAATCCCCCACCAGGGGATCGCTTACCTCCAAAAAATTCACAGCTATCAACCCCAATACCCCCACAATTAAAACATAATACACCGTAGGAATGATCGTTTTACGAAGCGTGCTCCCCTCCTGCCCCAACAGTCCGACCGTAGCCGATGCGGCCACCACATTATGAATGGCAATCATATTGCCGGCAGCAGCACCGACAGCCTGAAGGGCTACCACCATCGACATGGGAATCGTCAGGTTTTTTGCCACACCAAACTGAAACAAGCTGAACATTAAATTACTCACGGTATTACTTCCTGCTATGAATGCCCCCAGGGCACCTATTGACGGGGCAAACAAAGGCCAGATCACGCCCACATGTGCCGCCACCCATGCTGCCATGGCAATGGGCATACCCGATATACCCAGTTCATTTTCACCCGAATTAATATATATCCTTACCATCGGCACTGTAAAGATCAGTACATAGCCCGCTCCAAAAACCATTTTTGAGGAATCACGCAAGGCCCTTCCCAGTTGATTTAAATCCATGTGATGCAGAAAGTACGTGATGGCCACCACCAAAATCAGGATAGTTCCCGGCAGATAGAGGGGGGTGCTTACACCATCCACCCCTGTATCCAAAATATCCGGCCAGCTAACTTTTATACTGGTTAGAAAAGCCTTGAAGGGTAGCTGTGGCAGACGGGAAATGACAAGCAGCAGTGCTAACAGCAGATAGGGTATCCAGGCCCTGGCTATGGTCATGCCGGTGTTGGTGGTTAATTCATCTGTTTTGATCTGTATTTTTCCCATCCAGGTATCTGCCCAGGTTTCCTGCGGTGCAAAATCCCAGTTTTCTTTTGGGGTAAAGATTTTTTTCCTGGCCAGAAAAGTGACCAGGATCATCCCGGCCAAAGCGCCCAGTAATGAAGGAAACTCCGGGCCGAGGAAGATGCCTGTAAGCAGGTAAGGGATTGTAAATGCCAGCCCACCGATGAGCGCAAATGGAAATATAGCCAGTCCCTCTTTCCAAGACTTATTTTTACCAAAATAGCGGGTCATCATCGCACACATGAAAAGTGGCATGATCGTACCTGCGATGGCATGCAGCACAACTACGTGAACGGTAATCAATTGCAGGTAATCACTGAATTCCAGGCCCACGGCGGCCAACCGGGTATTAAGTTCCGGGTGCTCCAGCCCGCCTTTAATGCCTACCAGTACCGGTGTACCCACTGCGCCAAAGGTTACAGGCGTGCTTTGAACCATCATACCCAGCATGACAGCCGCCACGGCAGGGAAGCCCAGTGCTACCATCAGTGGTGCCGTAATGGCAGCAGGTGTACCGAATCCCGCAGCCCCTTCTATAAAGGCCCCAAACAGCCATATGGCAATAACAACCTGTACACGGCGGTCGGTACTTATCATAGAAAAACCTGTGCGGATTACCTGAATAGCCCCGGAGTATTTCAGTGCATTCAGCAATAATATGGCCCCAAAAATTATGTACAGAATATCAAAAGTTATAAATAAACCCTGTATGGTAGAGGCCACGACCCGGGTTGTACTTACACCCCACGCTAAAATGGCAATGACTACTGTGCTTATGTAGGCAAGTGGCATGGTACGGCTCGCAGGCCACCGGAAGCCAACAAGCATTATTGCCACGCCAAGAATGGGGAGAATTGCCAGCATGGCTTGTAAATCTAAGGACATATGTTATGGTTCTGGTTTTTCTTTCTTATCTGTGTTAACAGATGGTTATTGCCTTTCCCTTAACGATTCGATCTCCATGCTGCAATTTACCTAAAAATTAAGACGGAAAATTCCCCCGGACCCCCTACCCGTTTTTTTGTTTTTATGGTTTCAGGATTTGTTTCAGGGCCAGTTCCGTCTCAGTGACTGGAAGCCGGCAGGACTTATTTTGACAAACGTAGATGGTGGTTTTACCATTTACCAGTTTGTTTTCAAGCAAGGGCAATTGCCCTTCCCGGTCACCTCCCATGAAAAACACGTGAGGCAAATAGTGCCGGTCAAACGCTTTTCTGATACTTTCGTAATCATTTCCGACAATTGCCACCTCATAAGGTGGTTTTATCATCCAGCTCATCAAAATAGCCCAATTGGCATAGTAGGGGCCACCTTCAGCCAGGTTCTCCTTTACGTTATTAAGCATTTGTGTGGCCATGTCTACCCATGCTGGCTTGTACAAGTACTGGCCAAGCACGTACAGGTTTTTGGCCATGGCTGAGTTGGACGAGGGGATGACATTGTCCGGAACCTCTGTTTTCCTGGCCAGCAAGGCAGGATCGAGGTCAGATGTGTAATAAAACATGCCGTTGTCCTCGTTGTAAAAATGAGCCATGGTATAATCCAGAATTTTCCCGGCTTTAAAAAGCCATTCTTCCTCAAAAGTGGCCTGATACAAGCTTATAAAGGCATCGATAGTAAACGCATAGTCATCTAAAAAAGCGTTGATGACGGACTTGCCGTCTTTGAAATTTCTTGTCAACCGGTAATCTTCTTTTAAAACATTTTCAAGGATAAAGGAAGCGTTTAACCTGGCCCTATCCAGAAATGCCTTTTCATTAAAAGCCCTGTAAGCATCCACATATCCTTTGAGCATGAGGGCATTCCATCCGGTTAAAGCCTTGTCATCTAATCCTGGCCTCACCCTTCCTTCCCTAGCCTTGAACAGCTTTTCCTTTGAGCCGGAAATTTGCCTGGCTAACTCTTCCGTACTGATACCAAACTTTTCAGCTACTTCACTTTCGGGGGTTTCCCTCAACAAAATATTATGGCCTTCCTCCCAATTGCCTTCCCTGGTAATGGCGTAATAATGGTTAAAAACCCCGGCATCTTCCCCAAGCAGGCTGTCTATTTCTGATTTTTCCCAGATATAAAACTTCCCCTCTTCCCCTTCGCTGTCAGCATCCAGCGAAGAATAAAATGCTCCGGAGGGTGAAGACAATTCGCGCTCTACGAATTCCAGCGTTTCAAAGACTATCTGCTTATACAGCGGTTTTTTATTGAGCTGATAAGCGTGGGAATACAGGCTGACCAACTGCGCATTGTCATAAAGCATTTTTTCAAAATGAGGAACTTTCCAGTAGATATCAGTGGAATACCGGGCAAAACCTCCGCCAAGCTGGTCATAGATTCCCCCATATGCCATTTTATCCAGCGTAAGCAGGGCGGCCTTTTGAGCCGACTCGTTGCCGGTTAAGAAGGCATATTTCAACAAAAATTCCTGACCTATGGGCATTGGAAATTTCGGCGCCTTTTTTTGCCCCCCCAATTCATAATCAATAATCGGTTCCCAATTTGAAAAAATCTGCTCCAGGTCTTCCGGCGTATGCGTTTTTTCTTCTTCAATGAGGGGGACCAGGCCAATGGCATTGATACCTTCGGTAATCTTCTCCGCTTGCCGGAAGGCCTTATCGGGTTCACTTTTGTATACCTCCTGAATTTTGCTTAGCAAATTCAGCCAGTTATCTTTTGGAAAATAAGTGCCTGCAAAAATGGGTCTCCCATCCGGTAAGGTTATGGCATTTAACGGCCAGCCTCCCCTGCCGGTCAGCAATTGGGCCGCATCCATATAAATCTGATCCACATCGGGCCGCTCTTCACGGTCTACCTTAATCGACACAAAATCCCTGTTCATAATTCTTGCCACGGCAGAATCCTCGAATGACTCTTTTTCCATCACATGACACCAGTGACAGGCCGCATAGCCAATACTGACGATCATTAACTTGTTTTCTTCTTTTGCCTTGTTCAATGCCTCTTCACCCCAGGGATACCAGTCTACAGGATTATGGGCATGTTGCAATAGATAGGGGCTGCTTTCATTAACCAGCCTGTTTGTATAAAGATGTTCTTCTGTTTGTTCCAAAGTATTTGATTTTTGCCCGCATGAATTATTCATAATAACACACAAGACCAGACATAATCCTATTTTTATTCTTTTCATCATAAACTTTTCGGTCTCAGGAATTATGTAATTCATTTCACGGAGTTAACAAAATAAGGCTAACTATGGTGCCAGCTTTCCTAAAATTAAAAGAAATAAAATACAATACCCACCCTGTAACGAAACTTTCCACTGGTAAATTTGATATCTTCGTTATCTGTATTGGTGAGATTTCGATAGACATAGTCCGCGCCCAGTTGCAGGGCTACATCCCTTGATTCGTTCAAAAAGATATCGTATCCAAGCCCACCTGTAGCGTAGAAACCATTGAAGTTGGTCTTTCGGATGGTATTCCCGGTCTGCTCCTTCCTGTTGTTGAGCCCATAACCTCCCAATACTTGTAAAAACAGTTGATCCACAAAATACCAACGGACGAACGGGCCACCAAAAAACTCTCCGATCGTGGTTTCGTTACCATTTTCCTCTTGTACAAAGCTTACATCCACCGTGACTCCCAATCCAATAGCAAACCGGTCGGCGATAAAATACCCCCCCTGAGCTGTACCCCATAGGTCTAACGTGGTTTCTTCTTCTTGTACCGTGGGTGTGATATCTATTTCGTCCTTACCATGGGAAAGGCCAAAGTTAGCGTTTAGAAGCAAGTCATCTTTCAGGTATAGCTCATCTTCTTCCACGCTATAGGGCAATAAACGGTTTAAAGTCGAGGTGGAAGTTGGCTTGGTATCGTCAGATTGTGGTTCCTGGGCAAACAGCGGGCGCGAAATCAGCCCAAATACTATGAAAACGATGGTAGTTATCTTCATGAATAAAGCAAAGATTAAATCTTGTATGATTTGGTTTCGTCTAAAATTTTCTCTAAAGTAGACGCAAATAATCAAAAAAATGGGATTATCTCAAGAAAATTGATTTTTCAAAATTCCCTCATACCGTTAGCCACTATCACAGGTTCCCTCAACCCTTACAAAAGTCAATTTTTTATAGAAATATTACATCATTCAATCACAGCTTGTTTATCGTTTATTTTCAGTACCAATTTGGCTAAATTGAGACAGGTTTAATTCCGGCTGAAGAAGGCCGTATGTAACAATCTAGAAGTTAAAATAGCAATGAAATCGACGCGGGCAGTTTTTATGGTTTTGATGGTTTTGGTGTCACAAAACCTTTTGGCAATGGAAAACAAGGGAATTTTTTCAATTAAATCACCGAAAGCCGGCACCCCTTTAGTACCTTTCAGGCTATCGGACAATGTTTTTGAAAAAGATTTTCATCAGGATAATTTTTCCCCTACTGACAATGATAAAGAATTAAAAATAAGAATAAACCGGGGTAGGAAATTTACCAATAAAGGAGAAATCGAGGTTGAAATAAGACCTATCAAGCTAAGTGCCACACTCATTTCCAAAATGAAAATCGGTTTTCAACCCGACCTGAGCGATGCAGAGTGGGAAGTTTTTGCAAACAGTAAATCTGTCAACATTCCCGATTCGGAGGGCGAGTTAGTGGTTTACGCGGTTTTACAAGACAAGGCAGGAAATGTTTCTCCGGTTGAAAAGGCAAAGATCATTGTGGATACTACCCCTCCCACCGGCGCCAGTCTTATTATCAATAAAGGCGCCGAGGTTACCAATAACCCCGAAATGCGGGTGCGTCTGTCTATCCTGGCTACAGATGCCTATAAAATGCAAATAAGTAATACAGGGCAGTTTAACGATGCTGACTGGGAAGATTATGTGCCTGAAAAAAACTGGATGATCGGGCCCAGAAAAGAAGGGAAAAAGACCGTTTACGTTCGTTTTGCCGATAAGGCCACCAATATCAGCGAACCCATACAGGCCTCTATTCTGGTGGATCTGACACCACCTCAGGGAACCGTAGAGATCAACCGGGGTGCCATATTTACCGACAATCGCCAGGTTACGATAAAAATCCATTCAAAAGATGCGGCTGTGGTAAGGATCATTGGCCACGGCATTAAAAACATCCCATATCAGCCAACTGAAGAAGACGGCAGCATGATCCGGACAATGGCACTGGATTCTTTGGACGGGCAGAAGTTTATCAAAGTATTTTTCAGGGATAATGCGGGAAACATCAACAAACAGCCTGCGATTGACGACATAGTACTGGACACGAAAGCGCCGGAAATAGGGCTGTTCCGGATTAATCAGGGCGAAAAATATTGTACCAACCCCAATGGCAAGGTAACCTTGAAAATTGGCACGCGTGAAGATTTAACATCATTCGATATGTATATCAGTAATGATCAGGCTTTTACCAATGCCAAACCCAGGGCATATGCACCCAAAATTGACAACTGGCCGTTAGATACCGCAGAGGATGGGTTAAAAAATGTGTATCTGCGTTTTATCGACAAAGCGGGCAACGTATCTAAAACTGCGATGGCGAGGGTGATTCTGGACCGTCAGCCGCCGGTGGCCAAAAAAATTGTTATTGATCATGGCAATGAGTGGGTGAATAAAAACTACGCCAACCTCACCATCGAGGCCGCTGATGCAGACTACATGGAGATCAGCAACAGCCCAAAGTTTTCACAGCCAAATGCATGGGAAGCCTATGAAAATGGCCGTGGCAATTGGATGTTGCCGGCCAGGGATGGCAAAATTAACATTTATGCCAGATTTAAAGATAAAGCGGGCAATGTTTCGGAGACAATTTCTGATTTCATCCATAAAGATACCCGGTCACCTGCCGGAAAAATCAGTATCAACAAGGGGGCCAGGTATACCAATGATGCCTCAAAGGCTGTCAAGGTAGCCATGACCTATGATCGCGACACTTATGAAATGCAGGTCAATGACGATCCCAATTTTAACAATGTGAAATGGGAACCGGTCAGCGCCAGCATTGACAACTGGATACTGGATGGGGAAGACGGTGAGAAAAGAATTTTTGCACGTTACAGGGATAAGGCTGGAAATATTTCAGAAATTATTGCAGCCAGGATCATTCTTGATACGCAGCCACCGCTATACCCGTCAATTAGTATCAATGGTGATTCACTTTACACCAGTCGTATGGATAAAATGGTAAACCTGGAAATCAGCGCCGAGGATGCCACTTATATGATGATTTCAACCGACCCCGGGTTCAAAGACAGCCAGTGGGAAAGATATAATCAACAAAGAAAATTCACACTGCCGGGACAGGATGGTGAAAAAGAGCTATTTATAAAGTTCCGGGACGACGCAGGCAACATATCACCGGCAGCCAGTGATAAGATTATCCTCGACCGTTATCCTCCGAGGCCGGTTTCCTTCAACATCAACAATGGAGAAGAATGGACCAACCAGGTCGACAAGGAAGTGACCCTTAACATCCGTGCGGAAGGGGCTTCGCAGATGATCATCTCTGACAATCCTGAATTTAACGGGGCCGGCTGGCGGGAGTACCAAACCGAGCTACCAGGCTTTGAACTTCCGGGGGAAGATGGTGTAAAAACCCTTTTTGTGGCTTTTAAAGATGAAGCAGGGCATCAATCCAAAAGTCTGTCAGCTACCATCAAGCTAAAGAGAGAGTTTTAGGGAAATTGGCTTTCCCTTATTTTATTTTATCATCTCACTTAATAAATTTACGTCCATAGCCCCTGAAATAGCCACCGGATGTTTAAACTATTGTATAAACTATTTCTGTTTTTAACAGCCCTGATCTACCTAAGCACCTTTTTCTCACCTGGTTGGATTTGGTTTTTGGGGTTATCATCTTTTCTGATACCGGTGCTGCTCTTTATCCATGTGGTTTCTTTTATTTTCTGGACACTGATAAGGGGAAAATTCAGCATTTATCTTACGATTGGCTTCATCATGAGTATACCCTATCTCCTATTGACGGTTTCATGGCACCCTCAGGAGCAAAACCCACAGGGAATCAGTGTATTAAGCTATAACGTGCGGGTATTTAATGTTTATAAGCATTTAAACAATAACTTTGCGTCTTCAAAAAAAATGATCGATTGGGTGAGGCAGGATACTTCGGCGATAAAGTGTTTTCAGGAATTTCATAATCAGAAAAATTCACCCATATTCAATACAGTCGATATTATCAGCAACGGAGGAGAATATGAATCTTATGTCAAACCCCAGGTTATCAATCACAAAGGAGACGAATTTGGCCTGGCTATTTTCAGCAAATATCCTGTGATCAACAAAGGCATGGTGGTATTTGAACAATCGGATAGTAATAACAGTGCTATTTATGCAGACGTAGTCTACGGTCATGACACCATAAGAATATACAACGCACACCTCGAGTCTATGAGCATCAATGAGAACAGCATTCTCAGCAGAGCCGGGCTTAGCAATGAATTGGACAACCTGATGGAGAGGTTGAGGGAAGGAATGACCGTCAGGGCCAACCAGGTGAATGACCTGATGAGGCATATAGAAAACTCACCGTATCATGTCATATTATGCTGTGACCTGAATGAATTACCCTACAGCTATGTCTATGGTCACATCAAAAAAAAACTGGCCAATTCATTTGAAAAAGGTGGTAAGGGATTTGGATTTAGTTATAATGGAAAAATCCCTTTCCTGCGCATTGACAATCAATTTTTCAGCAGTGGCCTGGAAGTATTAAAATATAAAACCTCTAGAAAAGCTAATTATTCGGATCATTATCCGATAAAATGCGTTTACGGAATAAAAAAGGATTCGGAATGACAACAAAGCCAATAGATGGTGTAGAAAAAATGCACTGTCAGAAAGACCGATTTTACCTTCCCGACCATGTTACTTATTTAAACTGTGCCTACATGTCTCCCCAGCTAAAAGTAGTCATGGAGACCGGGGTAAAGGCCATGGGAAGGAAGAATTTGCCTTACGAGATCGCCCCGCGGGATTTCTTTGACACGCCTGAATTGCTGCGCCGGACTTTTTCAAAACTCATTAACAATGCCGAACCGGACCGGATTGCCATCATTCCTTCAGTATCATACGGGATAAGCATTGTCACCAACAATGTAGATTTGAAGCCCGGAGATCAGATTTTAGTGGCAGCGGAGCAGTTTCCGAGTAATTTTTACCCTTGGCATAAATTATCGGTCAGAAAACAAGCGCAGCTAAATATTGTCAAGGCACCCGAGGGCAATGACAGAGGGCAAGGGTGGAATGAGAGCATACTGGAAAATATCAATGAAAAAACAAAGATCGTGGCGCTCGGCAATGTTCATTGGACAGATGGTACCAGGTTTGATCTCAGGGCCATTCGTACTAAAACGCGGGAAGCAGGGGCACTTTTGGTGGTGGATGGAACACAATCGGTAGGCGCGTTGCCTTTTGACATGGAAGACATCCAACCCGACGCCCTGATCTGTGCGGGGTATAAATGGTTACTGGGCCCCTATGCGATCACCTTGGCTTATCTGGGCCCTTGCTTTGACGAAGGTGACCCACTCGAAGAAAATTGGATAAACAGGCGCAACAGTGAGCACTTTGCGGGATTGGTCAGCTATGTTCATGAATACAGGGATAAAGCCCTGCGATACGCCATGGGTGAGCAAAGCAATTTCATCCTGACACCCATGCTACAAAAGGCCATAGAGCAACTGAACGAATGGGGAGTGTCCAATATTCAAAATTATTGCGCCCGTATGACAGATGATCCTGTCAGGGAATTGCAATCCCTCGGAATCAGTATCGAGGATGAACGTTACCGGGGTGCTCACCTGTTTGGTCTTAGAACACCACCCAACATGGATATGGAAGCCCTTGCCGACCGGTTCAAAAAAAACGAAGTATATATCTCAATCCGTGGAAACGCTATCCGGGTAGCCTTTAATGTCTTTAATGACGAAAACGATATGGACAAACTCGTTGAAATCATTAAAAAGGTTTCAAAATAATTTCTAATACCGGCTAAAATGTAATTCCACCCTTCTGTTTCCAGGATTACCCGGGGAAGCCGTACCGCCCGGTAAGGGATACCGGTCGCCATGACCTTCTACCTTGATCCTCTCTGCGGGAACACCTAGTTCCAAAAAGGTATGCAGCAACGTTTCTGCCTGTCTGATGGTGCGGTCATTATGAAAGGTATACCTGATTTCCCGGATAGCAGGTTGGGGGATGCTGTTGTTCAGACTGTCCAGATCCACATTCTTATCGAGGTATTCGACGTCGATTCTTCCCTGTTTGCCTTCCCGGCCCGAGTTATCGGCCCATAGAGCGTCATATTCCTCAAATGCGTATATGGTGTCAATCCGGGTTTCGGTCAGATCTTCACTACTTTGGATGGAATCGGTAATTACCCGGTCAGTGTGAATACCAATTTCAATATTCAGATCCGGGTGGTCTTTGAGCACCTTCATGATTCTTTTCAATTCAAAGTGTGAAGCCTCCTCTAATTCCGCAGAACGGGGCCTGAACCTAATGTTTTCATCAATGAACGACAGGCCATCCCTGACTTCCTGAAGCCTGAATACGTGATTTTCCCGCGCAGAACCGGCCAGGGAATCCGCAAAATACAATTTGGCGCTGTAAAGATACTTTTTGTCCAATGATTGAATTGAAAAGTCATAAGCCCTTCCCACAGGGAAAACAGTGTGAAACTTGCCATTCGCGTCATCTGTCCGGGCATATAGAACCCTTTTTTTCGTTTCAGTATCATATACCTGGATAAAGGCTTTCAACGGATCTTCGGTGCGGTCATCAACGACTTGTCCATCCATCAAAACCACCTTATCACCCTGATATGCCACCGGTAACTTTGAAAGTATAATATTTTCCTTTCCACGGTAATCTGTTGAAAAATATATCTCATTCCCTTTGGCCGTCAAGCTTGCAAACATCTCATCCCTGGATGAATTCAAAAAAGACATGGGTTCCGGTTTGGACCAGTGGTCGCCGCGGTTTTTGGTAAAATAAAAATCCAATCCGCCTTTGCCACCACTCCGGCGAGACGAAAAGACCAGGGTCCTGTTATCCGGAAATATTTTGGGAAACTGGTCGTCACCCAGGTTTACCGGTGCGGGCAACTTGACCGGTGAATTCCACAATTCCTTGTTTCTCCTTTTGCTGACCCATATTTCGCATCCCGAAGCTTCATCCCTGTTCATCCGGTCACAGCGCATAAAATACAGGTACTGGCCGTCAGGTGAAATCGACGGGGCAGCGTCATGGCCCGGAGAGTTTACAGGTTTTCCCAGGTTTTTTGCCGGCATCCAGCGATTCCCTTTCTTTTCAGTATACATGATGTCATATTGACCAATTCCCTGTCCCCGGGTAGAGGTAAAATAGATCGTGTTTCCATCGGCACTAAGACAAAACCCACCAATGAAATTTAATTCCGGAAAAGTGTTGACTTCTTCCACCGCCTCTGGCTGCGCCCATTTTTCCGGACCGTTTCTGCGGGTATATTTCAACTCGGGTGCACCACTTGCCGAATAGGTGGATAAGTAGATCATGGTTTTGCCATCAGCACTCAAACTAGGGGCAAAATTGTCTTTATTCATAATATTAACGCTTCTGGGAAGTACCTTTCTAGGCACCTGGGCAAGAACGCCAATATGATAAACTGTTGCTAATAATAAAATGTATAGATACTTCATTGGTAAAGTATTTACTATATAACTATAATAGCCTAAAATTAGTGAATAAGGGGTTCAAAAATATTTAAAGATATTTTGATTGATTGCTAATGACATATTTTTTGCAAAAACTGTACAAATTCGAGCGGATTGGTGTCCGAATTTAATACATATTATAAAAATTCGAACCATTACTTCTTTGTAAATAGCTGATTATTAATAATTTATAAATTCTGGCACACTGATTGGCTATCATCAGGCAAAGGTCAAAACTCAATTTAAAAACTCCAAATAACTCTCAACAACAATGAAAAGCGTCAAAACCTTCTTAAAGTTCACTTCAGCCTTATTTTGTCTCCTCATTTTAGTCAGCTTCACACCTGATACTGTCCGTACGGAAGTGACAGATGATGAAAAAAAGGAAGAAATCAAAGAATTAACTTATGATCAGGATTTCTCTTCTGCCACTTTGGACTTTGACTTTGATTCGGAACCGAAGATAAAAATCTACAATGCCAACGATATTCTCGTCTATGAAGATAACGTGGCCTGTATTGGGGACATACAACCTGATAGCCTGAAAAAATTATTTTCGAAATGTAATTTTTTAATGGAAAATAACAACACACGATACTACATAATTAATTGAAATACACAGAATCTTCTTCATAAGTGATAGTTTAGTTAAAATCTTGTCCAAGCCCTTGGATGAGATTTTTTCTTTTTATGAGGCGATTATCTATTTTAGTCCGAAAGTCATCCCTTAATCATCTATGATAGATTCCTTTCAGATCATTCCGGCAGCTAAAAATAAAGTGCCCGTCATCGTAAGTGTCCCCCATTGCGGAACTGTTATACCACCTGAAATCAAATCCTCATTTAAACCTGCCGCCATTGCTTTTATGGACGATACTGACTGGTTTGTAAACAGACTTTATGACTTTGTACCGGAAATGGGCATTACCATGATCCACGCTATTTACAGCCGTTGGGTAATAGATTTAAACCGCCCCCCTGGTAATCAGCCCCTTTACAAGGACGGCCGCATCATTACAGACCTCGTACCCACTACCGACTTTCTTGGCAATGACCTATATCAGGACGCTCCTCCCGATGAAAAGGAAATAACCAGAAGGACCCGATTATACTACAACCCATATCATAAGGCTTTGGCGGACCTTTTGCAGGGTTTAAAGGAAGAATTCGGTTCAGCACTACTTTTCGATGCCCACTCGATCAGGCAACATGTGCCAACCATCTCCAAAGAAAAGCTCCCCGACCTGATCCTGGGAGATAATGAGGGGATGAGTGCCGGCAACAGATTTACGAAGGCAGCGCTTCATCCATTAAAACAAAGCCCCTATGGAATCAGACATAATTTTCTCTTTAAAGGCGGCTACATAACAAGAAATTTCGGACAACCAAAAGAAAACATTCACGCACTGCAGCTTGAAATGACCAAAATAAACTACATGAATAAAGATGAAACTTCCTATCATCCCCAACGCGCTATGAAGATGAAAGAAACATTAATGCAGGTTTTTAAGGCACTTATCGACCTAATTTAAGTTCACATGAAGACATTCGGATTTAAAGGACTGCTACAAAATGAAGGATGGCTGCAACCTGCCTACGTCAGTTGTAACGACCAGGGAATCATAGCAACCATTAGTGATACCCGGCCAGCGGAAAACCCGGTAGAATCCATAGAAGGCTTTGCCCTGCCCGGGTTCCAGAACGCTCATTCCCACGCCTTTCAATATGCCATGGCCGGATTGGCCGAAAACGATACCGGTACTTCAGCCTCAAAAGACAACTTCTGGTCATGGAGAGAAGCCATGTACCAGGTGGCACTGACCATCGAACCGGACCAGTTGGAAGCCATTGCCACAAGACTATATGCCGAAATGGTGCGCCTTGGGTATAGCCACGTCGCTGAATTTCACTACCTCCACCATACCCCGGATGGAAAGCCTTACAATAACAAAGCGGAATTAGCTGAAAAACTACTTTCAGCAGCCCGGACTGCGGGAATTAATATTACCATTATCCCCATTTTTTATCAAAAAGGTGGATTCGGCACCGCGCCCGGGGACCGGCAAAAGAGATTTATCTGCCGCGACAGGTTTACTTATTACGAGCTTTGGCAAACGACAGAAGCACTGTGTAACCAACACAGCCATGCGAACATTGCATTAGGGATTCATTCGCTGAGGGCCGTAGAACCTGACGAGATTCTTGCGACCCTACATGAAGCCAGGCCAAACCTGCCCATTCACATCCACGTGGCAGAGCAACGGCTGGAAGTAGAACAGTCCCTGCAGTTTCTTGGACAAAGGCCAGTGGAATGGCTGGCCGGAGAAGCAGGGCTCAATGAAAACTTCCACCTGGTTCATGCCACCCATCTGACTAGCAGGGAGATAGAAAGCATAACAGATGCCGGGGCCCAGGTAATACTATGCCCTTCCACTGAAGGCAACCTGGGTGATGGCCTGTTTGCTTTCGAAAAATTTCAGCAGCATAAAGGCAAATGGTCCATAGGTACAGACAGTCATATTGGTTTGAATCCTTTTGAAGAGTTGAGATGGCTGGATTATGGTCAGCGCCTGAGCACGCACAACAGGATTACCTACCGGTCTTCTGCACAAAGAAGTGGCGGGATCGCGGCCATGGAACCGTGCATCGGTTATGGCAGAGAGGCTATGGGTAATCACCAAAAAGCCTTTTTCCAGGCAGGTTCCCCCTTTAATGCCCTCGTGCTCGATGCCGCCAATCCCCTCCTGGCATCCACCGGTTTTGATCATTTAATCGATACCATCCTCTACGCCGGTGATGCCACTTTCAATCTCGGAACCATCATTAATGGCCAATGGGTTGTTAAAAGGAACCAACATGTGGCCATGGACAAGATAAACCGCGATTTTGCTCAGGCAGTAAAAAAACTGAGGTAAAGTAGCAGAAAGACACCTCAAAGTAGTAGAAAGACAACTCTGGGGCTGTCCAATAAGTTCGATCCGATAAAGAAATGGTGAATTTTAAATAGTCGATGATTTACATATAGGTCACGCCGATCACAATCAGCATTATTACGATAAAACCTAACGACAGGCTGAAAATGCTGCGGAGTTGAGAGCGGTTAAGGGTAAGGGCGGTAATAACGCCAATGGTAAGGCCACCGAGGAATCCGATGAATACATAACCGAGGAAATTACTTAACTTATCCCAACCCATTCCTGTGGGCTCAAAATTCAGCGCAAAGTTTGAATAGATAACGCCCATTAATATACCATCCATACACATAATGATTACCAGGAGGAACCTTGGTAATTGTTTAGAAAAATCCATCCAGTTAATTTAATTTGTAAAAAGCTGCCAGGTTTAAACTCAATGCATTTACAGACCTTCTTTCCACACCCAGCCTGCTCAATCCGTATTGATAATTTACATTCATTTGGCCGGCCAGTTTCCTGCTGAAATTATGCTCGATACCCACCGACCCTGTAAAGTTACCTAAATAAATTCTTAAATCCTTCTCCCAAGTCACTTCATTAAACTCAATGAGCTGATCATTTTCAATTTCTATGTATTTGTACTTAAAGGATTGATTTAGTAAAAAATCAATGGTTGGTCCACCTGAGATAAATACTGACCAGTTGTAATTAAGGTTTTTGTACAACCTGAGGTGCAGAGGCATCTGGATGATTTCATTCTCAATGATGATTTCGTCAGGGATAGTCGTCAATTCTGTATAGCCCGGGTAACGGGCCAGGTCAACGGCATCAAAGTTGTCGTTGTCTACTTCATCCAGTTTATAGGTGATATCATTGAAATGCACCCCCGTTATAAACCTGAGATTTCTTTTCAAAGAAAATTCTCCAATCAACCCCAGGCTTTGGCTAATATATCTTTCGCCAATATCGGGGTTGGGGATCAATAAACCGGCGGTTAATCCGACCCTGGCTTCGAATGGGTGGGCCCGGTATTTTCTGCGGGGTTTTTCCCCGGTTAAAACTACTCCTTGTACCTTAAAACCATCCGCGTAATCTTCCAGCCATTCCTCCGGGTCGGTTGTTTCTGCTACGATGAAGGGAACGGCTTCTGTTTGTGTTCCCGCACTTTTGTTGTCATCAGACAATGAACGGTTATCATCGAAAAAGGACTGATTGTAAATCAGAAACGACTGATTGTCGGCAGGATACGGATTGTAGGCAGGAAATGAAAGGTACGCGGCACGCAGGTTAGCCGGGGAAGGGTTGAATGGGGATTTTTTACCGGATGAAACTGACAAGCTGCGTGGATATGAGTAAGTTTTGGCCACTTTCGCCCTATGGGAGTGAATAGCGGCCGGATCAACGGAATTGTCGGAATATATTGTTTTGGTTACAAATACGGTATCAACTACCTTGATGGTATCGATTACTACCACTTTTTCCTGTAAGGTGGCGTTTAGATCTTCCATGGCACCTTTTTCAGACCTTACCTGCCACAGTAAATAAAAATTAAGCAGCGAAAACAACAGTAATCCGGAACCCCACAGCGCTTTCTCCCACCGCACATACCACGGCCTTAATGTGGAAAACCGCAGCATATCCACCATATCATCCCATTGATCCGGATTAAACTTAGGGCTTAGGCCGGACAACTTTTTCCTGATACGATCATCAAAATCCTTATGACCCATAAATGCTTACCCCTTCTGTATTGTTTACTTCCATCATCTTCTTCAACTTCATCCTGGCTTTAGCAAGATTAGACTTCGATGTCCCCTCACTAATGCCCAGCTTTTCACTTATTTCCCGATGATTGTATCCTTCCACCACAAAAAGATTGAATATCATCTGGTAAGCCGGAGGTAATTGTTGCACCATTTTAAGGATTTCATCAACCGAAAACTGCTCGACAATTTCGGGATTGATGTACTCCTCATCAGCTTTGGTTATTTCCAGCATATGTCGGAAGTGGTTATTCTTTCTATAATGATCGATAGCGGTGTTTACCATAATCCTTCGCACCCAGGCTTTAAAAGACTGGCTGGGCGAATGCTGTTCGATTTTAGTGAAAATCTTGAGGAAACCGTCGTTGAGGATCTCTTTTGCCTCGTCCTCTCCTCCTGAATACCTCAGGCAAATGCTCATCGTATAGGGATATAAAAGTATGTAAAGCTTTTTTTGTGCTTTTCTATCCCCTTTTTTGCACCCGGTTATAAGTGCATTGATGATATTTTTATTATCAAAATCCAATCCTGGAATTTTTGTGTAAACAAGACGTAAATGTTACATCCACAGTTGCCATTTACCCTAACAAGCTATTAAATTTAATGGTTTTAAATGATAAAAGTAACTTTAAGGTAATATAAGGCAACGCAATCCCCCAAGGGCACGTCATGTGGTCAAATGGTGGGATTCGACACGGGAAAATGAAAAATCTTTTTTTTATACTGCTGCTTTTAAGTCTTTTTTCGTCGTGCAATGATATCCTGCAAGATTCTGACGATGTACGCGTCGGAAGTACCATAGAGGAAGCATTATTGACATCACAGATTTGGAAGATGGAATATTTTAACAGCAAACCGGGAAGCGGGGTGGCAGCATTCAGCGGAGCCTTTCTGGCGTTTAACACCAATAATACCTTTGATCTGATCAACAAACACAAGGAGGTTTACACAGGACAATGGGCTTTATCTTCTTCCAAAGATTTACTGGTGATCCGGTCTGATGGCAAGATCCCTGAGCCCTATAAAGAGGTTGAAAATGAATGGATTATCCTGAATGCAGAAGATGATAACATCAGAATACAGGAAAGGGATCCCAAAGGTACGGAAGAGTTCGAATTCAATGTGGCTGCTGACGAGGAAGTCCCTAATGTATGCACAGATATTACGAATCTGATAACGGATAAAAAATGGCGTATTCAACATCTGGTAGTTGCCAACAGTATAAAAACTACTGAGTATGAAAAATTTGAATTTACCTTCGATTCCTCCGCGCGGGCTGTCGCAACGGCAGCAAATGTTGGACTGGAAGGCAGTTGGCATGCCGGAATCAGGTGCAATAAGTTTCATCTTGGATTTTACCATTACACAGAGTTAAATGAAATTTCAGGGTTATGGCAGCTCTCTTATTTTACTGAAAGTACCATCAGACTGGTCATGAACCGGGAAGGGTTAAACTGGGAAATGCGCCTGATCACCGGCCCCGGCGGTTTTGACAACCTTTGTGATGAGGCTGAATCTACCCTGATGGGAGGAAGCTGGACCATTTCAAAGTTCATATCGGGTAATGATAGCCATGAAAGTGATTTTACAGGTTACTTTTTCCAGTTTAAAGAGGAAGGAAAACTGTTGGCTTTTAATAATGACGCAGAATATACCGGTAACTGGTCATTGGTTGACGGGTGCAGGCAAATGCCATTGACCATTGAGGGGAACTATGTTTTGGATAAGATAAACGGAAGCTGGCAGTTGGTGGTTGTTTCCAATGGGCTTATCAAATTAGCAGCAGAGGGCGAAAACAGCAAAAAGGAAGTCCAATTTGTCAGAGACCCGGGCTCTGTGAGTTTGTGCGAATCTTTGGATCGCATGTATGAAGATAATCTTACCTGGCATGTCACTTCATACATGGTAAATAATGAAAATCTGATAGAAAGGCTGGCAGGTGTGAATATATTGTTCAGCAAAGATAATTCATTGATTATCAATGAAGGTAATGTAAAAACCAATGGCACCTGGGCACTAAAAGACGATTGTAAAAAAATCGATATCGAGGCGGAAAATAACCATACGGAAAATAGCGAAGTGATCAGTAGGATTGCACTGGAATGGAACATCGCCGAGGCCACGAAAGAAAAAATAATTTTGGTTCACGAAAGTGAGACAAGCAACATTGAATTGCAACTCTCTTTGTGAAAAAGGAAATCTCTCATCACGGCTCCAGGCCGTGAATCCTTTCTGATCAATTGCTGATTTAAGCCGTGGCATCCTTCTGCCGCGGCTTTTTTTTGCATGGTCAGGCAGGAATTACCTGATCGTCTTTTACGATCGCACCATCTTCAATCCTGACAATTCTTTTACCATACCGGGCATTTTTCCGGGAATGGGTCACCTGAATAATGGTCATACCCTCCTCATTGAGTTTTTTAAATATGCCCATGATTTCTTCTCCTTGTTCGGAGTGAAGGTTACCTGTTGGCTCATCAGCCAACAAAAGTTTTGGGCTGCCCACAATAGCCCTGGCCACCCCTACCAGTTGTTGCTGCCCCCCCGAGAGCTGCTCGGGAAACAGATCCTTTTTAGCAACCATGTTAAAGCGGTCGAGCATTTCAGCTACCATACTTTTCCTTTCTTTAGATTTAATGCCTTTGTACAACAATGGGGTTTCGATGTTTTCATAAACGGTTAGTTCGTCTATCAAATGATAAGCCTGAAAAATAAACCCGATATGGTGTTTATGCAGCTCCGTCTTCATTCTTTCCCTGAGCCTGTGTACCGGTTCATCCATAAAAAAATACTCACCGGCCGAAGGCTGATCCAGCATTCCGATAATATTTAGTAATGTAGATTTACCGGCTCCGCTGGGCCCCATGATCGTTAAAAACTCCCCCTGCTGCACCTCTAAATCCACGCCCTTTAGAATGAACACCCGCTGGTATTTGGAATCCACATATTTGTCAATATCGCTGAGTTTAATCATAATGTTAAAATTTGATTGAGGAAAGCCAATAAATATGCCAAGTCCGGCAATCAATCGCGTCGACCGCCATCGAAATATTTTAAGTCTGTTAATATACTAATCCTTTGGCGATATTGAGGGCCTAAAACGAATTTAATGGTTTAAATCCTCCATCGATGGGCAAAATCAAACATAAATGGTAATGTTCAAAAATGAACAGAATCGTACGTATTCGATCAATTATTATTAAAAAATAGTGTGAAAAATGCCAAATAACCGAAAAAACATTTTGGCACATTTGTTGGCAAGTTTAGGGTATGCACTTAAACCGTATTAAATGATCAAAACTTTTACTTATGGGAATGGATAGAAAAATAAAGAAGAAAAAGTGGACCGTCAAGCGGATCATGACCATTGGAGGGGCCACAGCCTTATTCTCGGTCATTCTCTATACCCTATTATTTGCAGACAACCGATCAAAACTAAACGTAGACGCTAATAAAATAACTATTTCAACCATTACACAAGGCGACTTCCAGGAGTGGATTCCGGAAACAGGCACCGTTCAACCTATTAAGACTTTTTACCTCGATGCCATAGAGGGAGGAATCATTCAAAACCTTAATGTAGAAACCGGAACCATGGTCACGAAGGGTGCTTCCCTTGTTACACTTACCAACTCAAATTTACAATTAGAGGTACTCCAGCGCGAAGCCCAGCTATATGAACAAATCAACAATCTCAGAACTTCAAGACTACTCCTGGACCAAAATACACAAAATTTAGAAACGCAACTCGCAGAAATCGATTATCAGATTAAATTACTAACCCCTCAAAAGCAAAGGCAGGAATACCTGTTGAAAGAGAAGGCGATTTCACAGCAGGAATATGAGGATGTGATTGAGAATTACAGGTATAATCTAAGAAGAAAAGCACTGACTTATGAAGCCTATCAGAGGGATTCCGTATTGAAACTTGTGCAGTTAAAACAGCTCAACGACTCTGAGCGAAGAATGTGGAAAAGCCTGGAGGCTGTAGGAAACATTTTGGATAACCTGATTATAAAAGCACCGAGGGATGGGCTGTTTGCCTCCCCTCAACTGGAAATCGGACAATCCATTGCCTCCGGAGAAAGGTTGGGGCAAATCGATATTATCGATGATTACAAATTGAGGGTGGATATTGATGAAATATATCTTCCCAGGATTAGTGTAGGACAGATAGCTACCTATACCGATCCGGGCGGAAAAGTCTACAGGCTGGATGTTACAAAAGTGTACCCCACCATTACCAATGGTAATTTTGAGGTGGATATGGAATTTGAAAGCGGCGCCCCTCCGGGTGTTAAAAGAGGGCAATCGCTACGGATAAGAATTGAGTTAGGTAATCCGGGACAAGCGTTGTTATTGCCTACAGGTGGCTTTTTCCAGTCTACAGGCGGCAACTGGGTTTATGTTTTGGAGGAATCAGGCGGAAGAGCTGTAAAACAATCCATTCGGGTGGGCCGCAAAAATTCGGAGAATTATGAAGTACTGGAAGGCCTGATACCCGGCGACAGGGTAATCACATCAAGCTATGATAATTTTGGAGACAACGAGGTGCTGATACTGAAGGATTAAAAAAGATTTTTATAAATTAGCTAATACGCAAAAAAAAATACATTAACCTTTAAATGCA
>JAKSDQ010000252.1 GCA_022360015.1 Cytophagales bacterium
CAGTTACAGGACTTGTTTAAAGCCGAAGAGCTGGCGCTGTTACTGGACAGAAAAGAGCGCTACCCGATCTTAAGGAACCGCAATCAAATTATCATTAGTCTGCTCATTTACCAAGCCTTAACCAATGGAGATATTAAAAACCTGGAGGTAGGAGACATCCGCCTGGAAGCAGGCACGGTCTACATCAAAGCACAGCGCAAGACCAGCGCCAGGACATTGAAGCTACAGTCAAGACAGATATTTTGGTTAATGAACTACATTGGGGAAGACCGCCCCAGACTTATTAAAACCGAAACCCAAAAACTGATTATCAGCAAGGCAGGCAACCCCGAAAACGGTGAAGGTATCAGCTATTTGATCGGGTGTTGCCGGCATCTTTTTCCCGATAGAAAGCTGAACGCAAAAACGATAAGACAATCAGTGATTGCCAACCTGTTAAAAGCGGGCAATGACCTGAGAGTAGTCCAGGCCTTTGCGGGCCACAAATACCCGAGTGCTACGGAGCGCTACAAGCAAACCCAGGTAGAACAATTAAAACAAGCGGTACTAAAACACCATCCGTTGCAGTGAAACGGAAAAGTCGGTAAAAAACGTTATTTTTGAGTAAAGCTAAATTATATGGACATACAATCAGAGAAATTAAATTTAATCCGGTGGTTAGCAGGCATAGAGGATATTAAGCTCATCCATCAATTAAAAGTATGGCAAAGGTCTACGGAGGGTAAGGAAACTACTACTTTAACAGAAGCGGAAAAATCGGCGATTGATCAAGGGCTAAAGTCCATTAAACAGGGGCGGGTTAAGTCAGATGATCAGGTGAAGCAATCGACCCAGGATAAGTACCCGGATCTTTTTAAATAGGTTTTATGGAAATTATCTGGTCTGAGGAAGCCGCAGAAGATTATTATCAAAACATCGGGTATTTATTAGAAAGTTGGTCGGAAAAATCGGCTATGAATTTTATCAATGAAGTAGATTCTGTTCTTGAAATCATTAAAGAGCGGCCAGAAGTCTATCCGCTGAGTGGATATCGTTCAGTGAGGAAAGCGGTTATACGGAAGCAAATCACACTTTTTTATAAGGTAGAAGGGACCCGCGTTTACCTGGTGAGATTTTGGAACAATTATCAGGATCCGGAATCTATGAAACTGTAAACGCCTCATTCCCTCCGCACGAGGCCGCCCCATTCCCCCCTGCCTTCGCACAGGGCCACCGGCACAGTCATCCCGCAAGGCAAAGCGGTGTGGCTGCATTCCAGGCCTTACGCTGTCAGCCGCGCTAGGCTTGCCCACCCGGCTCCAGGCCCTCCATTGCGCCACGCCCAGCTCCCTCTGCAGGTCAACCGCGCCAGGCTTCACCTGCAGCCGCTGTGCTGTTGTTTGTCCGCACCTTGCCCCCTCAGTCCGCACTGCGGCCCGCCGGCGCCCCGTTTTTACTGCGCGCAAGGAAAAAAGCAAGTCCGTGGACGCTCTTTAGCTGTCCCGCTGTCCGGCCCGCCGTAAACCGCGCCACTCCCTTGCTTTTTTGCCTGCCCTTCTGCCGGCTACTTACCGACAGGCTTCCTTCGGGATGCGGTTACGGTGCGGATAGGGGCTACTAATAAAGTCAGTGCTTCCTTACCGCGCAAAGCCGGGATAACTTGTTGTAGCCAGGTAAGGAAGCTTGCTTGGAGCATCCCGGCTCA
>JAKSDQ010000255.1 GCA_022360015.1 Cytophagales bacterium
CTTAAATATACATTGGAAAAAATACCTGATACCAAACTCAGCCAACTGAACACACTGCTGCCACTGAAAGATAATTTTGATCAGACCAAATTACAATAGGTACAACGCCGAAGGGATACTTTAAAACAACTGTTAAAAATCAAGCAACCCGAATCAGTGATTTCTTCGAGATGTCTTGTTTCAATTATATTGTTAGATTCTACGAGCATTATGACTACCAAGTTGAAATTAAAAATTTACAATCCGGAGAGTATAGATATAAGTGTTCACCAGCAGGAATTCAGTCTAAATACTCCTATTTCTCAGCTATTAAGAAAGTAGGTAAGCGTGAATACAAGTTCGAAATTCAACATAATCTTGCAGTTCAATCATCATTTGACTCTGAAATTTTCACAAATCCAGATATAGTAGTTATTAAGGAAGGAACCTCGAAAACCACAACTGAATATTATGAAACGAAAAGAAGGTTTTCATACGTAGAAAATAAGAATACAATAACCTTTTTCGAGGTGAAACATTTTAATCCATTTCCAGAACTAATTTTTAATTTCATCGGAGTAGTAAATGAGATCAGAAAAGATATAATAACCAACAATTCCAGAGCCAAAAGACCAATTCACTTGGCGCCAAGTTTGATGATTTCAGGGAAACCAAATAAACAAACAGAAAGGATCAGGCACTCATTAGAAGAGAGATATTGCATTAACATTATTTATGACCTTTTTGATTCCGGCTCTCAAACTTTCTCAGGGTTTGGAGTTTCTTCGTTAAAGACAACCGGGAAAAATCAATTGTTAACAAACAAAGCTCAATGAGCAAACTTAGTTATTCGACAATTTCAATGCAGAGAAGCTTTCTTTAGTACTAGTAAAACCAGATATGTTCGTTGAGCTTATTTGAAACATATCTAAAAGTCAAAACTACCATCTAGCGGAAAATGATTACAGTTCTTTGATGATTTGTAAAAATTGGTCGACTGAAATTCCCAAGGTTTTAAGATTAGTTCGTATATGGAAAGGCTCGATCTCCTTTTTGGTATTGCGGAATGTGATCGGCCTGGTTAAATCTTTTCTTCCCCAAATTTCATGGGAAGCCCGTACGCGATAGAATTTACAACCTACCTGTTCCAGGAATTTGCGGAATGTGGTTACTTTGATGGATGTTAATTTGCCCATACTTAGGCAGGGATAGCAAAATGATGCTCAAACATCTCATATGTATCTGTAGCAATATCCACTACTATATCTTCAGTACTATAAGGAGGTGGGATGAACAGAAAGTCTGGCTTTTTTTTAATCGTCCATCCAAGGTTTAATAAATCTTCAATCAAGGTATTTTTGCTAGTAGCATAATCCATGAATATAGCAATGTTTTCACCTAGTGCATGTTCAGCATCTTGTTTGGTCTCTCCGTATGAAGAAATCTGTAAGGCTGGAGAATAGGCCACTATTTCATTTTCTCCCTGAAAGGTAATTACATTGACATCAACAATGTACTGGCCTGATTTTTTAATAATCCTTTCTTGCATGAGGCACTGATTTGATTATACAAAAATAATAATTCGGTTTGTTATTATCAATATCAGTGATAGCAATTTCAACTGAGAGCCGCTTCCTTACATTGACATTGATAGCACACCTAGTCCAGCTTAACTAGCCACTTAAAACAATATGAAATAAAAACTGCTTGTTTAGAAACTTAAAGAAAGTTGAGAGCATGATTTAAAGATTAAGCCCGCCCAAATTGTTGTACCTATGTTGTACCAACTTTCCAAAACCCACAAAAAAAGGCAGTCACTTCATCGTAACTGCCTGATTATCAGTGTAGCGGGGGTAGGACTCGAACCTACGACCTTCGGGTTATGAGCCCGACGAGCTACCAACTGCTCCACCCCGCGATATGTCTTTTATAGCTGTATGAAATTACTTGTTAATTTAAGTCTTTTCACTTGCTTTTCTCAAAC
>JAKSDQ010000124.1 GCA_022360015.1 Cytophagales bacterium
GTTCGCATAAGTGTCCGTGTCCAAATGAGGCGAGAGAATAAGTAGATTTTAGCCCCAAAGTGATTTGTATTTGGAATAATCAACCTTGCCAATTTCCAGTGGAATGTGTAACATTTCATCCCTACATGATGGTATGGCCGCCTTCTTTAATGTTTGATACAGGTAGTGGTCTACCTGAACACTGAACACTGCGGGCGGCCCATCGTGCCCTTAAGCCGCGTTCGAGTGAATGCACTTTCCCATCTCCTATCACCTGTGTAGAATCACCATGCCAATAATTAAGCCTCTTTCGAGCATAACGTCAGTGAACAGCCCTGCAGCGAGTTTGTACTGCAAGTCATCCGATGTCTTCCCAGTCTGTGGACTGACATGCGCATTGGCCAGCTGGAAGCGCTTTTGATCTATTGCCGTGACGCCTCGCCAGCGTTTCATCTCCCGCGTCTAGCGCCCAATCCCAGCAACGCGCGCCAAAGATCTCACCAGATACAGTCCCTTGCGGCGGAGCATCTCTGGGGTAGGTAGGAACAGTATTCTTCAAATCTCTGCCTGACGGTTCGCCGTCGAAGACCACGCAATACACACGTGGATCGATTTCCCCCCTCAACCCTCGATATCTGTGGCTCAGTCCCTACCACGTTGGCACTGTCCTCTGCCACAAAATTCACACCTTGCGCTTTTTCTTGTAAAGTGTGGACGACCTGCACGGAAAGCGGTGTTTCTGGGCAACACTGTACGTTCCTTTTACTTTCTCGACTGCCCCCGCAACGTGAGCTGCACCCTATCCCGACAACATCTTAAGTTGGACAGCCGAAGGTCGCTGTCGGGCGCGTGGGTCATGAAGGACAACGTCAACGTAGTGGAGGCCTCCGGCGCGCAGGACAACTGGCCGGGGGGCGCCTCGCCGGATTACGCGGTCGCTTGCAAAGAAGTGAGCTCGGAACAGGAGGGCAGAAAACACGCACAGGCTACACACACAGACGGAGGGTTTTCCTTACAAGGCGCGACAGACACTAAATTGGTGAGTGTAGGCCACGCTGCAGGTTTTTTCTATGCCGGAGCGGTCGACTTTGATGTGACGAGCTGTTCCAGAGGAAAAGTTGTGCATGGTTCTGTCCCAGCAGAGAAGATAAAGCCTTTCACATCTGCGCTTACTATCTGGGTTCCTGGCAATTCTCTACAGTGGCGTCGGCGCAGGTAGCTGTGTGGGGTGCTTTTGGGATGGCATGCCTCCTCCTTGAGCTAAACTCTCTGTTGTTCGCGGTGGCACCTTTGTTGCTTAGAGCTCTATGGGCGGTGGTGACGTTGGAGCTCGTGCGTCCGGGTTAAAACACGATGAAGTCCTTCCAGGATGCCTGCAACCGGACGTCCGAAGCCCCTCAGGAGAATGCACATCAGGCGAGAGCAACATTGGCGGGGACAACCCAGAGACCAGCTCTGCCGTGGGGCGATCCACCAAGTCTATCAGGAGAGTGGGTAGGGCTCCTGTGGAGAGCCAGGACAACGATGACAATGATCA
>JAKSDQ010000258.1 GCA_022360015.1 Cytophagales bacterium
AGAATAAGCCCCAACGTGTGTCGGGTGCGAAACGGGAACTGCCATCATAGCGGGTATTGAATTCAAAAATGTATTTGTGATTATATACATATGAAGCCCTTCCAAAAAGGGACCTTATGGTCCAGATGGCATCAATGGGGGCACCGTTGCTTCTTAAAACATCATTCGTCTGGTTATCACTGTCTCCCAGGTTTAGGGAAAAGAAATCGTTGCTTGGAAAACCTGTACGCGACGCAGAAAATCATCTGACATCATTTTGCTCATGAGATGCCCCTAAGGTGACACTCAAGTCATGTTTATCCATGAAGGTATTACTGTAATTTACATAACCTATACGCGTAGAGTATACTTCCCTTGAAAACCCCTCCGTGCCCCGGTTTGGGGAGTTGGCTAAACCTTGCACTTCGGCAGTCACCTCATCATAAAAAGAAAAGGTTCTGGCAAACTGACGAAAATCCTGGAACCTTAGATTAGCACCTACCTGCGTACTAATTGTAAGGTTCTCGATTATCTCGTAATCTATCTTCATATTGCTTTCAACACGCGTATCCCAGTTGGTATTGGTGCCTCCTTCCTCCTGCCGCTGCAATGGATTTTGATATCCCTGGGCGGTAGCATATTTCGTAGGGTCGTCAACTGTAAAAGGCCTCATCCATGGAAAAATTCTATTAATTTGCCCTAAACCCTCCTGATTGGCCTGTCTGGTACGTTGTCTGGAAATTGCCAGCCGGGTATCTATATTCAATCCCTCAACCGGATTAAATCCCAGGTTAAGCCTTGTGTTAAGTCTTTGGTTGTCATCGGGTCCTGTAAAAATCCCGTTTTCTTTCAGATAGCCCAATGAAGCCCTGTAGGAAAACTTGTCGGTGGCACCGGAAATATTGATATCATGGTTTTGCTGGGAGCCATTGTTGAAAGCTAAATCAGTATAATCCCAGGTGTCTGCAAACACCGTGGCAAAACCGGGAATTACAATGGGCTCACCTGTCCTGTTACGGATGGCTTCGATTTGTTGATCGGTAAAAGTAGGCGTTATGCCAGCATTTTGAGCAGCTTCCCGGTCCATCAACGCTACCCGGTAAGAATCCAATTGTTCAAAATATTCTCCGGGCCTCCTGAGCGTATAAGAGGAGTTAACATTGACCCTGGGTTTCCCGGACTTTCCTTTTTTAGTGGTTATCAGGATTACCCCGTTGGATGCACGTGCACCGTAAATGGCGGCAGAGGCGTCCTTAAGTACGTTCATGGATTCAATATCATTAGGATTAAGATCAGACATGGCACCGGGCACACCGTCTATGATAATTAAAGGATTGCTGTTTCCATTGACAGTTGAAGCGCCTCTAATCTGGATGTTAAAACCTTCTTCGCCCGGACGTCCGCTGGTCCTTGTAACAACGGTGCCTGCTATTCTTCCCTGAAGACCTGCTATGGGGTTTGTCAATGGTAAATCCTGAAGCGTTTCATAATCCAGCATATCGACTGCGCCCGATAAGACCTCCCGGCGTGTGGTTCCATAACCTACTACAACAATCTCAGAAAGCGTTTCGACATCAGGCGTAAGCGACATATCCACCACTGATCTGGCGGCTATTTCTACTTCTTCTGTAATATATCCGACGTAGGAAAATACCAATGTTGAAACGTCGTCCGGGATTTCAAGCATGTAATCGCCATGGCTATCGGTGATCGTTCCGATGGTTGTACCTTTGGCAAAAACATTTACTCCCGGCAATTCCTCACCGTTTTCGTCTGTTACCTTTCCTCTTACCGGCCGGTCAGGCAATTGTTCTTCCATTACAATATATTGGATGGAATTGTTTTCTGTAACATGAATAATCTCGTTAACCCGCTTGAATTTAAGATTTGTTTCCCTGGCAATCTGGCGCAACAAATTGCCGATAGAGATATATCTCGCATGAATACTCAGTGATTCTTTATTTCGTATTTCTCCCTTTTTATAAGCAAATCGAAAATCTGTCAGCTTTTCGATCTTGGTGAAAACCTCTTTTAACTTTGATTCGTTGAGCTCGATCGTTACAAAGATGTTTTCAATACTCTTTTGCCCTTTTGTAGATTCTGCGAAGAGGAAAGGATAAAAGAAGGCCTGCAACAAACACCCAATTAATGCATACTTTGACATGATGAGTGATTTTTTTAGTATTTTTGTCATCATACTGAATTTCTTGGTAAAACATTTTTTTATCAATTTTCGGTAGGTCTCGCACGGTGTTATTCAGTCATTCCCCAATGAATTTGTGTGGCACCGTGTTTTTTTACTGTAATTTTTATTTATCTCATAGCACTATCAATTAATGGTTACAACTTTATCATCGATGGTAAATTTAAAATCAAAGGCAAATGAAAGTCCCTCGAGGATCTCTTCCAGGGATTTATTATCATAAGTAGCTGTATAGTCTCTATGGCTGGTTATGCGCTTATGTAATACAAAGGTTACCCCATACCACTTCGCCAATTTGTCAATGATTTCATCCATGTCGGCATTTTCAAAGTGAATGATATTGTCTTTCCAGGCTATTTCCTTCAAATAGCTAAAGGTATGTACATTGAGTTCCCCTGATGCTTTATTAAAAACAGCCATTTCTTTGGGAGTGATAGTGAGCGAATTCTTACCTCCTGCACCCTCTTTATTTTCCACAAATACCTTCCCCTCCACTACCGCTACTTTTATCTTCTGCGAGGAGGGATAGGCGCTGATATTGAAACTGGTGCCTAATACAGTCGTATTAAACCTGCCGGTATTAATAATAAATGGCCTGGAGGCATCTTCCGTTACCTCAAAAAAAGCCTCTCCTGTCAATGAAATCTCCCTTGTCTCTCTCGAGAATTCTTCGGGAAAAATAAGTGTACTGACAGCATTCAATCTGATTTTTGTTCCCTCAGGCAAAGTAATGGTTGAAGTGCTTCCGGCAGGATTGGAGCGCTCAATCATCTTAACCTCCTGACTAACTGGCATTTCTTCATTTCTGTTGAATATCGTCAACACATAAAGGCAAGCAAAGCCAATAATAAAGCCAACAAAAATGGCTGCGATCCTCGAAAACACGAATTGCCGTTTTGCAGGGCGGCTTAAATACCTGATTTTTTGAGAAGATGCTATATTACTTTCTATATCCTCCCAAAGCTGGACTAATCTGTTGTTATCAATCGCTTGTTGATTTACATGGATGGCCTGAAGAATTTTTCTTGCCCGCTCCACCTCGGGTTTTTTGTCAGGATTCTGCTCAAGCCATTTTTCCCAAAATAACTTACTCTCGGTATCTTCATACTTCACCCACTTCCAGAAGCTTAAATCCTGACAAAAATCCTCGACACTAAAGTTTTCGTGATCCATTTTATAGGTTACATTTGAGCGTGCGTCATTTTTTGCGATTTACGGCTTCTTACTACTAAAATTTTCAGCCATTCGTATGACAATAGTAAGCAAACCAGGGGCTCCGGTGATTCAATGTTTTTAACTACCGGGTATTTCAGGCCAATAGTCAAGGGAAAACAAGCCGTTCATTCATTGCCGGTTGTCAAAGTATGACAACCTACCTATTCAACATAAAACAGATCATGGAGCATCCCTTTTTTTAGTCATGCCTGTTGCGACGATAAGCTAACCAGAGCTTCGATATAAAAAGACAGAAATTGCCTTTTTGTAACCTTTGTTGGAAAACTTTTTTAAAAAAAAGCCAGGAAAAGCTTCAATATGGGAAATCCTGTGGATCTAAAGCGGCGCTTCATGGTTTTAATGGCCTTATACATCAGATTGCGGGCAGATTGATATGAAATATTCATGACCGAGGCAATTTCATCATATTCCAGTTCACAATAGTAGCGCAAATAAAGTACTTCCCGCTGCTTTTTGGGGAGTTTAGATAAATGATTGGCCATTGTACTTATGAGCGCTGCTTCAGCTTCTTTTTCGGTAAGGTGTACTTCAGCACTGGCCGTTATAACAAAGTTATAATTATCTATGGCAAAATTTCTGTCTATGACAATGTTGTTTTTTGAAAGTGTTCTGATGAGCTTTCTTCGAAAGGCTGTCAACAAGTAAGGCCTGATATGATCTGTTGCTCCCAGACCTGCCCTTTTTTCCCATAAGTCAAGAAAAAGATCCTGTATACAGTCTTCAATCTGTTTATGGTCGTTGGTAAACTTAAACCCGTATTGGTACAACATTTCAACATATCGATTGTAGATATAATTTAGCGCATCTTTATGGCCATTCCGTAACGTATCCCAGATTTGACGTTCAGATTGATCATTAATAAAGAAAAACGTATTTACAGATGCTCTCACAGCTAAACTTTTAAACCCAGCATACCTTATATTAGCAAAGGTTTCCTGTAATCAAACCTAAATTCTATATTAAGGAATAATTTGAAATTATGCAATCAGGGAATACAGTTTCAGCATTCAGCAAAGTTTTATCCAAGCCTTCGTGGCTGTTGCACAACGTTTTTTTCGAAAATAATGAAAGCTGGCGCGCGTTTCTCTTCCTCCCAGCCCTATCATCATTCCGGTATAGGTAAAAGTATAACAGGGATAAAACCTATGACACCGAAGCATGCTTGCAATACTATCACTGAATTCCCCAAAATGCCGCGGCAGTCGCTATTTGATAGCTGTGGCCGCGTCAATGAGGAGTTTTTCTGTATTTTCTTTACCGATTAGCTCACCTGTAAATTGATCTGTCTGCAGAAATATCCGGGCATCTGCTCCGGCACGTACATGGTCGCATAAATTGTTTTGCCAGGTTTTATTTTTTCCATTTAAATCCTCCGTTAACCACAAAACCATCGACCGGCGCATAAATGTCACGGAACTGCGGATTGTCGATGCTTCCTGTAAAAATGGTGTCAAAAGCAGTTTGACGGGTGTCCAGGAAGTTTTCAAAATTCAGGAAGACGGAAAAATGCTTTCCGAGTTTCTTTTCGGTCATCAGCCCGGTAATCCAGTACGATTCGCCGGTGGTTCCGTCTCCCAACTGCTGCGGACTGAAATAGTAGGCTTCCAGTCCTACCCAGAAGTTGTCGTGCTTTTCATACATCAATACGTTATTGAGCCGGTGTTCGGCGACCAATGGAAAAGTGGTGGACTCCCCGTTGTAGTGTTCCAGTACCCTGGCATGGGTGTAGCCAACAAAAAGCTTCAGGTCACGGAAACTCCATTTCATGTTCACTTCCACGCCTTTGGTGTCCACGTAGCCGTCTGGCTGCATAAATTCAAAATGGCTACCCACCGAAGTCAGGACAAGCGGATCCTGAATCTGCGTGTAGAAAAAGAGGACGTTGGAAGAAAGCGTCAGTTCGTCTGTCACGGCAAGGCGGTAATTGATATCAAAATTGGCCCCAAAAGAACGCTCTGCTTCAAGTTCGTCAGGATTGATGGGTCGGATATTCCTGAACTGCAGGCGTTCGGCATCTTCTGAAAACACAGTGGGTGTTTTATAGCCCAGCCCACCACCCAAACGAAAGGTCAGTTGCCGGAACGGTTTGTGCATCAAAGAAAAACGGGGTAGTGGGAAAAGGCCGTATTCGGTTTGATAATCCAGCCTGAAGCCGGTTTCCAGCACCCATCGATGGTGTAAGTTCCAGATGTTTTGTGCAAAAGCTCCCAACGTAGCATCCGAAAAGCCCAAATCCTGTCCATCGCTGCCGTTGTTTTGCTCAAAGCGGTCCGTCCACAGATTCAGGCCGGTAATCCACTCCGTTTTTTCTCCAGGCCAACTGACATTGGCCTCGCTGAAAGAGGAAAATTGCCTTCCGGCAAAGGCAAAATCAGGAATTTCTACCGAGCGGTCATAAAAGTTCAGACTATTTTTTAAGGTGAAGGTAGCTGTGTTGTCAAATTGATGTGTGAGCTGAAACTGGGAAGAAAGCCGGTCGGTTTCGTTGCTTTCAAAATACGGATTGGCTACCTCTTCCCCCTCCACATAATCCATGTTGCCACCTAATCGCTCTTCGGTGACAAAATTCACCCCGGCGTTTAGGGTAGTGCGTTCGTTCAGGTATAAAAACAGCCTCGGATTCAGCGTAAAGCGGTCGAATTCCGGGATAGCAGTAAGCTCGATACCGGCGGGATCATAGGGCGTGCCTTTGTTGTAAGAAGCAAAAACAGTAGCGCCCACCTTACCGAATTTTTCTGCATAAAAGCCGCTGGCATCCAGCCCCAGCGCCGAGGTGCCATTCAGCATAAAACTCAGTTCCGGTTCTTCTTCCGGGGTTTTGGTGATCAGGTTGACGAGACCGGCAATAGCCCCACCTCCATACAAAGTGGACGAGGCCCCTTTGATCACCTCTACCTGCTTCAAATCGAGTGGAGCAATCTGCATCAGGCTCAGACCCCCTGAAAAACCCGAGTAGAGCGGCAGTCCATCGCGGAGCAGTTGGGTGTATTTGCCATCCAGTCCCTGAATGCGGATGCTGGAATTGTAGCTGGTAGCCGAGGTCTGCTGGGTTTGGATACCGGTACTTTCGTTGAGTAACATGCGAATATCGCCTGGCTTCATGTTCCCTTTTTCCGCCAGCTCTTCACCGGCAATGAACTCTACCCGCGTAGGGATGTCTTCAATGGTGCGGCTGCTCCGGGTAGAGGTGATGACGACCTCCCCCATCTCCGTATGCGCATGGTGAAGTTCAAAGGTCCGATCCTGTTGGGAAGCAGGTTGCGGGAAAGTAATTTTGATCAAAAGTGATTCATACCCCACAAAGCTGATGTCGACCGGGTGCTGTCCCGCAGGGATGTTAGTGACGATGACCTGTCCGTCCGGATCAGTCACATCGCCTATGCTTAAAGTGGGAAAAGATACAGTTACTCCTACCAGGGGTTCCTGACTTTCATGGTCGACAACCCTGGCTTTAAAGGTATGTTGGGCAAAGACGGCCTGGCTCAATAGCAACGTAAGGCCGCCTAAAAGGTATTTTAGTTTCATTTTTCAGATTTAAACAATGGACAATAAGCAGACTGCTGCTCCTTAAGCAGGTCCGGTTTTACTGGGTGGCGTTAATTTAAATCTGTATTGGAGGCTTGTTGGGTGGATGCAGGTGGCTTCCGTAAAAGCTTTCCGCATAAAAGCTGTTAAAGTCCTGTTCGATGAATGACAAGCAACAGGAGACAAAAGAGGAAGCCTGCTGGTAGACAAAGCCGAAACAGCTCCCACAGGCATAGAAAGGAGAAGAAGGCCGGTCATGATCGGCGTCATCCTGGTCTGTATCCGAATGTTCGGCGCATTCAGTAGCTGTTTCTTCCATACAATGGCTGTCTCCATCGCAACAGGGTGTCATGGAGAGCAGGAGGGTTATCAACGCGAGGAACAATGCCAATACCTTCATGTGTGTAAGTTTATTTCCAAATGCAGGATGACCAAAGTTTATATTTGTTTCATGCGGTCAAATATAGTTAAATGGACTGAAATACCGGTACAGGCAGAAAACATTTTACGCTGATAAGTCTGTAACCCGTCTTCTAAGACTAAAGCAAACAAATAAGTATAATTTTTTTAACAACTAAGCGCAGTTGGAAATTGACAGTTGACAATGAACAATGGACAATTATTTTATGGTATGCACCCTTGGACCCGCGATTATGAAATCATCTCATCCTCTCATCATTAAGGCCAAAAACGGGACATTCCAGAACAAAATCCAAGCATTGTTTTTTATTAGTTACATTTTATGTAACTTTGTGTCATAAATGAGGGTGGTCAGTAGAAAAAAGATAGTAGAATATTACAGGGATCATGCCATGAGCAAAACGGCTTTGGAAGTATGGTACAAAAAAGTATCTAAGTCTTCATGGGAAAATCTCAACGATTTGAAACAAGACTATTTGCGTGCTGATTATGTAGGAAATAACAGGGTTGTATTCAATATAAAGGGCAATGACTATCGGTTGGTTGCTATCATAATTTATATTTCTCAAAAGGTATACATCAGATGGATTAGTACCTATGCTGAATATGACAAAACAGATGTCAAAAATATTTAATATACAGTGCCATGAAAGCAGTAGAAACTAAAAAACAATATGAAGAAGCGCTCAAAAAAATTGATGCGCTAATGATTAAAATCGGAAATAACCACAGTTATGATAATCCGGATTTTGTAATGATGGACAGACTTTCCGAGCTGGTTGCTCAATATGAAGACAAACACTTCAAAATTGAAACGCCCTCCCTGGTTGATGTGATTAAACTAAGGATGCATGAGTTAGGGTTGAAACAATCGGATTTGGCTCAAAAGCTTGACATCCCCAAGACAAGAGTTAGCGAGTATTTAAGAGGTAAACGGGATATCACTATGGCTGTGGCCAGAAAACTTCATAAACAACTAAACATCGATGGCGATATAATTTTGCAATAAAATCATTACTAAACCTGCCTTATCTTTTGAATTTTTATAAATTTAGATGGTTCAGTGAAGTCTAAAGCACGCTTTTTCGCCATTAAATCAATATATAAAATCAAAAGCCCGCTCCCGGAATTCTTTGGCGTCTTTAGGATCAATGTTTTCAACCAGCTTGTTCTGGCAATTGGTGTACCAGGTATAAAACTCATCTGAAGTTTTATGTTCGGTAAAGCCTGTAATCTCTAAAATCAATGCACTGAGGTCAGACAAGTGGATACTGGCGTCAATACCCGCCCGGTTCAGGTCGTTGATCAATTTCAGATTATGCAATTCCTCCTTGATCAAGGATATGGCAAACTCTGTAGTGTTAAGCATTTTTAAAAAATTTATGTGACCTTAAAAAATAAAAAGGGGGGCGTTGCGAATTGGAATTAAGCAAAGGAATTGTAAAAATCAGTTGTA
>JAKSDQ010000263.1 GCA_022360015.1 Cytophagales bacterium
CATTTTGTAGATTGTATGCTATGATGCCAACGGCTAATATTGTGTTATCGAACAGATTGTTCAATAACTAATGCAATATACGACAATGAAGCAACTATTTGTAGCCTTTATATTTCCATTCCTACTAAGTGGGACAGATTCAAAGAGTCAGGATTTATCAGCCAAAGAGATTGTAGACAAAGCTTATTACAATGAGCGCAGCGAGGCTTACACATTAGACATGACCATTAAAGTGATCCGCCCGAAATGGTCAAGAGCGCTGACCACCCGGACATGGGCAAAAGGATTTAACTATGGCATGATGGTGATCACAGCACCCGCCAAAGACGAAGGAGTAAGCTTTATGAGGCTTGGTTCTGAGGGATGGAATTTTATTCCGTCAATCGAGCGGATTGTCAAAATTTCTCCATCGCAGATGGCTCAATCCTGGATGGGTTCGGATTATACCAATGAAGATCTGCTGAAAGAAGCCTCAATCCTGCATGATTATACCCACAAGTTGATAGATAAAGAAAATGTAGATGGTATAATCTGCTATAAGATAGAAGCTACTCCAAAACCAGACGCGGCAGTGATCTGGGGAAAAAAAATTGTATGGATTGGAAAGGAAGACTTACTGGAACGGAAAACGGAAAACTACGATGAGTTGGGCGATCTCATTTCGACTTTGACCAAAACTGATATCAAGGAAATCGGTAGTAAAACCATTGCAACTACACTGACCATGACTCCTAATAATAAGGAAGGTTATCGCACAGTAGTAACTATACTGGGTGGTGATTTTAAGCAAGAGATCGATGACTATTTCTTCTCGAAAGAGAACATGCGACAACTTAACTAAAACCCAACAGAATGAACCAATTAATCAAACTAGCCTGGAGGAATATCTGGCGTAAAAAAAGACGATCTGTCATTACAATGCTTTCTGTCATTTTTGCGGTTGTCATCTCTGTTAACTTCCGCTCATTACAATGGGGGGCTTATGATAAAATGATTGAGGCTGGTACTAAGAACTCCGGGTATTTACAAGTTCAAAGCCAGGACTATTGGGAAGACAAGTCGATCAATGAACTCATCGAAGACCATGTTAATTTCAGGAATCAAATTTCATCCGTTCCCGGGATCTCTTCTGTCATACCACGTTTGCAAAACTTCTCTTTAGCTGCTTCTGAGTCAAGTTCTAAAGGAGCGCTTGTCATTGGAATTGACCCGGAATCAGAAAACCAATACAATGAATTAAATTCGCGGGTAATAAAGGGTAGTTATCTATCAGAAAATGAAAACGCAGTAATTATCGCAGAAGGATTAAGCAACTACCTTAAGCTCAAAGTCAACGACACATTGGTATTGGTTAGCCAGGGGTATCATGCGTCCATCGCAGCGGGCAAGTATCCCATCAAGGGCATTGTAAAACTTCCTAATCCCCAGATGAACCGGATGACGGCTTACCTCCCATTAACTACTGCTCAAGCTTTCAATGGTGCGGAAGGTCTGGTCAATGCTTTCATGCTCAATGTCTCTGATCGCACGCAGGTCAACGCAACACAGTTAATGCTGCAAGATCAGCTAGGTCCCGCTTATGCCATCATGCGTTGGGATGAAATGCATCCTGAGATCCAAAAGTCCATCAATACTGATACCACGATCGCCACACTCCTGCTTTCAGCCCTTTACCTGATTGTGGGTTTTGGCATCATTGGTACCATTGTAATGATGGCTTTGGAACGGAAAAGGGAGTTTGGCATGTTGCAAGCGATAGGCCTTCAAAAATCACAAATTCAAACCGTCATCTTACTGGAAAGCCTTATGCTCGGTGTGATTGGCGTAATCCTGGCCTGGTTAATCGCTTTTCCCATTGTCAATTTCATGCACAACAACCCTATCCCGCTGACGGGTGAAGGGGCAAAATCATTCGAAGCAATGGGAGTAGAACCCGTCATTCAGTTTGCCATCAAGCCGCACCTGTTTGCCCTGATGGGACTGATTATTTTCCTCATTATGTTGGTGGCCAGTGCTTTTCCGCTGACGATGATCAGGAAGCTTAAAATGAGTGAAGTAATCAAGTAATTATTAAAATCATTAAACGATGACCACACGATTAGCCTGGAAAAATATCTGGCGCAACAAGACCAGGAGCCTCATTTTCATAGGTGCCGCTTTCTTCGGATTGGCATTGGCTATATTTACCATTAACCTGATGAAAGGGATAGCCGCTCAACGGTTGGATGATGCTGTCAGCATCCAAACCGGACATCTCCAGATTCAAAACAAAGATTTCAATACGTTCCGGGAAATCGATCAGTACATTGCTGATCCTGCACAGGTGAGAGCTCTCTTGAAGGATCAACCGCAAATCGTCTCCATTACCGAGCGGATGGTTTCAGAAGCGGTTTTGACTACCCCGGAAAATACCAGCATCGCCCAGCTCACAGGTGTGAAGCCAGAAATTGAAATTCAATTTTCTGCACTTAAAGATTATCTCATTGGAGGAACTTTCCTGGAGGGTGATCTACCCAAACCCATCCTTGTCAGTAAAAAAACGGCAGAAAGGCTAAAACTCAGCATTCGATCAAAAGTAATTGTCACGCTGAAAGCTGTTTCAGGTGAAATCGTAGGAGGAGCTTTCCGGGTGTCCGGCATATTTGAGACACCAAATACACCTTATGATGAGAACAATGCCATCGTAAAGTACAGTGATTTAGGTGAGTTATCCGGCATCAGGAACCCTCATGAAATTGCCATTCTGGTAAATGATCGAATGCAGTTGACCCGTATCGAAGGATTTTTAGTGAAAAACCTGCCTTCTGACTATCGCCACTACTCCTGGATCACGCTACTACCACAGCTCTATGCATTCAATGGCTTCACAGAAGCGGTGAGTATGCTGTTTACCATCATCATCCTGTTAGGCCTGGGGTTCGGACTGTTGAATACCATGAACATGATCGTTCAAGAGCGAACCCGTGAAATTGGCATGCTCAGGGCCATTGGCCAAAGCAAATGGTCAGTGTTTTTTATGTTAGTCAAAGAGTCGGGCTTTCTGATGTTCATTGGCTCCTTAACAGGTATTTTATTGGGCATTGTCATTGTAAATATGACCTCACAAACAGGAGTTCCGCTTGGTTCGGGGTTTGCATTACTAGGTATCAGGGCAACCATCTACCCGGTAGTCGTTTGGCCTATGATTGTTATGGTTTGTGTGCTGGCAACCATACTCACGGCCATCATATCCGTTTTTCCGGCATTCCGGGCACTTCGTATCAGGCCACATGCTGCATTAAGAGATTGATAAACCTTCAAACAAATCAAAATGGAAATTATTGAAATAAGGAATCTAAGCAAGACCTATAATCCCAAGACCATTCCTGTGCATGCGGTGAACCAGGTGAACCTTACTTTCAAAGAGGGAGAGTTTACAGCCATCGTAGGTGCTTCGGGATCAGGGAAAACCACCCTGCTCAACATGATCGGCGGCATTGACAACCCTTCTGAAGGAGAAGTATGTATTGCCTCAAACAATCTGACGAACATGAGTGAAACCCAAAAAACAAAATTCAGAAGGGATCATATCGGGTTCGTGTTTCAAAGCTACAATCTCCTGCCGGTACTCACCGCCATCGAAAATGTCGAGTTCATCATGGAAATGCAAGGAAGGCCAGTCAAAGAAAGACATTCGAGATCAAAAGAGTTATTGTCAGCCATTTGTCTGAGCAACAGGCTTCATTCCCGTCCCGGTAAACTATCCGGTGGCCAGCAGCAACGAGTAGCAGTTGCCAGGGCACTGGCGCATAAGCCAAAATTTGTGATTGCCGATGAACCTACGGCAAACCTTGACTCCAGATCTACTGCGGATTTGCTGGACATTATGGTCAAACTCAATGAGCAGGAGGGTATTACCTTCATCTTCTCAACCCACGATCAACGAGTCGTGGACAGGGCCAGAAGAGTGATCGTATTTGAAGACGGAAGCGTAAAAGAGGACTATAACAAGTAACATTCTAACGCGTGTTAAAGAAGTTGATTATTTGTATGCTTTCAGTTTTACCATACCTTCCTCATCCTACATTCGGTCAAAATGAACTCGCAAACTCGAACCCAGGCAAAAAGAAGGAATCATCAGTAAAGCTTTCCGGGTATGTCAAAGACCTGGTGACGGTATCCGTTCCGGCAGGAGATTCGTTGTGGCATTTTGACAATCAAATTCACAACCGGTACAATATCAACTGGCGTCTTTCAAAAACCTTGACGTTCAATATAGAAGGACGCAACCGGCTGTACTTTGGCAATAACGTTCAATTCAATCCGGAATTTGATAATCAGGTGACCGCATCGTTGGATCAATGGCAGTTAGATTGGATCGTTGGAGAAAATGACTCCTACTTTTTTTACGCCAACATAGACCGGCTAAACATCCAATGGCGAAAAGGACGCTACCAGGTAATTGCCGGAAAGCAACGGATCAACTGGGGCAAGTCTTATGTATGGAACCCAAATGATGTCTTCAATGCCTACTCCTTTTTTGATTTTGACTATGAGGAAAGAAGGGGAACAGACGCTTTGCTATTCAAATACACAGCCAGTCCTTTGTCGTCCCTGGAAGTGGCCTCCGATTATGCTGAAACATTTGATAGTCTGACGATGTCCATTAAATACAATTTCAACCAATGGGAATACGACTTCCAGGTATTGTCAGGAAAGCACCTGGAAGACATTTTTCTTGGTGTAGGCTGGGCTGGACAGGTTAAAAGTGCCGGATTCAAAGGGGAGCTAACTTACTTCCAACCCTACAACAATAATCAGGAGGCTGACCTGGCAGCCAGCGTTTCTTTTGATTACACGTTTCCCAACACGTTGAACTTCCGGCTGGAAGGAGTGTTCAATAGCAACACCGGAGGTGAAGTCACGCAAATTGATATATTGGAACCTGTTACCGCTAAAACACTAATCCCTAACCAATGGGCACTATTTGGAACTGCAGGTTATGACATTACGCCATTGGTAGTTGTGAATGTAAACGGCATCTACTACATCGATGACCAGTCCTTTTTCATCAATCCGGATATCACGTTTTCACTGAATAGAAATACGGAATTCCTGGTGGCCAGCCAAGTATTTGGTGGTGATGAAAACAGTATTTTTGGCACATTGGGAAGTTTTGTGTTTACAAGGCTAAAATGGAGTTTCTAGGTTTGAATAGCAAATATGATTTTTGAGGTAAGTAAACCCTCGGCCAACAGCTTGATGGTTTCCATCGATGACAAAAATGAATCGCTGAGCACCAAGGTAAGCGAACGTTTGCTGGTGAATAAAGTGTATTTACCATACACTTATCTCAATATACACATAATAAGATTTTCATAAAGCCCCGTCATTTCAACACTATCCAGGTTCGTACATATCTCAGGGCATTTTTGAAAATTGGCTGAAGCCATGAAAAAACAATAGCCGGACTAATTTAGGTTCAGCTTTTTTTGTTACGAGGTATTGTTTGGTTTTGGGTGATTCTTCAAAAAGCTTTGGAATTTCATCTCTGAAAAATGGCTTGTCCAGGTTCAAATCTTTGTACCTTGGATATAGCTGCAAAATTTTTTCTAAGATACTGAAAACATTTTTAATTGGTTGTATGCAAACTGAGCGAAGCATTCGGCATGTCAGATGTCAATACTTGCCTATGGAAACCCGGGCCTTCAACATAGGTTTGCAGCCAAAGCCCACCACCACTGTTATACCAGGTTACTTCTACCTTATGTTTTCCGGATTCCAAAAAAACGGTGCCTTCCCTTGGACGGACCCCATGGTTGCCATCATTGTCCACAACTGCTTTTCCATTAATATAAAGCTTGCTGCCATCATCTGATTCCGTAAAAAAAGTGTATTTTCCAGGGTTTTCTACGTTCAGATATGAAACGAATTTAACAGCCACCTGATCACCCCCTTTTGGATAATCCAACCCTTCCGAACTGAATTCAAAACCATGGACTTTTTCACCCACAGGTTTTAACAGGTTGAAATCCGGAAGTTTGTTTAAGTTTTTTCCATAAAAAAATGTCCCGGTAATACCTTTGTCAACCGGATCTTCCACCAGTCTAAAAAAAGCCGTATTGGTATTGGATACTTTTTTGTTTTCAATAAATAATGCTGCCTTTACTGTGGTGGTTTGTCGTACTTTCAACGGCGTTTTGTAAACAGGAGAAGCTCCGGTAGGTTCGCTTCCATTTAAGGTGTAACGGATGGTAGCATCAGCGGCCGTATTTTCAATTACCACTGTTGTTTCATCACCAATGTATAGCCCCCCCGATGGTTTAAAGCCGTCACCTGAAGGTTTTACCCTGGGTTGCCTGTAAAATGTCCTTCTTGCGTAGGATACTTCCTCATCATAGCCCACGAATGCAGTTTTTATGGGTTGCCCCACCCAGACATTGGGCCTTTCTATTCCAAGTGCAAAAGCGGCCGTAGGTGAATTGTCGATCGCACTAACAGGCATTTGGATACGGTAGCCTTTCTTAACACCGGGACCGGATAATATCAACGGAATGCCAATGACTTCGGGCACGTTTTCGTTATGGCCAAAACCCAGGCCACCATGGTCTGCCGTAACCATAACCAAAGTCTCACCGGCCATACCATTTTTTTGAAGGCTAATCAGGATTTCACCTATGAGCGTATCTGCTTTTTCAACGGCATGGTAATAAGCGTCCGACCCGTGGCCAAATGAGTGTCCGGCCGCATCGACTTCGTCAAAATGCACGAAGCAATACGCAGGTCTTTTTTCATTTAAGTATTTTATGACGCTGGTTGCGACTGCTCGATCATTTTCAGGATTTTCGAAATGATTTAAATGCTCTTCCTCAAAGTAATTTCTGATTGTTCCCCAATGATAAATGGCACCCGACTCCCAATCATTTTTCTGTTCACGGATTACTTCAAATATGCTGGGGAAAAGGCCATTTTTGCCCTTTCCACCGGCGACTGGTGGCAGACTGGGCTCGTTAGGGTCAAAAGAATTGCTGGTTACTCCATGTTCCTCAGTACCGGCGCCCATTAGAATAGAAGCCCAATTGGGTCCTGAACTTGTTGGCATTACGCCCCTTGCAAAGAAAGTAAATGCACCAAAGGCTACTAAACTGTCGATAGCCGGTGTATGGGCCTTTTTGATACCGTCCGGACTCAAACCGTCAACCCCAATCATCAAAACATGTGAAACACCCTCAATGCCATTTTCGTTTTTCATCCGTTTTGTGCAGGAACAAAAAGTAAAAACAACGATCAAAGGAACAATCATCAATGCCAACGGACTGCTATTTTTTCTCATTCAATTTTGTGGTTATTCGGGTTAATAATTCTTTTGTTTCCTTTGGTGTCAAAAATGGTTACCTCATCGATTTCTTTTGAGATCATCAACCTTCTGGAGCTTCCGGAAAGATAAGCGTTGCCATGATAAAACTCCTTGAGCATACTTTTGCCATTTTTGTCTTTTACTATAGCTTTGACGTCGTTTTGATTTACAGGTAAAAACGTGACATTTTCGAGCTGTTGCCCGAATACATCGAGCGGACCATCGTTATTGGCCGAAAGGAGTAAAACACTTTCATTTTGATAGGTATATGCCATTCCTTTTGCGTTGCCTGATTTAAAAAAGCCACTTTCATCTTGCCCGGAAATGGAAAAATGACCCTGCCCGTTCCCCAAAAGAACAAGACCTTTTAGCGCGTTAAGACGGCCGGTGGATACTTCTACGCCAAAATGGTTTCCGGTCAAAATAACATCCGTGTTCCCATCTTGGTCAATATCCTTGGAAATCATGCCAAAAACAGCAGACAGTTGTGTTTCCAATGGCAGTGGACGCATACTGAATTGGGAATTTCCGAGGTTTTCAATGTAGCTGTGAGTCATAGTCTGCGAGGTATACACCTTGCTTGTACTCAATTCCTGTTTTGTAAATGAAGTCTTAACATCTGCCCTGGCATAAGCATCATAGGTCACGAATCGTTTCTGCATCCCACTCAGCTGCTTTATCAAATCGGCCCTGGAATGGGATATCTGGTGCTTATCTCCAATATAGCGACATAAAACCGGATCGTTCCGGCCGTTGTGATCAAAATCATTTAAAAGCAATGTAAGGGGATATGCTGAAGAAGCCCGATATCTACCGTTTAAACCATAATTCCCGACGATATAGTCTATATCACCATCATTATCAAAATCTGCCGAAGTTATACTGTTCCACCAACCATAGCTGTCCTCTAAGCCTTCAGGATTGATTTTGACAAGTTTACCTTGATTGTTTTTAAGGAATGTTATTTGCATAAACTCCCCTGCCAACATGAGATCCAACCAGCCGTCATTGTCAAAATCCGTCCATCTGGCATCGGATATCATCCCTGCTTCCCAAATCATATCGTTTGAAACATCCGTAAATTTTACATAGTCTCCATGGGTATCGTTTCGTAAAAGGTAGCTTTTCGGCGTAGTGGGGTAATCACCCGGAACCACCCGACCTCCAACAAATAGGTCCAAATCTCCATCACGATCATAATCTGCACCTACCACACAAGATCCACTGGTAGTAATTGTGGGCAAGGCGTTGTTGTTCCTGATAAATTGTCCGTCTCCCTTGTTAATATAGATTCTATCCTGATATTTTTCAGAGGCTCCTTCTTCATGCGTACCTCCGCTTACCACATAAAGGTCTAAATCGGAATCGTTATCCACATCAAAAAACAAGCAACCCATATCCTCAAATTTTTCATCTTCCCCGATTGCCCGTGTTGTGAAACCATTAGCTGATTGCATAAAAAGGCTTCCCTGATGCCCATATGCATTTCCAATGTAAAAGTCTTCAAGTCCATCATTATTAATGTCACCTACAGCAATACCCGGGCCTAGTTCCGAATGTGTATGCGGCAGTAATGGCTGTCTATCGAAATCTATGGATAGGTTTTCCGTATGTCTGAACCCGAATATGGAATCGTTGTGTGGTGTACTTTGAAAAATGGTGTTTTTTGGAGGCTCAACGCTGTATTTCTTTGACAGGACGGCCTCGTTGTAGTCAAACATCAAGTGCTTATTTGCTTTAATATGCCGTTTCTCCTGATATTTGCCATCGGGCCAGTAAACTTCGACAGCAGTAACCAGCGAGTCAGCTCCCAAACCAAAATGTGCGATGGAAGGTATTGACGATAAGTAACCTTTTGCAGAATAATGCTCGTAAATCTGGTGCTTCTCTCCATGGGTGACCATTATTTTGGTTCCATAGCCATCGATATTGCCTGGTGGGCCCTTAACTGATACTTTTAGAAATCCATGATTATCGATGTCATTGGTATGGTTCTCAAAAATGAATGCTTTTTGGTTGGTGTTATTGACGATGAGATCCAGGTCGCCGTCATTGTCCGGATCTGCGTATATTGCGCCGTGGGAAATACTCGCTTCGTTCAGCCCCCAACCCTTAGTCCTGTCTTCAAAATTGAGCTTACTTTGGTTTTGGTACATATAGTTGGGAATAGAAACAGGATCTAATTGCGCTACCTGATCCAGGTATTTTTGTATTTTGTAGTCGTTACTGCCAAAGGTGGAAACGTTTGAGGACCTATAATTGATGAAATCGAGATGGCCCATATCCCGCATGTAACCGTTTGTTATATAGAGATCGCGAGACCCATCGTTATCAAAATCTGCCAGCAAGGGAGACCAGCTCCAGTCTGTACTGCTAATTCCTGATAAGCATGAAATTTCACTAAAAGTGCCATTGCCATTATTTAGTTGAAGGGTATTTCTCGTGTATTGTGGGAGATAGCCCTTTTTTAACATTAAGTCGAACTTTTTATAATTGTTGCCCGGTAACATTATTTTTTGCCGGTAAGCATCTTCCGGGAGCATATCCAATTGTACAATATCCGGATATTGATCGCCATTGAAGTCTGTGATATCGATGCCCATGCCCGCAAAACTTGTATGGTCTAACATCGTAGTAGCCATATCTTTGAAACGGCCATTTTTTTGATTGATATACAAAATATCATTTGACAGAAAATCATTGGATACATAAATGTCAGGCCAACCATCCATGTTTATATCTGAAATGGCAAGTCCCAGACTGTAGCCTTCAATGAGAATCCCGGCTTCTTTTGAAACGTCTGTGAATGTGCCGTTATCATTGTTTCTTAGCAATATATCTGTTGAGGCAGCTTCCCCTTTTATATGGCGCTCTTTTATATTGTTAACAGTATGGGGATCGAAGTTTGAGGGGTTTACTATCAGGAAAACATCCAGGTCACCATCCAGGTCATAATCAAAAAAAGCAGATTGTATGGTCTGCTTGTCAATGTCCAATCCATGGACTGAAGCGGATTCCTCGAATTTGAGATTACCGGTGTTAATATACAGTCTGTTTGTTTTATCTGCATTCGGCGGTCCGGAAACATTGATGTATATATCCTGAAGCCCATCTTGATTGACATCCACAATACTGACACCTGTCTCCCAACTATTGTGCTTTAACAGACCGGCATGCTCTGTTATATCCTTAAATACCATAGCGCCTTGATTCAAATAGAGTCTACCCGGAACCTGGTTGCCAGAAAAATACAAATCTATTAACCCATCATTATTGAAATCTCCGGCCCCTACGCCTGCCCCATAATAAAGATGGGGGTAGTTGTATGCGTTTAACGAATCCGTTTCGGAAATGGCATTAATAAAGTGAATGTTCGTCTTTGATGGAGCTAATAGCTCAAAACGTTTTTTCTTGCATGAGGACAATAAGAAAATGCCTAAAACAAGTGTGGTAAAATAATAAATAACAATGCCTGCTTTCATTAATCAAAAACTACAAAAATGGGGAACAAAACCCCATTTTTGCTTACTTAAATTATAACAACTAAATCAAACTTCTGAATCTGACTCGAACAATTATCGAAAACTTTTAATATCCCGGATTCTGTTGAAGCGCACCGCCGGATCTGGTGATTTCTTCAGAAGGGTATGGGAAGCGGTTCAGGCGATCTTGCCATTGTGTTCCAAAAACTTCCGGCCCGATACCCCATCGCTGTATATCGAAAAAGCGTTGCCCCGCTTCGAAAGCCAGTTCCACCCTTTTTTCATAACGCATTGCTTCAGTCGGGTCTGAAATGGAGGTAGGTCCCATACCTAAGGTCGCCCTTATTTCATTATTAATTATATTCATGGCATCGCCAGACCGTCCCACTTCAATGAGTGCTTCAGCATATAGTAAGAGCATTTCTGCATAACGATAAAAACGGTCATTATTATAGTGACCACGACCGTCAAGTACGCCTTCGGGCGTTACACCTCTTGGCCCTAAATACTTTTTTATGTGAACACCCTGCGTGTAATCATAGGTAAATCCGTTGTCATCGGTGATTTCACCAAGTGTATATGGAAAGGTTTCACCGGTTCTGGTAACATAATCCTCCCCTTCAGCATACACTGTAGCGGTCTTTCTCGGGTCGTCCGGCTCAAACAGATCGGCAAATGCTTGTGTAGATTCGTAAAGGCCCCGGCTTTCAAAAGTAAAACTTATACCATTTGCGTTATACTGGCGTCCGGGAAAAGCATCCCTGTGAGCGTGTGTCCAGTAAAGCCGCATGGTATGTTGTACTGCAGGTTGGTTTCCCTGACCACCTGGCTGTGCCTCCAAAACCCAAATATTGACAGCCCCCGGATTATCTCCGAATTGTAATTCGAAAATGGTACCTGCATTGTTTTCCGTATCAGCGGCAAAATTATCTTCATAATTTGAAAGAAGCATAAATGGTCCATTTGTCCTGACAGCTTCAAAAGCGGTGATCGCCGCATTCCAATCTTCTTTCCATACATTTACTTTTCCAATATATGCCATAGCCGCCCATTTTGAGGCCCTTCCCAAATTTTCCTGTCCCCAATCGTCCCGTGTGGGAAGGTTATCGAAGGCAAACTGAAAATCGTTGATGATTTGGTCGAGAATTTCAGCTTCGTCGCTGTTTCCGACTACAGATGACTCAAAATCAACAATTCTTTCTGTAATTAAGGGAGGGTTGCCCCAAAATTTGACTGCCTGGAAATGATAGAAGGCCCTTAAAAACCTGAGCTCTCCTTCTAAACGATTAGACTGATCTTCGGTGATTACCTCTCTTTGAACACCGTCCGGTAGTCGTTCCAAAACTAAATTTGTCCTGGAAATACCCTCGTAGATAAATTTATAAACCCTGTCCAAAGGTCTGAGTGAAGGGTCGAAATTCAAGTCATTATATTCTTGCAAACCTGTGATAGTGGCCTCCTGTGTTTCCCATGTGGTAGGTTGTACATTATCGGAGGGCGCCAGCAACACCTTAAATACCGGAGACCAAACATTCAATGCGGAACTGGAAGCCTGATACAATTTGTTCCAGGGGCTGTAAGCCGATAACGTAATGAGGTCATACTCCTCGAAGTTATTATAAAAACTTTCCTCATTGGGTCTGTCCAATGGTACTAAATCAACATCGGCACAAGAAAGCGCCAAAAAAAACAGAATTAAAGGTAAATACTTTTTTTTCATAACAATTAAAGATTAAAGCGTTGCTTGTATACCAATTTGAAATACCCTTGGAGCGGGAGTTCGGCCAGAGTCATTACCATTGACAATAGGGGCATCACTGGCCAGGTCTGAGTTAAACGTGGAACCTACAGTGATTTCGGGGTCAAGACCTGAATAATCTGTTATAGTGAACAGGTTTTGCCCGGCGATGTAAAATCTCAGGTTAGTAACCACACCATTAAACAAGTTATTTAAATGTTTTTGTGGAATAGTATAGCCAACCTGTAAGTTTCTGAGCCTGAAATAGTCACCATCTTCGATCCACCTGTCAGATGTACGGGCATTACCATTGGGGTCGGTAGCTGTTGCCCTTGGAAATGTATTGGATTGGTTCTCAACGGTCCACCGCTGTAACGTGGATACGGATTGATTGGAGGTGTTACGCATCCTTTCCAGTTCATACCTGCCACCATTCAACAATTGAACATCTCCAACACCTAAGAAAACAGC
>JAKSDQ010000260.1 GCA_022360015.1 Cytophagales bacterium
CAAAAGGGTAGCCTCTGATTTTTTTGCCAAATATTATTTTGCTTGGTTAAAATCTCACTGAGAATCGATAGAAAACAAGGGGTGTTTTACTCATATCTTGAGATAAATACCCATTCAAACTGTATCCGACAAAAGGATATTTGGTGTTAAAAAAGGTCATCTCACTTTTGAGACAGCCTCGTTTTTGTTTTTAGGGGGTCAATCGACAGTAACCAGATAATAGTTTCTGCGGCCTTTTTGAACCAGCAGGTATTTGTTTTGTAATAATTCAAAATCCATCTTTTGATCAATATCGGTTATTTTACTTTTATTGATACTTATGCCGCCACCTTGTATCATTCTTTTGGCTTCCCCTTTGGAGTTGAAGATGATGCCCCGGGTAGTTTCAGAGAGAAAGGTGATAATATCATTTTCATTCCCTACCTGGCCTTTTGAGATTGTCACCTGCGGAACCCCTTCAAAAACCGACAATAAGGTGGTTTCATTGATGGTTGCCAGATCTTCGGTAGTTGATTTGCCGAAAAGTATTTGTGAAGCTTTGACCGCCATTTCATACTCTTGCCGTGAATGAACGCGCGTGGTTAGTTCTTCCGCGATGGTTTTTTGCAGTAACCTTAAATGTGGCTCCTGCTGATGTTTTTTTTCCAGGATTTCCACTTCTTCCTTTTCCAGGAAAGTAAAAACCCTTAACAGTTTGGGGGCGTCTTCATCTGTGCAGTTCAGCAGGAATTGATAAAATTTGTAAGGTGAAGTTTTTTCCGGATCCAGCCATATGTTTCCTGCTTCCGATTTCCCAAATTTACTCCCGTCAGATTTGGTTAAAAGCGGCGTGGTAAGCGCAAAGGCATCGGTACCTGATTTTCTCCGGATGAGTTCAGTTCCCGTAGTTATATTCCCCCATTGATCTGAGCCACCCATTTGTAGTTTTACATTGTAATGCTTGTTCAGGTGGTAAAAATCATAACCTTGAACCAGTTGATAAGAAAACTCGGTAAAAGACAGTCCGGTCTCCAGCCTGTTTTTTACGGAGTCCTTGGCCATCATATAGTTGATGGTGATATGTTTACCGGCCTCACGTAAAAAATTCAGAAAACCAATGTCTTTGAACCAGTCATAGTTATTCACCATTTCAGCCGAATTTTCGCCACAATCAAAATCTAAAAAATAGCTTAATTGTTTTTTAATACACGCTTGATTGTATTTTAACTCATCTTCACTTAGCAATTGCCTTTCCTGCGACTTTCCTGAAGGATCACCAATCATCCCTGTGGCTCCTCCAACGAGGGCGTAGGGCTTATGTCCTGACCGTTGAAAGTGTGTTAACAGCATGATAGTGGCAAGGTTGCCGATGTGAAGCGAATCAGAGGTTGGGTCAAAGCCAATGTACGCAGCGGTGATTTCCTTTTGTAATTGCTCCCTGGTTCCCGGCACCATATCCTGCAGCATGCCCCGCCATGTAAGCTCCTCAATAAAGTCTTTCATACCTTTTATTTCGATTAGGAGCTGCAAATATAGAAACTTTGTACAATTTGCGCGGATATTATCGGAGGGATGTTGCTATAAAAAATGCTACCAGCGATGAGCCGATAGCATTTTGAAGTTAACCATAATGAGACTTTAACTATAGATTTTAAAACTCATTAATTAATCTTAACTTGGGCATTACTGATTAATTAATTCTTTCTTCTGAACATTAAATACGTTTTTAAAACCTACGATTCAAATTTAGGACTTCGATACCAATATGTTAATTCAATATTTTCTAATAAGCTACCTGTAAAAGCAATCTATTTTAAAGGTAAAATTACAGCTCCTGCCGGTGTAAGATTTGGCGTGTATTCAAACAAAATTTGAACTATTTAGATAAATAAATGGTACTTTTCTTATAAAAAACATAGAAAATATACCGCAAAATTGCATGGCTCTGTTGAAGTTTCCGGGTTGAATCTTTTGGTTTTTCATTGGGTAAATTCGGACTTTTCACGATGACGAACCAGGTGACCGGCTGGTTTTGTTATTGATTGAACGGATTTATTACACCTCGAAATGGTCATTGTTTCTCAGATTAATAGCACCTAATCCGGAATTAATACCAAAAATCACTGTGATTACTTATTGGTTTTTGAAGAAAAATCATTTCTTTCGAAATTGATTCGGAAACACAAAAAAAATCCAACACTTAAATTAGCTTTTTTCAAAAATTATCCTTATATTTAACAATTCAAATATTTTATAGGACTATTTAAAGTAAATTTCAAAACTTTTATTTTAAGTACTTTAGGTTTTGAATTTTTTTATCAACATATTTGTAGTTAATAAAGAAGGTATAAAATATTTTAAGATATAAGTCGTTTTTTTTTAGAGTAGCAAAATCATTTGCCTCTATAAAAAACCTTTAAAAGTCAATTGGATGTTTTGGTTGTAATTTTGGTTTAAAATCCAATAGGCACGCGATCCCAACGCGTGCCTCTTTTATGTTTATACCTTTTTAGGCTCGATGCCCTGCCCCTGCCGTACCCCCTTCTCTGATTTCTATCCCGGAAAGCTCTATTTCTCCCTTTTGACACGCTATCAAATTTTTCCCCCTTGATACGCCATCAAAAATCTTAGCGCCATAATGGGCTGGGATATACACCCTGGCTCACAAATTGACTGAATGCCTTTTTCACAATTTCCTTGTCCTCTTTGTAGGTAATACCAAACCATTTATCTTCACAGGTGAGCACCTCTATGGTAGCCATATCATTGACAATCATATTGTTGACCACCAAAGGGATGTAAAACTCTGCTTTGGGGTTATCGGTGTTCTGAGCTACAAAGTCTATAAACTGCTTTCTCAATTCATTAAAGATAGAAGGAGTAAACCCCCAGAAATTCATGGAGACCACTGTATTATCTGGCAGCTCATGTTTTTGACCACTATCATCTGTAAAGTAAATAGTTCCGTTTTCGGCCTGGATTTTGGTTCTTTCGGTGACACCTATCAAATGATTTTCATCGTTGGTTTCGCAAACACCCCTGGAAACGGAACCATAATCGGACAATGTATTTTTGAGTACGTAACCCACCATGGCATATTCATAACCATTTTTATCCTGAAGCTTTTGCGTGAACGTTGCCAACGCTTTGAAAGCCCCACTTCCATAGAAATCATCAGCATTAATCACGGCAAATGGTGCATTGATTTTGCTTGCGGCTACCAGTAAGGCATGGCCGGTGCCCCATGGTTTTTTGCGTTTAGGCATGTTATCGATCCCGTCAATCTTCACGTCGATCTCCTGTATAGCGTAATCGACTTCGATCAAACCTGCAAACTTATTTCCCAGCGCTTCTTTAAATGCCTCTTCAATACTTCGCCTTATGACAAATACCACCTTTCCAAAACCAGCTTTTATGGCATCATATACGGAGTATTCTATAATGGTTTCTCCGGAAGGCCCTACCTGGTCTATTTGCTTTAATCCTCCGTAGCGACTGCCCATGCCTGCGGCTAATACTAATAGTGTTGGTTTCATTATTTACCTGTTTCCGATTATACATAGTTTCCCGCAATATTTCAAAATAGAAATCAATAGTCCAACAAATGCCCTGAATTATTTTTGCCAGCGGAGATTTAAATCAAAATAAAAATATGAATATCACCTGATTTACTAATTATTTAGAATACATTGCTTATTTTTAGACGTTTTAAGTCCTTTTATTACATCATTAAAAGCAGGCGTGGATTTTGCTCGCATTTTAGGAAAACCAAATTATTTTGTTGTTAATAAAAGTTACTGCCCTATTTTATGAATATCGACGATTTTAAATCATTGTTTGATCAATATTATGAAGGTATTAAAAGCTTTTTGTATTATAAGATCGGCGATATTGAAGTAGCGGAGGATATTGTTCAGGAAGTTTTTTTAAAGTTGTGGGACAAAAGGAACGCAATCGAACTGAAAACTGTTAAAAGTTTTTTGTTCACCATTGCCAATAACATGGCTATCAATCATTTGAAGCACCGCAGTATCGTCTTCAATTTTGTGAGAAATGAGAACAAAAGCGAAAAGGTGAATTCGCCTCATTATGAGCTCGAAATGAAGGAGTTCAAGGAGAATCTGGATAGACTTTTGGCGGAGATGCCTGAAAACTACAGGATCGTGTTTTTGATGAACAGAATCGATAAGCTGACCTATAATGAAATTGCCGAACGATTGGAATTAAGTGTGAAGGCCATCGAAAAAAGAATGAGTAATGCACTATCGTTTTTAAGAGAAAAATTGAAGCATCCTATTTGACTTGAGTTTTTCCTTGCTTATATTGTTACGTATTTGAGATTTAATAAATGTAGCTATTATGTTGGACGAAACGTTTTTCAGAAGATGGCTGGAAGGTGAGATGTCGGATGATGAAGTTTCCCGCATAGGCAGGAAGGCTTTCGGTGATGACAAGGAATGGTATACCTTCAAAAAAATTATCGATGGCAGCCAGGGCTTGAAACCGCCTGAAAACAAAACCAGGGAGGAGGCATGGTCTCATCTTGTGACCAAAATCGATTCAAGGCCACCACTGCCCGATACTCCTGAAACAGTTATCCGGCCTCTTTACAAAAAGAAGATCATAAAATATCTCTCTGTAGCCGCTGCAATCATTATTATTTTTGGCGTATACTCAATATTTTCCACAAAAAATCCGACCATATATGAAACGGCAATGAGTGAAATCAAAACCATCACCATGCCCGATCATTCGGTAATTACTTTAAATGCGGATTCAAAACTTTCATTTGTGGAAGGCAACTGGATGAAAGATCGATCCGTCTCGCTTGAAGGAGAGGCTTTTTTTGATGTAAAAAAAGGTACGAAATTTGAGGTAAACAGTGAAGTTGGTAAGGTAACCGTTTTGGGTACAAGTTTTAATGTAAAAGCAAGAAAGGAGCGTTATGAGGTTGCCTGTTTCACAGGTAAGGTGGCCGTGTCACTTTTCGATAATCAGTCAGAAAAAGTATTATCCGATGGTCTGGCAACTAAAATAATGAACAGAAAACTCCTTGAACCTTTTGACTTCAAACCGGAAAGTATTGCCGGATGGAAATATGGGGAGTATTACTTTGAAAAGCAACCGTTGAAAGAAGTTTTTGAAGAATTCGAAAGGCAATTTAACCTCCGTGTAAAAATAAATACCGATATACGAGGTCGCGTTTATTCGGGGTATTTTAACAAAGAGGATAAAGAAAATGCCTTGGAACTGATCTGCTTACCAATGAATTTGCAATTTGCAATTCAAAATGACACGGTCATCATTTATTAGTGGATTATTAATGTTTAGACTTCCCGTCATACTAATCTTCTTACCGCTGCTATTGGTCAGCCATGCCGGGTATGGCCAAAATAATACGCCTTTATTGATTAGTGAAACATTTTATGAAACCCCGTTGGTCAGGGCCCTGAAAAAACTGAAAAAAAAGTACAAAATTAAATTTGCCTATGATCACAAACTTCTTGCCCATCACAAAGTCACTCAAAACATCGACCAGATTCCGTTGTCAGAAGCCTTAGCGATGCTGTTGGATGGAACCCAATTGAGATTCAGGGTAGATGGCCAGGGTGTAATCATTCTGCCGCCTACCCGGCATAAGACATTTCCTATCAGTGCTGAAATCAAAATCAGGAAACGGATAAATATTAAAGGAACTATCAAGGACGCCCAAACAGGGGAAACCCTGCCTTTTGCTAATATCCGGGTGCTGGACTCAGATGTAGGTACTACTTCTAATGTCGATGGTTTTTTCTCCCTACTGGCGGTGCCTGAGGAAGCGACAACAATTGAAATCAGCTACCTGGGCTATATCAATGAATACGTTGACCTCGATGCTTATGACATCCGTGGCCCGTTGATCGTCAATCTTACCAGCAAATCGGAGGTTTTAGATGAATTGATTGTTTATGATGAAAACGCGGAAATGCTGGACAATGGGGATGAAATAGGCCAACTGTCCATGAACCCTTCCCGGCTGCTCAGCCTGCCAAGCCTCGGTGAGGTAGACATATTCAGGACTTTGCAGTACCTGCCGGGAATCAGTGGCACGGATGAGACATCGGCCGGCCTGGTAATCCGGGGAAGTACTCCTGATCAGAACCTTATCTTGTTCGATGGTTTTACAGTTTATCATATTGACCACTTTTTCGGTGTTTTCAGTGCGTTTAATTCCAACGCGATCAAAAATATTCAGGTTTACAAAGGTGCTTTCGAAGCAAAATACGGAGGAAGGGCCTCCAGCGTGATTGATATTACCGGGAAAACCGGGAATTCAAATAAACCATCTTATGGGGTAGGAGCTAATTTAATCAGTGCCAACGCCGTCTTGGAATTGCCGATTAACGATAAGTTATCATTGTTTATGGCCGGAAGAAGATCCCATACCGACATTTTGCAGACCGGACTTTACAAAGAGATTTTCGATAAGGTCATCATCGATAACAGGGCGATTATCAATAACCTGCGCAGTAACAATTTTGAAGATATTGAACCTGAATTCAACTTTTATGACATCAACGGAAAACTCACTTACCGGCCTTCCGGCAAGGATGTAATCTCCTTATCTTATTACAGCGGCAGGGATAATCTTAATATCGATGCCAACCGCCAATATCCTGAACTGATCGAGGACCCGATTACCCACCTGGGGTTTACAGTAGATGTAGACTGGACGGTAGATGATGACTCCAGGTGGGGGAATAATGGTTTCAGTACGAGGTGGGGTAGACAGTGGAATCAAAAATTTTACAGCAATCTGAACATCGGCTATTCGGATTACAGCAGTGTGCAGCGTAACTCTGACCGGTTATCATTTTCCGTACAGACTTTTGAAATCGACACATTGATTCGCAACAAAAGGCAAACCATCAAAAACGGCCTCACCGATTTCAGTATTCGCCTGGATAATGAATGGAAAATAGGGCAGCGGTCAGAATTGGCTTTTGGTACCCTTTATACCAAAAATGAGATTAACTTTCATTATGCCGGAGGGGGGGTATCTGACAACCTTTACGACAGCGGCAGGCAACTGGCTTTTTATGTGCAAAACACCTTTTACCCATTCAGGAATTTAGGTGTGACGGTGGGTATAAGGAACACCCAATATAATGTCATCCGGGAAGATTTCGTCGAGCCCAGGGTTTCTATAAATTATCAGGTATCTGAAAGGCTCAGGCTAAAGGCTGCCTGGGGAAGACACAATCAATTCATCAACAGGGTTGCTTTTGAAGAAAACCTTTATGATGCCAACACAGCATTCTGGCTAATGGCCGATGGCAATAACATTCCTCACGTGTTTTCAAGGCATTTTGTGGGGGGATTCTCTTATGAGACAGGGGATTTTTTAATTGACGTGGAAGCCTATCACAAAGATACCGATGGTATCACCGATTTTTTGCCAAATGTAAAAGTTAACAACAATGGCAGGGAAGAGTTTGTCAATTTTTACCTGGCCGGTACCAGTGTGGCCAAAGGGGTTGATTTTCTGGTACAGAAAAAAACAGGCAAGCATACCGGTTGGCTGAGTTATTCCCTGAGCAAAGTGGAAAACTCCTTTCCCGATTTGAACCGGGGCAGGCCATTTGCTGCAAGGCAGGATCAACGCCATGAAATAAAACTGATAAATATGATGTCCGTAGGCCGTTGGGATCTGTCTTCTACCTGGATATACGGTTCGGGTAAACCCTACTCCGACCCGGGACAAGGGTCGCCTTTGGTTACACTGGATAGTCTGAATATCAACTATGTGGCGGCAGATAATATCAATACCGAAAGATTGCCAGCCTATCATCGTCTTGACCTCGCGGCCGCGTACAATTTTAACATCGGAAAGGGAACAGGACAGTTTGGAATATCGGTGTATAATGTTTATGGCCGAAAAAATGTTAAATACAAACGCTTTACAAGCCTGGATATCGATGGAATAGCTAATGATAATTCAGGGCGCGGTACTACGCTTAGTAGAAGTGAACCCCGGTATGTAGAGTCTGATGTTTTACTGTTAGGATTTACCCCTAACATATTTTTCAATTTGCGGTTTTAAAGTTCCTCACAGGGCTTATCGCCCAAAAAATCAGGCTCTTTGAATCTTGGGTTAGGATAATGATAAAACCCTTCCCCTGATTTAACACCCAATTTTCCCTTTTCAATCATTTGCTTCAGAAGTATAGCAAACCTTTTACTTTTATCATCTTTATATTTTTTTACCACATGCCAGGCAGTATCGAGGCCAACAGCGTCCAGGATTCCAAATGGTCCGATTTCGGTTTTAAGGTTACCCATCCAGCTTTTGTCGATCGCTTCAACCGATCCGGTACCATTGGTTAACAGTGCTCCGGCACTTCCCAGGACTGACATAAGCATGTAATTAAAAATATAACCGGGGGATTCTTTTTCGATGTAAACCGGAATTTGATCCAGTACAGGCCCTAGCTGAATCAGTAAATCGACCACCCATTTCTCCGTATTGGCGTGTGGCATGATATCTACTACCCTGGCGTAAAAAACATCATGAAAATGGTACGCGCAAAACCGTTCCGGCCGTCCTGAGATTTCAGCAAACATAGAAGGCAATAAATAGGATGTGTTGGTAGTAAAAATAGTATGCTCAGGGCTCAATGCGCCAAACTGCTTCCAAACCCGGAGCTTTACTTCTACATCTTCGGTTACCGATTCATTGATCAAATCAGCGTCGTACGCAGCCTCCTCCGGTGAAAGGGTCCAGGAGATTCTATCCGTAACTTTATCAACATGCTGAGGGGCTAAAAGATTGTTTTTAACCAGATATTGTAGAAGTTGATCCTGGGTTTTTTGGGCGGAGATGAAAATTTTTTCGTCGATGTCATACATTTTTACCAGATAGCCACTTAAGGCAAATCTTAAACCCACCCGTGTTCCCAATGTACCACATCCCAATATCAGAACTTTTTTAATATCCTTGAGCGATAAAATCATGTTAATTTCAGTATAAATGACTAATTCTTTTCAGGTCTATGGCCCTTTCACCATTTTCTGCCATTGCTTTTACAACATGTATCAGGTTTTTAAATCTGGGATCATTTGTATGTCCTTTTTTATATCGGGCATATATTTGCTGAACAATTCCGGCCACTTTAAAACATCCGAAAACGTAATAAAACAAGATATCGGCGGTCGCCGGTTTTCTTTTGCTTAAGTACAGGTCCACCACTGATTCCCGGTTGAGGTTACCAGGGAGCCAGGTGAGGTTAAATGGTTTGAGCAGGTCATTGTCGCCAGGTTCTGCCCAGTAGGCCAGCGTAGTGCCCAAATCCATGAGCGGGTCACCTACTGTGGCCATTTCCCAATCCAATACGGCGATGATTTCATCCATTTTGTCAGGATTCAGCACAATATTGTCATACTTATAATCATTGTGTATGAATGAGGTCTGATAAGAATCCGGCATATTTTCGGGCATCCATTTTATGATTTTTTCTATAGATTTAATGCTATCTGTCCGGGCATTATGATAGCGATTGATCCATCCTTCAACCTGTCGCTGTACATATCCTTCCGGTTTACCCAAATCCACCAGCCCTGTATTATGAATATCCAGTTGATGAAGCTCAACGAGATTGACAACAGAGGCCCTGGAGATAAGTTCCATCCAATCAGGCGTAAGTGTAATGTTTTCAGGCGGTTTATCCCTAAGTATTATCCCCTTAACACGCTCCATGATATAAAACGGGGCCCCGATTACATCATCATGGTCATAGTAAAACAAGGGGGCGGGTATTTTTTTGTAGGTTTGGTATAGCAGATTGAGCACATCGAATTCCCTGCTCATGTCATGCGCGGATTTTATATTGGCACCAAAAGGGGGTCTTCTCAGCACATATTGCTTGTCTTTGGTTGATAATAAATAAGTAAGGTTAGAAAAGCCACCCGGAAATTGCAACACTTCCAAAATCTCTCCAAACGCCGGCCACTCTTCCTGTAAAAATTTATTTAATCTGTAAAGGTCGAGCTCCTCACCCAACCTGATCCTGATTGCTTCATCACTCATAACCGTGTTTTAAAATGGGATAATGATTATGTTTAAAACTGGAAAAACTCATGTTTATTTAGGTTTTAACCCATATCCTTTCAAAATAGACCGCGCTAGTGCACTTTTATGTACTTCATCGGGACCATCATAAATCCGGGCTCCCCGCTCATGCCGATACCAGAATGACAGTAATGTGTCATCTGTCATGCCCAGTGCGCCATGTGTTTGCAGTGCCCGGTCCAGCACCCGCATCAGGACATTGGCTACGTAAAACTTAATTCCTGAAATATCATTTTTGGCTTCCCTGGAACCGAACCTGTCAATTTTTTCAGCCGCCGCCAGCACCAACATCCTTGAAGCGTCAATTTCCACCCGGCTTTCGGCAATCCAGTTTTGAATGGTTTGTTTATGGCCTAATTTTTCCTCATCGGACAAGGATCTGGTGGCAGCCCTGTGACACATCATATCGAATGCCCTCTCGCAGATGCCAACCCAACGCATACAGTGATGTATCCTGCCCGGGCCCAGCCTTTCCTGTGCCAGCTTAAATCCACTTCCCCGTGCACCTATCAGGTTACCGGCAGGTACACTGCAATTTTCATAAATGATTTCGGCATGACTATGGTATCCCTCTCCTGTTTCTCCCATGATAGGAATATTTCTTTTGAGGTGAAAACCCTCAGTATCGGTTGGTACCAGAACCATACTGGCGCGTTGATATGCCGTGGCGTCAGGATCGGTGATCGCCATAACAATAGCGAAAGAAGCGCCATCAGCGGCAGTCGTAAACCACTTGTGCCCGTTTATGATTATTTTGTCTCCTTTAAATTCAGCCGTGGTCGCCATGCTCACAGGATTAGAGCCAGCAAATGAAGGTTCGGTCATCGAAAAACAACTGCGTATCCCGCCTTGCATGAGTGGCTCCAGGTATGCTTTTTTTATCGCTTCCGGGGCATGCTTGATCAATAATTCCATATTGCCGATATCCGGTGCCTGGCAATTCAACACATAATGTCCGAAAGGAGTGCGGGCCAGTGTCTCGCTGATTGAAGCAAATTCCAATAAACTTAACCCCAACCCCCCATACGAACCGGGAAGGTGCGGTACAAATAATCCCCTTGATTTTGCCAGCGATCTTTTTTCCTGCAACACAACGGCCGCCTCATTGAATGGGATCTTCAAAAGCTCAGACTCCACTGGCATCATCTCCTTCTCTACAAACTCCTGAACGTCCTCCTGCAATTTCCTGATACGCTCCGATTGTCTATTTATCATGCTAACTTAGCTAATTTTCACCTCCTAAACTCCCAATTCGCCGCCACTCGACTATTCCATCATGCCATTTCCCACCGGCCCACTTCTCTATGCTTCCACCATTCCATCACCCCAACATAGCACTCATCCTTCCACTATCCGCCACGCCATCCATACCAACCACACCTAGCCCCAAAAAAACTCAAACACCATACCCCCCATCAGCCACAAAAACACTCCCTGTACAATAAGAAGATGCCTCCGAGGCTAAAAACAACGCCAAACCAGCCATTTCATCAGCTTCACCGGCTCTTTTCATCGGAATTCTGGCCATAGCCTGCTTCATGATCTGCTCATTACCTGTCAGGGCTTCACTAAATTTGGTTTTTATTAAGCCCGGGCAAATCACATTACTTCTTATGTTATACCCGGCCCATTCATTAGCCATTACCTTCGTTAGCATGATCAGTGCGGCTTTGCTGATACTGTACATGCCCAGTCCATGACCAGGTGAAAGTCCTTCGACACTACTGATATTTATGACCGATCCTCCACCCCGGGATTTCATGGAAGGCAGACATAATTTACTCAGCTCCAGGGGACCTTTCAGGTTTACATCCATGATTTTTTCATAAGCCAGGTGGTCTGCTTCCTCCAGGGGGCCAAAAACCGGATTGGTTGCGGCGTTATTGACGACGATGTCAATGCCACCAAAATGCGAAATGGTTTGGCTGACAAGATTTTCCAAATCCTCGGGCTTTCCGGTGTTGGCTGCAACGGGGATAGCTTCGACATTTTCATTGGAAAGTCGATGGACAACCTCCTGTATCGCCGTTGCTTTCCTGCTTGAAATTACAACCTTCGCCCCGTAAACACCCAATAATTTAGCAATTGAAAGACCAATTCCCTTGCTGGATCCTGTGATAACAGCTACCTTGCCATCCAGATCGAATGTTTTGTCTTCTTTCATATTGGAATATTGAAGTTTAAATATAGGTATTTCGATTTCAAATTATGAAAAATGTTAAAGTTGTTTGAAAGTTGTTTTTTTTACCGGGAAAATATATTAAGTTAATGGAGATATGTTATTTAATTGGTGAATTATTATATCGATTCCGAAAGCTTCATAGGGGTAACTAAAAACTTATTTTTTAAATTTGATGGTTAATCACTGTTTAACTCGATGATCCATGAAATGCTAATCATAGAGGACAATGATATAACTCGTAAACTTTTGAAGGAAGGTTTAAAAGGAGCCGGTAAATCCTATCACCCGACAGCTGTTGGTTCCTACAAGGAGGCGAAAGAAAAGATGGAGAAAAATTCCTACGATGTTATTATTACCGATCATTATCTGGGTGATCATGATGGGTTTGACATATTAAAAATTGCCGGTAACATCCCCGTCATATTTGTTACCGGACATGAGGAGGTAGCAGTGGCTGTAAAAGCCATGAAACTGGGTGCTTATGATTTTATTCTAAAAGATGAAAAAAGGAATTTTCTTACAATTTTGCCTTTGATAGTCGAAAAGGCACTTCAAAGTAATACCGACCAGAAGCTTTTAAAAACTACTGAATTCAGATATAAAAATCTGTTTGAAAATACCAATGATTTAATTCAATGTGTGGATGAAAGCGGACAGTTTATTTATGTAAACCCCGCCTGGCTGTCGACCTTGTCCTATACGGAGGATAATGTTAAATCACTTCACTTTCAGGACATAATCCATCCGGATTACTTGAAGTACATAAAAACCAATTTAAGTCAATTAAATAAGGGAAAGGATGTGGTCCATGTAGAGCTGAAGCTATCGGGCAAACATGGCGAAGAAATTTTTGTTGAAGGCAATATTCACAACGATTATACTGCCGATAAGACCAGGAATCAGCGGGCTATCTTTCGGAACATCACCGAAAAAAAACTCAATCAGCAAAAACTGGAGAAAAGTGAAAAATTATACAGGCTGTTGGTGGAGGAATCATCGGAAATATTTTATGAGACCGACATTCATGGAAATTTTACTTTTATCAATGATGTTGCCGTCGACATGATTGGCTTTACACGCCGGGAGCTCATTGGCAAGCCTTTTCATGCACTGATCAATGAAGAGTACACCACTGATGTCCTTGCATTTTATCAGGATCAGTTTGAGAAAAGGCTGCAAAGTACCTATATGGAATTCCCGGTTGAAACTAAAAAAGGAGACACCGTTTGGGTAGGCCAGAATGTACGACTTTTATTTGAGGATGGTGACAGTCATTTAATAAAGGGTTTTTCCGCAGTGGCCAGAAACATTACAGCGCGGAAAAAATACGAGCTTGAGCTTGAAAGACTATCCCTGGTGGTTAGCAGTACGGATAACTATGTAATGATTACCAACAAAAATGACACGGTGGAATGGGTAAACCAGGCGTTTTCCAACATTACCGGTTATGACCTGGATGAGGTCATACATAAAAAACCGGAGTCATTTTTAAGGGGCCCCAAGACTGATAAGAATAACGCCAGAAAACTGAATGATACGGTCAAGGTACATGGCAAACCTTATGTCGGTGAGCTTTTAAACTATACCAAGACAGGGGAGGAGATATGGTTATCAATGACGGTAACACCAATTTTTGATGCCGCCGGTTTTATCAGCAACTATGTGACCATTGGTAATGACATTAGTGAAAAAAAACTGACTGAGAAAAAAATAAATGAGCAAAATAAAAAGCTTGAAGAGAAAAATAATCAGATCAGGGAAACCAAGATCCAACTGGAGGAAAGCAATAAAAAGCTGAAATCCATCAACAATCATTTGGAAGAACTGGTTAACCAAAGAACAAAATCGCTACAAACGACCAACGAAAAACTTCTGGATGCCAACAAGGAACTCGATTTGTACGTTTACCGGGCCTCACACGACTTGCGTGGTCCCCTGGCCAGTTTATTGGGGCTGGCAAAAATCGCTCTATTAGAAAGTAATGAACCTGTGGCCAGGGCGTATTTTAACAGGATAGAAGACAGTACGCTTAACCTGGAGAATATATTAAGAAAATTGCTTTCGGTCAGTAAAATCAGAAAACATGTGATCAAATATGAGTCGCTGGAAGTTGAAAAACTGGTTTTGGAAATCAATCGATCCTACAAGAATTTTATTGAAGCTGCCAATGTTTCGATTACTTTTAATTACGGGCAGGGTGCTAAAATCTTCTCAGATCATTATTTGTTGACGATAATTTTACAGAATTTGATTGAAAATGCGATTTATTTCCGGAATGAATATCCTGAATTTAAATCTCAGATAAGGGTGTCGTTTGATGATGAGGAGCACCGGCAAGTCATAGAGGTCTGGGACAATGGTATTGGCATCGATGAAATATACCACGAAAAGATATTCGACATGTTTTTCCGTGTTTCTGAAAAATCGAAGGGCAATGGTTTGGGGTTATTTATTGTGAACCTGGCCCTTGCAAAATTGGATGGGAGTATCACTGTGGAGAGCGAGCCTTACAATTCTACCTGTTTCAGGGCCACACTGCCATTGGTTAAGGGCGCGGGTGGAGGAAAATTTCAATATGAAGGAATTAAAAAATAATTCGGTAAAATAAGGTAGAAAAGGAAAATTAAAGACCAGAATGTGATTTTGCAGGGTTTACGGAGATACGGAAATTTTTTATATCATCCTATACGGCATGTTTTTTTACCGGTAGTAGTATTGCTCGCAGTCAGTTGCCATGATCGACAAGATAAGGAGAATGTGGGCAAATCACCTCAGGAGGCAGGTGAAAGACTGGCAAGACTGCATTGCGGGGGGTGCCATATTTTTCCTGAACCCGCCTTGCTTGAAAAGCAGCTATGGAAAGATAGGGTTTTGCCGGCTATGGCCCACAGGCTGGGGGTGGGGGATTCTACGGACCATCCCCTCATGAAGATACCTTATTATGAGCGATACGCCGTCGAACAGGCCAACCTATTTCCCCAAAACTCCCTTTTAAGCACCGAAGACTGGGAAAAAATTGTCAACTATTATCACAACTCCTCTCCTGAAAAGATATTGCCCGGTCCTGACACCGCCTCACTGGCACCCCTCGAGTTATTTGAACCCAGGCCTAAACCCAGGGACTCCGTAAACCTGCCGCTTACCACGTTAGTTCATATAGATACTGTTCACCGGCAACTGATCATTGGTAACCGTTACAATAACATTACCATCAACAGTCCGGAAGGAGTACAACTGGATCAACGGCCTTTGAGTAGCCCGCCGGTCGACTGCCAGGTCATCGGTGATACATTGTTATATGTATTGTCAATAGGCATCATGGACCCAAACGACAGGGATCTGGGTACACTTGAAAGCATTGGCTATCAAAAGGGCAGGTGGAATCGTAAACAACAGCGGGTCCTTGGTAAATATCTTAAAAGACCGGTAAACTTTTTGTTATCGGATTTCGACAAAGACGGTCGGACGGATGTATTTATGTGCAACTTCGGGCATTACACCGGTTCATTCACTTTGTTTGAAAAAACAAACTCGGGCGCTTTTAAGGCAAGGCAGTTACTGGATAATAATCCAGGGGCCAGAAAAGCAGAAGGTGTGGATTTAAATGGTGATGGATGGGAGGATATCGTTGTTTTGATGACCCAGGGTGATGAGGCCATTACCGCCTACATAAATAAACAAGGCAAGGGGTTTGAGCAACGGATACTCATGAGATTTCCACCGGTTTATGGCTCAAGTTATTTTGAGTTGACAGACTGGGACCATGATCATGATTTGGATATCATTTATACCAATGGGGACAATGCCGATTATTCTTTCAGTTTGAAAAATTACCACGGTGTACGATGTTTCATTAACCAGGGGGATTTGGAATTTGAGGAATTGTTTTTTGTACCTATTTACGGGGCTACTAAATCGTTGACCGAAGATTTTGATAAAGATGGCGATATGGATATAGCCGTTATCTCTTATTTTGCAGACTTTGAAAATACCCCCGAAAAAGGCTTTGTTTACCTGGAAAACACCGGGCAAAGCCGTTTTGTTCAGCGTACTTTTGAAGGCTCGGATCTTGGCAGGTGGCTCACAATGGACAAAGGAGATGTCGATGGTGACGGAGATGTGGATTTATTACTCGGATCATTTGTTTACAATGCTACGCCAGTTCCAAAGTCCATACAAAAAACCTGGATCAATCATGGAGTGGAATTTATTCTCCTGCTTAATTCACTTGAAACCAAAGAAGTCCCTATGCCATGACAGACCGGTTAAAATTGGCAAAGAAATAGCTGACTGATAGCTTAGTTTTTAGCACATAAATGGTTAAATTACAGATTAATGTTTTCCTCAAATGTTTAAAACTAAGCTGTTACTTTTTATTCTTTTCATACCTTTTCTGCCAGCCTATCCGTGTATTGGAAGGCAACTTCCGGATAAAAAGATAAATTTTAAACATATTACCAAAGGCCTTTCCAACAGCACCATTACCTGCATTTACCAGGATAAATATGGCTATATGTGGATTGGCACCAGAAATGGGTTAAATCGCTATGACGGTGTGTCAACCAGGGTTTATGAAAATATTTTTAACGATACTACCAGTCTGAGCGACAACTATGTGACGTGTATTTATGAAGATAAAAAAAGCAATCTGTGGGTCGGTACTAGTTTTGGCGGTTTAAATCTTTTGTCAAGAGACCGGGACACATTTACAAGATACAAGGCAAACAACAGGCCCGGTGACATTAGTGACAATGCGATATCCGGTATTATCGAGGACCGTGACGGTAATTTGTGGGTGGCTACCTTAAATGAGGGGATCAACCTGTTTTTGGGAGAAGGTAAAGGTTTCAAAAGTTACAAATACAATAAGGATGATCCCTTCAGTCTAAGCTTTAATACTGTCTCGGTATTGTTTGAAGACTCCGAAGGAAATCTATGGATAGGCACAGAAGGGGGAGGCTTGAATCTGTTTGATAGAGACAACGACAAATTCATACGTTTTGAACACCATGGCAATGCCCCCGGAAGCATTAGCAGCAATATCATTACCGACATCCATCAAAATAATAAGGGAAAAATATGGGTAGGTACAAGGGACAAAGGTGTTAATTTGTTGTACAAGAACTACAATGGCGATTACAGGTTTAAATGGTTTGTCCACAGGGAAAACAGCCAAAACAGTATTTCACACAATACTGTTTTATCACTTTGGGAAGATGTTCAGGGAAAGCTTTGGATAGGCACTGAAAACGGTGGATTAAATTGCTACGATCCTATTACCCAAACATTCGATCATTACTACTATGATCCCAATGATAAAAACAGCATTAGCAACAATTCCATATGGTCGATTTATGAAGACATGTCAGGGATGCTGTGGATAGGAACTTATAACCAGGGTTTAAACGTCGTTGACATATATAGTGATCGCTTCAAACATTATGGGGTTAATGTATTTGACCGTGTTTCTGTTAACAACGGTAACGTTACCTGCATTTACGAAGACGATTTGGGTAATCTGTGGATTGGCACCGATGGTGGCGGCCTGAATTTTTATGATGTCAATACAAATAGGTTCACCTATTATCGACATGACCCCAACGACAAAAACAGTATTGGCGCGGATGCGGTGATAGGCATTTTTGAAGATTCGAAGCAAAACTTATGGATAGGTACATTCAACGGTGGGCTGAACCTTTTTGACCGAGACACCAAAACTTTCAAGCGATATAAGCATAACGAGCTGGATTCAACCTCAATAGGCAGTAACAACATTTATAGCATATTGGAAGATCGCAAAGGAAGACTATGGGTCACCACTTACAGTAATAGCCTTGATCTTTACAATCCTGCTACGGACTCTTTCCGCCACTTAAAATTTGGTCTCGACGAGGTAGTCGACACCAGGAATGTATATGCCCTGAAGATTTTTGAGGACAGTAAAGGTTATCTTTGGTTATGCACGGAGACGGGTTTGATTAAACTTGAAATTGATAGCAGGTTAAATGTAAAATCCGTAAAATATGAATATAACGAAAAAGACGCCTATGGCTTAAGCAACAATCTGATTCATACGATTTTTGAAGACAGCCATCAGAATCTGTGGATTGGTACGGGCAGTGGGTTGAATTTGCATGACCGTACTTCTGACACTTTTAGCACATTCCGGACTGAAGATGGCCTTCCGAGCAACGTGATTTATGGAATACTGGAGGATGACAACGGTAATTTATGGATTAGTACCACTTCGGGAATTTCGAAGTTTAATATTGATAAAAAAACCTTCCGGAACTACGATGAACTGGACGGCTTACAATCCAACGAATTCCTGAGAGGCTCCTGCTTCAAAAGCAACAGCGGGAAGTTTTACTTTGGAGGAATTAATGGTTTCAATGTATTTCACCCGGACAAAGTAAAGGACAACCCATTTATCCCTCCGGTCTACATTGTGGGTTTGTCTATTGACAATGAGGAAGTTACAGTAAAAACAGAAAATTCTCCCCTGAGCGGATACATCGCTGAAACCGAGGCGATCACCCTGGCACATGATCAATCCACATTTAGCCTGAGTTTTGCAGCTTTAAATTACTCGCAAGCCAGCAAGAACAGATACCGCTACAAGTTGAAAGGGTACGAAAGCCATTGGCACGAAACAATAAACATAAGAACCGCCCATTACAGTAAAATTCCTCCGGGCGATTATACCTTTTGGTTGCAGGGTTCGAACAACGATGGCCTGTGGAATGAACAGGCGGCCTCTATCAGGATTACCGTATTACCTCCTGTCTGGAAAACCTGGTGGGCTATGAGTATTTATGTGTTATTTATTGCAGGCATCATTTGGATGCTCTACAGAAACATTATCAACCGGGAGCGATTAAAAAGCAACCTGCGACTGGAAAGAAGTAACCGTGAGCACTCCGAAAAGCTGTACCGGTCCAAAATTCAGTTTTTCACCAACCTGTCGCACGAGTTACGTACGCCCCTCACACTGATCATAGGTCCATTGGAAAAATTGATTTCAATGCACGAAGGCAGCAGGTTTTTGAGAGAGCAACTGTACATTATTAACCAAAATGCCTACAGGTTGTTAAGATTGGTCAATCAATTGCTGGATTTTCGAAAAGCCGAGTCCGGCAATTTAAAGCTTAAGGTAGCTAAGGGAAATATTATCAAGTTTATCCGGGAAATCATTCTGTCATTCCAGGGTTATGCTTCGCAAAAACAAATTGAACTGAAATTCAGCAGCAGCCTGGATGATATCCGGGTTTATTTTGACCGTGACCAAATGGAAAAAGTAATTTTCAATCTTCTTTCCAACGCTTTGAAATATACGCCTGAGGCTGGTCAAATCAGGGTGGATATACATAAAATCAATAAAAACAAGTTCAATCATCACCCGGCAGCCCCAAGTCAAAAAAACACCTACTTCAAAAACGGTTACGTTGAAATTGCCGTGAGGGACAATGGAAAGGGTATTGCCGAGATACATCAGAAAGATATTTTCAAAAGGTTTTACAGCATTGACCAGCATGATTCCCATGAGGACATCGGAACAGGCATTGGTCTTTCACTGGTAAAAACTTTAGTCGAATTGCACCACGGAAATATAGAAGTTGAAAGTAAAGAAGGTGAGTTTACCTGTTTCCGGATCAGGTTACCCCTTGGCAAGCCAACTTATGATGATGACAATTTCCTGAAGGGCTTCAGGGACAGTGAGGATATTTATGGTTATCATAAAACTGAAAATGACCGGGGTGGGGACAATGGTGAACTCCTCGAACATCCTATGGTAGATGATTTAGAGCAGGACAATGAGCGGCCTATCCTATTGATTATTGAGGACAATAACGATGTCAGGAGTTATATCAATTCAATTTTTGAAGCTGACTACAAATTGTATGAAGCAAAAGATGGTCCGGAGGGCTATGAGCTGGCGCAGAAAATAATACCGGATCTGATAATCAGTGATGTCATGATGCCTAAAATGGATGGTATCAACCTTTGTCATAAATTGAAATCTGAGGTTAAAACCAGTCATATCCCCATTATTTTGCTAACCGCGCGGACTTCATTAATATTCAAACTAGAGGGTCTGGAAACAGGGGCTGACGATTACATTACTAAACCATTCAATGCCAGCATCATCAAAGTACGGGCTAAAAACCTGATTACATCCAGGAAAATACTCCGGGAACATTTCATGAATGGAGATGGTATGAAAATCGAGCCTTCCAGTGTTTCTTTTACTTCCAAAGACGAATTATTTCTCAAAAATGCTATCAAAATTGTGGAGGACAATATGTCAGATACCAGCTTTACGGTAGAATATTTAGGCAAGGAATTAGGCATGAGCAGAATGCAGTTATACCGAAAGCTCAAATCGCTAACAGGGTTTTCCGCCAATGAGTTTATCAGGCTTTTACGATTAAAAAGGGCAGCCCAGCTTTTAAAACATAATCAAATGACCATCTCTGAAATTACCTATGAGGTGGGCTTTACGGATCTTCAATATTTCAGAAGTTGCTTCAAAAGGCAGTATGGGGTCAATCCCTCCGAATACAATGAGGAACAAATGGTAGAGTAACCCGTCAAAATCGGAATTGACGCAACCTTCAGACAGTGCCCGGTGCTATTTACCCATCTCAAAAGGGAGATTTGTCTTTGTCCGGAACTATTATTTTTCACCAAATTTGGCCTGCTCACGTAACACCGGAAAAGTTCGATACAGTCTGGTGAAAACAGGCGTCATGGGTTGAATCACCCGTTTTGCCCGTGTAACAATCCGGAGCCGGGTTAATTTGAGGTATTAAAGTTTAACACAAAACGATGGTTAGACAATTGTTTAATCATCATCTGATCTGAGGTGAAGTGTCATACTTCACCTTATTTTATGTCCTTGAGGAAAACCAGGGCTATAAAAAAAGGGTCTCATAAAGACCCTTTTGATACATCCGGCTTTTATACCAAATAACTAAACAATCAATTCATTGAAGGCGGCAAAATCACCTTATCTATCACATGGACTATGCCATTTTTAGCTTCAACATCTGCCATGACCACCTGTGCGTCGTCAATTTTTACTTTACCATTTTTAATGGAAACGCCTACTTTTTCACCCTGTACCGTGGCTGCTTTTTGACCGTTGGACAAATCGGAAGACTTTACCTTGCCAGCGACCACGTGATACTTTAGTATGGAAGCAAGCTGATCCTTGTTTTCCGGTTTAAGCAACGACTCGAGCGTGCCCTCGGGCAACGCAGCAAATGCCTGGTCAGTTGGGGCAAATACGGTAAAAGGTCCATCACTTTTCAACACGTCTACCAGTCCACCGGCTTTTACCGCTGCCACCAACGTTTTTAAATTGTCATTCCCTGCCGCCAAGTCAACAATGTCTTTGGATTGGGATTTTACAGATGAGGTGAAGGCGAATACAGCTATCATAGCTCCGATAAATACAATACCTGATTTTTTAATTTTCATTTTGCTTAGATGTTTGATTAATAATTATTCAATCCATCCTAATTACGACTTGTCTGGGGGTTTTGGATTTTCAGGGTTGTTTTTTTTTACAAAAAACCTTTGACATAGGTTTTTTCCACCGTAGCATGCGGGGTTCCTCCTTCCTTTTCGAGTGTCACCGCAAAAGCCATGACATCTCCTTTGATGACTTTCAACTTCTGGATTTGTTCATTATAATCAAAAATACCGGCGTCAATGGGTGATTGCCCTGGTTTTATGGCCCAGAGCTGGTACTGGTGCCCGTGGGGAGGTTCAGGCAAGTTATCAACACTGATAAACACGGCATTGGTTTTTTTATTCCAAAAAACATGTGCAAAGGATCGGGGAGATATCTCCGATCCCTCCATGCGAACCCGGATATTGTCTTCGTTAGTGAAATGAGCTATTCTCGTTTCGGCATCATCCAGTTTCAGGGAGGCCGTTTCAACCTGCTCCGCCAATAGGGTCCGTTGATTCGTCAATGATCGGATTTCCTCCCGGTTCTCTCTGAGTTTCCTAAAAAGGATCAGATTGAAAATGATGCTTACCAAAAGTAAAACACTGGCGGCTACATACCATACCGGAAACCTTTTTATCCTGTTTTCAGAGGTATCCTGAAGCTTTGAAAGTCCGGTTTGTGTATCTTCCTGATCATCTTGCAGTGTTTTCAAGGCCGCCCGGAGCACATCAGGGTGAGGTCGATTACCTGTTGCCTCAGCGTATGTGAGTATACCTTTTCTTATTTTTTCCAGTTCCTGCCCGATGACCGGATGCCTGGCCGCCAGGCGGTCTACTTCCTTCATTTCCTCATCGCTTAATTCACCCATCATATAGGACTCAAGCAATCCTGATTCTATGTAGTCCTTTAAATTCACTTCAAATAATTGATCTCAAATTTCTAATGGCCAACCTGATTCTTGTTTTTACCGTGCCAAGTGGCATTTTCATGAATTTAGCAATTTCCTTTTGAGTATACCCCTGGAAATAGGCCAAATCTATTAATTTTTGCTGAACTGAGGGTAATTGATCGATCATTTGACGCATATAAAGCTGTTCGGTTCCCTCCTCATGTGCAGCAAGCTCTGCTATATTTACGAGGTCGATAGCGGTGTTGAATTTTTCGCTAAGCTTATAATCTTTGGTTCTTGTCTTGTCAATTGCTGCGTTTCTACAAACCCGGGTAAGCCAGGTAAACAGACTCCCATTTTCGACCTTATAAGACTGTCCGTTTTTCCATATTTTAATGAGTACTTCCTGGAGTGTGTCCTGGGCCATAGGTCTGTCTTTTACGATACGCAAAATAATGTTTAGTAAAACCGGGCCATAGTTTTCGAAAATCAGTTGAAGGGCTTTCTTATCCCTCGTTTTTAAGTAATGCACAATATCTGTTTCAACTGAATTTCCTTTGGTGATATTTTGAGTTGGAGGTGACACAACAATTAGGATTAGGACAAATAAACAGTCTGAGCCTTCAATTGTTCAATGCCAGCAAAACGAATTGCTGCCTTTAGGAAGCCAGGCTATGGATAATAGCCACTGAAGAAGGTTATCAACAAGGCAAATGGCCGGATTCCCAATCAATTGCAACAGGCAGGAGGAAGCAGAAGAACTGTGAAAAAAAATTCAATAGCCCCCGGTAGCAATACGAGATCAATTTTAGATTGTCGATAGTAACACAAAACGATGGTAACAGAAATGCCCGGTATTCCGGGCACTACGGAAGTGTCGGTTTTACGTTTAGAGGGTTTTTCCGACTCGTTCCAGTAATCTTTTGGTGGCCATTATGCCATCATCTTCACTCATCTTATTGCCTTCATATTCTATGCCTACATAGCCGGTATAGCCAGCCTTCTTGACAATTTTCATCATCTTGGTGAAGTCTGTCAGGATTTCATTACCATTTTCATCGAACTCATTGGATTTGGCGCTTACACCTTTTGCAAAGGGCATTAGTTCTTCAGTACCTTTGTAGCGGTCATACTCTTCCAGGCATTGACTCCCTTTTCTTTTTATGCAAAAGTTTCCAAAATCAGGCAGTGTACCACATGTTGGCATGTTCACTTTGGAGATCACCCCGGCCAGCCAGCTTCCATTCGATGAATAACCTCCATGGTTTTCCACAATTACATTGATGTTATAGTCTTTGGCAAATTCGGTAAGGCTTCCAAGTCCATCGACTGCCGCCGCTGCCACCTCTTCGGCACTACCCTGACCTGCGGCGTTGACCCTGATAGCGTGGCAATCCAAAAATTTTGCAGCCTCGACCCATTTATAATGCTTTTCTACGGCCAGCTTTCTTTTGCTTTCATCCGTGCTGCCCAGATACCCTTCTCCGTCTATCATAATGAGTAGACTCCTGACACCGTTATCAGTAGCCCTTTTTTTCATCTCTCCCAAATATTTGGTGTCTTTGGCTTTGTCTTTAAAGAACTGGTTTACATACTCTACTGCTGAAATCCCAAAGTCGTTTTTAGTCTTAGCCGCAAAATCCAGGTTATCCAATTTTTTGTTGAACAAAGTTTTATGTAAAGACCACTGGGCCAGGGAGATTTTAAAGAATGGTGCTGCACCAGGCTGGCCACTTAACGTCAAGGGATTCAAGCTTCCCAATGTACCTATCCCAACCCCGTACATCATTGATTTTTTTAAAAATGTTCGTCTTTTTAGTGTCATTTTTCTATAGGTTTGTACAAAAAACATTTGATAATTTACAAAAAAAACGAAAAAAACACATCTTTCGAAAATTTCCAATGAACTGTAAAACCTGTTTTTTGAATTTTTTCCTGTTTCTGATGTGGGGTTTTGTGGCTGAGGCCCAGAATAATGTCTCCGGAAAGGTCGTGGATGCAGTGCATGGTGTACCTGTACGGGGTGCCTCGATAATGCTACACAATGGTCAGGGAACTGTCACCGACCATCTCGGAAGGTTTGTCCTGACCTCATCATATGCCGGGGATACAATTTTCATTTCAAGAGTCGGCTACAGGGAGTTACAGTTGATTTTAGATGACCGGTTAAATTTTATCAATATTCAACTGACACCTGCTATTGTTCAATTGAGTGAGGTGATAGTGGCAGGTTCTAACCTGGACAGGAAACTGGTAGATGAACCGGGTGCTGTGGCCATCATTAGCCCGAAAGACCTTCGCAGGGACAATGACCTGGCAATCACCCCGGGCCTGAACAGGATCCCCGGAGTTTATATGCATTCCGGTGCTTTAAACACCAACAGGATCACCATCAGGGGCATAGGTTCCAGATCACTTTTTTCGACCAACAAAATCAAAGCCTATATTAATGACATTCCCTTAACCACAGGTGATGGTGAAACGACCATTGAAGATATTGATTTGCAACTCATTGACAGGGTAGAAGTGATTAAAGGTCCGAACTCCAGCATCTTTGGTGCCGGCCTGGGCGGCACGATCAATCTGGCCACCACAGCCGCAAGATATAGAAACACATCTGCGGAGGTTGGTTTTTCAGCCGGATCATACGGGCTTAACCGGTATACTGCCAAAATGCTGCATGGTGATGATAACAAAAACCTGGCCCTCATTTACAACAAAACCCGCCAGGACGGCTACCGGGAAAACAATGAATATGACCGGGAGTCAATTACCTTATTGGCAAAGATTTTTACCAATGAAGGTAACTCCCTTCATATATTTGGCAATTTTATAGCTCTCAAAGCTTTTATTCCCAGTTCGCTCGATAGTGCTACCTTTACCGCCAACCCCCGTGCGGCGGCGTTTACCTGGCAACAGGCTATGGGATTTGAAGATTACAACAAATCGAACCTGGGTATTTCGTATCACATGGCTATCAACGAACGCTGGCGCAATGAAACCAGCCTTTTCACCAATTTCAGAAATGCTTTCGAACGCAGGCCATTTAATATTCTGACTGAGTCGACACAGGCCCTCGGGGCCCGGACAAAGACCACCTTCAACCATAAACCGGGGAATCGCCCGGTACAATGGGTGCTGGGAGCAGAGTACTTTATAGATTGGTATGACTGGCAAACGCTTGAAAATAACAACAACCTCACAGGTTCGGTATTGAGTAACAACAGTGAGACGAGGTTTTACTTTAATGTGTTTTCACAACTGGACTACGAGGTATTTGATAACACCAGCATTTCACTGGGATTAAATTTCAACAGAACCCATTACGAACTAACTGATTTATTCGCCGATGACAATATTAATCAGTCAGGGGAATACCGGTTTGAAACTATTTTGTCACCGAGGTTGGCTGTTCTTCACAAACTAAGGGAGAATCGATCGGTTTATTTTAATGTCAGCCATGGCTTTTCACCCCCCACGCTTGCCGAAACACTTACCCCTGATGGCCTGATCAATCCGGATATAAAACCCGAAAGCGGCTATAACTTTGAATTGGGAAGCCGTGGAACTATGATGGGCGATAGGCTTAGCTACGATGTTTCCCTGTACACCATGAAAATAAGAAACCTGCTGGTGGCCAGAAGGGTAGGTGATGACCAGTTTATTGGTATCAACGCTGGTAAAACTACCCATGATGGTATGGAACTGCAATTAAAATACGCATTGATTGACCAGCCTTTTCATCACCTGGATGGATTTGTCAATATGTCTGTAACAGATTACAGATTTGATGATTTTGTAGATGGGGAAAGCGATTTTTCCGGCAATGAACTTACTGGCAACCCTGACAATATTGTTAACTTCGGACTGGACTATGAAATGAATGGCGGGGTTTATGTCCACATCAACAGCCAGTATGTCGACCGCACTCCTGTGAACGATGCAAATACCATTTACGCCTCTTCCTACTTTCTGACCAATGCTAAGGCCGGGTATCGCAGGCCAATTCAAAGCCGGTGGGCACTTGATATTTATGCGGGTGTGAACAATATTTTTGATGAGAAATATGCTTCTATGATCCTGGTGAATGCCGGAAGCTTTGGTGGCAATGCCCCCAGGTACTTTTACCCCGGGCTGCCGGCGAATTTTTTCGGGGGAATATTTCTGAGTTACGACCTCGGGAATTACTAATTGTTTACAGCATCATAGGAAGTATCATCGGACTTTACCTCCCCCTAATCCTTCCCCGGGAAGATGGGCTTGAAACAATATTTCTCCCCGGGGAAGGGTGGACTTGAACCATTGCTTCTCTTAGAATAATTTCTTTGTGTCTTGGTGCCTTTGTGGTTTTAAAAAAGGGATACCACAAAGGTACCAAGACACAAAGGTTTTTGTTTGCGTTGTGTAACAGCCGCGAGACACTTGCGCCCTATAAAGTAGTTGTTGTAATAAAAAAAATGATCTCCGGGAGGCAAAGTACATCTAACTCTATTATTAAACTTTTTATTTAATTTATATATAATAAATACCTGATTAATATATATATATAATACTATTTTTAGACTAGACTAAAATCCGGAATTCAATATTTTAGGTGCCACTACCCGCACTGTTGAATGCAAGCAACTCCATAAAACCCTCAAAGTTTTTCTGATAGATTTCAGCGTGCTCAGGGTTCGGATAAAAGACCAAGAGTTGCTTATTCAATTCAGGAGCCTGATCAAAATTATTAATATAACCCAAAGCTTTTAGGGCCAGTACTATCGCCCCATAGGCAGAAAGATCTACCTGGGGAATCACATTGATTTCCACACCAAAAATATCAGCCAGCATTTGACAGAAAAACTCTGACCGTGCAAGTCCGCCGTTAAAGTTGATTTTCTCAATCTTGCCCGAAAGTTGCTGAATGATTTTCGCAATATTCAAAAGGTTAAAGCCAATGCCTTCCAGGCCGGAGCGCATGAAGTGTTGGGGCTGGTGGTGAAGGGAAATACCATAATAAATACCTTTGACTTCGGTATCCCATACAGGAGCCCTTTCGCCCAAAATCCAAGGAAGAAAAATCAACCCTTCCGATCCGGGGCTAACCGCTGCTGCCTCGGCAAGCAGCTTATGATAGTCTTTCCCATCTTTGCTTTGATTCATAAATAATGTTTGCAGCCAATTCAACACAATACCTCCATTGTTCACTGCCCCGCCGGCAGCATATAATTGATGATCGATGATATAGTTAAATATCCTTTTGGAAGGGTCTTTTAAAATTTTTTCGGAAGTAACTCTGACCGCACCGCTGGTGCCCAGTGTAAGGCAGCCCTGGTTCTTCTCTAAGGTTAAGGAACCCAGGTTGGCCATAGGGCCATCCCCACCTCCAATGATTATTGGCGTACCTTCACTGATGCCAAGGCTCCTTGTTTCTTCATTGGTTTTAACTTTTAACAGGTGAGTGGTAGGCACCGGGTGGGATAAATGCTCCGGGCTGGTACCGGCTGTTTCCAGGGCATAATCATGCCACTGTAATTTTTCAATATCAAAAAGGCCTGTCGCCGAGGCCAGTGAATGGTCCACCAAAAACTCATGTCCCAACTTATGCAGGATGTATGCTTTTATAGAAATGAATTTATGGGTTTTTCTGAAGATCTCAGGTAGCGTTTGTCTGATATGGGCAATTTTGCATAAAGGTGACATCGGGTGAATCGGGGTACCCGTCTGCCGGTAAATCTCATCAGCCTTTTGGTTTGCCCTGATGATCCCGGCCTGTTTATTGCTGCGGCTATCGGACCAAATAATACATGGTGTTAAAGGATTGCCCATCTTATCTACCGCCAGAAGACTGTGGAGAGCGCTACTAAAAACTATGGCTGCCAGCTTGTGGGGGGGAAGTCTGGTGGTTAGCGTTCGGCAGGCTTTTTTAAAAGCATGGTAGACCGATAAAGGGTCCTGTTCATGTTGGTTACCATGATAATCAGTAGGGTAGCATTGATGAACACTGTCTAATATAGTAGTACTTTTGATATCGAAGGCAATGGCCTTGGTGCTGCCGGTACCAATGTCTACCCCTATAATAATCTCTGTCATTGGCGGAAATTAAATAAAAAAATGTATAAAGTATAACCAGCCATAAACAAGGGATTTTTATATAAAGACCAAAATCCGGCAACATTTGCCATAAATAACGCATATCAGGGGGTAATGTAACATTTACCCCCCGTTATTGTGAGATTTCCCATGGTTCCGGTTCAGTTATTTTCACCAACTTTTGGAAGTGTTATCACAAGAAAATTAACAGTTATATAGTTGAATACAGCGAAAAGAATTTTTTTGATATTTGAGCAAAAACAATCACTTATTTTAAGATTTGGCAATAACACTACACAATACACCAGTCCTTTTAAAAATTTAAAAATATTATTATATTACATATACTAATGCAAATTCATGTTTAATTTAAACTCTAATGTAACTATGGGAAAAAACTACTATCACTACTTTCTTGTCTAACATTTCACTTGATTTTTTTGACACAGCTTTTGCTGGTCTTCTCACCTGATTCTTGGGGGATGACGGTGGGGGATAAAATTCGTTATTTCAATGATTGTCATTGAAATTGTTTGCTTGTATTGGAATAAAATTATTTAACTAAATTTTTAACTAAACTTTCTTATGAAAAATAAAGTTTACCATTTCTTGGGAAAGGCGACGCTTGTTGTACTTTTTATGTTCTTCTGTTCGACCGCTTATACTCAGAATAGGGTTGTGAAGGGTAAAGTTACGGATGCAGAAAGCAATGAGGGATTGCCAGGTGTTAATGTATTGATCAAGGGCACGACTGTCGGCGTTATTACCGACGCCAATGGGAATTACTCGATTAATGTAAATTCTGATGAAGATATACTTGTGTTTTCGTTTGTCGGCTATTCTACACAGGAAATCACTGTCAGTGCTCAATCGATCATCGATGTAAGTCTTGGTTTTGATTTTCAATCGCTTTCGGAAGTGGTTGTGACAGGGTATTCCGTGGATGACCGGAGGGAAACCACGGGATCGGTGTCGACTGTTGACTCAAGGGCACTTCAGGTGGCACCCGTTGGAAACATAGAGCAGCAGTTGCAAGGGCGTGTAGCCGGGGTAACCGTTATTACGAGTGGCCAACCGGGTACAACGAGTATAGTGCGTGTAAGAGGTTTCGGGGCTTTGGGTGGCAATGAACCACTTTACATCGTTGATGGTGTTCCCGTACAATCCACAGAATTCCTTGCCCCGGAGGACATTGAATCTACTACCGTTTTGAAAGACGCCACTGCCGCTTCTATTTATGGGGCCCGCGCAGCAGGTGGTGTAATTGTTTATACAACCAAAAGGGGTAAGAAAGGCAAACAACCGTTAAAAGTAACTTATGATGGTATGGTAGGCTTTACCGATCCGGGAGAGGGACCTCCCATATTAAATCCACAGGAACAGGCTACGTGGACCTGGAACGCCATTAGGAATGCTGCTATTCAAAACAACGCAACCCCCGAGTTCAATCATCCTCAATATGGTACCGGACCGGAGCCGATAATACCTGATTTCCTGTTGGTGGGGTCACAATCAGGTGTAGTTGGATCTCTTGACCTTGGAGCGGAAGCAGAAAGATATAACATCGACCCCGATGCCGGCTCCATTTATCAGGTTATCAGGGCCAATCGGGAAGGTACGGATTGGTACGATGCCATTACCCGCAACGCATTTGTCCAAAGACATAATATCGGTGTTGCAGGTGGTGGTGAAAACAGCCGGTTTTATATGGGATTAGGTGTGCTGGATCAGGAAGGTATTTTACTTCATCAGAGATTACGCAGGTATTCGGTTCGCATTAATTCGGAATTTGACGTAATACCCGGTAAAGTACGTATTGGTGAAAATATCCAGGGTACTTATCGTTCTAACCCTATTTTACTTGGGGCTAGCGGGGGATCCGGTGCTTCAGGTGAAGAAAATGTGATTCTTGACGCCTCCAGAATGTCACCCATCATTCCCGTTTTTGATGAGTTCGGCGGATACGCCGGCACTACGGCCCCTGGCTTTAACAATCCACGAAATCCAGTGGCTAACCTGGACGGTCAGGAGAATGATGAGCTATTCTGGGCTGAGGCATTTGGAAATGTTTACCTCGAAGTAGAGCCCATTGAGAATTTGATACTTCGCACCAGTTTTGGTGGGCGCTGGTTTTCGCAACACGAAAGAGCCTTTATCCGGCGTCAATATGAAAACTCTGAAAACAACTCCGCATTTGGGTTCAATCAAAATTCATTCTATGAAACTTCGTGGGTATGGACCAATACCATTAATTATAAAAAGGTATTTGGAGATCACGGATTAGATGTATTATTAGGCCAGGAAGCGCTAAATCAAGGTTCGAGGAGTGAGATTTTAGCGTCTGGTATTAACCCGCTTTCTCAAGATCCGGATTTTGTCACCTTGTCGACAGTCAATTTACCTATCATCAATGGTTTTAATGAGAATGGCGTTAACTTCTCCTCTTATTTTGGAAGGTTAAATTATGATTTTCAAGATAAATATCTTGCTTCTTTCGTGATACGCCGAGACGGTTCTTCCCGCTTTGGCAGGGATAATCGTTGGGGAACTTTCCCTGCTTTTTCAGCAGCATGGCGTATTTCATCCGAAAGCTTCATGGATGGCCTGACCTGGATCGATGACCTGAAAATCAGGGCCGGATATGGGATTATCGGTAATTCCAACAATGTTGATCCGGATAACCAGTTCTGGCTTTTCACCACGGGTATTCCTCAATCGACCTATGATATTACCGGAAGCAATTCCGGGGCAGCCCAGGGTTTTTACCGGCAAAGGTTTGGCAACCCTTCCGCTCAATGGGAAAAGGCAATTACTACCAATATCGGGTTCGATGCACTTTTGTTTGACGGAAAATTGGATTTGATTGTAGACTTCTGGCTAAAAAACACCGAAGACCTGTTGTTTAGGTTACCACTGACCGTACAGACCGGTGATTTTGCCGATGCTCCCTTTGTGAATGTCGGTGAAATGCAAAACAAAGGTATAGACCTTAAAATCGTTAACAAGGGCAAGATCAGTGAACTGGATTATCAAGTTACACTGAACGGTAGTTTTCTTAGAAATGAAATTGTGGCATTGGCAGATAATATAGAAAATCTTCCCGGCCGCAGTGTAAACTACCGGGGTATAACCCCCATATTAAATCAGGTAGGACAACCATTATCTGCTTTTTTCGGATACGAGGTAGTGGGACTATTCAGGGATCAGGAGGAAGTGAATAATGCCCCTACTCAGGATGGCGCGGCCCCCGGACGTTTCCGTTTTGCCGACCTCAATAATGATGGCGTAATCGATATAAATGACCGTACAACATTGGGTAATCCCGTGCCGGATTTTACAGGAGGAATGACTATCAAACTCAATTACAAAAGATTTGAGTTAGAGATGTATTCTTTTGCTTCGATAGGCAATGAAATTTACAATATTTCCAAATTGTTTACAGATTTCTATCCGCTTTTTCCGGGAGCTGCTATTAGCGAACGGGTAAAGGACTCCTGGACTTTTGAAAACCGTTCCGGGGAGATCCCTATATTTGAAAATATTTCAAATTTCAGCACGAATACACAATCTAATTCTTTTTATGTGGAAGATGGATCGTTCTTCCGTATGCAAAATGTGACTTTATCCTATAACCTTCCTCAGCCCTTTTTAGACAGACTGGGCATGGAAAAATTCAAGGTATTCGGTAGTGTCAATAACCTCTTTACCATTTCCGGTTACGACGGGCTGGACCCGGCAGTTGGGGGTAATGCCGATACCAATTTCGGGGTTGATTTAGGTAATGTTCCGATTACCAGAACCTATACCATGGGTGTAAATGTGGCCTTCTAATGGGTTTGACTTTATTCAATATTTAACTGTATATGAAGACTTTCAAGTATTTGAAATAAATAATTAAGATTATGAAAATAACGAAAATAATCGCTTTAACCTTGTTGATATCGATGGTAATTGTGATGGCTTGTCAAGAATCCTTTTTGGACGTAGCACCTACTGGCTCGCTTCAGGAAGAGCAACTTACCAGCCCGGCCGGTTTGGAAGTTTCATTGATTGCTGCCTACAGTATGCTTTTAGGCCGATCAGGATTTTATTCCGATGCCAGTAACTGGTTTTGGGGAAGTATTCTGGGAGGGGAAGCCAATAAGGGTTCCAATGCCGGAGATCAATCGCAGATGAATGAAGTGCAGGCTTTTGATCCGCAAACAAATAACATATCTGTATTGCAAAAATATACATCGACTTATGAAGGTATAGCACGATCCAATGTTACTATACGACTGGTAGCGAATGCTCAGCCTGTTGTGACAGAAGAAGTAAAGACCAGAATAGAAGCAGAAGCCAGGTTTTTGAGAGGCCATTACTACTTTGATCTCAAGAAAAATTTTGACAATGTGCCTTATGTGGACGAGAGTTGGGATGAGGTTACGCCCGTCAGCAATAACGTGGACATCTGGCCCTTTATAGAGGCAGATTTTCAGGCTGCCTTCGATAATCTGCCTGAAGAGCAGGTAGATATTGGACGTGCCAATAAATGGGCTGCCGCCGCTTATCTTGGAAAAGCTTATTTATTTCAGGGAAAATTCCCTGAAGCCAAGGCTATATTTGACCAGGTGATCGAGGACGGTGTCAATTCTGATGGCGAGAAATATGACCTGGTTGAAAACTATGCCAACGTCTTTAGATCTACTAACGACAACAACGCAGAAACTGTCTTTGCCTCCCAGGCTGCGGCCGGAACCGGCAGTGTTCAAAATGCCAATCCCGGCATGGTGTTAAACTTTCCTCATGGTACTGCGGGGCCTGCAAGGCCAGGAGGTTGCTGTGGATTTTTCCAGCCGAGTTTTGATCTGGCTAATTCTTTCCGTACCGATGCTAATGGATTACCTTTATTGGATAACTCTTACAATGATCCGGCTAATGCACTGGTGACAGATATGGGCTTACAAAGCAGTGATCCTTTTTCTCCGGACACGGGCAATCTCGACCCGAGAATAGACCACTCTATTGGCCGAAGAGGTATCCCTTACCTGGATTGGGGGCCTCATCCCGGTTTCGATTGGATACGGGACCAGCCTTATGGGGGCCCTTATTCTCCTAAAAAGTTTATTTATTATCTTGAAGGTTCAGGTTCAGAAAATGATGCCAGTGACTGGACTCCGGGTTATACTGCTGTCAACTATAACATTATTCGTTTTGCAGATGTACTTCTTATGGCCGCTGAGGCCGAGATAGAGGCAGGTACCCTGGACAAAGCCCTTGAATATGTCAATAGGATTCGTGCCAGGGCCGATTCTTCACGGCTCATGCTTGATGATGATGAAGGGGAAGCGGCCAACTATGTGATTGGCGCATATACTACTTTCGCCTCTGAGGAAGAAGCAAGAACGGCGGTACGCTTTGAACGCAAACTGGAACTTTCCGGTGAAGGCCACCGGTTTTATGATCTCGTACGATGGGGCATTGCCGGAGAAGTATTGAATGCCTACCTGGATCATGAAGACCAGTTGCTGAACTCACCATTCGCAGGTGCCTCCTTTACCGCTAGCAAAAATGAGTTTTTACCGATTCCACAAGATGAGATTGACCTCCAGGGGCAGAATATTTTAATCCAGAACCAGGGGTTTTAATCCTATTCCAATATAGCTGAATTTTAGAAAAACCCTGGCGCAGTACGCCAGGGTTTTTTATGGCCCTGTGGCAGTAGCCATAATTTTCCCGAAGTCATAGCATGGCTCAAAGCCATACTATGACTAATTACGTCCTCACTCACTTCGCCAAAACCATTAACAGCATTGTTTTTACCGTATTAAATTGTTTATCCCAACAAAACCCTGGCCCGTGAAATTTTTTTATTGATTTAGCCAATACTTCGCTGAAATTGTGATACCCCACCCATCTTGGTAAGGCCGCCCCCGGACAGGCGGTTTTGTGGAAATTTCCTTTTTATCCTTTTACCGGAAAAAAACACATTACCGTGATGAGTTGGCTGCGAATGCCGAAATTATCACTGAAGACATGCATTTATTGGAACGGTTTTACTACAAGATTATGCAGCATATGAGGAAATAAATAGAAAATTTCTCCATTATTTTGTTTCTTTGTTAATGGTGCGACTATCACTTGGACAAACCATTAACTATGAGAAAGGTATTAAATATTTTGGCAATCGGGCTTTTTGTGTGTATATCTTCCTGTATCGAAGATGGCGTAAATGTTGAACAAGAGAGCGGGAAGGCAGTAACATCCATTTTTAACAAATTATCCCCCGAGGAAAGCGGCATCACTTTTACCAATTACCTGGAAGAAGACACTATCATCAATTATTTTACCTACCCTTACATCTACATGGGAGGTGGCATAGCGGTGGGTGATGTGAACAATGACGGTTTACAGGATATATATTTCACTGGAAACCGGGTGAAAAACCAACTCTATTTAAACAGAGGCAACCTTCAATTTGAAGCTATTACCAGTGAAGCAAAAGTTGGGGGAGATGACCGGTGGGTGACCGGCGTAACCATGGCGGATGTCAATGCGGATGGCTGGCTGGATATTTATGTCTGCGTTTCCGGAAAATTTGCCACCACAAAAAATATGCTTTACCTCAACAACGGCCTCAATGAAAATGGCGTCCCGGTATTTACCGAAAAGGCTCAGGCCTGTGGCATTGCAGATGAAGGGCATTCCACACAGGGGGGCTTTTTCGACTATGACAGGGATGGGGATTTGGATTTGTATGTAGCCAACTATCCTTACACCAGTTTCAAAACGATGAATATGGCCTACAAATTTAAGATGGATAAAAAGGACCCGGAACACTCCGACAAGCTTTACAGCAACAATGGGGACGGAACTTTTGAAGATGTCACCAAAGAGGCGGGTTTGCTGAATTTTGGTTTGTCACTGAATGTCAGTGTGGGCGATTTCAATAACGATGGCTGGGAGGACATCTACGTTTCCAACGACTTTGCTTCTCCCGATCATTTTTATTTTAACAATGGTGATGGCACATTTAGTGACAAGATCAAAGCAACCACCCAGCATACGGCATTTTTTGGCATGGGAACAGATGCAGGTGATTTCAACAATGACGGTTTGCTGGATATCATACAAATGGATATGACCCCTGAGGATAACCGTAGAAATAAGGCCAATATGGCCAGCATGAACCCTGCTGGTTTCTATGAGATTGTGAACCTGGGCATGCATTACCAATACATGCAAAACACCCTGCAACTCAATAACGGTATCACGGCAGATGGCCTTCCCCATTTTAGTGATATTGCCCGGATGACCGGAACTTCATCCACAGACTGGAGTTGGGCAGGCTTATTTGCCGACCTGGATAATGACGGCTGGAAGGATATTTTTATCACCAACGGTACCAGAAAAGACATTAATAACAAAGACTATTTTACCAAAATTGACAAAGCCAGCCGTAAAACCAGGGAAAGCTTTGATTTTCTGGATTTAAGCCTGAATATTCCCTCGGAAAAGGTTGATAACTATGCTTTCAGGAACAATAAGGATTTAACTTTCAACAATATCATCAAAGAGTGGGGACTGAGTCACGAAGGCTTTTCAAACGGTGCGGCCTATGCCGACCTGGATAATGACGGTGACCTCGACATTGTCATCAATAATATCGATGAGCCTTCCCTCATATTTCAGAATAAAACCGTTGATCTTAAGCTCGGAAATTATCTCAGGTTTAAGCTGTATGGAAGTGAAAAAAATCCTCTGGGTTTAGGGACAAAAATCCTGATTAAAAACAAAGGCGAAATACAATTTCAGCATCATACATTAACCAGGGGTTTTCAATCATCTGTAGAGCCAGTTATTCACTTTGGTGTGGGGCAGGAGCATGTGGTAGCAGCAGTAGAGATTACCTGGATAGACGGGAAAATCCAGACTTTGAACAAAGTCAAGACCAATCAGGTCTTAACAATCGATTACCGGGATGCCCATGATAGTGCGTATAGTCAGCCGCTTTTAGCAGAAAATGAAGTACTGTTTGCCGATGCCACCAGGGATTCGAATATTGACCATCTGCACCGGGAAAACAATTACAATGATTTCCAGTATGAGGTTTTACTTCCTCATGTTTATTCCCAAAGTGGCCCCGGTCTGGCTGTGGGTGATGTCAATGGGGACCAACTCGAAGATTTCTACGTAGGAGGGGCCCTGGGTAGTGCCGGAGCCCTGTATTTGCAAAATGAGGAGGGGACTTTCAGCATTTCAAAATCTGACGTCTGGCAGGATGATCGCGGTCATGAAGACATAGGCGCGACATTTTTTGATGCAGATGGCGATGGAGACCCGGATCTGTATGTAGTAAGTGGTGGCAACGAACGCAGTGAAGGGACCCGGGGATTACAGGACAGATTATATATCAATGACGGTAAAGGGAACTTTAAAAAGGCGCTTTACGCCTTGCCGGAGATGTTAACAAGCGGCTCCAGGATCAAAGCCGCAGACTATGACAACGATGGGGATTTGGACCTGTTTGTCGGTGGCAGGATAGTTCCCGGATCTTATCCCTTACCGGCCAAAAGCTACATGCTGCGCAATGACGGGCTTGAAAACGGCGAAGTTAGATTTGCTGATGTTACGGAAGATATTGCACCTGATCTGGTCGAAGCCGGATTAGTAACCGATGCCATATGGGTCGATTTTGATCAGGATGACAGGCTGGACCTTGTTTTAACAGGGGAGTGGATGCCTGTGACTTTTTTGAAAAATACCGGAAAAAGTTTTGTGAACAAAACCGGCGATTTTGGTTTGGAAAAATTTACCGGGTGGTGGTACAGTATTGTAGCCGGGGATTTTGATAAGGATGGAGATATGGATTTTGTGGCAGGTAACCTGGGGTTGAACTATAAATATCAGGCCAGCGAGGAAGAGTCTTTTGATGTATATGCTTACGACTATGATAAAAACGGGCGTCTTGATATCGTTTTGGGGTATTACAATAATGGAATTCAATATCCGGTAAGGGGCAGACAGTGCTCGGCAGAGCAAATACCGAACATTAAGGTTAAATACCAGGACTATAACTCATTTGCTGAAGCTTCACTGGTGGATGTCTATAGCATGCAAGATCTTGAAGCCTCGTTGCACTATCAGGCCACAACCTTTGCCAGCAGCTATATCGAAAACAAGGGTAACGGTATTTTTGAATTTCGGAAGCTGCCTAATCAGGCCCAGGTATCCTGTGTAAATGGTATGCTTACGGAAGACTTTAACCAGGATGGGCATCTCGATATTCTGGTAGCCGGAAACCTTTACGGTGCTGAGGTAGAAACTACCCGCAATGATGCAAGTTATGGCAAATTTCTGGCAGGAGATGGCAAAGGCAATTTCCGGGCAGTACCCTTTTCGGAAAGCGGTTTTTACTTAAAGCATAATACCAAAGATCTGGCCAGGATTCAAACCCCCCACGGTGTTGTCATTCTAGCCGCCAATAACAACGATTACCTGAAAGCCATCAAAGTAAATAATACCCCCAAAAAGAAATGCCTTGCCACTTTCTAGTGCTAACCCATTTGTACGCCGCAGCTTTAGGGAAGGGGTATGCGATACTTCTTATATTGACCGTGTTTGCATAAGGCTTTAGTGGCTTTAGCAGGTACAATGTTAGCATGGGTCTTTGGAAACGGCGACCTGGCTATTGAACAACTATTCTTTTGCTACTATATTTTAAATCCGAATCCTTCCTCTATCTTTGCATAAACAAACAGGCGTATAGTCAATGAGTGAACATGTAGCAGTGAAACCTTCTTTGAATTTTATAGAAGAAATCATAGAAGAAGATTTAAAAAAAGGTAAAAACGAGGGCCGGGTACATACCAGGTTTCCTCCGGAACCTAATGGATTCCTGCATATTGGACACGCAAAATCCATTTGTCTGAACTTTGGCATAGCGGAGAAATACAATGGATTGTGTAACCTTAGATTTGATGATACCAACCCGGAAAAGGAAGAGCAGGAATACATTGACGCTATAAAAAAAGATATTCAATGGCTGGGTTTTAATTGGGATGACAGGGAATACTACGCTTCTGATTATTTTCACAACCTGTACGAATTTGCCATTCAGCTTATTAAAGAGGGCAAAGCCTATGTGGATGATCAAACGGCAGAAGAAATTGCCGCCAGCCGGGGCACACCTACGGAACCAGGCCGTGAGAGTCCTTTCCGTGACAGACCGGTAGCGGAAAATCTGCAACTGTTTGAGAAAATGAAAAATGGCAAATATGATGAAGGTGCGATCGTGCTCAGGGCTAAAATCGATATGGCCTCCCCCCATACTTATCTGCGAGACCCGGTAATGTACAGGATCAAGTTTGCCGAACATCCGAGAACCGGCAATCAATGGTGTATTTATCCAACCTATGACTGGGCTCATGGGCAGTCCGATGCGTTGGAGGAGATCACCCATTCACTCTGCACATTAGAGTTTAAAGTACACCGGCCCCTGTATGACTGGTACATAAAAACATTGGGAATTTTTCCCTCCAAGCAAAGGGAATTTGCCCGGTTGAATCTGGCTTATACCGTACTTTCCAAAAGAAAACTCCGGCAACTGGTGGAGGAAGGTTACGTAAGTGGGTGGGATGACCCCAGAATGCCCACACTTTCAGGCATGAGAAGGAGAGGTTACACCCCCGGGTCGATTAAAAACTTTTGTGATACGATTGGTGTTGCAAGAAGGGATGGTGTGGTCGATATGGCATTGCTGGAACATAACATAAGAAATGATCTCAACAAGGTGGCGCGCAGAGTAATGGGCGTGCTGAGGCCGCTGAAAGTTATAATAACCAATTTCCCCGAAGGGGAAGTTGCCATGTGCACCGCCATCAACAACCCGGAAGATGAAAACGCCGGGACCCGTGAAATACCTTTTGCCAGGGAGGTTTACATAGAAAAAAACGACTTCATGGAGGACCCTCCCAAAAAGTTTTTCAGGTTGGGACCTGGCAGGGAGGTACGGCTAAAATACGCCTACATAATCAAGTGTGAAAGTTATGACAAAGACCCGGCAACCGGTGAAATTACAACTGTTTATTGCTCCTATGACCCCGACACCAAAAGCGGAGCGGATACCAGTGGTAAAAAAGTAAAAGGCACTTTGAGCTGGGTTGCTGCCGCTCATGCCGTGGATGCTGAACTGCGGTTGTATGATCGTTTGTTTTCAGTGGAAGATCCGGAAGGCGATAAGGAAAAGGACTTTAAAGCATTTATCAATCCCGATTCGCTGGAAATTTTAACAGGCAGTAAGGTTGAGCCGGGTTTAAGGTCGGCCTCGGTTTTGGAGCATTTTCAATTCGAGAGACAAGGCTATTTCAACGTGGATCCTGACTCCGCCCCCGAAAAACTCATTTTTAACAAAACGGTTGGGCTACGCGATAATTGGGCCAGGATGCAGCAAAAGAAGCCATAAAAATCGGTATACCAATGCTCCGGGCCTGTAAAAAACTAATGACCGGGGCTATCCGATAAGTTTGATTGAGTCAAGAAACGGCGAATTTTATTGGGCTCAGCGTTTGTTGACACCTCCGCGCCTCCCTCAAGGGGAGAGTTTTTATCCATGGCGATTACCGTCAGTTGAGGTGTAGTCAAACCTTACACCCTCCTTGAGGAAGGCAGGAGTGTGTGCCGGTCGTTGAAGCAAATAAAATTTAGTTGCAGGTCGAAACGTAATACTTATCGGGCAGCCCCTGAAATGGTTAAAGTTTTTAAATTTAGCCAACCAAATACCGCAGATTAGCTGATTATACAAGCGATCGCCACAGATAAACGGTCGCGTAACTTTCCCAGTTTTTCCAACCTTGTGAAAGTTCTAGGATCTTATCGGTAGATGGCTTTTGATCCAGGTCTAGCTGCTGCTTCAAAGCATTGTGCAAGCCCACATCCTGTATGGGAAAGGCCGACGGGATTTTAAGACATTTCATCATGGCATAATTGGCGGTCCAGGTACCTATGCCTTTGAGTTTTGTTAGCTGTGATACAACCTCTTCGCTGTTTCCTTTTCCTGAAGCCAGCAACTGTTCTTTGGAAATAACACCCTGTATAAAGCTTTGTGCCAACGCGATTATGTAGGTAGCTTTGTTCCTTGAAAACTGTAGCTTTTTCAATGCGTCAACGGTACAATTACTGATGATTTCAGGAGTGGGGAACAGGTAGTATGGCACACCATTATAGTCAACATATTTACCATATTTCTCCACAAGTGCCCTTTTTGTTTTATAGGCAAAACCAAGGTTGATCTGCTGTCCGATGATCGCCCAGCTCAATGCTTCAAATAAATCTTCAATACCAATCAGGCGTAACCCCCAATATTTGTCTATCAGGGGCTTTAAGATAGGATCTCTTGCGCCCATATCATAAAATGCCTTCAAGTCCGTTTGCAGGTCAAACCACCGGTTAATATAAGATTTGATCAAAGCTTGATGGTTTGGAGATGAATCCCCCCACAGTAGGCTCACCTGTAAAATACCCTGGTTATAAGTAATCGAAACAAGCGAAATATTATTCTCAATATTAAGTGCTTTGATGATTGTATTTTTGTTAATTTGATGCAGACAATCGTCAAATCCCCGGTGTAGGAAACTCAGACATTCCTGGTAGTTGAAGATCTCGGGAAGTTTGATTTTTAGGGTTGTCATACAATCCGGCTTACTGTTTGGCATTCAAAACCAAATAGGCTAGGAATATACAAAATCACTGTTAAATTTTTAATGCTGAATTTTATGCCAAGGCCCTACATTTTATCAGAAACAAATTGGAAAACCGTTAAATCCGAAGACTACCAGTTAGCCGTATTACCTTGGGGCGCCACCGAAGCCCACAATTATCACCTGCCCTACGCTACTGATAATATACAATGTGACTTCATCGCAGCAGAATCGGCACGGATGGCCTGGGAAGCCGGGGCGAAAGTCATCGTTTTGCCTACTGTGCCGTTTGGTGTCAATACGGGGCAACTGGATATCAAACTTAACCTCAATCTCAATCCTACCACCCAATTGGCTATTATCAAGGACATTGCAGCTACCATTCAGAGAAGCAAAATACCCAAGTTGGTGATTATGAACGGCCATGGCGGTAACGATTTTAAGCAGATGGTGAGAGAAACCGGTCAGTTTTTCCCGGATTTATTTATAGCATCCCTCTCCTGGTTTAAAGTGGTGGACGGAAACGGATATTTTGAGGATTTGGGAGACCATGCTGGCGAGATGGAAACCAGTTTGATGATGCATTTTGCACCTGAAATTGTGCTTCCATTGAGCGAAGCGGGTGATGGTAAGGCAAAACGTTTTAAAATAAGCGCTATGCAGGAAGGCTGGGCATGGGCTGAAAGGTCATGGTCGCAGGTAACCAGGGATACAGGAATAGGCAACCCTTCAAATGCTAATGAAACAAAGGGCAAAGCCTATTTTCAGGAAGTAGCCAAAAAAATTGCCGGGTTTTTTACAGAATTATGTAAACTTGATAATAATGACCTGTACGAATAAATGGTGGCTGAATGATTTTCATTGTTGCCTGAATGCTCTGACTGAGTTGCTGCCGGCATTTTTCATATTCGTTAAAATTTTTGGGAAAAAGAATATTTGTTTAATTTAATAATGCATAGGGTAATTGGAATTATTAAAGGGAAATAAATAGATTTATTGCATATTTGTTTATGGATGCTATTCATACCACGATTGGACTTTTTGCCATCCTGGCAGGATTCATCATTTGTTATAAGAATAAGGGGACAAGAAAACATCGGCTTTGGGGAAGGATTTATATCATCAGCCTGATATTATTGGGGATTACTACCTTTCTGTTCCGGGATCCACGGCCAGGAATCGGTGCATACAAGATGTTTATCATCCTGAGTCTTTTATTTATCCCTGTTGCCGTTTATCCCCTGGTTTTTCGCAAATACATCAAAGTTTGGGTGGTTTGGCATTATACTTTTATGTTATATTCGTTTTTATTTCTTTTAATTGCCTCTGTTACCCTTTTTATTGATGATTTAAGGGACTTCCTGATGACCTTTAAAATTATCGAATCAGAGGCTAATGTGGTCAGCAGGGTTTTGTTTTGGTTTCTTCCCTTTATTATCGGCACCATTTGGATTTTTAGCAAGAAGCGTGCCTATGAAAGCAAGTTCAGAAATCTGATGATGCGCCCTCCGAAGTAAACAGGAAAGTCAGCAACTTCATAGAGCGACAGTGGTTGATTGGACACTCAAAACTGACTTCGCCTTTGCGAAGGGCAGGGGGGTGTTCCTATCGCCAAAAGCAAATAAAACTTGATTACAAGTCGAAACATAATACTTACCGGACAGCCCCATGACGCTTTTAAAATCAAGAGCCAGCGATAAACTGAGCCACGGTTCGGGCGATGATCTTGGCACCATGGGCATTTGGGTGGATGCCGTCAGGAAAATGTTGTGGTTGGTTAGACAAGGGACGGTAAAGGTCTATCACAGGGATGGACAAATCCTTACCAACACTGTCGATTTTTGGGATTACCTGTCTGGTGATCACCGTATCATTGATATCTTTGCCGGCAAAATACAGGGGCGACGGAAAACATATGTAAACCTTTGGCCGTGCAGGCAGGTTTTTAAACGAATTGATCATTTCCGTATAATCACGGACAAACTGATCCTTGTGTGTCCAGTTATGAAACTTGGAGTCATTGGTTCCCAGTTCGATCACGACAATGTCGGGGTTGTAACGGATGGCTTTCATATATGCCGATTCAACCCAATATGGAAAATCGCCTGTTTTCAGAAGAGTACGCCCTGATACACCGAAGTTTTTTACTTCGTACTTTTCTCCCAGGATTTTACTCAGTTGGGCTGGGTAAGCATTTTCATCCCTGTTTTTGATACCCATACCGTAGGTAATGCTGTCACCAACGCATGCTATTTTGATTTTTCCCTCGTCATTTTTATCCTGGTTTGGCATTTGGCAGGATGGAATTAAAAGCATCAAAAACAGGAAAAAGTAAATCCGGAGGTTAAAAGAATGGGATACTAACATCTTATTATAAGCAAAAATCACACCAATGATACAAATTTTTTATCTTTTTTAATAAATTCTCTAAAAAAATTGAGGGTGATTGTGTTTTGGTTTGTATTATTTAACAAACAATTTCCGGTATGTAAAAATTCTACATAATTCTTTTTTGTGTTTTTAATAAAATGGTGATGAATAGCAATAAAATGTGTAGAAGCCGGAATGGTATAATATTCTTGTTTATAACTTTATTTTTTTTGAGTTGTAGTGACGATGATGTAGAGGAGGTAATGGAACCGGTTACCTTGGCTAATGTAGATGAGGAACTGGTTCCATACTTTGAAAGGTTTCAGGAGGAAGCGGCAGCAAGAGGCATTTCGGTGGATTTGGCTACGGCAGAGATCGAAGGGGTGATAGAAGAAATTGATGAACAGCATGTAGCGGGCCAGTGTTCTTATGGCCGATTCAGAAACCCCAGGTTAGTTACTATAGATGCTTCTTTTTGGAGAAGGTCTTCTGACCGGTTCAAAGAGTTTATTGTGTTTCATGAACTGGGCCACTGTTATTTGAATCGTGGTCACCTCGAAAGTGCTTTTTCAAATGGCGTTTGTGTAAGTATTATGAGAAGTGGTGTGGGTGATTGCTTCGATAACTACCATGTCAATACAAGAGCGTATTACATCAATGAGTTATTTGAGCAGGAGTTCGCACGCTAGGTTGGTTGGTTTTGAGGTTTGAGATAAGATACCGGCTTTTCCCAAAAAGCCGGTATCAAAACCTTTTTGCAATGAACTATTGCTTAAGCAACAATTTTTCTTCAGTGGAAACCTCAAAAGATACCCGACGGTCTCTTAAATTTTCCAGGTTGTAGACACGACTGAAACTCTGTTGAATATCGATGGTTTCAGAAAATATTTCATTTTTATTATCGTTGAAAATTCTGACAAACACGGCTTCGTTAATTACACCCAGCACGTCTAGTTTCAGTTTATTTTCATTCTTTTCCACAGGATTCAGCCTTGCCCTGATAATTTTGTTTTCAGTGGGCGTTTGCAGTTTGTACTCTAAAACTTTTTCTGCCATGCCTTCACAATCGGTTATTTCAAACCTGTATTTTCCTGCAACCAGTTCTTTGAAATTATAAGGCCGCACAAACCCGTTTTTGTTATAGATTTTGTCGGTGTGAACCAATACATTTTCGGCATCAAAAATGCGAATAGTGACTTTTCCTTTTTTTTCTCCCTGGTAAAACAGTTTAACTACCGGTTGGCTGGGATTGGCTACTAATTTACTGCTCTTAGCAGGATCCACCCCATCGACTCCCCCTGCCAGGAGGTATCCCGGAAATAAAATCATAACCAGGAAGACTAACTTCATTGTGTTTTTCATTTTGAATTTTAGTTTAAATGTTTCAGTTTAAATTTGCTGCAAATGTAGGCTTCTTCCGGGTTGCCTGAAACAGGTTTGTATTATCTAATAGTTACTTATAGCCAGCCATAAACGGCCTGGGCGTAATATTTTGGGCCATTCAAGGGTTAAATGCCAGGTTTCAAATTGTTGACAAATTGCTAGCGACCAAAAACGCGGTAAGAATGATGGGTTATTATACGGGTTTCAAAATTTTATTGGGATAAGCGGAATGGTGGCAGAACGGCACAAATTTAACGATTAGGTAACATCATGTAATATTCAATATACCTTTTCTATGCAAATAAATGGACCCAAAAGTAAGGTTTGGCTATAAAAAAAGAACAGTTAGCCGGGAATCCATGCTAACTGTCTTTTAAAGTTTATAAAACTTATTACTAATGGGTTGTTTTTAATGAAAAAGCTTGGTTTTGGTAACCCCTAATTTTATAATTAAAATATTAAAATCACCGATTAGCCCCGGATGAGACCGGAAGATTTTGTAATATTGGACAGCACTATTGAAGTATTTATGAACACCGAACCTATTCAACGCAGCAGAGCCCAGGAGTCAAGGTCTGCTATTGAGAGATTATATATTATCATGCGCCACCTTTTTATCAGAGGTGGCTATAAACCCCTTGGAATTTCCGGAGAATCATTGGTGCAGGCATTATTAATCCTGAGGCCCGAGATTTATGGCCTGATTGCCGATAATGAAAGGGTTGAATTGGATGGGTTGCTTTATGTTATTGACCGGCTTCCCAAGGGGATTGAAGAATGCCGGTTCATCAGATTGATTTCCAAAGAGGGCCTGGACAAAACCAATTTCCAGGCAATAGTTCCCCTCAAGAGGCGAAGAAACTGCTACCGGATAGATAAGGACCAAATGTACATAGAGCTAACCCGCGGGAGAAGTGATATTTATGATATTCTGACCCACCTGACTTTTCTTTACATAGAGGCCGAAAAAATTAAATTGCATAGCCTGGATCAAAAAGGTGGGAAAACCCAGGCGTGGTTAAAACTGGAGGAAACTATCACACGTGAATATCAGGGCAAGGAATTTAACAAAGAGATCGCTTATACCTATCTGAGTACGGTTATTGGAAGAACATACGAAGAAACTGCCAGGGCAGGTGAAAGTTTTTATGAAAACGAGAATCGTCATAGTCTTTTTCACACGATTTATTGGTTAGGAAAGCTGGCTATTGATGAGGAAAAAGGTAAGGGGGACAGGGAGATCAATTTTTCAGCGACCTTGAGAGAAAGGATCGGACATCATGTTTATGGTGAGCTTTGGGCTGATAACATTAAAAACTATCTGTGGGAACACGATTTGATGCAGCGGCCGGCACATATTATTAGTTCTAATTTACACAGTGTGATTAATACCTTGTATGGTTATAAGGTGCTAAGAAATACCCTCAAAACTGACAAGTTGGAAATCATTGCCCGCCAGCTTAGCATTTTGAAAAATGAAAAATCCCGTGAAAAGGTGAAAAAATATGCCAGGGAAAACGGGCTGTACGAAATCCCTGACCAGTCGGGCACAAACCTGGCTGTACAAATCATAGACATGGCCAAACTTGATCTCAAATCTTTGCCTAAAGAGCTTTCGGTTGATGAAACTAAAATCAAGGACCATCAGCCAATCATTCTGGTGATGGATTATGCTTTTGGTGAACAGGCGTTCGAGACCATGGATGAATTGCTGAAACCTTTTGAAAAAGACGGTAAAGCATATCCGTTAAAAGTAGATTCTATCTCAATAATGGGTAAAGCCGGTATATTGACTGGTAAAAAAAGCGATATCATGGTGCCAAGCTCCCACATTTTTGAAGGTACTGCCGACAATTATCCTATTGACAACGAGTTTTCTTGTAAAGATTTTGAAGGTCATAACCTGCAGGTATTTGAAGGGCCCATGGTCACTGTTCTTGGCACGTCATTGCAAAACAAGGATGTGCTTGAATACTTCCTTGATTCATCCTGGAAGGCCATAGGATTGGAAATGGAAGGCGCCCATTACCAAAAGGCCATTCAGTCGGCCTCCAAAATCAGGAACAGCATCAAGAAAACCGTAAAATTACGATATGCCTACTATGCTTCCGATAATCCGTTAATCACTGGTAAAACCCTTGCCTCCGGCAGCCTGGGCCAGGATGGCGTAAAACCCACTTATTTGATTACCGTGCAAATTTTAAATAAGATTTTAGGTTAAAAGCATCATTCCATCACCACAACAGCCAGCTTCTTGTTGTTGGCACTTACTGTCAGCCGGTTAAAATTTGATGTAATCCCGTAATCAGATAAATCCGCCACTTTAGACCAATCGATGTCCGTTTTAGCATTGTATTTAAAGAGTGCGTTACCCTGCCCCATAAGAAACGTTCCATCATTCAAAATGCAAAAGTCTTCCGAACCGGGTAATGTATCGATAACGTCAGTCATCACCAGATTATCGGGATTGACGGATTTAATCACCCAGTGGATTGCGTCTTTTTTTTGGACAAAGGTTAGCAGGTTTTCGCCAGGCATAGGGTGCAGAGCCCGGCCAATCTTTTCTGTAACCCGGAGCGAATTGCCAGTGATGGTATTGCCAATCTGTAAAGTATTAGGCTCGCCCACAATGAACAATCCCAACCTTTGGTCGTCAATCCAGCAGTGATAACCCACAAACTTAATGTGTTCGAAAACGGGGGATCTTCCCCGCCCATTCATTTTGTATTTCCATAACCGCTGATCTCCGTTTTCTTCTACCACGATGCAGGTAAAATATTTGTCTTTTTCGATAGGAATAGGTGAATATTCACTTACATAGGTGTTAAAGATCTTCTTTGTTTTTCCTGACTTTAAGTTGTAACTATAAATATTAGTGTGATTACCCGCCTCCATGGATGTGAACAGTACCTTTTTTCCTTTATGGTAAAAATGTGGCTGGTTATCATAACCAGGCCGTTCTGTAATATTAATAGGATTGGCAATCGAAACATTGTCAAGCGCAATTGCTAAGTCAAAAAGGTAAATTTCACTTCCCTGTTGTCCATATATATATCCTGATGAAAAAATCAGGATAAAAAAAATGTGCCGGTGCATAATGAAATTATTTTGATTGGTATTTTAAGATATCCGGTTTTATTACCCGAATTTAGTTAAATTGTTGTTACTACATTCTGAAAATAATTTTATTTTTCCCGGAACCCTTGCCCGGGCCTGATAGGGTCGACAGGGGAGCGGTCTATCAAAAACAGTGGAAAAGTGTTGCTGTTGGCAGATTGGATTTGAGAAAAGGTAAGCAAACCATCATCATAAACAGGAATGCCGTTGATCCTAGTGGGCAAATAGCACTAAAAGCTTTGTTGTTAATGAAGCAAATTAATGAGGATGAAGCTATGTAATGTCAAAATATTTAATATTTTTAATTAAAGTTTAACCTAAAAGACATGGGCGACCTGAATGTAAAACTGGTAACTACCCAAAAGCAGCTCAATGATTTTACAAAACGGCTTTTGCTGGATGTGCAAGCCCTGGAGAGGATGATAGATGAGGACTGGTTTGACAATAGTCCGGCCCGCATTGGAGCCGAACAGGAAATTTGCCTGATAGATCGGTATTATAAACCGGCCCCGGTGGCCATGGAGTTACTGGATAAACTGGGAGACGATAACTTTACCACTGAGCTCGCCAAATTCAACATCGAGGCCAACCTGCCACCTCTGGATTTTACCGGGGGGTGTTTTTCTACGCTTGAAAATAACATCGACGCATTGCTGAACAAGCTCAGAAAGACGGCCAATGACATGGACATAGATTTTCTCATTACAGGAATACTTCCTACCCTGAGAAAGTTTGATATGGACCTTGATAATTTAACACCCTTGCAACGTTATCACGCCCTGATGAAAGCCATCAGTAAGTTAAGAGGCAGGATGTATGAGCTAAAGATCAAGGGGATTGATGAGCTTAATTTGAAGCATGACTCTGCCATGTTGGAAGCCTGCAATACCAGCTTTCAGGTACATTTGCAGGTCAGGCCCGAGGAGTTTGTGGAAAAATACAACATTGCCCAGGTACTTACTGCCCCAACCATTGCCATTGCCTCAAATTCGCCATTGTTGTTTGGCAAAAGGCTTTGGAGTGAGACCCGTGTCGCCTTATTTCAGCAATCGATCGACACCCGCACTGCTGGTGAACACCTCAGGGACAGGAGCCCCAGGGTGACTTTTGGAAATCAATGGCTGCAAAACTCCATACTGGATTTGTACAAAGAAGATATTGTTCGTTTCAGAGTGATGTTAATGACACAGCTCGAGGGTGATGTTATGAAATTGCTCGACGATGGGATTACACCAAAGTTAAGGGCCCTGACCATCCATAACTCCACGGTTTACCGCTGGAACCGCCCATGTTATGGAATAAGCAGCAATGGCAAACCGCATTTCAGAATAGAAAACCGGGTACTGCCAGCCGGACCACGTGTCATTGATGAAGTTGCCAACGCAGCCTTTTGGCTGGGGTTGATGAATGCCTTTGGCAACCACTACCCAAACGTAAACCAGCTAATGGATTTTGACGATGCCAAGTCAAATTTTATGGCTACTTCATTTAATGGTATTAATAGTGAAATTACCTGGTTTAATAGTAAAAAACTGGGGGTCAGTAAGTTGATTAAAAATGAGTTGTTGCCTATTGCCCGTGAAGGACTGGAAAACAACAACGTTAGCAAAGGAGATATTGACCGGTACCTGTCGGTTATAGAAGAAAGAAATGAGGTGCGGCAGAATGGGACAGTCTGGCTGCTGAATTCCTTCTCCAAATTGTCAAAGGAACAACGAACCAGGGAAGAGGTGATGATTGCTATTTCTTCGGCCATGGTTGAAAATCAAAAAAAAGGAGTTCCTGTACATCAATGGAAAGATGCCTGTGTAAATGATATTAATAGCTGGCATCCTTCCAAGATTTTGGTGGAAGAGTTTATGACTACCGATATATTCACAGTACATAAAGATGATATACCGGAGTTGGTCGCTGATATTATGGACTGGCAAAAGATCAGATATACCCCTGTTGAGGATGAAAAAGGAAAACTGACGGGGTTAATTACTTCCAGGACGCTTTTACGTTATTTTTGTATCAAGCATAAGCTGGGAGAAAAGCTGGAAAAAACGGTAAATGATTTAATGATTAAAGATCCAATATCCATTTCTCCTAACGCGACCATTATTGAGGCCATGAATCTGATGAGAGAGTCGGGCATTGGTTGTCTTCCTGTGGTCAACAATGATAAATTGGTTGGTGTAGTAACCGAAGGAAATTTTATCAACATAACGGGCAGTCTGTTGAATATATTAAAAGAGAAAAGGATAAGCTAAACCACCAAACCACCAAGATAAGCAAATAGAGTTAATAAATAAATAGCGTTAAGGTGATAGAATAAACACAATAAATTTCATCCAATAAGCCCGCCTAACGGTCTGCATAACTCTAGGAAGAACGAAAGTGGCCAGGCTTTCTCTCTCACCTTTGGTGCTTACCAAGCCAGGGCCACTTTTGTTGAAAGGAAATTAATATTTAACTTTCACCTAAACTATAATTCCCGGTTTTTTTATACAATGCGTTTTTCTATGTAATTTTTAACTATAGGTTTTACAATGTCATTGATTTACAGAATATTATGGCTGTATTCCCAAACTCTGTCTAAACTTAACATTTTTACCTGTGACAACAGATCTTAAAAATTTACCAACCTATTCCCAAGACATGGTGAAACCTAAACTCCGATTGATATTTTTCCATATGTTACATTTTTATACTTTTGAAAATGAGTCAAGAATGCCCCGAAATAGGGCATCCTTTGGTAAAAGAGCTCTGACCTGATTACTAACCTAACTTTTTACCCCAAGCCAAATTCGCTTCTTACCAGCGATTCTAAAATCGCAACTATCCCCCAATAATTGATTTGTTTGAAAATAGTAGTAAAGGATTCGGATAGGGCTATACTTTCAAGTTTAAAAAACTGACCTCCAAAATGTTTAGTTAATTTTAAATTTTAATTAAGTTTAAAAAATTAAGCCCTATCCTTTTCCTTCCCACGATTAAATTGATGTTTAATCAACAAATCATTTTACGATGTTGTTAATTGATGCTGTAATGTTAAAAATAAATAACAATAATGTCAACAAAAAATTATAAAAAAAATAACACTTGGTTGTTTTTCTGAAATTTTTTGCGATAAGTAATTGATAATCAGTTTAATAAGAAAATTATACATAATAATATCACACAAACTATTTTCCCTGGCTTTCAGATAGCTTACGCTTCCTTTTGACATGCCAAGCGCTTACTGCGCCAGATTTCCAACGCTCAGACCATTCAGGGACCATGAAGCCAAGAGTGGACAAGTTACCCTGTGTTTATTTGTGTAGTGCGTAGTTAATTGCTACAAACTTTTTTGAGTATGGGGCCGGCACTTTTAATGCCCAGTTCGAAAGCCTTTTGAAGATCGTGACAAGCCGCAGTAGATGCTTGGTTATTGTACCTGGCAATGCCCCGGTTAAAGTAGGCCAACCCGTAAGAAGGATGGTAGAATATAGCCATATCGTAGTTTTGAATGGCTTCTTCGTATTTATCCAACTTAATCAAAACGTTGGCCCTGCTCAGGTAGGCTTTTTCATGATCAGGTTTCAGATGAATGGTTTGGCTGAAGTCACTGTAGGCTCCCACAAAATCTTCTGATTTTTCTTTGGCCAACCCCCGGTTCAACCAATTTTCAGGGTTGGACTTATCAAGCAATATGGCAGAATCATAGTCTGCCAGGGCACCTGAATAGTCTCCGCTTTCCATTTTGGCAATACCTCTTTGGGTATAGGCATAGGCAAGTGTCGGATCTTTTTTCAGCACTTCAGTGTAGGTTTTTATAGCCAGTTCGCTATGGGTTGTCTGTACAGCCAGCACACCGAGATTATAGCTGGCCAAAGCATTGCCCGGATCCAACTGTAATGCTTTCTCGTAATCGGCAATGGCTGCCCCGATGTCTCCCAACCCTTCATGTGCTATGCCGCGGTTGGTAAGGTAGTCGGGCTCACGACCGTTTATCTGTATGGCACTATCGAAGTAATGAATGGCTAGTTTGAAGTCATTTAGTTTTGTGTGGGTCAGGCCCAGGTAATTGTAGATTTCGACACTTGTCCCCTGAGCGGTCATGATTTTATCAGTGCCAGCTTCAAATAGGGAAGACCGGAAAAACACGGTGTTTGTTTCACCTTTTGGCAAAGCCAGAAATCTCAGAAAGTCTGCTTTCGCCGGTTCATATTGTTGCTGATTGTATCTGAGAATGCCCCTGGCCATAGTACCTTCTACATGCTCTGGTGCCAGCTCCAGCAGTATATTATAGTCGGTTAGCGCCGCTTTTGATTGATTTAACCACTCCTTGGCAGTTGCCCTGGCGTAATAAGCTTCCAGGTAAAGATGATCCCTGTATAAGCACGCATCAAAATGATCAATGGCCTTTTCAAAGTTGTTGTTGTCCAGCGCTTTCATACCCAGTTGATAATTTTTTTCTGCCGAATACTGGAGTAAATCCTGCCGTCTTTGATTCTGGGCCAGACCGGTATGAATGAACGAAAGTAAAAGGAAGCTCAAAAAAACAATTAATTTAGAGAACATAGGCCCATTGTTGCCGAAACACTTTTAGTGAAATGTCAATTATCAAATGTCAAATGACAATCGGAGATTATTAGTGAGTAAAATTGACTCATTCTTATTGACATATACGTATTTGAATTGATTTTGATCTATGCTTTTGTATGAACTATTTTATTCAGGATCACCTGGTCGGTACGGCATTTTCCGGTGTCTGTCAGCGAAATGACAAGGGCAAGCACAAAATAATTAAATGCTATTTCACCTTCGGTGAAGTTCAACAGATTGTGGGCAAAAGTACGCCAACAGCCATATTGAAAGTCAAAATCATAGCTACCGATTTAAGACCCATTATATTAATATAGCGGTTACAAACCCGGTTCCCTGAGAGAGATAGCACATCATTTCCACTATCTTCCTAATGAATAAATTGGCTATTGGTTTGTTTAAAGTTATATTTTGGTTATCAGGCCTTTCATTTACTTAAATAGGTATCTATCATCAATGGCTATCATATCATGTTTTTCCGCCAAACTTGTACAAAGATTCTATCACTGCCTCGTGACCGGTTCCTTATAATACTTTTGCCGGTGTATTCCCATTATTATCTTTGCTATTGGGATCTGCCCCTGAAGTTAGTAACCTGATTATTACTTCCTGCTGATTTCTGATGTTACGTCCTTTCCCGTTGAGCAGTCCGTGAACGACCCACAGCAATGGCGAACACCCAAATTCATCTTGCTGCTGCCGTGGCGGATCAGTGTACGAACCATTTCCAGACCCGTGGATTCGGAGATTTTATTTTCAAATACGCAACCACAGATAAAGTTGATGGGATGAACCTGATGCTCATGTCCGGACCCAAAAGTGATATTTTCATGTACAACCTGAGGTGTTTTTTGGATAGTGGCAATTAGTTCGTCAATTTTTCCTTGTTCGATGGCATGCTTCATCTTTGTATTGGGCTAAGCAGAATTTTGACTCATTTTTAAGCATTAAAACCCGGAATGGGTGAAGAAATATCTATTGATATCAGGTGGATAAACCAGTCGCTGTCATAATCCACATTGAAGTCAAAAAGTTTAACATAAAAGTTTTTGCTTTCCTGTAGCTGATCACTACAGATGTTGGTCATTATTCTGTTAATTTTCATTTTTAATATCTATTATTTGAAATGCCTGACGGGGGTTTTTAATCATGAGTTGATCTATGTCTTCTTGTGTAAGTGAGAAGCCCAGCTTTTTGCCAGCCATTTTCTCACTAACGGTATGAAAAAACCCCTCGTCAAACTTCTGGCTGATTTGGCAGTAATTGAGGATTAAAAGCAGCAAGGTTGTCAGGGCTAAATTTTTCATATGGGTATGGGACTTTATTGCCTGGTTTTTGGTGTGAAAATCAAATTTAGCAAAAACATTATATTTATTTCAGCGCCTTTGGTTAGGGCGCTGTATGGCGCATTGCTTGAACCAATTGCCTGATGTCCCAATCAATTTGAGGACCTATAATCCGTATTTACCAAAACCTGCTAATGGTGAAATAATCCGATGGCTGTTACCATGACATTGCCAGTGTCTGTAAGACAGAGGAGAATAATTATTTTTTCATTATATTTTTAGATATGTTTAAAATTTTATATTTTGTTAACCTTAATTTACAACCGGTTTAAAGCACATGGGAAGCGTAAAATCGATCATCAAACTTTTTGTATTTTTTGTTTTGCCCTGGCCTCTGAAAGGGCAAGAGATGCCGGATTCTTTGATTATGGAGTTGGAGAGGACTTATAATAAGGAAAAGAGATTAGAAATTTTGTGGGAGATTGTTAGAAAGACTTATGAGATTTCTGATTATGATACAACGGTGTATTATGCCAAACTGCATCTCGACTTGGCGAAAACACATGGAAACAAGACTAAATACACAGATGCTATCTGGGCAATAGGTTTTTGTTACAGACAAAAGCGTGATTATGATAATGCCGCACCTTATTTGTTTAAAGCCCTTCGGTTGTTTGAGGAATCAAATCGTAAGGTAAGTGTTTTTACAGCTTTATACAACATAGGGCAGATTTTTAAAGATGGTAATGATTTTGAGAAAGGTGTTTTCTATTTACAGCGAGCGCTGGATATAAGCACATCTATTAATGAAAATCAATTAATGGCAAAAACCCATTATGAAATCGCAAGAGGATATCTGGAATTAGGAAATCATAACAAATCTTTGTTTCACCTTAATCAGTGCTTAAAATTAAATGATGTCAGCGAAAATCAAGGACTTACCAGTAAAGCCCATAATTATCTGGGGATTAATTATTATCAGTTGAAATTATATGACAAGGCCATTGAGGAATATAGCAGGGCTAGGGACTATGCCGTAGGATTGGCAGATTATGACAAAAAGTTGGCCATCGCTTTTAATAATATTGGTGAGGTGTATGTGGAGAAAGATGATTATGAGAAGGCCAGGTCACATTATGAAAAGGCTTTGGCACTTAAAAGGGAGTATGGAGACCTGGAACTGCTGGCCGGCACATTGATTAATCTCGGTAAGTTGGCCTTATTAGAAAATAGACCTTCAGAGGCAATTCCCTATTTAGAGGAAATAATATTTATTCTGGATAAAGACCGCTTGAGCGATAATTTAAAGGAGGCCTCGGTCTTGCTGGCAGAGGCCTATAAAAGTAAGCAAGATTTGACCTCAAAAGACTTACAAAAGATTATGAGCCTCAATGAACAGTATGCCCGGCACATCCACGATTTGAAACAGACTGGATTTCAGCAGTCGATGGTTTTGACCGCTTCCAAAAGTATGCTGGAACATGAAACCCTGTATTTAAAAAATAAAGTTAAAGAGAGCCATAACCTCACACTTTGGGTCATCGGCTTTTCAATAATTATCATTGTGGGATTTCTGCTGTTATTATATCACCGGGAGAGGAAATTCAAGCTTTTTATTCAAAAGATGTGGGAAGATATAAAAGATATTTAAGATTTTTTGATTGACGTTTTTGATATACTGTAAATCTAATGTTTCATTAAATTTAATTAGCAATCAGGTGAAATTCATGGAAAGCACAAAAACTATAGTAGCACTTCTCACATTTTCAGCATTTTTATCACCTTTGAAAGGGCAGGAGCAGTATATGCCTGATTCATTGATTATGGAGATGAAGAGGACGTACAACAAGGAGCGGAGATTGGAGATTTTGTGGGAGATTGTAAAAGAAACTCATGAATCTAATCCGGATACGGCAATATATTATGCTAATGAACAACAAAAACTTGCAAAAGTATTAGGCAACGAAGAAAAATTTGTGAAGGCTATATGGGCGCGTGGTATCATTCATAAGTTAAATGGCAATCTAAAAGAAGCTGTAAATTGCTTTTTTGAATCTCTTGATTTATATCGTAAAATGAATCGCACGGAAAAGATCGCAATAGCCCTATACAATATTGGGCAGGTGATCATGGAAGGAAAGAATTTCAGTAATGCGCTTTTATATTTTAAGGAGGCATCAAATCTAAATAACGAGAGAAAAGATTATCAGAGGGTAGCTAAAGCCCAATATGAAATAGCACGATGTTATCTGGAAATGGCAAATTATAATAAATCGCTTTTTCATCTTAATCAATGCCTTAAAATGAATAAATCAAGTGAAAATCAAGGCTTAACCAGTAAGGCACATAATTATTTAGGAATTAATTATTACAAATTGAAAGAGTATGACAAAGCTATCATGGAATATAGCAAGGCAAGAAGGTACGCGATTGGATTGGCGGACTATGATAAAAAATCAGCGATAGCCTATAACAATATTGGTGAAGTCTATGTAGAAAAAAAAGACTATCAAAAGGCGTGGTCAAATTTTAACAAGGCCTTGGCCCTTAAGCGAAAACTTGGAGACCAGGAGTTGTTGGCCGGCACTTTGATTAACCTGGGAAAGTTGGCCTTGTTGGAAAATCGACCCTCAGAGGCAATTTCTTATCTAGAGGAGATAATTTCCATTCTGGATAAAGATCGCTTGAGTGACCATTTAAAAGAGGCCTCGATTTTGTTGTCAGATGCTTACAAAAGTAAACAGGATTTGACAACCAAAGACCTGCAAAAGATCATGTTACTCAATAAACGATATGCCCGGCACATCCATGATTTGAAACAAACAGGCATTCAGGAATCGATGATTTCGACCATATCCAAAAATGAGTTGGAGAATGTCGCTTTACATTTCAAAGAAAAAACAAAAAAAACATACTACTTCACACTTTGGATCATCGGCTTGTTAATTATCATAATTGTTACATTTTTGGTATTATTACGTTACAAAGAGAGAAAATTTAAATCATTTATCCAGCAGATGTGGAAGGATATTAAGGATATATAATTGCTTGTTTATATGTTGTCCCAATATCCATAACTTGCTTATAACAACTCTATTTTTAAGACTCAGTTGATTTTTGATCAAAAATTTCTGTTGGTTTGCCTAGACAAACTCATACTGGTTGCACTTCCCTGAAATTATTAGTTTGCTCTAGCAAATTATTTGGATTCAATATACTTTTTAACGTTAGATTTTATCCGGATTATGGATAATACTAATCTTAAAGGGTATTTCAAAAATCATATCTGAACTTCAATAAATATAATTAAGCAAATCAAGTTTTATTTAATTCCCCACCATCAGTTATAATCTTCACACGATTTGGTATATTCAATACGGTTACGGAAATACTGGACGAGTGTCAATTTTATCAAAGACACTTGAACGATGATTATGTTTAACTTCTAAAATTAAAAAATGCTATGAAAAATCTATTAATGCTAATGTTTGTTGTTGGGTTTTCTTTTTTATTTTCCGCGTGTCGAGAAGATCCATTGATTGAGTTGCAACCAACTTTTGATTTACCCGATGTAAAAGTTACTGATGGGGAGGATGAAGAAAATGAAGGGAAAAGTAAAGATAAGTAACTCTATATCAATTTTGGTGGCAGGAGTTTCCCTGCTACCGTAATTTTTTTTAAAAATATTTAATGGTATATTAGTAGATTAAAACCCCTGGATCGCGTTTATATTTCCTAGTGTTCGACCCTTTCGACTTTTATGCCATGAATATAAAAATATTTGTTTTTTTGTTGGCGTTTATAGCCCCAACAATTGGTCAAGGTGGCCAATTGCCAGACAAGAAGATTATAAAGCTAGAGAATAGCTCTGATAAAAATGAAAAGGTTGAACTATTATGGCAAATTGTGAAGATAACCTATAACATTCACACTGATACAGCATTATATTTCACTGAGCAACTGCGTAATATGGCCCAAGTCGTGGGCAATGAAGATAGGTATTTGAACGCTGTTTGGTACGCTGGCCTAATTTATAAAAGAAAGGGTGCATTAAGAAATGCAGCGACACACTTATTTGAAGCCTACAAAATGTATGAAGAACGTAAAGATGAGGAAAATACGGCTGCGGCACTCTACAATATCGGACAGGTATTTAAAGCTGGAAATGATTTTGACAATGCAATTTTATACCTTGAAAATACTCTTGATCTATATCAAAAAATTAATGATGATCAACTAGAAGCAAAAACTCATTACGAACTTGCCCGAGGCTACATGGGCGTTGAGAAATATCAAAAATCGTTATTTCACCTCAATCAGTGCCTTTTGTTAAATGATAGCAGTAAAAATCAATCTCTCACTAGTAAAGCCCATAACTACCTTGGCGCCACTTACTTTAATAAAAAAGAGTACAACAAAGCCATTGAAGAATATTTTTTATCTATGGAAGCCGCCGAAGGCCTGAAAGATTTTAAGAAAAAATCAGCGATTGCCTACAACAATATTGGCGAATCATATTTGTATAGCGGGGATTTAAAAAATGCGGAGATATATTTATTGAAGGCTTTGAAGCTGAAAAAGGAGCTAGGTGATCATGACTTCACTTTAAGCACGCAGGTATTGCTAAGCCGGCTGGCCACTAAGAAAGAGGAATATGAGAAAGCACTGGCCTACCTGCAGGAAGGCATTGTGTTAGCGGATAAGTCTATTATCAACACCAACTTAATGGACGCCCTCGATGAAATTATAGCACTGAACGAACAGCAATCCACCGTAAAGATCCCTTCTGATCAAATCATTTCCTATTTTAAGATTGAAAACCGACAGGCGAGGCTACTGCGCGGACTCAACGAGGAACTGGGCAGTCTGAATAGCCAGTATGTTTTGAAAAATGCATTCGAAACCTACCAGTTATCTGAAGCTAACAGCAGTTTAACTGACAAACTTTCACAATCCAAGGTGATTATTATACTGACCGTGCTACTTTCTTTGTTTACCGGCATTTTATCCGTCTATTACGTCAGAAAATATATCGTCCTAAAGGAATTCAAACAAGAAACCACCCTTGGTTTAGAATTAATATCCCACCAATTAGAACGCACAATAAAAATGGCTTCCAAAAAATAACATCAAAAAAACCTCAAACCCCCCACTCAAACCCACACTCACACTCCAATTACTGATTATTTCCACACGGGCACCCTCCCCAAGGAAGTAGTGGTCTCTGTTCAGTGGTTGAAAACCAGGGTAAAACTTGTACCCTGGCCGGGTGGGGAAGATACTTTGATGGTGCCGTTATGGAGGTTCATGATTTGTTTGGACAGGCTTAATCCGATGCCGGAGCCGTTAGGTTTGGTGGAGTAGAAGGGAACGAAGATGCTGTCCAGCTTGGTGTGGTGGATGCCTCGGCCGTTGTCTTTGATGGTTATCATCTTTTGACGGTCGTGGGTATTAGTGCTTATGTCGATGGTGCCGTGTTGTTTGTGCCCGAGGGCATGAATGCTGTTGGTGATGATGTTGATGAGTACCTGTTCAATCAATTTGCGGTCAGCTTTAATGATTTGGCCGGGTGGGGAAAGGCTGAGGGTAAACCGGATGCCCTTTTTGCCGGCTTCTCCTTTCATGAGCGTAATGATGCCTTCCAGCAGGTTTTTCATATGAATTTCTTCCGGCTTGGGTGGAGGAATTTTGGTGAGTTTACGGTAGTCATCCACAAACTTTAGCATGCCATCACTTCTTCGCTGGATGGTCTGCAATGAAAACCTGATATCATTGATGTCTTCACTGTTCAGGGATTTGGAGGGTTTTTGATGGGGGATATGTTTTTCCAGCAACCGCAATAAGCTATCGGTTAACGATGTAATCGGAGTAATGGAATTCATAATTTCATGGGTAAGAATTCGGATCAACTTATTCCAGGCTTCTAGCTCTTTTTGTTCCATTTCCCGCTCAATATCCTGAAAGATAACCAATTTGTATCGCTGGTTGATTAAGACCATCGAGCTTACCCCTACTGACAATTGTATGCCGTTACCTAGTGTTATTAGCTGCTTATCGTAGTCACTGGCATTTTCCACCCTGGTAACCAAATCCGGGTGGATGGTCCCCAGATCATTCCAATGTTTTAGCGCTCCGGCTTTTAGGAGGACGCTTGCTTGCTTATTGATGAGATAAATTTCATTATCCTCTTTCAGGGAAATGATCCCAATTGAGATTTTATCAACCATCATTTTGAGAAATTGATACTGTGCTTCTTTTTGGATTTTAGCCTCTTTGATGGTATCTATCATATTAAAAAATGCCTGGTTTAGTGCTTCGAACGAGGCTCCTAATTTGCTGTCTTCATAATTTACGGAATAGTCGGCATATTGGATAGCCATCAAAAATTTCGATAACTCATAATTGGTTTTAGAAATAAACCTCAGCAACTCATAAACCTGGATACTTATCAGGCCCAGCAGAATGATCTGGTTGAACAGTAACTCCTTTCGCCCAAAAATAAAGGCAAACACGCAAAGGGTAAACAGCAATAGCGCAATTCTTAAAACAACCTTAAAGTTAAACCTTTTAAATAGCATATGATGTGATTTAAGGAGGGTTATATCCCGTATTTTTCCAATTTACGGTACAATGTGGCCCGTGTTATGCCCAGCTCCCTGGCCGCGCGGCTCATGTTGCCGCTATGGTGATTCATGGCCTCCCTGATGGTTTTTTCTTCCATTTCATCCAGCGTCACCGGCTTGGATGGCTTTTTGGAATCATGAGCAGGGGTTACCAGGAAGTCAGTGTCACTGAGCTGACTGTCTTCGCCCAAAATCACTGCCCTTTCCACTGCGTGTTGCAATTCCCTGACATTGCCTGGCCAGGGGTAATGCTGTAGCTTGCGGAGGGCAGATTTATTGGCTTTGATGTTGTCCTTTTTATACTTTTTGCTATAAACCTGCAAAAAATAGTCAATCAATAAAGGAATGTCTTCTTTACGGTCCCTTAAAGGGGGAATCTGTATTTCAACAGTATTGATCCTGTACAATAGGTCTTGCCGGAAGGTTTTGTGGGCCACCATGTCATAAACCGGCATGTTGGTGGCGCTGATCAGCCGGATATTAATGGGCTTATAGGCATTGGCACCTACTCGTTTTACCTCCCGGTTTTGCAGCACAGTCAAAAGTTTTACCTGCAGGGCTTTGGATAAATTGCCAATCTCATCCAGAAACAAAGTACCCTCCGAAGCCAGTTCAAAACTTCCGGGCCTATCTTCTTTGGCATCGGTAAATGCCCCTTTGACATGACCGAACAACTCACTTTCAAACAGGCTCTCGCTGATTGCTCCCAGGTCGACTTTGATAAATGCCTGGTCTTTGCGTAGCGATTTGTTATGCAGAGCCCTGGCTACCAGCTCTTTGCCTGTGCCGTTTTCGCCGAGGATCAGTACGTCGGCACCTGTAACAGCCACCTTGTCGATCAGCTCGAAAACCCGCTTCATCACCGGTGACCGCCCTATAAAGCTGGCAAAACTTTTGTTAATACCGGCAGCAAGGTGTTGCTGGGTACCTTTCAGTTTTTCCACCTCCAGCTTTGATTTCCTCAATTGTAAAGCAGACAGAATCGTAGCCAGCAGTTTTTCATTGTTCCACGGTTTAAGCACAAATTCTACAGCCCCCTTTTTGATAGCGTCCACGGCAATATCGATTTCACCGTAGGCGGTCATCATCACAACGCTCAGCGCCGGGTCTAACTTCAGGATGTTTTCGAGCCAGAAAATGCCTTCCGAACCGTCATGGTCACCTTTTTTATAGTTCATATCCAGCAGTACCACGTCAATGTTTTCTTCAGGAATGATGTCGCTGATATCTTCCGGGTTTTGGCAGGTTTTAACGCCTGAGAATTCCTGCTTTAAAAACATTTTAGCGGTGTGCAGCACGTCGGCATCGTCGTCTGCTATTAATATATTGGCTTTGTGTTTTGGCATCGTGTTTATTGGTAATTGACAATGGATAATTATAGGGGGGTGATTTGATGGTTGATAATTAGCATTGGACAAATAGTGTTGGTTGGCGTTTAAGTTAGGTAATTGTATTATAATTATACAGTTTTTTGTTTAAAAATTAAACACAAATTTTGTTTCAAATGCAAAGGTTATTTTTTAAATATATGATAATCAGATAGTTGAAAAGATGGCATTTGTTTTGACTAGTAACTGTTGGATAAGTTTCCTGAACGGAATGTAACTTAACAGTTTACAAAACTCTGGAGACATTTTTTGCATGGTTAACTTTCAATAAATTCAGTGATGATTAAAAACTACCTGATTACCGCCTTACGAAATTTATCGCGTAATAAAACTTATGCGGCCATTAATATAACCGGCTTGTCGATTGGTATTTCCTGCGCGGTTGTAGCTTATCTAATGGTAAGTCAAATGACTGGCTTTGATAAAAAGCACCGTAAAAAAGATCGAATTTTCCGGGTGGTTACCATGTCAAAACAAGATAATAGGGAAGAACGTAATGCTGGCGCACCATTGCCCATGAAGGAAGCTCTCATAGCGTTTTTTCCTGAATTTGAAAAAATTTCCATACTGCACAAATATGATGGTGGTCTCATTACAGTGCCTTCGGCTGATGGTGATCAGGTCAGTATTCAGGAGGAGGATGGTATTGCTTTTACTGATGAAAATTTTTACCAAATACTAGACAGGGAATGGCTGCAAGGTAATCCGCTGCTTGCTTTAAAAGCACCCAACAGTGCCATTTTATCGAAGTCATTGGCAGAAAAACTTTTTTCCGGTCAGGAGGCATTGAACAAAACAATAAACCTGGATAATAAATATGATTTTAAGATTACAGGTGTAGTAGCCGACCTGGATGACAACAATACGGATTTTAACTTTCATTTGCTTGCCAGTTTTGCAACCATATCCGACGAAATGGAAGTGGAAGATTGGGGTAATTTATCCAGTGATACACAGTGCTTTGTGTTAGTACAGGATAACGCAGTTTTACATGATGCCGAAACCAGAATGGCGGAATTGATTAAAAAGTATTATGAACAGGATGATCAGGCAACGAAGTTTCATCCGTTACAGCCCTTCGCAGACATTCATCACAACAGGGCTTATGGGAGTTTTCACAGAATTGCTCCCAAAAGCAACATCTGGACCCTCATCTTTGTTGCGCTGTTTCTAATTATAACAGCCGGCATCAATTTTGTGAATCTTGCCACGGCCCAGGCCATAAAAAGATCAAAAGAGATCGGTGTTCGGAAAGTATTAGGCAGCTTTAGAACGCAAATCAGGTGGCAATTTCTGGTTGAGACCATGATGATTTCCCTGCTGGCTATTGTCATCTCCTTGGGTTTCGCAGAGTTGCTTTTAATCAAGTTTAATCAATACCTGGAATTGTCATTAAAAATTGATTACCTGGATGATCTGAAATTTTGGGGATTTTTGCTCATCGTATGGATATTTGTAACGATACTATCAGGTTTATATCCTGCTTTTGTTTTATCCCGATTCAGGCCTGTGGCGGCCTTAAAAAATTCAATTACCACTAAAAACGCAGGTGGAATGCCTTTAAGGAAAGGGCTAATTGTATTTCAATTTGTGATTTCACAGGTGTTGATGATGGCTACTATCGTAATCATGTATCAAATGCATTTCATGAAGAATCAGGACATGGGCTTCGAAAAAGAAGCCATTTTGAATATTCAGTTACCGAACAAAAATGAAAACAGTCGTAAAGCATTCGTGCAAAAGTTAAAGCAAATGCCGGCTGTATCATTTGTTACAAGCGCAATGGATTCACCCGCTTCCAACTCGATTTGGAAGTCGAATTTTATTTTAAAAACCGACAGCGGCGTTGTTGAAAGCGATGCCCAGATTAAAGTTTGTGACCAACATTATGTTCAGACCTACGGGCTTACCCTACTGAGTGGTAAAAATTTGCTGCCAAGTGATACGATCAATGGATTCCTGATCAACGAAACGCTTGCCAGATACGCTGGTTTTACCAACCCCGGAGATGCTGTAGGCAAGCAGTTTAAGTTTGGCTGGAACAATGAGTTTTATCCGATTGTCGGGGTGGTTAAAGACTTTCATACTGCTTCTTTCAGAAATGAAATCAATCCTACCGCGCTTTTTCAACATAAGGAAGAGTATCAAATGGTGGGTATTAAATTAGTGTCAGCCAACTTTCAAAAGGATTTGACAACCATTGAGAAACACTATCGAACCTTGTATCCTGAATACAATTTTGAATACCGGTTCATGGATGAGGTTATTGAGCGGTTTTACAGGGGAGATGAAAAAATGTATCATATCCTTCGTGTTTTAACTTTGATTGCTATTTTTATCGGTTGCCTCGGCTTGTATGGCCTGGTTTCGTTTATGACGAATCAAAAGGTAAAAGAAATAGGAATCAGAAAGGTGTTGGGGGCTTCTTTTACGAACATTCTCCGCTTGTTTTCCATAGAGTTTTTGAAATTGATTGCCATCGCGTTTATCATCGCATTGCCGCTGACCTATCTGGGTATGAGCAACTGGCTGCAAAAGTTTATTTACAGCATTGACCTGGAATGGTGGATATTTGTCATAGCGATTTTTGTGACAATCGCGCTGGCTTTGCTAACGGTAAGCTATAAGACGATAAAATCTGCTTTATCTAATCCTGTGGATTGTTTAAAAGATGAATGATGTTAATGGCAGTTGAACCTTTGTGAAGTATAAGACCATGTTACTTACTTTAAGATAGCCTTGCGACCCATAAAAAGACAGCGATTTTACCCTCAGGGCAAATAATAATTTCGAAAGTGTGTTTAGGGAAAACAACGTCCGGAATGCAGGAAAAGATTTTTTCAAAGTATTAAATTTTGCCTAAACGGGAACGTTTCCTATCTTACGGAAAAAAACTGAAAATTGGCAAATAAACTGAACGTACTCGTAGTAGGCTGTGGTAACATGGGGGCATCCCACGCCAGGGCTTATCATAAAATTCCGGATTATAACATTGTAGGATTGGTGAGCCGTGGCCCGGCCAGAAGACAGGAGCTGATGGATCAAATCGGTCCATATCCAGGTTATGATGATTTTGAAGAGGCGCTGATAGCCACGCAGCCCGATGTGGTTTCTATCAACACTTATCCGGATACACATGCTTCATACGCGATAAAAAGCCTGGAAGCCGGTGCCCATGTTTTTCTGGAAAAACCGATAGCTTTAACTACTGAAGAAGCACAAAAGGTGGTTGACTGTGCGGTTAACAACAATAGAAAACTGGTTATCGGCTACATTTTGCGTGTGCATCCGGCCTGGAAAAAATTCACTGAAATGGCGCAGTCCCTGGGAAAACCCCTGGTTATGCGAATGAACCTCAACCAGCAAAGTGCCGGTAAAAACTGGCTGACCCACAAAAACCTGATGCAGTCCATGTCGCCGATTGTAGACTGTGGCGTACATTATGTCGACGTAATGTGTCAGATGACAAGGTCAAAGCCTGTGAGCGTCAGCGCTATTGGGGCAAAGTTGACAGAAGATGTCGGGGATGACATGTATAATTACGGACAGTTACAGGTCAAATTTGCCGATGGGTCTGTAGGTTGGTACGAAGCCGGATGGGGCCCTATGATGAGTGAAACGGCTTATTTTATCAAGGATGTAATTGGCCCGAAAGGCGCTGTCAGTATTGTAGAATCACCTAAGGGGGAAGACTCCCAGGACATTGATGGTCATACCCAGACAGGCTGTCTGAAAATCCACCATGGCGAGCTGGACAATGCAGGTGAATTTGTAAAAACCGATGAATTTTTTGATACCTCCGATGAACCCACCCATGATGAGCTTTGCGAATTGGAACAATTGTTTCTATTGGATGCTATCCAAAATGACAAGGATCTGTCCGACCATATGGTCGATGCAGTGAGCAGCCTCCGGATCGTTTTAGCTGCCGATGAGTCCTATAAAACCGGTAAAACGATTAATCTCGATTATTGATGCTACTTTAATTGTCGGAACATTGGGAACCTACTTCTTCCAGGGCATAACCTTTACGTGGATGTCGCACAACATTTTCGACAAAACTCTCCGTGTCTCTTTGTGTCTTGGTGCCTCCGTGGTTAACCATTTTTCACCACGGAGGCACCAAGACACAAAGAGACACGGAGGTTTGGGGCGATCCGATGGCTAAAAGAATAATGTGACCTTAGTGCCGGCGCCGGTTTTGGAGCTTACTTCGATGGTGCCATGGTGGAGGCGCATGATTTGACGGGACAGGCTGAGACCAATCCCCGAACCTTGATTTTTGGTGGTGTAAAAGGGAACAAATACATTTTCCAAGACCTCTTCAGGAATTCCGGGACCATTGTCACTGATCTCAACGCATTTTTTTCCATCATGATTGACAAAGCAGGAAATAATAATCTGTGGGTTGCTTTTGTTTTCCAACGCGTCCACAGCGTTCAACAACACATTGATAATAACCTGTTCAATTAAGTCCATATCCGCCTTAATCATCATATCGGTACTTTCCATCTGATATTTTAGCCTGATGCCGGAGCTTTTAAGCTGGGGTGTCAATAGCTGTTCAACATTCTTCAGTAGGGACAAAACCTTTACTGATTTAATTTTTGGTGGCGGAATTCTGGTGAGATCATTGTAGGCTTTCACAAAGTTCACCAAACCCTTACTTCGGCTGGCTATGGTCTTAAGGCTGGTTTTGATGTCTTTTAACTCTTCCGAATCTACGGTGCCCAAATCTTTTGGTGTGTCGTTCTCGCCGATTAATTGTTGGTAAGTGACGTCTGTCAGGGTAGCTATAGGAATAGCCGAGTTTTTGATTTCATGGGTCATCACCCTGATCAGCTTTTGCCAGGACTCCAGTTCTTTTTCTTCCAACTCTGATTTTATGTCTTGAAATGACACCAGTTTATAATTATTATTTTTTATTCTGAAAGCCGTGGTCTGCAATGACAGGTGCATCAACTTATTTTGGATAACGATTTTTATCAGGCTCTTTTGGCCGGGTCTCAATGACTTCAACAGATCATAAAGTTCAGGATCTATCTTCTTTAGGGCGATAATGTTTTTCAAGTAAGGCCGGTTAAACAACTCACAGGCCGCCTGATTCAACAAAGTTACCTCTCCCTGTTCATCGAAGCAGACCAGTGCCACTTTCACATGCTCAACCACTGTTTTGAGATATTGATGCTCTGATTCCTTTTCCTTGTTCAGCCGCTGGAATACCTTGAGAATTTGCGTCTGGGCATATTTCAAATCAATTTTATAGCTGGATTGTTGTGATGAAGTTGTAAAATCGTTTTGCTTGATAGCCAGCAGGAAATTGACCATTTCCCTTTGCGATTTTTCCAAATGACGGATTAAATTCACAGTGATCAGTGCTATAAATACCAAAGACCACAATGATATGGCCCAGTAGGGGGTAAGCAACCAAAAATAGACGACAGCAAAACATAGCACAAGGATAGCGACAATCCTTAATAGTATGCTGATGTTATTACTTCTGTAAAATTTCATACAATATAGTCCCCCGATGCTATATGGTTATTCCATACCTTCTCATTTTTCTGTACAAAGTGGTACGGCCTATTCCCAGCTCTTCAGAGGCTTTGGTCAGGTTGCCATTGGCCATGGTAATGGCGGTTTCAATGGCATTTTTTTCCAACAGTTCAATGTTTAGCGTATCGGGTAAATTTCTTTGTCTGCCTGCCTCCGGATTCTTTAAAAGAAAATCCGAGGGTAGTAATCGATGGTTGTTACTCATGATTATGGCCCTTTCCACAGCGTGTTGTAGCTCCCTAATATTCCCCGGCCATTGATAGGCTACTAGTTTATCCAGCGTATTCCGGCTGATTTGCAGCCGTTCTTTTTGATACTTAGCCGCATAAAGTTTCAAATAATGATTAGCCAATAGTGGAATATCTTCTTTCCTTTCCCGCAAAGGTGGCAGGTTTATTTCCACGGTATTGATGCGATATAATAAATCCTGGCGAAAGGTATTTTTGGCAACCATCTCATAAATATCCCGGTTGGTGGCACAAATGAGCCGGATATCGATCGAAACGGGTTTGTTTGAACCCACCCTCACGATTTCGCGTTGCTGCAGGGCCGTTAACAATTTAGCCTGCATAGCCGCCGAGGTATTGCCAATTTCATCCAAAAACAAAGAGCCACCCGAAGCAATTTCAAACCTTCCGGCCCGGCTTTCTTTGGCATCGGTAAACGCCCCTTTGGCGTGTCCAAATAATTCTGAGGAGAACAGGCTTTCGGTTATCGCTCCCAGATCAACTTTGATAAAAGATTCTTTATGACGGGTCGATCTTTGATGAATGGCCCTGGCAATCAATTCCTTCCCTGTACCGTTTTCTCCTAAAATAAGTACATTGGCATCTGTTCCGGCAATTTTGTCTATGGCCCTGAAAATATGCTGCATGGACTCCGAGTGACCGATAATGTTATCAAATTGCCGATTTAAATCCTGATTTAATATTTTGGTCTTGTTTCTTAGCTGATTTATCTCCTTTTTAGACTGGCTTAGCTCGAATATGGAAAGTACGGTTGACAGCAACTTTTCTTTTTCCCAGGGTTTCGTAAGAAAATCCACCGCCCCGGCTTTCATAGCCTGTACGGCAATGTCAATATCTCCGTAAGCGGTGTTGACCAATATATGCAAGCCAGGATCGGTTTGCCTGATTTTTTTTAGCCATGCCAGGCCTTCCTGCCCCGAGGTCACCCCCCGGGAGAAATTCATATCCAGCACCAATACATCCACATGGTGCCGCTTTAGATAGGCTGGCAGGTCATGAGGCGAGTTAAATGTCTTTACTGCTGAAAAATGTGGCTTTAATATCACTTTCGCCGTATGAAGTACTCCTTCATCGTCATCGATTACCAATACGGTTCCTTGTTTTTTTGTCATGGCCTTTTACCGCTTATCATCTAAATTTATGCATCGTTTCATTATGATACAAACGATTGTTTTATAATGAAACGATTTTTTTTTAAAGTTCACTTTAAAATATGCATATTGTTAATTGACAATTGATAATGAACAATTGACAATTCAGGCGGTATAAAAATGAAACGCTGGAAAATTTTCTTAAAATATTATTTTGAGAAAAGTCGATAAAATGAATATATGTTACTTGTTTTTTTCTTCAATTAACTAACACAGAATTTAATTTGGCTATTTTTTACTACATTGTTGTTTTTACACAGCCTGAATTGGCGATTGGGTATTTGGTAATGGATAATTGGGTATTATGATTTGGAGCTACATTATTGTTGCCGCAAGGCAGATTTTGAAAAACAGGATCTAATTTTCATTGACTAATGGGCCTCATCAGTCCCGGTGCACCGAAAAACCGTTGCAATTCATAATTCTGAAATAATGACTATATGCCTTAAACACGATTGCCATGATGGTAAAATACATTTTTTCCCCTTCAATGACATCATATGGGTACAGGCATTTGATTACTGTGTGAAAATACATATCAATGCCAGGTTTTATCTGGTTCGCGAACGTTTAAAACAAGATAGAAGCTACGTTGCCCGGTGACATGTTTTTACGCATTCATAAATCCGGCCCGGTCAATATCGCTGCCATTCGTAAGTTGACCCCTCATTTCAATAACGCGTATATTGTTACCCTTTTTAACGGAAAAAAACTAAAGATCATCCAAAGCTATCGCGAGAACCTGAAGGATTTGCTTGATTTTTCACGAAAACAATCACACCCTACCCCCACATACAACTCACACCCGCACCCACCCCCAAACTCACACCCACCCTCAAACTCAAACTCAATTCGGTAGGTATTTGTCAGGGATAGGATTTTTTTCGTTTTCCGATAGCCAGTAAATGTTGACTACCCACCATCTTTTTCCGTCATTAAGCAATTGAATACTATTAATGCCACGGGAGAACGGCTTTTCATCGTGACGGCTGTGACGGGATTCATAGGTGCTGAAAATGTGGGTCAGGTTGCCGAAGGTTTCAGTAACCCGATGAATTTCATTTTCGTGGAATCCGTTTTGCACCAGCCAGTCATTGGCATTTTGGACATATTGCTCCGGTGTCCAGGTGCCAAGTCTGATATTGCCGGAACTGTCTATACCGGTAGGAATCAGTCGGGCCTCTTCGACAAATAGTTTCCTGAATTTATCCCAATCCCTGGGTTCTCCCTTTTCTCCGGAAATCGAAGCATACAAAGCGTTTACTATGTTGTCTAAAGAAGAAACATCTTTTTCAGCGCTGCTATCCTGACCTATGGAAACAGAAACCTGTACTGATAAAAGGCTTATCAGCATAAGCGCGGTTAAGGGGTTTGGTTGTGTATTCATGGGCTTTTTGCATCAATATAAGAAAAAAAACCACATCTTTTTGTATTTTTAAGCAGACCCTAAACTTTAATTCAATGAAAAACTCAAAACAATCGATCTATTTTTCTTTTCTATTTTCATTCCTATTTTTTTTTCTGCTAAGTTTTAACCTTCGGGCACAGGATGAATTGAAGATCAAACTGGCTTCAGAGGATTTGACTATGGATGTGAACGAAACCAAATCCATAGATGCGTATGTGGTGGGCAAGGACGGCCGAAAAATCGAGGGTAGGAAAGTGATGTATTATTCCAGGAATGGAAAGGCCCTGGAAGTGGATTCACTGGGAACACTGAAAAGCCACGAACCTGGCATCCATAGCTTAATTATTATCAGTCCTGATCCAAACGGGCGGTTTTTAAGAAAGGATGTGGAGGTAAAAGTTAATTTTCCGCCACTGGCGAAAGTTGAGATCAGGAATGTACCTAATAAAATTTATGCAGGCAGTACCATTTTGTTGGACGTTAGAATATTTGACAAGTCTGGTTTTGAGAGAAAAGACCTGAGTGCTACCATTACCAGCTCCAATGAGGACGTGGTGGTTTTAGATCAGTTTTATCACCTTACTGCTTTAAAGCAGGGAAAAGCTTCAATTTCTGCTACCATTGAAGGGATATCCGGAAAGGTCAATGTCAACATTCTTGAGAACCCGGTGGCTGATATTGATTTAACTGTAAACACGGCTGAAGCCAGGACCGGTGATGTCTTTCGTTTTACCGCCATTGCCAAAGATAAAAAGGGCAACAAGGTAGAAGACGCTCTGATTACCTTCACTTTTGAAGGAAAAGCTTATGATGTTTCTTCCAGTGCCTCTGGCCTGATTAAGCAAGATGGCCGGTTTGTTGCCGATGAAGCCGGATTATATACCATTACTGCCAGCAGTGGTCAGTATGTGGCCAGAAAATCCGTTCATGTTGTCAAAAGGAATGTTAAAAGAAAAATTGAGCTGGTTGGTAAGGGTCTGGTACGGGATAAGCATACTTCGGATTTTTGGATTTGGGAAGGTGTGGATGGTAAGGACTATGGTGTCACAGGCACCTGGGGCGCTGATGGCACTGCGTACTTTTGGGATGTTACCGACCCGGCCAACATTGTTAAAATCGATAGTGTGCAGGTAGATGCCAGAACCGTCAACGACGTTAAGGTTTCAGAAGACGGTAAAATCTGTATAATCAGCCGGGAAGGAGCCTCAAATCGTAAAAATGGGATCGTCATTCTGGATGTAACCAACCCACATCAGGTTGAGATCATTTCAACTTTTACAGAAAATCTTACCGGGGGTGTTCATAACTTGTTTATTTACAAAGATCATGTTTACGCCTTGAGTGCAGGTCAAAAATACTACATCATCAACATAAAAGATCCTGCCAAGCCTTATATTGTCAGTAAGTTTGAGTTGGAAACCCCTGGCCATGCCATTCATGATGTTTGGGTGGAAGACGGTATTGCATACTCCTCAAATTGGTCCGATGGTATACAACTGGTGGATGTAGGTAACGGCATTGCCGGTGGCTCGCCGGAAAACCCTGTGAAATTTGCCAGCTATGCTTATCCAAGTGGTGCCAATCATGCTACTTTTCCTTTTAAAAGCAAATCGACCGGGAAATTTTATGTAATTGGCGGAGATGAGATTTTTCCCTATGGGTTGAATCTGGATGGCCCGAATATAGCGGGTGGGTTCCTGCATTTTATTGATTTCACCGATTTGGAAAATCCTGAGGAGATTGCGCGGTTTGAAGTACCTGGAGCCGGATCGCACAACTATTGGGTAGATGGGGAAACGTTGTATGTGGCGTTTTATAATGCCGGGGTAAGGGTAGTGGATATTAGCGGGGAGTTAATGGGCGATTTGTACAAGCAGGGCCGTGAAATAGCTTTTATTATTCCGAGTGATCCCGAGGCATATATTCCCAACTCACCTTTCACCTGGGGGGCGCAATTGCATAAAGGACATATCTTTTATTCAGATTGGAACAGTGGTCTTTGGTCGGCTAAACTCGAACCGGAAACGCCCTCGGATACAAAACTCGAAAGCCGTTAAGGTCTTTTAACAACAAATTTTACAGACATGAAAAAGATATTAATCATTGTTGTAAGCCTGATTTTATGCACGGAATCTGTATTTTCACAAAACTATTACGTTTACGCCACCGCAGAATCCGAAGACGAAGTGGCACTGATCAAATTTGATGGTAAAAAAGCGGAAGCCATTCATAGGATTCCGGTAGGGGTGTGGCCGGCTGAAATAGAAGGTCCCCACGGTATCACGGTTGGCCCGGAAGGCAAATTCTGGTACCTTAGCATGGCTCATGGTAATCCGTACGGCACGTTGTATAAATTTTCTACTGAAACAAACAAGGTGGTGGGGCAGACAACACTCGGGTTATTTCCTGCCACGATGCAAATTTCAAAAGCTACCGGCTTACTTTACTGCGTGAATTTTAATTTACACGGGGATATGGTCCCCAGTACAGTTTCGGTAGTAGATCCCGAAACCATGACTGAGATCAAACAAATTACGACTGGTGCTATGCCCCATGGTTCACGGATATCTCCCGATGGCTTAAAACACTACTCTGTAGCGATGATGTCGGGAGAATTGTTTGAAATTGATGCCATTAGCTTGCAAGTTAGCAGGGTTTTGAACCTGGATGAAGCGGGAGAGTCAGGCAAATCGGAGCATGCCCAAATGGACCATAGTAAGATGGATCATGATAAAAAGGGCCACAGCCAAATGGACCATAGCCAAATGGATCATTCCAAGATGAATCGGCAAGGTAATAAAATGATGGATCATAAAATGCATCATTCCAGGATCAAGCCCACCTGGGTAATCCCCCATCCCGATGGAAAAAAGGTATATGTAGCGGGCAATGGCAGTGATGAGATCCTGGAAGTCGATTTGAAAAAATGGATGATTACACATCGTTTTCCCGGAGGAAAAGGCCCCTATAATGTAGAGGTAACGCCGGATGGAAACAAAATGGTTGTCACTTACAAATCGGCAGCCAGTACCGGAGTATGGGACTTAAATACCAAAAAAGAATTAGCTGAAATTAAGAACAACCGCCGGATTTCGCATGGCATTGCCATCTCACCGGACAGCCGTTACGCATTTGTGTCGGTGGAAGGGGTAGGAGGAGAGCCTGGCAGCGTTGATGTTATTGACCTTGAGGCCCTGGAAATCATAGACACCACAGAACTTGGGAAACAAGCGGGAGGTATATACTTCTGGAAAATAGAGGAAAATAATTAAGTAAAAAAAAGATGAACCACGAAGGCACAAAGACACAAAGGAGGTATGGAGGTTATTCTTCTTAGTTATTATATAAAAAGGCTTCAGCGTTTCTGTCCAATTGTTTGGCTTTAAATGATCTTACCCCACCAAACATAAAGTTCAGACCGATTTGTGCACCAATAGCCAGGTTAGCCCTGCGGTCAAAAAGCCCATTCAGGTTACTGCTTTTGAGTAAATCTACCAAATCTCCGTTTCTCATATCGGTAAAGCTGTAATTAGCCCTAATCAGTGTTGACAAATAAAAGTACTTGGAAATATCAATATCGACCCCAAAGGAAGCGGCAATCTGTAATTCTGTTTCATTGAACTTGTTTATTTCCTCGTTGGCCGAAGTGCTTAGCAATTCTGTTGAAGGCAGTGCCGGCACATCATAGCTTCCGTTGGCATTCAAAGTTGCTCCTTCAGGTAATTCATTGGTGTTTTCAATGTTTTGAGTCGAAGCTTCGTATTGGATGGTTTCTACCCCATTTCTAAGAATAGAAAGCTGCGGCCCTAAAGAGAAATTTGTGCGGGCTTTGGTAGCTTTTGCACTCATAAATTTAAAAAGCAAGGGTAGCTGAATGTAGCTTAAATCGATCTTGCGTTCACCAACCGCTGTCTTTGCTACATCGAGCACCTCAAAAACCTGGCCCTGGTTCGCCAGGATAGATTCCAGTTGTATGCCAAACCCGTTGCTTATGTCCACACCGAATGAAAAGCCTGCAGGAGCAAAATTGTAAGTCATCTGGCTATTGTACCTGGGATCTTCTGAAAGTCCTTTATCCAATACAAATGTACTGTTTACACCAGTTGTAACGCCAATATGTACCTGAGCCAGTGTTACCAGTGGTGAGAAAAGCAGCAGCAGTAATAATAGTTTTCTGTTCATTTTTCTCATAGTGAATTGTTGTTTTAGATACTACGCAAAGAAGAAAAATGGCTGTTCCCGACCAAATTCAGGTTTAAAAGCTGATTGTTCTTTTTTAAATCAGTCTTCTTACCTGACACTTCTTTCCTATTTATCCCAGTGTCATCGGCGCTGTAACCATGGGAAATTGCTGAGCCTGGGTGTGCTCATGTAATAATTACCGGGAAGAATACAAAATAATTCAGGAATCCGAAATTTCGGCTGAAAACAACATGCAAGGCACCGGGGTTAGATGATGGAGACATGGTAGGTGCCTTGCATTGTTCTACGATTGGAGGGATTTTAAATCGTGTTGTTCTGATTAAGTATTATTGCTCTGAGGTTAAATCTTTTATCCTGGTGAATTCACCTTTACTCTCAATCGGATTACCTTTGGGGTCAGTAGATTGGGCGATGACTACAAACTTATCGTTGCCTAGCTTTTTGGTCATACGGGTAGCCTTTCCCTGCGGACCGTACCAGGTCATTTTTATCATATCGCCTTCTCTCATGCCTTTTCCCTTGTACATACCCCGCATGTTGTCTATCCAATATCCCATCATTTCCATACTCTCGGGTTTTAATGTAATGGCACCATATCCCTCGTACTTCCAATCTGCTCCCATTTTGGAGGTAGCTGAAACCATCAGGAACTGTTTTTCCAGTGTATATTCATATTTCAACCATTCTTCGGTTTCCCCCATTGGGCCAACCATTTTTCCTTTCCATTCGCCAATCATCCAGGCCATCAGGTCGTCATTAAGAGGGGCTGGGGCAGTGTAACTTTCAGTTTCCTTTGCCTGTTCTTTTTCTTGTGATATGGCCAAACAGGAAATAAAAAGGAAAATCAGGGTAAAATAAACCAGCTTTTTCATTGTAATAGGTTTTAGGTTGTAAAATTATTGATAGTCAATAACTTATAAAAGTTAGCCAAACAATGGATAAAAGTCAAAATATTTTTATATTTCTTTTTTAGGATTAATATGCTCTTGGCTATAGATATTGGTAATACAGATATTGTATTCGCACTGAACAATAAGGATCAATGGATACATCATTGGCGCGAAAAAAGTGATATTTCCCGATTACCGGGGTCCTTCGCTCTGAACTTAAAAAACCACTTTCTTGAAAACGATCTGAATACTTCACGGGTCAAAACCGTCGTTTTAAGCAGTGTTGTACCGGCACTGACTACCATCATCCATAATATGATCGAGGTAGTATTCGGTTTTGAGCCGCTGGTGGTTGGCCCTGACATTTATGACCGGATAACGATAAAAACCAATAACCCCCAGGAGATAGGCACCGATCTGGTAGCTAATGCTGCTGCTGCTTATGACCGGACCAAGGACTACTGTATCGTTGTGGATTTTGGCACTGCCCTGACTTTTACAACCATCAATAACCGGGCTCAGATCCTGGGAGTTGCCATAGCGCCTGGCCTGAAAACGGCTATGAAAAGCCTGTCAGGAAACACAGCCCGCCTACCGGAGATTCCTCTTGAACTCCCTGCATCGGTATTGGGAAAAAATACCGTACATGCCATGCAAGCTGGTATATTGCATGGGTATGTGGGTTTGGTAACAGGTATGATTGACAACATTCGAAATGAACTTGCCAGGCCCTGCCAGGTGATAGCCACCGGCGGATTATCTGCCATATTGACCCCACTGCATTCATATTTTGATGAAATCAATCCATTACTCACCCTGGATGGCTTAAAAGTTATTGCCGGCGAAGTAAAGTTTTTGTGAATAGACATTAGCTATAGCAATGGTTATCCTGATTTGTTAAAAAAGCAGTGGATAAAAAATAGGGCGTTTATAAGAATATTTCATTTTGTTGAAATACGCATTTTAACTATTTGAGGGAACAAACCTATTGACAAATCAGTGGGACAAATGTATATGTTTTGTTTCTTCTTTTGTCAATAAGCTATCTAAAGCCAAATTACACATGAAACTATCGTTCGTGTAGTATTCTTTAAACCGGTCAAAATAAAAACCTCTTAATATGAATAAAATAAATTTGTAAGGGGTAACAGGCTTGGATACCGGTATTCTGCAGTTTTTATAATTACCTAAAGTAAGATGCGAAAATGAATGGTCATGTTCCTTATATTTTGACTTATCATTATCAAAGTCGAATCTGATTGGAAATACAATCACCTTTCTGTTATATATATCGGAGAATAGCTTATTCCCAAAATGTGTATCTTCAAAGCCTTCCGGGTTATCCTGAAACCTTTCAATATTCGGATTAGGATAAAAAGTAAGCCTATGTCTGATAATCTCTTTATTACTGCACTCATACATAAACTGTATTAATGCGCCATCGATGAGTTTAAGATTAAATGCGTTTTCTTTCAGGCATTCCTCATAAAGTTCATCATATGAAAGATTTCGTAGGGCAAAAGAGATATTTTTGAACCCTTCCCAGGCAATCATACCGTTTTTATCTGAAACATAGTTAAAATCAATCTGGAAGCTTGTCTCAATAAATGAGGTTGTAATATGCCTGATCTGCTTTGTGATGTATTTACTTACGTCCATCTTTTTTTATCAAGACTTTTAATGTTTCCTGCATATCTTCCGGATAATCTTCTATTTGAACCTGTCCGGAATTTATACGCTCCACGATTTGCTTTAATCCGGTTAAAGACGCTAAATCTTTTTTTAGTTGGGTTTCCTCGGTTTCACTAATGTCCCTGCTTATTACATTCATTTTTTCAATTTCTTCAGGCGTGGGATATTTAAAGGCAAGCTCAAAATCCCTTTTTTTTACTTCATCAAATTCCTGAGAAAGGAATTGCATTCTTTCATCAGTTCCAAATACTTTTACCCATGCCTTACTCCTCGTAATTGCTGTAAACAAAATGTTTCTTCTTTCCCTTAAACCTCTATTGGTAAAGTGCAGACCGGAATAGCAATCTTGTCCATTCATGATATACACAAATGGGACTTCGTTTCCCTTAGCCCTGTTTATTCCTGTAAATGCAATGGAATTGGGTTTGAAAAACTCATCCCTATCCACATCCCCGGTTATATGGCTTTTGATTCCTTTTTTATCCAGGGCTGCTCTCACTAAGGCGACTTCTTTTTTGGTGGTTAAAGCAAGGGGATTGATGACTATGATGTCCTGATGCATTAATTCTTCTTCCTTTAAATTTTTTTCGATATCATGTGCAATCGCTTCGGCCTGTTCAACTTTTGAATTACAGAAATTGAAACTGATAATATCATCGATGTTTGTTTCTTGTTCAAGAAATTTATGAGTAGCTTCTTCAGCCCTGAAAAGCGTGACATCATGACCGCCTTTTAATTGTCCTTTTTTAACCAGATATCCCAGATCTTCCCATAACTCAGGTTGGTCAAAAAACTGAACCAATCCTCCGCCCCTGTATATACCGAATCCCAAGGCGTGGGCCGTAACAAGCACCGGCCTTGGATTTCTATAGCATTTTTTCAGTATTATGTCGCTCGTGTCGGTTTCTTCACTGAATATTTTTTTGGGGTTTCTCAATGGTGAACCCTCATTTAATTTTTGCAACTCATCGTAAGCGTAAATCAATCTTTTATTTTTGCCTTTTAATTGTAAATAAACCAGGTTAAGAAAAGATTCGGATAAATCCTGGGCTTCGTCTACCAAAACAGCGTCATATTTCCGGATAATTTTGTTTTTATCTACCTCATCCAAAGCTTTTTGACAAACTGCGTCGAACGGCGTCCTGTTAAGTCTTTCCCCTAATGTCTTGGCGGCCCTGAAATCCAGGTATTCTAAACCATTGTCTTTACAAAACTCATAATAAATACCTGTGCTTGAATTACTACCCCATGCCTGAATTACTCTTATTTTATCTTCGACCGGTTTTCTTCCCATTTTTTGAATACAAAACAATTCAATCAATTCTTTAAATTGATTCTTCAATGCCCTTGTATTAAACGTAACCACCATGTTCCAATCAGGGTTGATGGCGTGGAGATAGGCGGCTTTCAGGGCAATTACTATGGTTTTCCCTGATCCGGCTAGCCCCCTTATTCTTTGCAGGCCATCGTGATACTCGATGATGGCTGTTTCCTGCTGATTATCCAAATTTGCGATGGTCTCTTCCAGCCGTTTAATGATGGCTCCCCTGGAATTCTTTTTTTTGATGTAACTTCTGTCAAACGGAGTTTTGATACGTATTACCGATTGGATAACAGAGATTGTTTTCTTTAATAATTCCTCAGATGTATTAACCCAGTCCTGCACTTCTTCATTTATAATCTCAAGCAGTTCACGTTCATTGGTGGCTGTATAGGGGAAAATATTGTTATGGGTACAGGCCGGGGCATATGTAACCACTTCTATGTCTATAAGCAATTTTCTTCCTTTGTTTAACGCTTCATATTGCTTTAATTCTGACTCCACCTTATTAAATAATGCGTCCCTGTCTTTTTCCCTGTTAACAAGTTTGGTTCCTTCAATTAAATCAAAAACAACTATTCCCTTTCTTTTGGAGATCCAAATAGCGTCTAATATGATGTTTTCTCCTCCGGTATACAATATAGGGTAGCCAATATAGAGTTTTCCCTCCAATTCCGGATTATTCTTAAAAAAGCTCACTAATAACCTGCTAGAGGCTAATTTTTTATTTTGTCCTTGTTTTATGTCTACCATGATCTGAACACCCCTTTTTGTTACAATGGCTTGGTTTTTTCAAATTTACTGTGTGTATCATCTAATTTGTTTTAAGCTTTCCTGAAATTAGGGCAATTCAATTTAGAAAAATTTCATTTTTTATAGTTACAATGGCAATGAATTATACGAACTTTTAATAGCCTGCCATGTGGCAGGTATCATATTTTTATATAGCTTGTAAGTAATGCAGCTACACAATTACACCATGCTGATATACATTCTCACCAGCATTAAATTGAAACTTGCTAAATGATCAGCCAATGGTTGAAGTTTTTACGAGTCATCAGTTTAAAAAATTAAATTTTGCGTTTAAAAAGTAAGTAAATATAGTAGATTTTTGGGCTTAATAAAATCTTAGAATAGTGTTTTTGTAAGTTTTTATAGATAGCCTAATGCTTTCACTATTAAATACCTGAAGTCCTCGGTTTTAAGGCTCAGCCCGGACCTGCAGGTTTAATTATCACCTGAAATGGGATGATACACTGGACAACGGCAAAGTGGTGGTGGTGGAGCATGTGGACACCGAGATTGAATATACAATTAATCAAGGAATAATCCTGGCAGGAAAGTGTAAAAAAAAAAGCGCTGTGAAATTTTCACAGCGCTTTCATCTAAACTTTAACTAAACCCTATACAATTTCAAAGTAACAGCTTTTTATTTTCAATATCACGGAGAAATATTCCTTATGATTACCCAGGTAAGTTTATCCACACCGTTGATAATTTCCAACAGTTCCTTTGCCTCTCGGCAAACTGGTTTACCGTAAGAACTTTTGCCCGATGGCCTTAAAACAGCAGGTTTTTTGATTTTCATTAATTTTTTTGATGATTGCTGACGGGAGTAATAAGTACCCGTCACGTAAACGTAGTGGCAAAAACCGTAACCCGGGGATGGCTTATATATACATTAGCCATCCACCCAACAACCTACTATTCCATTCTTCTATCATTCCACTACTCCCTCCATCTTCCTGTCAAACAACCCAAACTACAATCAATATCCCTCCTCGACCTCAATCATCTCCAAAATACCCGCCAGCTCATCAAAATCCTTATACCCCGGCTTTATTTCATCCCCACCTTTCAGCGCGATACCAGCTAAGCTGGCTGTCGAAAGCAGTTGATCCACATTATGGCTCCCAACCCACGATCCCAGCACTATACTATAACGTTTTGCCAATGCCATAATCTCCTGTAAACGCGCCGGGTTTTCCTCCTCCCGGGTACTATGAACCAGGAAGTACTCTACAAATCCATGGCCGTAGTCAAGCACTTTCTTAAGTGCCATTTCATCAATGTAGTCGTCCACATTCAAGTCTAATATGACTGGTAAAGGCAGTCTGTTGAACTCGTCGAGAAGCTCCACGCGATTTGTCTGAAGCAAATCAAATTTGTAATTCCGTACAACTTCCAGGGCATAGTCCGTAGATTGATCACCTAACTCTCCCACAAACCGAACCCCGGCTACCCATCCGCCAATTTCTTTGAACTTTTCGCTGTCTACGAATTGGGGATGATCCGGCACTACATTGAAGCCTAATTGATCCACTCCCATGCCAGCGCAGTAACGGGCATCACTCAGGTTGTTCACTTCACTGATTTTTACAAAGGTTTTTAAAGCCATAACCATGTCATAATTTATAGTAATCCGTTATGCAAAAAAGTGACAATTGACGAAATAAAGCAAACCGTTTAATTCGGAGAATTTTATTTGAATTCCACCAATAGCTTTATATTTGCAATAAAAACATGCTATTCTGCTATTTTGTGCATATGTAAGGATGACAAAAAAGAAGGATAGAAAACGATAAATCTTTTCGTACTTTTAATTGTTAAAGACAAGAAAACAAGGGGATCAACCTGAAATAATCAAGGTGACACCCTGGTATAGGAGATAAAAATGAGTAAAAAAGGAAGAGTGTTAGTGGCTATGAGCGGGGGTATTGACAGTTCCCTGGCGGCCGTTTTACTGCACGAGCAAGGATATGAAGTGATTGGTATGACCATGAAGACCTGGGACTACGTTTCTTCCGGAGGCAGCAAGAAAGAAACCGGCTGCTGCAGCCTGGATTCAATCAATGATGCAAGAAATATCGCCGTGAATTTGGGCTTTCCACATTATATCCTGGATATCAGAGAGGAATTCGGTGACTATGTAATAGATCATTTTACCGAGGAATATCTGTCGGGAAGGACACCTAATCCTTGCGTTTTATGTAATACCCATATTAAATGGGACGCACTTTTGAGAAGGGCAGATAAGTTGAAGTGTGATTATATTGCTACAGGACACTATGCCAATATTCGTGAAGAAAATGGCAGGTATGTGATAAGCAAGGGAATGGATTTAAGTAAAGACCAATCCTATGCCCTGTGGGGTATCTCTCAGGAGAGCTTAAGCCGTACCATTTTTCCATTGGGCCAGCTTACCAAAGCCAAAATCCGGGAAGAGGCATTGAAAAGAGGATTTGTGGAATTGGTCAATAAGTCAGAATCTTATGAGATATGTTTTGTGCCCGACAATGATTACCGTGGATTCCTAAAAAGGCGGGTTGAAGGCCTGGACAAGCAGGTCGAAGGAGGGGAATTTGTGTTGGAGGATGGGTCCGTGATAGGAAGTCACAAAGGTTATCCCTTTTATACAGTAGGACAGCGGAAAGGGTTGGGAATAGCTTTGGGTTATCCTGTTTATGTGACTGAAATTCAGAAAGATACAAACAGGGTTGTACTCGGTACTTTTGATGAGCTTGCCAGGGATGGCATGTATGTAGACAAGCTCAACATGGTGAAATATGAAAATATAGACGGGCAAAGGCTCGATACTATCACAAAAGTCAGGTATAACGACCCGGGAAATCCGGCTGTGATTGAGCAGGCAGGTCATGTTATGAAGGTTTTTTTTGGTAACGGTGTGCATGCCATTGCACCGGGGCAGGCGGCAGTGTTCTACGAAGAAAATGATGTTATCGGTGGAGGATGGATTAAATCAAGTTTCAGACAAAATGAAGTGCGGTAGCAGATATGTAATTGTTTTTTTACTAACATTCGTCTTATTTACATCGTGTGATAGCGATACGCCGGAACCGGATGCATCCAGGTTGGGTTTTACCTTTTTTCCATTGGAAACAGGGATTTTCAGAGTGTATGACGCTGAGGAAATCCGGTACTCCGTTTTAGGCTTCGATACCATAAGATACCAGTTAAAAGAGCAGGTAGTGGACTCATTTCTTAACCAAACAGGCACATATACGTACGTAGTTCACCGTTTTTCAAGACAGGATGAAAACACCCAATGGGGGTTGGATTCGGTCTGGACTGCACGGCAGACACCCATACAGGCTATTTCAATTGAAAACAATGTGCCGTTCATTAAACTTGTTTTTCCGGTAAAAGAAGATGTATCATGGGATGGAAATGCCTTAAATGCCAATGAAAGCGATGATTACACCATTAGGGATCCGTTTGAATCAAAAACTTACAAAGACGAAGAGAAGAGAACGGTAACCGTGGTGCAGGGGGATGAAGAAGATTTACTGATCAAGGATGAAAGAAAAGAAATCTTTGCCGAGCATATTGGCTTGGTGGAAAAAACGTTTATAAAGTTAGCGTTTTGTGACGATTCGGAATGTTTCGGGCAAAAGGTCATAGAAAGGGGTAAAGCCTTACAGTTAACCCTGATTGATTATGGTAAAGAATAACCTGTCGTTTTTTTTGTGTATCATTTTCTGTAATGTTTTTGAGGCATCAGGTCAGGAAAACAGGTACATTGTTTACTTTTCTGATAAAAACAATTCGATGTATGCCACAGACCGGCCTGCTGAGTTTCTTTCCGAAAGATCTATCCAAAGAAGACAAAAAAATCAGGTAAGCATTACCGAAAGTGATTTACCTGTCAATCGATCCTACCTGCAGCAGATTACAGCCATGGGAGCAGAGGTTTTTTATACTACGAAATGGTTAAACGCGGCGCTGATCGTATTAGCCGAATCCAAAGTCGATGATATGAGAGTATTGCCGATCGTTGAGGATGTGGAGTTGGTAGCACCGGGAAGTCCTGCCGGGGCGAGACATACCCATAACACAAAGTTTGAAAGAAGCCTTACAGGTGCAAACAACCGGCAACAGGCTACTCATGCGACGGATCCGCAAAACAGCATGTTGGCAGTTACCTATATGCATGACCTGGGCTATCGCGGTGAAGGTATATTAATCGGTGTTTTTGACAGCGGTTTTCGCCATGTGGATAATCTGTTTTACTTTGATCATCTGTTTGCTGACAACCGCATAAAGCACACCTTTAATTATGTAGGTAACAATGAAAATGTTTATGCGTTGGATGACCATGGAACGGAGGTACTTTCTTGCGTTGCGGCATTTGGTGAGGGGCAGATTACAGGTACGGCACCCGGTGCGGAATATGTCTTGTATATCACCGAGGATATTGGCAGTGAGTACCGCATTGAGGAGTTTAACTGGATTTTTGCCGCAGAAATGGCAGATAGCATAGGGGTTGACATTATAAATACCTCCCTGGGCTACAATACTTTCGATGATCCTGCTATGGATTATGATATTACCGATATGGATGGTCAAACCACCATTATCTCCATAGGCTCGCAAATGGCAGCCGATAAAGGTATATTACTCGTCAATAGTGCCGGCAACTTGGGGAATGACCTTTCCTGGGAAATCATCACTGCTCCCGGAGATGTTGAAGACGGAATATCCGTCGGTGCTATACGATCTGACTCGGCCAGAAGCAGCTTTAGTTCTACGGGCCCGACGGCAGATGGACGGGTAAAACCTGATGTAGTAGCTCTCGGCTCGGGCACGGTAGTGGGATTTAACGAGTTTACTGAGGCGCCAATAGCATCTTCCGGTACATCGTTTTCCACACCATTGGTAGCAGGATTGGCGGCAGGCATTATGCAGGCCTTCCCTGATAAGACTAAAAATGAAATTTTGCAGATCATCAGGGACTCAGGACACCAGTCGGACACTGCAGATAGTGAGCTAGGTTTTGGTATTCCCAGCTTTGCAAGAGCATATAATCTTATTGTGGGTATAGATGAAGCGTTGGACCCCGCATTTAACTTTTTTCCCAATCCTGTTGACAGTGAACTTTATCTGCAATGGGAGTCCGGCGATTTTCCGGGGGAAACCAAGATCCTTATTCTCAATAGCATGGGTCAGATCGTTTATGAAAACGACCCGCAAACTTTTCCTCAAGGTGAGCCGGTAAGAATCAACACCGGCGATTTTACACCGGGGTTATACATATTGAATGTGATTAACAAAGGAAAGCGTCTGTCTGTTAAATTCTTAAAAAATTAGCTACTTTCACTTTTTTAACCCCTTTTATATATTTGTTTAATGAAACCATTGATAGCACCTTCCGTTCTGGCAGCGGACTTTGCCAATTTGCAAAGAGATATTGAGCTTGTAAATGACAGTGAGGCCGACTGGATCCATGTTGACATTATGGATGGCTCATTTGTGCCCAATATCTCATTTGGCTTGCCGGTTTGTGAGGCCATTCAAAGACATGCCCAAAAACCTATGGATGTACACCTGATGATTGAGAAACCTGAAAGATATATAAAGGCTTTCAGGGAAGCTGGGGCCTCTGTGATAAGTGTACACTATGAAGCCTGTGATCATCTGCACCGTATTTTGCAGGAAATCAAGGGGTTGGGCTGTAAAGCCGGTGTTGCGCTTAATCCTCATACTAATGTGACACTACTGGAAGATACCCTGGTGGATATCGATTTGGTGGTAGTAATGGCCGTAAATCCTGGTTTTGGTGGCCAGTCACTTATTGAAAACACCTATCGAAAAGTTGGCAAACTTAAAAAAATGATTGAAAACACCGGCTCGCAAACATTGATCGAAATCGATGGCGGGGTGAACAGTGATAATGCCAAATCCCTGCTTACCGCCGGTGCGGATGTGTTGGTGGCAGGAAGTTTTGTATTTAAATCCCCTGATCCTCAAAGTACGATTCGTGATTTGAAGAACGTTTATACTGTTGTTTGATTTTACATGAATCTCAACTATATTCTGTCACTATTTCTTATAGTGTTTTTGCACACGGGATCTTTGTTTGGTCAAAATCTGGAAATAAAAGGAATCGTCAGAGATGCGGAGACGAGACCCATAGCAGGGGTAAATGTGCTGATAAAACCGGCTAATCTTGGTACTTCTACCAATGATCTGGGGCAATTTGAGATTTCCATACCTTTTGCAAACAATCTTACGCTTGATTTTTCGCACATCCGGTACCAAAACCTTTCACAGGATTATATGGTTGATGCCGGTCAGCGTAAATTGACAATAGACGTAACGTTGGCGCTGGATACCAGGTATCTGAAAGGGGTGGATATAGTTGGTGAAGGAGAAGACCCTTTAGTCAGGCAAGAGGTAAGTGTATATAAGATTGATCCGAAAAGTGCATCCGTTTTGCCCTCACCCTTTGGGGATTTCAATAAAATAATCAGTACGCTGCCAGGAGTAATCAGTAATAATGAGTTGTCATCAAACTATTCGGTAAGAGGCGGTAACTTTGATGAAAACCTGGTGTACGTTAATGATATCCTCGTTTATCGTCCCTTTTTGATCCGTGCCGGACAGCAGGAGGGCCTTAGCTTTGTCAATCCCGATATGGTATCATCTGTGGAATTTTCTGCCGGAGGATGGCAGCCAAAATATGGGGATAAACTATCATCGGCACTTAACATTCGATACAAAAAGCCGGTGAAAAGTGCAGCCTCCCTTACGCTTGGCCTTTTGGGGGGCACGGCCCATTTTGAAGGGGCGAATAGAAAAAAGACTATCGGCTATATTTTTGGTGCCAGGCATAAAAGTGCTGCTTATCTGCTTGAAACGCAGGAAACCCAGGGAGGATACAGGCCCAGGTTTACAGATATTCAATCCTTTATCAATTTTGATTTGAGTGGGGGTGGCCACCCATCGAAACGTACGGAGTTGGGTGTGCTGTTTTCCTATGCCAGAAACAGGTACCAGGTGGTGCCTGAAACCCGTGAAACTGACTTTGGTGCAATTAATCAATCCCTCAGGCTTCTGGTGGCCTTTGATGGACGTGAAACCTTGCGGTATGACCTTTGGCAGGGTGGGTTGAAGCTGACCCACCGGTTCAATGAAAGGTTAAGCTCAAAGCTGATTGTATCCGCCATGCGTTCGGGAGAAAGAGAGTATTTCGATGTGGAAGGTGGATATTTGTTGTGTGATGTCAACAATAACCCAGGCACTTCAAACTTCAATGAATGTGTGTCAGTCAGGGGAGTAGGTAGCAATTATGATTATGGCCGTAACAAACTGGAAGCCAACATTTATAACATTGAAAACCGTAACGTTTACTGGATCGACGAAAGAAACACCATTGAATTCGGTATCGGCTACAGCCGCCAGGAAATGGAAGATGAACTCGACGAATACTCTTTTATCGACTCTGCAGATTTTGTAACCATCACCAGGGTATTAAATACCCAATTGGACCTCAATACCAATATAGCCACTGCGTACCTGCAACACACTTTCAATCTTGACGAACAGCAAACCCTCACCTATGGAGCGAGACTAAACTACAGGGATGTCAATGACCAACTGTTAGTCAGTCCGAGAGTTCAATACTCCATCAAACCGGACTGGCAAAGGGATGTCCTCTTCAAGGCCGCAATTGGCGTATATCAGCAACCGCCTTTCTACAGAGAGATGCGCGACTTTGAAGGAAATCTGAATGAAGATCTCAAAGCGCAGACTTCCATACATTTTATTGCTGGCATGGATTATAACTTCAAACTTTGGGGGCGTGGATTTAAATTTTTGACAGAGGCCTATTATAAGCGGTTATCGAACGTGGTGGCATACGATCTGGATAATGTGAAAATCAGATATTATGCAAACAACCGAACTACAGCCTTTGCCACCGGGATGGATTTCAGGGTGAGTGGTGAGTTTATTCCGGGCACTGAATCCTGGTTTAGCCTGGGCCTTCTTAACACCAAAGAAGATCTCGAAGATGATAATCGCGGCCGGGTCCGGAGACCTTCTGACCAGCACATCAACCTCGCTATTTTCTTCCAGGATCATCTGCCGAATGACCCCACTGTAAGAGTAAATTTAAGCCTGCTTTTTGGTGGTGGCTTACCTTTTGGGCCCCCTAATGATATTGATGACAGGACTATCTTTACCGGCAGGGCTTACCGCAGGGTGGATGTAGGCTTTTCCAAGTCTATTGTGCTGAGGAATAAATTGTTGAAATCCCTTTGGTTAGGGCTTGATATATTAAACCTGCTGGGTACTGATAATACAATTTCCTACACATGGGTTGAAGACTTTTCCGGCATCGAGTATGGCGTTCCCAATAACCTTTCCCAAAGGTTCTTTAATGCCAAAGTACACGTTAAGTTCTAGGCGAACATCCGTGGCTGTTGCACAGCCGTTTTTGCCTGTAAATAAAAATACAGGCACATGCTTAAGTTGTGCAATAGCCGCGGACGCTCGCGCCATAGATGTTTTTCTTAAACCGACGGCTGTGCCTTCGAGGGGGGCAGGGGTGTGTACCGGTTGTTGAAGCAACTAAAATTTAGTGGCGAGTCGAAACGTAATACGTATTGGACAACCCCTCAGCAAAACCGGATGCCCTTAGCGAATACCAGTGCCCGGTACAGAACCATATGCCTTCAGCCCCAACACATGAATCACCGTGCTTCTTTATCGTTAAAAACCGAGGATTTGTAGGGTAAAACCCTCATATTCATCGTTTTTGATTACAATGTTCACCTATTGTACACCTGTTTTTTTAGCTAATATTAGATATACCACGTAAGTTTTCACGTAATTGATCATTTTGGTCATAGATATACATAGGCTAATGGGGGGTTTTTTGAACTAACCTAATCTTATAAGTATGATGAAAAACCTTTTCCTATTATCTCTGATATACACCTTTGGAACTGGCACGCTGTGTGGCCAGTCACAAACTATTATCGATAGCCTCAAGCATGCGTTGAATGTAACTGTGGACGGCGATGTGCGAACAAAAATTCAGATAATTAATGACTTGTCGCAGGAAATGATCGCTGCTGACCTTGAACAAGCCATGAACTATGCCAATCAGTCCCGGGAACTTTTGGTCAATTTCTACGATTTGGGGCTGGCGGTGGAAAATGAAGTCACCCTGGGAATTATTCAAAAAGATCTGGGAAAATACAGTCTGGCACTGGATCATTATGAAACCGGGCTCGAGCTTATAGACAAACTGATCCGGGATTACCCGGATAGTGTGAAGGTGGCACGGTACCGGTTGAGGAAAAAACTAGGATTAGACGGGCAACAGAACCTGGCCGAATTCCTGATAGGCTTTGATAAACAAGCTGCATAAATCGTTGGTTTGATTTTCAGGCAGGTTAAACACGGCAGAAAACGCCGGATCATCGTTTAAGCAATTAAATATTGATCCGGTTTTTTGATTTGAAATTTCTTGACTAATTTAAGAGGAAAGAAAATCAAAGTCCGGAATGAAAGCCATTACCCTGAAAGATTTTGGAGATATCGAAGCATTGAACCTTGAAAATATAGAGAATCCTCAAATAGGTGCAGAGCAGGTGCTGATAAAAGTAAGTGCCACCGCACTCAACCGGGCTGATATCTTGCAGCGTAAAGGTCTTTATCCGCCACCTCCGGGCGAAAGCGAAATTCTGGGTTTGGAGGTGGCCGGTGAAATTATAGAGACAGGTAGTGCGGTGCAAGGTTGTCAGGCCGGAGATCGAGTTATGGCTTTGCTGGCAGGTGGAGGTTATGCCCAATATGTAAGCGTGCACCATCGAATGCTCATGCCCGTACCCACCACTATGACCATGGAAGAAGCTGCCGGTATACCCGAAGCCTTTTTAACCGCCTGGCAGGCGTTAGTCTGGCAAGCTAAACTCAGGAAAGGGGAAGCTGTATTAATACACGCAGGTGCCAGTGGCGTAGGAACCGCCGCTATCCAGATAGCGAAAATGCTCGGGGCCAACATCATAGTTACCGCTTCCAAAGAAAAACATCCATTGTGCCGGTCTTTGGGCGCAGGGCAATGCATTGACTACAAAATGGAGGAATTTGCCCGTGTTTTGGCCCAAAATGAAAATCCTGGGGTAGATGTGATTATCGACTTTATCGGTGCGGCTTATTTCAGGCAGAACCTGGAATGCCTGAGAACCGATGGGCGTATGGTGATGTTGGGTTTTATGGGAGGTACTACCATCAAATCCCTGAGTATTGCACCGGTTTTATTTAAAAGGCTGAACATTGTGGGATCGACCCTGAGAGCCAGAAGTATAGATTATAAAATCAGGCTTACCCGGGATTTCATAGAAAACGCGGTTCCATTATTTGAAACCGGCCAACTACAGCCAGTAATCGACTCTGTTTTTGATTGGGAAAATGTGGGTGCCGCCCATACTTACATGGAAGCCAATAAAAACCGCGGAAAGATAATTCTTAAAGTAAATCATCAATAAACCCGGACGACACAATATTTTATTGCTTAGGTGTTACCATGATATGCGCCCGGTGTGTGCCCGGGTCCATCAGCCAGGGATCACCAGCAGCCCTGGGTTTTGTAGGTAAACCACTGCTTTCGGCGGTGGCATAAGGAATGTAAATAACATACCGGTATTTGGCCTCCAGCATTTGATTGGTCGACTCGTCGTATCTGGCATTAGGACCATATAAAACGTGTAGGGTAGTGGGCTGGGGTGGCATTTTAAGCTTGCCTGATTTAACCTCTGCCTCCCTGATGTCAAATATTTCCTGGGGTGATTTTCCTTCCTGTTTTAACGTTCTTCCCCTGGCCATGAAGGGCTCGAGGTCTTTATGATAACATGCCGCATTGAAGCCCATTTTATTGGGATCGTCCGCAAGGCATATTAAATCATTGGTGCCCTTTTGTAAGGTAACCAATTGTCCCGAATCATTATAGCCCAAAACTGTCACTCCGTCGCGCATCTCTTCAGGGGCAGCAAGTATAGCAGATTTTATTTGTAAGCTTTCATGCGAAGTCTGTCCATAAGTCGACAACACATTGATAAGTCCGGCAAAAGTCAGTATGAGGGTTGGTTTTTTTAAGGCATACATGAGCGTCATAGTTTAAACAGTTTACTTAAAAATAATCCATTTTTTAATAATAAGCTCCTTTGTAAGGCAATATTATTTGTATAACATGCCCGTGGTTCAAAATCCTGGCAGGTTTTAATATTCAGAAATTTGCAAAAATGCTATCCAAAAATGTCGATTTATATAGGAAACCCTACTGCCTGAAAAAGCTAATTATTTCATGAAAAAATTATATAATAAAAAAGCTTATTATATGAACAACCCTGTTTATACCACACAAAAACACCACAAAATTTTCAATCTTTTCCTGTTTGCCTCCGGCTTTACAAACTATTTTAATTTTTATAATTAATTGATAAACAGAATTTTATATATTTTTTCGGCAAAAATACCTCAAGTACTGCAAAGCCTGTTTTATTTGAAGTGGCATGTAACCCGACCTTACACTTTCTCAAAAAGTCTGCAGCTATCAAAATCAGTTCAATATTCTGGATATTTTAACAACCCATTTTAAAATGTTACAAACGTTGATTTCGCTTTTAATTCGGCCTGAATAGGAATTGTCTCCACACTACTTTTGACCCGACATACAGGTTATTAATTCGAATTTTTAACGGTTAATTTATTTAAAACATTAAAATTTTATATTATTATGGAAAGATGCACCATAACCATGAAAGTTGATACAAAGAAGATCAACCCTGGGAATGTTACAGCGTGTATTAAATTCGAGGACTCTTTTGGGGGCGAACAATCTGGTTCCCCGGAGGATTTTACCTCAAAAATCAGCATTGGAGACGAGATTTGTTGGGAAGCAGAAGCTAAGGATCGACAAACAGGTGATACGGTTACAATCGATAAGATTACTTACGAGGCACACACCAATATTTTGGGTCAAACCGAATTGCATGGTGATGCCTGCGGAAAAGTAACAGGAAATGCATTACATGGACAAGCCGGAGATGAACAAGAGTACGGTGTTTATTTCACCGTTACCAGTGGCTCGCAGCCACCGGTTCAGTTCTATGTTGATCCTAAACTTAAAATTCGGAATACACATTCTTCGTAAAAAAGACAATTTTATTAAAAAAGCCTGTTTTATAATGGGCTTTTTTTTCTTGTCATTACTTGGTTTTTCCCAAAATCAGCATAAAGCTGACAGCCTTATTGCTGTATTAAATCAACCTAATGACCTGGATGACTCCGCCAGGTTACTCACTTACTATAACATCTTTATAAATCATACCGACCAGGACTCTGTAATTCACTACGCACACAAAGCCATTGACTTGGCTCAAAAAACAGGTAATAAGTTCCTATTAATCAACTCTTATCTGGATATAGGTCATGCCCAAAGATCAAAAGGTGATCTTGAAGAGGCAATGACCACATTTATTGAATACATTAATTTGGCTGAAAAATTTGGTTTCACTGTTGAGTTGGGGTCTGGCTACAGTGCCATAGGTGATGTTTATTCGGTACAGGGAAACAGTAAAAATGCACTGTTATATTACAATAAAGCCATAGATTTATTCAGGGAAGAAAATGACTCAACGAAATTAGCCACCTCATTACTCAATACAGGTGATGAATATTTCAACAATGACAAACTCGATTCTGCCTTAATATATTTCGAAGAATCCTCCAGGATCTTTGAAAAGCTGGATTCCAGGATCGGTAAGGCCTACAATCTTGGAAATATAGGTTTGGTATATGCCAAGCAGGGCAAACATGATTTAGCCGAAGAAAATATCCACCAGGCCTCAAAGATATTGGAAGAACTCGGAGACATGTATCCTATTGCTGTGTATGAAATTTATATAGCCGATATCTACTACGAAAAAGGAAATTTCGGCAAGGCACTTGGCCACGCCCTGAAAAGCCTGCACATAGCGGAAGAGGAAGGACTGAAGGAACAAATCCGGGATGCCAGCCTGAAACTCTCCGAATTATACCAATCTTCCGGGGATTATCAAAATGCGTTCAAATATCAAAGCCAATACATTGCCTATAAAGACAGCATCAGCAATGCGGAAGCCATTCAGAAAATGGCTGACCTTCGTACGGATTTTGAGGTGTCACAAAAACAGGCTGAACTTGATCTCGCCAATAAAACGAAACAGACACAACAAATCATAGGTATAGGCCTGATCATTGTGCTATTGCTGGTCGGTGCCTTAACCTATACTTTATTTAAAAACAACCGGAAAGAAAAACAGACTAATCTGCTTTTATCTGAGCAAAAGGAGGAAATCACGAGGCAGCGGGACCAGTTGATTGAACTGAACAAAACCAAAGACCGTTTTTTTTCAATTATTTCACATGACCTAAGAGGGCCTGTTCATTCGTTTCAGGGAATTACCAGGATCGTAAAAGCCTATGCAGATGCCAAAGAAATAGAAAAGATCCCACCTATCCTGGATATGGTGGATAAATCTTCCTATCAATTGTCAGGTTTGCTGGATAATTTACTTAATTGGGCACTAAGCCAACAGGGCAATTTTCCTTATAACCCGGAAAAACTAAATATAGCTTTTCTGACCGATGAGTTGTTGGCTATGTTTCACAACATGGCCCTGGCAAAAAAAATTGCGTTGGTTAAAACTATTGATAACGAAATACATCTTTGGAGCGACAGAAACAGCACCATGGCTATTTTCAGAAACCTCATCAATAATGCGTTGAAGTTTACACCTGAAAATGGCCAGGTGACCATAAGTACCGAATCCGATGGGCATAATTGTAAAATCCTTATATCAGACACCGGGCAGGGAATACCAACAGATAAACAAAATCAGCTTTTTCAATTGAAAGATAAAAAACAAAGCACTGTTGGCACAGCCGGCGAAAAGGGCACCGGGTTAGGATTGGTTATTTGCCGTGAATTTGCGCTCTTAAATCATGGAAATATTTTTGTAAAAAGCAGTGAGAATATTGGAACTACCTTCATAGTTACTTTACCGGTTTATTTGAATGATTAATTTTTCTTGAATTGTATTTTGTGGTGAAAGCCCTTTTTCCTAATTTCGTAATATTCAGAAAATAAGGGGTTTAACTTTTCTTGGTTAATTTAACTTTTAGATAAATTGGGGGTCGAAAATATTAGAGTATTGATTGTCGAAGACGATGCACTGTATGCCGAACAATTGCGCCTGGATTTAGAGGAGATGGACTTTTTGGTAATAGATGTAGTAGACAATGCCAAATCAGCAATTCACCTGGTCAAAATAAGCCGGCCGGAAATCATTTTGATGGATATCAACCTTAACGGCGAAATGGATGGCATCACTGCCGCTCATCAGATTTTTACCTTGGATCCTACCCCGATCATCTTTATTACCTCCCTTTCCGATAAGGAAACTTTTGACCGGGCAAAAAAGGTTCACCCATTTGCCTACCTCATTAAACCCGCTAATAAAATCTCTCTGAGGCACTCCATTGAACTGGCAATAGAAAATTTTAATGAAAAAAGCCTGGCCCAAAAGCTTACCCTGGAACAATTTCCATTTCTAAAAAAAAATCTATTGATCAAGGAAGGCAACAAGCTGGTAAAACTTACTATTGAAAACATCCACCTCATCGAGGTAGAAGAAAAGTATTGTTCTATATATGGTGAGAACAGGAAGTTTGTGGTAAGAATTTCCTTGAAAGATATCCTGGAAAAACTGGAAAATGACAAATTCCTGAGAATACATAGGAATTACGTAGTAAATATAGACAAAATCATCGCTATTGACCTTGAAAAAAATGTGGTGCAAACCGAGCTGAAAGATCTGCCATTGGGCAGGAAATACCGCTCTGAAATCATCAACAGCAAAGGTTACATTTCCTGAAAATAGCAACGCGTTTACAGCTTTATTACCCAAGATTTCTTTGTTCCCTTATACAGCATTTTATACCCTTCGATTGCGGCTTATGGACATATGAGTGCATCTAATCATATCCGGGGTTACTTTAGTCGCATGATGACACAAACGAGAAGTTTAACGCATCCCAATTTATTTTTATATTTTCTGGTACCAACTATGATTCTGGCTCTGCTTGTGAGTATTTTTTTTCATTACATTGATGGGTTTGAGTTCCTTACAGGTTTAACGCTAACCGGTTTATTGTTTTTCATATTGTCTGTCCGGCAAAAAAAGAATAAAGACTCCGAAGAACTTTTGAGTATCCGGGAAAAGCTTATTCTTGCGCAGGAAGAAATTAAAAGGTTAAATCAAAGAGTGAAAGAGCTCGAACGGTTGGATCAGTCCAAAAACGATTTTCTTAAAATACTGGCACATGATCTCAAAAGCCCTGTTAATAGTATTTTAGGTCTCACTGAAGTTGTCAAGTTAAGTGAAGATGCCGGCAAAGAGGAAATGAAAGAACTTAGCCGGAAAATGGTCAATGCCGGTAGAAATGTTAAGATGCTTATTGATAATCTGATGAGTTGGTGTATCAACAACCAGGGCCGGGTCACCCCCCAAGTTGAAAAAGTATCTGTCCTGGAGATGGTCAAAAAGTCACATAGCATCTATGAATCTCTGGCCGAAGATAAACAAATCGATTTCAGCGTCAATATTGAGCAAGAAATTTATCTGAAAGCCGATAAAGACCATGTTTTTTCCATTTTAAGAAATATTATCAATAACGCATTAAAATTCACCCACAATGGGGGCGAAGTGATCATTTCTGCAGTAAGAAAAGGGAAATACGGTGTTTTAATGGTCAGGGATAATGGTATCGGCATAGAAAAGGAAAAGGTAGAAGAGCTAATCGGCCAGCGCAAAAAAGATCGTAAAATAATGCATAGCCTTGTTGGAACAGGTGGGGAACGGGGGAACGGATTGGGGTTAACCATTTGTTGCGACCTGGTAGCTTTGAATGAAGGCAAAATAGCAATTGAAAGTGTTTTAGGTGAAGGAACACTTTTTTCGGTCTCTTTACCGGTTTTCAACTAATATGTGGTGTGAAATATAGCTATGGGAAGAAGATGCGTTGAATGAGGGCAAATGTAGCTTTTGCCCTTTATGGGGGTTCGGAATCATTAACGGTGGATTTTTTTCCGGACCCCCCTTTATTTATCCTTTCCGGTAACCATTTGTCTGCAAATTAATGTATATTCGCCCTCCTGAATAAAAAATCAAACTGTTTATCGCAATGCTAACCACCCGAGATCTTCAACAACTAAAACAATTAAATATCAATGCGTCTGAGGTAAATAAACAAATTGAATCTTTTAAAACCGGTTTCCCTTTTTTGTCCATTCAAAAGGCGGCTACTGTTGGCGACGGTATGATACGGTTGGAAGATGATGAAATCGATCAGTTAATTGCCCGTTATGACAGCGCCCGGACCGGTGTAAGGATTATTAAATTTGTGCCTGCCTCCGGAGCGGCCTCCAGGATGTTTAAGGATCTTTTTTCCTTCCTTAATAGCAGCGCCCCCCGATTACAGGATTTTCCTGTGGTCACTAAATTTTTTGAGGGACTCTACGATTTTGCTTTTGTCGGGGATCTGGAGGCTGTGCTTGAAAGGGATGGGAAATCACTGGATGAGTTGCTTGGTGAAAAGCAATACCAAACCGTATTGCGATATGTTTTGACTGACAAGGGCCTGAATTATGGGAGCCTGCCAAAAGGTTTGATCAAATTCCATAAATATAATGGTACGTCCCGTGTGGCGGCTGAAGAACACTTGGTAGAGGGAATGGAATATGGGAAAAGCGGCAATAATGTGGCTATTCATTTCACCGTATCACCCGAGCATTTGTCATTATTCAAATCTACCATAGAAAAGGTGACAAAGCAATGGCCCGAGGTTAAATTTGACATCTCATTTTCCGAACAAAAGAGTGCAACCAATACCATTGCTGTCGACGTGAACAACGACCCTTTTCGCGAATCTGACGGCAGTATCTTATTCAGGCCCGGTGGGCATGGTGCCCTTTTGTCTAATCTCAACGACCTTGCGGCAGAGATAATATTTATAAAAAATGTTGATAACGTTGTTCCGGATAGGATTAAAGCAACCACCTACCGTTTTAAAAAGGCTTTGGCAGGATTGCTTTTGAGCCTGAGGGAAAAAATCACGGATCATATCAAAGCGCTTAAAACGGCCGTCAACGATCAGGAGATAATCGTCAAAGCACAGGAGTTTTTGGAAAATGACTTAAACTTCAAACTGCCGGAAACCTTCACAGGTTATAACCCCGGAGAAAAAGTAACTTTTCTCATTGCAAAGCTGAACCGGCCTACCAGGATTTGCGGGATGGTCAAAAATGAAGGTGAACCGGGAGGAGGGCCTTTTTGGGTAAAAAATCATGACGGCTCCATGTCCCTGCAAATAGCAGAAACCTCGCAAATTGATATGAGCGACCCGGAACAGGCTGAAATTGTAAAAAAAGCCACCCATTTTAACCCGGTCGATTTGGTCTGCAGCAATGTGGATTTTGAAGGTAAAAAATTTGACCTGATAAAACACCGGGATCCGGCTACCGGCTTTATTACTGAAAAATCAAAAGATGGGAAAAAGCTCAAAGCCCAGGAATTACCCGGCTTATGGAACGGCTCAATGGCCGATTGGAATACGGTGTTTGTGGAAGTACCTATTTTAACCTTCAACCCTGTGAAAACCGTCAATGATTTGTTGAGACCGCAACATCAATAAAACAAGACGCGCAAATTGTTTGGTAATGGACTTTGATTGTAATTTCCCGGAGAGCGTTCGCACTAGCGGCACTGGCAGGAATATTGATTGCGGCCTTTACTATAAATCTGAAAACGGTTCAGGCAGCCCTGGCCCACCCTGCCGATTCATTAAGAAATGAATAAACCGCCGGTCTGTAACCGGAGATGATCCGGTGACTGGTTTCGGAGATTAGCGCTTCCAGTCTCCTATCAACGCCGTTTTTTTTGAGGTCTGATGCCATTGCCATTTTCTCCTCCGGAAAAAAAAGCATATATTGTTGGTTTTGGTAATTTATTCGGGAAGAATCTGAAAATATTATATACTTAATTTTTACTCATGCAAGACCCCTATCACCTATCCGGTGAATCCATACAGGAGCCACCGGTTACTTTTTTTTCCAAGCTAAAACATCTCGGGCCAGGTTTCATACTTTCCGCAACGATAGTAGGCTCAGGTGAACTCATTGCTACAACCACACTCGGAGCAAGAGCCGGATTTATTACTTTTTGGGTAATTATTGCCAGTTGCTTGGTTAAAGTAGCAGTTCAGTTAGAATTTGCCAAACACACAATACTTACAGGAGAAACCTCCATGGCCATTTTAAATAAGTTGCCCGGACCGGTTTGGGGCAAGGCAAATTGGACGGTTTGGTCTATGCTGGTTATGATGGCCTTGAAGTTCCTGCAGGTTGGAGGGATTGTAGGAGGGGTGGCGATTATTATGAACATTGGATTTCCGGATGTAAGTGTCGCCATATGGTCTTTTGTTATCGCGATCTTTGTGGCGCTACTGATCTTCCGGGGATACTACCAGTTTGTGGAAAAAGGATCACTTATTTTAATCGCAGTTTTTACACTTTTTACCTTTTCATCCTTGTATTTTCTGAAATACACACCTTTTGATTTTACCTGGCAGGAAGTCTGGAGTGGCCTTCAGTTCCAGTTACCCAAGGAGGCAGTGGCAGTGGCCATCGCTGCCTTCGGCATTACGGGGGTGTCTGGCGAGGAGATTATCTATTACAATTATTGGTGTCTCGAAAAGGGTTATGCGCGCTATACAGGACCACGAGAAGACAAAGAGGCATGGAAGTCGAGGGCCAGAGGTTGGATAAATACGATGTATATGGATGCTGTCTCGGCCATGGTGCTATACACCGTAGTAACTGGTGTCTTTTATCTCCTGGGAGCGGCCGTGCTTAATGCCCGCGGCACCATTCCCCAAGGCTATGAGATGGTAGAAACCCTTTCAGCTATGTATACTGAGTCACTGGGTGCCTGGGCGAAAACAATTTTCCTGATCGGGGCTTTCATGGTATTGTTCTCTACACTCTTTGCCTCACTGGCCTCCTGGACGCGTTTGTTCACTGATATTTTTGGAAGAATTGGCTGGATCGACTTTGGCGACATGCATCAGCGCAGGAAGTGGGTAATGATTTTAGCATGGGTTGTACCACTTGTATGGGCTTTATCTTTTGTTTTTATTCGCCTTCCTGTTATCATGGTTTTATCAGGAGGCATTGTTGGTGCCCTCATCCTTTTCCTGGTGGTATTTTCCGTTATCTACATTCGCTATTATCGCGCTGACCCGGCTTTTATTCCCGGGAAGATTTACGATGTTGCATTATGGCTCAGCATTCTGTCGATTGCCTTTGTAGGAGCCTATGGCTTATTCAGGTTGTTCTGAAACCAAAAACCGCTATGGATTGCCTTCCCTTGCTATCACCAGGGAGCAAACACGACATTTTCTCTAAGATGCCGGTTTATTTTTCGGGGCTTAGAAAATATTTTTGGGATTAGGTTTTACTGATGGAGCATTTACGGTTTGTTAAGTAAACAGAATGTATTTTATTTGCATGTCATTTTGATTTGAATGAAAAAACACAATTATCAATCCCTGGAATGCAAATACTAACCAATACACTCAACTTTATCGTAAATGCAGGTGCATATTTTGAGAAAACAGATGAAAAAACCAGAAAACTAAAGCGGATCCTCACTATACTGCTTGTTTTAACTTTATTGGGGCTTTGGGCCAATATGGTCATACGTGCTACCCGGGGTCATGGCAGTCAATATGATGATTTTACGGAGTTCAGCCGTGACTTACTTTTTAACCAGATCGATGTATATGAAGTTTATGACATGAACGTTACATCCATCGGAAAGTACCCCCCCTTCTTTGCTATGGTATATGCCCCATTGGTTCCCCTTCCCTTACCATTAGGTGCTGCAATTTGGTTTTTGTTTTCGCTGGTTATGATGGTTTTGGCTACCAGGGCAGCGGCGAATATGGTGATGCGGTTTTCGGGTATATCTTCTATGCCACACCAGACAGCATTATGGGCGGTACCACTGGCATTAATGGCTGTGGTAACTATTACCAACCTTGAAACTTCCCAGGTAAATATTTTTATTTTTTCGCTTGTATTACTCGGCCTGGACCAGTTTTCAAGGAACCGCGATATGCAGGCGGGTTTGTTACTTGGGGCCGCCACTGCGATTAAAATTACCCCTGGACTGTTTATTGCGTATTTTTTTTACAAAAAGTCCTGGAGGACAGTCTTCTGGGCTGTAGGGGGTGTATTAATATGTTGGGGAATCATACTGCCATTGGCACTGACCCCTTCCCGCTTTATACCTGTGCTGGAATCATGGCTCGGAATATTTCTATCTTTTGTAACGGAAGGAACAATGGCTGAAGGTATACAGGGATTTAGACACACCAACCAGTCTTTAAGCGCGGTTATCTATCGTTTTTTTACAAATACACCGGCCAACGGTGGATTTGAAAATTTTTATGTCAATATCCTGAGTCTCTCCTATGAGACGGCAGACTGGATTATGCGGATTCTAAAAATAGCCATTTTTGTTGGCTTGGCACTGGTTTGCAGGGCTCCCATGAAAGGCAGGAAAGATCCCAGAATCCCTTTTGAATTATCCCTGGTAGCTATCGCTACCCTGTACCTTTCGCCTATTTCCTGGATTAACCACTATATTGTGATGATATTACCCTTTTTGGTAGCTTATATCTTCATTAAAACCAGGGAACCACTGGACCATCCGGGACGGAAAATGCTGGTGGCACTGGCCTGGTCAGCGTTTTTGGTGGCCATGATTCATCCTTTAATCATGACCGTATCTCTGCCTTTTTTTGGCTCTTTAATCATGGTTATCGCCTTAATACGTACCCATTCAGTCACACTCAGTAGGGAAATTGGATAACGCAAATGATCGGGCTTCGCCAAAGTTGTAATGCCACCATTCGGTTTTGATGGATTTGAAACCATGTTGTTCCATAACATCTTTTAATAATCTTCTGTTGTTAAGCACTGCCTGAGGCAGATTGGTATAGGCATGATGCGCTTCCTCTCCAAAGTGATCAAATCCGGTACCCATATTAAGCTCCCTGTTTTCTCGGTCCACCAGCGTGATGTCCACCGCACCGCCGCGATTATGGATAGAACCTGAAGTATATGGGTTGGCCACGTAACCTTCAACCGGATAAACTTCCCACAAAACCTTTTGGACGTCCAGGGGCCGGTAGCAATCAAAAAACTTTATTCGATATCCCTTTTTAATGAAGTCACGATTGGCATTGATCAAAGCCAGGGCCACTTTTTTGCGAATCATACATTGGTCGCAATCGTAGACTTTTTTCTTCATAAAATTGTCCTCCGTAGCATACTTCATATCATCAACAAAATCGTCCGACCAGTTTTTGATAAAGACAAAGCTTGAATCGTGTAAATCTGAGTTTTTCAGAAGTAAACCTGGCTTATTTTCGGTTTGGTCGGCAGCTATCCCGGATTTTGTTCCGGCGTTGATACTATCGGTTTTGGCAGTCACATTTTTATGTGATGTCTTTCCTGATTCCTGACAGGAAAAAATGATGACTGGTATAAAGAAAATTAGTGTTATATAGTATTTCATTTTAATAAAATTGATTTTCAAAAATATATACCATCCCTTCATGGAGCTGTCTTCTAATAAGTTTGATCCGGCCGGTAAATGGCGAATATTGTTTGGTTCGACGTTTCTTGACTCCCTCCTTGAAGGAGGCAAAAAAAAAAACACCCCGGAGCCGGGGTGTTTCCAGATTAACGTATTTATAAGAGTTATTATCAAAATTCAACAATCATGCTTACATAATCTACCGATTTTTCAGTCGTAATGATGAGCTTGTACAAGCCACTTTTTACCAGTCCAAGTGAAAAGCGCTCCACATTAAAATATTTATTGTAATCTTTATTGTATACCTGGTTACCAAAAGAATCGTAGATTGCCACAGAAAGTACTTTTACGCTTTTATCTGTCGGTTCCATATCAAATACCCCTACGTTAGGGTTTGGATAAACCATGTATTTCTTTTGAGAAGTTAAACTGGTACGAGAAGTACTGTTCGGTATATATGAATCCACCGTAAAGTTTAAAGTCAGCGGCTTTCCTGCTTCTCCTTGTCCATTACTTTTGGAGAATGGTGTGGCAGTAACAGTATGGCTTCCTAACTCAGGCGTCCATGCATGATAATTCCCATTTTTGTCACTATTCAACGCGTAAGGTACCAGGTTTTCGGTTTTGAAGTTTTGCTGACCATTGTACGCGAATCTGACACTGCCTGCCTTGTCAGGCCCAATGTTGGCCCGGATATTCAAATTTTTAGTAGGCAGTTCCTGAAGATTGATAGTTACTCCTTCAGGAATCGGATCAAAGGCAACAATTGGCTTGTTTTTGTCCGCATCAATCAGTGTAAAGCTCACCACCTTTGGTTGGTCATTGTCAACCGGTTGTTCATCCGGATTTTTATTGACAACCGTGAAGTTTATGGTTAACGCCAGTCCTTTTTCCCCTTTGCGGTTTTTATCTGCAAAGGGCGTGGCTGTGATGGCATGATTTCCTGCGTTAGGTGTCCATGCGTGGTAATTCCCGTTAATATCACTGTTAAACGCATAAGGGAATATGTTTTCAGTGATATGGTTTTCTTTACCAAGATATGAGAACATCACACTGCCCACCTGTTGCGGATTTGTATTGGCCCTGATATTGAGATTCTTTGTTGGAAGCTCAAACAGGTTGATCGTAGC
>JAKSDQ010000243.1 GCA_022360015.1 Cytophagales bacterium
GCGGACAATGATGCTATACTGAACACCTTGTGTAAACATTTTTCTTGCTAGTGCGAGACAAAAAATTAGTTTCATCTAAACATCTTGAGATTCACTGCAGCCAAAATCATCTTTTCATTATTGTGAGAGATCCCTGGTTTGTATTGTGTTTCCTGGCTCCTAATTAATTGGCAGAGCAGCAAATGCCTATTGCATGTGCATGAGAAAAACAAAAGCACGGAACTGCTTCGATTTCAGGTTAACCTAGCATCCAAACTACTTCCTGCAGTGACCTTTTCCTTGGATACATGGTGGTCGGTGGAGGGTGAAGTGATGCTTGGCACCATCGGGTGTGCACTGCTGGGATTTTCCTGGACCAAGCCCTGTGATCGATCCTTTGGGTGGTTTGTAAAGAGTTTTTGGGGGAACGAGTCAATGTTTGGGTCTTATTTCGTGTTAGTGTGTTCAGTGCTGTGTTTAGAAGTTAGGTTTGAATCTAGAGTTGTCTAAGAAAAGTTGGTAGTTACACCTAAACTAGCTAAACTAGCCGTTGAAAATGAAATTACACACATTTAGGGACATTCCAATCGTTAAAGAGTAACAGTGTCGGGGTGTTAGGAACGTTTGAACCGTTAAAACCATTTGAACGGTTGAAGAATGAAATGTTTAAGGACAAGTGTGACGTTTATGTTGGAGAAGAGTACGTGATGTTCTTGAAGGGCCCTGAGTTGATGCAGACATGACTTCGTTGTTTACTGTAAGATGACGCTCTGAGAGGTTAACTCAACGGAAAAATGATGAACTTTGCTTTCGTCATTGTGTTGGGGGGACGCATCTGGGGAAAGCTGTGCACCAGGTGCGCAACTTGCCGTTGGGAGGTGACAACGACACGCAAAGTCCGCTAAGACAGGTTTAAGCAATGTGCTAGGGGTAGTGGAGGGTAGTGCCTGCGTAAACTGTGGTTGATCACGCGCTAGCTTGTCCGGTAGAGGTTCTAGGAGGGCTCTAGACTTCTAACAACCTAGTCCTAAAGGTTCAAACAAGTAGGTGATTGTCCTACGACGTTCTAAGTCTTCCAGCAAACCATCCATTAAACTAACTAAGTCAATTGAAACAAGAAAACCAGACTTGACTATGCCTTCGATTTCTCTTTGTTGCAGGGCTTTCTGTGAAGAAGGAGTTGACAACAGCAGGGAAGGTTCTCAATGCAATGACACGGAATACTCAGGCACAAAGATCCAGTAAGAAGAAGATTCTCAGCATTTAGATTTAATCAGCATAGAAAAATTAGGAAACTAAATTTGGACTAACGCCAAAGGATAGAACAAGGAAGCATAAACTAACGGTATTGTGGGTCAATGCAGTTAAACGACTGGCATTTTACAGCCGGTAAGTGGAGAAATTTCTGATGGGGAATTCAGTTCTGAATTTTCTATGGGAAGTATACTTGGCGAGAAATGTTTCTGGACGCACTTGGCAAAGCTTGGGTTGCTACAACCGACACACCATTGTAATTAACGCAATTTCATAAACTTTCTTCTTTTGTCACAGCCTAAGCGTTTCAAAAGTACAATAGAAGATACACCAGGATGACCCTTTCCACACATACCTGTCACAATTTGTGAACGAACACTGCCATTCATGTTCTCTTGCAA
>JAKSDQ010000201.1 GCA_022360015.1 Cytophagales bacterium
CTCCCGGTGCATCGGCCGTAGCCACATAATTTCCTTTATCATCGAAATGAGGTACCGTCTGTATCCAATGGCACTTACCAAAATAGGATATATTATAACCTGCGTCATAGAATACATCTGTGATGGTCCGGACTTCTCTTTTCAATGCGTCCTTTCTACCCTTCCGGCAGTTATTCCAGATCCCGTTTTGCTCGGGGTACATTCCTGACATGAGCATTCCCCTATGCGGACTGCACAACGGGTAATTGCTTATCGCATTAGTAAAAACCACGCCATTATCGGCTAGCTTGTCAATATTCGGTGTAATCACAGGGTCGGGATTACCAATGGTTTTGCCTTCATACCCGGGTTGGGACCAGAAGCCGGCACTATATCGGCGATATTGATCAGGAAAGATGATCAAAACATTGGGCTTCTTCGCTTCTTTCTTGTCTTGGCAACCTTGTAAAGACAGCATACAGACCACCAGCAGGATGATAAATTTGTACAGATTCATTTTTTTATATTATTTCACAACTACAATGACCTCCACCGGGAGCTATAGCTGCTGTAATTATAGCGCTTTTTTCACTTCTACTTCCCCTATCGCATAAGCTCCACGATCAGTCATATAACAGGCATCAGGAACATCTTCATCGATGGTTTATTATCTTTCCAGCTTAAGGTAAAATTAATATCAATATTTACTTACCCTCGATATCCGAATATACCGGCTTTATCACCGCCATCCCTTGAATATTCTTTTCCATTCCCCAATGATTAATGTCTGTTGCCGGAAATTCGATTGGCTTAATAGTCAAGTCTGGCTTTTCTCCTGAATACAGCACTATTTCTTCTCCCTTTTTCAGCTCGATTATGAATTCTCCCTGCCCTGTTTTTTTCAAAGCATTTTCCGGCTCACCTAGCATTTTTACCTTTCCATCCAGGTTAGGAGCTATTTTGCAGGGCATTCCTGCAAGGCTTTTAATGCTTACAAACCTGGTTTTCCCTTCTTCTCTCACCGCACTGACCAGGAAAGCACCTTCTGTTCTCATATTATGAAAACTTGCGTTCCTCCAAACTTCCGGCATAGCCGGGAAAACCCTGATCTTCTCCCCCCAACTTTGCAATAGCATATTTTGCAAACAATGGCATAAAAGAAAGGCGTTTCAATAACCGGCCCTCCCTCCTGGTAAAAGGTATTTCTGGTTACCAGATTTGTCAGATTCTCAAAATAATACAGTGCTGCATCACCTTTGCCCATCGCGGCCATCATCGATGATGCCCCGGCTTTGGTGCAGCCCCCTGTAAAGTTCCCCAAATCCTGCCAGTGATTTACATTTTTTATGAGGTCGGCAGCCACTTCAGGATCTTCGGGATCTTTCAGAAATAAAGGAAAATACATGAGCAGATGAGAAAAATGCCTGTGCCCCCTGTCAAAAGGGACCTCTTTGACGATCATTAATAAGCCCTTATCATCTTTGTAGTATTCAACAAGGTTTTCAAGAATGTCTTCCCATTCTCCTATTAGCTCATCTTTCTTTTTCAATAGCGTACTGGCTTCTAACAGGGTTTCGCACCCCCAACGTAACAGGGCAAGGTCATAAGTACAATTAGCTGCTATACCGTATTCCGGTGACACCGTAGGTGGTAAATGATAAATCCCTTTATCATTTTTTTTAAGATAGTGCATATATAGGTTTACAGCTCTTTTCAATACCGGATACAAATTCGCTAAAACCTGTTGATCCATACTATATTTATAATGCAACCAGTAATTATGCAGCGCCCACAATAAATTGCCAAGCTCCATTTTCCGGGTATCATTAGGTGCTTTTAAGTTGAACAATTTGGAATCTAAATCTGAGGAAGACGCTCTGAAAATACCGGCTGAGTTGTATCGATATGCTTCAGGGACATTTTTAATCAGGTTATCCAGGTTGTTGTCAATGGAATTTAACAGTGATTCCCCGAGCTCTAAGTGGTTAGCGCCATATACCATCCAGTAAGTAAGTTGAACATTGAGATTCCACCATATACCCGGCCATGGCGTACGTTGTAACCAGGTACCCAGCGTACCTATAACGGGCTTATCACTTCGCGTAGCACAGGCAAACTTGTATAATTGTATCCAATAGAAGCTTTCCCATTTTGGATCCGGAATGGATATAAAACTTTTAGGATACAAGTTATTCCACCATGCGCGGTGTGTCTTAACCAGAGATGCCAGCGCTTGTTGTGTCAGTCGCTCTACGGTAGCTATAGCACGTTGTGTGGCGGTTGAGTCAGGATAGGTATGATCTACTGTTACATAGAGCGTGTACTTGTTATGGGTTTTTGTTTCTTTCCATGCGGTTGCCGTTTGTCCCCCTGCCAGTAAAGGCTGTATGCATGTTTGGATTGCACCTTTTTTTTCTAACCGGTAAGGAGGGTTAGGCTGATATGGAAAGGTGATCTTTGGCCACCAGTTTGTATCTTTACCGGCATACGTAACCCGTGGACTTGCCGCTTCCAACGGATGCCATTTCCACAAGACATCTGCCTCGCCTTCAGAAGCCTCTATCTCAGTAATCATGATATTTTCAGTAGCATGAATAAAACTGCGAAAAGTAATAGTGCCTGACATGGTTTCAAAAGTCCCTTTTATTTCTGCATTCCACAGGTCTTGCCGTATGCCGGCACTTACAATTTCTCCTTTGGTTTCAAGCGTAAAATAACCAATGGGCAATCTCGGACGGCTGAGCATAGGCCCACCTCCATCATCTTTGCGGTGATCCTCTACCCTGCTGTTGTTTACGTCCCAACGGATGCTACGTGGCCCTACTTTATAAATCATGCTTCCCATTTCACCATTACCTATGAAGGGAGCATCGTGCCAATGTTGCGGTACCTTATTCCACAGCAGGTCATGTTGTTTCATATATTCTGCCCAATTGATGTCGAGTTCGACCAATTGTGCCTGAGTTCCAAATGATACCGACAAGAAAATATATGTCAGACTTATTTTGTTCATTGAGTTATTCGAATTCCTATTTTTTATTGCACCTCACCATGAGGGCCATACTCAACAAGATCAGTGAATACGCATTATGCCTTGCAGACATTTTGAGGTGTATTTTAAAGTAAAAGGGACGCCGCCTCATGGCGAAAGCCCCTTTTACTTTCTATTTAAGATTTATTCCGGATATCCGGGATTTTGAGTCAGGTTTTCACCTCTTTCCAATTCACCGGTTGGAATAGGAAACAGGTAGTGGATGGCCGGATCAAAAATCCTGGTCTGATTGATCTTATTGGGATTAAAGTCTATGCTTGTTCCGGCTGTGACCGTGAAACCCATTACTTCAAATCCATTATTCATTTCGATCATGCCATTACGCTTCATATCAAAATAAGTCCATCCTTCCATTGCCAATTCACAGATCCGTTCACGATAGATATCGTCCATAGTGATATTTCCGGCGGTGTACAATGGCAACTGGCTGGAAGCCCTGGCCCTCACCGCATTGATAGTCTGGTCCAAAACGGTTTGCGAAACAGTATTCACCCCATCACGCATAGCCACTGCTTCCAGGTAATTCAACAGGATATCGGCATACCTGAAAATGATGTAATCCAACGGGGAATCGAAACTGGCCGAAGTGGCAGCACCCGGAATCACATATTTACGCATGTGCATACCTACTTGAGAGTGATTTACAGCCTGAAACTCATGAGGATACAGAATGTCCGTATTTGTATTATTCAAAAAGTGTGATCCGGCACGAATGATCGTATGATCCATTCTCGGATCCCGTCCTTCAAAGTACTCGTACACTTCATTGGGTATTCTGGCCGGATCTTCGTTGGTATAGTCCACACCTTCAACGGGGGAAGGAATTATCCGCTCGTATTGGTCTACAAGCCACCTGGTAGGTTGGATCCATGACCAGCCGTTTGCAGAAGAACTTCGGAACGCATACATTTTCTCAACTCTTCCACCGGGCTCGGATTCGCTCATGAATATGTGCTCTACATCGAAGATCACTTCCTCGTTGTTTTCATTATTAATATTGATGACATCAGCATAGTCAGGCACCAATCCATAACCCAATTCCATGATGTCTTCAGCAGCATCTGCTGCAACGCCCCATTCCTTCTCATAAAGGGCTACTTTTACGCTAAGCGCCAAAGCCGCTCCTGTGGTTGCCCGGCCTGTTTCTTCATCACCCGGAAGGGGTAAATTGTTTACTGCAAATGTGATGTCCTCTTTGATCAAAGCCAATACTTCTGCTTTGGGCGCTCGTGGGGCTGCCGCATCTTCCATAGTAGGTACAGTAGTAAACAGTGGAACATCTCCAAAACATTCCACTAACGTATAGTAATACATAGCCCTGAGAAAACGAGCCTCACCGGTCATTCTGTTTTTTACTTCGGTAGCATCATCACCTGTGAATGGTATGTCATCAATGTGAACCAAAAAGTCATTGGCCCTTACGACCCCTCTGTACATATTATCCCAAACGTCTCTAACTCTTCTGGTATCAGGATCGTGTGTTCCTTCGGCGATACTTCTATATGCACCAACTCTACTGTTCCCAATGGGAGTCAGTAAATCGAATAATCCCAATGACCCCCAACCAGGCTCACGGCTGGGTGGTTCCAACGCATCATAAATTGCCGTCAGTCCTGCATTTGCGTCAGACTCATCCGACCAAAAAGAAGCTGATGACAACTCATCATTACGTATTTTGTCCAACAGATCGTCCTGGCACGAAAACGCAACCATACTTAGCATGGATAAAAAAATACTTATATTTTTCATTATCGATATATTAAAGGCTATAACACTTCATTAAAAACCAATATTCACTCCCAAAATGATAGTTCTCACATTAGGAACACCATCAGTGCTGGCTGTTTCAGGATCGAAACCCCATTCTTCATTCGTGATCGTCAGTAAATTGTCCACACTTGCATATATCCTCATTTTCTGCATGCCGTACTTATTGATCAATGAAGCAGGAAGGTTATACCCGAGCTGAACATTTTTCAAACGGAAAAATGACAGGTCTTTTACCCAAAAAGTAGATACGTCATCGTTCAAACCAGTAAAAGTGTCCTGGAATAATCTTGGCAATGTGCCACCGGTGTTTTCAGGTGACCAGGCATCATCCACCCATCTTTGGTGTAAGTTGCCTCTGTCACTCCATTGAATGGGTCTGACACCATTTCCCAATGTATTCACATCTCTGTTGGCAACGCCCTGAATGATCAAACTCAGGTCAAATCCTTTGTACTGAAAACCTATGTTTCCACCATAAATATATTTTGGAATTCTGTTTCCAATAATCACCCGGTCGTTGCTATCGATAATACCGTTTCCGGCATCCGGAATACCATCATTATCAGTATCCTCAGTCAATTGATCTTTGAACTCAATATCTCCCAGACCGGTATTGTTCCTGTGAGTAGCTGCGGCATCCAGTTGTTCCTGCGTTCTGAAAATACCGATGGCTTCCAAACCAAAGAATGAGTTGTAAGGGAATCCGATCTGCGTACCTCCGGTAACGATATCTTCGAAATAATCGGTTACTTCATTATCTGTCTGGGTAATATGCCCTAAAACATTGAAATCCAACTCACCAATCTTACCTCTGTACCCGAGACTTACTTCAAAGCCTTTATTGACCATGGAGGCTAAATTTACGGTTGGATTGGATTTGTCACCCAGGAATTTTGGAACAGGTAATCCGGTAAGTATTCCTTCGGTTTCTCTTTCGAAGTAGTCAAAGGTAAAAGTCAATTTTCCTGAGAAAAAAGCGGCATCCAAACCAAGATCCGTGGTAGTGGTTTCCTCCCAAAGTATGTCCTCATTTACCAGGGCTGTCTGGGCAATTCCCGAGAATACCGTACCGCCAAAAGAGTAGTTCTGATTCAGGTTATAGGTAGATTGATAAGCGTAGTTACCGATCCTGTTGTTTCCTAAACGACCCCAGGAAGCTCTCAACTTCAGTTGATCAATAAAACCTACACCCTGCATAAATCCCTCTTCACTGATATTCCAACCGGCTGAGAATGCAGGAAAATTTCCCCACCTGTTTCCATCCTTAAATCGGGATGAACCATCAGCCCTGAAATTAACTTCTGCGAAATATTTCCCGGCAAAGTTGTAATTCAATCTTCCGAAATAGGACTGTAATGCCCATTCAACAATGTCTCCTCCGGAACCTGACACTAACACCCCGGCATCAATAGCCTGAACTTCGTTATTTGGAAATTGTTCTCGTGATACCGAAACAAAATCATCACGGAATTGCAATGACTCATAACCTACCAGTAGTTTAAAATTGTGATCGCCAAAGGATTTTTGATAGTCCAACAAAAAATTGGTGGTTAGCAAGTAATCCTGATCCTGTCGTGAGGTAGCGGATCTTCCGGAACCTAGCGCAAGTTGCCGGGTAATTACATCCCTTCTGAAATCCCATAAGTCGTATCTGCCACTGAACGTATTTCTTACCTGATGGTTAAAATTTAAAGCCAGTTTAGCTGTTGCCGTTAAACCAGGTATTACTTCCCAGCTAGCAAAAATATCTCCTAACAATCTTTGTTGAGTGCGCTCATCCGTACGATGGGCTCTAAATGCGTGGGGGTTATTGACTGTTCCTACTGCTGATTGTTGCGGACCTCCCCAACGACCATCAGGGTGTTGAATAGATGGAATACCGGGTACAAGCCCGGAATTAATAGTTCCATTACCTTCATTCAATAAATTTGGTACGAGGCTGGACCATCTGAAAAATAAATTACCTCCAATATTCACACCCTTTGCAACTTCCGACTGCAAATTTGTGCGAAAACCATATCGTTTAAAGTTGTTTCCTGCCGTTAACCCTTCCTGATCGAGGTAGCTTAAAGAAAATCTATATTGAGTAGCGTCAGTTCCTCCCGAATAAGAAAGGTTGTGAGAATGAATACCCGCAGTACCACCCACCTGCTCTTCATACCAATCTACATTTGGATAAAGCAACGGATCGTTAGGGTTATCTCTCCACAACCGGATGTCAGCCGGATCGAAGATTTCTGTACCCCTGTTGATGTTTGCCTGCTCCATATATACTGCAAAATCGCTTACATAGTCCGGCATGCTGGTAGCTTTTTGCCATCCGGCATAGCCATTATAGGTAAACGAAGCTTTGCCTGCTGTTCCTCTTTTGGTGGTGATCACGATAACACCGTTAGCTCCCCTTGAACCATAGATTGCGACAGAAGCAGCATCCTTCAACACAGAAATAGTCTCTATATCATTGGGATCGATATCATTCATAATACCCGTTCCTTCAGAAGGAATTCCATCAACAATTATCAAAGGGTTAGCATTGTTAAAAGTACCTATGCCCCTGATACGGATAGCACCCCCATCCTGACCGGCCCTGCCTCCGGTAGCTTGCGTTACCAGCACTCCCGGGGCTAATCCGGACAACCCGGCACTGATGTTGGTAATTGCGCGAGACTCAAGATTTTCTCTGGAAATATCGCTCACAGAGCCTGTCAGGTTAATTTTCTTTTGCTCACCGTATCCGATGACAACAATTTCAGAAAGTGTTTCAATATCAGGGGTAAGCATCAAATCAATAATTGTTCTTCCGGCAATCTCCACTTCATCGGTCAAATATCCTACATAGCTAAAAACCAAGGCCACCGCATCATCGGGGACAGCAATGTTGTACTTCCCCTCCAAATCAGTCACGGCTCCTATAGTAGTCCCCTTCGCTAACACACTCACCCCGGGCAATGGTTCATTGTTTTCTGATCTTACAGTCCCGCTGATTATTTTTTCAAAAGTGTCAACAACAATTTCTTTTTTTGATTTTTTGTTTTTTAACGGATCAACAATGATCGTATTATTTATACGCTTAAAACGAACCTTGTTGGCCCTGGCAATTGAAATAAGTATTTCCTTCAGTGATGCCTGTTTATACAAGCCCAGCTTGGACACCCTTTCGAGGTCGATTGATCCGTCACTGTATAAAAACTTAAAGTCAGTCTCCTTTTCTATTTTCGAAAAGGCTTCTTCCAATGATGCATTTCTAAGGTTGACCGTTAAAAATACATCGCTTAAGTCTTGCGTCATTCCGTTATGAGCCAAAAGAAAGTTGTAGGCCAAACATTGAATCACAAAACCGTAAAGCAATAATTTCGACATATAGATTAGTTGTCTCTGTAAACTTGATTTCATATTTTTGATTAGTTTTTGGTGAACAATTTAATTTTCATCAAATGCATTTAGTTCTCCGGTAAGGCTTGGGGGGCTCAAATTCCTGAGCCTGCCAGAGAGCAAAATCATCCGACTATCGGATAATTCTGAGTAGATACTTAATGGGTGTTTTCTTATTCCATAGGTTTTTCAGTTTAATAGATGATGACATTATTTCCGTTTATCTCATAGTTAATATCTGCTTCGAATTTTATGCCTTCCAGTACATTTTTCAATGTTTCGTTTTCAAAAACCCCGCTATAAGTCTTATTCCTAAAGGCATCGTTTTCAAGTCGGATATGCTTACCGTACCACCTTTCCAATATTACTATCAGCTCAGGGACCGGGGTTTTATCAAAATAAAGTATGTCATCTCTCCAGCTAAATGCACTTTTATCGGATGTTACGGCTTTCAATAGATCAGGATCTTGCTTATCATGAACTGCCATTTCATTGGCCTTTAATGTCACACTTTTTTTGATGTCTCCTTTGTAATCTGCACTTTGAACAAGCACCTTACCGGTAGCTACTGCCACTTCAGTGACCTGATCCTCCGGGTATGCTTTTATGTTGAATGAAGTGCCTAATACGGTTGTAAGCATCCGTTCGGTATGTATTACAAATTTTCCGGAAGTATCTCTTTCCACATCGAAAAAAGCTTCGCCTTCGAGGTAAACCTCTCTGAGTGAAGCCGAAAACTGTTTGGGAAATCTTAGCTTACTTCCGGCATTTAATTTGACGATCGATCCATCGCTCAATTTAGTGGTTAACTTCTGGCCATAGGGGACTATTTTTTCAATCCACTCTACCTGTTCTACCACGGTTTTACTGTTCCATGTTTCCGAATTCAAATACAAAATACTAACCGGGACCAGCAGTATCAACAAAACCGCAGCCACGCGTTTCCAGGAATACCATGTATCGAGGCGGAAAACTTTTAACTTTCGGGAAATTCCTTGATTCTTTTCTATTTGAATGAACATTTTTCGGAGTTCATGCTCTCGCTCTTTCTTACTCAGTAACCTCTTGTTATCGGCGTAGATACTTCTCAAAAGAAATATAGCCTTCTCAATTTCATCTATTTTCTCCGGGTGGGACTTTATCCAATCATTCCAAAAAGAGATATCTGCTATGTTTTCCTTGTAAACAAAAGATCTGAATGATTTAAGGTCTATAAAATCATCCGCACTGTAATCGGTATAATCCCTCTGCATCAGGTTTTGAATTAGTTTTGATAAGTAGTGGGATTTGCTTGTGAGTTTTCGTTATTATTTCTAGGGAATTTCTTAAAATACTTTATTTAGTGCTATATATAATTTGAATATTTATAAAGTATTGATTTAAAATACTGTCATAATTTTAAATTTTGTATGCTTATAAAGTCAGTTCGACCGATGTCCGGGACCCGGCAGATCTTCAATCCTTACATAAATCAATGGGTGTATTTGGCTTCAAACAGCAAATCGAATAAGTGGTGTAAAAGTGATAGACACTCGTACAATGGCAGGATCAGGCAACAGTTAAAGAGAAAATTTCAGTAGCATGCTAACATACCTCCTAGCCAAAAAATTCCAAATAGATCAATCCTGCAAAAGCAATAATTACAAGTTTTTCCCTGAGCGCTTTGATAGCTTTATGTGAGAGGTTATAAACGGTATTATATTTTAAGGAAGTAATTGAGGCTATCTCTTCATAATCATAGCCTTCCAAAAATCTAAGTCTGATGATCTCCTGTTTTCTCTTGGACAATGATTGTACTGCATTCAGCAATTTGGCTTTATCCACAGGGTCTTCGTGATTATCGAGAAGCCTGTTTTCGTAATTAAAAATGATTTTGTTTTGAAGGTCAAAAAGTTGATCAATCTTTTTGTTTTTCTCATCTTTTTTGATCGCTGCGTAGATCACCCGGCTCAGGTGTTTTAAAAGGTAGCCTTTAACATTGACTATATGGCTTATTTTATGTCTTTTGGCCCAAAGATCGGTGAAGACTTCTTGAATACCATCTTTGGTCATATCAGTATTCATAGATAATCTTAATCCGAATCTATAAAGATCGTCGTAAAAAGTATTATAGATAAAAACAAATTCATGATAATACTTGTCACGCGAGCTATTTGCAGGTCCAGTTTCAAACATTAAAGGTAGATCTAGCAATGGCTAATTTAAAAAGATATTTAATAAAATCCTTTTAAAATTAAATATTACATGATTACACGAGATAATGCTCCGGACTCAATTCGTGATATAATCCTTCAATAAATATAAGGTCGGCGACATTTTTGCTCATTGCTTTACGACTACTTCCAGTTTTCCCCCTGTAGTAAACAAATCATGGGAGATAAATCCTTTCCTTTCCCATGTCCTGGAAACCCTGCAAGGCATTATCCAGCACTTTTTCAATGCGCCAATCATGCACATGATTGTTGGACCGGGCCAGATCAAATAAAACCTGCCGGCCTGCTCCTGACGCATATTGGTATTGATGAAAACCACCTCTCAACGTAGCAGTCAGCTTCACGTCGACATTGTAATCCTCCAATGTGACACCATAGAAACCTGGTGAGGATGATTCCGTGTCATGAGAAAAACGAGAACCATATTGGTGATCTTCGCCAGTCACCGGAAGAATCGGAATGTTACAAAGGTTCCAATGCCCTTTATTGGTATGTGTGAAAGCATAGATCATGGTATCCTCATACTGATACCCGGCACCTGTATTGAATGCGGTGACCGGACTAAGCTGCACCATAGCATTTGGCAATGAAACGCCCGGATAGGTAAGCCCTGCCCATACACGCCAATCTTTGGGAGGCGTGTAGCCAATGATGTCCGGATCAGTAAGTGGGGCGGTTCCTAAAAATGTATTCACATAGGCCGTGCATTGGTTTAACTTCAACCCCGTAGCCGGCGTATGGCACGCAGCCAGCCACATAGCCACCAATAAAAATATCAGTGCATGTCTTAATATGTTCATGAATGCAGGTTTATTGTAATGATGAGCTGGAAAATTAGCTTAGCAGGTCCGGGTTTTCCTGATAGGTCTTCCATAAGAATTCTCCGAACAGGGTGTTGGCCCATGCAAACCATGACCTGGTAAAATTCCGCGGATCGTCTTTATGAAAAGTCTCGTGCATAAACCCTGTGCCCGCGTGCGTCGACGCCAGTGTTTTGATACAGGCTTTTATTTCCTTATGGTGGGTACTGGTCAGGCCCTGCATGGTGATGGCCATGGGCCATATCATATCTATTCCTATATGCGGTCCGCCAATGCCCGCTCCGGCTTTTCCTTCAAAATAAAATGGGTTGTCGGTCGACAATACAAATTTTCTCGTGTTTTGATAAACGCGATCCTCTACATCTACCGCGTTGAGATAAGGCAGTGAAAGCAAACTCGGAATATTGGCATCATCCATCAGCAGGTGGCTTCCGAAGCCATCGATCTCAAAAGCATAGATCACTCCGTATTTAGGGTGATTTACAGTGGCAAATTGGCCCAAAGCATCATTAACTTCTTTGCTCAGCGCTTTTAGATCATTCGCGAGCGCCCGGTCTCCGGCTATTGTCTCCACCATTTCAGCAGCCTGGTTTAAGCTCACCACGGCAAAGAAATTTGAAGGTATGAGGAATGAAAAAACAGTGGCATCATCGCTTGGCCGGAATGCGGAGCAAATCAACCCAACGGGATTGACCGGATAACCATAACCATGAAGCGCCCTGGTATCGGTACCAACCGCTGTTTTTCGCTGGAACTTATAGGCCCCTTTTCCATCTTTTTGCTGTTGGTCTTTGAAAACTTTCAAGATGGACTGAACGGCCTTTTTCCAATCTGCGTCGAATGGTGCAGTATCCCCTGTGGTCTTCCAGTAGTTGTATCCCAACCGAATCGGATAACACAATGAATCTATCTCCCACTTTCGCTCATGCACCCCTGCCTTCATGTCTGTCAAATCCGTAGACCATTCCCCTCGCTTGTTGGGATCCTGATAAAAGGCATTGGCATAAGGATCTTTGAGAATGTACCTCGTCTGTCTGTTGATAACTCCTGCTATCAGGTTTTTAAGATCAGCGTCTTTGTTGGCAAAAGCAACATAAGGCCATACCTGGGCAGAACTATCGCGGAGCCACATGGCGTTGATGTCACCGGTGATGACATAAGTATCGGGTTTGCCATTTACCAGATTATAAGTGACCGTGGTATCTAAGGTGTTCGGAAAGCAATTCTCAAAAAGCCAGGCCAATTCCTCGTTCTTAACATTTTTTTTGAATTCCTTAATGGCACGCTCTATGGATTCACTTCTAAAATTTCTCTGTGATTCAGGAATTCGAATTACTGGAAAATCACGCCTGGTAAACGCTAAAATGGGATCCGTGAAGGAGGCTGCCCCCAAGGCAGCGGCACTTTGTATAAATGTTCTTCTTTGCATATTAATAGTTTTTTGCATTATTAGTCTTTTTCCAATCTGGCGGCGGCTTCTATGAGCATGATACCACTAAGCTGTGTGGACAGGTCGATTCGACCTTCCGGTTGGTTTCGCCAGTTAGAACCACACAACATCGAAGGCCGGCTTATCCCCTTTTCATAAAGTGTTTTAGCATTAAATTGAAAAAACGCATGAAAACGCTCCCTGTCATCCTCATCCAGATCCGGCCATTGAATCAATCCGGTGAATGGAAAAAATGACCACCTCGATTGTCTGCCAGGAATGTACCATTTGAAGTGAGGTAGGTCGTATAAAGCACCTCCTGCATGGAATCAGCCGTAGCTGACCATGTATATTCAATATCGATCCTGGTATCCGGGTCTCGCAAAGCACCGAGATCATCATCTCTACAAGTACCACAAAGAACGGCAATAAGGAAAATAATTGCTAATTTAAAAATAGGTAAAATTTTCATTTATCTGGTCTTATGCTAATGATCAATTTCTTTTGGTAAATTCATTTCGGACAACAGTTATGCCCGTTGAGGCCTCCTGCTAAATCCGAAATGAATGTGCTAACCATATCAGGAGGCAGTTATTGAGTCGCTACGATATGTGTGTACTCCTGTACGGAAGTGTTGAAGACAATAGAAATATCGGCATTATTGTTGTCGACCGGGGTGGCAAATTTGAAACAATTGGCCCAGTAATCATCGGTGACAGGCACCATATACCAGAACTGATCCGGGGTGGATTCATCAGGCCGGGCGTTATCGCCGTTGACACTTCCAAACCACTCATAAGATTCGGTGCCGTCCTGCTTTACGGTAAACCTGAACTTGTATCGTTCGTCACGCCCCCACGACTCCTGTTTAAATTCGATCGGGGTATTTTCTATCGTCCAGGTACCATTGCCTGTATAGGGCAATTCAAATAGAAACTGCCCCAATGGTGGGAACCAAAGCTCAATAGTTTCTATCGTAGCACTCTCGGAGGTACCATTGCTGAAATCCACCCTAATCCGGTAAACTTGTTCCGGATCGGTTACTTCGGTGGTACCATCGGCTCTCAGCTTATCTCCATCGAGGTAGTAAGTATCAGGTTCTCCGGAATTACGTTCAGCAAAATAGTAATGGCCCGGTTCTACCAATTCGCCACGCAGCATCATGGTTCGTTTACCGACACCTTGTAAGAAGATATTAAGGTCAAACCCTTTGCATGCCAGGTTGTAAATGAATCCAAAAGTAAGCCTTGGAAACGGATTACCAAACACCACGTTGTCATCATCGTTGATTACCCCGTCGTTATTAATATCGACATATTTGTTGTCTCCTGGCTGTAAATTGGTCAGCCCTTCAGGCTTGGCGCTGTTTTTCACATCTTCCACATTCCGGAAGTAACCGGCCCTCTTAAGCCCTACATAGGAATTGTATAGCCCTCCCTGAGCAAAATCTGAAGCTCCTCTCGTCCCGTCAGCCGTGCTTCATCCTGGAAATCCAACACCTCGTTTCGCGAATCGCCTAAATTGAATGAGACCTGATGTGTAAAGCGTTTACCTTCATGATGATAAGCAGCGGATAGCTCCCATCCCCGGTTTCCTACTTTGCCAGCATTAAAATCCGGAAGACCCGTTCCGAATACTCCGGGAACCGCCGGTGGTACGAGAATGTCAGAGGTAACCTTGTTATAGTAATCCAATGAGAGTGTGAGACCGGCGTTGAAGAAATCCATATCCACGCCAATATTAAATGTCGCAGCCCGCTCCCACCGAATGTCGGGGTTGGCAAAGTTGTACCCTGTACCACCAACGGCGGCATTGTTAAATCCGTAAGCATTGGTAAATGTAAAGTAGGCAGTCTGATATTGATAGTTACCCACATTTTGATTTCCTAACACACCATAGGACGCCTTCATTTTCAAGCTGCCGAAACACTAAAGGGCCTTCCTGAAAAAAGGCGGTTGGTATTTGAGTTGTCCAGGTACAAAGGGCTAAGTAATAAAGAGATTGCCAAGGAGATGGATATTACAGTTAAAACGGTAGAATCCCATCTTGCGCATGCCCTGAAAAATTTCAAAGCAGTATTCAAAAAAGCCGAGATAATCGTAAGTTTATCAGGTATTTTTGTGTTCCGAACCATCAGCTCGTTTTTTTGACCGGGCTGAAATAAAAGCTTGAATGTTTTCCTGCAGAGCATGGCGCTCAATGCGATGAAGGGTCAAAGCAATAAATAACCACCCTGAACTTACTTTTTCTTGTGCTCAATCACGCCTTAATTCAAAACCTTCCCGGGCAATAAGCGGATACGCAATGCATACTTTAGCCTCGAAAAAATTGCAATCCGGGTGATTTTGCTTGTAGAAAACGTCCTATTGAATTTTTAAAATTATTCCTCTATAGAAAATCTATAGCTGCCTGCGGTGAGATTTATTTTATAACCTTCCTCATCTGTTTGGACAACTGCCTGATCATTCAATCTTATATTTTTCCCTTTGAGATATAGGACAGCCGTGCTATTCGAGGGCACCTTGCAATGATATGCTATATGGTTGTCTTTTCTTTCCCAGCCAGAGAAAATCATTCCAAACCTACTTTGATACTCGGCCTCGAAATGGTTCAAATCCTTAACAAAGTTGGGTCTTAAAAAGAAGTTTTTAAACCCGGGCGATTCCTCATCAATCAAAATGCCTCCAAGACCTTTGTAAAACCATGCACTGATGGCACCAAACATGATATGGTTTCTGGAAAGGTCCGAGGATGCATCTATGTCCCAATTTTCAAATAAAGTGGTAGCGCCATTTTTAATCCACCATCCCCATGAAGGATATGTATCGCGGGAAGCCAATGAAAAAGCAAGATCAGCATATCCGTTTTGGCTCAGCGCACCGAGGATGGTCCGGGTGCCAAGTAAACCTACATCAATCCGGTTACCGGCTTTTCTGACTTCTTCAGCCAGGTTGTCTGCCACCTTCTGCTTCAGCGAATCGGGTACGACGCCCCAGTACAGGGGTGCGCTCAACGCTGTTTGAAAACCCTCCGCGTATATGCCGGTTTGCGCATTTAAATACTTTTTGTTGATAGCATTTTTAATGTTGCCAGCTAACCGTGAATATTCCTGATGATCCTTTTCTTTGCCGAAGTGTTTAGCCGCTTTTGCTAAAATTGTGGCATCCACATAGTAGTAAATGGATGACGTTAATTCTTTGGGGGTTACGGATTTCACCGGCACCCAATCACCGAGGCCCCAATCGGTAAGCCCGCCGTCATAGCTAATCGAAGTGATATAATCTACATATTTTTTTAAAGGATCATACATTTTTCTCAAGGCGCGATCATCACCGTAAAACTGGTACAGCTCCCAGGGAATGATCGCAATGGTGCTGGTCCAGTCAGGGCCATTTCCCCAATCATAACCCCACCCTCCCCAAGTGGGGATAATGGATGGCAGCACACCGTTTTCTTGCTGTTCATCGCGGTGGTCATCCATCCATTTTTCATAGACGGTAATAGCATCGAAATTATATAGCCCGGTTTCAATATTGATATGGGCATCACCTGTCCATCCATTCTTTTCCCTTTGGGGGCAATCGGTGGGATAACCGAAGAGATTGGAGAGGTAACTGGCGTTGGTGGCTTCCCAAATCTTGTTAATAAGCGCATTGGAGGTATGGATTCTGCCAACCGGTTTTACATCGCTGTACATAAAATATGCATTGATGTTTTCGAGAGACAGGTCAATGGGTTTATTACCGGAAACTTCCACATACTGAAACCCTTTGTAATTAAACCTGGGCCTGAAGACTTCCTCGGCTTCCCCTTTAAGGGTATAAATGTCTGTTTGAAAAGGATCTAAAGTATCTTTTGGACGGTAATGGACAATGATGTTGGACATATCCAGGTTACCGGCACTGTCCAATTGTTCGGCATGAGTCACCTTAATTCTGGTATCTTTTTCGCCTTTAATTCTCAATTCCGTGACCCCTGAAATATTTCTGCCCAAATCAAAAATATATTGCCGGTCACTTCGCTTATCCATGGCCGCAAATGCCATTTTCTCACCGGTAATCGGAGGCATAGCCTGGGCGGTGATAAGGCCGGATGGAGGCACTGTCTCTAAGGCGGTTTTCCATTCGGATTCATCATAGCCAACCTGACTCCACCCGGGAAGTTCCAGACGCGCATCGTAGTGCTCTGCGGTATAGATGCTGTTGAACACCACGGGACTCAGCGTAGTTTTCCACGATTTATCGGTGCTGATTACTTCGGTAGAACCATCGGCATAGACTACCCGTATGTTTAGACAGAAACGGGGCCTTGCCCGCCATCCGGCCTCATGAAAATTCCAGACAGCGGTCGATTGGTGGTTATACCAGCCATTACCCAGCAATACCCCAATGGCAACTTCTTCCTGTTGAAATTCCTTTGTCACATCATGCGTTACATACAGGTTTCTCCTGTCAAAACGCGTATAGACAGGATCGAGCCAATGGTCACCTATGCGCTCCCCGTTGATATAAAGTTCATACAATCCTGCCGCCGTGATATAGGCCCTGGCTTTTTCTACTTTTTTTTGTGGCTTGAATTCCTTGCGAAAATAGGGAGCAGGCTTAAGATTTACATCTTGTACATCAGTGATCCATTTTCCCTGCCAGTTAGATGTTTTCATCATTCCGGTTTCAAAAGAGGATAGCGCAATTTTACTCTTTTGGCCATCACTGCTTGTCACCTGAGCACCCCAGAAATATTTGGTATAGGGTTGAAGCGGTTTCCCGCGATATGTAATCAATGCGCTGTCAGATTCATGCTGTACCTCCCAAAAGGCTCCCTTGCCATTGGCAACTTCTGTTGAGTCGGTGTCGACAAAGATGCGATAGGCGCTTTGGATCTCTACCGGGGCATCAGCGTCAATTTTCCAGGAAAACCTTGGCTCTTGCGTATCAATGCCTATTGGGACATTCATGTGTTCGGTTCGTAAATCAATTAAAATGATGGAATCTTTCCGGTTGTTACAGGCCATCAAAAGTATGGTCCAAATCAGAATCAGCCACTTTACTTTATTCATAGATGTAGTTTTAATAAAGTTAAAATTACCCAAACCTACCCATGGCATCATGATGTTTTTCCATTTCTACAACAGGGCACCCTGGCGATTTCCAGTCATCATCGGTGCCTAAAACTTCAAAAGTGCCGTCAATATAAGTAATTTTAAGCTGAAGCCATCGTGTTAGAACCCATGATAATTTTGGTTCAAGATCATCGACACCCAAAGGTTTTTCTCGGTTCTCGCATAGCATTTTATCAATGCTAACCTGTGTAAAAACACAAGTACTGCACAAGAAAAACCCTTGGGTGATCAACAATCTGATTATTAATACTTTGCACAAAAAAGTATTTAATTGATTAGATTGAAGTAAATTATCAAAATGTTCTCAACCATATCTATTGCGGGTTCTGCTCTAAATTGTCAATAGTAACTTCTCTTTGGGGAATCGGCAGCAAAAGTTTGTTTTCAGTAACCTGAAAAGCCCCTGCCGGTATAATGTTAGCTCTAAGCCGGATCTCTTCCTGGCCATGGGCATTCATAATGGACACTGCTTCACCGGAACGCAGCAGATCATACCAGCGATGATTTTCAAAAGCAAGCTCCACCCTTCTTTCTTGAAATATGGCATCCCTGAAGTCCTGTTGGTTGGGAGCTTCCGCCGGGGTCAGACCGGCTAGTCCTGCCCGGTTTCGTATTTGGTTCACCAGGTCAAATGCTTCTCCACCTGCTACATACCCCTGTTCATTCAGGCATTCTGCCCGCATCAGGAGTACATCTGCGTATCTGAAAACGGGAAAATTAACATTGGTGCTTCCACTTAATTCAAATCCGAAGTTATATTTACTTACATAGGGTTGGTCAACAAAATCCCCCTCATTATCCGTAAAACCTGGCTGCATTGAAATGTCCATGCGCAAATCTCCGGGCTCATAAGCCCTCATCATGTCCCGGGTTGGGGTATTCCAACCCGATCCCCCCCCAAGATTGAGTAATTGTGGGTCGCCGGTTACAATATTCCCAGAATTGTTCGGAGCAAACTGATACATGAAATTACTCCCCAGCCCTTCTTCGGAACCCAGGTATTGAACGTCAAAAATAATTTCGGAATTTCCTTTGTTGGCAGGGTCAAATACATCGCGATAGCTTGTCGGGCTGCCTGTTAGTAAACTGTATCCTGTGATCGTATTCAGGACATTCAACGCCTCCGCATAGTTTCGTTGCACCATGTATACTTTTGCCAGTAAGGTTTTGGCAGCGCCTGATGTTGCCCTGCCATTCTCAAAAGCATCATAGCTGTCCGGAAGCAGGTCAACAGCTTCAAGTAAGTCATCTAAGACGCTTTGGAGAACAGCATCTCTTGAAGCGCGGCCTTCACTGGACGCATCCTCGGGACTTGGAGTAGTACTCAACTCCAAAGGAACCCCACCGAATTGAAGCGCAAGGTTGTAATAATACAAGGCCCTTAAAAATTTCACTTCGCCAACAAATTGATCTCTTTTGGCATCCTCCAAACCCTCGATATTATCTACGTTTTCAATAACAGTGTTGCATCTCGCGATGCCATCATATGATTTATTCCATAATCCCCCCATGGATCTGTCATGGGATGCATCAATCAGGAAATAATCCACCAATCCCCTGTTCTCCTCACCCCTGTCTGCTTCAAAAAATTGAAAGGTTGTATTGTCCGAACGCATCTCCAGAAACACCCAGTATTCGAGATCTGTCAAATTTCTGAGCGACCTGTATGACGCATTCACCGTTTGCTCTATCTGGGTGGGTGTATTAAAAAATGACTGCTCATTCAAAAATGTTTCCGGCTCCAATTCCAGGAAACTATCGCTGCAACTACAAGTTGCTGACAGTAATACGGCAGTCAACACCTTATTAAACATTTTCCAATTGATTTTGTATTTAGTAGCTTCCATCATTTGCTTTTTTAGAATGAAAAATTTACCCCGAGAATATAAGTTTTTGCGAGTGGGTAGGAAGTGAAGTCCAACCCCGGTGACAATGATAAAGAGCCACCCCCACGGTTGAACCTGCTGGTTGCCTGAGGGTTTCCGCCGCTATAATTCGTAATCGTTAGAATATTGTTGGTGGAAGCATAAATTCTGGCCCTTTTGACAAAACCAATTTGGTTGAGTATTTTGCGTGGCAGGGTATAGCCCAAAGTTATATTGCGAAATCTGAGAAAAGACGAATTCTCTACCCAACTTGAGTTTACATCCCTGTAGATGACCCGGGCACCGTTTGTGGTTGGGGTCATCCCATCTCCCGGATTCTCGGGCGACCGCCATCTGTTTAAAACATCGGTCGTTACATTGAATATGCCATCTATATTATCGATAAATTGTTTAGCGCCAATTAACAATTCACCGCCATATTGACCATCTATTACCACATTGAGGTCAAAGTCCTTGTAAGTAACGGTGTTGGTCAGCCCAAAAATAAAATCGGGATACGGACTTCCGATAACATCAAAATCATTGACAGCTTCTATGACACCGTCTCCATTCACATCTCTGTATTTGATAGACCCCACAACAGAAGACGAATGCTTCGGGGAATTGTCAAAATCTTCCTGGTCCATATAAACCCCTTCTATGATGTATCCATAGAATTCTCCGATCGGACGACCTACCCTGGTAATATGCGTAGGACTTCCTTCTCCACTTCTACCTGAGAGGATAAAATCGCTGCCACCCTGAAGCGCCAATACCTCGTTCCTGTTAAAGGCAATATTGAAGTTGGTGGTCCAGTTAAAATCTTCTCGCACGAGGTTTTTGGAGTTTATGGCAATTTCCAGCCCCTGGTTCAACACTTCACCACCATTGATCGTAGCAGCACCGAACCCCGATGAAAATGGAATAGGTATATCAATCAGCATATTTTCCGTATTTCTGCGATAGTAATCAATGGTGAAATTTAACCTGCTGTCAAAGACACTGATATCCACCCCAACATCCAGTTGTCTGGACTCTTCCCAGGTCAGATTAGGGTTTCCAAGGGCAGTAGGTCTCCGGCCGTTTGCTATTCTATCGCCTAAAACATAATTTGAAGCGCCAATTGTGGCTATGTAGGAGTAATTGCCGATATTAAAATTGCCCGACAGACCATAACTTGCTCTCAGTTTAAGATCGTCGAAAAAGGAATCGCCCATAAATCCTTCTTCACTTATCCTCCATCCTACGCCTATTGAAGGAAATGTACCATACCTGTTTTCACTACCGAAGCGTGAGGAACCGTCGCTGCGTATGGTGGCGGTCAGGAGATATCGGTCTTTATAATCGTAATTGACCCTTGCAAAATATGATACAAGCGCCCATTCCTGTATATCCTCCACATTTCTGGTAATTCTACCTGCGGCATTGAGTGTTTGGACATCATCATCCGGAAAATCAGTGGCGCTTACGCCAACGGTCTGAAGCCTTTCTTTTTGCGATGAAAATCCCGCTGTAAGGTTCAATGAATGATCCTCGTTGATTTCAGTTCTGTAATCAAGCAGTACCTCGGATTGCCAGTTTAAAAAATTCCCCCGGTCCACGGAATATGACGGAACGTTAGGAGGAGGATTGTTTGTTGTTCCTAAAAAGCTGGGGTAAAAACGAGAGCGCCTGCCATTGTTGTAGTCGACCGTGAAGCTATATTTGGCGGTAAAACCATCGGTGATCTCCAATTCGGCAAAAGCGCTGGCCAATCCCCTGAATTCATAGATGTCGGTGCCTGCAAACTCCAGCTCGTTCAGAGGGTTGGGGGCGCTGAAAAGGCCAGGCCCTCCAATATGTGGCGTTCTTTCCCCATTTTCATCCGTTACGGGAATTATCGGATTAAACCATTGTGATTTAGCGACGATATCCAAAAAATCCCTTTCAAGGTCATTGGTGATCTGGTTGCTGAAAGTAGGAGCTAAACTAAGACCTACTCTTACTCTATTCCCCAAATCTGCCTCGAGGTTTGTTCTCAGGGTATATCGTTCAAAACCTGTATATCTCACCACACCCTCCTGGTTAAAATACCCAAGCGAAAAGATACCTCTCAGGTTTTCCGAACCTCCGCGAACCGTTAAATTTAAGTTTTGCTGAACAGCGCTTTGCAGCACCGTATCGAACCAGTCGGTACCTTCACCGTATTGTTCGGGATTTTGATACATTTCGGGAATATCGGCATCTTCTGCCGTACCACCCGCCGCAATGGCTGCATCCTCCCTGATTTCCTTCTGGAATTGGGCAAATTCCCTGGCATTGAGCATATCCCGTCTGCCCTTTTGGGGAACTTGTTGAAAGCCGGTATAGGTGCTAAGATCGACTTGCAACTTGCCCGAACTCCCTTGCTTTGTCTTAATAATAAGCACTCCGTTAGCGCCTCGGGATCCGTATATGGCGGTCGCGCTTGCGTCTTTCAATACGGATATCGACTCAATGTCATCGGGATTCAGTAAATTCAGCGGATTACTGGTTTGGTCAAAAGTGTTTCCTACCGGAAAACCATCGATTACCACCAAAGGATCTGAATTAGCGCCAATCGACCCGACACCCCTGATACTTATCCTGGCGGCTCCTCCCGGGGTTCCGGTAACGGTGCTCACCTGAACCCCCGCAACCTGTCCGGCTAGTTTTTGATCTATTGACGCTACGGGTATATCATCTATATCCTCAGAGCTGATAGTGGCTACCGAACCCGTCAAATCTTTTCTTTCCTGGGTTCCATAACCCACTACAACGATCTCTGAAAGGGTTTCGATATCAGGAGTTAGTTGCAGATCAATAACCGCTCTATCCAAAATTTCAATTTCTTCACTTAAGTAACCTACATAAGAAAATACCAAAACAGTAATATCATCAGAAACCTCCAGCACATAATTTCCATTAGCATCTGTAATGGTTCCAAAGTTGGTGCCCTTTGCAAAAACATTTACTCCTGGCAAATCCTCACCATTTTCATCGGTTACTTTTCCAGTAATCGTTTTATTAGCTGAGGGTTGCATTTCAAGTTCCTGAACAGGTCTGTTATTTTTTTCTTTCAGAACTATATGAATATTTTCATCAATTCTTTTAAAGTTAACGTCAGCTTTTTTTGCAATTTCTTCCAGTATCAAGCCCAAGGATCTGTTTTGAGCCCTGATGGATATTATTTGATCCTTTGAGAAGAAGTCTGTATTGTAAGTGAATTTGAATATTGTTTTTTCTTCAATCTTCTCAAAGATTTCAAGAATTGTTTTGTTGGTCACCTTGAGGTCGAGCTTGATATCGTAAATGCTTTTACTTTGTGCTGAAATGTCTTTCGCATTTAACAAGGTGATGAATAAGGCCTGGAGAAAAATTCCGAAGAAGAACAGTTTTGACATGAGAAGAATTTTTCTTGGTATATCATATTTCATATATTTGATAGTTTTTAGTGAGAGAATAATTTTTGCTAAAAACCCCCCTTCAAAGCATACGCTGTCGTCAAACTGAAGTACGCTTTGGCCAAAGGGGCTGTTTTACAGTCAGCCGGAATTCATTAGTTCCGGCTGATCTAACTTGAGTTAAATTGGTTAATCATACTTATTTGTTTTGTTTTGTAATCAATACCTTGTCTGCGTTGATTGTATAGCTAAATTTGGAGGTATAACTAATCCCATCCAGTACCCGCTCCAGGGAAGCATTTTGGTATTCACCGGTATATCTTCCAGTAATTTTCATATCCTTATCGATCCTTATTTTAACCCCATACCATTTTTCAAGAATCGAAAATATTGTCCTGATTTCCAGGTCTTTAAATACTAAAATACCATCTTTCCACCCAAACACACGCTTGCCGTCAAAATTTGTTTTTGTTATGACCTTATTATCTTTATTATACACCCCCATATCTTCCGGAAACAAAATATCAGACTTACCATCTTCATTTTCTATTTCGACTTTTCCCGTCAGCACCGATACACTTATCGTTTTTTCATCTTGATAGGAGCGAACATTAAAGGAGGTTCCCAATACCTTTGTCCTTAGTTGTCCTGATTGAATTACAAATGGCCTTTCTACCTCTTTTGCCACCTCAAAAAAGGCCTCTCCCTCAAATTCAACACTTCTTTGATTTTCACTGAAGGGTTGTTTATATATTAATTTACTACCTGCATTCAGCTTGACAATAGTCCCATCGGGCAAGCCAATTGTCTTTTTTTGCCCTGGCGAGGTTGTTTTAGTAATGATTTGAACCGGCAGATCACGATGATCTACCGCATTTGAGCGGTTAAAAAAATGGATACCCGACAGTAGCAGTATTACGAATGAAGCTGCCAAGCCTGCTACCCAATTTGGCGACCAGAAACCTGAGGGTTGAGTTGGTTTGGTGATTCTGTTATGTTCAAGAATATTTTCCAATACCTGATGATACCGATGGTCTGTAAGTTTATGCTCATGTTCATATTCAATGGCTTGTATAAGTTGTCGGGCTGATTCAATGATTGGTCTTTTTTCAGGGTTCAACCGTATCCATTCTCTCCAGAAGTGATCAGACTCTGAGTCAGGTGCTATTACCCAATTAACAAAATATTCATCCTTTAAAAACTGTTCTAATACATATTCCTTATATCCCATGTGAATCAATTGATACTATTTTTGAGAATAGCCCTTATTCCTTTAGCATTCATATACATGTGACAATAAGCTTCGAAATGACTATAGGTTCAGAAAAATTTTATATTTAAATCATTATTTAAATCGATTTATTGCTGTTTTTTCAAAAATAATATCTAATTATTGCCATATTTACATCAACATGAAGGCGGTTTTTCCCAGTCAGGCGGCTTTCCGAAGCATGCGACAACGATAAGTGCATTTTATGCTTTTGTAAAAGCACAAAATGGAAGTTTAAAGAATGTTACGTATGAAAAAAATGGTTATCAGCTTGTCTTTATGAGATTCTAAAAAATTCGAAAGAGAGGAAATGGCCCTATACACCAAAGCCCTGGTCGACTTTACCTTTCCTGTTTGCATCATATCGGCAATTTGCCGATAGCTCAGCCCTTCATAAAAATACAACAAAAGCGCTTCTCGTTGGAAGGGTGGCAGTTGATTGAGATATTTTTTAATCAGTTTTTTTTGATCTCTGGAGAATTGTTCATTGATAAGCTTAATTTCATGAGAAACATTTATTAAAAAATCCTGATCACTATCAAAACTTTCTTTAAATGCTAATTTTCGCTGCTTTTTCAATTCTCTGAGTAACATGTACCTCAGTGACTTGAATAAATAAAATTTTATGGACGCAACTTTCCCCAAACTTTTTTTTCTGTTGATTAAATCAATAAAAAGGTCCTGGATACAATCTTCTACAATTTCCCGTTTAGTGGTGAATTGACATCCGTAATTAAAAAGTTTATTAGAATAGGTACGGTAGACGAAAATAATGGCTTGTTCGCTACCATTTCTAAATTGTTCCCAAATTTCCGATTCATTTTTCCATGCAACTAAATAAGGATGCGTACTTTTATCCTCAAAAGAATCTAACTGCCCCCAATTTAAGCCTTTGTCCGGATTTTTATTATCATCGTGAGACATTGTATATAAAGTAAGCGTGCGATGTTAATTTCCCTTAATTTAACAGCTAAAATATCAAGCCTTCAACTCTAAACATCTCAAAAGTATTGTAATAATCAAAATTCGTGGTTGATAATTTTTTTATTCTGATTCAAACGCTTACAAAAAAACGGATTTTTGCATCACTGAAAGGGTGATCATTTTCAATTTGCGATTCACGAATTGGGGTTGCCCTGACATTATATAAGCTTTTAACAAGGGAATCACCAAAATTGAAGAAGAACAAGTTTCTCTTCATCTTTTTTGAAACAAAATTGGCAGCAGATAAACGCTAATGAGAGATACAGTTTAACGGATGGATATGTCTTGTGAGACTAATTTTTGTTGGTGTATTTTATCTATTAACTACCAACTTTATATGCAGAAAAATCTTTTAAGGCTACAGTAAGCTCTTACCCAATTCTGTCTGGCTTTGATTTGTTATCAATGAATGTTCGTATTGAGCTGTGATAATATTTTGAGAAAATGCGAAAATCAAAAATTATGCAGATTTCTTGAACTATCAGATATCAGTTAGTGCTATGACATCAATCATTCAATATATCCGTACTTTTTTAAAAATCCCTTTTCATCTTTAAATTCTGATAATCGTTGATATTTTCGAGGAGAAGCTTTGTCATGAAGCGCCCTTTTCAATATTATTGGTTGTAATCTTAAGCCTAAATAGAGCTCCAAACGTTGAATTTCTTGCAGATTTCCTGAAACAAGTTTTTCGAAACAAATACTAAAGAAATTACTACCTAGCTCTTGCTTATAGCTTTCAGCGGCTTCTAAATATTTTTGCCAAAGGTTAAACCCAAAGCTTCTATCTTTCAGCTCTTTCGAATAATACGACGACTCTAGTGATTCTTTAGAATTATGCCTGTATAAACTTTCTGCAACAGCCATTCCATTTCTGTAAATATGGATTATTTTCGACTTTGGAAAACATGATAGCCACATTTTTAGGGTTAAAGTATTTATGGGGTCCTTCCAACCCCATGGCCTTTCATTGATAGAATCAATTTGACTTTTGTTAAAAAGATAATATCCGAAATGTTTCAGTACTATTATTCCAAGTAAGTCTTCAGGTATCCTTAATTCTATAAGACCTGGTTGAATACAACTATATCCTGTTTTAGCAAGACACTGCTGATTTACCTGCAAAAAAACCAATGATCCATTATTTGGATCCTTATAAGCACCCATAAAAACACCGGCCTCCTCTAAAATGCTACTTAAAAAAGAAGTGCCTGATCTGTGCATTCCGATTATTATAATAGGTGAAAGAGTTTTACATTTTTCAACAATGTATTTGTTTTGTTCATAATTCAAATGAATAGTATGCGGAGAGATTTTCATATGGTTCCCATATATTTTATTGTAAACCTCACTTAATTCTTTTCTTTTCCACGCCATATTCTCATCTTTTCCCTTATGTTCCACCCTCACTCGGTCATTTATAATTATTTTTTTATTCTTTAGACGTGCATAGTAACTGAATTCCCAATCATAGCCCCACCCGCTTTTTGAATACGGAAATCCGCCAAATTCTTCAATGAATGATAATCTAATTATGGTAAAAATAAAGTCAGAATGGCAAACCTCTCTTATTTCATTTTTACCTTTATTAATCATCCAAGGATAATACGATTTGTCTGAAGAAGCGGTTAAAGAAACACTTAATTGTACTATATTCTGATTATAAATAATCATTTCTTCAAGAGCCTTCAGGTCGATTTGATCAATCAAAATAACATCGTTTGTAACAAACAAAAGAAATTCTTTTTTGTTAGTCTTGGCTAAATTGATACAGTCTTTAATTCCACCACCAATGAAGCTATTAGATTTATTTTGGTGTGTAACATAAATCGATTTGTTGATTGGACTTGCATTGTCCAAAACGTAGATATTGGTTTCAGGATTCCAGACTTTAAGCTGTTCATACAATTTATCAGTGTTAGATCCGCCGCAATAATCAAGAATAATCGCAAATGTGCTTTTCATTTTAAATGATTTTATCGTTTCCCTAGATATTCTTAAATTAGTAATTCTTAAATGTTATTTTCGGGCCTAACAAGGTTTATTCAACTTGCTATCTCCAGATTTCATTCTAAAATGACCGATACCTAATAAATTTCGGAAACAAACCACAAAGTATAGGAGTCTATAGCCTTACAAAGGGTAGCCTACTAAACAAATAAGAATGAATTTTCATTGACCAAATTGGCTTACTTACAAGATACTTGCAAATGTTCTGCAATAAAAGTCATTTGATTAAAAATAGTTTTGATACTATTCCAGATGTTTTGCCTTCTAATTCAAGTAGTGCGAGAGCAATACCTATATTACCCTCCAAAAGATTCCAATTACATTGCCACTCAAGATTTTCGTTCGAATATTGCCATAGACCGCCCGATTTTTCAAATGAGTCGATAAACAATTGGTTCCAATATTTGAAACTCTCCGCGAAAGGTGTTTGGTTGGTCCTGCTATAGATTTGATGGAATATAAATATCAGCCCTATCGTTCCATGACAAAATCCAGATTCGATCATTGCTTCCCGGTGCTGTAAATATGAATTATCCAAAACCCTTTTAGAATTAAAATTAAATACCGCCATTGCTTCTTCGATCCACTCACTTACATTAAGACAATTACCTGCCTTGTAAAGACATAATGCTATTCCCAAATCTCCCCTACACCAAGCTAATCTGGTTGGTGATAATTCCTCCCTGTTGTCTGGATAAAGTGAATCACAGTTTTCAAGCTTATATTCTTTTAAGTTTTCAATGACTTTAAAAATGCAATGTTTAGATGCATTAGCATCTTTTGTCCAATTTAAGCTCTTCGTAAGAAAATATATAATACTGGTAACGCCGTGAGCAAGGCCGAAGCCACTGGTAATATTTGATTGTTGAAAGTATTTTTCAGCGAATCTATCCCTCCAAAATTGCTCACTTTCTGGCCAACTTTGAATTAAATAATTATGAAGTTTGGCAATATGTTCATCAGAATCCTGTCGGTTAAAGAGGTATAATCCCTTTCCGATGAATCCATAAAGTAGTCATACATTTCGGAATACATGTCAACCTGAAGGCTTTCAATAATGAGATTATCCAAATCCGGCAGAAAATCTGATTGTTCTAATACCCCATGATTAAAAAGGTGGTTTATTGTATATGCTACTCCTGTTATACCGCGGGCAAGTGAGGTATCCATTGGATCCAATTGATCCAAAGACAATTGCAAATAATCATATGCTTTACTTCTATAGATGGGTTTTCCGGAATATTTATATAACTCGCCAAAAAGCAGCGCAGCACCAGAGTTTCCGGTAAAAAGCCCTGGGTTCTTCAAATCGTCTGGTATATTATCTTGAACAAATTGTAATACTGAAGTATTCATCGCTAAACGTAAATTATGCAAGTTGCAAAACTAAACACAGGTACACATATTTGATAAAAGTCGGAATTTTGTGTGAGGCATTTGCAATCTTTCCAATAATCAAATTATGACCACCTAAGCAATCGTCATTCCCCCTGATACTTAAGATAGCTGGAATTTTTAAGTGCCTGGTAGTAAAAACCAATCAAAAAAAATGCAAATACCATGATAATAATAATTGCACTATTGATAATATAAGGGAAATAGTTTTTTTGGATTTTATATTCGAAATTGTTCAGCCATTCCTCAAAAATGAAGTACGATATTGGTAACGACACGATGCAAGCAATGATAATGAGGATAACCGGAGATTTAACCAAACGAAAAAACAGGTCTCTTGTGCTGGCCCCAAATATCTTTCTAATTATCATTTCGTTTTGATTACGGCTGGTTTCATAAAGTGAAACACTAAAAACCCCTAAAACAACCAGAGAGAATACCAAATATAAGTAAAAGTTCAGCAGAGAAGCTAAAGCTACTTCTTTTGAATATAAATTATCGATCATATCCTCAAGAAAATGATGCTCTAATTTGATACCATTAAAGTGATCTTTTGAGAGGTTTTCAATACTATTTAACACATTGGAGATTGAAGCCATATTATTTACTTTGACAACTAAATAATCACCTTTACTATGAATCTTATTAATGACTAATGGCTTTATTTCTTTATGCAGGGAAGTGTAATTAAAATTTTTGACTACTCCGACAATTTTTCCACCATCAAAGTAATAGTTAATAGGATTGTTAATTTCGTATTCTTTCACAAAACTTTCATTGACCAGGATTTCATTTTGCCTATTAGCGAAATCGAGTGTTCTACCTTCAGCCAAGCCAATGTTAAATGTTTCAATAAAATTTTCACCTACTTCCAGGATATCATATTTACGCGTTTCACCATATTCAAAATCAGACAATCCTATTTCAACATCAGTACGTGTTCCCGGCAGTGATCTCCTCAAGGTTCTTGTAACAGAAGCCACGCTACTTTGGGATTCTAATTCATTAATAAATTTCGTTACGTGATTAGTAACATTGTCATCTTTGTATAGGTTTAATATGATCAGATTGTCATACTCAAAACCTAAATCTTTATTTAACAAGAACGCTATCTGGCTTGAAATTCCCATTGTTACATTCATAATAACCAATGTGACCACCGCCTGAAGTGAGAGCGTTACTAAAGATTGAAACTTCGTAACTCCTTGATATTTCCTTGCCAAGGCTTCTCTTGACTTTAACCGAACAATTAATAACCCTGAAAATATCAGAGGAACAAAAATCAAAAGGGATAAACATACAAAAAGAAAAAGCGTATAGACCAGGCTCCATTCAATTGGTCCTGATAGCCCGTAAGACCCCAATTCCTGGTTGGTGATTAAGGTAGTTAAGTAGGCAATTATTGCTGTAATACAAATAAAAAAAATGGACTCTATAAATACACCCTTGACCAAAAATGTTTTTGTTGCACCAAATATGTTTTTTACCGCATAGGTTTTAATCCGTCTTTGCGTGAGGAGAATTATATTTATTGTGTAATTGAAAAGAATAAAAATAAATAGTATTACAAATAAGACCTTTTGAAGGTACAATACGCTCAGGTTGGCCTTATCCAAATCAAAAAATAAACTTTCGGATTTATGCAAAGATGAAAATGGAGTGATGCCGATTGCCACATCTACCACATCTTTATCATAGAAACCGTCCATCCCCATTTTAATCCAACCGGTGATGTTTTCTCTGAAATTAGATAGATTTGTGTTTGCTTTCAACGATACAAAAGTATGAGACCAATTTTCCCTTATTAAATCCTGATTTGAATAGGACATCAGGGCCTCAAACCGGATTGTTGAGTAATTAGGAATGTTTTTCAATACACCGGTGACCAGGTAATTTTCACCGTTAATCACGATAGTTTGACCAATGCCATCTTGATCCGGAAATAACTTGTCATTTAGTTCTTTTGTAAGAACAATGGAACCTGTTTCATCCAATGCCGTTTTTTCATCGCCACTCAACATCGGAAATGTAAATACCTTAAAAAAATCAGAATTGGTTTTTAATACTTTATCAACAATTATATTTTTTTTATTATGGGTAAATACCAGCTTGGAATCAACAGCGTTGAATTTTGCTATTTCATTTATTGCATCGAACTGTTCTTTAAGGTCATCGGGAATAATTCCTGGTACCAAGGCTAATTTGGTAGGCTCCTCATGTACAGTAAGCGTAAAATTTAATTGGTAGGTGGATTTATTATTCAGATGAAAGTCGTCGTAGATATATTCTTTCGCAATAGAATCTCCTAAAAGTAATAATACATAATTCCCTATTAATAACAGGACAAAGTTTAGGAGGTACAGGTGTTTAACTGGTTTTACAGAACTGAGAATAGTGGTGTATATCGACATAGAAATATCAATTTTAGCTAATAGCCGGTTGGTAGATTGCAAAGTCTCAACATTTTCATAGCTAGTTTATGCTATTAATTTGCAATTTACTCTAATACAAACTTAACATTTTAAAAAATAACGGACTAATTGCTACAAAAATTCTATTCTAAAACATTTACCAGATCAACAACCTCTTCCACAAAAAGAAATTCAATTTTCCTTTACGGAAAAGGGTGTGAATACTATTTTATATAACTACGTAAAATATAATATTATTTTCGAAATTGAGTATAACAAGAGCCTCAAATTATTTTATAAGCTTCCCGGAAAGTCGGCCATTTAATAAATTCCCCGAGGGTTGCAGCACAACCGGAAGTTGTACAAGGTAAATAAAGGAATTTAGCAAAAAATGCTGATTTATATCTGGCATCTTTTGCTATAACAACCAAATGTTATCAATGCATTAATTTAATCTTATCTTTAAACATTCTCTCTAATTACATAAAAAGATTTTTTTGTATTTGAGTCCTCTACAAACCTATGGTGAGGTATTGGAATATAAAATCGAAGCTGAAGAAATTTTAGCATTGACGATAGGTGATTTTCTTGATAACTATAAAGCTACAGATGATTTCTCCCTGTACTCCGGCACAGCAGGTATTACCTATTTTTTAGCTTCTTATTTGAGAAAAAGAGAATACAATGAAGATGTTTATCGTTTATGTACTGAATGCCTTGAATATGTACTTAAATCATTAACTGAAAACATTTCCCCCAGACCAGGTTTATACAACGGAATAGCCGGAACAGGTTGGTTATTGTCAAAATTAAAAAGTTTTGACTTAATTCGAGATGAGGCAATTTTCGGAGAATTGAGTTCTTATTTTGAAAAGTTGATAGGAAAGGATTATGCTGACAATTTTTCAGTAAGTCAAGGATTGTCGGGTATGGGCATATTTTTGATAAATCAAGGAGATGAAAAAAATCATAGTATCTTAAAAACATTCGTAAAGAAAATAAAAAAGAATGTTCAAGTAATCAATGGGCACCGCACTTGGTATAATGGGCTAACAAATGCAAGAGAAGGCGATAGCAATACTGTAGAGACGACTCTTGGCAACCCGGGAATAATAATTTTCTTGTTAAAGTTGAAAATAATATTTCCTGATATTGCATGCCCCCAAAAGTTTATTAAACCTATTATCCAAGACCTCTTGAAACTAAAGATAAATAACCCGGAGTATAGCCTTTACCCTTTTAAAAAATCAGCTCCTTTTACACCGTCGAGATTATCCTGGATGCAAGGAGATTTCACAATGGCCAATCTTTTGAAACACTATTTTTATCTCTGGAAAGAAGAATGTATTTTAGATGAATTACAAAGTATTGGGGATTTTCATTTGACTAATTTTAAGAAGATAATTAGCAAAAATCCAACATTGAATGATCCAAGCTCGGATACTTCAATAACCAGTGGCAGTATCGGACTATATTTGACATGTTCGAAGGTATTTGAGATGACCGGTTTGAGCCAGTTTGCTGAATTAAGAGATCTATGGTTAGATTTCACTTTCAAACAGCAATCGCCAAGTCCAAAAAATCCAGTAGGCTTTTATAATGTACAAATGGATTTTGAAACAAAAAAACTAATCCATGAAAAAGATTTTGGTTTATTTAACGGCCTTGCCGGAATGGGAATGTTCTGCATAGATTACCTGAACAACGACAATACTTCTTTTGATGACTTGTTATTACTCTAAAAGAATTAACTAATGCTAAAGCTTCATTCACTCTGTTTTATCAATCTCCTGGTCATGTTGAGCCTGAATGCGCTTCTGTGTAATGCGCAGGACAAGCCTGAAGATATTTTTGATAGGAATACCCTGGGTGATACCATAAGATTCAGAATTATTGATAAAATGACCCGGGAACCTATTAGTTATTGTACTATTTCGATTCAGAACAAAACCTTTGGAACTGTCTCAAATGAAAACGGAGAATTTGTGATATCATTGACAGGTTCATCAGAAAGTGATTCTGTCCAAATAAGCCATATTGGGTTTGAGAAGTTAACCATCAGCGCCTCTGACTTGATTTCATCGGGTAATCGGGTGATTGTGTTAGAAGAAAAGGTATTGATGCTACCGGAAATGACAATTACCGGCAACAAAGATGATTGGATATACGATTTTATGGAAAATGTCATTGACTCTATTTCTGTTAATTACGTGCAAGATGCTTTTTCATTTAAAACCACACTCTATCGAATGGCAAGAAATGATAAAGCTAGTTATGTAAAGAAATCAAATGCCTTGTGCTATTTTTCAAATGGATACAAGGTTAGCGCCACTAAATCTCCAAAAAAGCAACATGAAAATCTTTTTCTCATAGATAGAGATTGTTATGTTACGTATGATAGTGCTGCCGGACAATGGGTGAATAAGTCCTACGATAATGACGAAATGCTTCGCAAAGAAATGTTCTATGACCGGCTTGGACTTTTTCTCCGTGATTTTATAGGTTACAGGGATAATAATTTTCTTAACCGAAAAAATCTCAGCAAATATAGTTTCGATCTGGAAACAGAAAACGATAAGGAGATGGTAATAAGGTTTGATGCCAATAAGTTGAGATTAGGGGTCATTCCATTTATGAATTTAAAGTCATTTTCCGGGAAAATATTTATTGATCCCGGTTCTTATGCAATTACCAAAATAGAAGCTTATGCCGTGGTAGATGAAAAAGTGATGAAACATAGTTTTAACTCAGAACTTGTAGGTAAGATCGAAATTAAAAGTTATTATGAAAAAGATGAGAGAGGATTATATTATTGGTCTGGAAGTTCCTATATGGAAAACTATATTTTGAATACCGAAGTTATAAATGAAAATGTGATTTTGGATTATGGAGATCTGAAATTTAATCACCAAGACGGAATATTAGTTGGAAAAAGCCTGTGTGACTGAAAACTGGGAGAATGCATCAGAAAATTTCGTTCTGTACGGTTTGTATGAATCGTTTGTACCACCTGAGACAAACCTTGCTTGTCAACATAGAAAATAATCTTAGCTATCCGAATATAGAATTTATTCTTTTAAATTATGGTTCAACTGACGAGCTGGATACATGGGTAAGGAACCACCTGATGGAATACATTGAATTGGGCATTGTCAAATATCTTAATGTAGATAATACACCCTATTTTAACCGCTCTCATGCAAGAAATATTGTTTTCAATAATGCAACAGGTGATATAATCTGCAATCCGGATGCAGATTGCTTCATTGGCAAAGACTTTGCACTTCATGTGAATAAAATCTTTTTTACTACAAAACATAGCTTTCTAGTGGCCTTTAATTCAGATAATCAAAAATATACAGAGGCACACTTAGGGAGGATTTGTTGTAGAAAAGAAGATTTCCATAAAATTCGTGGATTTGATGAATCGATAGGAAGTTACGGTAATTCTGAAATTGATTTTATTAACAGGCTAATTGGCACTGGCCTCTCCAAAATTAGATTAACGGATCCTAAGTTTTTGGTAAAAGTAAATCATGAAAATATTGATAGAGTTAGGTATGAGAGGTTGTACGTAGAGATGCATGCTATCTATTTAGAATTCATCGATATTGATAAAACTAAATTATTTTTTCTTTCCAAAGAGGATAATACCTTCTTAGAATTCAATGTTGACGAATCAACTGAAGAAATGCAAATCATTCATAAAGGTAAATTCTTCGAAAGAGACAATTTTTTCCTTTTCCGAAATAATGAGAATGAATACTTTGTTTTCAGAAAAGATAATGATTGCATATTTTCATATAACGGTGAGTTGAAAAAAGTTGATAATTCCAGGATAATTAATAAAATCGTTTTGTTGATCTGCAAAAACTTAAATGACCGAATCATTGAAGAAAGAAACAAGAATGGCTATAAAATAAATCCAGCCGGGTATGGCAAAGCGAGGATTAGGTTAAATTTTAATCAAATGCTAAAGACATGAAATTTACCCGTGTTATTCTCACAATTTTTCTTAGCAAAGATAACCTCATATTTTTTATTAGATATATACCCACTATATTATCTATTGATAGATTTTCAAAGGAAATAGAATTTTATAACTTCATTCACAATGATTACCAAGGACACAACTTAATTCTCAGTCTGTATTATAAGAATCCACCTGATGACAAGATATTGGTTTGCATAGTGGAAGAAATTTATAAGTTAATTAATAATCTTCAATTGAACCTGGAAATAAAATATAATGGGTTATTCAAGAATTATCTGGAGGGAAGTATTAAAATAAATAAAAAAAAAGAGGAAATAGCTAATATTGATCCAATAGCCTTCGATCACCTTATTAGCATTTGGTGTATAAATTTGATTGATCAACATGCTGAAAGTATTGTTAGCAAAGATTTTTCATTTTTATTGAAAGAATATTTAAGCGTGGTTAGTTCACATCAAGTTGACAACAAAATTTTAAAACAACATTTAATCAATAGTTATAAACTCACAGTAGAGCAAATCAATGAATTAAACTATACAGTTTCAGAAATATTTGATGGAAGTAAAGAGGCGGAATCTAAACTTGCAGAATCCGATTTAAAACAAAAGGATATAAAATTGTTGTCTTCTATTTATGAAGTACTTGACAAGATTTTTCCAAATTTTAAGCAAGGGAAGAGAATCGATTACATTTTACAGTCTCTTAACCAAAGGTTGGGCATTGATAATGGGACTTATTTGATATTAATTTTCTTGGTTATGTACCATCGTTAAAAACTCATTGGTTTATTGCAGCAACAGCGCTGGCCCATCAAATACCTCTTTATTCTCTCAACAAGAAAGACTTTAAGTATATCAAAGGCTTAAAACTTTATGAGGCAGGATAATCTGCTTGCCAAGCTATTCGCTATTTTGATGATCGTCTCATGTTTTAATGGCGATTGTATTTTAGCTTACCCGGAGAATATCCTGTCTTTTTCTTAAATAGATTAGAAAAGTAAAATGCCGATTGAAATCCACATTTTTCTGATATCTCTTCTACCGTTAAGTCGGTTGATGACAGCAGCCGCTTGGCATAACTCAATCGCTCGTTAATTAAAAATTGTTGGGGAGAAAACCCTGTCTTTTTTTTAAATAATTTTCGAAAATGACTGTAGCTAAGTCCACAGTTTTCGGCTATTTTTTGAAAGTCTACTCCGTCTTTGATATGCTGTCGTATGATGCTTACGGATTCTTCATAAATGTAGTCTGATTTTTTACCGGCCGATGCCTGGTAACTGGGGTAGATTATATAGGCAACAAGTTGGAATACAATACCCGTGATTATCTGGGTAAAACCCGGCGAGTTTTTTCTAGTGATATTTAACGCCTGGTTGAATAGATATATTACTTCATCGTGATGCCCGATATTGCTCACTTCGGATTTATTTTCCGGAAACAAACTTTTTAAAAGAAAATCTTCCAAGGCCGGACCTTCAAAACCAATCCAATACTCTTCCCAACCTACCTTCACATCCGGGCGGTAACGATGCCAGTCTTCCGGATACAATTTGATCACATCACCGGGAAGAATATTTACTTTTGAATTTTCAGTCTCAAATTCTCCCCTACCCGTGGGAATATAAACCAGGTAACACCCCTTTAATTTCCGGCCTTTTCCCCATATAAGCGCATGACTTTCAGGATGGCCTTCCGAAGGATATTTGTCTCCACTGCTTCCATGGTAATACCCACATGTAATGATTCTTAATCCCCAGGATTTATTATTAAAATACTTAAAGTATTTAAAGTAATTCTCCAATAGTCAAAATTTATATATTATTAAGCAAAATGATTATGGCGAAATATAGTATGAAATAATAAATTTGAAAAGATAATTTTAAAAAAAATCATCTTATTGACTTATAACTTTAAAATGAATACTATTTTAACCGAAGATAAAATAAAGTTTTTTCAGGAAAACGGCTTTGTCATTCAGGAAAATTTCCTGAATGACGAAGAATTAACTGAGTGGCGTGAGGCGGTAACCGAGGCCGTCAGTGAAAGAAACGGCCTTAAAATACCAGGTCAAATGATTAAAGCAGAGGATGATGACGGCAACAATGAAGATCCGGAATATTTCAGTAATGTATTTGATCAATTATTGAATCTTTGGCAAACCAATGACCGCATCCGAAAG
>JAKSDQ010000262.1 GCA_022360015.1 Cytophagales bacterium
AAATCACCATCCCCTTATCAGGAATCGAGGAACTAGAAAACTACCAAGACGGAGTTTTAGAGGTTCTAAGGCAATTTGATATTGAAGAATGTGATCCGGAATTAATAAGGCATGTCATGTCTGTTTACAAATTGTTGGGGCATATCATGCTGGATGAGAAATTTTTCTTCAAAAACCATAAATCAGCTTCCGATCATAAAGATTCGACAAGAAGGGGTTCCAAACGAAAAACAAAAAAGTCATGAAAATCAAATTCCCCGAAAATCAACGATTGGTAAACCTCCCGCCAAAAGTTGAACTTGCCATATTTCTAATTAAGGAAGAATTGAAAAATGTGAAATTCATCAATGATCTTCAATCCACAGGAACCGATGCAAGCATTGGCCTCCTTGATCTAAGTCCATTGATATCAGCTATAATAGGGTTAATAAGGTAGCCAAACTGATGAATTTAACGAATGGTATTTTGATCGTCAAACAAGACTGGCTTCATACTTCGATCTCGAAAATGAAAAGGAGCTCCTGGAACAAGCCTTCAACTTTTATGTGGATTTGGAAGTGAAGAAACGTGAGTGGTTAAAAATGGCTAACTAGCCTATATTCTGGTTTTGATGGCGATCACTTGAAATACTAGAAATTTCTTCTTAGACCGCCGTTTCCCTGTTTACTGAAACCGTTTACGGCTGTTTACAGGTTTGTAAACACGATATTAGCTATACCGGGTCTATGTAAACACCATGTAAACATTTCTGTAAACAGACATAATAAGCATCCAGCAAAGCCTGGTCTTTATATTGTCTCAACCGTTTTTCATGGATCCTGAAAAGCTGCAAACGAGATTTATTTTTGAAGCGACCCTTACCCTGATTTTGTAAATTAAGTTCATGTTTAGCTTGTTGCAGGGCGAGCTGGTTACGGACTTCCAACTTTAGCGTTTCTTGTCGAAGATACCACTCCCAGGTTTTTTTGAAACCATTCCGATCATTGTGAGGGTGAAAATAAAGATGCGGTTTTGGTATCCAGTGTAAACAACTCCTGGATAGCCATTTGGCTACCATATCGACTCGTGTAATGGCGCTTTCATGGAATTTCAGCCATTCTTTTTCATTGGCTTTCAGCCGAAACTTTCCGTAAATAGACTCCCAAATCAGATTTAGGATTTCCCGCTCTTCCGGATCGCTCAGGATAATATCAGGGTATAACATGGCTTTAGCATATTCCCAAAACTTCGTCACCAGGGAAAGTAAGAAAATGCGCCCCGCCCCGCCGGAAATCTGTTCATATTTTTTCTCCGGAACCAGTTTTTCCTTTTTTCTAGGAAACTGCTCCAAATTTTTTTCTGAACTTTTTTTCTGTTTAAGGGCGGGGACAGCATTTTTCTCCGTGTTCTTGTCATTTCCTGTTCCTGCGGCCTCGCCTGTGTCGGGAGGGCTTGAGGAATGGGCAGCAGGCAGGCCATGACTGTGAGCGGCTGAGCGAACACCGCTTATTTCTTTCACTGTTTTGAAACCTGTAAACTTATCCACATTGCTATTAATATTATAATGTTCATGTTGTTCATGAACTAAAGGGGGAATTTTTTTCGTTTCTGGAAAAAAAATAGAGGGTAGATGACTGATTTTCAACATGCCCTCACCCATATCTGTGCATAACTCAGCTTGACCGAATATGGCTTTGTTTATCCATATTTCTACACCTTCGGCTCCCTTGTGTTTTTCATCCACGATGAATCCGGCTTGTCTCAACCTCTCCTTATGATTGAGAATAGTTCGCTTAGTGCAGCCTTTGCAGGTAGCGAGGCTGATATTATAAGTTCGGAAGCCAGGAAGGTTTTGTGGATCTATATTGTCAATCTGAGAAGCCTTATTAAGCTGCTTCAGGTAAAGTCGAACGATGAGTTCTGCCGTGGCCCGGTGGTTAGCGTTGAGTTTATCAGTGAGTTTGCTTTGAGCGGCATTGTATTGATCGATGAAGTCTTTGGTTCTGGAAAAGGTGTCACTAAAATCAAAGTAAAGTCTGGTTGGTGGTATTTCCTCATTACCCATAATTAGTCATCCTAAAATTTTCGTATATTTTCCACTAAATGAAAATTATTTTAGCAGAAGATCAATAGAGGTTGGCAAGGCTTGTTTTGTTCATGGTCTTTGGGTAAAAAAATGTTAATTTTGGGGAATTGAAGGGTTTTTATGTGACTTTAAGGCAAAGTTTGGCTCTTCAATCTTTAATGGTTTTAAATGAACCCAAATAGTCCCGGATATGGATGAGATGAAATTTATTAGCAAAGCAGAACTGGCAAGACAACTTGGCGTAAGCCGTGAGACTTTACGCAAAAAACTCAAAGAGGTGAAAGGGTTATACACTGGCAGAAGGCAATTGCTATATCCCTATGAGGTGAGGATGGTTTATAAGGCGTTTGGGATTCACATTTGCTCATGGTGAAATAGATTATGGCCAGGCCGATACCCACCGATCTCAAACCTTTAATGATTTAGCATGAAATCAAATCATAAATACATTCTTGAGCCTGATGCATGTGCTTACCTGGACCAAAAAGTGGTGGCCTCTTTACAGCAGAATAAAAATTTGATTGCTGTTGTCAACGGCCATACGGATATAAGAGGCTCAAATACATATAACTATATTTTATCTA
>JAKSDQ010000143.1 GCA_022360015.1 Cytophagales bacterium
ACTAAAGGTAAGAGTTCCCCGAAAGACAAAGTTCCCTTTTTATAACTTTTACAGTTTTCAAGCCCTGGTGGCAGTTCTTTGTACCCTTTGCTGGTTTTCTCTGCAATTAATCTTTTAAAAGCTTTAGTGGTTTCTTCTCCGGTATCAAAGCGTCTAAAGGATTGTTTGCCTTCCGTACCGATCTTGCCATAACGGGTAACAATCTCTGTGCCTTGTCGGGTGATCTCCCAGAACTTTGAAGATTGGGCATCCTGGTATTCAAAATAGCGTTTCATACATCAGGTATTTCATTTTTTCAATAATACAATCTTTAGAAAACAAATAAGCCCCACTCGGCCGAGTGGGGCCTGATTTTCATACAATGGCTACTTTCTCTTCAGAAATTATAGTATTCCATTTTCCAATGAGCCCCCTTCGGTGCTGCCCTGCCGAATTGATCAAAACTTTTAATAGTATCTGTTATATAGCCTTCTTTTTCTACCGGTTCCTGTACAAAAACAGGAGGCGCTTCCCGGCCTATCCAGGTAAATTCCCAATGTCTTCTCTCCTTTAATTCATAATATCCGGTAACGTCGGTAAAGGATCCTCCAACCCTGCAGTGTTCAATAGGATTATTGGTTTCAACATCATATACATACCCGGTTATTTTGGGCCGGGTTGCCCTGCTCTCGAGGCATCCTTGTAACAGGATCGCCATACTTATCATGAAAGATACTTTTCTCATCATGCCTGTAACATGTTGATCTCATCCGATGCTGGCTGTAAATGAATTTGTAGTGGCATAATGCTATGTTTCAGTGATCTGTTTAAACCTTTCATCCTCCCAAAATGCTTGCCAGTCTTTATCCTCCCGCACCCATGTTTTATAGTAAGGTTTCAACCGGATGGCAATGGCCAGATAACATAAACCTTCTTCCTTGTTTCCCTGTAAGGCATAACCACAGCTTTTACCATACAATGCATCGGCCGTCAGGTCTTTACCGGTGGCATGTTTGAGCATATCATCACAGTATTGCATCCCTTCCTCAAACTTCCCTTCCCGGAAAAAAAGATCAGACAGGGCAAACCGGGATTTGTTTATATACCACTCCTCTTCACTATTCAATACTTTACGGTAATGCTGTGCTGCCGCGCCAGGTTTTTGTAATGGATGCTTGTAGAGCAAACCCAGCATATAATGTACCCTCTGTGGCTGAGGCTGCTGATCGGTGATCGAGGTTTTATCCTGCATCTTCCCGGGCTCCGGCCATTTTTGCAGGTATTGATAACAGTGTTGTTCACAAGCTGCCCATTGCTCCAGGTCATATAAGATGGATATTTTTTGAAATAATGCTTCGGGGCTATCCTGTTTTACAGCCAGCGCCAGGTCCACAAACTCCAGGGCTTCTTTGTAATCATCTTTAGCCGCTCCTGGATGTTTCATTGCTTTCGACTTGTCCCCGGATCGTTTTAATGACAGGCTTCTGCCGATATATATCCCATATTTTTGCAGGGCATCCAGTTCTAATGCCGTAAGATAATCCATAAGGTATTCACCTGCTTCCACTACCCGCTCATACGCCAGTTCTCCTGAGCTGATCTCGTACCGGTCTATAAACCCGGCGTATTCGTCATTGATAAAAAACAAAGCATCCTGCAAATAGGTTGCAAAATGCCGGTACATAGGCACCAAGGCTTCCGCCTCACAACCTGAACCCCCAAAATGTTGTAGTACCAAAAACAATTTTTTGTGCTCATACAAGGCGTCACAGAAAAAATAATGGGACGCTGCCACTCCTTTCAAATGTATATAACCCGGGCGGTTTTTGAAGGCTTTATATACCGCTGTAAAAGACTGTTTGTATACCTCTTTTACTTCGATAGCCACCCCTTCATAATAGGTGGGGAGTACTTGTATGGCCTGATGAAGATTGCCCATAAACTTTATTTTATCATAACATACATAAACCACCCAAAAACAGTTGCCTATGCATATCACTTGTTTTTAATCGCGCTCCTGAACAAAAACGCCCCCTATCCGCAAACTTTCGGTTTCTTCTTCTGTATCAAAGCGTTTAAAGGATTGTTTACCTTTCGTACCGATCTTGCCATAACGGGTAATAATCTCTGTATCTTGTTGGGTGATCTCCCGGAACTTTGAAGATCGCCTGGTATTCAAAATAGCATTTCATGAGGATTTTTTTTTCAATAATACAAACTTTGGAAAACAAATAAGCCCCACTCGGCCGCATGGCACCTGGTTTTTACATAATGGCTACTTTCTCTTCAGAAATATAGTATCCATTTTCCAATGAGCCCTCTTCGCTGCTGCCCCGCCGAATTGATCAAAACTTTTAATAGTATTTGTAATGTAGCGTTCTTTTTCTACCAGCTCAGACGTTTTATGACTGTTTTCGGGGAACCGATACCGGGCATGAGCTATTTAAATCCATGGTCTGTGTCCTCACAGATCATTTATTATCATTTACCTGAGCAATCATTTCTCCAAGAGGCGGGGGACAGCCTGGTTGGTACTCTTCTTCACAGGAAAAAGTGAAAATGAGTACCAGTACGCTGAAAGTTTTACATATTTTTCTCATAATCTGGTTTAATCAATGGGTTTTCAAGCAAACAACAAAAAAGGAAGGAGCATTCGTATGCCCTTCTTGTTCAAAAAGAGTTTACCGCTGAATGAGCAATCTTTTCACACCGACTTCGGAGCCGTCCAGGGTAATGATTAACTGGTACATACCCTGATCCAGCCTAGATACATTAAGCAACAGCTCATTACTGTCAGCACTATATTTTCCCTTGTACAGCTTGTAGCTTTTTCCGGACAGCATACTGTACGCCTGTACAGTGATGTTGTTGCCCTCCTGGCCATTGAAGGTAAGTTTTACTTCAATAGCTGACGGGTTAGGGTACATAAGTACTGCGGCATTAGCGTCCGCCTGCAGGTTTATTTCAGGTTGATCGCTACTCCTCTGCTGCTGGTCCTGCGGGATGCAAGGTTCTATCGGTACAGGGCCTGGTCCTCCACAATTACCAAATATGTAAACCGATTGAAAAACGGTGCGCCTTTGTCCGTCGGAACACGTAACAGTCAGTCTGAATCTTACCGTATTGTTATTGTCTCATAGCTTAACTTATTTAAAATTATTATTTAATTAATAAAATAAATTAATCCCTAATCATCAAGAGTTTTTTTGTGAAAATTTTATTTTTTTACGTTTTGGCAATAAGCCTCCCGGGGCACTTAGTAAATCATCCGAACCGATAATTGTAAAGTCAGTGAAGTATTTCTTTCAATCTATGGTCTGTGAGGGCACAGAACCGAGGATAGATGAGTGTTTTCTTACAGACAACTATTTAAGGATGGAACGTGAATTATTGCCTTTTGGTAATAGTATCGGGCTTTACCTCATAAACTGATCCTCTAACCAGTCCTCAAAACTATTATGGGTTTGTACAAAAGCGTCATACCAGGGGGTTGCGGTTAAGACTTGTTTTCGATCAACCATCACCACTGGAAAGTTCATTTTTGAAGCATCCAGGCAACTATATCGGCTATTCCCCTGGTAGGCAAAAGGGATCAGATAGTTTGGAAAACCGGTATATTGGCTTCTAAGCTTCCCGGTAATCCATACCATTCGATCTATGGGTAAAAATGTATACGCCAGGTTAGCCCCTCCATTACCTATCGTGGTGTAGCGTTCTTGAAACGTCAGCGGAAAGGTTACACCTAGTTTCTTTTCGGCAGCCTTGATTACCCGAAGATCAACTTTTGTCTTGCTGTCAACGGCTTTTTCTTGTATAAGCTGTAAAATTAGCTTACGGTCCCTTGCCTGGCAGGCGATTATGTTGTCAACTACTTTTTGGATCTTTTGGGGGAGTGATTGTGGCTGATGTAAGGTGACCAGGCGTTCTATTTCTTTGGTAAGGTTAAAAGCCATGGCATAATCGATCGGGGAATGCGTAGCGTGGGTACCTCTTTGCCGTAAAGTGATCTCCATACGATGCAGCATACCGGAAACCAGGAAATCCCTGGTGCCGGGATCGGTTTTCCAATGCCCGGAAGCAAAAAGGAACTCCTCGGGGAAATCAAAACATTGCTGCACACCCCCTGTTCCCAGGTCCAAAAAACGGCTACCCGGAATGGCTTCTTTGAACGTTGGCCTCGTACTTGAATACTGGCTGTTATTTATTTTTATTTCAGTGAAAGCTACATCGTAATACGTATCCAGGTCATAACTCCGGTTATAGATCACAAAATGAGTATCCGCTACAAACGGGGCCAACACCTGTAACACTTCTTCTACATAAGCAGTATTTATAGCATGTCCTCCGGCCAGTCCCGGTTGATGATAAATGTACAATACATACTGTTCGTTATAGGCTCTTACCTCGATATCCTGTAAGGGGCCAAAGGCCGAAACGGTCTCTTCCGAAACGAAATAGGGCTGGACCTGTTCTTCCCGTACTTCTCGTGACAAGGGGATGACGATGTTTTCATGTATTTTAAATTCGGAATAAAGTTGGATGTTCATGCTTAACCCATGTTACACAATTGTTTATATCCCCTGGCAATTTTGTAGTATACCGATGAG
>JAKSDQ010000264.1 GCA_022360015.1 Cytophagales bacterium
CAAAAGGGTAGCCTCTGATTTTTTTGCCAAATATTATTTTGCTTGGTTAAAATCTCACTGAGAATCGATAGAAAACAAGGGGTGTTTTACTCATATCTTGAGATAAATACCCATTCAAACTGTATCCGACAAAAGGATATTCGGTGTTAAAAAAGGCCATCTCACTTTTGAGACAGCCTCTTTTTTTTTAAGTCATAATTCCAATAAATTTGCAAAATAACTACAGGCCTGAATCGTTGTGTATTTGATTTAATCTCGACCCTATATTGTGAACAACCCATTTGCCAATGTTTTTGAATTGTTAAAGTCCGTGGCCGATAAAACGCGTAAGGCCTGGCAAAACAACGCATGGTACAAATCCCTGTTAAAGTTAACGCTCATCCTGTTTGTAGCCGGTATCGCTACCATAGCTGCATTTTACTGGAGCATTTATTTTGGGCTTTTCGGGCCTATTCCAACCACGCAGGAGCTTGAAAACATAAAAAATCCCGTAGCCTCGGAGGTCTATTCATCCGATAGTGTATTATTAGGAAAATACTATCTTCAGGAGCGTACGGATGTAACCTTTGATCAACTTCCGGAGGAGCTTATCCAGGCTTTGCTTGCCACTGAAGATGTCAGGTTTTATGAACATTCAGGGGTGGATAAACGAAGCCTTTTCAGGGTTCTATTCAAGAGTATATTACTTCGGGACGAGTCATCCGGGGGTGGCAGTACCATCACCCAGCAATTGGCAAAAAACATTTTTCCCAGGCAAAGAAACCGCTACCTTTCCACACCCATTAACAAGTTAAAAGAAATCATCATTGCCCAAAAGCTGGAAAAAATCTATAGCAAGGAAGATATCCTGACTTTGTATTTTAATACGGTTTCGTTTGGAGAAAATGCTTTTGGTATCAGGACTGCTTCAGAGCGGTTTTTTAGTGTGCGGCCAAAACAACTGAAAATTCAGGAAGCTGCCGTTTTGGTAGGGTTATTAAAAGCTACCAATACTTATAACCCAAGGCTAAACCCCAATAATTCGATCTCAAGGCGGAACCTCGTCATCAGTCAAATGGCCAAATACCGGTTTCTGGCAAAAGATGAATCGGACTCGATAAAATCCCTGCCACTGGTTTTAAGGTACAAACAACACAATCATAATGAAGGGCTGGCTACCTATTTCAGGGAACATATCCGGCGGGAGTTAAACGAATGGTGCCGGCAAAATCAAAAAGCTGATGGTACGCCCTATAATCTATACACCGACGGTCTTAAAATATATACTACCCTTCATGCCGGTATGCAACGTTACGCCGAAAAAGCGGTGCAAACACACATGGCAGAGCTACAGAATACTTTCTACAAGCATTGGGGCAAGAGCGAACCCTGGACGACCCACAGCCAAACACTGATGAATGCCAAATATAAAAGTGCCAGGTATAAAAAATGGCGGGAAGAAGGTCTTCCCGAGGAAGATATTAATAAAAAATTTTCAGCGCCCATAAAAATGAAAATTTTCACCTGGGAAGGTGAGGTAGAAAAAGAAATGAGCCCTCTGGATTCCATTAAACATTACCTGTATTTCCTCCACGCGGGATTCATGGTGATGGAGCCCAGGTCGGGACATATATTGGCCTGGGTGGGTGGTATCAATCACAAATACTTTAAATTCGACCATGTCAACGTCAACACCAAAAGACAGGTGGGCTCAACCTTCAAACCGATCGTTTACGCTACCGCCCTGGAAAACGGTGTGGAACCTTGCGATTTTGTACCCGCCCGAAGGATTATTTATAAAAACTTCGAGGACTGGTCACCCGGAAATGCCAACGACAAATATGAAGGATCCTATTCTGTCAAAGGCGCCTTAACTCATTCGGTAAATACCGTTTCGGTTAAAGTATTGAAAAGGGCTACTATTGATAAAACGGTAACCTTAGCCTCAGAAATGGGTATTGAAAGTGAAATACCGCCTGTCCCCTCTATTGCCTTAGGAACTGCCAATATCTCATTGCATGAGATGGTAGGTGCTTTTGCTACCTTTGCCAACCGTGGTAAGGTAAGGAAACCCAACTTTCTTCTGGGCATCACCGGCAGGGATGGAAAAGTGCTTGAAAGCTTTCAAAATACAGAAGAAGAAAAAAGGGTGATGAGCACCCAAACCGCCGACATGATGACAGCGATGATGAGAAATGTGGTGAATAATGGAACAGCCTCCCGGTTAAGGACTAAATACGGGCTAAAAAATGACATTGCCGGCAAAACAGGTACTACCCAGTCCCACGCCGATGGCTGGTTTATTGGCTTTACACCGGATCTGGTGGCTGGTGCGTGGGTAGGTTCGGACGATCCTAATATTCATTTCCGGAGCATCACTTATGGCCAGGGGGCCTCTATGGCCTTACCGATCTGGGCCTTGTTTATGCAACAGGTAAATAAGGATAAAACACTAAGCCATTATGCCAAAGCAGGTTTTCGACATGCCGGTGGAGAAGTCAGCCGGCTGATGAATTGCGATGATTACCGGGACCGAAAATCCTTCATTGATGATATTTTTGCCAAAATTTTAAAGAAACGGGACAGGTCGAAATCCAAACGATCTAAGAGAAAACAGCCTCGTAAAAGAAGGTGGACCAACTAAGTTTTTGGTATTCCCAATAATTACACTTAATATTTTGTGATCATTTATTTAATTTTGGCCATCAACATGAGAATATATGATAAGTTCAAGGATTATTGGGTTGGGGCACCATGTTCCGGAAAACATTGTTACTAACCACGACCTCTCCAAACTAATGGATACCACTGATGAATGGATCGTAGAGAGAACAGGCATTCATCAGCGGCGTTTCATGAACCCGGAAAAAGATACTGTAGCCAATATGGCAGCCAAGGCCACCCGCATGGCGGCTGAAAGGGCAGATTTAAAAATTGAAGATATAGAATTCATCATCTTTGCCACCATTACACCCGATTACTACTTTCCCGGTTCGGGCGTATTACTGCAAAGGGAATTGAACCTGGAAAGGATTGGGGCCCTGGATATTCGAAATGCCTGTTCCGGATTCATCTATGGCCTTTCGGTGGCGGACCAGTTTATTAAAACAGGCATGTATAAAACCATACTGGTGGTCGGTGCTGAAATACAATCAACCGTGTTGGACCTGTCTACCCGGGGAAGAAGCACGGCCGTTATTTTTGGGGATGGGGCCGGTGCGGCAATTGTACAAGCCTCACAGGAAAATGGCAGGGGTGTATTATCAACACACCTTCATGCTGATGGAAGGTTTGCGGAAGAACTCTACATAAAGGATCCGGGAAGTAGCCGTCCACAAGCTGAAAGGCAGCCTGAGCAGATTCTCGATACTTCTACATTTAAGGTTCATATGAACGGTAATGCGGTGTTTAAGCACGCCGTTGGCAAGTTTGCAGAAGTTATCGAGGAAGCTTTAAAAAGTAATCAGGTGCATGTCGAAGATATTGACCTGCTGATTCCTCATCAGGCCAATCTTAAAATCAGCAAGTTTTTACAGGCCTCGCTCAATCTTCCTGACGAAAAAGTCTACAACAATATTATGAGATACGGCAATACTACTGCCGCTTCTATTCCTATCGCTTTAAGCGAAGCGTGGGCGGAGGGAAAGATTAATCCCGGGCAACTTGTGTGCCTGGCCGCCTTTGGCAGTGGGTTTACCTGGGCTTCCGCCTTAATAAAATGGTAATAAACCCAAACCTCTGTATCTCTTTGTGTCTTGGTGCCTCCGTGGTAAAAAATGGTGAACCACAAAGGCACCAAGACACAAAGAGATACAAAGAATTTTGTCGAAAACGTTGTACAACAGCCACGGACGCTTGCGCCAGGGGCCGGAAATTGATGCCAGAAAAACTGCGATCCGTCCTTGCAGGACTTTGAGTAAGGCTATGTATAACATGCTTACTTTTTCCATTGGTTACCATAATCGACCACCAGGTTGCAAAACGCCCGCATACCCAGTAACATGCCCGCATCATCTACATAAAAATCCGGGGTGTGGTGCGGTGCGGCAGTGGCAGGATCTCGACCCTCCGGCATCCCTCCTATGAAAAAGTAAAGACCTGGGATTTTTTCCTGAAAAAAAGAAAAATCCTCTGCCCCGGTGATCGGATCCATATAATTCACATTGTCATGGCCGGCCACACGTTTTAAGGTACCCTCCATAGCTGCGGTCAATTCCGGGTCGTTGTAGGTAATAGGATATCCTTTTCGTATACTGACCTCAGCCACTGCCCCCTGGCTTTCGGCTATCGTAGTAGCAGTATGCACTATTTTCTCATGGATAATTTTGCGCATTTCATTATCCAGTGTTCTGATGGTACCGACCATTTCCACTTCTTCCGGAATGATATTACTTCTAACACCACCATGAATACTTCCCACCGATATGACCGCAGGGGCTTTTGTGAGCTCCATTTGCCGGCTTACGATGGTCTGCAGCCCGTTAATGATCTGGGCTGAGGTTACAACCGGGTCAACACCCGTCCAGGGGGTCGAGCCATGAGTCTGTATTCCTTTCACTTTGATTTTAAACGAATTGGCTGCCGCCATAATCCCATGTGATCGATAATTTAACTTACCCACCTCGGTTTTCGAATTAATATGCAAGCCAAAAATTACTTCCACCTCGGGATTGTCCAGTACCCCTTCTTTGATCATAAGGTCAGCACCTCCTTCCTCACCTTCCGGCGCCCCCTCTTCAGCCGGTTGAAAAATAAACACCACCGTACCTTTCAATGACGACTTTAATTGCGACAATATCTCTGCCACGCCCATCAGAATGGCAATATGTGTGTCATGCCCGCAGGCATGCATTACGCCAACCTCCCGGCCATTGAATTGTGTCTTCTCTTTGGAAGCGAAACCAATGTCAACCCTTTCAGTCACCGGCAATGCATCCATATCCGCCCTGAGCGCCATTACCGGTCCGGGCTTTCCACCCCTTAGTATACCTGCAACACCAGTATGGGCTATTCCGGTTTTAACTTCAAAACCTAACGCACTTAAATGATCCGCTACTTTTGCAGCGGTTTTAAACTCACGGTTGGATAACTCCGGATACTGATGAAAATGATGCCTCCACGTAATCACCTTCGGTTCAATCTGTACACTTAGTTTATCTATCTTATCATAAATTGTATTTTGTGATAAGACAGGTTGGTCGGCATCATACGCCGTGATTGTAATAAGGGCTATAAGAAAATAGTTTTTCATAGGGTTATGGAAGTTTATCTTATCTAATTTAAAGAAATAAAACTAAAAATGAGCAAAATGCTATTGGAATAAGCGCTCCATAAACCGGATGTAGATATATAAGGTTTTACATGAAAGGACAGTCTGGTATTGCCAGCGCCGGTCTAACTGTTTTTTTTTGAAAATTGGTAGTTAAGCCATTTGTCGTAAAAATCTACCGTACCATTCTTTCTTATCAACAGTACCCTGCTATTGGCATTTACTTTTTCAACATTAGTGAAGTGATTAGTACTTAGCAGGTTAAAGTCCTTGTCATATACTTCAATGATGCCAGTCTTTTTATGGGCAACAATAAACTTATCACCTAATACAATATCTACAATATCATTTAAATTCTTGATTTTATTGGTATTTAGCCCTCGCATAATTTGTTAGATCAAACTTCTTTCTCCCTAATCCAAATGGTATGCCAACTACCATTTCCAGACACAGTTGTCCTTAAAATGCCTCATTTGTGCATAAAATTTCAAGTATTTTGTATCAAAATGGGAATCCGATCCCAATTTGACCATCTTATATTTAAATAAATCGTATATTATAATATATTTCACGGGATATTAACTTTATGATAACAATAGGCGCCTTTAACAAACTCTCAAAATTTCAGCAATGTGTTGTGCTGTGGCAAGAAGGAACCTTTATTTCCAACCGCTTTGACCATAACGGCTACCGCATTAACCTGTATTACACAGGCAATTTTTACGCTGAAGTTTGGTATAACGGCAACCAGAGAAAGGTCGGATCAATTAAAACCTTCAGCACCCTGTCAAAACTAAAGCCATATCTGGATAAAATTGATATTGCCGATATCTATCATTAAACCACCCCCAAACTCAAACTCAAACTCAAACTCACTCTCAGTTTTGTGATGCCTCCCCCAAGCAAAAAGTTGCCCGCCCGAGGTTTATTTTACAGGTGAAAAAACCCAACCATTTTTTCATGAGCAAATAGGCAATGGGGGTAGCAATGATAAAAGGAATAAGTCCAGTGTTGTACCGGGCCATCGATGACATCCGTCCCGGAGAACAGCAACTTGTTAAGCTGAAGATGGGAAATACCCTGAAAGAGCTGGCGGTTCAGTCTTCCGGATTTAAAGTAGGTGAGGATTTGTTTAAATAGGAACTGTTTTTACCATTATGATTTAATTATTTCAAAACGCAATAATATGCAGGGATATTGATATTATTGCAAATATTTTGCTTTTCATCCTGCATATGAAAATAGAAAAAAGTATCTCACTGCAGCCTTACAATACCTTTGGTATCGATGTTAACGCCAAATTGTTTTGTGCTTTTGAAAGTGAAAGTGATCTTAGCAGTCTTTTAACGCATGAAGCCTGTAAGGAGGAGAAAAAACTCATCCTCGGCGGGGGTAGTAATTTGTTGTTTACTTCTGATTTCGATGGACTTGTGATGAAAAATGATATCAGAGGCATCGAAACACTGAAAGAAGATGACGATCACATTTGGGTAAGAGTGGGGGCAGGTGAAAACTGGCATGAATTTGTTTTATACTGCATTCAAAACCAATGGGGTGGCGTTGAAAACCTGTCTCTTATTCCCGGCACTGTGGGCGCTGCCCCGATGCAAAATATCGGTGCCTACGGGGTGGAGATAAAAGAGGTATTCGAATCTTTGGAAGCCATTCAAATCGAAGACGGGATCAGCAAAACATTTTCCAAGGAAGATTGCCAGTTTGGATATAGGGAAAGCATATTCAAGAAAAAAGCCAAAGGGCAGTTTATTATCACCAGAGTTACTTTAAGGCTGTCTAAAAAGCCAGAGTTCAATACCTCTTATGGCGCCATTGGCGAAACGTTAAATGATATGGGTATACGGCACCTCAGCATCAAAGCCATTAGTGACGCGGTGATTAAAATCCGGCAAAGCAAGCTCCCCGATCCGGATGAGATAGGTAACGCAGGTAGTTTTTTCAAAAACCCGACAGTAGATTATATAGATTTTGAGGGACTAAGGGTACATTTCCCCAAAATCCCGGGGTATGAATTGCCTGGGAAAAATTTTAAAATCCCTGCTGCCTGGCTTATCGAACAATGCGGGTGGAAGGGCAGGACTTTCGGGCCCATTGGTGTCCATAAAAACCAGGCTCTGGTCCTGGTCAACTACGGTCAGGGGACAGGTGGCGCTATCAAAAACCTCGCCATGGAAATCAAAGAATCCGTAGCCCGCAAATTTGGTATCGAAATAGAACCTGAAGTCAATATTGTCTGATTCCCGAACCCACCCATACCAAATCTCGAGCATAGCGTTGGTGTCTCTTGGTGTCTTTGTGCCTTAGTGGTAAAAAAAGTACTCAAAAGACACCATAACACAAAACATTTGCACCGAAAACGCCTTGTACCCCACCTTTAAATCATATGCGTCATATTCTCAAGATTACCATGATACTTTTCAACCTCCACCCCAAATTTAAGCAGGAAGTCGACACCCTCGTCACTGGCAATACCTTTGTATTCGGCATAAGACTTCAGGTAAATCACCTTTTTGACACCCATGGTGTAGATAATTCTCGAACAGGCCAGGCATGGCGCCAAGGTTACATACATGGTGGCACCTTCCACAGTGGTCTTGTTTTTGACTGCGTACAGTAATGCATTTTGCTCTGCGTGAATCGCCAGGGAGCATCCGCCTTTGGAATCCCTTGGACAGCCCACATCGGGCCATTCCTCGTCACAATTGTGCGTTCCGGCCGGAGGGCCGTTATAACCGATAGAAATTATTCGTGTATCCTTGGCCAATACCGCTCCTACATGGCGCTTTATACAACGTGACCGCTTTGCCAGATTTACTGCCAGTTCCATATAAATGTCATCAAACTCAGGCCTGTTCATTATAAAAATTAAAAAGTGATGAGAATAAATTCTCGAATTTGGATTAAATAATTTTTAAATTTAAGCTATTTTGAGGCAAACATATCGTTGAATAAATGAAAAAAATCATTCAAGTCAAAGTATTTATTTTTTTACTGGCCTGGATGTCCGATACCAAAGGACAAAGTGCTTTGCCGCCGCAGCCCAGTCCCACTTCGATCACCACGCTTAAACATGAAAATACCTATATCAAAATCACCTACTGCCGTCCACACAAAAGGGGAAGGACAGTGTTTGGGGGCATGATCCCTTATGGAAAAGTCTGGAGAACCGGCGCCAATGAAGCCACTGAGATAACTGTAACCCAAGATATAATAATGGCCGGCAGGCAGCTGCCTGCCGGCACCTACACCCTGTTTACGATTCCCTATCGTGACAAATGGACGATTATTATCAACACAGTATTGGGACAATGGGGTGCTTACGAATATGACAGCCGCCGTAATATCTTAAAATTTGATGTTCCAGTGACTGCTACCAGCGTACATTACGAACCTTTTACCATAGAATTTGAACAAAGGGAAAGGACAACAAATCTATTAATGCTATGGGATCAAACCAGGGTAGCCATTCCGATTCAATTTATGTGACAAACTGTTAAGTAATAATAAAGCCCACCATTTCAACATTCCATTACCCCACCATGTCACGCGAATTCCCCATCAACCTCACAATAAGCACTGCATCCGGGATCTGCGCCAAAACAACTTTGAGCAATACCAGCATTGGCACAGACAATATCATTCCGGTCACTCCCCACAAATAACCCCAGAAGACCAACCCTAATATGACCACCACAGCATTTAAAGACAAGCTTGCCCCCAGCAGCTTCGGCTCAATAAAATTGCCAAAGAAAAACTGAATAGCAATCAGGCACAAAGCCAAAAACAATAAAGCAGGAATGGTGCTCAGTTGTATCAACCCCAAAAGAATGGGGGGAATGGTGGCCACTATCGATCCAACGGTAGGAATAAAATTTAATACAAACGCCAAAAACCCCCAAAACAGGGCGAAATCAATACCAAACATCCAGCAAACCAGGCCAAATCCGGTACCGGTGCACAAACTCATGAAAAATTTGACCTTTATATAGGTGACAATGGAGTTTTTGACCTGTTCAAACCCTTGCAGAATATTTTTTCCTCCTTCTACATCACCTTTTTCAAGGTATTGGATGTACTGTTCATATTTAAGTATTCCACCCAGTAATAATACCAGATAAAGCGAGGTCATGACGAAAATCCCCGTAAAATCACCCAAAAACTCTGCCAGGGTGCCGGAAGATTTGATGATCCAGTCAGTGGACATCATTTGGCCGAGACTTGAGATAATATCTCCTGAATTTATTTCCAATCCACTGATCCGGTGCACCCATTCCATAATCCCCTGAAGCTTTACATTGATCTGGCCTAGCAGCTTTTCTTGCTGCTTTACCAGGCTGACACCGGTTTCATAAATCATGAGTCCTATCAGGGCAACTGTAGAGATGGAGGTGAGGGAAATCACAACCAGACTGAGACCGAAAGGCCAGCTTTTTCTTTCAAACCAGGCTAATATCGGTTGCAACAATATGGCGAAAAATAAGGCCAGGGCAAGCGGCATCAACAGGTGTGACAGTTCATCCAACAGGAAGGCAATTAAAATACTGGCAATAAAAATCAGAATGTTTTTAATAGTTTTAAGGTTGTTTTCCATGGTTGCGAAAGGCTTAATTGTTACAGCTTGTAAATACGCAACATACAAATTACTAAATATTTAACCAATAAGATAGCTTCAAAACTAATGCCCGGTTTTTAACCTTGAGGTTTTGGGGCAAGTAATTGTCAGTGTAAACGATAAAAAGATCCGAGACGGGTTTGAATCGCCATTGAAATCTGGTATTGATGTTTAGGTTATCGTTTTGTTCATTGAATTGAATAAAAGTGGTTAAAAAGAGTTGGTCGGTGAAGGTGAGGTCTATTCTTGGACCGATGAGAAAAAAGTCGGTGTCTTCAAAGGGCTTAGGTAAAGCAATATTATTGTAGGTTACCGCCAAAGCCAGGTTTCCATAGGGCTGATACCTGTAATTCAATTCTGCCTCTACTTCCAGCAAATTTCCGTTGTAAAAGCCCCCATAAGCCGTAAAAAGGCTATAATTGAATAATTTGCGCTGATCCGAAGCATATCCGATACCAAATCTGTCCCAGGTATATTCACTTCCGGCCGGAAGTTCCAGGCCATCTGAATTGGTAGGGTCAAAGGGGTCTTGCAGGGTAACCGTATTTCTCTCCACCCCTGCGTTAAACTCACTGGTGTTGGCATAACTTATCTCTACGCTGGCATAAAACTCCTGGTCCAACACATTAAAATCCGTATCCGTAGTATATTCCGCTCCGATTTCTGTTTCAATGGTATTGATGACGCCGTTGGTCGGGTAAAATACCGGGCTGATACTTAATTCTCCTCTGGCAAAACCTGTACGGGGTACAAATCCAACTTCAGCGTTATAGTTTTCTCCCACCAAATTATGAAACCAAAATACACCGAGGTTTCTGGTATTGTACCCCAAAAATGCACCATGGGCAAAATTTTCCGTATCCCGGCCAGGGTTTTCCGACCGGTGATAAAAAGCTTCCCCCTCCCATTTGTTGTTTCCTGTGGCAAAATTGTATTCAAACCCCCAGACCCGGTTGTACCTCGAAGTCTCCGAAGCCTCATCTTTCTTCTTATAATTCACGGACTGCCTGTTTACCAATATGGCACTTAAATTGGATCCGGCAAACACCGTTCTTTGCACCGTAGCGACTGTATAGTTTTGTCCGATAATATCCAGGTCATCATCTTTTTGCGTTTGCATGTTCATTAATCCAATCCGCCAGTTTCGATCCAGTTTCCCACTCAATCTTGCCCCATACAAAATAGGGGTCTGTACGTTATTTCCACTGGTATCCTTCGCTATGCCAATCCTCCTTGAAAAAAAAGGACGTGCTCCCGGAAAACCGGCTAGTGCAAACAAATCGGAGTTCTCAAGAAAAAACTGCCTGCGTTCGGGAAAAAATATTTCAAACCGGTCGAGGTTTGTGACCTGTTCGTCGACCTCCACCTGTGAAAAGTCAGGGTTGAAGGTAAGGTCAAGATTCAATGCCGGCGTTACCCCGATTTTGGCATCGAATCCTGCTTCAAAAGTATAATCGGTCGGCTCACCCTCCTCAAAATCCCTGGCAGTCGCCCCCGAAAGGTATGGAATAACCGAGACATTGGCACCGGGTTTGGGAGGAAGATCTTCCCAGATCATCTTTCCGGAATAAAGTATGTTGTTGGGCCGGAATTGCTGGGGTACACGCACCCAGGTGGAGCGTTCGTTGTGCTTCAGGCTATACCTTAAAAAGTTGATATTCCACTGGCGATTGTCTTTGTTATATCTCAGGGTTTTGAAGGGTATGGCCATCTCCACGATCCATTTGTCAGGGTAATTTGTAACGCCGGAATACCATTTATTGTCCCAATCGGTGGCCACTTGCTCCCTTTCTGAAAAAAGGCCTTCCCTTTGAACACCTAACGGGGAGATACCGAATGTAAACCCGTTGGTCAGGTCGTTGTAGGTGTCAACGTAGAGGTTAAAACTTTCCGTTGTCGAAAACTCGTAGTCCCTTTTCAGGGAAGCAACTATATAATCGCGCCCTTCGTTATAACAAACGGCCGAAATATAAAGAAAATCGTCGTCAAACATCATTTTAACCTCGGTTTTGGCAATAGCCGGTAATGAATCGGTAGGAAAGTTTTGATAAAAACCACTAACCGCTTCAACTTGTTGCCATGCGGGCTCATCTGTTAATCCATCGACTTTTATCGGCCCCTGAATTTTTCTCATCATAATAACCGACTGTTCACGTTGATTTTGGGCAAAGATGTTGGCAGCTAAAAACGAAATAAAAAAAGTAGTAAAAATCTTCCTCACCTTAATTGTTTTGCTGTGATAAATTTGGATATGGCTTTCACCCCGCACTATCTTTGACAATTCATGTCTGGGAAAACTTATTCACATCTTACTTACCATCAAACGGTACTATACTTTCAAAAGTTTGGAACAGGTAACAAAGTTTTACTGGCCTTCCACGGATATGGTCAAAATAGCGATGCCTTTGAAAAAATCGGGCAATCCATCGGTACGAAATACACACTCTATAGCTTTGACCTCTTTTTTCATGGCCAAAGCATCTGGCCTTTCGGAAGTAAGCCTCTGCAGAAAACTTCGTGGATAGAAATAGTTAAAAACTTTTTAAATCATCAGGGCATAGAAAGGTTTTCACTGGCAGGCTACAGCATGGGGGGTAAATTTTTGTTAGCAATTCTGGAGGGTATGGCCCCTAGAATAGAAGAGGTTTGTTTCATTGCGCCTGATGGCATCAAAACGAATCCCTGGTATAGTTTGGCCACTTATCCCCTGTTTTTAAGAGGGGTTTTCAAGATAATGGTACACTATCCAAAGCCGCTTTTTGGTCTCATGGATTTGCTATTACACTTAAAAATTCTGGAAAAGGGATTGATTAAATTTGCCAGAAATAAAATGAATTCAGAGGCAAAAAGACGGCGGGTTTATAATAGCTGGGTGGTTTTCAGACATTTAAGTTTTGATATGGAAACCATTGCTATGCTCATCAACGATCATGGTATCCCGTTGAAAATGGTTTTAGGCAAATTCGATAAAATTATAACCCTGGAGAACATGCAAATCCTTCTGGAAAAACTAAAGGATTACAAGCTCATTGTACTGGAAACCGGCCACAATCAACTGCTGGATGAATTTGCCTTGCACCTTCAAAAAAATTAAACTTTCTTATACTTTTCCATAAATTTGCCACTGTAAATTAAAGGCTTTTTAACTCCTGAAAATTTTAACCTATGATCCTTTTCTTTAAAAATGCTTCCGCCAATATCTACGCGGTGGGGTGCAAGGAAATATTACCCCCGGAAAGTATCAAAAAGCTCATGTGGTTGTTCGGTAATGCCACTCCTATAAAACCCGACTCTTTGACCGGAGGTTTTACTGGTCCGCGCAAGGAAATGATCACCCCATGGAGTACCAACGCCGTTGAGATCACACAGAACATGGGGATTACCGGTATTGAAAGGATTGAAGAATTTTATCCGGTTGTGAAGGGCGAAAGCAAACATGATCCTATGTTGCAGGCCTATTACCCGCATTTGGATCGACATATATTTGCCATTGACAAAAAGCCCGAACCCATCCGCTTCATTGACGATATAGACGCCTACAACCGGCAGGAAGGCCTGGCACTCAATAACGATGAAGTCAGCTACCTGGAAGAGGTAAGCGAAAAACTGGGCAGGAAATTGACAGACAGCGAAGTATTCGGATTTTCGCAGGTAAACTCCGAGCATTGCCGTCATAAAATCTTTAATGGCACTTTTGTCATTGATGGTGAAGAAAAGGAAAATTCACTTTTTCAACTGATCAAAAAGACTTCCGAACAAAACCATAACCGGCTGGTTTCAGCCTACAAAGACAATGTTGCTTTTATGGAAGGTCCTGTGGCAGAGCAGTTTGCCCCGGCATCGCAGTACCGGGCCGATTATTTTGAGACTACCGATTTCAAATCTGTGATCTCTTTAAAAGCGGAAACGCACAACTTCCCAACCACTGTTGAGCCATTCAATGGTGCCGCCACAGGTTCAGGCGGTGAAATCAGGGATAGGTTAGCCGGGGGCAAGGGCAGTGTACCTCTGGCAGGAACTGCCGTCTACATGACATCTTACCCGCGCCTGGAAGGGGGCAGGGACTGGGAAAAAAAGATCACCCCAAGACCCTGGCTGTACCAGACACCCGTTGAAATTCTTATCAAAGCTTCAAATGGCGCCAGTGATTTTGGCAACAAATTCGGGCAACCACTGATCTGCGGCAGTCTGCTCACTTTTGAACATGTCGAAAACAATAAACAGTATGGATACGATAAAGTGATTATGCTGGCTGGCGGAATAGGATTTGGTAAACTGGCGGACAGTCTGAAGGAAAGACCTGAAAAAGGTGATAAAATAGTCATTTTTGGTGGTGATAACTATCGGATCGGCATGGGCGGCGGGGCTGTTTCATCGGTAGCCACCGGGGAGTTTGATAACCGCATTGAGCTAAATGCCGTTCAGCGCTCCAATCCCGAAATGCAAAAACGGGTGGCAAACGCCATAAGGGCTCTGACCGAGATGGCTGAAAACCCTATTGTTTCTATACATGACCATGGTGCCGGGGGACATCTCAACTGCTTGTCTGAATTGGTGGAAGAAACCGGTGGTGTCATCGACATACAAAAATTGCCAGTAGGAGACCCTACCTTGTCGGACAAAGAAATCATCGGCAACGAATCCCAGGAAAGAATGGGCTTGATCATAAAAGAGAAAGATCTGGATCTGTTGCAAAAAATTGCGAAGCGGGAAAGGGCCCCATTTTATGTAGTGGGGGAAGTATCAGATGATGGACACCTGACATTTGCTGACAGCCGCGCTGAAACCCATCCTATTGATTGGCAACTGGAACACATGTTTGGCAAGCCGCCGAAAACTATTCTGACAGACAACCAACTACCGGCCTCATTTGAAGACATGAGTTATAATGTCGCCGAAACCCATTATTACACTGAGCAGGTAATGCAACTTGAGAGTGTGGCCTGCAAAGACTGGCTTACCAACAAAGCAGACCGGTGTGTGTCGGGAAAAGTCGCCAAACAACAAACCGCCGGGGAACTGCAACTACCACTAAACAATGTAGCAGTCATGGCTATCGATTACCGCGGAGAGCGTGGTATAGCAACTTCCATCGGTCACGCGCCCGTAAGCGCCCTGGTTGACCCCGCCGCAGGCTCTAAACTGTCGATCGCGGAAGCACTCACCAATCTGCTATGGGCACCTATAGAGGGTGGAATTAAAGGTATCTCGCTAAGTGCCAACTGGATGTGGCCAGCTAAAAACGAGGGCGAAGATGCCAGGTTGTATGAGGCCGTGGCAGCAACCGGTAAGTTTGCCTGTGACCTGGGGATAAATATACCCACGGGCAAGGACTCACTTTCCATGACCCAAAAGTACAACGGCGAAAAAGTGGTTTACGCCCCTGGAACGGTCATTATCTCCGCCTGCGCACCGGTTACTGACTTGTCAAAAATTGTGGAGCCGGTGCTGAAATCCATAGAAAACACTACTTTGATGTATGTTGACTTTTCCCTGGATGCGTTTAAACTGGGGGGAAGCAGTTTTTCACAAATTCTGAATCAAATTGGCAAAGCTGCCCCAACAATTATCGATCCGGGATATTTTGCCCGGGCCTTTGATACCATCCAGGAACTGATCAGTGACGGCTATATCCTGGCGGGACATGACATTTCTGCCGGAGGATTGATGACCACTTTGCTTGAGATGAATTTTGCCAATCAAAATGGAGGGGTAAGCGTGAATCTGGATAGTTTTGGGGAGCATGATATGATAAAAATACTGTTCAGCGAAAAGCCAGGTATAGTAATTCAGGTAGAATCAGGGGAGCAGGTAACGGAAAAGTTAAAGGTCGCAGGGCTAAACTTTCATGTACTGGGCCATCCGGTAGAGGAAAGAAAGCTTTTCCTGGAAAAATCCGGTGCCCGGATGGAATTCGATATCAATAACCTGCGGGATCTTTGGTTCAAAACTTCCTTTTTGCTGGATAAGGAACAAACCAATGAGGGTTTCGCCCGGTCGAGGTATGACCATTACACTTCGCAACCATTAAATTTTGCTTTCCCGCCTGCCTTTGAAGGAAGTTACGGCGCCTTGGCCCTTAATCCCGACAAAAAGGGGAAAACCGGTATTAAGGGCGCCATAATCCGTGAAAAAGGGGTTAACGGCGATCGGGAAATGGCTTATGCCATGCACCTGGCCGGCTTTGATGTGAAAGACATCCACATGACGGATTTGGTTTCCGGAAGGGAGAATTTGCGTGATGTGAATTTCATCGCTTTTGTCGGTGGCTTCTCTAATTCAGATGTACTGGGATCAGCCAAAGGTTGGGCAGGGGCCTTTCTTTTTAACGAAAAAGCCAAACAGGCAATAGATGACTTTTACGCCAGGAAAGACACCCTGAGCCTTGGTGTTTGTAATGGCTGTCAGTTAATGATGGCGCTGGGTTTATTGTATCCGGGCATGGAAAATCACCCGACCATGCACCACAATACGTCTGGCAAGTTCGAATGCTCATTTCTCAACGTCGACATCCCTGAAAACAACTCGGTGATGCTTCAGAACCTGGCAGGCACACGCTTGGGGATTTGGGTGGCTCATGGCGAAGGAAGATTCATTTTACCCGGCACCCAAAGTGATTACCATGTTTCTGCAAAATACAGTTATGATGCCTATCCCGGCAACCCTAACGGGTCTGATTTTGCTATTGCGGGCCTTCATTCACGTGACGGAAGACATTTGGCCATTATGCCACATCTGGAAAGATCCATTTTCCCCTGGAACTGGGCATATTACCCTGATGACCGAAAAAAGGACCGGATCAGCCCCTGGGTCAAAGCCTTTATCGATGCCAAAAACTGGGTAAAACAATATACCCAATTAAAAAATGAACCGGATCATGCGCTCTGACTCAGGTCATTCTTAGCCCGACATTATTTTTAAAATATATATTGATGTTATATATTTATATTTCTAAAAAAAATTCTACTTTTGTACCTCCAATTTGAGAATGGGAAAATTGACCCATGGTGTAACTGGCAACACGTCTGGTTTTGGTCCAGAAGAGTCTAGGTTCGAGCCCTAGTGGGTCAACTATATTAATCCCGGTTTTTATCGGGATTAATTTATTTTAAAGGCGCTACAATTATACGATTAATCTAATACCTACATATGTCATCTGTCAAACTCTGTTCAGGTACGCGTTCACTCTACCTGGCAGAAAAAATTGCGGGTTTTTACGGGAAAGCATTGGGGAAGCTAACGATTCAGAATTTCAGTGATGGGGAGATATCACCCAGCTACAACGAGTCGGTTCGCGGTTGCGATGTATTCCTGATTCAGTCCACGTGCCCGCCGGCAGAAAACATCATGGAGTTATTATTGATGATCGACGCTGCCAAAAGAGCCAGTGCAGAATATGTAACAGTGGTAGTGCCTTATTTCGGCTACGCCAGGCAGGACCGGAAAGATAAACCACGCGTATCGATTGCCGCCAAGCTCAATGCCAATTTGCTGTCAGCAGCGGGTGCTGACAGGTTGATGACCTGCGACCTGCATGCCGGGCAAATTCAGGGCTTCTTCGATTTTCCGGTAGATCACCTGGACGGATCGGCGATTTTTGTTCCATATCTGAAATCGCTTAAACTGGACAATCTCGTATTTGCCGCCCCTGATGTCGGTGGTGTGGGCCGGGCTCGAAGCTATGCAAAACGGTTTGCCGTGGAAATGGTGGTATGTGACAAGCATAGAAAAAGGGCCAATGAGATTGCTTCCATGCAGGTCATCGGTGATGTAGAAGGCGCCAATGTAGTGTTGGTTGACGATATTGTAGATACCGCAGGTACCATATGCCGGGCGGCTAAAATTCTGATGGAAAAAGGAGCTACCTCGGTAAGGGCCGTCATCACGCATCCTATTTTATCCGGACAGGCTTATGATAATATCAATAATTCTGTGCTGGAAGAACTTGTCGTTACGGATACCATTCCTTTAAAGAAAACTTCCGAAAAACTTAAAGTGCTGACGGTCGCTGAATTGTTTGCCAAGGCAATCCGCAACATACATGATCATGATTCCATCAGCGCATTGTTTATATAGAAAATTAAATAGTAAAATAAATAAATTATGAAAACTGTAGAGATTATAGGGTATAAAAGAGCAAATCTCGGCAAAAAAGAATCAAAACACCTTAGAGAAGAGGGGAATGTTCCATGTGTATTGTATGGCGGTGAGGAGCAAGTACACTTTTACGCTCCTATGATTTTGTTCAGGGAGCTCGTTTACACACCGGATGCCCACATGGTAGATTTAAATATCGAAGGGGAAATTTACAGATGTATCCTCCAGGATATTCAATTCCACCCGGTTAGCGAGATCATCCTGCATGCTGATTTTCTTCAATTACACGAAGGAAAACCCGTTAAAATGGATATTCCCGTACACCTGGTTGGAAAAGCCCCGGGTGTAGACAAAGGTGGCACTTTGATGCATAAAAGAAGAAATATCCGGGTACAGGCACTGCCTAAAGATATGCCGGACTTTATAGAGGTAGATATTTCCAAATTGGACTTCAACAAAGCGGTCAAAGTTGCGGAAATCGAAGAAAAAGATTTCCAAATTCTCGATGCACCTCAGTTATCCATCGCGGTGGTTGAGGTTCCGAGGGCATTGCGAGGAAAAACCGACGGAGATGAGCTCGCAGAAGGGGCTGAAGGAGCAGAAGAAGGTGGCGAAGCAACTGAAGAGGGAGGCGCTGGCGAAGCGTAAAAAATCACTGTATTATACAGGCAAAATCCTGCTCTTCCAGGCAGGATTTTTTTATTATTGATAAATTGTGTTTAATAACTCCTCGGTATGAAATATTTAATCGCCGGATTGGGAAACATCGGTCCTGAATATGAATTAACCAGACATAATATCGGATTTTTGATATTGGATTTCCTGGCAGGAAAATTTGACGCCGCGTTTGAACTGGAAAGGTTGGCCTGGAAAACTGCCGTAAAACATAAAGCCAGAAATTTCCATCTGATTAAGCCTACCACCTATATGAATTTAAGTGGGAAGGCTGTGAATTATTGGATGAAAGAACTGAAAATCCCAAAAGAGAACGTTTTGGTGGTGACAGATGACGTCTCACTGCCTTTCGCCAAACTGAGAATGCGGGCCAAGGGCTCCAGTGCAGGACACAATGGTTTGAAAAATATTGAGCAAGCTACGGGTGGAAGTGATTTTGCCAGATTGAAATTCGGCATAGGTAACAATTATCCACAAGGCAAACAGGTGGACTATGTATTAAGCAATTTCAGCCAGCATGAGTTCGCCGAATTGGAAACCCACATTGAAAAAGCCACAGATATGATACTATCCTTTGGTACTATTGGAATTACACAAACAATGAATCGGTTTAATAAAAATTAAAATGACAATGAAAATTAAAATGGGTTGTTGTTAATTTCGGTTTCCGAAGACTTTTTTCAGGAGGTCAGTGGTTCTGGCCACGGGGTTTTTGCGGATATTGGCTTCTTCTTCGGCGATCAACAAAAACAATCCGTCAATGGCCTTTTCAGTGGCGTAAGCATCCAGATCAGGGTTTACTTTTTTTACCAAAGGAATTTTATTATACCTTGCCGCAAGGTCACCATAATATTTCGTGGCATTGACTTTTTGCAGGGCGTTATGAATTATCGGCTGAAATTTTTGCATCAACTGGGAGGAAGTGGTTCTTTTCAGATATTGAGTCGCTGCATCATTTTCACCCCTTAAAATACCCCACGCATCTTCAATCGTCATGGATTTGATAGCCGCCACAAATATGGGCTTCGCTTCCTTGGCAGCTTCCTCAGCACCCCTGTTCAGGGTTTTAACGAATTTATCGACCTCATTTCCTAATCCAATATCCCGCAAGGTGTTTTCCATTTTTTTGGCTTCAGAGGGAAAGGGAATCTTAATCTTCGGATTTGAAAAATAACCATTTACCGCTGACGCCCTACCGGCACCTTTGCTTATGCCATTGATCAGGGCTTCCTTCAACCCTCCTGCCACCTCCTCAGTGGTCAGGGAACTGCCGGACGAACCAAGCAGATCGCCTACTGTTTGCGAAAATTGTTGCTGTGTACAGCCAACCAATAGCATGACAAAAACTGCCAAACTCCTTCCGATTTTTGTAATTTCCATGAATGATATTGATTTGTTTTAAAACAGATTTTTAATCTTCCCACGAAAACCCTGCCAGTTATCGCTTGCCCAAAATTAAATGGAAGTCTGTTCTTATTAAACAGCTTCGCAGTGATTCCGGTTCAGGTTAAAAATAGTTAATTTGGATTGAAATAGTAAAATAATTATTTGAAGTGTGAGTGTGGGTGTGAGGGGGGGCTTATCGCTTTGTGGGAATGGAGGGTTTAGAGGTGATAGGATAGGCCAAAATTTATGCTGAGGTTGTTCGGCTTGATGTAAACAGGCGATGATTCATTTTCATTGATAAACGATGAGTAGTTAAACGTAGGCTGTAATATTAAATCCAGTTGAGGCAATAACCTGTAGTCAAGCTTATAAAAAACGGATATAACGGAGAAGTGGCTTTTGAGTTTTATGTTTTCTGAAAATTCGGGCACCACGGCGAAGGAAGTAGTTTCAGTGTTAGCACTGAGCGTTTGATAGCCTGTAATCGTTTTTTCCGTAAAATTAAAGGACTCATTGGCCCAGGCATATATCAATCCCGCAGAAAACTCAAGGTTTTTTCGATACCGCACCGTACCTCCAATAGCCGCTTTATGGCCCAATCTTTCGCCAGAAATAGCAGATCGCTCCTCTAAACTGCTGATGACAAGGTTATCAGAGGTGTTTGTCTGAAAATTATGATAAAAGAGGCTGGGCATAGCCATGGCAAATAGTTCAAATCTTTTTGTTCGTTTTTCAATGATCGGTTCTTCAGCCTGCGCCGGGGCCTGCAGGGGTTGGCTTTTTAAGGGGATGGTAACTGCTTTTAGTGGCAGCAGCGTGAATTCGGCTATTTCAGGCCCTTTAAGTGGCAATTTGGAGGCAGATAACACCGGAAGGTGGTATTCTGCCGTCGGTTGTTGCTTTATATATGTCGGTTCGTCCGGTTCTTGAAGCAATAATTTCTTTTCAGATGATGCTTGAAAAGAATTATTAGGCATGTACTTCAGTAAGGCACCTTCCAGGTTCTCTAAACGGCCGTTATTCGGGGATGTAACGATGTTAAGATGAACAGGTTGGTTGCTTTCGATACCATTTGTTACATCAATGATGGCCATGGAACCGGCACTTAAAAAACTCTCACTATCAAAATCGGTAATCTCCGTTTGAGGAAGCTGGTCATCATCCAGTTTATCACAACCCGGAAATACCAATACAGATACTGCTACAATGGTTAAGTTAATTTTTATTTTTCGAATAATCATTAGACAGGTATTTTGAAATCATTAATCTTTTCAAAAGGCCGAGACAATGATATGATCGAATTGGTTGCATGACCTGAAAATTAATGAATGGTTACAACCCGGATTAGCCGTTAAAATAATATATTTGGGTCATTCAAAACTTGAAAAATTGATTTTAAATGAGCCAGGTACCTGCAGAATTAATCAGTATTGGCGATGAATTGCTTTATGGGCAGATTGTAGACACAAACAGTCAATGGATGAGCGCGGAATTGGATAAAATAGGCATAAAAGTAATAAGAAAGACTACGGTCGGCGACGTTGAATCCGAAATTCTCCGGGCCTTCGGAGAGGCAGAAGGCAGGGCCGACGTTATCCTGATCAGCGGCGGACTGGGACCTACTAACGACGACCTGACCAAACCCTGCCTCGCAAAATACTTTAACGCTACAATTTCATTGCATCCGCAAGCGCTCAAAGAACTGACGCATTTGTTCGAAAGCCGGGGATTCACCTTAAACGAGCGAAACAAAAAACAGGCGGAGTTACCAGACAAGTGCACCATGGTTCGTAACAGGCTGGGCAGTGCGCCAGGTATGTGGTTTGAGAGGAACCGGAAAATTTTTGTCTCGATGCCAGGCGTACCTCACGAAATGAAAGAGATGATGCAGCGTGAGGTACTACCAAAAGTAAAGGCATTTTACCAAACACCGACTATACTTCATAAAATGATTAAGACGGCCGGCATCGGAGAGTCATGGCTGGCTGATAAAATCAAGGATTGGGAAAGTAATTTACCGCCGCACCTGAAGCTGGCCTATTTGCCCGGGTTAATGCAAGTGAGGCTCAGGTTAACCGGCACAGGCCCTGACCGGCCCATCCTGGAGCAGGAAATCGAACGGGAAATCGCTAAATTATTGCCACTTATTGATCCATTTATCTTTGGTTTTGACAGCGAGACCCTGGAATCCGCCATAGGAAAAATACTGGTTGAACAGCAAAAGACCCTGGCAACCGCTGAAAGTTGTACGGGAGGGCACATTGCGCAAACCATCACCAGCATTGCGGGTAGCTCGAGATACTTCAACGGTGGGGTTGTGCCTTATCATAATGACATGAAAGTAAACCTCCTCCATGTTAATCCCGAAACGTTAAAAAAACATGGCGCCGTAAGCGAGCAAACGGTGATAGAAATGGCCAATAATGTAAGAGATGTTTTTAAAACAGATATTGGCCTGTCCAGCAGTGGTATTGCGGGACCTGGCGGAGGTACCAAAGAAAAACCGGTAGGGTTAATCTGGATTGCCTATGCCGACGGGGATAAAACTATTACTAAAAAACTACAATTGGGCGATCAGCGACTGATTAATATACAGCGCACCACGATAGCGGCTTTGTACCTGTTATGGCAAAGTTTAACACAAAAAAATAGAGAAAAATAGTGAATTTGCTATTTTTGCAGCAAACAAACATAAATCTGTAAAGAAACAACTATCCAAATGGCACTTGTAGAAATGGTCATGCCCAAAATGGGTGAAAGTATAATGGAAGGCACTATTTTAACGTGGCTCAAAAAAGTTGGTGACAAAATAGAGCAGGACGAATCCGTCCTGGAAGTAGCTACTGACAAAGTGGATACGGAAATTCCGGCCTCTCACGAGGGGGTCTTGAAGGAAATTCTGGCCGGGGAAGGTGAGGTGGTGGAAGTAGGCAAACCCATCGCCATTATCAGTACGGAAGGTGATGACCAGGAACCGGTAATGACACCCGCCGGTGAAGCTGCCAAGGTGGAAATTAAACACGAACAGGAATCTAAACCGGCCGGGGCGGATAATGGAAACGGAAGCACCACGCAACCACTCGAAGTTCCCGCAGCAGGCAGATTCTATTCGCCGCTGGTTTTAAATATTGCCAGGCAGGAAAACATCCCTATGCAGGAGTTGGAAAAGATTTCCGGAACCGGAAAAGAAGGCCGGGTTACTAAAAAGGACATACTGGCTTATCTCCGACACAGGGAAAAATCAACGGCTATTGAAGAGGTGCCTTCGCAAGGAAATGGTGCTATCGAGGTGGTACCTCCTGTGGTTCAACCTGCCGAAACAGAGCTTGCCAAACCCAGGGTACAGGTATCGGTAAACGCCGACGACGAGATTATCGAAATGGACAGAATGCGAAAGATGATCGCCGAACGTATGGTGGCATCCAAAAGAATTTCCCCGCATGTGACTTCTTTCGTAGAGGCCGATGTTACAGACATCGTATACTGGAGAAACAGGGTCAAAAATGAATTTAAGAGGAAGGAAGGTGACAATCTGACCTTCACGCCCATTTTTATAGAAGCGGTGGTCAAGGCAATTAAAGACTACCCCATGGTGAATGTCTCTGTAGATGGGGATAAAATCATCAAAAGAAAAGACATTAATATCGGTATGGCTGTCGCGTTACCCTCAGGGAATCTCATCGTTCCGGTTATCAGGCACGCCGACCAGCTTAACATGATCGGCTTAACCAAAAGGGTCAATGACCTGGCAAAAAGAGCCCGCGACAATAAGCTGACTCCTGACGAGCTTTCAGGTGGCACCTATTCGATATCGAACGTCGGCTCATTTGGTAATGTGATGGGTACGCCCATCATCGTGCAACCACAAGTGGCTATTCTGGCTTTGGGTGCTATTGTGAAAAAACCTGCGGTGATCGAAACCAACAACGGTGATGCCATCGCCATCAGGCACAAGATGTTTTTATCCCATTCGTACGACCACCGCGTGGTAGACGGTGCCCTCGGCGGCATGTTCGTACGCAGGGTGGCTGATTATCTGGAAAGATTCGATAGTAATCGCAACATTTAAGACGAGAAGTGGTTGCCGCTTGTTAAGCACCTACACCAACTACCACCTCATGCCGGCCCCTTATTGATTGGCCTCAAAAGCTACTTCAATCATTTCCCTCACAAAATTCGGCAGGGCGAAGGCGGCTTTGTGGATATGCGGGTTGTAATAGTTTAAGGAGTTAGCCATGACAAAAGATTCCACCTTTTGATTATCAAAATTCCTGATGGGGTGTTTTCCGTCCTTGGTCGAGTAGGAAAAGCTCCACATGCCGGTGGGATAAGAAGGGATATAAGCCAAATAACAATGAACATGGGAAGGGCCGAATATTTCCCTGTAGCAGGTATAGATTTCCTTAAAAACCTTGTTATTAAATCTTGGAGACTCACTTTGCGTAACCATCACACCGGCTGGTTGAAGGATTCTGTAGACATCCCGGTAAAAAGCCTCGGTAAAAAGTCCTTCACTGGGCCCTACTGGATCGGTAGAGTCCACGATCACAAGGTCAAAGGATTCATCGGCACGCTTACTGACATATTTAATGCCATCGTCAATGATCAGGTTCAGTTTTGGATGATTCAGGGCCGAGGAGATGCCTGGCAGATATCTTTTGGACGCCTCGACCACTTTATTGTCAATTTCTACCATCACCAACTCTTCGATGCCGGGGTGTTTTAACAGCTCCCTGGCCGTGCCACCATCCCCACCGCCGATAATCAAGGCCTTACGTACCTGACCGTGTGTTAACATGGGCACGTGGGCGATCATTTCATGGTAAACATATTCGTCCTTTTCAGTACACATCACCAGACCGTCCAAAGTGAGCATATTGCCGTAGGCCAGGGTTTCGTAAACCTCTACCTTTTGATAATCCGACTGCTCCTCATATAACTTTCCATGATGTTTCAGAGACAGGGCGATGTTTTCATCCCTTTCAGTAAACCAGATGTCCCTGGTTCTTTTAGGGATGCTATCTCCGGCGCTTTTTTCATCCCTTAAAGCGTGTAAGTCCAGCTCCCTCTTTTTAAGCAGATTCATCTCGCCCCGCCTCATTTCCACTGCCGAACCGTGGCTGGCCTTAAAGGAATTTTTCAGGTATTCATATGAAACCCACGGATCGACTGTATCTCCGCAGGTAAATAGATCCACCGAAGCGTAACCATATTCAGGCCAGGTGTGGATGGCCAGATGGCTTTCCTGGATTACCACCACTCCTGATACACCATATGGCGAAAAGTGGTGAAAAGTAGTGTTAATAACGGTTGCTCCTGCAGTGCGGGCCGCTGTTTCCATATGTTGCTCTATGTGCACCACGCTGTTTAGAATCCCAGGCTCGCAGTTATAGAATTCCACAATAATATGTCTTCCCAACGTACTCATTTCAAACGATTTAAAAGGATTTTATTACGGTTAAACCACTACATTTTACAAATAGGTAAATATGCTGCAAAAATGAGATCATAAATCCACTTAAACAAAAGAATAGTTAATTATATTGGGGGTTATAATAGACATCGATATCTCCCAATCCTGCCGAAGCCTCTTTCCAGCTCGGAAGGTCGAACATGATCACAGCCATGCTTGCCGGCGACATGCTGTCAATTAGATTACCGGTTAAATATTCGGCAAAATAGGTGATCACCGGGTTATGGCCAATAATAAACACCCTTTTCCAGTGGTCTTTAAACCCGTTGACAAGTGCCAGCAGGCTTCTTGGCGAAGACTCGTAAAGTTGTTTATCAAATTTTATCTTGTTAACGTCAAAATTTATTTTCTCCGCAATGGTAGTAGCCGTAATCTTAGCCCTGACCGCCGAACTTGAAAAAATTGCGTCCGGATGCAAACTTTTCTTCAATAAATGCATTCCTAATTGAGAGGCATCGATTATGCCTTTATTGGTAAGTGTACGGTCAAAATCTTTTTGCCCTTGTGCTGACTCGGAGGCCTGCGCATGGCGAATCAAAAGTAATTGTTTGGTCATTATGTTTTGGTTTATGCTTAAAAATTTAAATAATAATGGCACATTTTCCTACCATTTCATAGAGTATAATTCATTTTGGCCGTTGCTTTTTTTCAAAAAAAATATTGATATTTGAACGAAACACTAAAAAAAATTAGTATGCCCAAGAAACTCGTCATCGTAGAGTCACCAGCTAAGGCCAAAACTATTGAAGGCTACTTAGGATCTGATTTCAAAGTAACTTCGAGCTACGGCCACGTCCGGGATTTGAAGAAGGGTGACAAAGCCATAGACATTGAGAATGGATTCAAGCCAACCTACGTGGTCTCAAGCGATAAAAAAGATGTAATTAAAGAATTGAAAAAACTGGTCAGGGATGCCGAAACAGTTTACCTCGCCAGTGATGATGACCGTGAGGGTGAAGCCATCTCCTGGCATTTGAAAGAAGTATTGGATCTCGATGACTCAAAAGCACGCAGAATCGTATTCCGGGAAATTACCAAAAATGCCATATTGAATGCCTTACAAAACCCCAGAGGTATCGACCATGACCTTGTCAATGCGCAACAGGCCCGGCGAATCCTTGACAGGCTCGTTGGCTTTGAGTTGTCCCCTATTCTCTGGAAAAAGATAAAAACCGGGCTTTCTGCAGGCAGGGTTCAATCAGTGGCTGTCAGACTGGTAGTTGAAAGAGAAAGGGATATTGACAAGTTTGAGGTAAAGTCATCGTACAAAGTGACAGCAACCTTTTTGCTGGATCAGGGAAAAGAGCTCGCAGCCGATTTATCCACCAGGTTTACCACTGAGGAAGAAGCACTTTCCTTTCTTGAAAAGTGCAAGGGTGCTGAATTTTCCATCAAAAATCTGGAAAAGAAACCGGCCAAAAAATCTCCGGCACCACCGTTTACCACCTCTACTTTACAGCAAGAGGCCAGCAGAAAGCTGGGCTTTTCGGTGGCCCAAACCATGACCCTGGCACAAAAGCTCTACGAAAACGGTAAAATCTCCTACATGAGGACAGATTCGCTCAATTTATCGGATGATGCAGTGGCCGGCGCCAGTGCTGAAATAAGAAGTGCTTTTGGAGATAAATACCTCAAGACCAGGAAATTTAAAACAAAATCCAAAAGCGCTCAGGAAGCACATGAAGCCATAAGGCCAACGGATTTTTCAGCAAAGGAAGCCGGTAATGACCGCAATGAAAAAAGACTTTATGAATTGATATGGAAACGCGCCATCGCCTCGCAAATGGCCGAGGCATCGCTGGAAAAAACCATTGCTACCATCGATGTATCCACCGTGGAACAGGACTTTATCGCTTCAGGCGAAGTAATTACTTTTGATGGCTTTTTGAAAGTGTATATTGAGTCCACAGATGACGAAATTCAGGATGAAGAGAATAAGGGGATGCTCCCTCCACTGGCAATAGGGCAAATGCTTGACCTGGACCATATCAGAGCAAGACAGGGATTCTCAAGGCCACCGGCAAGATTTACCGAGGCAAGCCTTGTAAAGCATTTGGAAGAGATGGGGATCGGCAGGCCTTCTACCTATGCCCCCACTATATCCACCATTCAAAAAAGGGGGTATGTAGAAAAGGAATCAAGACCGGGAAAGGAAAGAAAATACAAGGAGTTAATTTTAAAGGATGGTACCATTCAAAGTATGGAAAAAGAAGAAATAGCCGGTACCGAAAAAAACAAGTTATTCCCAACCAATACTGCCATGGTTGTCAATGACTTCCTGGTTACACACTTCCCGGATGTGACTGATTACTCTTTTACCGCAGAGGTGGAAAAAGAGCTGGATGATATTGCCGAGGGCAATTTTTCCTGGGACAATATGATAGATGTTTTTTATGGAAAATTTCATCCGAAAGTTGAAAGCACAGAAAATATTGAAAGATCGCAGGTCGGTTCTTCCAGGGAAATCGGTGTCGATCCGGCCAGCGGTAAAAAAGTTTATGCCAAGCTGGGTAAATTCGGTCCTTACGTGCAGATCGGAGAAAATGATGATGACCCAAAACCCAGATATGCCAGCCTCAGGACAGGACAGTTTATTGAAAGCATAAAAATTGAAGAGGCCCTGGAGCTGTTCAAACTTCCCCGGGAAATTGGGGAATTTGAAGGGGAAATGATGATTGCGGCCATCGGTAAATTCGGGCCTTACATCCGTCATAACGGAAAGTTTTACTCCATAGGCAAAGATCAGGATCCGCTTAGTATCTCTGAAGAAGAGGCAGTTGAGTTAATTCATGCCAAGAGGAAAGCTGATGCGGAAAAATTCATCAAAGTTTTTGAAGAAAATCCGGAAGTACAAGTTTTAAAGGGCAGGTATGGCCCATATATCAAAGTAGGAAAGAAAAATGTAAAAATCCCAAAAGGCAAGGAGCCGGAGGACCTGACCCTGGAGGAGTGCCTGGAACTGGCAGAAAAAGCCCCGGCCAGGGGCAAAAGAGCTGCCAGAAAAAAATAATAACCCCAGGTTAATAGCTTGCCAGGGCCAAAAACATTTTAATGCCATTAGTCCAAAGAGCGACAGCAGAAATACAACGGGCGCCTATAGCCGGTCAAAACATTGATTTGTTGGCAAACTGTCTATTTAACATATAGTGCCCTGCGTAAACCCACTGCTTACGATCAGGCGTTTGCTTCGGATTAATCTTATATATTATTGAGAGGTCAGCTTTTTTTGCCCGTGAAAAAAAAGTAAATTAGCCCTATGGTCAGAAAAAAAATCGTGGTTTTATCGGGTGCAGGTGTAAGCGCGGAAAGTGGTATACCAACTTTTAGGGACTCTAACGGGTTGTGGGAGGGACATGATGTCATGGATGTAGCATCTCCCGAGGGCTGGCGCCGAAACCCTGAGTTGGTCCTGGATTTTTACAATCAAAGGAGAAAAAACGCCCTATCGGTTCATCCTAATCAGGGACATAGTACATTAGCTGATCTGGAGGAGCATTTCGATGTAATCATTATCACCCAGAATGTTGACAACCTCCACGAAAGGGCGGGTTCGACCAATGTTATCCATTTACACGGCGAATTATTTAAGTCCAGAAGTACATTAGACCACAGACTTATCTATGATATCAGTGGTTGGGAATTAAATATAGGTGACAAATGTGAAAAAGGTGCTCAGCTCAGACCCCATATCGTATGGTTTGGAGAGATGGTGCCGATGATGGAGCTAGCGGTAAAGGAAGTAACCACCGCCGATATCTTTGTTGTGGTGGGTACTTCCCTGCAGGTTTACCCGGCAGCCGGTCTGATTGACTATGTGAGCCGGAATGTACCTGTTTATATCATCGACCCTAACATGCCGGAGGTTGCTCCGAGAACCAACCTGTCATTAATAGAAGCGCCTGGAAGCGTGGGTTTAAAGCAGGTGGCGGAGGAGTTGGCAGCTAAGTATTTGCCCTGACCCATTGTTGGGCCATGTGCCGTATTGTATCTCATAATAATTGTGTGAATCACTTGGTCGAGCAGCCCATCGATGGGCTGTAGCGCAAAAAAGTAAAAGAAAAAATGTATTTCAATTGATTAATCTGCCACCTGCCCCGCTAAAACAACTGTTTCGCTATATTATAAACCGGCTCGGCCTTGCCCATAGAATAATAGTGCAAACACGGCACGCCATATTCAATCAGTTCTTTGGATTGCTGGACGCACCACTCGACCCCAACCTGCCGGGCGGCGCGATTATCCTTACAGCCTTCTATCGCATCCGATAAATCCTCAGGAATATCAATATGAAATATACTGGGCAGGATAGTTACCTGTTTAATGGTGGTAATAGGCTTCAAACCAGGAATAATAGGGACATCTATCCCTTCATTTCTACAGGTTTCTACAAACTCAAAATATTTCTGGTTATTGTAAAACATCTGCGTGACGATATAATCTGCTCCAAGGGCGACCTTTTGCTTCAAATACCTGATATCTGATTTTAAATTAGGGGCTTCAAAATGTTTTTCAGGGTAACCGGCTACCCCCACACAAAAACCGGTAGGGTGTGCGTTCAATAATTCTTCGTCAATATATTTACCCTTATTCATGTCCAATACCTGTGAAAGCAGGTCAATGGCGTAGTTATGGCCTTCCGGATCAGGCACAAAGCGGGATTCCGATTTAATAGCATCACCCCGGATGACCAAAACGTTGTCGATACCCAGAAAGTTGAGGTCAATAAGGGCATTTTCAGTCTCTTCCCTGGTAAATCCACCGCAAATAATGTGAGGCACCGTATCGACATTATATTTATTCTTAATAGCCGCACAGATTCCCACAGTACCCGGCCTCTTTTTAATCGCCATTTTTTCCAGCAAGCCATTTTCCCGGTTTTTGTAAACGTACTCCTCACGATGGTAGGTAACATCTATAAAAGGTGGTTTAAACTCCATTAAGGCATCAATATGTTTAAACAGGCTTTCGATACTGTCACCTTTTAACGGAGGCAGGATTTCTATCGAAAACAGTGTTTTTTTTGCATTTTTCAGATGTTCGGTAACTTTCATTTTTTCTTAACAAATATCAAAATTATTGTTGCTTACGCCTACCTACAGCTTTCAGGGATTGTAGGAAAGGTTAGGAGAAAGCCATTTTTCAGCCTCATTTACAGGCATATCTTTTCTGGTAGCGTAATTCAGCACCTGGTCCTTATCGATTTTACCTAAACCGAAATATTTAGCTTGGCTGTGTGCAAAGTAAAAACCACTTACCGCAGAAGCCGGATACATGGCAAAGGACTCTGTAAGGCTAATACCTGTATTTTTCTCTACCTCCAGCAAATCAAACAGCGTCCGCTTTTCTGTATGATCCGGACATGCGGGATAGCCCGGCGCCGGGCGGATTCCCTGGTATTTTTCCCTGATCAGTTCGTTATTGGACAGGTTTTCAGCCGCTGCATAACCCCAGAGCTCCTTTCTGACTTTTTCGTGCATTAATTCTGCAAAAGCCTCAGCCAGCCTGTCAGCCAGCGCTTTAATCATAATTTCCTTGTAATCGTCATGGTCTTTTTTGTATGCTTCTATCAGCAATTCGAGGCCGATACCGGAGGTAACGGCAAAAGCCCCCAGATAATCCTGTTTACCAGACGATTCGGGTGCAATGTAGTCCGCGAGGGAAAGGTTGGGCAGGTTCTTACCTTTTTTCCCCTGTTGACGAAGGAAATGAAACCTGGTCAATTCCTCCCGACTGTTTTCATCGCAATAAACAGCCACATCATCTGTGTTGATATTGTTAGCCGCATACATGCCTACTACCGAATTGGCAATCAAACTTTTATTGCTTATAATCTCGGCCAGCATATGCTGAGCGTCATCGAACAGTTTCCTGGCCTCTTGCCCCACGGTTTTATCTTCAAAAATTTTAGGATATTTGCCTTTCAACATCCAGGTTTGAAAAAATGGTGTCCAGTCAATGTAATGACTTATTTCCTCCAAAGAATAGTCGTTAAAAACGAGATTACCCAACTGAGGTGGCTTTATGATGCCGGTATTTTCCCAATCGATGGCGAATTTATTCTTTTGGGCTTCTTCAAAGGATATGTAGCTTTTCGTCTGCTTCCTGCTGGCATGATCTTCCCTCAACTTTTGATATTCATCCTTGATTTTCTCTTTGTAATCCCTTTTTGTTTCAGGGTTTATCAATTCCCCTGCCACAGGAACACTTCTGGAGGCATCCAATACGTGCACCACGGGTCCACTATAATTAGGATCGATTTTCACTGCGGTATGGATACGGGAGGTAGTGGCCCCTCCGATCAACAGGGGCAACCTGAAGTTTTGTTTTTCCATTTCCTTGGCCACGTGTACCATTTCATCGAGCGAAGGGGTAATCAGTCCGCTCAGCCCAATGACATCGACCCCTTTTTCAATGGCCGTTTCCAGAATTTTTTCAGCCGGTACCATTACGCCCAAATCCACAATCTCGTAGTTGTTACAGGCCAACACCACGCCGACAATATTTTTGCCAATATCATGCACATCACCTTTAACCGTAGCCAATAGGATTTTAGCTACCCCATGCTGACCATTTTGCGATTTTTCTGCCTCAAGAAAGGGCAAAAGATAGGCCACCGCTTTTTTCATCACACGGGCACTCTTCACGACCTGCGGCAAAAACATCTTTCCGGAGCCAAACAAATCACCTACCACATTCATACCATCCATAAGTGGGCCCTCAATGACTTTAATGGGCATATTATATTTTATACGGGCCTCCTCAGTATCTTCTTCAATGTACTCGACAATTCCCTTCACCAAGGCATGCGTCAACCTTTGCTCAACGGGGTCACTGCGCCATGCGTCATCTATCACCTGCTTCCGGGCACCTCCCTTCACCTTTTCGGCAAATTCCAACAATCGCTCTGTAGCATCATCCTTTCTGTCCAGCAACACATCTTCTACCCGCTCCAACAAATCTTTGGGAATTTCATCATATACTTCCAGCATGGTCGGGTTTACAATACCCATGTCCATACCGTGTCGGATGGCATGATAGAGAAAAGCCGAATGCATAGCTTCCCTGACTACATTATTACCACGGAAGGAAAAAGAAACATTACTTACCCCTCCGCTGACGTGAGCGCCCGGCAGGTTTTCTTTGATCCATTGGGTCGCATTGAAAAAATCCACGGCATTTTTCCGGTGTTCCTCGATGCCGGTGGCTACCGGAAAAATGTTAGGATCGAATATGATGTCCTGAGGCTGGAATTTCACCTTTTCCACCAATGTTTTGTAGGAACGCTCACATATTTCAATTCTCCTTTCATAAGTATCTGCCTGGCCTTTTTCATCAAAAGCCATCACAATTACTGCCGCTCCATAACGTAGAATTCTCTTTGCCTGCCAAATAAACTCTTCTTCTCCCCCTTTTAAGCTAATGGAGTTAACAATCCCTTTACCTTGTATGCATTTCAGACCGGCCTCGATGATGTGCCATTTGGATGAGTCGATCATAATGGGTACCCGGGCGATCTCGGGCTCCGCAGCAACCAGATTCAGAAACTTCACCATCGCCTCTTCGCCATCAATCATGCCTTCGTCCATATTGATATCAATGATCTGCGCTCCTCCCTTCACCTGGTCCAATGCCACCTCCAACGCCTCATCATACCTTTCTTCTTTGATCAACCGTAAAAATCTCTTTGAGCCGGTGACATTTGTTCGCTCCCCGATGTTAACAAAATTGGTTTCCGGCGTAATTACCAGCGGTTCTAACCCACTTAACTTCAAATAACCAATCTTATTCAGTGTTTCAGACATCTAATTTCTTTTTAGTCAGGTTTAATGTTTATGTAAGCAGCCAATTATACTATAATTTTTTCTAAAACCACCTGTCTGGGGCTGTATTTGGCTGCCAGCTCGCTGATCTTTTTTATATGGGCAGGGGTGGTGCCGCAGCATCCACCGACAATGTTTACCAGTCCCTCCTTGAGGAATTCCTCAATTTGTTCGGCCATCATTTCAGGTGTTTCATCATATTCCCCGAACTCATTGGGCAAGCCTGCGTTAGGATGGGCACTGACAAAACTGTCTGACTCCCTGGACAAAACCTGCAGATAAGGCCTCAACTGACTTGCTCCCAGTGCGCAATTCAAACCCACACTTAACAAAGGAATGTGCCCGATCGAAACCAGGAAGGCGTTCGCGGTTTGCCCTGATAAAGTTCTGCCGCTGGCATCCGTAATGGTGCCGGATACCATCAGGGGAATATCACAGTTCAATTCCTCCAGTAATTCTGTAACACCGAAGAGTGCCGCTTTGGCATTGAGCGTGTCAAAAACGGTTTCGATGAGCAGAAGATCCACACCCCCATCTATCAGTCCTTTCGCCTGCTCCTTATATGCCGTGGTTAGTTCATCAAAAGAAACCCCGCGGTAGCCCGGATCGTTGACATCGGGGGAGATCGAAGCGGTTTTATTGGTAGGACCGATGGACCCCGCTACAAATCTTGGTTTATGTGGTTCCTTTTCAGTAAATTCCCTGGCAGCTTCTTTAGCCAGTTTGGCTGACTGATAGTTTAATTCATATACCAGCTCTTCCAGATGGTAGTCCGACTGGGCAATGGTGGTGCTGCAAAAAGTATTGGTCTCAGCAATATCAGCGCCCGCAGCGAAATATGCTTTATGAATTTCTTTAATGATATCAGGTTGTGTTATGGAAAGCAGATCGTTGTTCCCTTGCAACGGATGCGGGTGATCCTCGAACCGTTCGCCCCGGTAGTCTTTCTCCTCCAGTTTGTGTTTCTGGATCATTGTGCCCATGGCACCGTCCAGCACCAGGATTCTATCTTTCAAAATTTTTTTTAAGTTCATTGCAATCGAGCTTATACAGTGAGATTGTCCTTTGTTTTATTACCAATAAACTTATCAGAAAGATTTTAAGAGAGGCTCAATAGCTTATCTTTCCCTTATTGGGATGGGAATTAGCACCAAGTTTTACCAAGGTTGCCAAGACTTCATAGGGCCCAGTCCCTCCGTCTTTCTTGATAAGTAGGTGCAAAGAAATACATAAAATATGATAATGGAAAGAAAGAGGGTAAAAAATTTGAGCGCTTTGGGAAAAAAGCCCCAAAAACCGGATAAGTGTCAGACTTTTCACCGGCATCGTGCGTTGGCGCATAATTTGCCCTGGCCAACTGAAGGGTTGTCATAGAAAACAGGCGCAGTGTCGACGTTTAATTTTACCGGCGGGTTGAGTTACCTGGGCCAAGAGTTCCGCCCTGAATAAAATGAGAAAGGCTAAATGACAAAAGTACTTCATGATCAAGCGTAAAAGCTAAAAAAAATATCCACCCACATTCGCTCCTCTCTGTGTCTTAGTGCCTCCTGTGGTGAACAATGGTGAACCACCAAGACACCAAGACACGGAGAAGTTGAACTAAAGCATTGTTGAAATGCCGGTTAAATACCGCACCATTTGCTATGCTCACAAAGTTATGTTACTGATCCCACCAAAACCTGTCCTGGAAATTAGGCGCATTAGTCGGAACATTAGTCGGGTTCAGATCTATTTCTGTCTGAGGATAAGGCAACCTTCTCGGCACCTCGCCATTCAGATTGAACGCATTGGAGCCCAACGGATTAGGAGTAATAGCAGGAAATCCTGTTCTCCTGAAATCCGACCACGCTTCAAGCCCATGAGAATACAAAGCAATGTATTTTTCGGTGATTATTCGTTCCAATCTTTCATTATTGGTGGTAAGACCATCAAAATTTGCGTAAGTATTCACATAATCTTCATCGATCTCACCGGTGATTTTAGACAAAGAGGCTTCTACCGCTTCCTGTAATGCAGTTTCAGCGGCAACAACGTCACTATTTCCCATAAGCTCTGCTTCAGCTTCAATGAACTTAACCTCGGCATAACTCATATACACTACCGGGGAATTAATACTCGTATAAAAACCATCCCTGTCAAAGTCCTTTTCACCTGCCACAAATAAATCACGCCTGGGGTCGTTTCTGGCCTCCAGCAAATCTACAAAGAATTGATTCATCTCCATATTGCCAGCCCTGTCCTGAGTGAATTGAAACTGGGGATTGGCTTCATTGGCTGCTGAACCAAAAACAAATTGGAAATCATCATCATTAGAAACAATGCCTGATTCTAATGCAGCCAGGGCTTTTGCGTAAGCATCAGGATCGACCTTAGAGGTACGAAGATGGTATTTAGCCCTTAGCGATCTGGCTATTTTAGCCCATATTTCAACATCTCCTTCATACATTAGATCCTCATCACCCAGGACAATACCACTACCGCCATCTCCTTCGAATTTGGCAATGGCATCATCCAGAAGCCGTTGAATTTCGACATAGATGTCCTGCTGGGCATCATACTGGGGAAAGAAATTTTCATCCAATCCCTGCCAGGCATCTGTATAAGGTACATCGCCGAACATATCGGTCAGGCTGCCGATGCTATGTGCGATCAGTACCTGCACCATAGCAGCAGTGTGCCGGGAGTCTTCATCTTCAGCCTTTCGCAATACAGTGACCAAAGGATTCAAAGCATTTGCATAGGTTCTTCGCCATACGCCATCCATATCACTGGAAAATACCAGGTAATTATAATTGTCTTGTTGCTGGGCGTTAACCCCTTCAAAATGTTGCATAAACAACCCGTTGATCCTGACCATTTCACCTCCTACTGCGAAGGCCATACCGGCCTGGGCTGCCGGCACAATAGCCTGTGCGGATACATCACTTGGTAATGCCGGGTTTATATTGGTGTCGCCAAAGTCACACGAAGATAAAATGAACACACCGAGTAAAATAAAAGATATTTTATGTTTTATATTTTTCATTTTTCAATATTTAAAAATAAACCTTCAAATTAACGTTGCTGCGTTCTCACGCATTCCCCTGCTAAAATTTTAAGTTTAAGTTAGCACCAAAACTTCTGGTATTCGGATTGTTGAAATAATCATATCCGAATACGTTGCTGGCATCACTTGTCAGGTTTGTTTCAGGATCAATCCCGGTGTAATCTGTAATCAGGAAGGCATTTCTAACACTGAAACCGATGCTTGCCCCTTCAAAAGGTAATTTTTCAATCAGGGCGGTCGGCAAGGTATAAGACAATGAAATATCCCTCAATCTGACCCAAGATGCATCCTGGACGGTTAGCTCATCAAGGTTGACAAAACCGTAATTCTGGTAAAAATTAGTACTTCCATCGGTTCCTCCTTTCACAACTTCGATATTATTGATGATATTGGTTGGGTTGCCATCCTCATCAGCCAGCACACCGGGAAAGATTACCCTTTCATTCCGGTCCAGAGTTTCAATACCTACACCAAAGTTGTTAAGCACTCCGGAGGTGCCATTGTAGACGTCACCACCTTGTCTGATGTCCAGAAGAAACGACAGTGAGAGTCCTTTATAGCTAAAGGTATTTCTGATTCCCAGGGTCCAGTCCGGGGTGGGGTCCCCTACTTTTCCATCGACAGGGTCCTGCAAAGGCATTCCTGTACCGGGATCAATCACCATTCTCCCCTGGTCATCCCTCAGGAACCTGGTGCCGAAGAAAATACCATAAGGTTCCCCTTCCTGAATTCTCTGTGTTCCGAATGGATCAATAGTAATAGCGTTTAATCCGGGAGCCAGCTCATTTACGATAGTTGTGTACTTGTTAAAGTTAAATCCCAGGTCATAGCTGAAACGATTATTTTGTATCAGCGTGGTATTCAGGGCAATTTCCACACCCTCATTCTCAATCTCTCCGGCATTGATGGCCCTTTGAAGGAAACCGGAAGGCCTCGGGATATCTACCAGGATAATCATATCCTCTGACTTGGCATTATAATAGGTGATATCGGCGGTTATCCTGCCTTGCCAAAATCTAAGATCTGCCCCAATTTCCAGCGTAGTAGTAAACTCCGGTTTTAAATCGGGGTTTCCAAGTGTGGCATCAGGAATAAAAGAGTTGGTGCCAAGCGCTGGGAAAATAACACCATTGAGGCCCGTCCACCCATCCCTAACACGGGCCTGGGCAAAACCGGTTGTTGTTAAAGCAAAACCGGCATCATTCCCTACCCTGCCATAAGAAGCCCGTATTTTGCCATAAGGCAATACATTACCACCGATATCCAGGGTTTCAGTAAATGCCCAGCCCGCTGCAACAGCCGAGTAGAAAAATGAGTTGTTGTCATCGGTCAATGTAGACGACCAGTCATTTCTGGCTGTCAGGTTGAGAAAAAGTTGATCTTTATAACTGATTTTAACATCTCCATAAACGCCATATAGCTGTCTTTCGGTAGGTCTTTCCACCGAACTTACTGCTCCGGCACTGGCCATATTAAAAAAGCCTCTGGATGCCAGACCTTGTCCATCGTCCCTTCTGTTGTCCACCTCCTTTTTATAGTAATTCCAGCCCGCAGTGGCGTTAAGGGAGAAGTTCTGCCCCAAATCTCTGCTAAAAGTTCCCAGCAAGTCTGTATTTAAGTCGGTACTGCTGATACTGTGATTGACTACCTGGCCTTGTGCAAGCGTAGCAGAGCCTATATCATTTCTGAACTTTCTGAAGTCGCTGTAAGTGTCAATACCTTGTCGCAGCGTTACCGTAAATCCTGGGATTACATCATAGGAGAATTGTGCAAAACCGATCAACCTGTTAACATCATCGGTTAAGAAGTTTTTATAGACCGTCCAGTATGGATTATCGTACCTGGCACCACGTGAGCTGGTAAGACCGCGGTAGGACCTTGGCGCCCCGTCTTCAAATTCATAAGCAGATGGATCTTTATCAGGATCAACACCATTGCTGTTATCAAAAGTGGGGGTGGTTCTCAACAATCCCAACATTACTCCGGAAGTGTTGGAGCCGTTTTGCGATCTTTTGCCGCCGGATTTGATGTAGTTGGCGGAAAAAGACGTTTTTAAACGATCGGTTAAATTAGCACCGATGGTGGCTTTAAAGGAGGTTCTTGTAAAATCTGTATTTGGAATGATACCCGTTTGATCCATTCTTCCGGCAGAAACGTAGTAGGTTATATTTTTGCCGCCACCGGTTACACTTAAATGATTATTAAAGGTGGTTCCGGTTTCGAAAAAATCACCTTCGTTGTCATAAGCATTGACCCTGCGATCGGTAGCACTTGGATCAGTCGCCAAAACGATTGTTCCATTTCTATCGAAATCGGAAGGGATATCCGAATATCTGAGATCAGATATGCTGGGGCCCCATGAGGTAGAATTTCCGGTTTCCGGTCCCCGGTATGTAGGAAAAGTCTCCCCCTGATTTACGCGGCCTTGTGAAAATTCTTTCTGCAAATCAGGCAGTCTATTGACCCGGTCAGCGGTAAATGAGGTACTGAAACTGATTTTTGGCTTGCCAGCGGTATCGGAACCTTTTTTTGTGGTAATAATAATAGCCCCATTCGCTGCCCGTATTCCGTAAAGAGCGGTGGCCGATGGGCCTTTCAAAACTGTTAAAGAGGCAATATCGTCCGGGTTTATGTCAATCGCACGGTTGGAGTTGTTCACACCACCTGAACCAAGATCACTGACCGCACCCTCCGGAGAGTCAGCGGTGGTGAAAGTACTGTTATCGATCGGGACACCGTCTACAACAAACAATGGGGAATTACTTCCCTGAAATGACTTATTTCCCCGGATTCTGATTTGGGCAGCGGCCCCGGCTGTGCCACCGGAACTGATCACCTGCACGCCTGCCGCCTTTTGGGCCAGTGCAGCCACAAGATTAGTTTCACCGGAACGGGTAATCTCCTCCGCCTTAACTTCCTGAATGGAATAACCCAGATCGCGTTTGTTGGCCGTTAAACCAACCGCAGTAACAACTACCTCAGAAAGTTGCCTGACATCATCGACCATGACTATATCGATGACAGAACGGTTGCCGATTGCTATTTCCTGCGAGATCAGACCGATAGATGAATAAACCAGTGTACCTCCTTCGTTAGGAACATTGATTTTGTAATTGCCATTAATGTCTGTCACGACTCCTACGGTAGTTCCTTTAAGCAGCACGTTAACACCAGGCAATCCCTCACCATCAGCGGCGGTGGTAACCTTACCCGATACAGTTCGTTCCTGTGCCCTTATTTGACTGAAGGGAATACTACATAAGAGCAAAATCAAAAACAGTAGATTTTTTTTCATAGGTTAAAATTTATCTGGTTAATAAAAAGACTAAAAGAAACAAAAGTGGTTTTCAGCCGATTTTTGAAGAATAGCGCTGATTTACTAGTAGGAATGCTTTTGTTACCTGCACCAAATGTATGGATATCAATGCCGCAGATAAATCACCAGATCTGTAGTATTTTGGCAGTTTAAAAATTTGAAGCCATATCGATTTTTTCGATATACGGTTTAAAAGAGGGTAATAGTAGTTAGAATTATTTTAATAAAAATTTAAACTAAACATAGATAAATGGGGATGTAGAGAAAAAATGAATTTTTATTATCCCCCATATTATGGTAACGTATTTTTAGTTATATATAAATAGAAATTAGTACCTAAAATTGAGGTATTAATCCAATATTATTGGCCATTTTTGGCTTTATTACATTTTTACAGGGTTATTTTTTGGGGTATAAATCAGACTATCCGGGGATTACCGGCACGGACAGAGATGGTCATAGGTTTCGGGGTTTTTTATTCCGTTTTTCAAATCCGGGATTATGGCTAATGTATTCCGGCACAATCTCCTTCATCAAATCCACCAGTTCATATTCCAATCCCCTTTGCGCCAAATCAATGAGCTTGTTGATTTTCTTACTCACTTGCTTATGCGCTTCAGGCCTCACACTGGCAATTAATATCTTGGAGTGATGTGTTGGAAGTGTATTTTCTTTATTGCTAAGCAACTCTTCGTAGAGTTTTTCCCCATCCCGGATCCCTGTGAATACAATTTCGATATCCTTTCCAAGCTTTTTACCGGATAACCGGATCATTTTTCGGGCCAGGTCCACAATTTTTACTGATTCACCCATATCAATAATGAAAATTTCGCTTCCCTGCCCCATAATGCCGGCCTCGAGCGAAAGTTGACAGGCTTCCGGGATTGTCATAAAAAACCGCGTCATTTCCGGGTGTGTTACTGTTACAGGCCCTCCACTTTCGATTTGTTTCTTAAATAAAGGTATCACCGAACCGTTAGAACCTAAAACATTACCAAATCTCGTAGTCACAAAGGCCGTACAATCAGGCTGGGTTTTACTTAAAAAAACGTTCAGTGACTGTACATATATTTCTGCAATTCTCTTGGTAGCTCCCATTACATTGGTAGGATTTACGGCCTTGTCGGTAGAAATCATCACAAATTTTCTGACCTTGTATTTGACTGCGAGATCAGCCAGGGTTTGGGTTCCCAAAACATTACACAAAACAGCCTCTGAGGGATTTTTTTCCATCATAGGCACGTGTTTGTAGGCAGCGGCATGGAAGACAAGCCCGGGCTGAAAAGTGGCAAATACCTTTTCCATTCTACAGATATCCGAAACGTCCGCAATAACCGGGATCACCTTTACATGTCCTGAAAAATCTTTTATCTCCCTGTTAATTTCATACAGCGGGGTTTCACCCTGATCCAGCAAAATCAGCGTATCGGGAAGAAATCCGGCCACCTGCCTGACCATTTCGCTCCCTATCGAACCACCCGCCCCGGTTATCAACACGGTCTTACCTCTTAGCTGTTCCCTTACCTCCCGGTTATCCAGTTTAACCGATTCCCGCCCCAGCAAATCTTCAATCTTAATCTCACGGATTTGATTAAGATCCAACTCTCCTTTTACCCACTGATCGGTTTTAGGAATTATCCGGACCTTTACGCCATACGTCAGGCAAAGATCCACAATTTGATTTTTACGTTCCAGCGGCAAGTCACGGATGGTGATGATCAACTCCTTCACCTCATACTTTTCAATCAGATAAGGCAGTTCAGTAGTGGCTTTATACACCCTGGCTCCATTGATAACATTCCCGATTTTACGGGGATCATCATCGAGAAATGCCACCACTTTCAGGTTGGATTTTTGATCATGATTGATCACCTGTTTAGTAATAATTCCAAATTCCCCGGCACCAAAAATAGCCGCATTGGAAAAATGTTTAATGGCATTGGTGAAGTAGTTAAAAACATATTTTACCGTGAGACGGTAAGAAAACAGAAAAATAATCGAATTGAAATAACTAATAATAATCACCGACCTCGGCATGAGGCTGACACCCAAATTGAGTGATATTAAATTGACTATCAATACAAACAACGTGGCCATCGTACACATGTATACAATGCGCAATCCATCCTGCAAAGTGGTAAAACGAATAATGCCTGCATAACTCTGTGAGATCAGAATAGCGATAAAGGAAGATGCCAGGTACAAAAGGCAGCCTACTTCAAAATCATTATTCAGAATGTCCCGAATCACAAAATTGAACCGCAAGGCATAAGCCAGCATCACAGCGCCAAAAATGATCATTAAATCAATCAACATGATAATCCAGCGCGGAAGAATTTTTAAGCTTTTAAAAAACCGCTTCATGACCTTATCATTATATCTTCCTGATTAAAGATATGTAACCCTTAAAATACTCTGCTAATAAGATAATATAGAAGTAGTCGATACAATACGCTTCGAATCTTTCCTTTAATTGGTAAATGTTTAAAAAGTAGGGACGTTGTGAATATAATTCAATTTAACGGGATTTGAAATAATTACTTTGGAGAATTTATAGTGTTGAAAAGGAAAATCCGGTTAGGTTAAGCTAATCATAATGCCATGAGATGGTCATGGGCTGAAATTTGATAAAACCCGTTGATGAAATTCAATCTGTCAGGTTTTATTGATATTTATTGCCTGTTCTTTTTCTTTCTGGCAGAGTTTCTTTCCTTTTTGTTATATCAATGACTTCAATGACGCATAATTAGCCCTGATGGTTTTTTCGATTTCCGCCTCACCAATCGCCGATGAAACAAACAAAGCCTCAAACTGAGAAGGTGCCAGATAAATTCCCTGATCAAGCATAAGCTTGAAGTAAGCACCGAATTTTTCTGTATCACAGCGCTTTGCCAGGTTAAAATCGGTTATTTTTTCGGGTGAAAAAAACAAGCTGAACATTGATCCGACCTGGTTGATGGTATAATTCAGGTTCAGTTGTTTAAGGTTGCTGCTAATACCTCGCACGATTTTGTTGGTGGTATCTTCTATTTGATCATAAACCTCATTGTGGTCGTTCAGGTAAGATAATATCGCATAGCCTGCCGACATCGCCACCGGGTTTCCCGATAGGGTACCCGCCTGATATACCGGCCCTTCCGGAGACACGTAATCCATAATTTCCTTTTTGCCTCCATAGGCACCCACGGGCATTCCTCCCCCGATAATCTTGCCCAAAGTTGTCAGATCGGGCACTACGCCATACCGTTCCTGTGCCCCTCCCCTGGCCAGTCGAAATCCGGTCATCACCTCATCAAAAATCAGAATTATACCGTGTTTATCACACATTTCCCTTAATCCTTCCAAAAATCCCGGCTCCGGAGGAACACAACCCATATTTCCGGCGACAGGTTCAAGAATTATACAGGCGATCTGCCCCTCATTGGCCGCTACCAGATCTTTAACCGTATCCGGATCATTAAAGGGCGCCAGCAAGGTGTCCCCTGCGGTTCCTTGGGTAACACCCGGACTGTCAGGCGTCCCCATAGTAACAGCACCACTACCGGCGGCTATCAGAAAAGAATCCCCATGGCCATGATAGCAACCTTCAAATTTAATGATTTTATCTTTGCCTGTCACGCCCCTGGCTACTCTGATGGCCGACATGGTGGCCTCGGTACCTGAGTTAACCATCCTGATTTTATCCACCGAGGGTACCATTTCGGTAATCAATTCTGCGATCTCTACCTCCTTTTTGGTGGGTGCGCCGAATGACAACGAGTTTTTAATCGCCGCAGATACCGCTTCCTCTATCAGCCCATTACCATGCCCCAGGATCATCGGCCCCCAGGAATTTATATAATCAATAAATCGATTACCATCTTCGTCGTAAAGATAGGCACCCGATGCTTTTTGTATGAATAACGGATCACCTCCCACGGCCTTAAAAGCGCGCACCGGAGAATTAACCCCCCCGGGAATATATTCCTTTGCCCTTTTAAATAACGCCCGGCTGATCCTGTTTTCTAACATGAATGATGTTGCCATTATTTGTTTATCACCTTTAGTTCCGATTCCACAAATTTAACCAATGGAGTATGTTGATTGTCATTACCGGTGGCATAGTTGAAACCTTCATAAATTTCACCTCCTACAAAGCCCATGTCCCTGAATGCAATCTGAAAATACACCCCATTTTCATATAACATCTTTCCAAAAAAAGAAATCAATGCATATCCGTTGTAAGCATGTTTGGAGGGGAACACGTTTGTCCTGTAATGATAAAACTCCCTGAAACTATCCACACTTTCTTTACTGAAATCAATATAGTTAGGAGATATAATGCTTACCCCCAATCTGTCGATCTGATCATATTCAATAGCCCTGGCGTTGAGCCACGATTCAGTGCCTATCAGCGGCAGATTATCACCCCTTGCTTCGAGGGCCGTGATGAGATTTGCCATGAGCAGCCTGTCATCCGAGGCCAGGAATACATGTCCCAGACTGTCTAAATCCTGATTTTCTTCATCAGCTACAACATGAGCATTCAGCAACCGCAGTACATCCTTGGCATTGGCGCTCGATACTTTATGAATACCGGCTATTTCAAACGAATCTGCCTGAATTCGTGCCTTGTAGCTATGCGCCAATATCGAATCTTTCACGGCATCTCCGTAAATAATTTTCAGCCTGGGATTTTCAAAATTGTTAACCGCAAATTCAGCAGCTTTGATCGCCTGGGTCTCCAGGCTTGGCTTGAATAAAAACGAAAAAGGATTGTTACCTATCACTTTTGAATTATACGAAAGCGGATTTACCATATTAATGCGCTGTTCAAAGCAGTAGTTTGAAAGCATATTGCTGGTGACCTCTGACAACGGGCCAATGATCAAATCCATGCTGCTTAGCTCTCCATTATCTATTAATTGCCGGGTGGTTAAACTGTCTCTTTTGGTATCAAAAGCAAACAGGTTTATTTTTATACCGGATTTCTCCAGTTTTTCAACACCGATTTTTATCCCCTCATACAAGTCAATTACGAGGTTTCTACCTAAAGCTAAAGACTCAGATTGCAGCTTATCAGTCATAAAAGGCAAAACCACCGCAACATTATAACTATCTTTTTTGTTGGAGGCCATAATTCTACCCTTGTCATACCTGACTGGATTAAGCTCAAATTCATTCACCAAAAATTCAAGTAAGCTACGGTCCTGATCCATAATGGGCTGATTGATAATAAAAGTGGCCAGGGCTTCGGCAATATCTTTATCATAAGGGTTTTTGGACAGTAACAGGTTCAGTGCTTCGGCATCATTCAATTGAGCGAGAAAATAGTTTTTCATTTCCCTGGCCTGTTCAGCGACAGTGCGGCTTTTTATTCTGTTCACATTAACCAGTGCACTCAAATAATCATCTCCTTCAAAGTCTATCTTAGCCAGCCAAAAAAACACCTCGTCAATTTTATCCCATTGCGTATGTTTTCGCTCAATCTGGTGAAACATGCTATTGGCAACCGAAACCTGACCGGATCGGTAAGCTGCCACCGCAAAGTAATAGGAAGCATATTCAAGATAAGGGTTATTGTCTGTTCTGGTAATGATCTGCCTAAATTCCTCCATGGCCAATTTGTACTTGCCGAGCGCAAACAGATCCTTACCATTTTTGTACTTGTTGATAAGGTTGGTATTAGTCTGTCCTAAAACCGGCAAGGTTGCCAGGAAAAGAATTAAGAGAAAAAGATTAAGAATTGGTCTCATTATTTAACTGATTATTCCCATTCGATAGTTGCCGGTGGCTTGGTACTGATGTCGTACACCACCCTGTTCACCCCTTTTACCTTGTTGATGATTTCGTTCGAAATTTCGCCAAGAAGGTCATATGGCAAATGGCTCCAGTCTGCTGTCATGCCATCTACGCTACTTACCGCACGTAAACTTACGACCCCTTCATAAGTTCTTTCATCACCCATGACACCCACTGATTGTATGGGCAATAAAATCGCGCCAGCCTGCCAGACCTTATCATACCAGCCGGAGGCCTTTAAACTTTGAATAAAGATATGATCGACCTCTTGCAGTATTCTTACCCGGTCTTCACTGATCTCTCCTAGAATACGAATGGCGAGACCAGGGCCGGGAAACGGGTGGCGCCCGAGAATAGTGTCATCGATCCCTAACGTTTTACCGACAAGCCTCACTTCGTCTTTAAACAAGGTATTCAGGGGTTCTACTACCTTTAACTTCATAAAATCAGGCAACCCGCCAACGTTGTGGTGGGATTTGATGGTGGCCGATGGCCCTTTTACAGACACCGACTCGATTACATCAGGGTAAATAGTGCCCTGGGCCAGCCAGCTTACACCCTCAATTTTATGGGCCGCTGCATCAAATACATCAATAAATACTTTTCCAATGGCTTTTCTTTTCTTTTCAGGATCAGTCTGGCCTTTTAATGCTTCATAAAACTGATGCCTGGCATCTACCCCCTTCACATTCAACCCCATGCCTTTGTAGGAGTTCAGCACATCCTCAAACTCATTTTTTCGCAGCAGGCCATTATCGACAAAGATGCAATGCAAATTACTGCCGATAGCCTGGTGGATCAATGTTGCGGCAACGCTAGAGTCCACCCCGCCTGACAGTCCCAAAACAACTTTGTCATTTCCCAATTTTTCCTTTAATGCTTCAACGGTGGTTTCCACAAAAATATCCGGTGTCCAATCCTGGCTGCAGCCACATATATGAACGACAAAATTTCTTAAAACAGTTTTTCCTTCAATAGAATGTGTCACCTCCGGATGAAATTGGATCCCGTACGTATCCTTTTCCTTTAGTTTAAATGCAACAATATCCACGGTAGGGGTACTGGCAATTACCTCAAAAGCCTCGGGCAAGTCGGCAATGGTATCCGCATGTGACATCCAGACCTGCGAGTTGAGTGACATCTCCTTCATCAATTCATTATGGGTATCTACCTTATTTAATTTTGCCCTGCCGTATTCCCGGATTTCAGAAGGCAAAACATGGCCCCCGTTTGCATGAGCGATTAACTGTGCACCGTAACAAACACCCAAAACCGGAAGCTGGCCGGTAAGCTTATTAAGATCAACCGCCGGGGCGTTGTCATCTCTCACAGAACAAGGACTTCCGGAGAGAATCACACCTTTCACATGATCAGAGTGCTGGGGGATACGGTTGTAAGGATGAATTTCACAGTAGACATTTAGCTCCCTGACGCGTCTGGCAATTAATTGAGTATATTGGGAGCCAAAATCCAAAATCAATATCATTTCACTCATGGCACAAAAATAACAGGAGATTCGAGTTTATGCTAATCTTGAGAAAATTATTTCATACTACTAAAACTGTGTTGTTTTCAACGCTATATTTGGCAAAAAAATTTTACTTTTGACCACCTGGTAATAAATAAAACGATGATAAAAACTTTAAAATGGCTGGCTGTACCGGTTGTACTGTTTCTCATTTACATGGCAGGGCCGAAGCCTTCCGAACCTGTATTAAATGGTAGCTTACCCAGTGTAAGCAGCAATCTCCTCGAACTTGAAAATACAATAAATAACAGAGAAGCCAGGGTGGAGGGCATGAAAGAAGACAATCAGGCCAGAATAATCTGGTATGATAGCGCTGCAAGGAAAAAAACCCCCTACAGTATTGTCTATTTGCATGGATTCAGCGCCAGTCAGGGAGAAGGGATCCCGGTTCACCGCAATCTGGCCAAAAAATTTGGTTGCAACCTGTATTTATCCAGGCTGGTGGAGCATGGGGTTAAAGGGGACAGTATTTTTAAGAAATTAACCCCCGAGGCACTCCTTTCATCGGCCAAAGAGGCAGTGGCCATTGGTCAACAAATTGGGGATAGCGTAATTATCGCTGGAACTTCCACGGGAGGAGCGCTCGGCATTTACATAACCGCTGAAAATCCTGCCATCAAAGCACTTGTTTGTTATTCACCGATCATTGACTTTTATGATCAGAATACTTTTATCATCAACAAACCCTGGGGAAGGAATATCATGAAAATGATTATAGGCTCAGAGTTTATGGTATATGATGAGCCTGCCGAGATAAAAAAATACTGGGCCACAACCTATATGATTGACGGTGTGATCGCCCTGAAATCGTTGGTCAGTGAAACCATGGTAGAGGAGACTTTCAGAAAAATCACTTGCCCGTTTTTTCTCGGGTATTATTATAAAAACGACTCTTTGCAGGATAACACAGTATCAGTTCCTGCCATGCTTGAAATGTTCGATCAGCTTGGCACCCCTGAAAAGAACAAGGTGCGCATCCCGTTTCCGGAATCCGGGGATCATGTCATCGCTTCTTATCTTACCTCCAAAGACTACCAGGGCGTAGAAGACGAAACCATAAAATTTTTGGAAAACGTAGTAGGTTTGGCTCCGGCATCACCAAATATTCAGCATTGAAATCAGTTTAAAACACATTAGTGGATGGCTCGGCAATTACTCCGATTATTTCTTTATCGCCGTTTTTGTATGCCCGAACGATATGACTTCTTTCTTTACAGGTGATATACAGATTTTTCGATTTGGCGAGACGGATAGCCTTTCCGGTTGCCTGGGAGGCTATTTTTTGTAAAGTAGTGAGGTGTTTACGGGTTTACGCTATGTATGATAAATAGGCCGTTCTTTTTTTTCTTTCGTTGCTCATTGTACAAATATAGATAAAGCATACTGTTATGGAGGTTAATCTGTCAACACAAAAACCGGCGCCTGCCGGGCGACTGTGTCATCGGTTAATTGTTTGATTTTACCGGTTTTTGTATCCAGGATGTAAATATTGTACAACTCAAATTCATTGGAAGCTTGTTCAAAAACCATTTTGGCGCCGTCAGGTGTCCAGTCATGGTAAACCTGGCTGTATTTGCCGGAAGTTAACTGTACTAAACTGCGGCCATCGGTATTTATGCTGAATATGCTGTAGCTGCCATCTTGCTTGGAGGCATAGGAAATCTTATTTTTCAGATACCAAACAGGGGGGGCAGCCCGGTAATCAAACCATTCTGCAGTATTGTCATCTTTCGGGTAGTAGGTCAACTGTCTCATAGCTGACCCGTCTGTATTCATAATATATAGTTCATCATCAAAAGCCTGACTCCGGGATGATCTTTCACGGGCCCCTCTGAAAACGATCTGCTTCCCATCCGGTGAAAAACAAGGATCGTGAAAATAAGCCAGAGCCGGTTTAATGATTTGCCGTTGTTGATTTTCGAGGTCAATAAGGTAAAAAGCCGTATCAACGGTCGCATGTGGTTTTACGATAAGCTCCCTGCCGTTATTCCTGCCGCTAATCTGGCTATCATCCAATCGCATATCGGTGACTTTTCTGACATTTTCTCCATTGGTGTCCATTTCGTAAAGAAAAAATACCCTGTGGGTAGTGTCCCGGTCTGATATAAAGTAGACTTTATCCAGGTAGGTATAATAGACCCAATCCACACCCTTGTGGTTACTTATATTTTTTTGACCACTACCATCCTGGTTCATAATAAATACCTCGTAGTCATCAGCTTCGGCATCCTTCAACACGTTGTAGGCTATTTTGTACCGGTTCTTTTTATCGGAATCAATCCCCTGACTTCGTGAATGCTTGTTCCCGGATTTATGGCAGCCAGGAAGGAAATTGGTAACCAGCAATAGGATGAGGTAACGGGATCGCATACATTCAGGGGCTGTTTAGGTTTAAAGTTTTTTTATGATTGAAGTAAAAAAATCGATTTCTTCCACGGTGTTATAGTAATGCGGCGAAATTCTCAACGCTGAATTTACCCCTTTTTCGTCAAAATCAATAACTCCGGCCTCCCTTGAACTCACCGAAGTATTGATATGGTGCTCATGCAGCATGGCCCTCAGCTCCTCTGGCTCCCGGTTCTTAAGGCTTACCGTAATAATACCCCCCTGATCTACTCCCCGGTCCAACAGCCTGATTTTATCTGTACTGCCAAGGCTTTCCCGCATATAATCGGCCAAAAACCTGACGCTTTCTTCAATCCTGTCCATACCCAGTTTTAAAGCATAATCGATGGCCGCTCCCGTACCCAATATCAACGCGTAGGGAAATTCCCAATCCTCAAACCGTTGTGCGGTTTCAGAAGGAATGTAAATATCTTTCTCCTCCCACCTTGCCCCATTCATATCTATAAAAAGTGGTTCATAACCTCCTTCTAAAATACTGTCTGCAACATACAGCAAGCCCATCCCACGGGGACCCCGCAGAAATTTCCGGCAGGTGGTACTTAAAAAATGACAACCTATCTGTTGTACATCGAGGTTCAGTTGTCCCACGGTCTGACACGCATCCACAAGGTAAAGAATATGCTGATCATGGCAGTATTTCCCAATCTCCTCCACGGGTTGTATCAACCCTGAATTGGTGGGCATGTGAGTGACAGCCACCAGCGCAGGCCGTAGGCGCCGGATGAGTTGCCAGGCCTCGTCAAGATCAACACCACCTTTTTGAGTGCCGGGAATTCTTACAATTTCAATACCGAACCGTTTTTTAAGTGAAAGAAAGGCGATCTGATTGGAAGTATAATCTTCATGGGTCGTCAGGATGATATCTCCCCTTTCAAAGGGAATAGATGATAATGCCTTGGCGTAGGAATCTGTGGCATGGGCAGTGAAAGCTATATTTTCCGCCTTACAATTCAATAGCCGGCTTGCAGCCTCGTAAACCGCCCGGGTGCGGTGTGCCTCCTGCTTCGCTGCTTCATAACCGCCAATTTCAGCCTCCAGATCCAGGTGGTCTTTAATAGTTTTTAATACAGGCAATGGCATCAATCCCGCTCCGGCATTGTTTAAATGAATGTTATTTTTACAACCCGGCGTATTGTTTCTAATATCCGTTAATTCGGCCTGACTAATCATGAAAACCTCGATTTATTCAATACCCACCTGAAAATAACGGAAGTAATTAAACAAATTATAATTTTCAGATTATAAATTCCACCGGAATCGTACCATTTATCTGTTATAACCACAATGAGTGAGATGAACCATAAACACCGTGACGCTCATAATCAATCAGCGTCTTTAAAATTACTTCCCTTTATTTTCTATGCGCTTTAATTTTTATATGCTTTAAAAATTGCTTAACCTATGAAAATTGCCTAGCTTCAATTTTGATTTATTCCCCTTCATTCCCCCAGCTCAAAATTTTTTAAACTTAAAAACAAAATTGTCATGTTTATTTTTTCAACGAAAGCGCTTCGCAGCTATCAATGCTTTATTTTTTCCACCTTTTTTTGCCAGCTCTTATCTGCTCAAATCATTATTTCACAGTATTATGAAGGCGATGTCAACGATAAATTCCTCGAAATTACCAATGTCAGCGGCGTTTTAATCGATCAGGCCAACAGCCGGTTTTTTATTTGCGTGTTTTCCAACGAAAATGCTGCCGACCCACTGGGCAAAAAGCCCGGATTATCCACCAGAATTGAAGTAAACCTCTTGCCCGGGGAAACTGTGACTTATAAAAATCCACTGGCCGTTAATCCCAGTCATGCGGCACATGAAGGAATAGGAGCCCTGATAGGGGCGTTTAATGGAAACGATGTGCTGGTTATCACTACGTCAAAAGATGAAACAGCTTGGCAAAACCGTATCGATGTCATAGGCCATAGCGGGGATTGGGGCATCGATAAATCTTTTTATCGCAAAATAACGATTGAAAAGCCTAACCCTGACTATACATCGGATGAGTGGGTGGAAGTCACGCTTACCATGGTAAATGGAGCAGGGGAAACTGCCGTGGAAAGACTCGGCTATCACTTTTACAATTGCCAGCAACCTACTTTCGCCTCATCCAACATTACTTTTTCAAACATTTCAGATACATCGCTGGATGTCCAATGGAATCAGGGCGACGGATCGAGCAGGCTGATAATAGCCAGGGCCTACCAGGCTGTCACAGCGCTTCCCTTGAACGGTGTGAGCTACAATGGAAGCGCTGCATTTGGCTCCGGGGATGCATTTAATGGCGGATTTGTGGTGTACAGTGGCTGGGAAAACTCGTTTTCATTGACAAATCTTATCCCGTCAACCCCATATTTTATCAGCATATTTGAATTCAGTTGTAGTCCACCGCAATATTATACCACTGTTTTTGCCAGTAGCCAGGAAACAACACTTGCCCCGATTCCACGGATTTTTACAACTTTAGAGGAAAGCGGGCTGGATTTCGGCTTGGTACACGCCGGCGACGGTAGCACCGTTTCCCAAATTACCGTCAGTTGGGAAAACCTGAAGTCCGGGATTACCGCCACTGTGGACGATCCTTTTGAAATTTCCTCCGATCAAGGCAACTGGGCCGGTGAAATGATCATTCCTTTTTCAGAAAGTGGGGTTATCAACATGTATATTCGATTTTCACCGGATCAGGCTGATGGTATTCATCAGAAAACACTGACGCTGAGCTCTCCGGGAGCGGAAGAAATAACCCGCCCTTTACGGGGAACTGCGTTTCCGAACGCATGGATCAATGAATTCCACTATGATAACATTGGGGCTGACGTGGGTGAATTTGTTGAAATAACCCTACAGTATCCGGAAAAATACGACCTCTCAGCTTTCAAACTTCAACTCTGTAACGGTAGTTCAGGCCTGGTCTATGACCAGGAGTCCGTCGATAATTTTATACCCGGAGAAAAGATCAATAATTTTGGGATATACTTCTGGCCGGCCCCTGACATCCAAAACGGGCAACCCGGAGGGCCGGACGGTATGGTGCTGGGTATTGAAGACCAGGTGATCATGTTTTTAAGTTATGAAGGTGTTTTCACGGCGGGTGATGGCCTTGCAACGGGTACGACCTCAGCAGATATAGGCCTGGAAGAATCCGATGAAACAACCGTTGAAGGTTTATCGCTGCAACTAGAGAACAGTGGTCTCACAGGTGATGTTATTCAGGGGTCAGGTATGAAGTATAAAGACTTTGTATGGACAACAGGCCTGGAATCACCAGGCCACATGAACAGTAATCAGATTTTGCCCGTTAAATTTGGCCACTTCAGTGCCATCCGGCAGGGAAGCACCGCTGTTTTGTCATGGCAAACTTTAACGGAAGTGAATAACCTGGGATTCGAAATCCAAAAATCCATTCAGAGGAATCCATTTGAAAAAATCGGTTTTATTCCCGGAAAAGGCAATTCCAGCGAACCACTGACCTATAATTTTACCGATGAAAAATTTTCAGAATCCTGCTACTACAAGCTCAAACAAATCGACTATGACGGCAGGTATAGTTTTAGCCCGGTCATTTCCCTGAAAAGGCCAAAATCCCACGTTTCATCCTTTCTAATTAGTCCTAATCCGGTAAGGCAAAAGCTTGACATTACCACTGCTGATGACATACAATCAGGGCCTGTTGAAATGGAGCTATTGTCCATTCATGGAAAAAAAATATTGCAAAGCAAAGGAGATTTAGTTAAAATTAGGGATCGAATAAACGGCTGCCTCAAAAATCTGCAAAAAGGGGCCTACCTCTTAAAGCTTCAAAATGACTGGCAAAGCGAAACACATATTTTGTTGAAAGAATGAGAAATAAAGACACGCCACCTGGCTTTGACCCGAATAATGTAGGCGTAGAGGGTAAACTTTTTGGTTTGCCCTTTACAGAAGAAGATGCACAGATGGTGATTATTCCAGTGCCGTGGGAGGTGACCGTTTCCTACATGTCTGGTACAGCCAAAGGTCCCGAGGCAGTGTTGACAGCCTCGCCGCAGTTGGATCTGGCATTGGAAAATATACGTGATGCCTGGGAACTGGGCATAGCCATGTTGCCCATATCCGAGGAGTGGAAAGAGGAAAATGCCCAGTGGCGAAAACATACCTGGCCCTACATCAAATGGCTGGAATCAGGCAAGAAAAAAACCCCGAACACTACCATAAAAAGTACACCCGAAGCTGTAAATACAGTGTGCCGCAAGCTCAACCATTGGGTAAAAAGTCAATCCATGGAGTTGTTGCAGAAAGGCAAAATGGTGGGAATACTGGGTGGAGATCATAGCACACCATTGGGGCTGATGGAGGCCTTGAGCGAACGATACAAAGAATTCGGGATATTACAATTTGATGCCCACGCGGATTTAAGGGATGCTTATGAGGGTTTTGAGTATTCGCATGCTTCGATCATGTTCAACGCGTTAAAATTACCCGCCGTTTCAAAGCTTGTGCAGGTCGGTATCCGTGATTTCTCTCAGTTCGAATATGAATTTATCCAAAATTCGAAAGGAAAAATAAACACCTACTTTTATCCGGGGGTGCAACGAAGGCTTTTTACAGGGGAGCATTGGAAAGATATTTGTGATGAAATCGTAGCAAATCTGCCGGAGTATGTATACATAAGTTTTGACATAGATGGTTTAGATCCAAAGTTATGCCCCAATACAGGCACCCCTGTTCCGGGCGGCTTTGAATTTGATGAAACCATTTTCCTGATGAACACCCTGGTAAAAAGTGGCAGAAAAATAATTGGCTTTGACGTTTGTGAAGTGGCACCGGGCAAAAATAGCGAGTGGGATGGGAATGTGGGAGCAAGGGTGTTGTATAATCTTGCCAATTTAATGGCAGTTTCCCAGGGCAAATTACAAATGATATAAACTCCTGGCAAGGGGGATTTCAAGTGATTTTAACTGAAAAAAACTTATAATTTATCTTAAAATTTAATTATTGAACTATCTTTATAGTTTGTTCTAAATTTAACAACAACACACAATGTCAAAAAAAAAACTAAACCCTAAATGGGGATTGTTGTTGCTACTTTTACTATCCTTTGTAGTGACCAGTCCTGTAACCGCACAAAAGAAAAAAAAGAAAGACAAAAAAGGGCAGACCGAGGCGCCTGCCAAGCCAGCTTCAAAGAAAAATGACAAAAAGAGCATCAAAGCGCTTACCAAGGCCAGCAAAAAGATAGAGGGCCTTTTTACGATTTACCAGGATACCACCAATGGTTCTATTAAAATGCTGATCAATGAGGACCAGATAGGTCAGGAATACATATATTTCAGCCAAATTGCAGATGGGGTGGTTGATGTTTTTTCCTTCAGAGGAGCTTATCGTGGGTCGAAAATTTTCAAAATCAAAAAATACTTCGATAAAATTGAATTTGTCACTCAAAATGTTTCCTCCTACTTCGATCCGGACAATGCACTGGTTAAAGCTGCCAATGCCAATATCAGTGAAGGCGTCATGGCCACCGAAAAAATCGCTGCTCACGATACAGTGACCGGCAACTACCTGATTGAGGCTAATAACCTGTTTCTCAAAGAAACATTAATGCAGGTCAAGCCTCCAAAGTTTCCCGGTCAAAGACCTGATGCCTTCACACTCGGTACCCTAAGCAGGGATAAAACCAAAATAGGTGGCATAAGAAACTATCCTGCCAACACAGACTTGAAGATAGAATATGTATACAGCAAACCATCCGTACTCAATGGAGGAAGCCGTGGAGTAACCGATGGAAGAAACGTAACCATAAAAGTTTACCACAGTCTGATTCAAATACCTGAAAACGATTATGAACCAAGGTTCGATGATCCGAGGGTAGGTTATTTTACCACACAGGTAACTGACATGACCAGCACAGGCCCTACCCCATACAAGGATTTGGTACACAGGTGGTTCCTTAAAAAGAAAGACCCCGATGCCACACTTTCCGAACCCGTGGTGCCCATCACCTGGTGGATAGAAAACACTACCCCAAAGGAAATACGTCCGATAATCAAACAGGCCGGTCTGCGTTGGAATGAAGCTTTCGAAAAGGCCGGATTCAAAAACGCGGTGGTGATCAAAGAACAACCCGATGACGCTGACTGGGACGCAGGAGATATACGGTACAATGTTTTACGCTGGACGTCCTCCCCAAACCCACCTTTCGGTGGTTATGGACCAAGTTTTGTCAATCCGAGAACCGGGCAAATACTGGGAGCAGACATCATGCTTGAATATGCTTCCCTTAGAGGTAGTTTAATGAACGAAGAAGTATTTGACAAGGCCACGCTGGATATGTATCCGGGTGATCATGCACATGAAAAAGCCTTGCTGGATCATGATCCGGCTTTCTGCACTGTGGGTCAAATGGCCAAACTCAATAACCTATTTGGCATGACAGCACTCAATGTCTTTGGAAGTGACGAACTGGAGGAAAGCAAAATGGTGAATGAATTTCTTCATTTTCTTATCTTACACGAAATGGGCCACACACTGGGTCTCAACCATAACATGAAGGCCAGCCAGTTCCATGGCATAAAGGACATTAACAACATGGAGATTACCGAAAAGGTAGGACTGGTAGGATCGGTGATGGACTACCCGGCCATCAATTTTTCACCGGACCGCGACAATCAGGGTTTGTACTGGACTACGAGGCCGGGTCCCTACGACCATTGGGCCATAGAATTCGGTTACAAACCTGTCAGCTCAGAGGGCGAATTGAAATCCATTTTGGACAAGTCCACAAAACCCGAATTGGTTTTTGGCAATGATGCTGATGACATGCGGTCTCCCGGCAAAGCCATTGATCCCAGGGTAAATGTAAATGACATGACCCACGATGCCATTGAGTATTCAATCGAAAGAATGAAACTGGCCAGGAATGTCTCAAAAGAATTGCTCGAAAAGTACAAAAAGCCCAATCAATCCTATCATGAATTAAGAAATGCCTATTTTGTTGTGACAGGTCAGCAGGCTGGTGCCGCCAATACAATTTCAAGATACATTGGTGGGGTTTATGTCGACCGGGCCTTCATCGGTCAGGAAGGTGCCACAAAACCTTTTACACCTGTAGAGGTGGAAAAACAGAAAAAGGCTATGAAAGCGCTCAACGATTATGTTTTTGCCCCTGACGCGTTTGCGGTTCCCTCAGAGTTATATAATTATCTCCAGATGCAAAGAAGGGGTTACAACTTCTTCCGCGGTCCTGAGGACCCTAAGATCCATGCCCGCGTATTGGCTATGCAACGAAGCGTGCTACGTCACTTATTGCACTACAACACGTTGCAAAGAATATCTGACTCTGAAATGTATGGTAACGGTTATACCTTATCCGGTTTTATGAGTGATTTAAACCGGGGCATTTTCAATGCCGATATCTATGGTAATGTAAGTCCGGTCCGGCAGAATTTACAAATTGAGTATACCACTATGCTTATCAACGCCATCACCGGCACACAAAAAACAAGGTATAGCCACCTTGCCAGGTCGATGGCCTTATATAATCTGAAAAATGTCCGTAAAATGGCTGGCAGTGCCACAGGCAACATAGCCACCAGGGCACATAAAGAACATCTGAAAACCTTGATTGACAATGCCCTGGAAGAAATATAATAAAAGGCTGTTTTAACAACTTAAACCCAATTAAAAAACCGGCGTTTAATTTTTCTGTAAACTCCGGTTTTTTCATGTAGTATGTTGCCACTTTCAAGACAAAAAAGTGAGCAAAACTACTTATACGGAAAATCCTACCTGCACCATTTTCGCAATCCGTAACCGCCCATTTATGCCAACCAGGTTGCCAGCTCGTTTTTCCACAAAAAAAACAGCAACAATACAAAACCTTAAATTATCGTTTTATACGTAATGAGATCATTTTAACTCATGTAAGTTTGCACATTTTTTACACGCAATAAATTGGGATTTTTGCGCTAAATTTCTTATTTTATTAGGAGAGACATTGGTTATAAATTATTGGATATATTTGGAGTAAGTTATGAAGCATTTCTTAGCGGGCGTGTGGCCGGGAAGACTATATAAACATTTAGCATTTATTCTTTTTCTTACAGGGTTTGTCGTTTACTCGACACAAGCCCAAAAACAAAATCAGAAAGGAAAAAACAAAGAAAAACCTCCCACCATTGAGGAGTTGGTCGAATCCTCGAGAAAGTTCGAGGGTTTATTTACCATTTATCAGGATACGATCACAGGCACACTGCAATTGCTGGTATCAGATAAACAACTGCATAAAGAGTTTATTTATTTCAGCCAGGTTGCCAATGGTGTCGCAGATGCTGCCACCTTTAGAGGTGCCTATAAAGCGTCCAAGGTATTCAAAATCACCAAATATTTCGATAAGCTGCAATTTGAATTTCAAAACACCTCCTTTTATCATGATCCTGCACATCCACTAAGTAAGGCTGCAGATGCCAATATCAGTAACAGTATCGTAGAAAGCGAGAAGATCCTGGCCAGTGATGAGCATACCGGCCGTTACCTCATTAAAGCAGATAATTTGTTCCTGACCGAAACTTTATCACAGATCAAACCTGCCAAGCTTCCCTTTTTACAATTCTTCTCATTTAGCCTGGGCACGCTTGATAAAAAGAAAACAAGGGTAAATCAGATCCGAAGTTATCCTAAAAATACTGACGTAGCCGTTGAATATGTTTATAGCAAATCTTCGGTATTAAACCCCGGAAGCAAAGCCATTACCGACGCCAGAAACGTAAGCATCGACATCTGGCACAGTTTCGTTGAAATGCCTGAAAATGATTATCAGCCGCGTTATGATGATCCCAGGGTCGGTTATTTTACCACCCAGGTGAACGACATGACCTCCACCAGCGCTACCCCATACCGCGATCTCATTCACCGCTGGCATTTGCAAAGAAAGGATCCCTCGGCTCGTCTTTCAGAGCCGGTAGAACCGATAACCTGGTGGATAGAAAATACCACCCCTCACAACCTGAGGCCCATCATAAAAAAGGCCGGAGAAAAATGGAATGAGATTTTTGAATCAATTGGTTATAAAAACGCCATAGTGATAAAGGAACAGCCGGACAGCGCCGAATGGGATGCCGGTGATATCCAATACAATGTGATACGCTGGGTTTCCTCCCCAAATCCGAGATTCAGCGGCTATGGACCCAGCTTTGTCAACCCGCGTACAGGACAGATTCTGGGGGCTGATATTACCCTGGAATACACTACCTTGTCACAGCAATTAAAAGGAGAAAAAGTTTTTGAAAAAGCCGGGCTCTCACTTCACGAGTCACAAGGACCGTTATCAGGCGCAGAAGACCATCAATATACGCATTGTACATTCAGCACCTATGCCCAGACCCAAAATCAGTTTGGGCAGATCGCGCTCAGTGCCATTGGAAAATCGGAATTTGATAATAACAGAATGATAGAAGAATATCTGTACTTCCTGATATTACATGAACTGGGGCATACACTAGGGCTTAATCACAACATGAAAGCCAGCCAATTGCACACCCTGTCAGATTTAAACGATCCAAAAGTCACCGAAAGTTTGGGGTTGGTGGGTTCTGTGATGGACTATCCGGCTATAAACTTCTCACCGGACCGGGATAAGCAAGGGCAATACTGGCCGACAAGACCAGGGCCTTATGATCAGTGGGCCATTGCATTTGGCTATCAAAGCTTTGAAAATGAGGAGGGTTTGGAAAGCCTGCTAGCGCATTCGACAGATTCCACCCTGGCCTTTGGTAATGATGCAGATGACATGCGCTGGCCAGGTAAAGCTATCGACCCACGGGTTAATGTGGGGGACATGTCAAAAGATGCTATCAATTACGCCGTACAAAGAATAGAACTCACCCGGGAAGTAGCCAAAGAATTGCTGTTCAAGTACCGGAAGGAAGGGAAATCTTTTCATGAGCTTCGCAATGCCTACCTGCTTTTAACAACCCAGCAATATAACGCAGCCCACGTTATATCAAGGTACATCGGGGGAGTTTACATTGACCGTTCCTTCGCAGGACAGAATCCTGAAATAAGCCCCTTCACGCCTGTAGAAAAAGAAAAGCAAAAGCTTGCCATGGAGTCGCTGGCCAGCTACGTATTTGCCGCCGATGCTTTTTTAGTGCCTAACGAGCTATATAATCACCTGCAAAAACAAAGAAGGGGGTATAATCATTTTAACAGTCCCGAGGATCCAAAAATACACCAAAGGATTCTGGCCATACAGGAAAGTGTGTTAAAGCATTTGTTGCACCACCACACCCTGCAAAGAATCAGTGATTCCGAATTGTATGGAAACAGTTATGCTTTACCCACATTCATGGAAGATCTCAACGACGCTATTTTTTCCGATGATATCAAAGGAGACGTCAACTCCTTCCGTCAGAATCTTCAACTCACCTATACGAGGCAGGTTATTGCACTTCTGACCGGAAATAACAAGGATAAGTATTCGCCCAGAAGCCGTTCCATGGCCATCAATAATCTTTGGCAAATAAAAAACTGGGTACAGATACCACAGGGTAACCTGGAAACCATTGCCCATAAAAGGCATCTCAAGCTACTGATTGATAATGCACTGGAGCAGATTCAGTAGTTCCGGATAATATGAAAATCCGTACAAGGGTCACCCCATAAACACATTATTGTCCATACGTACACGCTTCGATAAACCCAGGGTGTTGGCTCTTACCACTTTTTCCTGGCCGTATTTGTGTTTGATGTGGTCCATAGCCTGGTATAGCCGGATCCACTCCTGGGTATCGTCAAAAAGGTCAATCTGGTAATGTCCGTGTACCAGATTGCTGAGGCGGACACCGATAAGCCTGATGAGCAGCCGTCGATCATACAGTTTGTCAAACAGCGCCAGCGCCAGATTAATCAAGGTGTGATCAGAGGATGTATAAGGGATATGCTTCTGCCTGGTAACAGTTTCAAAGTCCGAATAGCGAATTTTAACTGTAAGGCACGAAGTAAGGTGTTTCTCCTTGCGTAATTTGAAAGCCAGTTTTTCGATCATCGCCACAAAAAGAGCCTTGAGCTTCTGTACGTTGATAGTATCGCTGTCAAAAGTTATCTCACTGGAAATTGACTTTCTTTCGGCATAAGGAACAACGGGCGAATGATCGATACCGTGGGCCCGGTTCCATATCAGGCGGCCGTTTTTCCCTAAAATATGCTCCAGCATATTCACGGGCATCTCTCGTAAAACCTTTACTGTCCCGATCCCCATATCATTCAGAAAACGCGCAGTTTTGTCACCCAGCATAGGGATTTTCCGGATAGGCATCGGGGCCAGAAAGGCTTTTTCAGTACCTCTTATCACACGCTTTTCACCGCAGGGTTTGGCTTCGCCGGTTGCCACTTTGGAGACCATTTTATTGGCAGACAGCCCCATGGACAGCGGCAGGCCGGTATGCTTTATAATTTTTTGCCTAAGCTCCTTTGCCCACATAAAACAACCGAAAAAGCGATCCATGCCACTGGCATCTATATAAAATTCATCAATAGAGGATTTCTCAAAAAGCGGAGCGCTATCGGCAATTATCTCTGTAACCATATGAGAATATCTGGTGTAAGCCTCCATATCACCCGAGATGATAATGGCATCAGGGCACAACTGCTTGGCCAAAGACATAGGCATGGCTGAATGCACCCCGAACTTTCTGGTTTCATAGCTGCACGAAGCCACTACACCTCTGCCACCATTACCACCTATTAAAAGCGGTTTACCTTTCAGGCTACTGTCAATTAAACATTCTACCGAGACAAAAAAGCTGTCCAGGTCCATATGAATAATAGATCGGTTTTCGTTGTTAGTTTCCATCATTCACTACATTTCTTCCTGAAAAGAAAACTAAAGTTAAGTGTTTTTTGCTAATTATTTTAGCTTTTATTAGTTTTTTGTTCAGATATTCACTAATTTTACCACAGATTATACTAATATTTATAGCATAAATGGTAACACTGGGGCAAACCAGCACCCTTCTTCCGGGGGACGAAAGGGGGGTGGATTTTAATACAGTAGCACAGTTATGAATGAACAACAAAAAAGCAATGGACAATTCAGTTTGAAGCTTTACAGTAAAAAATTGGCTTCGGGAAAATGCCAGGTAAAATTCTACGCAAATACCAACGATCGGAAATGTTTGTATGGTTACACGCTGGTGGAGGCTGAGGATACTTTGAAAGATGTGGTAAAAACGATTACGGAAAAGTTAAAACAAAAGCAGAAAATCGGCAGTTATTACCATGCCCATTTATTCCAGTTGGGCAAAAAACAGGAAGACTGGGCTAACTTTATGATTTTTGAAGTTTAGTATAGTGTTGAAAATGTATAATTGTTAAATTTAGCCGATTCAAGCAGGTTAATGAATTTATTACAAAGTAAATAGCTAATTCCAACAAGAACAACAATCCCATGACCCTAGTCAGTAAAAACATTAAATATCTGAGAAAAAAGCATGGTTATACGCAAGAACAGTTTTCAGAAAAGATTGGTATCAAACGATCTTTACTGGGAGCCTATGAAGAAGGGCGGGCTGATCCAAGGCTCAATAACCTGATGAATATCGCGAAAGAGTTCAATATAAGTGTAGACACACTTATCAGTAAAAATGTAGCAACCACACCTGAAACTGCGCTTCATCCCCCGGAACAGTCTGATAAAAACGAGAAATTTAAGGTATTGGCCATCACCACCGACCAGCATGATGAAGAGAATATAGAATTGATACCACAAAAAGCTTCGGCGGGATACTTAAACGGGTATGCCGATCCGGAGTACCTGAAGGAACTGCCCAAATTCCAGCTTCCCTTTCTCCCTAAAAACAGTACCTACCGGGCTTTTGAGGTCACCGGTGACTCCATGCTTCCCCTTGAATCAGGAACGGTGGTAATCGGCAGGTATTTGGAAAGTGTTGCTGATATTGTCAATGGCAGAACCTACGTATTGGTAACGGGAAAAGAAGGCATAGTATACAAACGTGTATTTAACTATGTTGAGGAAAATGGAAAGTTATTTTTGGTTTCTGATAATAAGGTTTATTCCCCCTATGAAATTGAAATTGGTGACGTACTGGAAGTATGGGAAGCCAAAGCATTTATCAGTGTATCTTTCCCTGAACCTGACGGTGAAATGACGCTGGAAAAACTGACTGGGATTGTTATCGATCTTCAACAGGAAGTTATCAAACTCAAAAGTCATTAATGTAGGATATATACCTGAAAAAAGTTTTTTTTACAATTTACTTTATTTATTTCGTATCCATGAATGACAAAATGAAAAGGGAAATATGTTACATACCCAGGCCGGCATAATTTCACTGTTTTTTATTCTGAATTTTTCATCTTCAAAATACACCTCTCAGCTCAATGTAGTACGGGAGAATAACATCCATTTCGGAACCAACTCCCGTGTGATCAATGACTATGACCTGCAGTATTATATTGAAATCAGAGATAAAAATATGCAACCCATCGAGGGGTACATCCGACAGACAAAAGATTTCGAGTATTATTTTAAACCATTGGATGTTTATGATTACTGGGGTAAAAAAGGAGAAGAGGATTATTATATCATTCTTAACAAAGCCATTTATCTGATGGAGGAAAAGGTCGATTATTTTACTGAATCATTATTGACCAATGAAGGCTTTATTCAGCAGACACTACCTAAGTACAATATTACCAGGGTGGATGATAAAGAATACCACATCGAGTGCGGCACTTTCGCCCCTGATTTTGACTACAGTCTTGCCTATTTTCAGGCACCTTATACTGACCGACAAATACTTCCTGTAATCGAATATATTAAAAAGCTGAATCCTGAGCTGGGGGTACCCAAAACGCTTACATTGCAGCATAACTACAATTTCGGTAAGGTTTTGTTTCAAAAAACCTCCAAAATGTCCATAGCAGTGTTTGCTTATTATCCCTATGGGGAAAACAGGACATTGGTTTTAAATTACACCCTCAACTACGTACATAATCTTCCCCCCAAAATCATGGGTGGATATAAAATAATGATGCAGGAAATTGTAGAAGGGATGAGAGACCTGGTATTACAAACCAGGAGGGTGTGCAGGCAACGATCTTAATCAATTGGAATATAACGTATTTGGTTTATGTTTTAACGCTTATTTAAGTCTAGTCGTCAAAAATACCATTCAACTGAATACGCTTTATATGATCAGGTCAGAAGATAAAAAGTAAAGAAGCTCCTTATCTATAGTAAAGCCTTTTTGTAACGCAACTTCCGGACATATTGGCTTTTAATATTACTCGGCGACTTAGAAAATAATTAAGTATTTGATAATCAAATTGTTATGCAAAAATCGAAGCCGCCTAAAAAGAGAAATTGCATTATTCTAAGGATACCTACATGCCTACAATCCATAATAGAAAAAATCAAACCAAAGAAAATTTTGACTCAATCATTCCGGGTAATTTTTCAAGTCACCGTTTCCCAGCAATAATACTCAAATCACCTTCTGGCATATCAGTGATTATGACCATTCCTCTATTTGAGAAACCACAGATTCTGCCTCGAAAATCCGTTTTTTCAAATCCGCAGAAGTTATTGTAAATGACTCCTTATAGTCTGCATTATTTCTTTGAATTCTAAGTGACTTGAGTAAATTGGCAATGGCAAATTCGTCCTCTTTTCCATATTCAATTAAACATTGAGGCACTGTTTGATGCACAATGGACTTGGTTTTAATTGATAAAGGAATAAAATTTTGACCCAAACAATAATTCCTGGCGGTACAAAAAGCTCCGTAATATGCCCTGCTTATACATGATCTTATAGCAGCGTCATCAGTAGTCTTTTCACTTAATTCTTTAGCTAGTCTTATAAAATCTTTCCACTTAAAACTCATATGGATTGGTGAGTAATGGTAATGAGGTGTTTAATTTTTTTGTCTTGATCATAAAACCAAGATTTTAAAATGTCCATGTATTTTTCATGAGCTACTTGAGCTTTTAAAGCAGATTTAATAGTAATAACGAGAGTTTTCCAATTACTTACCTCTTCATCTTCAACTAATTCGATATATACAAGGGGGCTTTCAAATCTACCATAAATATGATAAAAGCTTTTTCTCAAAAAATCAATTAAAAAATCGTACTCTTTTAAAAATGACACTATTGCTATGTCATTTTTGAACCAGTATAATTCTTTTATACTATTAATTTCCCAAAATTGGGAAGAATAAACTGAGGTTTCGATCCCCTTGATAACTAGATTTCCTTCTTGTTTATTAATAATTCGACTATTAATTACTATATTTTGATCATATTCCTCTACTAATATTGGTAAAATAGCATTTGAATGATACTCTAATAATGTCGATTCATGATGCATGATTAAATGTTTTCTTTATTTTATCAGTTAACGATATTTCAAATAGATTATTGATATGATCATGAGCCTGCTCCAGCCACTGATTAACATTTTCAAATTCAATCCCCAGAGGCTTATTCATGATAAAATTTAAATCAAATAGCATGGAACGAAAACCTTCCTTATCAGATACTAAGGACATTAACCTTTTCCATAGCACATCTCTTTTGTTATTATGCGGCATCTCAATTTAATGTGTTGAAAGCTGAGATTTCAGCATTAATACCCTTTGGTAAAGGTAAAGAAAAATTGAAATATGAAGATAAATTACTTGAATCCTCAATTGGAACATAAATTTTGTTTAAATATCTCAAAGTTATCCTTCTAAATCCTTCGGGGCTAGCGATTTCCATATATTTACTTAAAACATCCTCAATGGTCGGCAAATATTTCTCCCAATGTGGATAAGGTTTTTTGACATTTACCGATAATAGATTTTCGCCAACTTGAATCATTTCATTGTCTCCATCATTACTAAATTGGGTAAGCCGTGTCACCATTAATTCTTTAGTTCTTGGATTTTTCAATGAGGGTAAATCAATACCGGCCGGATCGGGTCTAAGTTTTTTGTTCCCAAACTTTTCTTTAACTTCATTGTATAACATGCCTGGAATTGTGCCGTCCCATTGACCTGTTGGAATAAAAATGAACTCACATACTGCTTTATACAAAGGAGGGTTGACATATAAAGACTAATACGTTTGCTACGCTAATGTAATACTTTTTGAACAAAAGTATAAAATTTTTATTACTATGTAATGTTCTACAATGGACTTTCAGGTGGTTTTCTTTTTAGGCTTATGACCGCCAAAAAATTCGTTTGATGGATAGTCAATTTGTTGAATATGCAAGATAATTGCGTGACAAATCACAGAATAAAGCTTACAGTTATGAACTATTAATTTGTACCCATATGAAAGAAATTTTCCGCCTGTGTGACATCAAAATTTTGATGTCACACAGGCGGAAAACAAGCAATAATTTTAGTGTAAATTTTAGTATATTTTAAAATGTGCCTTCAAAAGGACATAAAAGGCTTTATTATGAACTGCAAGATTGTGCAGGCAACGATCTTAATCCAGGTATTTTTTCATCGTTAAAAGCCGGTTTATTTTTCCGGTGCCGGTTCTGGAAAACTCCGGAACACTTATTATTTCACGGGGGGCATGATACGACAATTTCGTTTTTAACAAAGCCTCCAGCTCGTCTTCTTCCCGCTTATCCCCTTCCAGCAACAAAATCAGTTTTTGCCCTAACTTGGCATCTTCCTTCACGCAGATCATAAAATTTTCCTTACGGTCTAATCCAGCCAGTAATGCTTCAATTTTTGACTCCAATTCCTCTAACTGGACTTTGATACCACCGGTATTTACCACATTATCAATTCTGCCAAGCCATTCGAATTCATGCTCATTGATTATTTTCACCCTGTCATTGGTTATTATTTTTTTTCCACCGGTGACCGGTGACTGTATCGTCAGGCATTCCCTGTGATCCTGTCCAATGGTTACCTCCCGTAAAACCTTAAAATACCGGTCCTTGCCAGGTTCGTTTAATTTCTTCAGCGCGATATGAGAAACCGTTTCGGTCATACCATAGGTGGCATAAACAGGTACTTTTACAATTTGAAGTTCCTGGTTTAAGTGTTTGCCTACCGGCGCCCCGCCTACAATGATTGATTTGGCCTTGTTAAGTGTTCTTACGGAACTTTCGTTTCCCAACAGGTTATCTAACTGCAAAGGCACCAGCGCTATGAAATCGAAATAAACACCCTCTTTAAGGTGGGTAAACGGGTTAGAAGCAGGGCTGATAATTGTTAGAGGCATATCCAGTGTCAACGCCCTCACCAGCATCATTTTTCCTCCGATATAATTAGCATTGATACAGGCCAAGGCCGTATCTCCCGCAGTGAGGTGAAGGGCGCGGGCTGTCATTTTCGCACTCTTTTTCATGATATCCCGGTTAATTTCGATGGCTTTCGGCTTGCCCGTAGAACCTGAGGTGTGGATGGTAAATTCTTTCTTTCCTTTCAACCAGGATTGTATGAATTGTAAAGTATCCCTTTCATACGCGTCTTTCCACTTTTCACTTACCCGCATGTGTATGAGGTCGTCAAAAAAAACCTTTTTCCCATTGATTTCAAGATATTTGTTTTCTTCAGACATCCTTTTTATTGCTTAGTGGCACAACATTTTTGACTTTATCATCACAGTAGTTCAGTCGAAAATGACGGTTCTGTTTTTGAAAACAAGAACATTATGCCGGAGATGGTGCCAGATGGCCCGGGACAACACAATCTTTTCAAGATCGCGCCCCTTTCTCATCAGGCTCTGAATGGAGTCCTTATGGCTCACCCTGACCACATCCTGCTCTATCAGCGGACCTTCATCCAGTTCGGTAGTTACATAGTGACTGGAAGCACCAATAATTTTCACGCCTCTGGCATAAGCGGAATGATAAGGTTTTGCCCCCGGAAAAGCAGGCAGAAACGAATGGTGAATGTTAATGATTTTATTGGGATACTCCCGGACGAAGTTTTCCGATAAAATCTGCATATAACGGGCCAGCACGATCAGATCGACTTCATGTTGTTTAAGTAATGATCGCTGATACTGCTCCCGGGCTTGTTTATTGTCACGGTTTATAGGAATATGATAAAATGGAATATCAAACCTGGCTGCAATGTCTGAAAGATGGTCATGGTTGCTAATGATCAGGGGAATTTGAATGCTCCATTCACCGGATTGATACCTCGATAGAATATCGTACAGACAATGGGGATATTTAGAAACAAACACACAGACTTTGGGCTTGGTGCCTTTATAATGAAGCGCCCAGACCATTTGATACCGATCCCCGATTTCCTCTCTGAAACGATCTGAAATTTGCTCCATGGGGATCACAAAACCTTCTAACTCCCACTCCACCCGCATAAAAAATATTTTCTCATGTCCATCGACATGTTCATCCAGGTCGATGATATTGCCCTTATTTCTGCTTAAAAACTCAGTGACCCTGGCAATGATTCCTTTTTGGTCAGGGCAATGAATGAGCAATATCGCGCTTGGGACAGTTCGATCCATGATAAAGCAGGTGGCAGGTCTAACATTGTCGAATTAAGGGAATTTGGGGTATTTATCAAAATCCGGATCACGTTTTTCCAGGAAGGCATTTTTTCCTTCCTGCGCCTCTTCCATCAAATAAAACATCAAGGTGGCATCACCTGCCAGTTCCATAATCCCCGCTTGTCCGTCGAGTTCGGCGTTCAAGCCTCTTTTAATCATTCTTACAGCCATAGGGCTTCTTTTCATAATGGTCCTGCACCAGGCAACCGTGGTAGCCTCCAGTTCTTTTAGCGGCACAACCTTATTAACCATTCCCATCTTTTCTGCCTCGGCGGCCGTATATTGCTCACATAAAAACCAGATTTCCCTGGCCTTTTTTTGCCCTACATGCCTGGCCAGATAAGAAGATCCGAAACCTGCGTCAAAACTTCCAACCTTGGGCCCGGTCTGGCCAAACCTGGCGTTTTCTGAGGCAATGGTCAGATCACAAACCACATGTAATACATGTCCTCCTCCTATGGCATAGCCGTTAACCATGGCGATGACCGGTTTGGGAAGCGACCGGATACGCTTATGAAGATCAAGTACATTGAGCCTGGGAACCCCGTCTTTTCCTACGTATCCCCCCTCACCTTTAACATTCTGGTCGCCACCGGAACAGAAGGCTTTGTCACCGGTTCCAGTCAACACCACCACCCTCACATCCTGCCTTTCTCTGGCCATGTCCATAGCTTCGATCATTTCTATGTTTGTTTCCGGGCGAAAGGCATTATACACTTCAGGCCTGTTGATAGTTATTTTGGCAATTCCATCAAATACTTCAAACTTTATATCCTCGAATTCCTTGACTGTTTTCCATTCAAAACTAGTTTCCATATATTTTTTCTATTGATGATTTAAATTCAGTGAAAAATTTTTTATTAATTTTTTTATCAGTTTCTATTTCAAGTACTTTTGGCTGATTGCCATCTTCAAAGAATCCCTTTAAATGTTTTTGCAAAGATGAAAAATCGTCACAGTAACGATATTCAATGTGAAATTCATCACATAAATACCTGGCTTTCAGGGGTTGACGTGTCTCAAAGAATTCTTCTAGTTCAGGCTGCCGGTCAGGCCCTTTGATTAAGCCAAAAATACCTCCTGCGTGGTTATTTAAAATAATCACTCTCAGATTGGAAGGGAGGTAATTATTCCAAAAAGCATTCCTGTCATAAAAAAAAGCCATATCACCGGTAACGAGGGTCACTATTTTATCCGTCCCCAGGGCACACCCCACTGCCACACTAACGCTCCCATCGATACCACTGGTTCCCCGGTTGGCAAAGACTTCCACCCCCTTACCACGAACCCCTAAATAGTTGGCATACCTCACCGGCATACTATTGGCCAAATGTAAAATTGAAGTTTCAGGAATTACCTCGAGTACGGATCTAACCGCGGCAAATTCAGATAAAGTATGGCCGGGGAAATGACGGCCCCAGGACTGCGCAACCATTTGATCCGCATTTTTCCATTGCTTCAGATAGCTTTCTTGTTCTACCATAGCGGGCCCGGATGAGGTGTACCATGCTTTGAAAAACTCAGCGGGAGTAGTTCTGTAAACATCCGTTAGTGATTGAAAAGTATCAGCGACTTCACCACCGGGCTGAATATGCCAGTGCCTGGCAGGGCGGTATTTCCTGAGGTATAATTTTAGCTGTTTGGAAATAACTGATTGGCCGAAAGTTATTAAGAGTTCCGGTGCCAGTTGTGATAATAATGTTTGTTCTTTTATCCCCAGGAACGCGTCCTGATGTATGATGGCATTTTCTAATGATTGACAATTACTAATGACATCGGCGACTACCGGAATGTGGTGGCTGATGGTAAATGATTCCAGAAAAGACAATAGTGACGCATCTGCCCTGCCCTGCCCTGCCACTATCAATGTTTTTTTGAAGGTTTTGAGTTTTTGCTGCAGGATGTTCTTCATTTCATCCGGTAATCCAACTGCCGGATAGTGCTGATCTATCACCCTTATTTCTTGATTGTAGGTTAGTTTTTCATTGGTTTCGGGATAAAAAGGTTCCCGTACAGGCACGTTGATATGCACCGGCCCGGGAGGGAAAGATTGACTCAGATTAATGGCCTCGTTGATCACCCTGTTGATATACCAATGGGCATCTGCATGGTTGTATGCTACAGGTAAATGGTAGCTTTTCTTCACATGATTGCCATAGATGTCAGGTTGTCGAATGGTTTGCCCGTCCAGTTGGTCTATCCACTCCGGTGGCCGGTCGGCCGTAAGGAGCAATAAAGGCACCTGTTGATAAAATGCCTCTGCCACCGCCGGGCCATAATTGAGGGCAGCAGAGCCGGAGGTACAAACCAAAACAGTGGGTTTTTCAGACATTTGTGCCATGCCAAGAGCTATAAAAGCTGCCGAACGCTCATCACTTACGGTTTTGACGTCAATAGCGGGGTGCCTGGAAAAAGACAAGGTAAGCGGGGCACACCGGGAACCGGGAGACAGTATCGCATTTAACACCTTTTTTCTGGCGCAAATCTCTGCAATATCAACTATGGGTTGTAAAATCATGGAGTGCCTGTATAAAGCCTCGTAAAAATATAAAACAATTTTCAGGATTTAGAATGAGAAAAAGACTTTGTTCAGGAACAATGCGCCAATACATCATGTCAATGGTATAAGCGTTAACATGTCACCTTCAATGCAATACTTTACGCATTGTCTGGCATTTAAGATTGGTTTCTTCCCACTCCTTTTCAACATCAGAAATTGCCGTAACACCTGCCCCGGCATAAAGTATTGCTTCTTTGCCAAATAATTGCATGCACCGGATATTTACAAACAAATGAGTTTCCTCAAACATATTGACCGGCCCCAAAAAACCACTGAAAAAAGACCTGTCGAAATTTTCATGAGCCAGCAGAAACTGCGTGGCCGGCGCTTTCGGCATGCCACACACCGCAGATGTAGGATGCAACAGTCCAAGCATTACCGTGGCCAGTTGCGGAAAATTAGTAGCAATGGTATCTACCACAAAATCGGTTTTTAAATGGGCCAGTTTGCCTGCACGGGCAGTTCTGGGCCCATATTCCTGATATTCCCTCAGCCTGATTTTTTTGAAGCAATCGATAATGTACCGGCTTACCATCGCTTGCTCTTCGATCTCCTTCTGTCGCCACGCTACTTCCATCAGATCGGTATCATCATCGATTTTCTGAGTACCTGCCAGGGAGACGGTACTAAATTGTTTTGCCTTATTAAAACTTATCAGCTCTTCCGGGGTGGCCCCCATCCAAGTGCCGATACCAGGAACAGAAACCACTGAAACAAGCGCATTAGGATAAAGCTGGCATGCCTTTTCAAAAGCCGCTACCAAATCAAAGCTATCGTCCAGCGTTATCTTTTCCATACGTGCGGGCACAACTTTTGTAAATACTCCCTGGTTGATCGCCTCTATCGCGCTGTTTACTGTATCGATATAATGTGCCTTACTACTTGAATCGCTCGGTGATGAGGGATTTACATGATAAGGAGTTTTAGGAAGAACCGGTTGCATAAAGCTTTCGCCCAGGCTTGCTAACAACTTTTCCAAATCCGGACGGCCATGCACCGAACTATCTAAATAAGGGGCTATGGCCAAATGCTTGTTGCGGGTGCTGTAATAAAAATGATTGTTGATGAAAATACTTTGGACACCATTTTTATTGGAGAAAGGGCTTAAAATAAAGCCATCATTTAACTCCTCGAGATCGGCTTTTACATAATTAACCTCACCGGTCAGATCCAGAATCAGGTGTTTTTCCAGTTGCCTGGGCTGGCGCCATAGCGCAATAGATAAACTATTATGAAGTGCAAAATCAAAAAACTTTACGATTGTTTTATGGCTTTTACCATTAATCAGGTGTTGTTTTATTACTTCCCACTCCTTTAAATGCTCCATACCCTATTTTTTATCTAAAATTGCCATGGTAATCCGGCTGATGCATATGAGTTGATCTTTACTGTTTTCAATTTTGATCTCCCATACGTGCGTGGATTTACCGAGATGAACCGGCCTGGCTGTTCCGTATACATAACCCTCTTTTACTGCCCTGAGGTGATTGGCATTAATTTCCAGGCCTACGCAGAACCGTTTTGTGCCATCCACCATACATGACGAAGCTACACTTCCCAGTGTTTCCGCCAGTGTTACGGAAGCCCCTCCGTGTAACAATCCAAAAGGCTGATGTGTTCGGTGATCAACAGGCATTTTGGCGCTAATAAATGCTTCTCCTATCGCAGTAAATTCAATACCCAAATGCTCCATCATTGTATTTTTATTCAAAGCATTTAGTTGTTCTACAGTAATATTCGGGTTTATCATATGTGTTTAATCTAAAAAAAGTTTATTTTGCGCCCAAATTCGCACAAATGTAAATTAAAATTGAAAAGCAAAAAAATATATTTGATTAGGCACGGCCAAACCGATTACAACAAACGGGGCATGGTACAGGGCAGTGGCATCGATGCGCCGCTGAATGAAACCGGTTATCAACAAGCTACGGCTTTTTTTAAGGCCTACAGGGATATCTCTTTTGATAAAATTTACATTTCCACCTTGCAACGTACCCTGCAATCGGTACAGTCTTTCCTCGATCTCGGTATTCCTTATGAAAGATTAAGCGGGTTAAATGAAATTAACTGGGGTGAAAAAGAAGGAATGCCCCTCTCTGAGAAAGACCATGACTATTATCTGAAAGTAACTTCTGCCTGGGAAAGCGGTCAGGTTGACTTGGGTATTGCCGGTGGCGAAAGCCCTTTGGATGTGCAAAGCCGGCAGAAGGTAGCCCTGAAGCATATTATAACCCAAACCGATGAAAAAACCATTCTTATTTGCATGCACGGCAGGGCGATGAGAATACTTTTGTGCGAATTGTTGAATTACCACCTCAGATACATGGACACTTTCCCCCATACTAACCTCGGGCTCTATAAAATCAATTATTCCGGCAAGCGGTTCTCTATTGAATGGACAAATGATACAAGGCATTTGAATGGCTTTACAACTTAGCCGGATCCATCGACCGTTTCAGGCTGATGGGTGACAGATAGTTGAAATACATCATGTCTTGCGTAGTGCCCCGTTACATCAAAATCCATTTTACTTTTATAAAGATCACGCATATCCAGATCGGCATAGAGAATGCCCTCCTTATTCCATAGCGGGCCTGCGAGTGTTTTTCCCTCCGGGTCAATAATCACACTGCCGCCTTTTGACATGATCTCCGGCTGATTCTGCAGTTCGCCAATGACGGGCAAATCTTCAGGATACATATTCCTGGTTACAAATTGATTGCAGCTTAAAACAAAACACCTGCCCTCTGCAGCAACATGCCGCATGGTGGCCTGCCATAGATCCCTATGGTCTGCAGTAGGTGCCAGATAAACCTGAACCCCTTTCCTGTACATCGACATTCTCGCCAGGGGCATATAGTTCTCCCAGCAAATAAGCCCTCCTAATACCCCGAAATCGGTTTTTACCGTACTCAAAGTACTACCATCCCCTTCACCCCATATAATTCTTTCTGCAGCAGTGGGTTTCAGTTTTCTGTGTTTTGCCATTAATTCACCCTCAGGGGAAAAATAAAGTAAGGTGCAATATAATGTTCCTCCTTGTAAGGCCTTTTCAATCACACCGATGGCCAGGTATATTTTGTGTTTCCGCGCAATGGCGCCAAGATATTCCATATCCTTGCCAGGAATTTCCAAAGCGTTTTCCCAATACCTGAGCCACAATGCTTTGCCTTCATCGGTCCGGCTTCCTACCACCGTTCCAAAAGTAAATCCCCTGGGATAGGCCGGAATAAAAGCCTCCGGAAACAAAACCAGGCGTGCCCCGGTGCCGGCAGCTTCCTCCACCAGCATAGCCGTTTTTTCCAGGGTCTTTCGGAGATTAAAGAGAATAGGGGCCGCCTGGACTACTGCTACCTTAACTGTCTTCATAATATCCGGGTATCAGGCGTCAGCTTTCAATGAATCAATCTCAGCGTTTTCAGGCATAGCAAACAGGGATGGAGCCGGTGTGTTTTCTTCAAAAACCACATGCTCGAACCTGGCTTCATAACGCTGTTCACCAATTTCACCGGCTGCATACTTGTATCCTTTTATGAGTTTTGGCACCAACAATCCCCCGGCATTTTGCCACTCATGGTAAATGATGGCATTATAGTTTTCGTTGGACTCACCTGAAAAATAGGTTACCGTATAAAGTAAAAGATACAATTGATGTGTTTCCTGATCAAAGTGGGCTATATAATAATCGCCAGAAGCATCACCTACTCCTTCATCAAATGATATTTTCACCACGTCATAAACTTTTTCATCTATTTCCCTGTCAGGCAGCACCTCATATTTGATACCAGGATCGGCCAATACAAAAGGGAGAGCGAAAAAGTAAAAGTTTAAATTATGGTAAAACCTGGGGGAGCCTCCACCCATTGCGGCCTTATTGGGCGTAATCCAAACATTTTTGCTGTCATAGCCAATTTTGTAGTCTGGCAAGGTGAGCAGCACCTTCCGGGAGTGTAAATCTGTCACCAGTTGTTCGGTAGTCCCTCGTTTCATTAAAACATAGCTAAGCTGGCCGTATTTTTTCCATAAATCAATTCCGCCATGGGCTTTGAGCCCAGCTAACAGTTCATCAGGTATATGTTCATACTTCGCTGCATTTTCCGGTTTTTCTCCAGTGGTTTCAGTGACAACGGTGTCTTTGTTTTGCGTTTGACAGCCTATGTTGCCTATAATCAACATCATAGAAAGTCCGATAATATTTTTTTTCATTTCCAGGTGATTAATGTTTAATTTAAATTTCAATCAAAGTAAACGAACTATGCAAGACTTTGTACTTCAATTACCGGTTATTTCATCAATTAGTCAATGTCGCGACAAAAGAAATTGGCATCATAGTTGAACATTGGTTGCCTGGATAGTTTTTTTATACTGAAGCTAAAAACATGAAGAATTTCACACTTTATTTAATCCTGCTTGCCGTTACCGCCTCCTGTACGCCTCAGTTGGTTCCGTATTCCGAAAGGCTGCAAAGGGAAACAGGGCTGGATCAGGATCAGTTGAGGCAGGTTCAGTTTTACAACTCCCACAGGATTGTGCTATTCCGGGAATTGGGTAAAAGTACCAGTGAGATCGTTTCCGGAGAAATAAAAATTATCGATGGTAAGCAAATAGAACAAATTGTGATCAACCCGCTTACGCCTGGGGTATTGGTAGACTCTTCCGATGGCAAGCGTTTTGGTATTAGTTTTGAACAAGGCCCGGACAGGTATCTTGTTTTTGGATTAAACCCCGGAAAAGCTGGCACTTACACGATTTTCGCCAGGGACTGGAAAAATAATACCGCAACCATTGACTATGACGGCAAGGAGTTCAAACTTGCTGCCCGGAGTTCCGAGTCAATGCTGTTGGTAAATCTCAAAAAGCTGAATCAATTCAAAGTGCACAGCAGGACCGTGTCGGGTAGGTCTGTCAATTAAATGAGTACAAGGCTGGATGAGCCAAAAACAACCCTTAACTTAGTGCCTTTGTGCCTCCGTGTCTTTGTGGTGAAAAATGGTGAACCACAAAGACACCAAGGCACGAAGAGACACCAAGAATTTTGTCGAAAACGTGGTGCAACAGCCACGGGACGCTTGCGCTATTTTAAGGCACTAAGTTTTGTTAGACTCCGAGAGACCAGCCCTCTCTGTATTCCCTGCTTACAAATTCATTGGCAAGGTCGAGGTTTGTGATTTTCATAGCCTTACCGTTCCACTCCAATTGCTTACGGCCAGGGTATTCCCAAGGATTCCAGTCGGTAGGTTTTTTTCCTTCTTTCAAAACCCTGTGGTTATAGCTTCTCACAGCGAGGTTACCCATCAATATGATTTCGGTCAGAGGTCCGGCAATATCGAAGTTAGAAACCGGCTTTTCACCACCTTTACAGGCATTAACCCAGCTTTGGTAATGTCCCTCCTCAATTCGGCGATACTTTGGCTTTGGGGGCTTAAAGTCTTTCATCTTACTGGTTGGCAGTAGCCTTGGGTTGTCACCGTAAGTGTCACACATCAATTTACCTTCGGTACCTTCAAAAATGACTCCACCATTCCAATCCCCCATTTGTTCATCATTGCCTAACTCATCGGGACGTTCAGGTCTGATTCCGCCATCGTACCATGCCAGTTTTACCGGAGGCATTCCTTTCCTTGCCGGAAAGTCAAAATGAATTTTTGTGGAAGGCGGTATGCTGTCACCATAATTGGCAAGGACAAAATCACGCTCATAAACCGCCGTAACGCTGGCTTCTACCGATGTAGGATAACCCAATTTAAGGGCTCGGAATACCACATCCACGATATGACAGGCCATGTCCCCCAACGCACCGGTACCATAGTCCCACCATCCTCTCCATTTAAATGGCAGGTAGTCCGGGTGATAATTCCTGAACTTAGCCGGCCCTAACCAAAGATCCCAGTCCAGTGTATCAGGTACTTTGTGATCACCGGCAGGCGTGGCAACACCTTGAGGCCATATAGGCCGGTTGGTCCAGCAATGCACCTTGGTAATATCACCGATCACTCCGGACTCAATCCATTCTACAGTCTTCCAGGTTCCTTCCCCGGAAGCCCCCTGGTTACCCATCTGCGTAACTAATTTATACTTTTTGGCCGTTTCCCTCAGCATTCTCGCCTCGTATACATTGTGGGTCAAAGGTTTTTCCACATAAACGTGTTTGCCCAGGTGCATGGCGGCCATAGCTGCGACAGCATGTGTATGATCCGGGGTAGCGATCGCTACCGCGTCAATGTCTTTTTGTTTCTCCAGCATTACCCTGAAATCCCGGTATCTGACCGCTTTATTGTACTTTTCAAATGTTTTTGCCGCCCTGGCATCGTCAACATCACAAAGAGCCACTATATTTTCAGTGCCCTCATTATAAACACCTTCCAGGACACCCCAGCCTCTGCCACCGACACCTATACCTGCAATGTTCAACTTGTCACTCGGTGCTACGTACCCTTCTCCGCCGAGCACATAGCGGGGTACAACCATAAAGCCGGCACCGGCCAGTGAAAAATCCCGGATAAATCTACGCCTGTTTACCGGGGATGGTTTATTAGAGTTTGCTTTCATACCAAAAAAGTTAAATTAGGTTCTCACCGTGAAAATAAAACTTTTTTGATGAATAAAATAATTTCATTGCCAAGCACTATGGAACAAAATTTTTCAAGTAGGCAACATTAAATTAATCCACAAAACAACCAATAAGGCGCCAGCCCGTTTTTTATGATTGAAACTATGAAGTAATGGGTGAAAATAATCATTCCCTGCTTTTTATCCCTGATATTACCGGTTTTACAAATTTTGTGAAGCAAACAGAGATAGAGCATAGCCAACATATTATATCAGAATTGCTGGAATTGATCATTGATTCTAATATAATGGGTATGGAAGTGGCAGAAGTAGAAGGTGATGCGGTCTTGTTTTTCAAGCACAACTCTGTGCCAGAGCCGGATGAAATTATCAGACAGGTCAAAAAAACATTCCTGGATTTCCATAACCACCTGAGATCCTATGAATCAAAAAGGATCTGCTCCTGTGGTGCTTGCAGTACTGCTATTAATTTGTCCCTTAAATTTATCATTCACATCGGTGAAATAGGTTTTACCTCGGTTAAAGACAAGAAAAAACCATTTGGCGCAGATCTGATCCTGGTGCACCGGTTGTTGAAAAACAATGTGCCTGAAAAGGAATACCTGCTTTTAACCGACTCCTTTCAATCAAATGGCTACCGGATCGGGTCGACAGGCAACGAAGCGTGGCTGGAGTACAAAGAAGGTACTGTGAGCTATGAGCACATGGGTGAAGTTGTGTATCACTATGCCCCCTTACAGCCATTACACCAATGGGTGGAAGATCCGCCGCCGCCCCCCCTTCAGAAAAAAGTGAAAAATCCAATCACCGATCGAATCTTCATTAAGATTCCGGTAGAAACGGTGTTTGAAAAATTAACCAATTTTAATTACAGGCTCGAATGGAACAAGGGGGTTGAAAAGCTCGAATATGAGAAGAACCGGGTCAACCGCATTGGTACCAGGCACCGCTGTGTCATTGGCCGCAATCAGATACTGAATTTCGAAACAACCAGTAACCACTTCGGCGAGGGTAAAATGGTTTATGGGGAAAACATTCTCGATTTACCTGTCGCAAAACAAGCTGCCTTTTACTATATTCTGGCAACTCAAAATGGAGGAACCATGGTATCGGCTGAGATCCATATTCATCCCAAACCTGTCATTGGATGGATCATGCTGCCGGTTTTAAAAAGCAAATTCCGAAAAAATATACGTACACTTTTAGTCCGGTTGAAAGAGGTTTGTGAAAAAACAAATCATCATATGATGGTGGGCGGCTAACGGAAATCAAGGGATCAGAGCCACAATGCGTAAGGGAGCACCGCTGCCACCTTTAATTTTCATAGGTAAAGCAATCACCCAAGCACCTTTAGTCGGCAGTAAATCAAGGTTAGCCACATTTTCAAAGGCCGGTATGTTCTTTTCAAAGAGTATCCTGTGAGTCTCAAATAATTTTGACTGCCCATAATCAATGCTCGGCGTATCAAGGCCAACTGCCTTGATGTTGCGCTGGTTAACCAGCCATTTTGCCGCGGCAGGTGCAATACCCGGGAAATGCAGATTTTGGATACCCTCCAGCCCCGACAACGTGGTGCCCATGTACTTGCTTTTATCAGGCCAGAATTTGCCGTAGCCGGTTTTAAAGAGCAGAATACAATTTTCAGGCAAACGCCCGTTTTCCTTTTCCCAGTTTTCGATATCCTGCCGGGTGATTTGGTAGTCACGGTTATCGAGGCAGTTTCCTGACACATCTATCACCATAGCCTGGCCGTTAAGCTGATCAATATCAATTTGATCCACTGTTTTTTTCCCTTCAGAAAAATGAACCGGCGCGTCCAGGTGTGTTCCTCCGTGTTCGGCTGTGCTAAACTTGAAGGCGGAATAATAGTAGTCATTATCCGTTTGTCCTTCAAATACGGTATCCAGTTTGAAAGCCTCGGAAGTAGGCCAATAGACCGTTTGATAATCAAAATCATAGGTCAGATCTATCCAGCTTCCGTTGGGAAAAGAAAGTTGTGTTACCTGGTTAATCAGGAATCCTTTATTTTCTTCCTTCCTGTTACAGGCACCCAATGAAGCCCCAAACAATATGAATAAAAAATATTTTTCCATGACTCACAAATTTTGCGAAAACCGGTGGCGCGTTAAGTGTTTGACCGAATTTGTTGAAAATTTAATGATTTAATAGTTAAAGACTAAATAAAATCTTAGCTTTGCACGTAAAATATGTAGATGTGAGTCAGAATGAAACAATAACATTGTACGGGCCTTTGCTTTACGCCATTGCTTACAAAATGGTCGGTACTGTTATGGATGCGGAGGATATCGTGCAGGATACCTTTCTGAAATGGTTGAAAACAGAACAAAAAAAGATTAATGATACAAAGGCCTATTTGATTAAATCCGTAACAAATACCTGCCTCAATCATATCAAACAGCTTAATAAAACAAAAGAAAATTTACTGGAAGCCATCAACCACCCTTCCTTTATCGACAAAATTGAATTACCCAATTTTGACCTGAAAAATGAACTTTCCGAAGCTATTAGTGTTATCCTAAAAAAGTTGGAACCGACCGAAAGGGCCGTTTTTATTTTGAGGGAGATTTTTAATTTCGACTATGGCGAGTTGACAGAAATCCTGGATAAAAAGAAAGAACATTGCAGGCAGTTGTTCTGCAGGGCTAAAGAAAAGCTAAATCAGGAAAAAGACCGGTTTCATGTCAATCTCGATGTTCACTCACAATTCGTTGAAAAATTTAAAAGTGCTTGCACGTTCGGTGAAGTGGGAAATTTCATAGACAACCTGAAAAAAGACATCTCCCAAAAATTAAATAACATTTAATCGTAAATTTTTATCACACTTTTGTCACAAACTCAACATTTCGTTGTCTTATATAAAAGGGACTTGCTGTCCGGGAAATTAAATTAAGTAAACTCGTAAAAATTGGAGCATGATTGTTATTGCATTTTTCATAGCACACTGGTATTTATCTTTGTTCTTTCAGACATTCTTTTTGCACAGGTACGCTGCCCATAGAGCATTTACCATGTCAAAACCCATGGAAAAAGTATTTTTTGTGTTGACCTGGATTTTTCAAGGATCCAATTATCTGAGTGCCTACGGTTATGGAATTATGCATAGAATGCACCATGCCTATGCTGACACCGAAAATGACCCGCATTCCCCAAGCTACGATGAAAGTATCTGGAAAATGATGTGGAAAACTAAAACGATTTATTCAGCTATTGCCAATAAAAAAATGGTGGTTGATCCCAGGTTTACTAAAGATATTCCGGAATGGACATGGTTCGATAAAATGGCCAGGTCATGGCCTTCGAGAATTTTCTGGGGGGGGCTTTATATCCTTTTCTATGTGCAATTTGCCACACACTGGTGGATGTATTTATTATTGCCCATTCAATTTGCCGTTTCTCCCATACATGGAGCGATCATCAACTGGTTTGCGCACAAGTATGGCTACAGAAATTTTGAAACGAAAGACACATCAAGGAATTTTCTGCCATTTGATTTTCTGATGATGGGTGAAAGTTATCACAACAACCACCACAAAAACGGTGGCAGCCCCAATTTTGGTGGGATCAGATGGCATGAAATCGATCCTACCTATCAATTCATAAAGCTTTTTAACTTTTTGGGAATTATTAAAATGAGAAAGGGCAAAAGCGTTAATGCGGATTTTCCGGAAAGAATAGCTGCCTGACAACTTTTGGGTGCTTCCTGTTCCCTTTCATCTTGTTGAGGGTACCTTATCATGCGTTTGTTTTACCAGCCTAATATTGATGCGGGTGACACTTTTCTCGATACCGATGAATCGGGTCACTGCGTCAAAGCGCTGAGGTTAAAACAGGGAGACCTTATCCATGTTGCCGACGGAAAAGGAAGCATTTATACCTGCAGGCTTACAAGGCCCGACCCGGGAAAAAGTTTTTTCGAAATCGTTGAAAGAAAACAGGAACCGGCTAAAACTTATTTTATTCACATAGCCATCGCCCCGACAAAAAACCTCGACAGGCTGGAATGGTTTGTAGAAAAATCAGTAGAACTGGGCATCGACAAGATTTCGCCTATCTTATGCCGGACATCAGAAAGAAAGACGCTACGGACTGATCGTCTGCAAAGAAAGGCAATCAGTGCCATGAAGCAATCCCTGAAATCCAGGACACCTGAAATTTCGGAGCCGATACCATTTTCTGACCTCCTGGCACACCATGCAGAATCCGAAAAATATATCGCCTACCTGGATGATTTACCGAGTCCCCACTTAATCAATCTGGCAAAAAAAGACGGACAATACCTCGTCTTAATCGGTCCTGAAGGTGATTTTAGCAGCGAAGAAGTAGCCAATGCCACCAGACTTGGCTTTCAGACTGTCAGTCTGGGAAACCACAGGCTAAGAACAGAGACAGCAGGTATTGCGGCCTGTCATATTTTAAATTTGATAAACGAGGCCAGTCTGTAATTGCTGATGTTGCACAACTCAAACATGGGCCTTTATTTTTATTTTATCGGCTAAAACCTCTGTGTCTCTTTGTGTCTTGGTGCCTTCGTGGTAAAAAATGGTTAACCACAAAGGCACGGAGGCACCAAGACACAAAGAGGCACAGAGGGTGGTGAGAATTTTGGGGTGTGCAAGAGCCACCTCCGGCTAGCGATGTCGATGCACTTCGTAATCCTCTTTAACCGCTACTGAAATACGGTTGATCATTTCGGTCCTTGATATCGTTAAAAACCGGGAAGTGATCCTGTCAACGATATTTATAACAGTATCATGGTCCACCACCAGCGAATCTTCGCTTTGAAATAAAGTATCGGGATTAAAAAGGTAAAGTAATGTGTCAGTAACAGGAAGATCACTTTGGTTGATTACTTCCCAGTATCCGTCCAGTATCTTGTCTTCCTCGCATGAGTCGTCAAACACCAGGATGTTGGCAGTCTCCCCGGTGCCCTGGGTAAATATCAATGCATTTTCCAACTGACAACCATCGATTATAACCTGCTGACCGTCAATTTCCTTGCTTATCAGGTTCCAGCTTTTGGTGCTGTCACTTGCCAAAAGCCTTTCGATTTGTGCCGGGGTAAACTGTATTTCAGAATCGTCTTCATCACTACAGGTAACTAGCAAAAGGCCACCTGCAAGCCATAGGAAAGTAAAAAAAACATTAAAAACACGAAAGTGGTGACTAAAAACTTGCATAAAATATTATCAGTAACTGGGCTTAAATATAGTTGATTCGACCATAAAACGATGAATCGGCCATAATATTAAGAAAACCAAAAATTTAACCTTACTGGAAACCTTCGTAATGGCACCTTGTCATTGAATCAAATTTTATACCAAAGAAAATTGACTTCACGTTATGAAACTTCTGCTAAAATTACTTTTTATAATCGCATTTACGTGGCTTATCTCCAGTGTTATTGGCCAAAACTTTACACAAACAGTGCGCGGTAAAGTTGTTGACCGGCAATCCGGCTCTTCGATCATCGGTGCTAATGTTATAATTATCGGTACTGATCCTTTGCTGGGCGCTATCACAGATGCCGGGGGAAATTTCAGGATTACACGGGTACCTGTAGGCAGGCATAACCTGAAGATAACCTACATAGGCTATGAAGAAAGCAACATGCCGGAGTTATCGGTAGGGTCAGGAAAGGAAGTAGTACTGAACATTGAATTGCGGGAGTCATTTGTGCAGATGGAAGAAATGGTGATTAAGGCATCGAGGTACCCAATCTCAATCATTTTGCCGACGAATGGACATCGGCATAAGATACCAAAGAAACAAGCCAAAGCATGCAAATATCATAGCCCTCAACATACAAAATTTTACCGGAAGATTAATGTACCGGAAGCGTTTTACGAGGCAGACCCCATGGCCATCCGGACGGATGAGCAGCTTGGTTTATTTCCAAATTTAAGTTACCGGATAGAATTCTGAAAAACTAAGACATAAGAAGGTGTTGTTACTGGTTTATCTTTTACTGAAAAAAACCTTGATGCTAATCCTGAAGTTCCGGGCGTCCTTCCACCCGCCTGACAGGCAGGGGGATCCTCAATAGGTTTTTGTCATCGTTGAAGGTATCACCGGAATAAAATCAGCAACACCTCCATTTTTTACTTTGAGAGCGTCTGCACGGGCCTGTTCCGCAGAGGCGGTCGTCAGCATATTCAATTCCGGATTAAGCTCCTTCAGGTACCGGCCGGTTATTCGTGAAACAGGAAACTTCATAACCACAGCATATTTTAAAAAAGTTTAGGTCGGGAACCTGACAAATGATAAGATTGTTTGGATTACAAAAACCCATCTTTCGTACTTTTCAGTTATTACAGGTATAAATCAGTTATTACCGATAAAAAAGAAAGAATGTCAGATATATCCTATTTAGAAACCACAAAAAATATTTACAAAGAAGCCGCCAAAAATCCTGATATAGGCCTGTGCTGCACCACCACACCAGTTTGGCAACTGCCGGATCTGGAAGTTCCGAAAATTATGTTGGACATGAATTACGGTTGCGGAAGCACGGTTAACCCCAGGGACCTGGTAAATAATCCCACCGTTTTATATGTAGGAGTGGGTGGAGGCATGGAATTGTTGCAGTTTTCATATTTCAACAGAACCCCCGGTGGCACCATAGGCATCGATGTAGTTGAAGAAATGCTGGAAGCCTCAAAAACAAATTTCAAAGAGGCAGAAAAGCTGAATCCCTGGTTCAATGCTGAATTTATCGACCTGAGAAGGGGCGATGCCCTGCATTTGCCTATAGAAGATAGCACCATCGATGTGGCGGCGCAAAACTGCCTTTTCAATATATTTAAACCCGAAGATCTGAAGCAGGCACTCAGGGAAATGTATCGGGTGCTAAAACCTAACGGCAGGTTGGTACTTTCTGACCCTATCTGCGAGACACCCATGTCGGATAGTCTCAGGAATGACGAAAGATTGAGGGCCATGTGCCTGACAGGGGCCATTCCATTAAATGCATATATCCGGTTAATTACCGATTGCGGTTTCGGCACTGTTGAAATCAGGGCCAAAAGGCCTTACCGCGTCCTGTCACCCAATCAGTACAATACGAAAGAGCTGGTCATTATTGAGAGCGTCGAAGTTTGTGCGATCAAAGACCCGATGCCCGATGATGGCCCCTGTGTTTTTACGGGAAAAACCGCTATCTACTTTGGAGATCAGGAGTATTTTGATGATGGAAAAGGCCATGTACTCTTACCAAACATGCCGCTGGCAGTGTGTGACAAAACCGCCGGCGCCCTGGCAGCATTGGACCGAAAAGATATATTTACCTCCGATTCCACCTACTTTTATGATGGCGGCGGGTGTTGCTAACCATTTCACCCGGGATTTGTGGTGGGTCTGTACAGGGTGAAATCGGCACCCGAGATTTTTGGGAGACCCGGGTCCGGTACATTGTCGATAGCTATAAAGGTTATTTTCAAAAAGGTTCCGACCTTCAGGACTATGAGCAGAAAATGAAACTGGTAAGCAGCATGCTCAAAGACGACTTTCATTACGGTTTTGGAGATGTTCAGTATTTTGCAATGCTCCATCGACTTAAACCGCTATATCACGAACGGCAGCACGAATGATCCTTAAGTGCAGAAGGAAATAACATACTGTCCGGAGCAGTGAATTTCCTTACTATTGAAAAATCAGATTTTACTATCGGTGGTGCAAGTGGAAGATCCTATTTTGGGATGATCGATCGGGGGCATTAAAGCAGGTTAATTATTAATCTTGACATTTAACACAGCTTTCATTGCGAATTTCTTAATTATATCCCCGATACAAGGTTCAAATCTATCATATTGCTATTCTTACAAATATTCAAATGATTAGTGGTTAATCATCCGTTACAATTGACTAATTTTGCGGAAAAATTCTGCGAGAAGCACTTATTCCAATGAAAAATAAGAAGTATTTCGTCATTGATTTTGACAGCACCTTCACCAAAGTGGAAGCCCTGGACGTACTGGGAGAAATATCTTTGAAGACCAATGATCAAAAAGATACCATACTGGAAGAAATCAAGGCGATTACTGACCGCTGTATGGAAGGGGAGCTATCATTCAGGCAGTCTTTGAATGAACGCATTAAGTTGCTGGAAGCTAAAAAAGATCACATCGAACACTTAATTACCCGTTTAAAAGAGAAAGTCTCCACCTCATTTAAGAGAAACAAAGAATTTTTCTCAGAACACGCCGACCATATCTACATTATTTCTAACGGATTCAGCGATTTTATTGTCCCCATTGTAACAGAATATGGCGTTAAGAAAGAAAATGTATTTGCGAACAAATTTGAATTCGACGCAGAAGGCAACATTGTGGGTTTTGATCCCAGCAATGAGTTGTCCTCAAACAATGGAAAAGTCGAGGTAATAAAAAAGTTGAAACTGGCCGGGGAAGTATACGTCATTGGAGACGGTTATAATGACTACGAAATTAAAGCAGGCGGTCTGGCCAATATGTTTTATGCCTTCACGGAAAATGTCGAAAGGACACCGGTTTTACAAAAAGCAGATCATATCGCTCCGAGTTTGGACGAAGTTTTATATGTTAACAAAATGAATACAGCCCTATCCTACCCCAAAAACAGAATTAAGGTATTGTTACTCGAAAATATACACCCGGATGCCGTTAGAATTTTAAAGGAAGAAGGCTATACCGTGGAAAAACATCCAACTGGACTGGATGAAGATGAACTGTGTGAAAAAGTCAGGGATGTTTCTGTTTTAGGGATCAGGTCCAAAACCCAGGTGACCAAAAAAGTCCTGGAAAGTGCCAATCGCCTGATCGCCATTGGTGCCTTCTGCATCGGTACTAACCAGATCGATCTCGAAGAAGCCCTGAAAAACGGGGTCACAGTTTTTAACGCCCCTTACAGTAACACCCGCTCAGTAGTGGAACTGGCTATTGCTGAAATCATTTTGTTGATGAGGAATTTACCTGATAAAATGATGTTAATGCATCAGGGTAAATGGGATAAATCTGCCAAGGACAGCTATGAAATCAGAGGAAAAAAAATTGGCATTATCGGCTATGGTAACATTGGTTCCCAGTTATCTGTTCTGGCAGAAAATATGGGAATGGACGTGTATTACTATGACCTGGTAGACAGGCTCACGCTTGGGAATGCCACTAAATGCAACTCCCTCGATGAGTTGCTGTCCCTGTCTGATGTGATCAGCCTGCATGTCGACGGACGAAAGGAAAACAAAAACTTCATTAGTGATCCTCAGTTTGAAAAGATGAAGGACGGGGTAATTTTTCTGAACCTCAGCCGGGGCCAGGTGGTGGACATTGAAGCACTGAAAAAAAACATTTTAAGCGGCAAAGTCAGGGGTACGGCAATTGATGTGTTTCCCGAGGAGCCCAAAAGCAACAAAGATGAATTAAAGACGGCGTTAAAGGGACTTCCCAATACCTTGCTTACGCCTCATATAGGTGGGAGCACCTTGGAAGCACAGGTCAACATTGCCCATTTTGTACCTGGGCAGATTATGGATTACATGAATACGGGAAGCACTACCAACAGTGTAAACTTTCCAAATGTAAGACTACCGGAATTCAAAAATGCGCATCGTCTGATACATATTCATCATAATATGCCTGGCATTTTGGCAAAGATCAACAATATTCTGGCTGAATTTAAAACGAACATCGTTGGCCAGTATTTGAAGACCAATGAAACGATTGGTTATGTCATCACCGACATCGACAAGGCTTACAACAAGGAGGTCATCAAAAAAATGAAGGCCATCGAGGGTACCATCTGGTTCCGTGTCCTTTACTAATTCGTGCCCCGGAACCCTTCTCCTTTGTGCCTTCGTGTCTTGGTGGTGAAAAATGGTGAACCACAAAGGCACCAAGACACAAAGAGGCACTAAGGGATTCAGGTGGCTAATGCTCCTTAAACCATTTTAAGATGTAAGCCACCTTGGTAATCAAATTGCTCGGGCGCCGGGCAATGCCGTGAGAAGCTCCCGGAATTCTGACCATGGCAGATTCTACTTTTAGCAATTTCAGTGCCTGATAATATTGTTCCGTTTCGGACATGGGAGTACGGTAATCAACCTCTCCTGTCAGCAGCATCGTGGGAGTAGTCACATTTTTCACCAAAGAAATCGGAGACCTTTTCAGGTAATGTTCAGGATGATCCCAGGGCAATCCGGGAAACCAATATTTATAGAAAAAATTGTAGCCATCCGAGGTAAGCACAAAGCTGTACCAGTTGATTACCGGCTTGGCTACCACTGCCGCCTTAAAACGATTGGTTTTTCCAACGATCCAGGCTGTCAATACACCGCCACCGCTACCCCCTGTTACATATAGCTTCCGGTCATCTATAAAACCTTTTTTAATCATTTCATCAACGCCCGACATTAAATCATCATAATCTTCACCAGGATAATTATGATGGATCAGATTACCAAACTCCCCTCCATAACCGGTACTTCCCCTGGGGTTGATATACAACACCACATAACCGGCAGCCGCATACAGTTGCATCTCGGTGGAAAACCTGTCCCCATAGTTGGCAAAGGGGCCACCATGTATCTCCAGGATCAGTGGATATTTTTTGGAGGGATCAAAACCGGGAGGGGTGATATACCAGCCCTGAATTTCGCGCTGGTCGTGGGAAGAAGGGTATTTTATTTCCTCGACCTTTCCCAATTGTTTAAAACCGAATAAGTCGTCATTCAGGTTCGTGAGGGTTTTTACTTTGCCACTTTTATCACCAACCGCCACATCTGCCGGATGATACGGAGTGGTTTGTGTAAAGGCAAAACTTCCATTATCAGCTAGGGAAAAAGCGCCACCACTATAAGGTCTCCCCAAAGATAAACCTCCTACATTGGCTGTTAGCTGTTGCAACTTTCCGGACATAGAAATACTGGCCAGCTTTGTATTACCCTGGTCATCGTACAGAAAATAAATACTTTTGCCATCCGCACTCCACCTCGGTGCCTCAATATCTCTATCAAGCGAACCGGTCAATAACCTTGCGTTAGTGCCATCCGCATTCATTACATACAGTTTGGTCACCTGATAGCCCTGGTATTGGTCATCAAATCCCAGATAAGCGATTTGCTTCCCAGATGGCGACACCAAAGGATACCTGTCCGGACCTTTCCTGCCGGTCAGTGCCTTGATTTCACCCGTGGCAATGCTAACCTGGTAAATTTCCGAATTTAGTGGTTCCAGTTCCCAGTCTTTATTTCTGTTGGAAGAAAACAACAAAGATTTACTATCATTGGTCCAGGAAATCGGACCGGAGTGGTTGTAGTTTCCGGAAGTGATCTGCCTTGGCGTCCCTCCATGCACGGGCAGTATAAAAACATGTGTATGACCAGGCTCCAGGAAACCACTTCCATCGGACCGGTAAATAAGTTGATCGATGTATTTTGCTGCCGGCGCCCAGCTAGCCCCTTTAGGTTTTGCTGGCATGGTTGGTAAGGCCTGATTTTTTGCAGGAACGAACATGGTGAAGGCAATCCAACGGCCATCAGGTGACCAGCTAAGACTACCAGGGCTCCCGATCAGGTTTGTCAGCCTGGCGGTTTGTCCGGTATCCATCCACCGCAGGTATACCTGCGTACTGCCATTATTATTTGAAAGGTACAACAGTTTTTTTCCATCCGGAGACCATCGTGGTGAATAATCATTCGGGTTACCGGTAGTCAAAGGCCGGTTATCAGCCCCTTCAAAATCGGTGATCCATAAATCAGATTTTACCCGGTCGTCCATTATATCCATAAAATTTCTGGCATAGACGATTTGCTTGCCATCCGGTGATATCTGTGGACCGGAAGCGTACTCAAGCTGAAAAACATCATCATAGTTGAACGGCTGGTTGGTCTGACCTGAAGTAACACAGGCCCATGAGAGGGAAATCATAAACAGGGTATAAAAAAATGCTTTCATGGTAAGATAGTTTTAATAGGATTACCTCACGAAGATAATAAATCATGACGGACCATCGAGGTTTTAAGTAAAATAAAGAGAGGCGGAAAGGAAAGAAATAAAAATTGAAAAAGCCCCACAAGAGCCCAAAGGTTTAAATTTAAACCCCTAAAAGACAAGATTTAGGCTATCCGTGCATCGCAACAATCCACTGTTATCCTGCAATACCATAGGCATTACGAGGCCCCGACAAGTCAGGGTGAGGCCCGGTTTTGAAGACGAAGTCACCCGTTATTTCTAAATTGTTAGGTTTAAAAAAACTGTCCAGACTCAAGTGGGATATCTTTCTGAATTTTTTTAAAACCCGGTTATTGATTACAAAGCTAGCGCATTTGTATCTATTCAAGAAATATTTTACAAGTTAAACCATACATGGTGACCCAATTACCGTAAATAGTTTTGGAAACTATTATTCTTAAAAGTATTTAGCGGTATATTTGCCGGTCGAAATTGCCACGATGACTATAACAACAACAAAAAAGGCAAAACTTTGGAACAGGGATTTTGCTATCCATACGCTGTCCTATTTGCTGATATTTTCAGGGTTTTATTTTCTTCTCCCGACGTTGCCGTTTTTTGTGGTCAATGATTTGGGACAGGATGAAAGCCGCGTTGGTTACATAATTGGCGTCTACGCACTTTCTGCTTTGATGATCAGGCCAATAGCCGGATATGCCCTGGATACTTACGGCCGCAAGCAGGTTTATCTATGGTCACTGTCGATCTATGTCCTGATTTCCGGGTTATACATATTGGCAGACACCTATTTTTCCTTGCTGGTTTTGAGAATTTTACATGGCCTGAGCTGGGGTGTAATTACCAATGGTGGCATTACGATTGCTTCAGATCTGGTGCCGGTAAAACGGCGGGGTGAAGGCATCAGCTATTTCAGCCTTTCCATCACTTTGTCGATGGCTATCGGGCCCTTGGTGGGGCTAAGCATCCTGGAGAAAAGTAACTTTCAAATGTTGTTTATCTCAACCTTCTTTGTTGCCATGCTGGCTTTGCTACTGGCATTGATGGTTAGTTATATCAAATTTCCTAAAACCACAAAAAAATTAGGCTGGAATAATGTGTTTGAAAAAAAAGTGCTGCACATCACGCTGGTTATGCTGGTGACGGCAGTGACCTATGGCGGATTAATGTCATTTATCATTTTGTATGCAAAGGAATTAACTATTAGCAATATTCCGTTGGTATTTTTGGTCTATGCCGCCGGAGTAGCCTGCCTGAGGCCATTTTCAGGACAGTATATGGATAAAAGAGGACCTGGTCTGATTATCTTAATCAGCTTTTTGATTACGATTTTCGGATATGTGCTTTTATCGCAAACCAAAACCGAGTCTTTATTTTTGCTGGCATGTTTTATCACCGGCGTTGGTAACGGGCTGATCATGCCTACCATTTTAACCATGACTGCCAACCTTGTAGATACCGGCAGAAGGGGGGTTGCCAACTCAACTATTTATTCGGCCACCGATATGGGCATCGGCCTGGGATCAATAATTTTGGGCTACGTAGCCAAAATTATTGGTATTGGTAATATGTTTTTGATGGCGGGACTTTTACTCATTTTGCCATTAATTTACTTTTTTTCGGTGGCCTTTAAACATTACAACTTAAACCGTATCAATCCAAGTTCAGAATAATTCAGAATCCATATGCATAAAATATATTTTACTCCGGGGCCATCCAAACTGTATTACACCGTTGAAGGGCATGTCAAAAATGCCTTAAAATCCCAGGTGTCATCTATTTCCCATCGCAGCAAGCAATTTGAAAACATTTATTCCCATGCAGTAGGCCAATTAAGGGAACTTCTGAATGTGCCGGGAGAATTTGAAATATTCTTTACCAGTTCGGCAACAGAGGTCTGGGAAAGACTCATTCAGAATTGTGTTGAAAATAGTTCTTTTCACCTGGTAAATGGTGCCTTCTCCAGACGGTTTTACGAGATATCCCGCGATTTGGGCCGTGATGCGGTGATTTCAGAAGTGGAGCCCGGCCATTGCATCGACCCTTCGGAAACAAACATTCCGGAGTCGGTGGAGTTAATAGCTGTTACACAAAACGAAACAAGTACCGGAGTAGCTCAGCCATTGGAAGATATCTATGCTTTAAAAGACCAGCATCCCGATAAATTGATGGCAGTAGATGCTGTGTCAGCCGTTCCTTATATAGACCTTGATTTTAACAGGATTGACTCATTGTTTTTTTCAGTACAGAAAGGCTTCGGCTTGCCTGCAGGACTTGGAGTCTGGATCATTAATGAAAAAGGGATAGAAAAAGCCAAATCCATGCAACGCTCAGGGCTTTCTATCGGTTCATATCACAGTATTCCTTCCTTTCTATCCAAATCAGGACGCCATCAAACACCGGAGACACCCAATGTTTTGGGCATGTATTTGTTAGGAAAAGTGGCAGAAGACATGCTTAGCAAAGGAATAACACAAATCCGCAAGGAGACCGAATATAAAGCTGCGTTATCCTACAATTTATTAGAAAACCATCCGCTTATGGAACCTTTTGTGATCAATCCCAAATACCGTTCTAAAACTGTGATTGTGGCGAAAACAGCCATTGACAGTAAAAAAATTATCGACAAGGCAGGGGAAAAAGGCATGGTGATAGGCAGTGGATACGGGCAGTTTAAAAATAAGCACCTGAGAATAGCTAATTTCCCCACCCACTCCAAAGAGCAATTTGAAATGTTGGCAGACTTTTTAAATGAATATTCTCATGAATGATTTTAAATTGCAGTTTATTCTTTCAGTTTATCAAAATTATTAACAAAACACTTTCCATTTCCGGTCATGTATCCTTTACATAAAGTTCTAGTCGCCCTGGATGGTAGCGAGTTGGACTCAACCATTTTAAAATTTGCCTCCTTTATAACCAGGGCTTCAGATACTCACACCATTTATTTTGTGAATGTTATCAGGCATTGGAATATACCTCCCGAAGTCGAGAAAGAATTTCCCGGTATTATTGAAAATGCCTTGTGCGAACGGAAACAACAGATTGAAACATCAGTGGCCAGGGAAATGGGAGATACTGACATCAACAAAATCTGCATTGTTGAAAATGGCCAGCCTGCCAGGAAGATTCTGGAGATGAATGAAAAATACGACATTGACCTGGTTATCGTGGGCAGAAAAAACCATTTAAAGGGTAGTGGTGTTTTGAGTCAGAGGCTGGCAAGACGGGCGGTTTGTTCACTGTTGATTGTTCCTGAAAACAGTCATCTCCGGTCTGATAAAATCCTGGTCCCCATAGATTTTTCACATTACGCTCAAAATGCTTTGGAACAGGCCATCACCATCGCCACCAGGGTGGAAAATGAGGTCGAGATCATTTGTCAAAACGTGTACAATGTACCGGTGGGCTATCACTACACAGGGAAATCATATGAGGAATTCAGCCAGATCATGAAGAAAAACGCCGAGGAAGATTTTAAAAAGTTCATCAAGCCAATCGACCTGCAGGGGTTAAAAATTACAGATTGTTACTCTCTGGACAATGACGACGACCCTGTTGCCGATATTTATGAAAAAGCCATAGAGGTGAAGGCCAGCCTCGTAATCATCGGTGCCAAGGGCCGCACAGCATCCACAGCATTGTTTATTGGCAGCATGGCAGAAAGGTTAATTCAGATGAACGATACCATTCCCATGGTAGTAGTCAGGCCAAAAGGTAAAGCCGCCGGCTGGCTTGAAGTCATCAAGGATATATAATATCACAGGGAAATTATCAACACCCGGCGCAAGCGTCCCTTGGGTGTTGCACAATGTTTTATACAAAATTCTTCGTGTCTCTTTGTGTCTTGGTGCCTTTGTGGTTCACCATTTTTCACCACGGAGGCACCAAGACACGAAGATAATTGTTGTGGTTCAAGCATGATGGTCACAATGCAATGGTGCAATTTTGTGTGGTTAAACTGATGGGCATACCTGAGATTTTTTCAAATTTTTACCTTTTACCGGAAACCTTCACCACGGGTTCATGTCTTTAGCATAAACTCAAAATATATTGAACATAAGCATACTGAATTATGAAAACTTTAACACTCTTTTTTATGCTGATATTCTCAGGCGTAGCTTCTGTGGCCCAAACGTATAAAAGTGAGCCCATTGGGGATATTGACAGACAAAGTGATATTAAAACATTAACCGGCTCCGGTCACCATTCCGGCGCTTTTGGAGCGGTGATGTTCAAGGCCTCGGAATTTAAGGATAAAACCTTCGCGATGATGGGGTTACGTGGGGGATGGATCATCAACCGCTCCGTGGCTATTGGCATTGAGGTCCAGGGCATCATCCCTTCTGCCAAATTTGAAAATATTGATCCCGACCCGGATGAAAAGGCAATTCTTCTCGGTGGATATGGCGGGCTGTTTATAGAACCGGTTTTATTTTCAAACAACGTAATACATATCACGTTCCCCATCGCATCGGGTGCCGGCTGGCTTGGGTATCACGAGGATTGGGAAAACGAAAGAATAAGACGCAACAATGAGCTGATAGATGATGACGTATTTTGGTATGTGGAGCCCGGTGTGGGTATGGAGATAAATGTAACCAGACACTTTAGAATGAATTTTGGTGTAACCAAAAGGTTTACCCAGGATCTTGAGCTGGTCGATACAAAAAATAAAGATTTTAATAACCTCAACTATTTCCTCACCTTAAAGATTGGCAAGTTTTAATCGTATCTACAATTCAGGGCAAATCATTTCTGGTTGAAGCCTGGTTTTTGACAGTTTGGAGAATCGGGAAAAACCTGCAAACCCGAAGGGTGTTTAAGGTAACAAGAAGTCGACCACAAAAAATTGTCTTTTTGCTTTTTAAAAACCTTAAAACACCACACAAAATGAACTTAAAATTACCCTATTTCCATCCCAGGCCAGTGGCATTCATGTTGCTTTTGATTATTAGCGCATTTGCCTTAACCAGTCAAAATGTCCGGAGTCAAACGATTGTGGATATTGCTTCAGACAATAAAGAATTAAGCATTTTAGTAGAGGCAGTTATCAAAGCTGATTTAGTTGAAGCACTTTCAGGAGACGGGCCGTTGACCGTTTTTGCCCCCACTAATGCCGCCTTTCACCGTTTGTTCAGGACTTTAGGCGTGCGAGGCATTGACGACCTGAGCAAAGAGCAATTAACGCCCGTCCTCCTTTATCATGTCATC